>NZ_BAAJYQ010000018.1:0-81768 GCF_057543815.1 Lacrimispora sp. YZC11 | reverse complement strand
ACTGGTTCGACAGGTCCAACCGGCCCGCAGGGAGTAACAGGCCCAACCGGTCCACAAGGAGACATTGGTCCAACTGGCCTGCAGGGAGTTACAGGCCCAACCGGTCCACAGGGAGATACAGGTCCAACCGGCCCGCAGGGAGTAACAGGCCCAACAGGTCCGCAGGGAGACACGGGTCCAACCGGCCCGCAAGGGGTTACAGGTCCAACCGGTCCAACCGGCCCGCAAGGGGTTACGGGTCCAACCGGCCCGCAGGGAGTTACAGGTCCAACAGGCCCGCAGGGAGTTACAGGTCCAACAGGCCCGCAGGGAGTTACAGGCCCAACAGGTCCGCAAGGGGTTACAGGTCCAACCGGTCCAACAGGCCCAATCGGCCCAACAGGCTCAACAGGCCCAACAGGTCCAACCGGCCCAACAGGCCCAACCGGTCCGATTTTTGCCACAACAGGCTTTTCTGTGTTCGTATCTTCCCTTTCAGTATCAACAGATACTCAAATAGCAAACTGGAGCACAACTGCTCCTTATTATGGAGATAGCAGTTTTAATGCTACAACAGGAAACTTTACAGTACCTGCAACAGGAAGATATTCTATAAAGGCAACTATTAACTACTCCACTACAGCGGCAATAACGGGCTCCGTTGGAAACACTGTAAATCCGTCTTTTGCAGTATCTAGGACATCACCTACAGCTACTACGATTGTGAGCGGGTTATTCCCCATTTTAAACGTCAGTCTGATCGCCCTGACTTTAAGGGCTGTATTAGGCAATGGAACGGTTACCTTGGCCGGCGATGCAACATTAAATAGCGGTGACGTTCTCGGACTGCTTTATGTATCAAGCGGTTTGTCCTTAAATCTCAATCTAGGAGGAGCCAATACGGGAGGAATAGTATGGTCTATTCACAGGATTGCATAGTATAAGCGAACCGTAATCTTAAATTATTTATTTAATAAAAAACTATCCCGAAGTTTAGCCCATTACTTTATATCATTAAAGAATGCGCGAAAACTTCGGGATAATTTATATTTTATAATCCCTATGCATCTTCCTCTCAAAGGTTTTGTATCTGATAATTATCTAATCTAAATTGTATTTTTGCACGTTTATGGCATAAAAAAACAGGTTATATCACTGATGTGGAATAAATGTCTAAAAAGATTGATTATTCTCTAAACTATTCCAACGAAAGAATATAAAACTCTGAATAGTTCGTCGCAACTCTGAACAAAGTTGCATTGCGCAAATTACACTGACGAGTTATGATATTGCATATGAAAAACTTATGCAATCACGGAGGATGCACAGCATGGTAAAACAGAAAAGATACAGATTGCAGGTAAGAGGTAAGCTCATTTTATTTGTAAGCGTTTTGGTTTTCAGTACAATTTTCCTATTGACGGCAATCTTTTACGTAAGCTTGAATCGTGCGTATCAGAATTGGATTGACTCAAGCTATCAAAGTTTCGATGCAAATATCAAAACAGTAGTGGAAAGTCTTGTAAGCTCGTTAGAGGTCAATAATAAACGCTATGAAAACGGTGAGATCACAGAGCGGGAAGCTCGTAAAAATGCGGAGAGTATTGTGCGGGATACTCGTTATGGCGATGGAACAGGTTATTTCTGGGCGGATACATCTACCGGATTGTGTGCCATACATATGAATCCCGATTACGAGGGGAAAGAGCGGTATGATGATGAGGATCTTGCCGGAAATTACTATATCCGTAATTTGATCGGGAATGGTTCAAAGCCAGGCGGCGGATATACCGATTATTACTTTACCAAACCGGGACAAGATGGCATATTCGCAAAAAGGGCTTATACCTTAAAATTTGAACCCTATGATTGGTACATCAGCACAGGAAATTATATCGATGATATTGACAGAGCCGTTGCAGAATACCAAAAGCAGAAAATACTTGGATTATTACTGCTTCTTGGAGTTTCCGTGAGCATCTGCGTGACCGGCCTTTTGGTGCTGGCCGCCCAGCTGAATCGGATAACCGCACCACTAAGCCCCATTGCAGGCCGTCTGAAGCTTTTGGCAGCAGGAGATGTACATACGCCTCCCGTACCTGTCAGCCAGACAAAGGACGAGATGGAAGTGTTATCCAGTGCAACCGATGAACTGATTAACCAGATGGGCGATGTGGTTGATGATATTACCATACATTTGGAACATTTGGCGCAGGGCGATATGACACTTCCGGTGGAAAAGGAATATTCAGGTGATTTTGCGCCAATCCATGATTCCCTTTTTCTGATTTATCAGCAGCTTAACGGAACGCTGCGGGCCATCCACCAGTCAGCAGACTTGGTGAGTGCAGGTTCTTCCCAGGTGGCTGACGCTGCGCAGGCTCTGGCTGCGGGAGCTGCGGAACAGGCTGGGACCATTGAAAGGCTTTCTACATCAATAACAGAGGTTTCCACACAGGTGGAGCAAAGCTCTGCACATATAGAAGAAGCAACCGGGTATGTAGAGCAGACTGTAGAGCGGGTAGAAGATAGCAATGATAAAATGAAGCAGATGTTAAAGGCAATGGATGAGATTAAAATGACCTCAGATGAAATTGAAAAAATTACTAAGGATATGGATGGAATCGCTTCCCAGACAAATCTGCTGGCGCTGAATGCGGCAGTGGAGGCTGCCCGGGCAGGGGAGGCAGGCAAAGGATTTGCTGTTGTGGCTGATGAAGTCCGCAGCCTTGCCGCCCAGGCAGCTCAGGCTGCCAAACGGACGGCTGTATTGGTTATAAACGCATCCAGCGCTGTAAAAGAGGGTATGAATACTGCCCAGGAAAATGCGGACATTCTCAAAGATGTTTCAAACCAGGCAAGGCATGTGCGTGAACTTATGGAATCAGTGGAAATCACCTCCCGTGAACAAACCATTGCCATTAATCAAGTAACTTACGGCATTACACAGATATCTGCGGTAGTTCAGAGCAATGCAGCCACAGCCGAGCAAAGTTCTGCTTCCAGTGAAGAGCTTTCCGCACAGGCTAATTTACTGCGTGAAGAAGTAAATAAGTTTAAAATTACTGCGCAGGAAGAACTAAAGTAATTCATCTGACATTTGTTCGTTTTCCAAGTAATAAAACAGGATTTTATGTTCTTTTTGACGATATATTCAAGAAGATGTTGAATTAAAAATCTCCTTATGTTACGATGAAGTTGGTCAGTTATTTCTAAATTAATTTTAATTATATAAGGAGGTTTTTTATAAATGGATATCCGCTATTCAGCAAATCAGAAAGATTTCAAACGTTACACGACGGAAGAAACCAGAAATGAATTTTTAATTGAAAATTTATACGTTGCCAATGAGGTAGTTGCTGTATATTCTCACGTAGACCGTATGGTGACTTTAGGTTGTATGCCGACAACAGAGACCGTTTCCATTGACAAGGGCATTGATATCTGGAAAAATTTCGGTACAAGCTATTTCCTTGAGAGACGTGAAGTTGGTATCTTCAACATTGGAGGCGCAGGAAAGATCGTTGCAGATGGTGAAGAATTCAAGATGGGATATAAGGACTGCTTATATATCACTAAGGGAACAAAGGAAGTAACTTTCTCCAGCGAAGATGGGTCCAACCCGGCTAAATTCTATATGGTGAGCGCGCCGGCCCACAAGTCCTGCAAGACTACCTTCATCCCAATTGAAAAGGCAGCTAAGAAGCCTCTGGGCGCCATGGAGACATCCAACAAACGTGTGATCAACCAGTTCATCCATCCGGACGTACTTGAGACCTGCCAGTTGTCTATGGGCATGACCGTTCTGGATCCAGGCAGCGTATGGAACACCATGCCATCCCATACCCATGAAAGACGTATGGAGATTTACATGTACTTCGACATTCCGGAGAACAATGTAGTATTTCATATGATGGGCGAAGGCAATGAGACAAGACATATTGTTATGCAGAATGAGCAGGCAGTAATCAGTCCATCCTGGAGCATCCATTCCGGTGCAGGTACCAGTAATTATACCTTCGTCTGGGCAATGGGCGGAGAGAACCAGGCATTCGATGATATGGATACCATTCCTACAACTGAATTAAGATAGTTTCATATTTATAATAAGGCAGATGCGCTCTTTCCGGTGCATCTGCTTTTTGCTTTGCCGGAATCGGAATATCGCCTCAAGGTCAGGGGAATAATCTGGTGATCAGTTATTTCTTTTTGAATCGTGTGAAATCTCTGTGAAAATGTAGAAATTCGCTTTTCCATTTGATACAATATTACTGATAAATACTTTGTGATATAAAGGATCTGATTTCAGGAGGTTATATATGGAACAGTTAAAGATATTAGTGGTGGACGATGAAGCAAGAATGAGAAAACTGGTAAAGGATTTTTTTAGTGTAAAAGGTTTTTCTGTGGTCGAGGCTTCCAATGGAGAAGAAGCTGTGGATATCTTTTTTGAGCAGAAGGATATTGTACTGATTATTCTGGATGTGATGATGCCTAAAATGGATGGCTGGGAAACCTGCAAAACAATCCGCAAATATTCCCAGGTTCCCATCATCATGCTGACAGCAAGGAGTGAAGAACGTGACGAACTCCAGGGTTTTGATCTGGGAGTGGATGAGTACATTTCAAAGCCCTTCAGTCCCAAGATTCTGGTGGCCCGTGTAGATGCCATATTAAGGCGCAGCAATGCTGTCACCGCAGATGCAGTGGAAATCGGAGGAATCTGTATTGACAAAGCGGCCCATCAGGTCACCATTGACGGAAAAGACATTGAATTAAGCTACAAGGAATTTGAGCTTTTAGCTTATTTCCTGGAAAATCAGGGAATCGCCCTGTCCAGGGAGAAGATACTGAACAATGTCTGGAATTACGATTACTTTGGAGATGCCCGGACCATAGACACCCATGTAAAAAAGTTAAGAAACAAGATGGGTGATAAGGGAGACTATATAAAGACTATATGGGGAATGGGATATAAATTCGAAGTATGAGGAAAGGATATCATTTGAGGTGAATAAATGAAGCATTCCATCAGGGCGCGTTTTGCCATAATTTTTGTATGTCTGATGGCCTTTGTCCTAGCTTCCACATGGTGCGTAAATAATTGGTTTCTGGAGAGCTTTTACACCAGCGATAAGGTGCGTACTCTGGAGAGAGCCTATACTCAGATCGACAAGGTAGTAACACAGGCGAATGAGAGTGGGAAGGGGATCATTGAATATTACAAGGATACCTATGACCCCAATTTTAAAAATGAAGGCCCGGCTCAGAGGATGTTCCGCATCATGGGAGAAAAATACAATCTGATGATAGTGCTGATCGACAGCACCACAGACGAGGCTCTCATGTCTACAAACGGAGATCAGCAGTTTTTAAAAAACAGGGTGGAGGCATATATATTCGGAAAGAATGTGCCGGAAGCCAGTATTTTAGAAAAACACGACAATTACATTATTCAGAAGACTTATGACAGACGTTCCGATTCTTATTATTTGGAAAGTTGGGGGTATTTTTCTGATAACAAAACCATTTTCCTCATATCCGTCCCTCTTGCCAGCATTACGGAAAGTGTAGCTTTGGCGAACCGGTTTCTCGCTTATGTGGGAGTAGCGGCTCTGGTCATAGGAAGTATATTTATATATTTTACCACAAAAAGAATTACTTCACCTATCCTTCAGCTTGCAAACTTATCTGAAAAGATGTCGGCATTGGATTTTGAGGCTAAATACATCGGCACAGAGGAAGACGAGGTTGGAGTGCTGGGTAACAGCATGAATCAGCTGTCCAACACTTTAAAGGATACCATCGGGCAACTGCGATCGGCCAACGAAAAACTGCAGAAGGATATTGATGAAAAGATAAAAATCGATGAAATGCGTAAGGATTTTATCGCCAATGTCTCCCACGAATTAAAGACGCCCATTGCCCTCATTCAGGGATATGCGGAGGGCCTTACGGAAGGGATGGCGGAGGATCCGGAAAGCAGGGATTATTACTGCGGAGTCATTATGGATGAGGCAGGTAAAATGAATACCATGGTCCGTCAGCTTCTTAATCTTACGGCCCTTGAATTCGGCAATGACAGCATTCAGCTGGAACGCTTCGATGTGACGGAGCTGATCCGCGGCGTTATTAATTCGGCGGGTATTCTGATTCAGCAAAAGGGTGCTGAGGTGAAGCTGGAGGATTGCGGTCCTATTTATGTATCTGCCGATGAATTTAAAATAGAAGAAGTCATTACGAACTATTTAAATAATGCGCTGAACCATTTGGAAGGTGAGCGAAAGATTGTGATCACGGTAGAGGAGAATGGAGAGGAAGCTCTTGTAACCGTATTTAATACCGGACAGAATATCCCGGATGAGGATTTACCAAAGATTTGGACTAAGTTTTTTAAGGTGGATAAGGCGCATACCAGGGGATATGGGGGAAGTGGCATTGGTCTTTCTATCGTTAAGGCTATCATGGATTCCCATTATAAGTCTTGTGGAGTCCGCAATGTGAAGGGCGGCGTGGAATTTTGGTTTACTCTTGATTGTTATAAAGAAAGTTTGTAGTTTGTTATGTAATAGAAGAATATGGCCGATATAAATAATAAGAAAATGAATCCGGAATTACCGTAAGGTGTATTCTTTGAAAGGAGAGTGAAAAGGATGGATATTGGCGCAATGAGCATGGAGATGAGCCTTTCTAGAGTACAACAGAGTGCAGGAATCAGTGTTGCGAAGAAGGCTATGGACTCTCAGGAAGTTGCTGCGGAGGGATTACTTAAGATGGCGGAGACGGCGCTTCCTGAACAGGTTCCGGGGAATGGAATCGGGTTGTTTGTGGATACTAGGGCCTAGTGGGAAAGAGGGGGTATGCGGAGGCATATCCCCTTTCCGATTATAAACGCAGGAATTTTCCGATTCTCATAAAGTCAATGTTGTGATTGGCATAATATTTGCTTTACGGTGATGTGAAGTAAATTTTCCAGCCAATAATTTTATCGGGATTTTTAAGCATAATTATAAATAGCAAAGGCTGCCTCATATACAATATAGATGAAGAGAGAGAGTTCATTTTAGCTTGCTGGTATCATTATAATGATAAACGAAAAATATTTTAAAATATTAAAAAAAAGACTTATCTTTTATTCTCATTGGTACGATAAAGTACATGAATGGAAGTTATAAAAAAACATATATTTAAATTCATTTGAATGTTATGTTTCACACACTTCCAAGAGATACATGTGTCAAAAATCTGGAATCGTTCCTGCGGCTGGTACCCCGCAAGATTCCGCTGATATGATTTACTTATTTTCCTGATTTAGGAAAATACATCACACAGGGAAAAGGAATTCCCTGAAAACACATTCAAGGAGGAAATATCTATGAGAATTCAACACAATATCGCTGCTTTAAATGCACACAGACAGTTAGGAAACAACAATACCTCAGTAGGCAAGAGCCTTGAGAAATTATCATCTGGTTACAGAATCAACCGTGCAGGTGATGACGCTGCTGGTCTTGCTATTTCTGAGAAGATGAGAGCACAGATTACAAGCCTTGATACCGCTCAGAAGAATGCTAACGATGGTATTTCTTTGATCCAGACAGCAGAAGGCGCATTAACAGAAGTTCATTCCATGTTAAACCGTATGGTAGAGCTCTCCATGCAGTCTGCTAATGGAATCTATGATGATGGTGTTGACCGTAAGAATTTAAATGAAGAATTCAGTCAGCTGAAAGAAGAAATTAACCGTATTGCTGATACCACAACCTTTAATGGAACAAAGCTTTTAAATAGTGATTCGACACAAATCACACTTCAGATTGGCGATACAGCTGCAACCACAAATCAGCTGGGAGTAAAAATTAGCAGCATAAAGACCGATGCAACTGATATGAATATCGATGGCGAGAAAATTGATTCTTACGCAAATGCCAAGACAGCTGTATCAAACGTTAAGAATGCTATCAACTATGTTTCTTCCATTCGTGGTAAGTTAGGTGCATACCAGAACCGTCTGGAGCACACCGTTAACAACTTAGGTGCAACTTCTGAGAATATGACCGCTGCAGAAAGCCGTATTCGTGATGTTGATATGGCGAAAGAAATGATGTCCTATACCAAGAACAACATTCTTGTTCAGGCATCTCAGGCTATGCTGGCTCAGGCAAATCAGCTTCCACAGGGCGTATTACAGTTACTTCAGTAATTGCCGCATTTTAAGTTTGCAATCCCCCGGAAAGATGATTTTTCGGGGGATTATTTTATCGAATTAGGAGGAGTTGCCATGAAACCTGTCATTCGCCTGTCCCAGTGTATGATAGTAAAGGATGAAGAAAAGAATATCCAGAGCGCCCTAAACTGGGGAAAAGGAATTGTCTGTGAGCAGATTGTGGTAGATACCGGCTCTGTGGATAAGACGGTGGAGATAGCGGAAGCCATGGGAGCGAAAGTGTTTCATCTTCCTTGGAACCATGATTTTTCTTCGGCGAAGAACTTTGCTATCGAGCAGGCAAAGGGGAACTGGATTGCCTTCTTGGACGCAGATGAATATTTTTCTGAAGAAGGAGCAAAAAAAATCTTACCACTGTTAAAACAGTTGGAAAAGAGTGCCTCACATCCATGCCATCCCCATGTTATTCGGACAATGCTGGTGAATCTGGATGATTCTGGTAATCATATGAACACTGGGGTACAATATCGGATTTTCAGAAATATACCTAAGCTCCGTTATCGGAACAGGATACATGAATATCTGGATTTATCCGATGGAAGACGGCTTTTTTCCTATGATGCTGCAGAAACTCTTGCTATTTTCCATACCGGCTATGCAAGTTCGGTTTTTACGGGAAAAAACAAGGAAGAGCGGAATATTTATATGATAAAGAAAGAGCTGGAAGAAAATCCGGAAAATTATATGATGTGGTCTTATCTTGGGGATTCTCTTCTTTCGGATAAGCAGTTTGAAGAAGCAGAGGAGGCTTATCGGCGGGCAACTGAGAACCCTTCGGCTGTGGTGGAGATAGACAGAAAGAATCTTAGTTTTGCTTATTGGCTTAAGACAAAGTATATAAGGAATTTTGATAATGAAGAAGAGTTTATGGCTGTTTATCAAAAGGCAAAAGATTGTGGATGCAATACTCCGGATGTGGACTATTGGGCAGGCCGGTGGTTTGGCCGGCAAGGAGATGACAGGAAGACAAAGCTGCATTTTGAACAGGCTCTTCGTATGTTGGAGGAGTATAAAGGGAATGATCCCCTTGACATATCAGGCCAACTTTCCTTTATATATAACTGGCTTTTTTTCTCCTGTGTAAAAGAAAACCTGGCTTCAGAGATAATACGATATGGAGTTCTTGCTCTAAGAGTGGAACCTTACCAGCCTTCTATTTTAAAGGAAATCCTGCTCCTTCTAAAAGGAGAGCCGGGAGAGGAAAAGACTGCCACCGCTACTTTTGGCTTTCTGTCAAAGCTCTATGACCTTTCTTCTTTTAAGAATAAGGCTTTTTTAATAAAGATATCGGAGCGGGTTCCATTTCCTGCATTGGAAGAGAAGATTTATCATTTGTTATCTGATGAGGAACGGGAATTTGTTGCTGAGGCCGGAGATATTTTTTGATAAGAGTTGAAAAAGAGTTTTGTCATTTCTGGAAATAGAATAAAAGTACTGATAAATTGGTACTTGGCTTAGATGGGAGTAAAGTTCATGCGTAAGCATCAGCAAAAACAGATATTGAATCTTATTGCGACGTTGAGTGAGGCAAATGCTGAGATCAAGCGTTTATTTCTATGCGGAAAAACTTCCCATGTCTTAAAGCTTCTTGAAGACTGTCAGGATGGAGTTGTTCAAATTGGTGAATTCATTGAGAGTGTTGATGGAAAGGGAACTCAGACCGTGGCTTTGTTAGAGGAATATCACGAGAGCCTGTATAGCATAGCTGTGGGAATTGGAACTGCTGAT
The DNA here is from genome assembly GCF_057543815.1 of Lacrimispora sp. YZC11. Taxonomy (NCBI): domain Bacteria; kingdom Bacillati; phylum Bacillota; class Clostridia; order Lachnospirales; family Lachnospiraceae; genus Lacrimispora; species Lacrimispora sp. YZC11. The sequence continues at coordinate 71,834 of NZ_BAAJYQ010000018.1, read as the reverse complement.
GCAAACTTTGTGAAACGTTTGAAAAAGCAACTCCTTCAGATCGAAAACAGCGTAAGACGGGAATTTATTCAAGATAGGATAGAGATTGCATTTCTACCCTATAAAGCCAGTATGTGGGATTCTCTTGAATCGATATGGCTTGCAGCAAAGGATGACCCGCGATGTGATGCGTATGTCGTTCCAATCCCGTATTTTGACCGGCTGCCCAGTGGTGTGTTAGGACAAATGAAGTACGAAGGCCACCAGTATCCGGATTATGTACCCGTTGTAAACTATAGGGCATATGATATTGAAGCAAGACAACCGGACATTATATTTATCCACAATCCATATGATGACGGAAATTGTATCACCAGTGTTCACCCTGATTATTACAGTGACAAGCTGAAGAACTGTACGGAGTTACTGTGTTACGTTCCATACTTCGTAGTTTCCAATGACGTGCAGGAGCATTTTGTGCTTTGCTCTGGTGTGATAAATGCCGATAGGGTTTTTATACAGTCAAAAGAGGTGCGTGACACCTATGTTCGCATTTGTGAAGAGTTTGAAAAAGAGCACAAGTGCAAGGGGAGTTTCGGTAATATTCAGTCTAAGTTTATTGCATCCGGTTCACCCAAATTTGAGCGTGTCTTACATACAAAACGTGAGAATTATAATTTGCCGGAAGACTGGCAAAAATTAATAGGTAATAAAAAGGTTATTTTTTACAATACAAGTATCGGTGCAATTTTACAGGGCAATGAGCAATATTTGGAAAAGTTGCGTTATGTCCTTGATACATTCCGCAACCGCAGCGATGTAGTTCTCTGGTGGCGGCCTCATCCACTTAATGAGGCTACGTATCAGTCGATGCGGCCTCACTTGTTTGAAGCATATGAACAAATAGTCGCAGATTTTCGGTGTGGAGGCTGGGGTATCTATGACAATACACCGGATTTCCACTGTGCTATAGCATGGACGGATGGGTACTATGGCGATTATAGTTCGCTAGCGACGTTGTATGCGGCCACAGGGAAGCCAGTTTTGATACAGGATGAAATTATCGCTATGCCTGGCGATGGATTTGAATTGATGTTTGAAAACTTATACTGTGATGAAAAGTACTTTTGGTTTACAGAATATCGTTTCAACTCTCTTTTTAAAATGGATAAAGAATCGTGGGAAGCACAGCTTATTGGAACATTTCCAAATGAAAGAATGTACCATAAAAGGCTATATTCTTCTACTGCAGAATGCAATGGTAAATTATATTTTGCACCTCTGGCTGCAAGCCAAATAGCGGAATTTACACCGGAAACAAATGAATTTAGGAAAATATCTTTTGCAGAACCTCAAAGGATAGTGAGTAACTCATATAATGAAGCGAAGCTCATAAAAGTGGTAGCTGTTGGAAACAGCGTTTATTTCCTGCCGTATTTTTATCCTGCAATTATCTGTTATGATACAAAAACTAATTTGGTAGAATATTTTGATGACTGGCTTGATGGTGTGGAAAGACTTCGGTCAAGCAATATCGCAGGATATTTTGTGGATTATGAGCTGGAAGGTACCAAACTGGTTCTTCCCTGTGCCTGTGCAGATGCGGTAGTAATTTTCGACACTGTAACCAAAGTATCTGTGATTTATACTACGCCAAGCAATGATAACAAGTACAAATATCATGGCCTGTGCAATGATGGGAAGGACTATTATTTCGTATCTGCTGATGGAACTGTGGTGAAGCGAAAAATGAATTCGCAATTTGAAGCGATTAGTAAGATAGAATTTTCGGTAGGCGATTTTCAGAATGTAGCATTTTATCCTATGAGATATTTGGTAGAGTATGTATGGCTCTTTCCGTATGGGAAGAACCATGCAATGAAAATAAATACTATCACCAATGAAGTGACAAGTGTGGACGTATTTAATGAAGAGTGTAAATATGAAGGCACTACTCAGTCATACCTAGAAGTAAAAGTACACAACAAAAAGTTTTATGCTATGACGGGCAGAAGTCACCGGTTCATAGAATATAATCCTGTCACTGGTAATATTCGTGAATCAAAAATCAGAGTTTCAGAAACAGATTGTACTCATATTGAAAAAATGTTATCTGTATGTCCTTTGCAGCAACCTTACGGCAGCTTTGTTGTCGAATCCAATATTTATAAATTAGAAAATTTGTTGGAATTATTGAACTCAGATTATACAATAAGTGTTGAGAATATAAATCATACCTTTGATTCTATCGGCACTTCGATTTATGAGCTTGTTAAAAAAGAAGTTATGCAATAATAAATTTTTATTTAGTGACTGAGAGGCGCAAGTATGGAGAAAGCAATATTGTTCGGAGTTGGAAAAAATTATTATAAATTATCTGAGGTCTTACACAAAGAATACGAGAATATATTACTTGTTGATAATGACCCGGCTAAATGGGGTACTATTGTTGATGGTACCAAGATATATTCCCCGAAGGAAGTGAATTGGAGCGGGGATGAGGTTGTAGTAATTTTACCGGGAATCTTTATCGCAGAAGGCATTTTACAACAGCTACTAAACGAGTATCAAGTTCCTTTTGAGAGAATTGTCTTTTGGGAAGGGGGCAATACAAGATTAAGTCCTTTTTATAAAGATAAAAAAAGTGGAATAAATATTAAATTAAATTCATTAGTCGATTATTCAATTTGCCGGGAGGTATTTGAATTCAAAGAATATGAACTGGGATTTGGTGAGCAGGATGTGATTGTGATTGATATTGGAATGAATATAGGATGTGCGAGTTTGTATTACGCTTCTTTGCCTAATGTCAAGTATGTATATTCATTTGAATTAGTTCAGGATACATTTGATCAGGCGCTAAAAAATATAGAAATGAATCCGAATATCTCTAATAAGATTATTGCGCATAATTTCGGACTAAGCAATCGTGATGAAATAATATCTGTAAACACCACGACTTTTTCGGGACATATGACGATATATAATCAGTCTGATTCAGGAAATAAGGTGGAATGTAAGATAAAGGACGCAGGCGAAGCTTTATTGCCAATACTTGAGCAGCACCCCAATTCAAAGTTCTTGTTAAAGGTTGATACTGAGGGTTCTGAGTATGATATATTTGACAGTTTAGATCAGAAGGGGTTACTTTCTCGAATGAGTTTCATAATTGGTGAGTGGCATGATATTGATTCTGGATGTAATCATCATACAGATGATATTTTTACTCAAGAACCATTACTGGATAAGTTAAGACAATTCTTTGTAAAAAATGATTTTGTATTTAAATTAACTAATGTTCATAGTGGGATAGGATATTTTTATGCATTCCATATATAATGGAAAAAAGAGGTGATAAGAAAGTGAACATATCCTTAATTTTGTCAGGGGGGACGGGTTCTCGAATGGGGGGCAATTTGCCTAAGCAATATCAATCATTAGAAGATAGAGAAATCATTGCATATACCATTGATGCACTAAAATCCTCTCTGCTGATAAGTAAGGTTGTGGTTGTGGCGGCAGGTGAATATGTGAAAGAACTTGCGGACAGATACGACGTTGATACGACCATAGGCGGTGATTCTCGCAATGCCTCGTTGAGGAATGGTTTGGAATATATAGCTGCAAATTTTCCTATGTGTGAAAAAATATTCATTAACGAAGCAGCAAGGCCATTTGTAACGACAAAAGTGGTTGATGAATACCTTGATTTATTAGATCAGTACGATGCGGTAATTACAACACAACCAATTACAGACAGCCTTGGTAAAGAGGGGGAAGCAGTCACTGACCGCAGCCAATACTATCTGATTCAGGCTCCGGAAGCTTTTCAGTTTAATATATTGTACGAACATTTCAGAGCCGAATCGCCTATTACAGCGACAAGCCAGCAGCTTCCGTCACAAAGTAGGGTTTACAGAAATTTTGAGTTCCGCAATAACCTCAAAATTACATATCCAGAAGATTTGATGCTTGCGGAACAGCTCATGAGGTGTTTGCAATGATACGATTAGTTGCAATGGATTTGGATGGAACGCTGACCCAGCACAAGAGCAGACCAGATGCGGAATGTCTTAAAGTGTTGGATGATCTGGCAAAAAAATATAGACTGCTTATAGTCGGAGCCGGTGGGTGTGAGCGGATATTTAAGCAGCTCGGAGAATTTTCACATGAAATAATTGGTTTCTATGGCATGCAGAGGGCAACATCAGATGGAAAAAATTTGGCAATCGCACAAAGGGAGACGGTTGTAGTTGACAATGCTTCGGTAATAAAAAGGATTGAACAGTTGAGAGTGGAACTGGGATACACGGACTTTCTGGGTGAAACGGTGGAATTTCACGATTCCGGGCTTATTACTTTTCCTTTGCTTGGAACGGCAGCACATCTTGACGATAAGCTTGCATTTGATCCGGATAGAACAAAACGCAGGGCAGTATATGCCAGAGTGAAGGAAGTCTTCAATGAATTCACTGTGTTCATTGGAGGTTCGTCATCATTTGATATTGCACCAAAGCCCTATTGCAAATCATATGCGCTCCAAAACTATATCGAGAAGCACGGAATCAGGTGTGAAGAAGTCGTTTACTTTGGGGACGATTACGGCATGGGAGGAAATGACGAGGATATCTACAATTCGGATATAAGGTTTGTCTGCATAGACGATTACAGGGAGTTTCCCGAGATAGCAAGGAGTGTTCTATTATGATTTACGCAGGAATAATGGCGGCAGGTTTCGGCGTCCGGATGCACAGACAGGATTTACCAAAGCCTTTTTTATCGCTAGGGAGCAGGCCGATTATCATACACACCCTGGAACAGTTTCTTATAAACCCGAGGGTTGACAGCATCATAGTTGTCGTGGCCGAAACCTGGAAAACGTATGCCGATGACCTGATTCGCAAGTATAATGCAATGGGCAAGGAGATTGTCGTTATTTCAGGAGGTGAAAGCAAGACGGAATCCGTCAGTCTTGTTGCCAGGTATGTAACAGAGAAATTTGGCACAGGTGATGACGATATACTGATAACTCACGATGCAATACGTCCTTTTGTGACACAGAGAATGATAGATGATAATATTGATACCGCACAGGAATACGGGGCGGCAAGCACCGTCATGACAACCAATGATACAATTGTCGTGTCAACGGACGGCAGACGTTTAAGCGAGATTCCGAAAAAGTTTATGATGCTTGCAGAACAGACACCTCAGACATTTAATCTAAAAACTCTCAAAGCAGTGTTCGAAAAGGCGGAAGGTGAAGGGGTCAGACTGAAAGACGAAACGGAGTTGGCACGGCTGTTTCTTCGTTTCGGGGGTGAGATACATCTTGTCAGAGGTGAATATTCGAACACAAAGATTATTAATCCTTATGATTTGGAAGTTTCCAATGCACTGCTGAGGGAGAGATCAAAATGATAAACCGTATTTACAGGTTGATGGATACAAAGCGCATTGAAATGGTCCAGAGAGAGCTGGCCTTTGACGAGGATATGATAATCACAAAGCCGGAGTATGTTTCGGTGTGTGCAGCCGACCAAAGGTATTACCAGGGCAAGCGAAAGCGTAAAATCCTCAGGGAGAAGTTGCCGATGGCACTGATACATGAAGCGACAGCAACGGTGATGTATGACCCACAAGGCAAGCTGCCTCCGGGAACGAAAGGTGTGCTTATTCCGCTGGTCCCTCCCAATGAGGAATCACCGGTAAAGGCAAACTATAACAGGAACAGTGAGTTTATGTCAAGTGGGTGTGATGGCTTCCTGCGGGATTATATCGCTGTCCCAAGGGGAGGGATTGTCCCCATAGCCGGGGATTATTCGGCAGTATATGTATTCAGCGAATTGACCAGTGTCATGTTTAATGCTTTGGAAGCATTCGAAAAGGCCTGTGTAACCAGTAAAACATCCTTTGGCATATGGGGCGATGGAAGCATGGGATTTATTGCCGGTCTGGTGCTCAGGCATATGTATCCGAAATCCAGGATATATGTTTTTGGAAAAACGGCACGGAAGCTACAGAGGTTTTCATTTGCTGATGAAGTGATGTATATTGACAACGTACCAAAGGGCCTGTATATCGACAACTGCTTTGAATGTGTCGGTGGAACAGGAAGTGAGTCGGCACTACGGCAGATAATAGAACTCACATCTCCCCAAGGCTGTATAAGTCTTTTGGGTGTGAGTGAGGATGAGATATCAGTAAATACCCGCTCTGTGTTGGACAAGGGGCTGAAGCTGCTTGGTAACAGTAGAAGCTGTGCGGAAGATTTTATAAAAGCTGTGGATTTGATTCATGGCAGCACAGTCTGCAGGAAGTATCTGGAAACGCTCATATCTGGCATGATTGAGATACGGAATGAATCCGATATTACAAGTCTGTTTGAACAGGATATTTTAAATGATTTTAAAACGGTGGGAAAATGGTTAATTTAGAAAAAGAGCGTAAGCTCACGGAAATAGAGATTAGTCCTGATATATTACGGCAGATGCAGATGATTCAACTCGAATGTCTAATTGAGATTGACCGCATTTGCCGCAAGCATGGCATAGAGTATTCCATCGATGGCGGTACTTTGCTTGGTGCGGTACGGCACAAGGGGTTTATTCCCTGGGATGATGATATTGATATAATTATGGGGCGTGATGCGTATGAGAAATTATTCAAAATATGCCAGAACGAGCTGGACTCGAAACGTTTTTTCCTGCAGGAGCACAGGACTGACAAGCATTATAGGGTCGGATATCCGCGGCTCCGCCGTAATAACACTGTTTATCTGCGGGCAGGCCACGAAAGGATGAACTACCATGGTGGTGTGTTTATTGATATATTCGTTCTGGACAATGTGCCGGATAACCGGGTGCTGAGAGATTTGCACAGGGCATTATGCTTCTGCAACCGCAAGATACTTTGGTCAAAGAGTGGAAGACATATCGCAGGACATTTTCTATGGAGAGCGTGGTATTCGCTGGTCGCCCTTATCCCTGCGGGATATGCGTTCTGGCTCAATGATACGATTGCAAGAATATGCAACCGTAAGAAAACAAAGCTTATCCGCCATAATACACATCCATACCCAAATCCTGAAATATGTGGGTATGGCATTCCTGCAAAATTGCTGGACCGCTTCACGGAATTGGAGTTTGAAGGGTACAGATTTAAGGCGGTTACCCAATATGAAAGGTATCTGACGATGCTATATGGTGACTATATGGCACTGCCGCCAGAGGATAAACGCAGGCCTCATATTCGTTTGTCAGCATTTGAAGGTGTGAGAGAATAAAAAGTAGGTCGATACCTGAGGTACTGATAGAAAAATGGGAAAGGAAAGCTTATTCCTATGAAAATTAGCGAAAATCAAGATGTATTTAGTTTGATACAGGCATTTCACTGTTCGGATGGATACTTGGCAGTTGTCGATGACAATAACAGGCTTGTTGGGTTGTTTGGAAGGAAAGAATTTGAGTTATTTAATCGAAAGGAATTAAGTAGTCTAAATGAAAATCATAATATTGATGATAGGACATTTTTTCAAAATATTTGCGATTTGATGCATAAAGGCTACATAAATACCCATTTTTCAAAAATTATTTGCTCCGATAACTTGGACAATGACGTACGTTTATTTTTTAGAAATCATCCATTTGCCTATGTACCGGTTATTACATCTGATGGAAAGTTTATAAAGTTTGCTGTAAATGAAGCAAATATACCTACCGATGCCGCCCGAAAACTAACAAGGAGGGTTATTGCTGAGCGCTGGAAGATATATGACAAGTTTTCGTACATTTATGATGATTATGATTTTTTGTGTGCGATATGCAATGGAACAATAAATACGAAATCTTCCAAAAAAAAAGTAACAGCCTGTATCTTTGGTGGTGGGAAGCTCATACGCTATGCTTGTCCACATTGTGGAGCTATTGTGGGACCCTTGAAGATGCTTAAACTCACTCAAGAGGAATTAGACGAGGATTATAGACAGCATTATTCTGTTTTTCAAGAAGGTGATACAACAGAGTATGAGATAAATACGTTTCGTATGCTTGAACCACAAAAAGATAGATGTTATCTTAACTATGGATGTGGTGGAGAGTGGTCACGTTCCATTCAGGTTTTGCGTGAAGAAGGATACGATGTATGGGGATACGAGCCGTTCGCACAATCGTCTGGTTCCGAATTTATTATCACAGATGCGGAGGAACTGAAAGGTCATCAATATGATGGTATATTTTCAAATAATCTGTTGGAACATTTAGCGAATCCTGTGGAGGAATTGAAGTTTATGAAATCATTGCTTCGTGATTCTGATTCCAATATGGCGCATTCCACCCCCTGCTACGAATATCGCTATGCTTATACACGCTTTCATCTTTGCTTTCTAGTGGGAAAATCAGCAGATATTATGTTTCGAAATGCAGGGCTTGCACCATATAAGCATATTGAAACATTTCTGCATGAAAACAGATATATTTGTATTTGTCTCAAACAATCATGATAAGGAGAGTTACTTAATGAAAGAATCAGCGATAATCTTTGGTCTCGGCTATAATTATTTTATGAGTTATGGCCAACTTAACGAACAGTACGATATTATTGCACTTACAGACAATAATAGCGAAGCGCGCAACTGGGCAGGTAGTATAACGCTGCACATAGGTAGAGAAATTATTTTGCCGGATGAAATTCTACAAAAGACCTTTGATAAAATCATCATTGTCATGGGTAGCGCTGCCAATGTGCGCAAGGTTCGTGAACAATTGTCTGATTATGGGATTCCAAATCATAAAATTGATACGTTCACTCCGCTTACAGTTACACCATTTTTAATTGACCCTATGTTTTATGAAACTAATTTGACCCATGAGCAGAAAAGGAAATTGTTTGCAGAGAACTGTGAAACGGTTACAATTGAACCCAATTCTAAGTGCAACCGTAGGTGCTGGTTTTGTCCAAATTCCGTAATTGACAGGAATTCTACTAATATTCCAATGGAATGGGAAGTGTTTAGTAAAATCATTACTGAATTAAAGGAAATCGGCTATAATGGAATCGTGTCGTACTCCTTTTACAACGAACCATTGCTTGATAATGATTTGGAAAAGAAAATTGAGTATGTGAGGAACGAATTGCCTAATACGATACAGGTTGTTAGCACAAACGGAGATTATCTTACACCAAAGCGCATGGCATCCTTAACGGCTTCAGGACTCGACGATATGATAATTTCTGTTTACAATGAAAATAATCCGGATTTTGAGTGGACGGTAGAAAAAGCGGAAGCACAAGTTTGGAAGTTTATTAACAACCTGTCACTTGATGTTATTTATATTCAGAGTACAGCACAATCTGTAACCGCTTTTGCTCAAAGAGATGGACTGAATGTCCGTATGCAAAACCACGATATGTGTTATGCTGCACATAACCGTGGCGAGATACTTTCTGACTCGCTCCCATTTATAAAGCGTACGGAACGCACTACATTCTGTATGAACTCCTTTGTTACAATGAATGTGTATTATGATGGTAGTGTCTATTCCTGTGGGAATATGCGGAACGATTTTGATCCTCATAAGGAATTTCTTATAGGAAATGTAGCAGACAATAGTATATCTGATATTTTTCAGTCAGAGTCGGCACAGCGTTTTAGAAAAGAATTTACATATAATCCTAAGCAACTCCCATGCCGTAGCTGCACTATGGAAGCGGATACATTTATTTACCAGTTTCCTACGATTCCGTTTCGTAATCGTCCGAGATATACTCGTAAAATGCGGAAGGAGGACTGAGAGATTTGAATTCACAAGGCGAAATTTTTGATGATACAGGAAAATTTTCATATTCTCAATCGGGAGAGGATTCTATTGTTTTTCATATATTGACTATGGTTGGCGCCAATATTAAAAAATTTTCATACTTGGATTTAGGCGCAAATCATCCTAAATTATATAGTAATACCTATTCCTTATATAAAAAAGGAGCAAGAGGTCTTTTAATAGAAGGGAATCCTCATTTGATTGGAGCGCTTCAACGGGATAGAGTAGGAGATATTATCTTAAACCGAATTGTATCGGATTCTTCGGGAAAAATGGAAACGATACATATTATGAATGGAGATGGACTTTCTACGGTTAAATCAGAATCAGTAGAAGATATGTTGAAAGAGAACAAAGAGCTTGCGTTAGTACAGACTGTGGAGATTGAAACTATTTCATATAATGATGCAGTTGAGAAGCTTGGGAAAACACCTGATTTGCTCAATATTGATATAGAAGGTTATGAGATGGAGGTTTTAAAGACTGCGGACTTAAATAGGTATAGACCGTTTCTTATTATAATTGAATCCATACCATACAGAACTCATCTTATTGTAGGGGAGCGTGAGATGGAGGCGATTGATTATTTAAGGTCACAGGGATATTGGGAATATGCCTTTACAGGAATTAATTCTATTATGATAGATACACGCAGTAATAAAATAAAGAATATATGTGGAGAACTCTGTAAAAGCGAAAGAAGGGAGAACTGAAATAATGAAGGTTAATATTGAAACTCAATTTATTTGCGTACCGCAGAATGCTTTTAGGGGTATTCCATATTATATAACAAACTTAATTGATGCATTAGTTAAACGTAAGCGCAACGATTATTCCGTGTCGTTTTTTGATCAATATAGCGAGCGCAATAACCGCAAGTATTTGTATGACTATATTGGCGAAGAAAGTTTGCGGAATCTGAAGTTGTTTGAATGTAATTCAGTAAGTTATGCAGAGTTTGCCAGTGACAGCAGTGAGGGTTGGCGTAAAGTAAATCGTACCTATAATGATGTGACAGGTGCCGATGCCGATGTTTTTCATTTTCCTCATTTTTTAACCCTTCCATTTGCGTTTGATGGGAAAATGGTTGTGACGATACACGATATGTTACCATTACTTCCAAATGCTGCACAAATGCTGGGTGATGCACACGTTAGCCGACAATGCCATAATTATAGATTAAGCATAGAATTGCTGGAGAGGAATCCGCAATATCTTGTGATAGCAGACTCCCTTAGCACAAAAAACGATATATTGAATCTAACCCAGATATCCTCTGACCAGGTTTTTGTTGTTCCCCTGGCTCACGACTCGGTAGTTCACTTTCCTGAAAAGAATAAATCCTTGCTGCAATCATTAGGAATAGATGCTCCATACCTATGCTATTTGGGGCAGTTGGATTACCGCAAGGGAATATATGATATGTTGGAGGCTTTTGCTCTAGTGAAGCCAAGGTTTCCCGATTTAAAATTAGTATTTGCTGGCAGAATGCCAATTAAAGAGCATAAAGAAAAAATAGAATCACATAAATATAAGGAGGATATCATCTGCCTTGGCTTTGTTAATGACGAGCAAAAGCGAGCTTTGTTATCAGATGCTGCTGCATTTCTTTTTCCATCTGAATACGAGGGATTTGGACTGCCCGTACTCGAAGCAATGGCTTGTGGTAGCCCGGTTATCACCACAAATGTTTCAAGTCTGCCGGAGGTTGGCGGCGATGCTGCAATATATGTCTCGCCGAAAAATCCAGAACAACTGGCAGTCGAAATTGTACGGCTATTAAATTCAGAAAGCTTGCGTAATGAATATATTCAAAAGGGTTTTGAACAAGTAAAAAAGTTTTCATGGAAAAAAACAGCACAGATGACAGAGGAAGTTTACGAAATTGCATACAGGAGATAAAGGTATGAAAATAATACTTGAAGCTCAACATGCAGTAGGTCATCCACAGCCAAGAGGCGTAGGTCATTATACGATCGGCCTCATTCAGGCTTTGTTACATCGTAAAGCGTTTGATTACGAATTGACGTTTTTTGATTACAATAGAGAGGTCGGAAATTTAGCAAGAGCTGAGAAATATTTTGGGAAATTTGATGTATTGTTCAGGGAGTGTAATGAACTGGATTACCGAATTGCATCTCGTGAAGAAGAGATATGGAATATGAAGTCCTATAATGAATGGACAAATACAAGTGGAGAAGTCTATCACTTTATGTGTCCTGTGTCCATTCCGACAAATTTGAGAGAAAATATGATTGTTACAGTCCATGACATAAGCTGGCGTTCCCAACCGGGGATAATTTCTCCAAATGCAACGATGCTTCACGATATAGCATTAGAGCGGATAGAGCGTACTCGTCCGCATATAATAGCTGATTCACAATCAGCTTCTGAAGAAATACAAAGGTTTACGACTATTCCGGCCGAGCAGATAGACGTTGTCTATCAGTCATATGATGAGGAAGAGATTTATGTGGACAAGTCTGACGTTTCCCATATTGTAAATGGTGACTATATCCTCTTTGTCGGTACGTTTGAACGAAAAAAGAATATCACAAGGATTATCCAGGCTTTTAATCAGATTGCGGAGAAACACAAAGAATTGAAGCTTGTACTTGCCGGGAAACCGACATGGGATAATCCAGAAGAAATATATGATAGTGTTCGCAATTCTCCGTTTAGTGAGCGCATCATTCTGCCCGGTTACATTGATGTAAAAACAAAACGCAGACTCATATCAAATGCTCTCTGCTTTGTGTTCCCATCTATCTGCGAAGGCTTCGGAATCCCTGTTCTAGAAGCAATGGCTTGTGGATGTCCAGTGATAACAGCAGATAATACTTCGTTGCCGGAAGTCGGAGGTGATGCGGTAGTTTACGTCAATGCTTATAATGTGGAACAGCTTGCATTTGAAATGGAGCATGTTGTGACATCTGAAAGTTTGCGAAAAGATATGTCCGCAAGAGGGGTTGTTCAGGCAAAGAAGTTTTCGTGGGATAAGATGGCAGAACAAGTTGAAAGTGTATATCAAAAGGTGAGGAATGGCTGAACTATAATTCGTGCAGTTTTTATTTGGGTCATAAAATTGGAAATTTGTCAGCAAGATGACAAAAGGAGAGGAAATGACTATTATGATTGAGAATATTGGAATCTCAAATATAAGTGGAATAGCGGAATTGGCATTAAGTGAAGACAATATGAGTGATCATAGGGTGTGCTTAAATCATGACAGAGGGATTGACGCCAGAAATTAAGAGCAAATTTAATTAAAAACTTTAGAGGAATATTTTTCAGAGCAGCAAATGCCCTTTGATGATGTTAAGTATAACTGGGTAGATACACAGGGGCATGAAGGATTTGTGCTAGATGGCGCGAAGAAATTATTGCAATCTAGAAAGATTCCTTTATTCATTGAGTTTTGGCCGGATGAAATGCGAAGAGTAGGCGGCTTGGAATTGCTGTTGGACACGGTTAAAGGAAACATACACGGCCTTTATTGATATCGGCAGACATAGAAGCAGAGAATGGGTGCGTCCGATAGATGAGTTGAGCTTATTGGTCAATGAATATACGGATTATACATTTACGGATATATTTCTAATTAAATAGAGAGAGAGATACTAATGAACACAACAGCCCTTATTATGGCCGGCGGCCGGGGAGAACGTTTCTGGCCCAAGAGCCGTAAAAATATGCCAAAACAGTTTTTGTCATTGACCGATGACGGCAAGACAATGATACAGTTGACGGTAGAGCGTATATCTCCAATGGTAAAACTTGAGGACGTATACATCGCTACCAACAAAGAATATAAATCGCTGGTGCTGGAACAACTGCCGGGGCTTCCGGAGCAGAACGTTCTCTGTGAGCCGGTAGGGCGTAACACGGCACCATGCATCGGGCTTGGAGCTATGCATATAGCTAAAAAATATGATGATGCCATGATGTTTGTATTTCCATCGGACCACTTGATAAAGTTCAACCAGATGTTTATACGGACTTTGCAGGATGCCTGCGAGGTGGCGGAAAAGAACGATAACCTGGTTACGATTGGGATTGTGCCGGACTATCCTGAAACTGGCTATGGGTATATTAAGTTTGATTCTCACATAATGGAAGGACATGCCTATAAGGTAGACCGTTTTGTGGAAAAGCCCAGTTTGGAAATGGCAAAGGAATATTTGGCAACGGAAGAATATCTATGGAACAGCGGTATGTTCATATGGAAAGTTTCCTCCATATTAAAAAACTTTCGGAAATTTATGCCGGATACCTATGATGCGCTGAAACGGATTCAAGATGCCATCGGCACTGAGCAGGAAGAAGCAGTTCTGGAAAAAGAGTTTCGCGGAATCCAATCCCAGTCCATTGACTATGGAATCATGGAAAAGGCAGAGGGTATTTACATTCTTCTTGGCACTTTTGGCTGGGATGACGTAGGTTCTTGGCTTGCCGTGGAGCGGATAAAAAAGACCAATGAGTTTGGCAATGCGGTAAATGGGAATATCATTACCGTGAATAGTCATAACTGCATCATTCAAGGCGGAAAGAAGCTGATAGCTGCGGTCGGTTTAGATGACATGATTGTGGTGGATACAGAAGATGCCACATTGATCTGTTCAAAAGACCATGCCGGAGACATAAAGAAGGTACTTGAAAACCTGAAAATATGCAACAGGGAAGAATATGTATAGGAGATAAGGCAATGAAAAAAGCATTGATCACAGGTGTAACAGGACAAGATGGTTCTTATCTATCGGAACTGCTGCTGGAGAAGAGCTATGAAGTTTATGGTATAATGAGAAGGAAAAGCGTGGTGGATTATGGGAATGTGGAGCATCTGAAGGATAAGATTCATTTTATCTATGCAGACATGACAGATTTGCCTTCGCTGATTCATGCAATGAAGATATCACAGGCGGATGAGGTATACAATCTGGCGGCTCAGTCCTTTGTGGGAACCAGTTGGGAACAGCCCTTGGCAACAGCGGATATCGATGCACTTGGCGTCACAAATATGCTGGAGGCGATTCGTACCATAAAGCCGGAGGCACGTTTTTATCAGGCCTCCACCAGCGAGATGTTTGGCAAAGTCCAGGAGATGCCCCAGACAGAAAAAACCCCATTTTATCCTAGAAGTCCATATGGAGTTGCCAAAGTATATGGTCATTGGATTACAAAAAATTACCGTGAAAGCTACGATATGTACGCTTGCAGCGGAATCCTGTTCAACCATGAAAGCGAACGCCGGGGTCTGGAATTTGTTACCAGAAAGATAACAGATGCGGTTGCAAGGATTAAATTGGAAGTACAGGATTGCCTCGAACTTGGAAGCATGGATGCGAAACGTGACTGGGGCCATTCCAAGGACTATGTAAATGCAATGTGGCTGATGCTGCAGCAGGAAAAGGCAGACGACTATGTAATTGCAACCAATGAAACCAGAACGGTGCGTGAATTTGTTGAAATTGCTTTTTCCCATGTAGATATTGATGTGGAGTGGAAGGGAACCGGCGTAGATGAGATTGGAATTGACAAAGCGACCGGAAAGACCGTAGTTCGTGTAAATCCTAAATTTTTCCGCCCTGCCGAAGTAGAGGTTCTGTTAGGAAATCCTGAAAAGGCAGAGAAAGCATTAGGCTGGAAACGGGAAATACCTTTCTCAGAGCTGGTAAAAAGAATGATAGACAATGACATGAAGCTGATTGAGAAAGAAATTAAAATTGCCAATATAAAATAAGTATTGAGGAGAGCACTATGAAGAAAGCATTGATTATCGGTGCTGCAGGCTTCGTAGGAAGCTATTTAATAGACCATATACAGAAAAACTGCATATGGTCTATTACAGTTACGAAGATGGAGCATGAAAGAATCTCCCAAACAGGAGTGGGCATTCGGGATTTGGACATTCTTGACTATAGCCAGGTGGCAGCTTTGTTGAAAGATGTAAGGCCTGACTATATTTTTCATCTGGCAGCCCAGAGTTCAGTGGAATTGTCATGGCAAAATCCTGGGATGACAGTAGATGTAAATATAAAAGGAAGCTTGAACGTCCTAAATGGCATTTTTGAATTGGATTACAAACCCCGTATTCTTCTTATAGGGTCTGGAGAGGAATATGGCCGAGTGAAGGAATCTGAAATTCCCATTATTGAGGATAACGCAGTAAGACCGGGAAATCTTTATGCAGTCACAAAGGTTTGCCAAAATATGATAGGAAGCATATATGCCCAGGCATACGGGATGCAAATAATGATGGTAAGGGCTTTTAACCATATTGGTCCTAATCAAACTCCCCAATTTGTAGTATCTGATTTCTGTAAGCAGATAGCAGAGATAGAAAATGGATCTCAAGAACCGGTGGTTCGTGTTGGAAATCTGGGTGCACGTCGGGATTTTACTGATGTAAGGGATATTGTGAGGGCATATGTGCTATTGATAGAAAAAGGAGTACCGGGAGAGCTTTATAACGTTGGCTCTGGACAGGCGGTATCAATCCGGGAGATACTGGATAAAATCATTCAATTCTCCGACACACCCGTTTCTGTAGAAATAGATCCTGCCAAGATGCGCCCTGTGGATGTGCATGTAATTGAAGCCGATATAACAAAACTTAAAAAATGCACAGGATGGTTCCCGGTGATTCCTTTGGAGACAACGCTGAAAGAAACTTTGGACTACTGGAGAAGAGAACTGCTGAAATAAGGAAAGAGAGCCTGAGAAAATGGATGAAAACATACTGAGCTCATGGGAGAAATGGAGAAATCAGAAATTAGCTGATAAAGATTTAACTGCAGAATTGGAAAGCATAAAGGGATTGGAGTCAGAGATTTTCGACCGTTTTTACAAAAACCTGAAATTTGGCACAGGCGGTCTTCGCGGTGTCATTGGAGCAGGAACTAATCGCATGAACATTTATACGGTGGCAAAAGCCACTCAGGGATACAGCAATTACCTAAAGAAGCGAGAGGATTTTCCGTCTGTGGCGATCGCTTACGACAGCCGGATAAAATCAGATGTGTTTGCTAAAGTTGCGGCAGGGGTATTTGCGGCAAATGGAATATGTGTACATATCTATCCGGAATTAATGCCAACACCCTGTCTGTCATTTGCAGTTCGGCATTTAAAATGCTCAGGGGGAATTGTGATTACGGCCAGCCACAATCCTTCTAAATATAATGGCTATAAAGTCTACGGAAGTGATGGCTGCCAGATTACAACGGAAGCAGCGGCTTCTATTTTAGATGAAATAGAGACTTTGGATATTTTTAGGGATGTGAGAGAACTGCCGTTTGAAGAAGCCTTGTCACAAGGAAAAGCTGATTATATTCGAGAAGAAGTGGTTAGAGATTATCTTAATGCAGTAGCTTCACAGACATTGTGCAAAGATGGAATAGATAAAGGCGTTTCCATTGTCTATACTCCTTTGAATGGTTCAGGACTAAGGTGTGTGACTCAGGTACTGAAAGACAACGGATTCACTAATATTTCTGTAGTAAAAGAGCAGGAAAAGCCAGATGGGGCATTTCCAACCTGCCCCTATCCCAACCCGGAGATTAAAGGAGCACTGGAACTGGGGCTGAGGGATGCGAAAATGCTGGGGAGCGATTTACTTTTAGCAACGGACCCAGACTGTGACCGTGTGGGAATCGCTGTGCGTAACCATGAGGACTATGTGCTTTTGAGTGGAAATGAAGTGGGAATGCTGCTTTTAGATTATATATGCAAGCGTAGGATCGCTCTTGGAATAATGCCAGACAAGCCTATTCTGATCAAGACCATCGTCACGGTTGATATGGCAAAAAGCATTGCAGAAAATTATGGGGTGCAAATGATTGACGTATTGACCGGCTTTAAGTTTATAGGAGAGCAGATCGGTATATTGGAGATGAACGGAGAAGACGAGCGTTTTATTTTCGGGTTTGAGGAAAGCTATGGTTACTTGACAGGTGGATATGTGCGTGATAAGGATGGAGTGAATGCTTCGTTGATGATATGCGAAATGTTTGCCTATTACAAAACACAGGGGATCAGTTTGGTTGATGTGCTGGATGGGTTATATCAGAAATATGGATATTGTTTAAATACCTTACATAACTACACGTTTGAGGGCGCGGAGGGGCACCAAAAGATGCAGATGATTATGCAGGAGATGCGGAAAACGCCTTTGAAGAGGATTGCAGGCAGAAATGTAATTGAAGCGAAAGATTATCTTACAGGTATTAATAAGCTTCCTAAATCGGATGTATTAAAGTATGTGTTGGAGAAAAGCACCTCTGTAGCAATTAGGCCATCGGGAACCGAACCAAAGTTAAAGACATATCTCTCTATAAGTGCAGAGAGTTCTGAGGCTGCTGAAAAAATAGAGAGTTTTATAGTGAAGGAGCTAGAAGTGCTGTTTAATTAATTCAATTAATATGTTATTCAAGTAACAATGGCGGACATTTATCGCTGATAGAATGTATTTCTTCAGGTCTGGTATATACTGCAAGCATAGATTTTGTTGATAGAAAGGCCTATCGCAACAGATAATAATGAATTGTTTAAGTGTCAACGCAATAATTTAGTATCCAGAATTTTTGAAAATATCCTTTATTGGTGAAACTATTCCCCAGTGATGTAATCGAGTCTTTCCTGGAAATGTCAAAGAATCATTGGGACTTGAAATGCTTAGGCGACTAACGTAACTGTTAAATTATAGATTTCCTATCCTGATTCCGGCTGTAATCGGCCCCGTCCCCCCCTTCAGGGCGGTCTGGTTACAGCTGGAATCAGTTTTTTTATGGCTCTTTATGAGCGTCAAAAATCTATGCGCTTACCTTTCTTAAGATTCATAGAAATTTTCCTGTCAACTTTCTTGACAAATTCTGTAAATAAATGTAGAATATAGTAAGAAAAATTACAGAAAAATAGGGAAAAACAAAAAAACCTGTCGAAATTTAACTGAAAAGGGGTAATTTTTTTGTAACGAAGGATAATTCCCATATAACCAAGGGAATGAAAGTGAGGAACAATCGGATGAACGGTATATTTGGGAATAGCATTTCAATGGCTGAGAAAACTTTGGATTATCTGTGGTCAAAGCAGCAGGTAACGTTGAATAATATTGCTAATGGAGAAACCCCAGGCTATAAGGCCCGTTATGTTACATTTGAGGACGAATTCCGCAAACGTTTGCTGGCTGGAAGAGAGGGTACGTCAAAAGACATCGGGGAGGCCATAGGCAGTTCCAGACATTATGTCCATGAAACAAAGGATGAATCAGCAAGAATGGACGGTAATAATGTCAACATGGATGTAGAGAATGTGGAACTGGCAAGGACAACGCTTCAGTATCAGTATCAGATGAACGCATTGAATAGTGAAATTAGCAGACTTCGTACGGTTATTAAAGGTTAAAACGGGAGGTATTTGAGATGGAGCAGATGTTTATAAGGCCTATGATCCCAATGGAGTCCATCGGGAATATAGGAATCGAAAAGAAAGTAACAACCGGACAGGATGGCGGTTCGGTGTTTCGTGATATATTTAACGAAGCTATTCAGAATGTGAGAACCACAGATGGAGATTTGACGACACAGGAATACTTGCTGTCAACAGGCCAGATTGACGATGCACATACAGTGCCCGCGGCAGCAGCAAAAGCCCAGTTATCTGTAGAACTTTTATCATCTCTTCGGAATAAGGCGCTGGAAGCCTACAATGAGATTATAAGAATCGGCGTTTAAGTAGATAACAGGGCGGACGGATGCGATGGAAAAGATAAAGGAACTTTTAGAAAAACTGAATGATAAAGTAAAAAAAGCCATAATCATCGGCACTGTTGGTGTGGTGGTTGTGGCGGGAGCAATTGTGCTAGCGTTGTCCATGCGGGAGAAGCCTTACGAGGTGATGTTTCCAAGTGTCAGCAGCGAAGAAGCGAAGCAGATCATTGGAAAATTACAGGAAGACGGAATCGATTATCAGTATCAAAACGGTGACATTCTGGTACCTACGCCCCAGTTGGACACTACCAGGGCAAAGCTGGTTTCGGAAGGATATCCGAAAAGCGGTTTTACATATGATGTATTTAAAAATAATGTAAATTTGATGACTACGGATTCAGACCGGCGGAGGTTTGAACTGTATGATCTGGAAACCAGAATCGGTTCCACAATTAAGGTCTTTGATGGCGTGCAGGAGGCATATGTAACCATAGCTTTGGGAGAAGCCTCCAAATATGCACTGTCTGATGACACGGTGCAGGAGCCCAGCGCCCAGGCTGTTGTGGTTATGAAAGATGGAGGATCTCCGACGGAGGAGCAGGCAAAGTCTATCCAGCTTCTCATATCCAGAAGCATACCTGGAATGGTCATTGACAATGTCTCTGTATTTGACGGAAACGGACGGGAAGTTACCACTGGTTCCGATGATGAGGACATCAACACCGGCAAGGCCGGAGAAGAAATTACAAGGATGATCGAAGACCAGATTTCTGCAAAGGTCTTGAATATCCTTGGCCCTGTATACGGAAACGGCAATGTCCGTGTATCCGTAAAAGGCACAGTCAATATGGAAAAGCTGATTCGGGAGAGCATTGTTTACAATACGCCCGAAAAGATCGATGAAAAAGATAAGACCGGT
Source organism: Lacrimispora sp. YZC11 (assembly GCF_057543815.1). NCBI lineage: Bacteria > Bacillati > Bacillota > Clostridia > Lachnospirales > Lachnospiraceae > Lacrimispora > Lacrimispora sp. YZC11. Next base: position 51,414 of record NZ_BAAJYQ010000018.1, on the reverse strand, counting down.
CTTACTTCCGAGGAATCCATATTCAAGGAATATTCCGGAAGCGGACAGAATGCTTCCGGTGTGGCTGGTTCAGAAGCTAATGCAGATATCCCTCAGTACAATGCAGGAGGAACAGATGCCGAGAGTGCATATGGTTCCAGCAGCCTGACCAGGAAATATCTTTTAAACCAAATAAAAGAACAAGGCCAGGTCAATCCGGGAACCTTGGAAAACCTCACTGTTTCCGTAGTAGTAAACGGAACCGGATTCGGCAGCATGACCATTGACGACATAAGGGATCTTGCCGGAAATGCGGCAGGAATCCCTCAGGGAGAACGTGCGGAAAAGATAACAGCTGTGGCTGCCCCATTCTATACCGTGGAAGTACCTAAGGCACCTGAAACCCCTGTAGAAGCAAATACCGGCGGCATTTTGATTAATCAGTGGATTCTGATTGCTGCTCTGGCAGGAGTGCTTCTCCTTATTCTGATTATAATTTTGGCAGTAAGACACAGACGGAAGAAAAATGATCTTATGGAGGCCATGGAGATAAGCCAGGAAGATGTACCGGAACTGCCGGTAATGGAGGAAATGAAGGAGGAAGATGAACAAGATCAGGTAATTCTAGAACCTGAAGAAGACAGGGGAGCAGAGCTGCGCCAGAGCGTCCGAGAGTTTGCAGAGCAGAATCCTGAGATATCGGCTCAGCTGCTGAAAGTATGGTTGAATGGAGGCGGTAACAATGGCAATTAATCTAACGCCCGAACAAAAAGCGGCAACAGTGGTTGTTTCTCTGGGAGTGGATAAGGCTTCCAAAGTATACAAGTATTTAAGCGAAGACGAGATTGAAAAATTAACTCTTGAAGTGGCAAAGCTTGGACATGTGGAAGCAGAGCAAACGGAAGCCATTTTGGATGAGTTTTATAAGACCTGTCTGACTCAAAAGGTGGTCACTGACGGAGGTCTGGAGTATGCAAGAACTGTTCTGGAAAAAGCCTTCGGTGAAAGCACGGCCAACAGCCTGCTTCAAAAGGTTACTCAGTCTCTGAAATCCAGATCCTTTGGGTTTATCCGGAAAAGCGATGTAAAGAACTTACTTTCCGTCCTCCAGCATGAAAGAGCCCAGATCATTGCTCTGGTTCTTTCTTATACAAATGAGGAGATGGCGGCTCAGATCATTTCAGAGCTTGCTCCTGAAAAGCGCATGCAGGTAGTGGAGTCTATTGCCAGAATGGAGAGTGCTTCTCCTGAAGGGATTAAAATCGTGGAAGAGGAGATCAAGAAACGGTTCTCCGGCATCCTTACTACCGACTACACCAGCGTGGGCGGTGTTGATTACATAGCAAACGTCATGAACCACATAGACCGGAGCAACGAAAAGCTCATCTTCGACGAACTGGGAAGAAAGGATGCGGAGCTGGCGGATACCATCCGCAAGAAGATGTTCGTATTCGAGGATATCATTACCATGGACAACCGTTCCATCCAGCGCTTTATCAGAGAGTGCGATATGCGTGACATGGTTTATGCCCTTAAGAATGCAAACGAGCAGATTACAACAGTTATTTTCTCTAATATGTCAACCCGTATGAAGGAAAGCATCCAGTCCGATATGGAAGTTACAGTTAATGTACGCTTAAAAGATGTGGAAGAGGCTCAGCAGAGGATTGTCGGTATCATAAGGCGTCTGGAAGAAGAGGGCGAGCTGATCATCAATAAGGGCGGAAAGGATGATGTCATTGTCTAATATTATAAAGGCTGTGCAGATGGCAGATCATGTTCTGGATTACGGATTTACCAGGGAATTTGAAGAGATCAAGGTAAAAGAAAAAGGGAATCCGGAAAAGGAATCGGAGCAGGAAGAGTCTGCAGACCAGGGAAATGACAGGTATCTTCAAACTACTGAGATGTACGAGGATGCCATAAGGAAGTCCCAGATAATTCTGGACCAGGCCAGGTCAGAGGCGGAAGATGTCCTCAGCCAGGCTAAGTCTGACGGAGATAAAATCCGCGCTCAGGCCATGGAAGAAGGACGTAAGGCCGGATATGACGCGGGATATGAGGAGGGCTTTAAAAAAGCCTTTGAAGCTCATAAAGAGGTTCTTGAGGTGCGTCAGGAGGAGTTCCTGGATGCCATGAAAAACGCGATTGAAAGCGTTACGCAAGAGAAGGAAAAGATACTGGATAAATATATTGATGACTTAAAGAAAGTCACTCTGACCATTGCGGAAAAAGTGATTCAGACCAGTCTGCGATCCAGCGGTGAGATCATTAAACGCATGATCGTGGCTGCTGCGGGAAAGCTTAAAAAAACCCAGTGGGTGAAAATTTATGTATCTCAAAGGGATGCGGGAATGATGATACAGGGAGATGTGGGACTGCTGAGTGAATTGTCTCACATTTCCGGAAATATTAAAATCATAGCTATGGATCATGAGGAGGACGGAGCCTGTATCATTGAGCTTCCGGAGGAGATTATTGATGTCAGCGTGAATACCCAGCTGGAAAATATTAAGGGAATACTTAATAACGCCAGACTGTAACAGGAGGAGCCTGCATGTTTAAGGAATTGACGGATCTCATTACAAAGACTGAGACAATCGACCATATCGGGAAGATTGAAAACATTGTGGGGATGTCCATGGAAGCCTCCGGTGGAAGGGCCAGTATCGGAGATATAGCCTATATTTACAATGAAGACCGGCAGGAGCAGATACCGGTGGAAGTGGTGGGCTTTAAGGATGATAAAATACAGCTTATGGCCTATGAAAATATGAATGGCATTGCTGCGGGCAGCTTTGTTCGAAACACAAAACGCAGGTTGAAGGTACCGGTAGGAGATTTTTTGAGAGGTCGGATCATCGATGCAAAGGGAGAACCAATGGATGGGAAAGGACCTTTTGAATCTCCCCGGTACTATTACGTAGAAAATCCTTATATCAATCCCATGACCCGTCCGCCCATTACGGACAAGCTGGAATTTGGGGTCAAGGCCATTGATGGCTTAAATACCATTGGAAAAGGCCAGCGTATTGGAATTTTTGCAGGCAGTGGAGTGGGGAAAAGTACCTTGCTTGGCATGATTGCCAGGAATGTGAAGGCGGATATTAACGTGGTTGCCCTGGTAGGGGAGCGTGGAAGAGAAGTCCGTGAATTCATAGAAAAAGACTTAGGTCCGGAAGGAATGAAACGTTCCGTATTGGTGGTAGCCACCTCAGACCAGCCAGCTATGCTTCGTATGAAGTGCCCATTGGTTGCCACCACCATAGCCGAATACTTTAAGAATCAGGGCAAGGATGTATTGCTTATGATGGATTCCCTGACCCGTTTTGCCATGGCACAGAGAGAGATTGGGCTTGCAATCGGAGAGCCTCCGGTGGCAAGAGGCTATACTCCCTCTATTTACGCGGAGTTTCCCAAGCTGCTGGAACGAAGCGGTAACTTTGGAGAAGGTTCCATTACGGGAATCTACACGGTTTTGGTGGAAGGCGATGATACCAATGAGCCTATCGCCGATACGGTAAGGGGTATTGTGGACGGCCATATTGTGCTGAGCCGAAAGCTGGCCAATGCCAACCATTTCCCGGCAATTGACGTAAGTGCTAGTATTTCACGTCTGATGACCAACATCGTTTCAGAGGAACACCGGAAATTAGCTTCCCAAATCCGGGATATGTTAAGCCTTTATGAGAAGAATGAGGACCTTATCTCGATTGGTGCTTATAAAACCGGCAGCAACCCAAAGCTTGATATGGCTATATCCAAAATTGATAAGATCAATCAATTCCTGTGTCAGGGAATACAGGAACAGGCCAGTTATGAAGAGGTCATAAAGAAAATGAAGATGATTTTAGCATAGATGCTGAAAGGGGAAGTGGAGTATGAAAAAGTTTAATTTTCCACTTAATACAGTATTAAATTACAAGGATCAGGTCCTGGATAATTTAAAAAACGAGCACGCCCAGATTGTGGATAAGGTAGCCAGACAGGAAAAAAAGGTTGAGTCCTTGTCGGACCGGAGAAGAGAAGCCTGTGTCCAGTTTCAGGAGGAGATTGGCCAGGGCATTGCCGTTAGTATGATGCGGGAATATGAGACCTATATCACCTTCATGCATCAGAAAATTCTTGCCGAACAGGGAGTTCTTCATAAATTGCAAAAAAAAGAGGAACAAAAGCGGGAGGAAGTGGTGGAGGCCAGAAAAGAAGTGGTTTCCATTGAAAAATTGAAGGAAAAAAAGCTTCTGCAGTATAACAAAGAGCTTCAGCGCAGCGAGGAGCTGTTCATTGAGGAATTCGTATCCAACACGACCTCGGTTCATGGGAGCAGGTAATCCTGCCGGAAAACATCTGGCAGTTACCATAGAATCAAATGCCTGAAGGCATGAAAAGAAAGGAGTGAGAAGATGACAGAGATAAAAAACAGCAGTGTGGATCTGCTGTCCAGACAGCTGACCGGCAGTAGGAAAAAAGAGGAAAAGACGGCTGACGGCTTATCCGAGTTTAAAGCGATGCTGAAAAACGGCACGCAGAAGAAGGATGGCAAAAGCCCGGAACCAGGAAAGTCCTTTGAAGAAAAGCATCCTGCAGCAGAAGTTGCATCAGAGGCCGCTGCTCTGGCTGCTGCGGCCGAAATGGCGAAAGTGCAGGTGCCGGAGGAAAAGTTTCAAATGGCCGGACAGGAACCAGAGGCCCAAATGATGGAAGCCGTTGGAGCGGTAGTGACTCCGGTTTTGGTGCCGGAAGAAAGCGGAAAAATCCAGACGATGGATTTGTTTCGTGCTCTGGATCAGTTCCGTTTTCAGCAGCTTGCGGATAATGGCATGGGAACAGAAGACATTAATCAGGAAATCCCGATGACCTTAACGGATAGTCCAAAAGAAAAGCCGGAATCCCTTTTCCCGGATGCAATGGCAACAATGCAAAAAACAGGGAAAAAGGAACCTGTAATTCAGAATATAGCCGGACAGAACCCGGAAGCAGCTGTAAACCCAAATGGGAAAAAGGATGTTTTATCGGAGCAGCCTTTTGTGAAAGCAGCAGAGACAGTTTCTGGTTTGGCAGAAGAGGAACCGGCTGCGATACTTCCCAGGAGCAATTCTCAGGAAAAACCAGGTCCTGTGGAAGAAGACCAGGACAATATCGGGAAAAGTCTTCCGGAAAAGCCCTTTGAGCCAGAACGTCTCTGGAATGGCCATCTTGTAAAGTCTGAGGAAGTCCATACGGCCATAAGAGCAGAGAATCCGAAAGAGCTGGAAGCAAAGCTGTCGGAACAGATTTTAAAACAGATCCGCGAAGGAAATGGGGAACTGGATATCCAATTGGAACCTCATAATCTGGGTAAGATCCGGATCAAAATTTCCTATGAGGATAATCAGATCAGTGTTTCCCTTCTGTGTACGGAAAGCAGAACCCTAAAGCTATTATCCCAGTCAGCGGGCGATTTAGGTTCCATTCTGGAAACTAATTTAGAACGGCCCTTCCAGGTTCTGGTAGACAAGCATGAGCCAGATTACTTAAACCAGCAGCAGGAGCAGGGCGGCAGACAGGAACAGCGTGGACAGCAACAGGAAAGCCAGAGGGAAGAAAACCGCGAGGATTTTATACAAAAGCTGAGGCTCGGAATTTTTGAGTCAGAAAGCGCTGAAGAAAGCGGCGCTGGTTACAGATAAGGAGACAAACAATGTCAAATGTAAATGGAGTGAATTCATATAATTCACTGGAAGCTTTTGCGGACAGAGCGAAATCCACCAGTAACAGTGAATTAACAACAGAGGGATTTTTCAAGCTTTTGGCAGCACAGCTTCAAAATCAGGACATGTCAAACCCAATGGATAACTCGGAGATGATGACTCAGATGACTCAGATCGCCATGATGCAGGCCATGAACAACTTCTCCACAGCAATGGGAGATTTTGCCCAGGTCAATACAATCAATTATGGAACCTCCATGATGGGAAAAGAAGTTATGGTTGCAGTCCAGGAGAAAAACGGGTCAGTTAAAAAAATCACGGGAACTGTGACGAGAGTCGATATTTTTGGTGGTGTGCCAACTCTTTATATCGACGACGATGATAAGACAGGCTATCCGGTTTCCAGCATCATGTCTGTTTATGAAAAAGGGCATAAACCTCCGGAAGAATCAGGTGAGACAGGCAAGGACGATGAAGTCAAGGAGCCGGGTACAGATAATAATACCGATGGAGCCGAGGAGCCGGGTACAGATAATAATGTCGATGGAGCCGGGGATCCGGATACAGATAACAAAACCGATGCCAGTACCGATTAGAATGCGAAGGTGATGATCAATGCTAGGCAAAATAAATCAGCATGAGGAATTAAGGCAGCTAAAGCTGCGGAATGCTGCTGCAATATCAAAACCGTCAGGCAGCTTTAATGAGATACTTCAAAGCAGGATTGACAAAAAGGAAGAGCTCCAGTTTTCCCGCCATGCTGCAGAGCGGGTCAATCAGCGCGGAATTGAAATGTCGGATTCATTTTTACAAGATCTGCAGTCCGCAGTGGAAAAAGCCCGTTCCAAAGGTGCAAAGGATGTGGTGATTATCAGTGACAGGGGAGCGTTTATTGTAAATGTACCCAATAATACTGTGGTAACAACCATGTCCGGAAATGAAATGAAAGAAAATATTTTTACAAATATCGACAGCGCCGTCCTATTATAGCTGGACCATTTATGGAGGCTTTTCCTGTGTGTCCGACTGACAGCAGGAGGAAGGCGAAAAAAAACGAAGGAGAATAACAACTATGGTCAAATCAATGTTTGCCGGTGTGGCAGGTCTTAGAACCCATCAGGCCAAAATGGATGTTATCGGTAATAATATAGCTAACGTAAACACATGGGGATTTAAAGCGGGCAGCATGTCCTTTAAAGATACCATGTACCAGAACACCTCATCTGGTTCAAAAGGCAGTACAGCTGCCGGCGGCTATGGAGGAACGAATGCCAATCAGATAGGATATGGCGTAACTACAGGAAGCATTACCTATGATTTCTCTATGGGAAGTCCGTCACCTTCCTCCAGAGGCCTTGACTGCTATATTGACGGTACAGGGTTTTATATTGTAGGTCCTATGGTTGGGGACGGAGAGGGCTTTTCCCTGGAGGATTCAGATGTCATTTCCTCTAAGGGCCTTAGTCTTTCCAGAGTAGGAAAGTTTAATGTAGATAATCAGGGATATCTGGTTGATGATTCAGGAAATTATATATATGGATTTTCAAATACCAGCGGGGATTATTCCAGCGGAGATACCTTTGATACCACTTCATTAAAACCGCTGAGGATTCCCATGGAATCAGATATGGCGGCTATAGGAAATAAGAAGGCAGGGACTCGGGTAGAAGAAGCCAGAAAAGCTCTTGAGGAAGCCAGAGCAAATTTAAGTAAACTGAATTTGGATATGGGAAAAGCAAGAGAAGAATATATTGCGGCAGATAAGGCCTATGGGGATAAAAGTACTTCACTGGATATTAAAACATTAACTACAAATCGTGATGATGCAAAGACAGCCATGGAAAAGGCCTATGCGGAATGGCTGGATGGCAAAAATGATCCGGCACATGCTGATGATTTGAAGAACACTTATGACACAGCGAGAACGGCTTATGAGAAAACAGTATATAAGTTGATTGAAGGCCAGGCAGGACTTCGCGCGCCGAAGGCACTGGCGGATAATGCTTCAAAGATGCCTGGCGTCTGGGATGCCTATGAAGCAGCTCTTACTACTTATAACGCCAGCGGTACAACAACAGATAAGGAAGCATTGGATACGGCGAGGAAAGCGTTGGATGATCTTCAGGCGGCTTTAAGCAAAATCGAACCTGATTCTCTGGAAGGCAAACGGGACACCGCCAACCAGGCCGCAAAGAAAGCCGAAGCCATGGTGAAAGCAGCCGAAAATGAGGTAACAAAAGCCGAAAATAGTCTGGTAACAGCTCAGAAAGATTCTACGAGCACGGAAGTAGGCAATGCCGATGCAGGCGAAGGGCTTGCCAAGCTGACCAACTATACAATCCAGCAAGATGGTACCTTGACCGGCACTTCCGATTCCGACGTTACAGTTATCATCGGCAAGATTGCTTTAGCCGGTGTCCAGAATGTCAATGGTCTGGAAAAGACCTCGGGCTATTACTATGTCCCAGGCGGTAATGCTGGTAACATAAGCATTTATGAAGCCGGAGGCACCCAGGGCCGGATCATGTCAAATTATCTGGAAATGGCAAAGGTAGACCTTGCGACTGAGATGACAGATATGATCACTACACAAAGAGGATTCCAGGCCAACTCAAAAATCATTACAGTTACGGATCAGATGCTGGAAGAACTGGTTAATATTAAGCGGTAATTAGCTTGTGCAGATTCGGGGAGGCGGTGACTGCCGCTTCCCCTAATGAGAGGAGTTGAGCCATGATTCGTCTTACAAGGCTGAATGATGAGGAATTTGTAATCAATTGTAATCAGATTGAGCGGGTTGAAACAATACCGGAGTCCAATGTTATAATGGCTAATGGAAAACATTATGTGGTAAAAGAAAGTGTTGATGAGATCATTGACCGGGTGATTGAATTCCAAGCCCAAATATATGCGCGTGCGCAGAAAAAGAACGTTTAATCCAGGTACTGCCTGGAATATAGGAGGTTACTTATGGATGTATCATTGATCGTTGGCTGGGTGCTGGGAATCATATTGATTGTCTACGGAATCGGCGCTGAGAAGCTGATAAATTTCTTGGACATGCCCAGTGTTATCATTGTAGTCGGAGGTACGGCGGCAGCGTTGATAGCCAGCTTTCCATTTAAAACCCTGGCGCAGATTCCAAAACACATCGGAATAATGATCAGCTCCAATCGGTACAATTCGGAAGCCGTTATTCATACCCTGGTGGATATGGCGAAAACGGCAAGAAAAAAGGGGCTTTTGGTTCTGGAAGAGCAGGCTGCTGCCATTAAGGATCCTTTTCTAAAACAGAGCGTAATGCTGATTGTAGACGCCATGGATGCGGAAAAGATCAGAGAGATGCTGGAAAGTGAAGTTGCAGCCATGATGGACCGCCACGAGCAGGATGTCAGTATCTATGATAGGGGGTCAGGAGTGGCTCCGGCCTTCGGAATGATTGGCACGCTGGTAGGATTGGTTAACATGCTAAAAGGTATGGATATGTCGGGAAACGGATCGAACAGCCTTGGGGCTGACATGTCTGTGGCATTGATCACCACCTTTTACGGTTGTATTCTGGCGCATCTGCTGTTCAATCCTATGGGCAAGAAGCTGCGTATCCGGAATGAGGAAGAAGTTTTGTATAAGCAGATTATTATTGAAGGTGTTTTGTCTATTCAGGCGGGAGATAACCCTAAGTATCTGGAGGAAAAGCTGTTATCTTACCTGTCTCAGAAGCAGCAGGGAAAGATTACAAAGAAAAAACCAGAAGAAGGAAGCGTAAATCCTGAATAATCGGATTGCAAAAGGGGAGCACTTTAAGGGCATACCTTGATGCCAAAAGAACATGGGTAGGAAAGAGGAAAACAGGTGGTTGTATGATAAAGAGAAATAAGCAGCCGGAAGAAATTGGAAGCTGGATGGATACATATGGGGACATGGTTACATTGCTGCTGTGTTTCTTTGTACTTTTGTATTCCATGTCCTCCATGGATCAAAGCAAATGGAAGAAACTGGTACAGAGCTTTAATCCCAGTGCTCTGGAAAGCATAGAGTCCAAAGCCAATGAAAGCGAGGGGGAATTCCGTGGAGACCCGACAAAAGAAGAGGTCACGGATTTTGATGCACTGTATACGGCTCTGAAACAGGTAGTTGAAGAGAGAGGAATGCAGGAATCCGTAGAAATTACCCGCGGAGACGGTTTCACTTTTATTTCATTCCGCGACAAAGTATTTTTTGACGGGGATAGTTCTGTGCTCCGGCAGGAAGGCAAGGACATCCTTGAGCAGTTTGCCGCCGCTATGACGCAGGTGGATTCTTCCATAAAAGAAGTGCAGGTATTGGGGCACACCTCCCAGGGAGACCCAAACAGGCCCAATAATGTCCGCAATGACAGGATGCTTTCCGCTCAGCGTTCCGCTGAGGTTGTTATCTTTCTCCAAAGCAGACATGCTGTTTCACCGGAAAAACTGGTGGGCACCAGCTATGGCCAGTTCCGTCCCGTTGCGCCTTTTGATACGGAAGATGGGAGGGCGCAGAACCGCCGCGTGGAAATATTGATAACCAAGAATGATACGGTAGAAAAATCCCTGGAAGAGTATTACAACCAGATATATCAGGATTATCAGAACGTGCCGGGTAATTAAAAAATGAAGCGGGAGTGAAACAAATGGCTGAAGTATTATCCCAAAATCAAATTGATGCGCTGCTCAATTCCCTGCAGGGAACAGATGAGCTGAGCCAGGAGATTGAAAAAAAAGAAGATGAATTAAAATATAGGAAATATGATTTTTACAGTCCTAAAAAATTTACGAAGGACAGGCTTAAAGTTTTAGGCAGTATATTCGACAATTATTCCAGAATTGCAGGTTCCCAGATCAACAGCCTGTTTAGGACTTCCAGCGAACTGTCAGTTGTTACGGTAGAGGAGCAGCGGTATTATGAATTCAGTAACGCCCTCAGCGATAATGATGTCCTTACCCTTGTCAATGTGTCTTTGCCGGATCATTCCAAGAATCCGCCGCTTTTGATCAATACAAGTATGCCATTAATGCTTAGTTTAATCGACCGCATGCTTGGAGGCGTGGGGAAGGAAACCAATGTTGGCCTGTCCTATGCCTATACGGAAATTGAGATGGCCCTGTACCGCAGAGTGATCCAATATGTGATAGGACCATTAAAGGATTCCTGGTCAAGTTATATTAATCTGAATTTTGAACTGGACAGGCTGGAGGAAAATCCCGGCATGTTTCAGGAAATCGGTGTGGATGAAACCATAGTAATTGTCGTCATTGATGTGGAAATGGAAGGCTGCTCTGGAAGACTCAGTCTCTGCATTCCGGGAAATCTCCTTATGAATACATTCAGCATTATAGATAAGCGGAGAGCCAGTGCCATGGGAGATGAAGAGAACAGCCAGGATACGAAGCTTGAAATCTTAAACAACATCAGGGCCTCTGACTTAATGATCCGTGCTAAGGTTGGAGAATCTGCCATTACTCTTGATGATGTTTATAATCTTCATGTGGGAGATGTCATCAACTTAGGAACGCCTAAGGAATCCGACATCAAACTGTATGTGGAAGACCAGCCATGGTTTAAGGGACAGTTAGGTGTTCACAAAAGAAATACGGCGGTACGTATTGAAGGTCTTGTAGAAGAAGGAAATAACCAGGCCGGTGAAAGCTGAGTCAGGGATTATATAAAGAATTAAGGATAATAAAGGAGATGCAAAAAAATGGCGAAAATATTATTGGTAGATGATGCGGCATTTATGAGAATGATGATTAAGGATACGTTGTCAAAAAATGGATATACCGATTTATACGAGGCGTCTGACGGAGCTCAGGCTGTGCAGATGTTTTCTGAAATCACACCGGATCTTGTAATCATGGACATTACAATGCCTAACATGGATGGTCTGGAAGCATTAAAATTGATAAAGGCGAAATCCCCGGATGCAGCGGTTGTTATGTGCTCTGCCATGGGACAGGAGAGCATGGTAATCGAAGCGATCAAATCAGGTGCTAAAGATTTTATTGTAAAGCCCTTTAAACCGGACAGAATTCTTAAAACTGTCACAGGCATTATCGGTTAGTTATACCGTAGAGGAGGGGACAAATGTCATTTTTAAGTTCCATGAACATTAGTGCGTCGGCAATGACCGCCCAGCGTCTTCGGTTGGATGTTGCATCGGAGAACATTGCGAATATTGATACGACGAGGACAGAAGCAGGTGGGCCTTACCAGAGAAAAATGGTGGTGCTTGAATCCAGGAATGAGAATAACTTCCGAAAAATTATGATGAATGCAGCCGGCATAAGCAGGCAGCAGAGCACAGGAGGTGTCAGAGTTTCACAGATAGTGGAAGACACCAGTCCCTTAAAGTCCGTTTACAATCCGGAACATCCGGATGCGGATGAAAACGGCTATGTGCAGATGCCTAATGTGGATTTGCTAAAAGAAACAGTAGACAGTATGTCTGCATACCGGTCCTATGAGGCCAACATAACAGCATTTAATGCCATAAAGATGATGGCCTCCAAGGCATTGGAAATTGGAAAGTAAGGCGTGACTTGGCATAGAGGGCTAATGAGTATAAAGGGAGAAAAGTTGTATGGATTCAAAGAATTTTAGCGCATTTGAAATTGATGCCATAGGTGAAATACTGAATATAAGCCTTGGTGCCTCGGCCACTGCAGTATCTACCATGCTCAATGCCAGAGTTGATATTACCACACCGATAGTAAGGGTATTATCAAAGGAAGAATTTGAAATTTCAAACCTGGAACCGGCAGTAGGGGTGGAGATTACATATATTGCAGGACTTAGCGGAAGCAATCTTATGCTTTTAAAGAGGCATGATGTAAAAGTGATTGTGGATATGCTCATGGGCATGGAAACGCCGGAGGAAGAATTTGAATTAAATGAACTGAATATCAGTGCCATCTGTGAAGTTATGAATCAGATGATGGGGGCCTCTGCCACGGCACTGTCCGAATTTTTAGGCAAGGTCGTTAATATTTCGACGCCCAGTTCTTTTGAGATCGGTGATGTGGAGGATTTCAAAGAAAAATATTATAACACTGAAGAATTCATGGTGGTGGTCGGGTTTACCTTAAAAATTGCGGACCAGTTGGAAAGTGAATTTATTAACGTAATGTCTCTTGATCTTGCAAAGGATCTGGTTAGGGGATTTTTGCCCGAGGATATGCTGGAACCGATTCCGGAGCCTGAACCTGAACCAATCCCGGAACCGATACAAATTCCGGAACCAGTCATAGAGACGAAAACGGAATTAAGGGAGCCGGCTTCAGGCGGAGTCTTATCTCAGGAAGAGATTGAAAAGCTGTTGTCAGGCAGCTTTGGAGGCGAAGAGCCGATAAATGCTGTACAGCCTGCCGACAGGGAGACGGCTGGAGGAAGTCATGAAATACCTCAGACGACAGGAGATAACCAGATGGCAGTACAGCAGATGATGGATCAGATACAGAAGCAGCAGCAGATGATGAGTCAAATGCAACAGATGATATCGCAGCTGCAAAGCGAACAGCAAAATATGAAAAAAACAGGATCTCCGGAACCTAAAACCATAAATGTGAAACCTATCCCCCAAAACAGCTTAAGAGACGGGGGCAATGGATTTGAGGAGCAGGAAGAAAACCGGGAACTGATTATGGGAGTGCCTCTTGAGGTGTCTGTTGAAATCGGCAGAACCAGAAAGCTGGTAAAGGAAATTCTTGAATTCACCAAAGGGTCTCTTGTTATCCTTGATAAGCTGGCAGGAGAGCAGGTTGATTTATATGTAAATGGCCGCTGCATTGCGAAAGGCGATGTTGTGGTTGTAGATGACAATTTTGGCATCCGTATTACAGAGATTACTAAAAAGAGCGGAGAATAGAGAGGAAGTGGCTGCATTTGAATAGCGTGATTAGTCTGTTATCAGCGCTGCTCCTTACCGTTGTAATCCTATATTTGAGCTATGTATTTACCAGAAGCCTTGGAAAAGGAATTGGGCTGAAGCGGGGAGGAACCTGTATGCAGATGTTGGACAGGCTTCCCCTGGGACAGGATAAAGCAATTGCAATCGTCCGTGCAGGGAGTCACTATTATCTTATCGGCATTGCTTCTTCTCAGATAACTCTTCTTTCTGAACTTTCGGAAGAGGACATACCAGAGGGAGTTTCAGCTCAGACCCCATTTACAGGGGCAGAAGGGTATGAAAGCTTTAAAAAACTGTTAAAAAAATATACAGACAGACACAGGGATGATGTGTAAGGAGGAACCATGAATACAGATGCCTTGATTAATATTAATGGCGGCCGGGTGCCGACTCTGGAGATTTTCCTCATTTTGACCATCATTTCCCTGCTGCCATCGATCCTGGTGATGATGACTTCCTTCACAAGGATTATCATTGTTTTATCTTTTACCAGAAATGCCTTGGGCGTTCAGCAGAGCCCTCCGAATATGGTTCTGGTTGGAATTGCATTATTTCTGACACTGTTCATTATGGACCCGGTGTTAAAGGATGTGAATACCAATGCTTACCAGCCTTACATCAGGGAGGAGATAAACCAGAAAGAGGCACTTAACCGGGCGACGGTTCCCATGAAACGGTTTATGCTCAAGCAGACGAAGACGGACACACTGGATCTGTTTATCGATTTGTCCAAAACCGACAAACCGGAGAACGTTGAGGATCTTCCTATGACCGTAGTGATTCCGTCATTTATGACCTCAGAGCTGGAGCGGGCTTTTACGGCTGGATTTATGATTTTTCTGCCGTTTTTACTGGTAGATATTATTGTGTCCAGTACCTTGATGTCCATGGGTATGGTCATGCTTCCGCCGGCTATGATTTCGCTTCCATTTAAATTACTGTTGTTTGTAACGGTTAATGGATGGGAGCTGCTGTTTTCTAATTTGGTTAACAGCTTCCATTACTGACAGGATTCTTTCAATCCTGAATTTTCGAACAGCGTGCCCCGCTTTATCGGGCATCAACTGGATATGCAAGCATATCCGCTTGATTCATTAGGAGGCAGAATATGACGGATGTTGCAGTGAACAGCCTAATGTATGAGTTATTTGGGCTGGTGGTCAAGCTGGCCGGTCCAGCGCTTATTGTCAGTATGATCATCGGTATCATTATTTCCATTGTGCAGGCAGCGACCCAGATCCATGAACAAACGATTACCTTTGTTCCAAAGCTGATCGTTATAGGCCTGATACTTTTGATCATGGGTGATCATATGATGACCACTCTCAGTGATTTTACTATCAATATTTTTAATACCATGCTGAAATGAGAGGGACATGAAACACCTAAAGTGTCTCATGATGTCCGAGAGACATGGCCAAAGAAGAGGAAAGGAAGATTTAGATGCCGGAAATAGGACAGGTGATGCTGTTTTCTCTTATTTTTATGAGAATGTCAGGTTTTATTCTTTTAAACCCCATTTGGGGCAGAAAAAATATTCCTGCACAGGTCAAGGGCGGCATGATCATGGTATTTACGCTGCTTATTTATTCTTTTTCCTCAGCTCAGGTGCCGGAGCCTGTGAATTCCATTGAATTTGCAGTGCTTCTTCTAAAAGAGTTTGCCGTTGGTTTTTCCATTGGCTTTGTTATGGAATTATTCCTTATGGTCATTACTTTTGCAGGGTCAGTCATGGATTTTCAAATGGGTTTGTCCATGGCAATGATTTATGACCCCCAGACCAACGCTCAGATTGCTCTTACAGGAACGCTTTATCAGGCGTATTTTATACTGTTGTTCTTTGCGGTGAATGGCCATCTGGCACTGTTTAAGCTTCTTATAAAGTCGGCAGAAATGGTTCCTTACGGACAGGTTGCTTTGGGAAGCCGTGCGGCGTGGGCAATGATGGAAATTTTTATCCAATGCATCGCTATGGCTGTTAAGTTTGCATTTCCTATCATTGCAATTGAGTTTTTAACGGAGATTGCAGTCGGGGTTTTAATGAAAATAATTCCTCAGATCAATGTGTTTGTTGTGAACATACAGGCAAAGATCGTAATTGGTTTCATTATGCTGATTTTTCTGTTTTCTCCTATGACGGATTATGTAAGCGGTGTGATAAGCCAGATGCTTTTAACAGTTCAGGATATAATCAGACTTTTATAAATGCAAAGGATGTGATGAACGGCAATGCAAGATCCTTCAAAAACCGAAAAGGCCTCACCGAAAAAGCGGCGGGATGAACGAAAAAAGGGTCATGTTGCCATCAGTAAGGATGTAGTTATGATAGCTTCCTTACTTGGAACCTTCGTGCTGCTGAAAATGTTATTTCCTTTTATGTACCGGACCATGCGGGATTATATGATAAAATATTTGAGCATGGCTCCCGGGGTGGAGAATTTATCTGATTATTCCGCCGGAATTTTTGTAGATACAGCGTGGGCGGTTTTAAAAGCGGCTCTCCCCATTCTTTTGGCAGGTATTGTACTGGCGGTACTGGGAACTGGAGTGCAAACAAGATTTTTGTTTACAAAAAGCAATTTAGCACCTAAGTTTAGCCGGCTCAATCCATTCCAAGGGATAAAAAATATAATTTCTATGAAAAGCCTGATAGAACTTTTGAAAAACCTGCTGAAGATTACCATACTGGGAACAATCCTGTTCCAGATCATAAAAGGGGATTTAACGCCAATTGCAAGAACCATTGATATGGACTTAAATGATTCTGCCGTGTATGTGCTGAATGCCATTATGGATATGGTTTTCAGAGTTTCTCTTATATTTCTGGCCGTTGCCGGTTTTGACTTCTTTTATCAGCGGTGGGATTATGAACGTCAGATTAGAATGTCAAAGCAGGATCAAAAAGAGGAATTTAAGCAGACAGAAGGAAATCCTGAGATTAAGGGGCGTATCCGCAGCCTACAAAGAGAGAGGGCCCGTTCCAGGATGATGCAGTCGGTCCCTGAAGCGGATGTAATCATACGTAACCCCACCCATTTTGCGGTGGCTCTGCGCTATGACATAGAGAAGGATAATGCTCCCGTTCTGGTGGCCAAGGGCCAGGATGAACTGGCCTTGAGGATTGTGGCTATAGGCGAGGAACATGGGGTATATGTGATTGAAAATAAACCTTTGGCAAGAGGCATTTTTGCCGCCACCCAGGTAGGAGCCGAGATTCCTTCGGAATACTATGGTATGGTCGCTGAAATCCTGGTATATGTATACCGCATGAATAACAAGATCATAGAATAAAGAAAAACAGCAGAGAAACTGAAAGAAATGGTGTAAAAGAATGAAGACATTACTGAAAAATTCTGTAGTAGTATTTGTCATTTTGATCGTACTTCTATTGATTATTCCATTGCCTCCGTTTTTTGTGGACGTAATGATTATTATAAATATTTCTCTTTCCATGATTATCCTGCTGATAACCATGAACATAAAAGAGCCTTTGGAATTTTCCATCTTTCCGGCCCTGCTTTTGGTGACCACCCTGCTGCGTCTGGGATTGAATGTGTCTTCCACGAGAAATATTTTGTCCAATCAGGGGTCCTCGGGACAGGTAATCAAAGCCTTCGGTGATTTCGTTTTACAGGGAAATGTTGTTGTTGGTTTTATCATATTCCTTATTATCGTTCTGGTAAACTTCCTGGTTATTACAAAGGGAACGGAACGTGTATCAGAAGTTGCGGCCAGGTTTACCTTAGACGCCATGCCCGGTAAGCAGATGGCCATTGACGCGGATTTAAGCTCCGGCCTGATCAATGAGCAGGAAGCAAAGCTGAGACGGTATAAGGTTCAGAAGGAAGCGGATTTCTACGGTGCTATGGATGGTGCCACGAAGTTTGTAAAGGGAGATGCCATCATGTCCCTGATCACCACCGCCATTAACTTTATTGGAGGCGCCATTATCGGTATGGTGCAGTCAAATCTGGAGTTTGGCCAGGTGATGTCCATATATACCATTGCTACGGTTGGTGATGGTCTTGTTTCCCAGGTTCCGGCTCTTCTGATCGCTACAGCTACCGGTATGGTGGTGACCAGAGCCGTATCGGAAGGCACCTTAAATGACGACGTATCCAGCCAGTTCATGGCCCAGCCCAGGGCTATTATGCTCACTGGTTTTGTTATGATCGTGTTAATGCTGGTGCCTGGAATGCCTAAGATTCAGTTGGCAGCTATGGCAGCGGTGCTTATTATATCCGGATATCAGTTAGGACATAAGGTTCGTCTGTCAGCCTCCGGCCTTCCGGAAACGGCGGCAGCCATGGCCGCGCCCGAAGAAGCGGCACAGGGGGCTTCCGATGAAGAGTCCTACTACCGGGATGTGAACAATGTTTACGCTCTTATTAACGTAGAACCTATTGAAATGGAATTTGGCTATAGTTTGATCCCTCTGATCGATGAGAGCAGCGGCGGGAAGATGATCAACCGGATCGTTATTTTCAGAAGACAGTATGCTCAGGACATGGGACTTGTCATTCCCTCTGTCAGGCTCAGAGACAGTTCCAGTTTAAACACTAACCAGTATGTCATAAAGATCAGAGGCGAAGAGGTGTCCAGGGGAGAAATTCTGGTAGATTATTATCTGGCACTGGAACCCCCCTCTATTTCCGGTGAAGTAGACGGAATTGAAACGGTGGAACCGGCTTATGGAATTCCCAGTAAATGGATCAGGCCTGAAAACAAGGAAATGGCGGAAATTTACGGCTATACCGTTATTGATCCACTTTCTGTTATGCTGACCCATTTATCAGAGACCATCAGGCAGCACGCTTATGAGCTGTTAGGACGGCAGGAAGTCATGCAGCTGCTGGAAAATGTGAAGAAACACTCTCCGGAGCTGGTGGACGAACTGTTCCCTAGTCAGTTTACATATGGCAGCATTCAGAAAATTCTCATTAACCTTTTGAAGGAAGGGGTTCCGGTCAAGGATATGGAAACGATTCTGGCAACCATAGCAGATTCTCTTCCGACCACAAGGGATATGGATGTGATTACAGAGAACATCAGAATTGCTTTAAAGAGAACCATAACCAGAATGTTCTGCGAAGGAGGACAGATGAAGGTACTCACCCTGGATGCAGAGCTGGAGAAAAATATTATAGGCAGTATGGCAAAAGGAGAACAGGGCATCTATCTGGCCCTCAGCCCGGATGTGATGCAGTCTGTGATTGGACAAATGGGAGAACAGATGAAGAAATTCTCGGATTTGGAACAGAAGCCGGTGGTTCTTACAAGCCAGGTTGTCAGGCTCTATTTCTACCGGTTGATTGAGCAGTTTTATCCCAATGTATATGTCCTTTCCTTTAATGAGATTGCAAATAATATTCAGATTCAGGCAATCGGGAATATTACCCTTTGACCGGATTTTGTTACAGAAAGGCAGTGTTAGTCGGAATGGAACAGGATTTAAGCCAATATACCAATGAAGATTTATTAATTAAATACAAGCGGACAAAAGACATCAGCGTCAAGCATGAACTGGTGATGCGGTATATAAATATGGTCAGGAACATATCTCTCCAAATGCGGGATGTATATTTAAGCTTTGCACAGGTGGAGGATATTGTTAACGAAGGCGTATTGACGATTATGAGCGGAATCGAAAAGTTTGATCCGGAAT
The DNA here is from genome assembly GCF_057543815.1 of Lacrimispora sp. YZC11. NCBI lineage: Bacteria > Bacillati > Bacillota > Clostridia > Lachnospirales > Lachnospiraceae > Lacrimispora > Lacrimispora sp. YZC11. The sequence goes on along the minus strand of NZ_BAAJYQ010000018.1, from coordinate 32,156 downwards.
TAAACGTAAAGTTTGAAACCTATATTTCCAAGCGGATTCGTGGAATGGTTATTGATATGGCGAGAAAGCAGGACTGGATTCCCAGGAGTGTAAGAAAAAACGCTAAAATGATGGACAATGCGGTCGTAGAATTGTGCAACCGTCTGGGCCGTTTTCCTACCACAAAGGAAACGGCGGATTACATGGACATCACCATGGAAAAATACCAGGAGACTCTTGGCAAGACAAATGTTTACAGCGTCATTTCCCTGGACATGGTTCTGGAGGCAGGAAGTGATGATAAAAAGTCAATGCAGCTTCCCTCAATGAGCGAACATGACCAGCCTGAGAATCATTATCTCCAGAAGGAATTTAAAGAAATTCTGGTTTCCGCTATCAATGATTTAAAAGAAAATGAACAAAAGGTTATCTCATTGTACTATATGGACGAATTAAATATGAGGGAGATTGCACAGATCATGAAGGTCAGTGAGCCAAGAATCTCCCAGATTCATTCCAATGCGCTTCAAAAGCTCAGATTGAATCTGACTAATTTCATAAATGAGTAGTAGGAAGGGAGAAAAGAAATGTTTCAAGGATTCTACAATCTGGCATCAGGAATGCTGTATCAGACCAGGAACTTAAATGTAATCGGAAACAATATGGTCAATAGTGCAACACCGGGGTTTAAACCTGACCGCATGGTCAGCACTACGTTTCGGGATGAAATGCTTTACCGGAGCGGAAATCGTGACAAAAGCAATCCCGTTCAGATTGGGTCCGTATCAATGATACGCGCTTCCAGAAGCACAGTGACCAGCCATAATCAGGGGGCGGTGGAGGAAACCGGAGGAAATCTGGATTTCGCTCTGACAAAACCAGGATTCTTTGCCATTCAGGATTCTGCCGGAAATCAGGTTTATACGAGAAACGGCTCTTTTACGATTGATGAAGATGGATACCTTACTTCACCTTCTAAGGGCAGGGTGATTGGGGAAGATGGAAACCCCATTGAGCTTCCTTCAGACCATATTACGGTGGATCAGTCAGGCAATATTTATGAAATGCCCATAAAAGGACTGAAAAACGGTGAGGACGACGGGAATACGGAGGAACAGGAACCAGTCCTCTTAGGAAAAATCCGCGTTGTGGACTTTGCTGATTACACTCAGCTTGTAAAGGGAGATAACGGAGTCTTTACCACGGCGGCTGCAGGGAATGGAGTGGATGGAGGAATCCAGTGGAAGTCACTGGAGCGGTCCAATATTGACCCCATTGAAGAGATGACTCAGATGATTACCAGCCAAAGGGCAACTCAAAGCGCTGCCCAGGTACTTCGGTTATATGACCAGCTTATGGGCAAGGTATCCAGTGAGATAGGCAGAGTATAAGGGGGAAGAGTAGATGAACCAGTCTTTTTATATTGGAGCTTTGGGAGCCTTAAATCAGCAAACAAAGCTTAATGTGGTATCCAATAATATTGCTAATGTAAATACAACAGGCTTTAAACCTCAATACAGTGTGTTTTCAGATCTGATTTATGCCCAGGCGAGAAGCACTCAGGGCGGCAGTGCGGCGCAGATGGGCAGTGGAACCAGAGTAGATCTTTTAAAGACCGATATGACCGATATGCCTTATAAGGAAACGGGACTTGAGAACGACCACGCCATAGAGGGAGAAGGTTTTTTCATGTTAAAGGACCCGGTTACAGGGGCAATTACCTATTCCAGGGACGGGCATTTTCAGCTTTCCATGATGGGAGACAATTATTATCTGGTGAATTCTTCAGGAAAGAGGGTCTTAAACATGGACCAGCAAGAAATCACCTATCCTGTTAAACCGGCTGTTTATCCCGGATCAGAAGAGGAAATTGAGGAAGAGGAAGAAGAGCTGGAAGAAGATGAGCATGATCCAAAAGCCATAGGTGTGTATAGCTTTGCAAGAAGAGACGGAATTTCCGACATAGGAAATAACGAATACGCTGTAACGGATAAAAACGGAGCTCCCATTCTGCTTGAAAATGCAAAAGTGGTCAAAGGCGCAGAGGAAGTGTCCGGCACGGATTTTGCCAAAGAAATGACCAGAATGATGGAGGCACAGAGAGCTTATTCTTACTCCCTTAAAATGGTGCAGACCTCCGATGAAATTGAAACAACCATAAATTCACTTCGGCAATAGGATAGCTTATCAGGAAGGAGGGTGATATCATGAAGATAACACGATACGATGAAATGAGTGGATTAGGACTGGACTTAATCCGGGAGATAGGCAGCATAGGCACAGGAAATTCGGCCACAGCGCTTTCCTCCATGTTAGGAAAGACTGTGCGCATGACTCTTCCGGATGTGCAGATTCTCGGTTATAATGAAGCCATTAAATTTTTGGGAGACCCGGAAGAAATTGTGGCAGCTATATTGGTAAAGATGTCCGGAGAGATCAACGGGCTGATGCTGTTTGTCCTGAAGCTGGATTTTATCAATCAGGTCTTATCCAGCCTTATGCAGGAGGAAATTGAAGATTATTATCAATTAAATGTTTTGGAAACCTCTGCACTTGAAGAGGTGGGAAATATTATCATATCTTCTTACGTCAATGCAATCTCCTCCCTCAGTGACGTCTCCATTAATTTGTCTGTTCCTGATACAGCGATAAATATGCTGGGGGGAATTTTAAGCGTGCCCATGGTGGAATTTGGCTATCAGACGGATAAAATGATGATGATCAGCGGCCAGTTTATCATAGGGGGCAAGGTGCTCCACAGCGATCTTCTGATGATGCCGGAAATTCAGTCATTGAACTTTTTAATGGAAAAGCTGGGGATTATCAATGGATAAAAATCTGACGGTTGGGATCGCAGACATGAAGTTTGCCAGGCAGGAAGGGATTTTGATCACTTATGCCCTTGGCTCCTGTATTGGGATCAGTTTGTATGATCCAATGATTAAGCTGGGAGCGTTGGTACATATTATGCTTCCGGAGGTATTCGGTTCAGGTGATGGGAATATATTTAAATACGCAGATACCGGACTGGCTGAGACGCTGCGCAAGATAGAGATTATGGGAGCAAGAAAGCCCAGATTGATTGCTAAGATTGCCGGAGGAGCCAAGATGTTTGAATTACAGGGAAACAGTACTCTTGGTAATATCGGCGCCCGTAATATTGTCAGTGTGAAACAGATTCTTCGCTCAGAGGGAATCCGCCTAGTGTCAGAGGATGTGGGAGAGAACTACGCACGGACCATGACTTTTGATGTGAGTACAGGAGGAGTCAGAATCAGGACATACGGTAGGGCGGAAATTGATTTGTAAACATTATGAACCGGAGGAAATATGCCGATATTTTATTAGGCAGATGTTTTTGCCGGATTATATTGAGATAAAGGAGAAGAAGTATGGCAGAAACAGAGATTTTGTTAGAGTCAGGAACCAATGAGATCGAAATAATGGAATTTACCATTTACGGTGAATTATATGGCATTAATGTGGCAAAAGTACGTGAAATCATGATGTCAGATAAAGTGAAGCCCATTCCTCATGCTCACCCTTCTGTGGAGGGAATATTCAAGCCCAGAGATATCCTTCTCACTGTAATTGACCTACCCCATTACCTGACAGGAAGCAAAACGGAGCAGCAGCCGAAAGATTTATTCATTATTACAAACTTTAACAAGCTGCATATTGCTTTCCGTGTTCACAGCGTGGTGGGAATAAGCCGCATTTCATGGAAGGATATACAGAAGCCGGACAATACCATCAGCCGGGGGGAGGAAGGAGTGGCAACAGGCATCGCCCAGTGTGGGAAGGACCTGGTGACAATCCTGGATTTTGAAAAAATCGTAGCGGAAATTGCTCCGGAGACAGGGATCCAGTTGGATGAAATTAACAAGTTTGAAGACAGGGAAAAGAATGGAAGTCCAATCCTGATTGCAGAGGATTCTATTTTGTTGACCAGGATGATAGAAGCTTCACTCAGGAAGGCAGGCTACCATAACCTGACTTTTAAGAATAACGGACGGGAAGCATGGGACTACTTAAATCAGATTCGGAATGATTCGGACTTTGCTAATAAATTAAGCCTGATTATTACGGATATCGAAATGCCGGAAATGGATGGACACCATCTCACAAAGCTGGTTAAGGAAGATGGGGCGTTACAGCACATCCCGATTATTATTTTTTCTTCCATGATCAATCAGGAATTAATGATCAAAGGAAAAAAGCTGGGTGCAGATGAGCAGTTGTCTAAACCGGAAATCGGACATCTGGTAGAAGTGATTGACCATTTGCTTCAAAGGAGGTAAAACAATGGATAGATATGTCACCCGGCAGCCTATTAAGGCACTTAAGGAGGACAGGATCATTGGATACGAGGTGCTGTTTCAAAAAGATTATGACGCCCTCTATAATAGTTCCGATGTAGCGGCAGCAGATACCATTGCAGGTTTTCTTATGCAAAACACGGAAAGGATTTTCCAGGATAAACTTACGTTTGTAACATTTACTCCTTCATTATTATTCCGAAACATGCCGAAAATTTTTGATAAGGACAAATTGATTATCCAAATTGAAGATCATGTAATGATCCATCCCTTATCGCCTGCCATAATCAAAAGATACCGCACGGAAGGCTATATATTTGCCATCAATGACTTCCAGTTTTCTCCCAAGTATTTTACCATGCTGGACTATGTTACCTACATAAAAGTGGATATCAGCAGTAAGCACGAAGGAAGAGAACGGATTTCCTTAAATAATCTTGTCAACACCATGAAAGGCTTTGATAAGAAATGCATCGCAACCGGAGTCAATACCAAGGAGGACTATGAGCTTGCCATGGAAATCGGCGCTGACTATGCGGAAGGCAGCTATGTGGCAGAAGCCATGGCCAGGAAAGTAAAGCGTCTGGAATTTTTGGAAGGAAACTTCTTCCAGCTTGTTGTGGAAGTGTCTAAAGACGAACCGGATATTGAACGGATAGAAGAGGTTATAAGCCATGATGCGGCATTAAGTTACGCTCTTCTTAAAATTGTAAATTCTGCTTATTTTGCCCTGCGCAGAAGGGTATCCTCCATCCGCCAGGCACTGGTGACCATGGGAATCAGTCAGTTAAAGCAGTGGGTATATCTTTTAAGCTTTAACAATGATTTTGGAAGTGATGAGTCCCGTGAGGCCATGATGAAGCTGTCCTTCCTTCGGGCCAATTACGCTATGGTCCTTTCCGACTATATCAAAAACCTGCCCATTATCCGATCAGAGGTTTATATGATGGGAATGTTCTCAACCCTGCAGTACATGATTGATGCACCTTTGACGGAAATACTGGAAGAAGTGCCGGTTGCCCAGGAGATCAAGGATGCACTGCTTAATCAGGAAGGGATATGCGGAGCGCTTTACAAACTCATTCTCAGCTATGAAAATGCGGATTGGAAAGCTGTAAAATCACTGTCCAATGAATTAGGCATTCCTTCTTCTCTGCTGGCGCAAACCTACATGGATTGTGTGGAAACGGTAAATGAGATATGGGAAGGGGTTATTAGCAGCGCAGACCGGGAATCAGAAAATATAATAAAAGAAGCCCACACCTAATGGTGTGGGTTTTCTTTTACCGTAGAACAGGCTTTGGTTAATTCTACAATCACCTGTTGGGAAAAACGGGTGGAATAAAAGTTTAAAAGAGGAGAAGCAGTGGCTTGCTCCGCAACAATATATTTGGGAGGCAGATGGGACAGAGCCAGGGCCTTTACATCGGCGACGCACCGTTCACAGCTGCATACATCGAATTTATCCATGTATTCTGATACCGAATTCTTTATGATGTGTTCCATGACATTCAAATATTGAAATGATGGAATCAATGGTTCCGGGGCCTTAGGTTCTGCGCTCTGGTCAAGGGACGGAGCCTCCAGGTCAGGAGCAACTTCCGTAACTTCCGTATCCTCCATATCTTTCGTATCCTCCATATTTTCCGCCTCTTCTAACTGTTCTCTGATCAATTCTGCCACCGGGTCGGGAGCAGAAGATGACATGTCTATAATGGAAATAGGTGTTGGGGGAGAAGGCGGCTGATTTGAATCCGTAAGCTCCCTGATCTTTTCCGTGGAATCAGAGGTTTGTCTGGCGGCAAGATTTTCCCTGGCAGCCTCTTCTTTTGAGGATTCCGAATCTTCCCCTGCTAACAGATTCATAACATGAGCTGTTTTACTGCTTTTTCTGGCCATAATTGAAACTCCCTTCAAGTAATTAATTTTTACGTTGTTTAATCAATTCCAGAACCTCGGAAATCAATTCCCTGTAGTCCTGGGCCGGATTGGATCTGGGAGCATAATCCAGAAGATTTTCTCCCTGGGCAGGGGCCTCCGCCACGCAGACGCTGGATCGAATATGGGTGTTAAATACCGTGGAGTTGATCTGTAAGGCGATTTTCTGTGCCATTTCCTTTACCTCTTTGGAAAGGAGGGTTCTGGGATTATATTTGTTAAGCAATATTCCAAGGACCACCAAATCCGGATTGACGGAGGAACGGACGGTGCTGATGGTATCTTTAATCTGGGAGACTCCCAAAAGGCTTAGAATTTCCGGAACCATGGGAATGATCAGATAGTCGGCAGCCGCATAAGCATTTACAGTGAGAATATTTAAAGCAGGGGGAGTATCAATAATTATGTAATCGTAATATCCTGCCACAGTAGAGAGAATATTTTTCAAAATACATTCCCGCTGCTTTCCCGTAAACTCCAGCTCAGCTCCGCTTAACAGGATGTTGGAGGCAATTACATCACAGCGCTTTGTAGACTGGATCGCCTCCTGTAAGGAAGCGGTTCCCTTTAAAACTTCGTATATGGTTGCGCCGGATTCGATCTGCAGCCCAAGGCTGAAGCCCAAGTTGCCCTGAGGGTCTAAATCCACTGCCAAAACTCTTTTATGATTCATGGCCAGGCCGCAGGCAAGAGCACAGGAAGTGGTTGTTTTGCCTACGCCGCCTTTTTGATTTGTAATTGCAATGACTGTTGACAACTTCTTTTCCTCCAATCGTAAATTGAAATAAAACTATTATCTTTAGTATACAATATGTCGATAAATAAGTATAGTAAAAACAAGAAAAAACTGTATTTTCGAGAATCAGATGATGTGTGTATTTAGAAAGGAGCTACATTATGGCATCAGTATATAATAGTGTGACAAATAGCAGCTATTCTTCTTCTGTCCGCGGCTTTGGCGGCCTTGCCAGCGGCTTAGACCGGGATAGTCTGATTGAAGGAATGACCGCCGCCACAAGAGCAAAGATTGCGAAGCAGGAAAAGAGCAAACAGACCCTGCTGTGGAAACAGGATACTTACCGCTCCATCAGTACCAAGCTGATTGAGTTTTCAGCAAAATATACTTCTTATACGAACCCTGATACAAATATTTCCAGCGCTGCTTTCTGGGCAAGAAGCAGTGTTACGCCGATAGGAACTAACAGCAAGTATGTCCAGGTATCAGGAAGTCCTTCAAACTCGAGTGCTGCTTCCGTTGTAGGTGTGAAACAGCTGGCCCAGAAGGCCTCTGTGGTTTCCGGCAATTATGTTACCGAAGGAAAGTTAAGTACTGGAGAAATCGATTTAAATGAAATCAAGACAGTCAGCACCCTGGAAGGGGAGAGTTTAAAATTTCAGATTGGAAACAAGACGTTTAATGTTCCGTTAAATAGCGGTACGGATCAGGATGGGAATCCATATGATTTTTCCAATGGAACGCAAACCGTGAAATCCATTACAAAAGCACTGGAAGGGATTTCTATAGGAGGAGGCAAGACTCTTGCCGATATGATTGAGGTAACAGCAGACCCTGCTGGTACAGCAAACGATCCAGCAGGAACCCCATTTAAGCTGGATTTTAAATCCAAGGATACCGCAGAAAATGAGATTTGTCTGGCAGGAGGAAGCCTGGGGGCATTGAAAGCCTTTGGTATTGAGAATGGTGAGGCCCTTGTGGAACTGGGAAAACAGGGCAAGACTGTCATCACTGCAAGCGGAATGGCGGATGAATTAACGACAAATCAGAATCTTTTTAAACCTCTGTCCTTTCAAGAGCAGGTTGATGGCAAAAAGATGTCCTTTACATATAACGGAGTTACAAAATCCATATTGCTTTCGTACAAGGCTGGGGATAGTATGGCTGATCTTGCGAAGGATATTGAGGGAAAACTTGCAAAAGAATTTGGAACAGGAAGAATTGAAGTGAAAGCCACCGATGTGACAGGGGATAAAGGGAAGCTCCAGTTTACTACCCAAAACCCTGATGGGACGAATGACAGATCTTCAGACCTGGCAATCTCCTCTGCCGATTCAGGAGTCATAGGAAAGGGCGGTGCCTTAAATGTGGCAGAAGGGGAATCAAACCGACTGAGGATGAATGCCACCTTTTTGGAATCCGGATTGAATACTGACCCTTCCAAGTCGAAAACGGATCCTTTGAACATTACCATCAATGGTGTGGATATCAAAGGGCTGACTTATGGAAGCAGTATAAGTGAAATTGTCAATAAGATCAATGCTTCTGATGCCGGTGTAACTGTGAGCTATTTAAGAAATGCGGACAGGTTTTCCATTGTATCGAAGGAAGAAGGAGCATCCGGAAAGATTGAGTTTAATGCTAAAACTACAGATGGTCAGAATACGGATAATGTGAAACTGTTTGGATCCTTAGCCGGAACTCAGGATCCTGTTACTGGAGTGGTAACTCCTCCGGCTGCGGTTAAAGGGGAAGATGCCGTTATCTACGTGAAATACGGCGATTCATCAGCTCCGGTCGAATTGACCAGGGGAAGCAATTCCTTTAACCTGGATGGCTTAAATGTTACCGTAAGCGGAACCTTTAATGAGACAGGTGTATACGATAAAGATCAGGAAGTTACCTTTAATGCCAAAACAGATACAGATAAGATTGTAAAAGCTATTTCTGATATGATTAAAGACTATAACGATATCATTAAACAGGTAAATGATCAAGTTTCCACAAGGCCAAACCGCAAATATGAGCCGTTGACGGATCAACAGAAAGAACAGATGAAGGATTCTCAGATTGAGAAATGGGAAGAAGAAGCCAAAAAGGGACTGCTTTTTAATGATCCTGAGCTAAGAAGCCTTTCTGACAGTCTGCGTTTTGTATTATCACCTGGTTCCGAGGATCAAAGGAAGCTGGAGTCTTTTGGAATATCCACAAGCAAAGATTATTCAGAGCAGGGAAGCCTTGTGCTTGACGAGACAAAATTCAGAGCAGCTTTGGAAAATTCTGCGGAAGACCTGAAAAATCTCTTTATTAAGAAAGCGGATAAGACGACAGGAGAAACAGGTGGTTTTATGTCCCGTCTTACTACCATAACCGATAATTATGCCTCTACAAAAGGAGCAGTCAAGGGCAGCCTGATTGAGAAAGCGGGTTCCGCCTATTCTCCCAACAGCATTCTGTCCAATACCATTAAAAAATCCATTGACGGAATAGATAGTATTATTGAGCGCCTTCAGTCCCAGCTTCAGACAGAGACAGACCGGTATGTAAAGCAGTTTACCACTTTGGAGACATTGATTTCCCAGATGAATTCTCAAAGCAGTTGGCTGAGTTCAGTCGGCGGGCAATAAAGGATGGCGGTGCATAATATGAATGCGAATGGTTATCAGAATTACAAAGCCCAGGCGGTAAATACCATGACTCCAGGAGAGATGCTTGGTCTCCTGTATGATGAGTTATTAAAGCGTCTGACTAGAGCGGAACTTGCCCTGGAAAAAAAAGATTATGCGCTTTTTGACCAGTCCATGCAGCGTTCCAATGACATTGTCAATTATTTAAAAAATACCCTGGATCATAAATATGAAATAAGCTCCGAGTTAAAACGGCTGTATAATTTCTTTCTTTATGAATTCAGCCGGATTAGCGCAGGGAGAAATCCAAAAGTAATTGCAGAGGTCAGACCCTTGATTGCAGAATTGAGAGATGCTTTCAAAGAGGCGCAGCGGTTAAGCAGTTAAAAATGGTGCCGGAGGGAAAATTTTCTCTCCGGCTATTTAACATTCAGTTATGGGTATGAGGGAGGATGAACATGGAAGATTCCATGCTGGTTGAAATTCTTAAAGAAATGCAGAAGAAATATATGTTTATTGTTGAAATTGAGCGCATTACCCGGGAGATGGGAGATGCCCTATCCCGCAATGACAGGGAATCAGTTCAAATGTTATTAGGAATGCGACAGGATGAAATGAACAAAGCGGATGTATGTATGAGGAACATAGAATGCCTGGTATCCGCCCTGTCACCGGAAGAAGGCAGTCAGGTAAGAGAGTGGCTAAATGGCAATGGAGGCAGGAATCCTGACAGTCCTATGGCGGAGAGAGTGGCAGAGAAGGGAAAGAGTATTCAGCTCGCTTTAAACCGTACCATTGAAGCGGATCGCTACATAAGCATACGGTTATCAGGAAAGGACTCTTACTATCAATAATTATCAGGGAAGTTCGATTGTTTAACTCGGAGGACCGATCATCCAAAGGGGCCCTCCGTTTGAAGCATGGTAGTTTAATTCTTTCAATATAAGAGAGGGATCCCAGTCTAATTGAGAATTATCGTATAGATTGGCATCGGCAATTTTTACCATTCCTTCTTCCGTAAAGCGGGTAAGTATAATAAAATGACCATTCTGGGTAAAATGGCCCTTTTTCATAAGAGCGACGACCAAATGGCCGGAATTTAATGCATTTGCCAGCCCCTGGACCGTATAATCTTTAACTGGTGCGGCAGTAAGGCCATAAGCCAGGGCACTGTCTATTATCAGGCGGTGATAGGAACCCTGACCGGGTGCCCAGGACTTATTTGCTGCTGCCCACGCAGCCATATCAGGAGGAAGCACCTGATTGCCGGTAAGGCTTGTGACAACCATGGCCATAACCGTGGGACCGCAGCCATAGGTTGAAAGAGGATCCTTTCCACCATATAGAAAGCTGCCCCATCTTGTATCAGACTGGTTGTAGTAGGTAAGAGGGCCGCATACGCTGTCCAGCATGAGGTCATATCTTCCCTCTTGAGGAAAATCGGCTGTTGGCGTTTTAAGGATTTCATTTTCAGAATAATCTGAAATAACTGCCGTTTCATCCGGGATCGCCTGATCAAAGGAAGGGGAGGCCATAAAAGGAATTACAGACAGAAACATGGTTCGGAACAGGATATATTGGATGGTATTCAACACATTCACCTTTTCTATAATAATATTTATTTCTATGTTATTTATCGAACTACTGCCTGATAAAGTTAAGATTGCTGTAAAAAAACCGATATATAGTATATAAGGTGTTATTTTTCAGCGGTAAAAAATAAGCTGACAGCAGGGAAACGTATATTGATTAAAGGTGGAATCGTGAATGAGTAAAGGATACGAAGAACGGTATTTAATGACATTGCTGTCATCAGTGATAAACCAGAAGGAATCACCGGAGCCGCTGAGGTACTTAAATTGGGATAAGATGTTTCGGATTGCTGATTATCATCGTGTGGCTCATGTTGTCTATTACGGGATTATGGGATTAGATGTAGAGATTCCTCAGTCTATCCGTCAGCGTTTTTTTGGCAAATATTTAGAATCCGTCCATCGGGTTGAACGTTTACGTTCAGCAGAAAGGCAGGTACAGACCCTTCTGGAAAGGAACGGGATAAACTGCTTTTTTTTAAATTATTCAGATTTTGTTAAATGCTATCCCATTGAAGAAATGTGCTGCAGGGAATTTATAGAGATCGGCACGGAAAAGAAGTATGCCCAGGTCATCAGAACACTTCTTTGGGACGCGGATTTTGAAGAACGATATACGGAAATTCGAGGGGAACTTTATTATCGGGTTCCAGGTAATAAAGTTTTGTGTTTCAACCAAACCATGTTCTTCAGCAGATCAATGCAGAAATTTTATATCAATCTGGTTCGTTCCCTGCCAAATAAAAAAGGCCAGAACCATATCAAGGAGATGAATGCCAGTGAGACGTATTTATTCCTTATGTGCAGGCTGACGGATTCTTATGCCAGAGGGGATATCAGTCTGAGCCAGATTATGGATTTTTGGGCATTTTATAAAACCCAGGGGGAATTCTTTTTATGGCCTTATATTTACGAACGTTTGAAGGAACTTAAAATAGAGGAATTTGCAGAGCGTCTGGAATATCTTATCCTTCGCTGGTTTGGCACCGGAACGGGAATTGAAAATGTGGAAATATACGATAATATGGAATCTTACATCTTCAGCAAAGGAACGGAAGGGCGCGAAGTCAGTGAGCAGTTCCTGCCCTTGATCAAAACGGTTGCTGATTGTTACTCCAGGGATAGGAAAAAGGAAGAATTGGGAAGGCTGGTAGCGTGGCTGTTTCCGGATCGGGAATACATGGAAACCATATATCCGGCATTAGAGAAAGCCGGCGCACTTCTTCCCGTTTTTTGGCTGATCCGTCTAGAGAGATATTTCAGAAGGATGGTTGGCAGCAGAATGGAAGAAAAGTTCCGGATCTCTAAAAAGACGCTTTTTCGGTTTATGTGGAGAAAGTATCAGGGAGTAAAAACGGAAGAGAAAGTAGAAAAAGAAGAGAAGAAGGAAAGAGAACAAGAAGAGCAAAAGGTACAGAAAGAACAAGAAGAACAAGAAGAACAAAAAACAGCGGAAATACCTAATTAATATCAGGTATCTCCGCTGTTTTTTGATTTGTTCATCAAGTCCTTGATTTTGGAAATAGAGCCTTCGTTTAGATGGGAGGAAGCGGCCTCCTGATTGGCTGAGGCAGCTTCCAATAACTCGGTACGAAGAATTGAAATTTCTTTTGGTGCATCGATGGCTAACTTTACCCAGTCATTTCCAATTTCAAGAATTGTAATATTGATATTGTCACCAATCGTAAGGGACTGGCTATTTTTTCTTTGAAGAATCAGCATACGAATCCCCCTTTTTTATAAAATCCTTAAGCGGGTGACGGAAGCGGTAAAGTGGATTATCCAAAATTATCTGTCTGGCTTCCCGGGTTTCTGTATTTACCGCAATAGGAGCCTTTAAATTTACCGTGCTGTTCTCCATGGGGTCATGGATTACACTGATGACATAATAAGAAACCTTATCTTCGCTGTCCTCAGTTTCTAACAGTTTTTGATCCTCCTGAGATAATTCCGGTTCATACTTCTCATAAAACTGGAATGGATTCATAAGAATAAAAGATACGCTGAAATCATCTACGGATTGCAGGCAGATTAAAGCATCGCTGTTCTCCTGAAAGGCCAGAGGAACATAATTCTTTAAGTCATTAAAACCAAACAGCCCGTCAGAAAAATGTATGAATTCTTTTTCTGAACATGAAATCTTGCCAAAATATTGTGTATTGATTTCCATAAATACCTCCAGAGTATAGGGTTAAGCGAGAATATCTACCGGAGTATGATTGAAGTAGCTGGCCGCGCTGGGCGGAACATAAAGAGGCTTGCCGATATATTCAATATTCACGTCAGGCATTTGAGTGATTGATAGCTCAACATTTCCCGGTATAAACTCAAAGTTTCCATTTGCCACCTTTATGTCAAAGCTTAGTTTATCCATTTGGTATTGCATGGATAAATCCGGATCAGACCATTCGATATCAGGGCCCGTAGTAGGAAGAAACCGTAATCCGAATTCTCCCGTAGGCTGCTGGGCACGCTGGCTGAATATCTGATCAAGGGGATTTGTAATCTTGGGGTCTAACAACATGGCACCTTCCTTTGCATATGTAGCAGTAGCCTCCAGAGCGGCGGACTTACCCTTGGCAGCGGCTTGGCGCACGCTTTCCATTGTAGTAGGGCAGACTGAATTACGTGCATCGTACGTATCCAGATGTAATTTAATGGGGCGATTTTTTATGGTCAGGCCGCCCTTGATTCTGTCGGTTATCAGTTGAGATTTAGAACTGGAATATTCCAGTCTTGCACCATGAACTTTCAGTTCATATTCAATAGGTATGGTAGTAATCTTCAGCAATGGTTCCATTATAACACACCTCCATCAATTTTACTTCATGAAATCAATAAAAGATGGAGATAAGATGCTGGTTCCTACCTTTAGGGCGGCATTGTACGCGTACTGATTCCACATATAATCGGTAATAGCAGCTGCAGGATCCATTCCTTCCACCTTTAACATCTGTTCTTGCAGAGAAATATCGTTATTTTCAAGTCGGTCCTTTGTGGTATTTAAAAATTCTGATTTAACGCCTAGATTCGTAACTTCATTTAGTACGTTGGTTCCTAAGTCTTTAAACTTGTTCATAAGCTTTCCATAAGCCTCTGTATCAAAATCATCTGCCTCCAGGGCATCAGCCAGCTGGCCGGCTAATAAAATGACATTATCACTCAACCCATCCGCATCTTTTCCGAATCCAGTGGCTTTTATGCCGGGAAGAGAAAGGTTAAATGCGCTGGAAGGCACGACACGGTCAACGCCATCGAGAGAAAGGCCCATCCCTAAATCAACATAAAGGTTTTCTTTGGACAATTTAGTAAGATCTTTATAATCTTGACTGCCAGGTGCGGCATCCACATTAATACCCCGGTAAGTAAGGGTTTTTCCATCCTCGGACAGCACAAAGGGTGGATTCTTTCCATCTGCTCCGGCAAATAAAAACGTGTCCTCATAGGTGGAGTTTAGGCTTAAGGCCATGGATTTTTGGAACTGGCGGATGGCAGAGGCAAAAGTCTGCCGGGTTTCCGGCGTCTGCTTGTCACCGCTCATAGCCTGTATGTTATAATCAGAACTAATGATTTTCATCGCATTGGATATCTGCATGAGGGCATCTTCCTGTCCATCCTGTCGGGACTGAACGTCCGATAAGGTGCTTAGATTATCCAGATTCTTGTAATATTTGCGGTGAAGCTGGGATGCGCGGGCTGCAGATGCAGGATCCTCCGAAACTTTGTTAAAGCTTCGCTGAGTCATAACATGGTCTCTGGATTTATTTAAGTTGGCTATGGAAGCTGCAAGATTGCTTTTATAATTCCGTATAATCGCATTAGTTGAAATTCTCATTGGAAACCTCCTATCTTCCTACAATGCCGGTATTGTTTATCAATATATTCAGTGTTTCGTCTAAGGTTGTCATTAGACGGGCAGCAGCTGAAAAGGATCTTTGGTACTGCATCAGGTTGATGCCTTCCTCATCTAAGGAGACACCTGATACGTCATCCTTGCTGTCCGCAGTCTGCTGAAGCACAGAGATGTGGTTATCAAGGATTGCCTGGTTGGCAGAACTGTCTATACCCTGAGTGTTTTCCAGATTAGAGTAGCACTGGGAAAAGTTTCCGGTATAGTGGGTAATATATCCGGCTTGGGCAACCCCGTTGTTGTCCATGTAGGTGTATTCATATTTGAAAACCCGCTCATCGGTCAGGGATTTCAGCATTTTTATAATGTTATCATTGGCAGTGGAACCAGCATCCTCTTGATGGGAAGAGATGATGTGAATGGTGTTGTTCATCCAGTCATCGGATATTTTAATGTTGCTGGCGGTAAAGCGGTTGCTTCCATCGGAGGTTTGGAATAAATCAAAGTTTCTGACATTGACAGGGTTTGCTTTATAGCCAAGGGATATAGCTTTTCCATCGGGGGTCTTGATGCTTTCCACATCCGTTGTTATACCATTGTCACTGCGCCATTCCAGCTTTCCGGAAGCATAGGACCATGTGCCAGCTTCGCTGTTGCCATCTACCAGCATTGATTTAGTAGTTGGGTCGGCATTCAATTTGGTAACCAGGTTGTTTATACTATCCTCAATCGTCGCTCCAATGGGTATTTCGCCTGTACCGTTGCCGAATGTGTATTTCGTACCATTGACTGTAATGGTTTCTCCCCTTAAGAAGTTTCCTGTTGTCTTTGAGAAATCCATGCCGAATACTGCTTCGCCAGTGGCAGAGTCTTTTGATGCTGTGCCCATATCCGGCAGCGAAGTCACGCCTGTATAAGGTTTTGTATTGACATTCAGTTCATTAAAGGTCCTGGCAAAAGTCTGGACAAAAGCTTCAAAAGATTTTTCGTAATATCCGATTCCTCTGTAATCTGTGGCAGGGTTGTCCATTTCTCCGGATTTATTCAATACATCCACAGTCCCTTTTAAAGTTCCTTCTTTCAGATAATTGGTAATATCCGTTTTCAGGGAGCTTACATCCGCGCTGCCAGGGAAATTGCTGGCAGGAATCATTGATATGGAAACTGTGCCGTCAGGCTCCCCGTTTATGCCTTTGTTCCGTTCCATAGAAAGTGAAGCGACATTTTCGCCATGTTCCCCTGCCGTAAGAGGATAGGTCATGCCATCACTGCCACGGAATTTTACAACCGGATACTCAAATTTAGCTCCTGTGGCAACGACCACATCATTGTAAGTAACGGTGATGGGAAGGTAACCGGCAAGCTCATCGAATTTTTCATTTCTCTGATCCAAAAGCTCAAGAGCGGGATTGCCTTGTACCTGGCTCTTCCAGATGGCGTCGTTTAACTCTCCGATGTCGGAAAGAAGACTGTTGATGGCAGGAATATCCGTATTCTCCAGGCCATTAACGGTTTCGTCACGGACACTTTTAAGGTCAGAAGCCTTTTGATGGATGTAATTTACAATGACCTGAGCCCTGGAACGGACAATGCTGTCAAACTCGCTGTTATTTGCATTGGAGGATAACTGGTCTAGGCTGGAACTTAAATCGCTGAGCGCTTTTTTTAATGCATCCTTATCGGTCTCATCAAAAATATCGGCTAATTGATCTAAGGTAGCCTGTCTAGCATCTGCTGTCCCCACCTTGGCAATCTGATTCCGGAACTGAACATCTAAAAATGGATCCCTGATCTGGGAAATGCCGGTAATCTGAACGCCGTAACCTATTTTAGAACCAGGCCCGGTGCTTACGTTATCGCCGCCTCTTGTATTAAAGCTTACCAGATCCACTCTCTGTCTGGTGTAGCCCTTTGTATTAATATTTGCTATATTCTGTCCGGTCACGTCAATGGCGCGCTGGCTGGCAGTCATGGCCAGTTGGGCAATGGTAAATCCGGAGAAAGTTGAGCGTGTCATAATAGTCCCTCCCATTTTGCTTTGTCTGGAGCCATTTCTCTTTGGGAATTCTGAATGGCTTTGTCTATCATGTGAAGATTGATTTCAATCATGGTTCGTGCGCCGTCACTTATTTCCTGAAACAGCCGGACCTGGTAGGTAAGCCTGTCAAACAGTTCTTTCATCCGGTTGCGCACCTCGTCCTCTGGGATTTTCGAAAGAATCTGCTGAAAGGTATCCCCCTTCATTCCAAGCCGTTCCTGGCAATCCTCCCGTTTTTTATCAAGGCCTCTCAGCTTTAATATGGCGGCCTGTTCCTTGTTCATGCAATCTTCTACATAAGTGACCCGGTTCTTCTTAGCGGCCTCCAGTTTTACCTGTTCAACCTGTATCAGATCCTGAAAAAGCTGGATCATATCCTCAATTACTGCGGTAAAATCATTCATTGAAATCTGCTCCTTTGTATAAAAGAATCCTTTCGGCGATCTTGTTTGCATCTACCTGATAGGTTCCGTCCTCAATCTTCTGTCTTAAGCTGTCCAGCTTTTCTTCTGATGCGGTCTGCTTAATTTCTTTCATAAGGGCATTTTTAAGGGTTGAGATGAATTTGGAATCCATTGCTTCCTGGGGAGCAGAACGGATGGTGATTTCATCGTAATTGTTCTTACCGGATTCAGAAAGGCTGATTTCGTTCTGGTCCTGGTTCTGCCGTGTCGTGGAGGAATTATACAGCGTACTGTAATAGTTCGGGGAAATACGCATTTACTTACTCCTTTCTAAGAATGTTATAAGGAAGTTCGATTTGCCTGCTGGTTCATCGAACGGCTGATTTTCTAAATGACCTAAGTACCCTTTGTGGGTATTATGGATAAGATTCAGGCGGCACTCTCGTTTATCGTTATTAAGAAAACCAAACCACGGAAATTTTTTTATTACATCTATAATATCGTCAGTTTTGAGAAAATATTAACTTCGGGAATAGAATTTCTCAATTAAAGTGAACTTAGATGCTTCATCAGGACGCCAGCTATATTTGCGCAGGACACCTGTCTGGTGACAGCTCCTATGTTGTAGGCAACCATTGGCATTCCGTATACAACGCAGCTTTCCGCATCCTGCCCAATGGTAAAAGCCCCCTTTTTTTTCATTTTGAGCAGTCCCTCGGCTCCGTCCCTTCCCATGCCGGTCATGATGATCCCCACGGAGGAGGCCCCGGCCGTGTCAGCTACGGACTGGAACAGAACATCCACGGAAGGACGGTGTCCGCTTACCTTTTCACCGGGATAGCAGTTTACCGTGTAACGGCTTCCCATTTTGACTACCTTCATCTGCAGGTCACCGGGAGCAATCAGAACTTGTCCCCTTTCTATGGTATCCCCGCTTTGGGCTTCTTTTACGTTCATGGTGCAGAGCCGGTTTAAACGGTCTGCATACATTTTGGTGAAGCCCTCCGGCATGTGCTGGGTGACCACAATTCCAGGCGTGTCCGCAGGAAGGTCTTTAAGCACCTGGAGAGTGGCTTCTGTTCCACCTGTAGAAGCGCCTATGGCGATTATGGTATTGCAGGCATTCATGGAGAAGGCCGTTTTTCCCATGACAGGCTTCCCTGGTTCTATGGGGGGAGGGGTAGAAGCCGGGACCTTGATGACAGCACGGGAAGCAATAAAAATTTTGCTGATCAGGGTATTTAAAAATGTGCTGGCAGTATTACTGCTGGACATGTCAGGTTTTCTTACAAAGTCCACAGCGCCTGCAGAAAGGGCTTCAAACACGTTTAAATTAAGAGAAGAGACTAAAATGACTGGAACCGGATGTTTGGGAAGAAGCTTTTTTACAAATTCAATACCATTGACCATGGGCATTTCCACATCAAGTGTCACTACGTCTGGTTTAAGTACAGGAATTTTACGTTCCGCGTCAAATGCATCAACAGCATATCCGATCACTTCTATATTGGGATTTTGAGAGAGATTATCCATTAATACCTTGCGAAACAGCAGGGAATCATCTACTATGAAAACTCGGATTTTATTGGCCATAATTATTCCTCCTGTTATTTCTTTTGCCTGCCCATGCTTTATTGGCAGAGCCACCCCGCTTTATCGGGTGTAAAGAGATACCCGATGGGTATTACTATCCGTGTAATATAAAATCCATTTACTGAAATGGGGAGACAGTAAATAGATTTTATATTACGCAGATCATTCTTTTCGGTAAGTAGCCGGCATTAAGTACCGGTAGGGCGTTTTTTCTTTGTTGATTGTTTCAGAATGCCCGATAAATAAGTATCCGCCTGGGGCAGTTGCATCATAGAATCGCTGAATCAGCCCGTCTTTGGTATTCTGATCAAAATAAATCATGACATTCCTGCAAAATATTATATCGAATTTTAACCGGAACCGAATGGGGTCCATAAGATTAAAGGTCTGGAAAATAACATTTGATTTAATCGCCGGAGCTACGGAATACAATCCCTGCTCCGGGGATTTGACAAAGTATTTGGATCTCCAGCCAGGAGATAAGTTCTTTAAGGAATCCGCATCATACACCGCTTCCTTTGCGGCCCTTAATGCATTTTGGGAAATATCCGTGGCAAGGACCCTGGTGTCCCAGAGGGCGGCCTGGGCCCCCAGGGTATCCTTGATAATCATGGAAATAGTATAAGGTTCTTCGCCGGAAGAACAGCCGGCGCTCCAAATACTTAAAACTTTATTTTTTTTTGTGCTTATTAGATTAGGAAGAACGGTATCCCGAAAAAAATTAAAATGTGCCTCTTCCCGCATAAAATAAGTGTAGTTGGTTGTAAGCTTGTTGAGCATTATTTCCAGATCAGCCTGATTCTTTGACGAAAGAATGTGATCTACATAATCTGTAAAGGAAGTGAAACCCATGGAAATGATGGTGTTTGATAATCTTCCCATAATGAGCTGCATCTTTTTAGATAAGTCGATTCCATAATTTTTTTTCATGAAATCAACCAGCCGTATGAAATCATGCTGCGAAATTGTTAACATAGGGTGGCCGTCCTTTATGAGTTATTGACTAAGGTTTCGCAGTCCAGAAGAAGGACAATATGGTTATCCGAAACGGATATCATGCCGCTGACCAGTTCTTCCCGGTTATTGGCCGGAACCGGTGAGATTCTGGAATAGTCAATGTCAAGAACCTGCTCCACTGAATCCACGATGATTCCTATAAAAACAGAATCCACATTCAGAACAATGATACAGCTTGAGCTGGTATATTCAATGTCCGGTTTGCCAAGTCTTGAACGGATATCCATGATGGGAACGATCTGTCCCCTTAAGTTGATGATTCCTTTTACATAGCCTGGTACCATGGGCATGGCAGTAATTGTATGGTTGGTGATAATTTCAATGATATAATTGGTGCTCACACCAAAGGTTAAGTTCTCTGTACGGAAGGTTAAATAGCGTTCCGTGGTTTCTGTCCGTGCGGAAGTAAAAACTTCGGATGTAGCTGTATTTTCTGCTGGCATTTGTATTCCTCCGATTTCAATTTGCTTGCCCATGCTTTCTGGGCATAAAGGTATACCAAGGGTATTTCAATTAATAGTACTGGTTCTGTGATGCGGCATACAGGTTTAAAACGTCTAATATAATGCTGATATTACCATCACCAAGAATGGTACAGCCGCTGATACCTGAATCCTTAACATTGAAGCTGTTTAAGAATACCGGAAGCGGTTTTACAACAACCTGCTGTTCTCCTAAGAGTTCATCGACAAAGAGACAGTAAGATTTGTCACCGGATTCCACCCAAACCAGAATTCCGTCTTCAATGCTTGTAATTTCTGTTTCAATGTTATAAAGTCTGTGAATGCGGATGATGGGATAGAACTGGTTCATGCACTTAACGATCTCATTGCCTTCCGTATCGTAGATCACTTCTTCATTCTTCACCTTAAAGGACTGGCGGATGTTCGCAATGGGGATGGTAAAGACAGATTTTCCCACTGAGATCTCCATGCCATCCACAATGGCCATGGTGAGGGGGATTTTCAAGGTAGTGCACATTCCCTTGCCTAATTCACTGGAAATACTTATGGTACCTCCGATATTCTCAACATTTTTCTTAACCACATCCATACCTACTCCACGGCCGGAAAATTCAGTGACCACTTCATTGGTAGAAAAGCCGGGAGCCAGAAGAAGGTTTAAGATTTCCTTTTGTGAGTATTCGCTTTCCGGTTTGGTGAGAATGCCGTTTCTCTTTGCTTTTGCAAGAACTCCTGCCGGATTCACACCCTTTCCGTCATCGCTGATGGTAATGATGACTTCGTTGGTTGTATGGCTTGCTGAGAGAGTCAGTTCTCCCTGAGGATTTTTACCGGCAGCAATACGTTCCTCGGCAGTCTCTTCAATTCCATGGTCCATGGAGTTACGGACAATGTGCATGATGGGATCCCCGATGCTGTCTACGATGGACTTGTCAACTTCCGTATTTTCACCGATAATGGTTAAACGCACGTCTTTTTTGAGTTTTTGCTTCATGTCCCGGACGATGCGGTTCATTTTCTGGAATACGCCGGAAACAGGAACCATGCGAAGGGACATTACAATGTCCTGCAAGTCATCGGTCAGCTTGCGAAGCTGTCTTGTGGCCTTTAAAAAGCTGTCAAGGTTCTTTAAATTCTGAATCTCAGGCGATGAAGTCACCATGGATTCCGTAATGACAATCTCACCGACGATTGCCACCAGGTTGTCCAGCTTTGTCAGATTTACGCTGATCAGATTCTGTTTGTTCGTCATCTGATGAGCGTTTCCTGGGGCAGGAGAACCGGTGACCGGGGCACTTTCACCGGCAGATGGGGCTGAAACGGCTGTAGTATTCTTCGTTTCTGCACTGGGAGCGGCCTTGGCACGGGGATTTTCAATCAGTTCATAGGAACGGATGCTGCTTATATTGTTGACCTGTGATATGGCTGAGTCCGCCTCCCCACGGGATTGGAAGGTCATGAAAAAGCCTTTCTCAATAATAGCCCCGCTGCTTTGGCTGTTGGTCTCCACATCGGCAGGATAATAGCCGAACTCCAGCCCGGATTCTTTTAATGCGCTGATAAGCATAAAAGCCCGAAGGTTTTCCATTCCGCAACCTTCATCAAAGAAGATACGAAGGAAAAAGGCAGCCGTGTCATCCCGGCATTCTGCTAAGTCCAGACGTATTTCTTCCAAACTGGTGGCTGAAACGGGAGAGGATACGACCGGCGCTGGCTGGGAAGCTTCTTTTGGTCGGGAAGTGACCGGATGTTCTTTTTCCCCGGCAGCGGTTGGATTATCATCGCTGATTTTTTTCAGGAAGCTATTAATTTCTTGAGTCAGATGGTCGACATTATCACTAAGCGGCTCATTGTTTTCTACTTTTGAAACTTCAGCGCGAAGCATATCAGTAGAGCGGAACATTAAGTCAAAAAGAGTGCCTTTGTGGGAACTGTCAAGGGAATCCAGACCATTCTCACGGATAAAAAAGAATAAATCTTCAATACGATGAGCTATCTGCATCAGGGACGAAAATTCCATCATAGCGGAAGAACCCTTGACAGTGTGCATGATGCGGAAGATTTCATTTACGTCATCTACTGTAAAATCTCCTGCTTTTTCGGCTTCTATCAGGAGCTCGTCTAATTGCTCCAGGAGGGAATTGGTTTCAAACAGATACATATCAAGCATATTATCCATGCCGTTATCCATAATATTTACACCGCCTTGTCTAGTTTAGTATATATCTATTTATCGGTATGGTTGGATAAAAAATAATAGTAATTTAAATAACCTTTCGAAAAATATATAAAACACCAGTTAAATGGAGGCATAGTATGGCAGATATTTTAAAAGTTACAACACCCCTTTCCGGTTATGATAATTCCACGATAAAAAACAACCCCCAGGCTGGTCAGGGAATCCATATTCAGAATCCCGTAGACCCTTCAAGAGTGATGAGAGGGGATAACCGGACTGATTCCGGGGGAAACGGGGAACAGCAGCTGGCATTCCAGTACGGGTCGAATTTCGGTGCATTTCTAAATCAGGTAAAAAACATACCCGATCTTTCCAAAATTTTTACCGATCTTTTCTTTCAGGGCGAAGAAATGCTGACGGGCGGAATCATGGGAGAGGAAGCCGCACAGAAGATCGCTTCCTTTTTTGAAGCGGCCAAGATGCAGGGGGAAGAGATTCTGCCCTTTTTAAAGGAACAGGCCGAATCAGCAGTCCGTTTTAACGGAGGTATTTTTGACCAGCTGCGTCATGTGATGGCAGAAACAACTTCTGTGGATTTGAAAGCAGAGATTTTAAATTTTGTTAGAAAATTCAATGATATGTCTTCCGGTAAGCATATACTTCATGATATATTTAATACAGTAAAGGATATGGAGGGGTATGTTTTTAAGCAGACAAGAGAGCAGATAGAGGCTTTGCTTAAGGAGCTGGACTTATCTGCACCCGAAGGTCAGACTGCCCAAAACAGCGCGCTCTTAAAGGAAAAGCTCCTCCCTTTCCTGGGCCGTTATATCGCAATGAATCACGACATGGGCACCATACGTGATAAGATATCTCTTTTAACGGTATTAATGGCCAGGTATGAAAATGGGAACAGGGAAGAGGTTTTGCAGTCCTTTTCCAGGCTTACGGGATATCAGGGCTTTCGTAAATTTTTTGGATCCATGACAATGGAGCAGTTCGATGAGCTGCTTAATCAGGTTGATTTAGAGCAGGCGGCAGGGAAAAACCAATGGGCGGATAAGTTCATTGATTTTCTAAAGACTGGTGTGGGTGGAGGTACAGGCCTTGAGAATAAGCAGATGTTTCAGAATATGCTGCAATCCCTGGTTTTAAATGAAAGTGTTTATATGCCCCTTTTGCATCTGGCATTCCCCATGAATGTTGACGGGCGGAAACTGTTTTCCGAAATGTGGATTGATCCGGACGAGGAGGGCAGCAGCACCCAGGCAGGGGCAAAGCATACAACCAGAATTTTCGTTAAGTTTGATATCAGGGAATTAGGCCAGTTTAAACTGCTGCTTTTTTATGGGGACAATGCGGCCTCTATTCAGCTTTATTATCCGGAAAAGATGCAAAAATCAGAGGGCAATATTCATAAGGAGATTAAAAGTATCCTTGACCGGTATCATTTCCGGGCAGACAGTATTTACCTCCAGGCAGGGGGCGGACCCTCCTCACCGGTAGAAGTATTTCCCAAAATCCAGGAAAGGAAAAATTCAGTTGATGTCAGAATTTAAAAATACGTTAAATAAAAAGGCGGTCGCGTTGAAATATGACGACGCAAAGAATTCTGCTCCGGTTATCGTGGCCTCCGGTATGGGATATATGGCGGAGAAAATAATAGAAACTGCCAATGAAAGCGGTGTACCCGTTTATGAGGATAATTCACTGGCAACCATTTTAACCCAGCTTGAACTTGGAAGTCAGGTGCCGGATGAATTATATCAGACTATTGTGGACATTTACCTTTATTTCCTGAATTATGTACCTGGTCCGGTGGAAAAACCGGAACCGGAGCCCATAGAGGAAACAGAGGAAGAGGAAATAATAATAGAGGAAACGGTGGAGTAGGTTATGTTTATTGAATGTGAAAAAGCAAGTGTTTATTCCTTAAATGGTGTCTTTATCGCAGAGGTAAAGGTAGTTGATTCTCACAAGGACAGTATGGGCCTTATCTTTGAAGAGGAAGATATGGATAAGGTGAGTACAGAATCCGTGATCGTGTTTTATGACGGGGTTCAGGGGCTTGTTACATGCAAATGCCGTTTGTCCGGAAGGGTAAAGATCAATGGCGACGAAATCGGAGAGATTGCAAATGCGATCTATAAGGTTCCATGCTTAATTGACGAATTGATCGGTATAGAACAAAGGCGTCGTGACCTTAAGGTCAGGATTTCTTTACCGGTTACTTTAGAGACGGCAGATTCAGACGGAAAGGTCACACATATACCCGCTAAAATAAAAGATATTAGTGCAGGCGGTATCGGGCTTGAATCGGCTGTTGAATTAAAGCAGGAGCAGATCTTTTCTTTTCTGTTTGAAACTGACAGCGACTGTACCAGGCTAAAAGGCAGTATTTTATGGGTGGATAAACTGTCGGGTGAGAATGACCCGCCCCTCTACCGATATGGCAGCCGTTTCTTTGATATGACATCTTATCAGGAATCCATGGTCAGAAAATTCACTTTTTTGGAACAGCTGAAAAGAAGAAAAACACTGTAATTGCTTATTGGGTAATAGGAATTTTAACTGCTTTTTATGGTTGATGAAACGGGGGATAAGAAGATGTCACTGAATGTAAAAAGGCCTGCATTTGCATGATTGAGCAGCTAAAGGTAATGAAACCATAGCATTGCTGTATATAGCTTAATGATAGAAATCTACAAACTGCAGAACAAAGTTGTATTTTTAAAAAAGGAGCGATTTCATGAAACAACAAAAGAGGGGATTGGCAATAGCCATTATTGCAGCTTTTTGCCTGTGTCTCTTCCCTGAAAAAGCAATGGCAACAGAGGCAATCAATTCAATCAGCATTAAGGTGGTACTTAATATCGAGGCAGGAGACCGTTTGCCTGACATACAGATTAATAAAACCAATGGGGAATGCTATGTGAACTCCGGTGATAAAAAGTACACTGTCAGGGAGGCGAAGTGGGTCACCTCCACCTCAAAGGATATGTCAGTAGGGGAAGAACCCAGGATGAATGTTACCCTTACCCCTTCCGATGAATACGATGCTTATTTTAAGTCCTCTTATGAGGCTGCCAAGATGAAAATCACGGGAGGCTCCTATGTCAGCGCAAAGCGAAATGGCAGTGACTTAGTTGTCACCTTAAGGACGAAGCCTGTCAAAGGCCTGTACGCGGAACCGGAAGACGTGGGCTGGAAGGATACAAGGCTTGGCCAGGCTGTCTGGTCCAAAGGAGATAATACTTCTGGCGCTTATGAATTATGGCTTTATTGCGGTAAAAAAATTATTTTAAAAAAGGAACAGGTAAAGGCCACCTCCTATAACTTCTATCCGTATATGACAGAGGAAGGGACCTATTCTTACAAAATCCGTTCTGTTCCCTTTAAACAGGATGAACTGAAGAATGGAAAGAAAAGTGGATGGGTGGAGTCAGACGAACTGGTTATCAGGGACCGGGATGTATCCGATGGTACAGGAAAAGACTCGGATACAATTGCCGGTACAGCAAATGGCTCAGGAATAAAAGAGGGCTGGGATCAGCAGTCCGGAGTTTGGTACTACCGTTATGCTGATGGAACGGTTCAGGCGAATTCATGGATGGAACTTGATGGCGTATGGTACCGCTTTGACCAGGATGGAAAGATGGTGACCGGCTGGTTTATCCTGGATTCTGATATCTATTATATGAATTCCAAAGGAGCCATGGTGACCGGCTGGAATAAAATTGACAATACATGGTATTGTTTTTATCCGGACAACGGCTACGAGGCCCCCATGGGAGCCGCCGCAACGAACTGGCAGGTCATAGACGGCTATTATTATTATTTTAACAACCAGGGTGCTATGCAGAAGGACTGGATCAATCAGGCAGGAAGATGGTATTATTTAAATACCGTACAGGGAAACCTAGAGGGCGCTATGCTAAAGGGTTTAATCACCCGGAATGGGCATACATATTTTACCGGGGAAGACGGAGTCATGGTAACCGGCTGGCAGAAGATCGATGGACTGTGGCGATATTTTAATCAGGATGGCACGATGGCTGTTAATACGGTAATCAATGGATTTCCGGTAAATGAAGATGGAGTATGGGTACAATGATGAGAGATAAGAGAAGAAAACTGCATTCTATGTTTTTTGCAGTGTTGGTGGCAGCATTTACATGCTTGCCGGCTGTTATGTCCTTTGCTGCCGATTCTGTTGTGATTCGAAGCGTAAATCTTAAGTTTGACAGCCAGTATGGGAATGAAGAAATACTGATGCCTGGAATTTCCACAACCAATGCCGGAGTATCGGTTAATGAGGTTGTCTGGAAACGGGATATCAGCAAATGGAAGGCAGCGAAGAATGAACGGGTCAGCGTGTTTTTAACATCAGACACCTCGATATTTGCTGACGCCTACAACCGGACAGAGTGTAAGATCACAGGGGCAAAGTTCGTTTCCGCCAAAGCGCTTGATAACAATACACTGGAAATAAAGGTGGATTATGTTCCTGTAGTTATTTTAGGAAAAACAGCCAGGGCAGGCTGGAGCGACAGCAAAAAGACAAAGGCTGTGTGGGAAAAAGTTGAATTTGCTACGGGTTATCAGGTTGCTCTTTATGCAGATGACAAGCTGAAGAAGCGTATTTCCGTAGAAACCAATATGGTGGATCTTTCTGAATACATGGATAAGGATGCTGTATATTACTATGAAGTCCGGGCTATCGGCTATACTTCCGATGACCGGAAATATATGAAGGATGGGGATTATGTCACTTCCGATGATACGATTATGGAATATGACGGCGATACATCAGGTGCATGGAAGGGAAATACCTACAAGCAGGAGGATGGAGGAATCGCCAGGAATTGCTGGAAACAGATATTAAATGACTGGTATTATTTTGACGGGAATGGAATTTACCAGACAGGCTGGCTCCTGTCAGGTCAAAGATGGTATTATTTAAATCCCAAGGATGGAAAACTACTCATGGGCTGGCAGTTTGTCAATGGGAAATGGTATTATTTAAATCCGGGCGGAGGAGAAATGCTGACGGGTTGGATACAGCCCCAGCCAGGGATCTGGTATTATTTAAATCCGGATGGCAGCATGGTAAGCAGCACAAATGTGGGCAATTATTGGGTGGATGCTTCAGGAAAATGGATTCCGTAAAAGTCGGAGATTGACGGGAGGATTAAATTTTGGCAACGATAGACCAGTTAAGGCTGTCTGCACTTACTAATGCAAAAGCAGGGCAGGCAGGATATACGGCAGCTTCATCTGCCAAGGGGAATTTTAAACAGATTTTAAAATCAGTAGTAAAGGCTCCGGAAAACCTTGAAGCTATATTCACGGAGGCGTCTAAAAAATATGGTGTTTCCGAAAAACTGTTAAAGGCGGTTGCTAAGGCAGAATCGAATTTTAACCCATCTGCCACTTCAAAGAAGGGGGCTGCCGGAGTAATGCAGCTGATGCCTGCCACTGCCAGATCCTTAGGAGTGGACGATCCTTATGATGCAAGAAGCAATATCATGGGAGGAGCTAAGTATTTAAAAGAAAATTTAGAACGGTATAAAGGAAATGTAGATCTCACCCTGGCGGCTTATAATGCCGGCGGCAATAATGTGAGCAAATATGGAGGAATCCCTCCTTTTAAGGAAACCCAGGAATATGTAAAGAAGGTTAAGAATTATATGGGCGATTCCGAAACATCAGGATATTCGACGGATATATCAAGTGCTTTGCAATATCTGTCAAGTCCTTCATTGGAAGGAGAAAGCGGAAGTCTTGTACCGGCTAAATCGGATTATCTTTATTTGATCGAACTGATGAAGCTTCGGATGCAAATGGCTTCCTACAGTATGTCCAATCAGTTTGGCTCCGATGATTCAACGGTTGAATCAATCTATAATTTATAAATAAAAAGCCTAATGGAAAATCGAAAGAAATAGATTTTCCATTAGGCTTTTCCTATGTAATAATAATTAACATATCATTCTAGTTATGTATAAGATCTGCCTATTATGAAGACCTTACTTTTTAGAAATCGCATCACTTACTTTTACCAAAGCCTCAATAAAATATGATTTCTTAATAGGCTTAAAAACAAAAGGAACAGAGGGACCCAACTCTTGCACCATCTGCTGTGTTTTATCATAGACAAGAGAACTGATGATGATAATTCCTGCATCTGGATGATGCTTTAATAGGCGTTTGGAAGCTTCGATACCATCAATTCCAGGCATTATGATATCCATGGTCACAATATCAGGTCTTTCTCTTTCATAGGCTTCCAGAGCCTCTTCCCCACTTCTGCACTGATAGATTACATCAAAATTTGTTCCTTTAAGTAATTGCTCTATCTCACTGCGTGTCACAATTGAATCATCGACAATCATAATTGTTTTTTTCATAATAGCTACCCTCCTTCTGATTTAATTACTTCCGATCGTAACTTCACTTTCGCTATTTTTATAAATAATGCTTCTGGAGTATTCCTCCTGAACCAAAAGGCTGGAAGAACCGATTCGGATGCGAACCACGGGCAGCAGCTGCTGGCATTGAATGATTCCGGACTGTTCCTTGTCAATTGTGTTTATTTCCTCCAGGCGGTTTATGATCTCCTGTTCCCGGAGGTTTAAATAAGTAGAAGCCTGCTTTAAATTATCCAATAGATGCTGTTTATCCTGCCTTTGGGTGGTTTCGAGATAGGTGATATTTTTTCTCACTTCCGACATGTTATGATGAAGCTGTTCCAGTTCCCTGGCAATACGAGAGGATTCTTCCACGTTTTTAGGAACATTTGCAATAATTAATTCGGTAATGAGCCGCCGTACTTTGGAACCGATAATACGGGCATTGATGCTGTTCGCAGCCAGAAGTGTGCCGCCGATAATGACTCCCATGCCGGAGGTAACAATAATATCCTGACCGCTTTCAATTTTGGAGTTGATTATGCTTTCTGCATACACATTACCTTTGGCGGTAACCGTGCAGTGCTCCAGGTAGCGGCATTTGACATCAGAGTCAGAAGTCAGAGTACCGCGGCCGTTTCCCGACATTCCGCTGGCAATGGTAATGGATCCCTGCGCTATAATCTGGGCGCCTTCTACGGAACCTCGGATGTCAATGTTTCCGGTAGCCTTCACCGTAAAACCGTTCCTTACATCTCCAGTAATCAAAATATCACCGTCATAGTCCAGGTTTCCTGTACTGTTATCAATATTACCATTTATCTTAAGGATAGGATCTACCTGGAACTTTCCATTAACAAATGTTACATGGCCTGTTTTTTGAGAAACGAGCTGAGTCCGGTCTTCCGTAAGCTTAGTATTGCGGCCTACAGGTACGGGAACGTCAGTTCCCTTAATAGTACAGGGATAGGGTTGCCCGGTTATAGTCATACCATTTTCGCCCGGAACAGCAAGAGCTATACTACAGATCACTTCTCCATCTCTGACAGACTGGATGTTATTTAGTTTTTTGTAATCCACGGATCCATTTTCATCTTCTATAAATTCAAGCTTAAGATCACGTTTAAAATGATCTTTAATAAAACCATCAATTCCATTACGTGCAAGAACTCCCTTTGCAACCAGTACGGCCTGGCCATAGACCTGATCTTCAACAATTGATTTCAGAGACTCCTCCATAATTCCGGTATTTACATGCTCCTGATTGAGGAGTGATTTTAGGTCTTCTTCCTTTATTCCCTGGCCGTCGTTAAAAGGAGGAATCACATAAAACCACGCAGCCATTCGATCTTTTGAGATATTAATATAGGCCTGAGCCGCCTTTGGCTGGGGAGCCTGCTCTTGTGCGGCTTCGGCTGTCCGTTTAAAAACATTGGATAATGATTGCATTTTACTGGTAAACTGAGCGCATTCACTGCATAATGCCTCTTCATCGATCCGTACAATAAGCGGATCATCGGATGGATCCCATATAAAAGAAGCAGAGGGAGCAATCGTTTCAATTTCGGGAAATACGGTTGTTGCGGCAGAATCTTTTTGTGCGGTTGGATCGGCTGCTGTTTTATTCAAATCTTCATTTGGGGATTCTTCAGGTGAAACAGCAACACTTGCAATGGATATCTCTGAAGATTCCGCTGAACGTCTTACATTTTGGAAAAGGCTAAAGAATCCTTTTTTAGTTTTTTCTTTCATTTTCTTCCCCTAACATTAAAAAATACCTGCTACTATTAACCTGTATGCAAGTAATTGGCTGATTTGTATCGTTTCTTTGGCTGGAGTCAATAGACGTCAGGATATGATGTTATTAGCTTCACAACCAAAGAAATGCTGACTCAGGTTTCTGGTCATTCCATTCCTATGTATATATAGTCAGATGAAATTGATCTTGAGCCTTTTTTAATCAGATTACCTGGACCGAGCCATGAGAATCTATTTCGTTGGACGTTGGATTTAATCCTGCCCGATCTTTTTGAAACTACATTCCTTGGATTATCCATTGATGATAAGAATTTGTCATGCTGATTGCCAGGCATTGAATTACGGGGTATCGGAATCCTTGATCCAAGACGCGTCATAGGAACACCTCCTTCTTAATTACAAATCGACTTTATTATTATATCGGCAAACTGTACTATAAATATAACATAATAGTTGCCCTTTTGGTTACTTAATTTAAAATAAATATATTTGGTTACATAAAATAGTTACTGAAATTCTAAGGCGCGTAACTATTCCCGCTCTGCAGGAGGGCACCAAGACTTAGTTTGCCGATGTGCCACCAGGTTTGCAGGAGGAATACAGCCTCTTTTGATACTTATGGCTTAATAGCCTTATGGCAAAATAATTGTATTAGAAAGAACAAAGGTCATAATTGTTTTTAAACCTTACGGAGCCAATAGTATCTATTACTAAAATATATATTTACAATGACCAACGCATTCTATTAAGAGGTTTTATTCTCAATAAAATAAATTTTAAAATAAATGTTGACTTTTGTCCAATGCTTTGATATGATGTAACTCGCCGCTGAAAACGGCGGCAAATTTTCCCCAAAACACATCGATGAACGATGAAAAAAGTTTTGAAGAAAATGAAAAAAATGGTTGACAAAAACAACCGGCTATGATATCCTTTAAAAGTTGCTGCTGCGACAGTAACACAGAAAAAAGCACTTTGAAAACAGAAGATTGAACAGTATGTAAAACCCTGAAAATTCTAATAAAACAAGTCATGTTTGATGACTTTGAATGAGAAAATTTCAGAACGAATACAAGCAATTGTATACGAACCAAACAACAAGTAAAACGGGAAATAAATTAGCTAGTTAGTTGATTTTGACCCCGGATTGAACACCATTTAATTTGAGAGTTCGATCCTGGCTCAGGATGAACGCTGGCGGCGTGCTTAACACATGCAAGTCGAGCGAAGCGATTCAAAAGAAGTTTTCGGA
>NZ_BAAJYQ010000017.1:0-241446 GCF_057543815.1 Lacrimispora sp. YZC11 | reverse complement strand
ATAGCCTTCAAAAAGGTTTGGCCTGGTGGCTCAGCTGGTTAGAGCGCCGCCCTGTCACGGCGGAGGTCGTGGGTTCGAATCCCATCCGGGTCGTTTGAAAACTAAATTTTGTATATGGGATCTTAGCTCAGCTGGGAGAGCATCTGCCTTACAAGCAGAGGGTCATAGGTTCGAGCCCTATAGGTCCCATTCAGTATGCAAAGCAATACGCATGAGAAGATTTGTGCCGATGTGGCTCAATTGGCAGAGCAGCTGATTTGTAATCAGCAGGTTATCGGTTCGAGTCCGATCATCGGCTTGCATCACTTTAATAAAATATGGATGGGTTCCCGAGTGGCCAAAGGGGGCAGACTGTAAATCTGTTGCGACACGCTTCGATGGTTCGAATCCATCTCCATCCATTTGGTGATTAAAATCTTAATCACTGCATATACTATAATTGAATAACGCGGGGTGGAGCAGTCTGGAAGCTCGTCGGGCTCATAACCCGAAGGTCGCAGGTTCAAATCCTGCCCCCGCAATTTTTTTTGACTAATTTTGTCAAAACGTGTACTAATGAAGGTACATAGGCCCAGATAGCTCAGTTGGTAGAGCAGAGGACTGAAAATCCTCGTGTCGCTGGTTCGATTCCGGCTTTGGGCATATGGGATACTAGCTCAGGTGGTAGAGCACTTGACTTTTAATCAAGTTGTCCGGGGTTCGAGTCCCCGGTGTCTCAGGACAAGCCTTGAAACAGAAATGTTTCAGGGCTTTTTATTTTGCAATGATTAAAGAGGATCATTCATCGAATTCCACAATCACATAATACCCGCGGTCATTGTGTTTTATCTCTTTTACAATCCCATGATCGGATTTAATCCGGTCCCGTCCCACATAGCAGCCGGACATGGCCACAGCAGGGTCAATGATATAGCTGTAGCTGCTGGTTCCTTCCCGCTCTATGATCTGAACTTCATCTCCAGCTTTTACCAGGCCCGGTCGCTCCATTTTAAATTCGATTAATCTCATAATAACCATCTCCTTTTTTATTTCCAAAATTATATTATAGCGCTATGAGAAAAAATTGTAAAGAGAGGATAAGGATGCTATACTAAAAGGGTCGATTTATAAAGGATTATGCAAAAAGAACAGGGAAATGGGACAGTGGTTTATATGGACGAAAGGAGGTTCATACTATGAATGATACACCGAATTTATTAAAAAAGTTAATGGAATATGGGAAATCGGATATTTACCCCTTTCATATGCCGGGTCATAAAAGGCAGTATAAAGGATCTTTTGCCGTTGATTTTCCAAATCCTTTTTCTATAGATATTACGGAGATAGACGACTTTGATAATTTGCACCATCCGGAAGGAATTTTAAAGGAGTCCATGGAATGGGCTTCTAGGATTTACGGGAGCTGCAGGACTTATTATCTTATCAATGGCAGCAGCAGCGGAATACTTAGCGCCATAAGCGGGACCGTATCAAGGGGCGGAACCATTCTTATGAGCAGGAACTGCCATAAGTCAGCGTTTCATGGAGTTTTCCTCAATCAGTTAAGAGCGGAATATATTTATCCACAAATAATACAGTCATTTGGTATTCAAGGTGGATTACTTCCGGAAAAAATAGAAGAAATGTTGATGAATCATCCAGAGATAGAGGCGGTATTTGTGGTATCCCCAACCTATGATGGAATTGTATCTGATATTAAGGTCATTGCAAAGGTTGTTCATAGGTTTCGTCTGCCTCTTATTGTGGATGAAGCACATGGAGCCCACTTTTCTTTTGGGAGAAGGGGAGGATTTCCGGTTTCTGCATTAGAGCTTGGTGCGGATGTGGTGATTCAGAGCCTTCATAAGACCCTTCCTTCCTTTACACAGACGTCTGTCATGCATGTAAGGGAAGGATATGTGGATATGGGGAGGTTGGACCGCTATGTACACATGTATCAGTCCAGCAGCCCATCCTACGTGCTGATGGCGGGAATCGAGGGTTGTATACGCTATATGGCCGGGGAGGGGCTGGAACAGATGAAGCTCTTTTCCTGTAAAATAGATGAGGTACGAAAGGTTTTGTCCGGTTTGAAACACCTTAGGCTTCTTACGGATCAGGAGAAGGGAATGTATGGAATCTATGACATGGACCGTTCTAAAATAGTTATTTCCACAAGGGGCACGGGAAAATCGGGAGCCTGGCTGGACGACAGGCTAAGAAAGGAATATCATCTGGAGATGGAAATGTGCGGTTCAGACTATGTGACTGCAATAACGACTCTGGCTGATACTCAGGAAGGTCTAAATCGGCTTTGCAATGCCCTGCTTCATATAGATTCCGGTCTTTCCACAGATAAAGACTTTGAAGGTGAAAACCCCCTATTTCAGGAACTGGAAAGAACGCCGGAATGCCGGATGACTATTGCGCAGGCAATGGATGAATCCAGGCGCAGGGTAGCAATTCCCGACGGAGAGGGTATGGTATCGGCAGAATTTGTTTATGTGTATCCGCCGGGAATTCCCATCGTTGTGCCGGGAGAAGTTTTAAATAAGGAATCCATTGGTCTGATCATGAAATATAAGGAGCTAGGCCTTGCGGTACAGGGGATGGAGGATGAAGATTCCAGGGAAATCTATGTGGTTGATGTAACAGAGCCGGATGGAAGATAAAATTAAAGATAAATAAAAGATAAAATAAAAGATAAAATAAAAAGATAGATTAAAAGATTATTAAAAGATAGATTAAAAATAGATTAAAAGATAGATTAAAAGATAGATTAAAAAATAGATTAAAAGATAGATTAAAAATAGATTAAAAGACAGATTAAAAGACAGGATAAAAGATGGAGCAGATAATATGGGCAAAATATTCTATGTAATGGGAAAGAGCGCTTCCGGAAAAGATACGATTTATAAAAGACTTTTAAAGAGGCTTCCCCAATTAAAGAAAGTTGTTTTATATACCACCAGGCCGATTCGGGATGGGGAAAGGGATGGGGTGGAATATTATTTTACTACCAGAGATAAGCTGGAGGAATTCAGGAAAGAGAACAGGCTTATTGAAGAGAGGACGTATGAAACAGTCTATGGGCCATGGAGTTATTTTACTGTTGATGACGGTCAGATCGATTTAGCTGGGAAGAGTGGATATCTGATGATCGGAACCCTGGAATCATATGAAGAGACAAGGGCTTATTTTGGAGAGGACAGGCTGTTTCCTATTTATGTTGTGGTTGAGGATGGAGACCGGCTCTTAAGAGCGATTAAACGGGAAAGGGGACAGAAGACACCTAAGTATAAGGAGCTTTGCAGAAGATTTCTGGCGGATGAAGAGGATTTTAAAGAAGAAAATCTCGTTAGATGCGGAATACATAGGCGATTCTGCAATCAGGAGCTGGAAGCATGCCTGGATGAGATCGTGAAAGCTGTGACGGCAGAGATATAAATAATATTAAAATAAGCATGAAAGAGATATGGAATCCCATAGCGCCTTTCATGCTTATTTTAAAGTTGTCTTTTATTTAGCTGCAAGCCGTTTTGCTTTTGCTTCCATACGTGTCCTTGTTACATCAATAAATACGGCGGCGATTATTACCAGACCTATAACAATATACTGTACTGAGCTTGAAGTATTTAAAAGTGTTAAACCATTTCGGATGGTAGAAATCATCAGGGCGCCGATCAGAGTTCCCCAGATGGTTCCTTTTCCGCCCATAAAGGAAGCACCGCCAATAATGCATGCTGCAATGGCATCCGTATCATATGGGGAAATTGCGGCAGAAG
The DNA here is from genome assembly GCF_057543815.1 of Lacrimispora sp. YZC11. Taxonomy (NCBI): domain Bacteria; kingdom Bacillati; phylum Bacillota; class Clostridia; order Lachnospirales; family Lachnospiraceae; genus Lacrimispora; species Lacrimispora sp. YZC11. Next base: position 237,682 of record NZ_BAAJYQ010000017.1, on the reverse strand, counting down.
GATTGGCGACTGCGGAACGTCCCACAATAACGAGTCCGGCAATGGCGCACATAAATCCGGATAAGCTGTAAACAAATATCAGTATATTATCGGAATTGATGCCGGAAAGGCGGGCAGCTTCTGGATTGCCGCCTACGCAGTAAATCATTCTTCCAAGAGCCGTTTTATTTAAAAAGAAATGATATACGATATAGATCAATATCAAAATTATAAAGCATAAAGGAATTCCTGAGAATCCGCCGGATACTTTTAATAAGTTACTGGAACCTAAAAATGTTACGGCATCCGGAAAGCCGGAGATTGTTTTTGTTGAGACAACCAGCAGTGCCAGGCCGCAGAGTACATTTTTCATACCCAGGGTTGAAACAAAAGGATGGGGAAGATGCATTTTTGTGAGCAATATGCCGTTTAGGAAGCCGATGAAAACACCGGTTATAATACAGACCAGGATAAGTACCAGTGAGTTTGAAATGCCAAAGGTTGTTTTTAACATACCCATCATACATGCGCACAGAATTGCATTCGCACCGACAGACAAGTCGATGCCTGCCGTAATAAGCACTACCAGCATGGCTGCGGAGATCAGACCGTTAACAGCCGTTTGCCTTAGAATATTCATCATATTATTGATTGTAAAAAATTTGTCTGTTGCCAAAGATAATACAATGAACAATAGAACTAAGGCAAGCAAAGGGGCCACCTTTCCTAAAATATCTTTCATTTTTTTCTTTTTCATCGAATTTCACCTCCCCAAGCAGCTTTCATGATAATCTCCTGATTTAAATCATCTGTTTTTCTCGAAAGTTCTCCCATGATTTTTCCTTCCCTCATGACAATCACCCGGTCACTCATTCCTATGATTTCCGGTAATTCGGAAGAAATCATGATAACACATTTTCCCGCTTTAACCAAACGGTTCATGATGTTGTAAACCTCGACTTTAGCACCTACGTCAATTCCTCTGGTCGGCTCATCAAAAATATAGATATCTGCGTTTGTATTGATCCATTTTCCAATAACCACCTTTTGCTGATTGCCGCCTGATAACTGTCCCACCACCTCATCGGCAGTGGGAGTTTTTATTTTTAAGTCGCTGATATTTTCTTCCGCCAGTTGATCGATCTGTTTCTCATTAAAGAACAACCCTTTCGTACAGTTTCTCATATTACTTAAGATCAGGTTTGTCCGGACTGATTGAGAAAGAACAAGTCCCTGTCCTTTGCGGTCTTCTGTTAGGAAAGCCATCCCGCAGCGGATGCCATGTTTGGGTGATTTTATGTTTACTTTCTTTTCGTTTATATAAATATCTCCGCTGTCATAGAGATCAGCGCCAAACACGGCCCGGAATGTTTCGGTTCTGCCAGCGCCTACTAAACCTGCAAAACCAAGGATTTCTCCATGATTCGCATGAAAGCTCACATCTCTTAAAACACCTGCGGAGTTCAAATGTTCTACCCGGAGTGCCGCTGTACCGGTCTCCGATTCAACTTTCGGATATTGATTATCCAGTGTTCTGCCTACCATGGCAGAGATCAGGGAATCGTTATCCAATTCATCAGTATTTTTTGTCAGGATGTGTTCTCCATCTCTCATGACCGTTACGCGGTCGCATATCTCGAAAAGTTCTTCCAGCTTATGGGACACGAACAGAATTGCAATGCCCTTTTCCTTTAAGGATCGGACCGTTTTCATTAACTGATCCACTTCCTTTTCACCAAGGCTGGATGTAGGCTCATCCATGATAATGAGTTTTGCGTCAATAAGGACTGCTTTTGCGATTTCCACCATCTGCTGGATTCCCATTCCATAGGTACCGCATTGCTTTTTTACATCAATGTCCTGACCCAGAGAAAGCATAACTTCATGGGCCATTTCATGCATCTTGGTATATTCCAGAAATGGGCTGCCTTTCTTTTTTAAGGCTTTGTTAATAAAGATATTGTCAGTGACAGAAAGGAGCTTAACGATGTTTAACTCCTGGTATACACAGGCAATTCCGGCAGATGCAGCTTCATTTGGATTCTTAAATGAAACTTTTTTACCTTCTATATAAATAGAGCCTTCTTCCGGAATATGTACACCGGTCAGAACCTTGATCAGGGTAGATTTTCCGGCACCGTTTTCACCGATCAGTCCGTGGATTTCACCAGGTCTGATCTGCAATGACATGTTTCGCATTGCAACTACACCAGGGAAGCGTTTTGTTACATCTTTCAGCTCAACCAAATAATTACTCATAATGCCGCCAAACCTTTCCTAACGTGTTCAGATGTTTATTTCAAGTAGCCTTTCAGTTTTTCTAAGTAGTTTTCTGCATTATCTGCTGTGATGACTTCACAACCCGTATCAATGAAGGTTTCAACGGTTTCACCCTTTACGGCCTTAAGGGCTGTTTCAACTGCCTTATAGCCCATGGAATAAGCGGCCTGTGCGCAGGTGGCGGTTATGTTGCCGTCAATGATATTCTGAACACCGCTTTGGTTGCCATCGAAACCGACGATAATGACATCCTTCAGACCAAGTTGTTTTACAGCATTGGATGCGCCGGCAGCCGTATCATCGTTGTGGCAGCAGACGATCTGAATGTCTCCGTTCTGAGCGGTTATGATATTTTCCATTACATTAGCAGCGGTATCCGGATTGGACTGGGCATACTGTACGGCAACAATTTCCACGCCGTTTTCTTCCAGAGCTTTGGTATATCCTGCCTGACGGGCATCGCTGGTGGCATTGCCTTCAACGCCTCCGATGATAACGGCTTTTGCACCTTTTCCTGCCTTTTTAGCAGCAAAGGAACCGCCCTGGTAAGCCGCATTGTCGTTACCGGTTCCCACAAAGGAGACTTTTCCTGCAATTTCTGCGTCAGTGTCTACGGTTATGATGGGAATATTCACATCTCCGATTACGCTTGCTACGGAGTCGGACTGCAGAGGAGAGATGACAAATGCATCCACACCGCCGGAGAGCATGGTTTCGATCATATTGTTCTGTTCATCATAAGCTGTCTCAGAAGCCGGGCCCTGTAAATCAACCTTAACCCCCAAATCCTTTGATGCAGCCTGAACGCCTGCCGCAACATAACCCCAGTATTCACTGGACAGTGTTTTCAGAATGATGCCTACGGTAATATCCTCAGAAGCGGTTTTTTCTGTTGTGGCGGTCTCAGAAGCGGTCTTTTGTTCCCCGCAGCCAGTCATGGCAGCCAGCAAGGAGGTTGCTAACAGCATGGATAAAATTTTTCTTTTCATCAATTTTAATCTCCCTTCTAATTTCTATCTCTCTGATAGAATCAATGAATGATATGTGTTTGTTATTTTAACAGTAAAAAGAAGGGGAAACAATGGTATATTTTGTGCTAAATGGGGGTACATTTTTCGAAAGTCGGCATTTGGATATAAAAAAAGCCTTATTTATTGGGAAAATAAGACTTTTTTATGGTTGAAGTATACAATAAACTTTTGAAAATAGATTTATTCCATAGCAATGGTTCCATCGTGAAAGGTGATATTCTTTCCTTCCATGGTATAAGCTTCTGCAATTTGGTTCGTGATGATAATTACAGCGATTCCTGACTTTAAAACTTCTTTCAGCAGATTGATGGTGATCTGGCGCATCTGAAAATCAACGGACGAAAATGGTTTTATACATACCAGAATCTGTGGACGGACAAAAATCCAGCGGTAATATAAAAGTTTTAATTTGCATTCATCGCTGACCATGTAGGTTTTTTTCATCAATTCATCTTCGCTGAATATCCCTTCTAACAGGTTCCGGGTCATCTTTCTATATTTTTTTCTTAGAAAATATTTTTTCTTGTTTCTCTGGATCATGAAAGTCATGTGATCCAGTACGGTCATATCGGCGAACAGCATTTCTTCCATTGGCCTTGCTTCAATGAAGGCGATTCCATCCCGGATGGACTGGTGAACGGACTGGAAGGAATATTCCTTTCCGTTTAATAAAATTCTGCCGGCTTCATATCCGCATTCTCCCTGCAGGATGGGAAGAATATTCCTGCATTCCGTAGAATCCAAGTCCAGGATGTTCAGAACTTCCCCTGCATTTAACGATAGATTCAATACGGGAAGATCAGGCAGCTTCACATTTCGGAACTCCAGAACCGTTTTTTTATCAATCTGTTTTTGTGACAGATCATTTTTTCTCAGGGTATTTTTGGGGGACTTTTCAAACAATTCCATGTAGGTCTGGAATTTGGAGGAATCTTCCTGGTACATATGGCCAATGGTCCGGCCGTTTTTGATGATGGTTATTTCATCTGCATATTCGTATAATTTGGTGGAGCTGTTTACAACATAGAGAAAACTCATTCCCTGGTCCTTTAACTTTATCACCAGGTGAAAGAAGTTTTTGAGCTGTTCTTCCGTCATGATCATATCAATATCCGTTATAACGGCCAGATGGCAGCCGGAGACAAAAGCGCGCAGCAATTCTGCCTGTTTTTGCATGCCGGGATCCAGCATATGTGCCTTATCCAGCAGTGGAATGGAAATATCCAGATCCTTAAGAAGGCCGGGAGCGTGTCTGCAGAGAGGATTCACCCGCTTCCAGAAGGGGACCCGGCCGCTGGCCACGAAAATGTTCTCAGCCACGCTAAGCTCAGAAAAGATTCCTTTGTTGCGGCCGATAAAAGCAGTCTGTTTCAGCATCTGCTCCTGCGTTTTAAAGGATACTATTTTTTTTCCCTTATAATAGGTCCAGCCGTAGTCCGGCTTTAAGTTTCCATACAGAAGCTGGAGGAAGTTTTTCTTTTCAATGGTATTGTTGACGATGACGCAGCAGATCTGCCCCTCAAACGCCCGAAAGAAGAGGCCGTTAAAACAGGTCTGTCCATCCATGCAACAGTGTATGTTTTCATAGCGGATCAGTTCTTTTTTCATCATCCTCTCCCTTCTGTTTGCTCAAACATATAAGGAAGTGTGAGGCATACTTCGGTTCCGATTCCTGGAGTGCTGAGGATGTGGATACCATATTCGTCACCCATGAGAAGGCGGATTCTGGAATTTACATTTATGAGGGCGATCCCTCCCTTTCCTCCTTCATTGGCGGAACCGTCGCCGGCATCCATGCGGGATAGCTTTTCATTGAGGCGGCCAAGCCTTGCTTCTTCAATGCCGATCCCATCATCAATCACGGAAAGATAAAGAATGGTGTCGCTGTGTACGATATCTATGACAATGGTCCCGCCTGAAACCTTTGGTTCCAATCCGTGTTTAATGGCATTTTCAACGATTGGCTGAAGGGTAAGTTTTGGAATGCGGGTTTTTAAAATTTCTTCATCATCCGGGGGCAGTTCAATTTTTAATTCCAGCTTATCATCAAAACGGTATTTCTGGATCAAAAAATAATTTTCGACATTGGCCAATTCTTCCTGAAGGGTGCTGAGACTCTCCATTTTAGAAGTTGTATAGCGGAAGAATACGGCAAGGGCCTCTGTGATCTTGCCGATTTCCGGGACTCCTGCAATAATTGCATCGGAACGTATGGACTCCAGTACATTATAGAGGAAATGAGGATTGATCTGGTTTTGAAGGGCCAGATATCTTGCTTGCTGCTTGGCATTTTCCATCATCTTATCCTTGTCCAGAATGGAGTGTACCTTTAAAAGCAGGGCATCTGTGTCCGGCGAGATTCCTTCCAGGTTTTTGAATATTTCTGTGAAAATGATCCCGTCGTTGAAGAATTCTATTTTTTTTCTCATGGTCTGGAGGGGTTCTAAAATCCTGATCTTACCGAAAACCAGCAGCAGGAGAAAGGAAAACAGCATACTCCATGCCATAACAGCATAAAGAATGGATTCCGTCAGTTCCGGCTTAAGCAGAATCAGAAAGAACAGGATCAGGGCAAGGCAGCTCCATGAAATCATGGCCCCTATCCAGATCAGAATCTGTTTTTTCAACCATTGTTTTTTCAAAGAATCTCCTCCCTGGTTCATCGTTCCAGAAACATTTTGCGGTATTCATTGGGAGAGACGCCCAGCGCTTTTTTAAACTGCTTGGTGAAAAATTTGATATCACTGTAACCAACCAGTTCCGCTATTTCGCTTACGTTCCGTTCTTTTTCCACCAGAAGCTTTTTGGCGGTCTCAATTCTTACCGTCTGGATATATTCGGTCAGTGTTATTCCTGTTTCTTTTTTAAATAAGTATGAGAAATAGGTATAACTGAATCCGGCATTTTTAGCAAGCTCTTCCAGCTTTATATGAATGCCTTTGTTTTCGTCTATATAATGTTTGGCATAGGCAACCGGCTTTATTTCTTTGCTTTTTAAATGGTTTAAAACTTCAAGCAGGGCATTTGTAAGGGTTTCTTCCAGGAGTTCAAATGCCTGGTCAAGGCTGATGCAGTGCTCATACATTTCGGAAAAGTAAGCGGTTTTCCCGCTTTTGTCCAAAGGGGTATCAAGCTGCCCAAGCCAGTCCAGATAATTGAGGGCCAGCCGGAGCAGTTCCATTTTAACGTCAAGGCCGGAGATGCCTTTTGCTGCACGCATGATCCGTTTGGCCTGGTTTACGTATTTCTTTATTTCTTCCGGTTCAAAGGATTCCGGCCGGTTTTCCAGCAGCCTTGAAATCTTTGAGGTTAAGGAGTGCTTTTCTTCTGATCCGAAGTTAAGTATCTTTAATTCTGAAACCGTATCGGTATCCGTAAGGAGCCGGTTGTACATGGCAATCCGGCTGTGCTGGATCTGCCGGATAAGCTCTTCGTCTGTATCTACCGGCTCCGTGATGATTGCTGTAAAATATATCTTTGGAAATAAGTCCTGAAGCCCCATGACTCGGTCTCTGACATGGTTTACGGCTTTGATCAGCTCTTCCCGGTCAGAAAGTTCCTGGGAAAGCAATAAAAATATGCCCTCATCGGATGTCTCAATGGTTAACTCTCCGTCGTCGGAAGCAAATTCAACCTGCAGGATCTCAATGGTTTTATCAATTAAAAGCTGATAGGCGTCTTTTGTGAAATCCTTATATTCTATGTCCGGCTTCACAACCAGACACCGGCTGTCCCGTTCAGCAACACGGGAGGTGTTGATTTTCCGGACTTCTTTTAATACTGTTTCAGGTTTTTCCTCCGGTTTTTGTTCCAGTGCTATTTTTAAAAATACCCGTTTAAACTCACCGGAATAGTTTCTTACGGTTTTCTCCAGGTGAATCCGGGCTTCCTGACTGCTTTTCTGCTCCATGGTTTCATTGACAAGCTTCTTCAATGTGCGGGTCAGATCATCCTGATTAATGGGTTTCAGCAAATAATCCCGCACTCCGTACCGGATTCCCTGCTGAGCATACTGAAAGTCCTTATAGCCGCTTATGATAATGCATTTAAGGGCAGCATTCTGTTTTTTGGCTTCCTCAATCAGCTGCAGGCCATCCATGCCCGGCATACGGATATCCGTAAGCAGAACGTCAGGTTTCTTTTCCTGAATCAGTTGAAGTGCAGTAATGCCGTCATAAGCAACGCCCAGAAGTTTTGCCCCTATTTTATCCCAGTCGATCAAATATTCTAAAAGTCTGCATATTTTCTTTTCGTCGTCTGCTATTATTATTCCTAAAATTTAAATCATCCCCTATAGTTATAATCCGATACGAATGTTACCTTCTCTTTTCAGTATACTTCACCAGATCTATAATCTCAACTCAAAAAGTTTCTTGTACTGCAAAATATTGGTTGAAAATGTGCAGAATAAAAGGAAATGATAAAGGATTTGCCAATACTTCATTCTTGTGGTGGCAAACGTTCTATGTTATAATTAGTTTGATTCGTTTTCCGGTGTGAATGGAACAGGAAGGCGGGTCAGATAACGTCGACAGGGGGTGTCTCTATGCCAGGGTTTAATGATATCATCGGCCATGAGAGAATCAAAGAACATTTGCAAAAGGCGATTGAATCAAATCATGTTTCCCATGCGTACATTCTTACAGGTGAAGCGGGGATGGGGCGTAAGTCCCTGGCCAATGCATTTGCAATGACCCTACTCTGTGAAAAGGGAAAGAATGAGCCATGTATGCAGTGTCATGCCTGCAAGCAGGTCATGAGCGGAAACCATCCGGATCTGATTTATCTGACTCATGAAAAGCCGGGAAGCATTGGCGTTGACGATATCAGGGAGCAGATTCATGACACCATTATGATACGTCCTTATAGCAGTTATTATAAGATCTATATTGTGGATGAAGCGGAAAAGATGACAGTTCAGGCTCAGAACGCGCTGTTAAAGACCATAGAAGAACCACCGGCTTATGCGGTCATCATGCTGCTTACGACCAATCAGGAGGCATTTCTGCCCACCATTCTTTCCAGATGTGTGCAGTTAAAGCTTAAGCCTCTGCAGGATTCGGTGGTAAAATCCTATTTAACAGGATCTTTCGGCATGGCCGAGAGCAAAGCGGAGATTTATGCAGCGTTCGCCAGGGGAAATCTTGGAAGGGCTATTCATCTTACTTCCTCTGAGGAGTTCAGGCTGATGTATAAGGAATTGATCCATATGCTTAAACACATCAAGGATATGGATATTGTAGAGCTGCTTTTTTACATTAAGAAGTTGAAGGATGAAAAACTGGATATCTATGACTGCCTTGATTTTATGCAGCTGTGGTACCGGGATGTCTTAATGTTTAAAGTGACTCAGGATATCAATCTTCTGGTTTTCAGGGAAGAATATAATACAATGAAAGAGATGAGCGCTGCCAGCGCTTATGATGGCATTGAGATGATTTTACAGGCCATAGACAAGGCCAGAATCCGTCTGGATGCGAATGTCAATATGGAACTGGCTATGGAGCTCATGCTGCTTGTTATGAAGGAGAATTAATAGATGATAAAAGTAATTGGCGTTCGGTTCCGAAACGCAGGAAAGATATATTACTTTGATCCCATGAGCCTGGAGGTACGGACTGGGGATCATGTAATTGTGGAGACTGCCCGGGGAGTTGAATATGGTTATGTTGTCCTGGGATGCCGGGAAGTGGAAGACGAAAAAGTGGTCCAGCCGTTAAAGCCAGTGATCCGCATGGCGACCAAGGCTGACGATGAAGTGGAAAAAAGAAACCATGAAAAGGAAAAGGAAGCATTTAAAATCTGCAAGGAGAAGATCAGAAAACATGGTCTGCAGATGAAGCTGATTGATGCGGAATATACCTTTGACAACAATAAGGTGCTGTTTTATTTTACTGCGGACGGAAGAATCGATTTCAGGGAGCTTGTTAAAGATCTTGCTTCTGTTTTCAAGACCAGGATCGAGCTTCGCCAGGTAGGGGTCCGGGATGAAACAAAGATCGTGGGAGGAATCGGCATTTGCGGCAGAACCTTGTGCTGCCATTCCTACCTTTCAGAATTCATACCCGTATCCATTAAGATGGCAAAGGAGCAGAATCTGTCCTTAAATCCTACCAAGATATCCGGTGTTTGCGGAAGGCTTATGTGCTGTTTAAAGAATGAAGAGGAAACTTATGAAGAGCTTAACAGCAAGCTTCCTATTGTAGGCGATTATGTAACAACAGATGACGGACTTAAGGGAGAGGTTCATTCCGTAAGTGTTTTAAGGCAGCTGGTAAAGGTGGTTGTCAACATAAAGGATGAAAAGGAAATCCGGGAATACCGGGTGGATCAGCTGAAATTCAAGCCCAGACGCCGTCGGGACAAGGCCCAGGTAACGGATGAGGAATTAAAGGTATTAGAAGCCCTTGAAAAGAAAGAAGGAAAGTCCAAGTTAGATGACAACTGATTTAAAAGAAAATGAGCGTATTGATGATCTGCAAAGAAACGGATATAAGATCATACAGAACCGGGATGGGTTCTGCTTTGGTATGGATGCGGTCCTTCTTTCCGGATTTGCTCTGGTAAAGCCGGGGGAAAAGGCGGTGGATTTAGGGACAGGCACCGGAATCATCCCCCTCCTTTTGGAGGCCAAAAACCAGGGCCTGCATTATACCGGGCTGGAGATTCAGGAAACAATGGCGGAAATGGCCAGAAGAAGCGTGGCTTTAAACCATCTGGAAGAAAAAATATCCATTGTAACGGGAGATATAAAGGAAGCCAGCCGTTTATTTGGCGCGGCTTCCTTTGACGTAGTGACCTCAAATCCCCCGTATATGAATGATTCTCATGGCCTTAAAAATCCTGAGCTGCCAAAGGCGATTGCCCGCCACGAGGTGTTATGTACCCTAAATGATGTAACCCGAGAAGCAGCAAGGCTTTTGCGTCCAGGCGGACGTTTTTATATGGTACACCGGCCTCATAGGCTGGCTGAGATTATAACGGCTTTAAAGAGCTTCGGGCTGGAACCAAAGCGGATGAAGATGGTTCATCCCTTTGTGGACAGGGAAGCCAACATGGTTCTTATTGAAGCTGTGAGGGGAGGAAGATCCATGATCAAGGTGGAAGCCCCTGTCATTGTGTATAAAGAACCAGGTGTGTATACGGATGAAATCTATACCATTTACGGGTATTGATTTTTGCCGGGAAAGGAAATGCCTTAATTGGAAGAAAAAAAGGAAAAATTATTTTTATGCGCAACGCCTATAGGGAATCTTGATGATATTACCCTGAGGGTTTTAAATACGTTAAAGGAAGTGGATTTGATCGCTGCGGAGGATACCCGCCACAGCATCAAGCTATTAAACCATTTTGATATAAAAACGCCTATGACCAGCTACCATGAGTATAATAAAGTGGAAAAAGCCAGGTACTTGGTGGAGCAGATGAAACAGGGAGTTAAAGTTGCCTTAATCACAGACGCCGGGACGCCGGGAATCTCGGATCCAGGGGAAGAACTGGTAAAGCAGTGCTATGAGGCGGGAATTGAGCTGACTTCTCTTCCCGGACCGGCGGCCTGTATTACGGCTCTCACCCTTTCCGGGCTTGGTACCAGGCGTTTTTGCTTTGAAGCGTTTCTGCCGTCTGATAAGAAGGAGAAGCAGTGGATTTTAGAGGAGCTTAAAGAAGAGACCAGGACCATGATCATTTACGAAGCGCCCCACCGGCTTGTCAGAACCTTAAAAGAACTTTATGAGGCTTTGGGCGACCGGAGGATCACCATTTGCAGAGAGCTAACGAAAAGGTATGAGACGGCGTTTCGGACAACCTTTTTTGCTGCCTTAAAGGCTTATGAAGAGGAAGGGCCTAAGGGAGAGTGCGTCATCGTCATAGAAGGAAAGAGCATCAGGGAGAAGATCGAGGAAAGATCCATGGCTTCCCGGGAGATGTCCATGGAGGAACACATGGACCTTTATGTAAACCAGGGGATAGACCGGAAGGAAGCCATGCGCATGGTGGCAAAGGACAGGGGAATCAGTAAAAGAGAGGTTTATCAGTACTTGTTAGAAAATGAATTGTAAAATTTCTCTTGACAATCCGCTTATCATTTTATAAAATTATTTTGATATTCAAAATATTTGATTAATAAAACAATCCAACACAGCATGGATGGGGGAATTTATGACGACAAGAATAATTGGAACAGGTTCTGCAGTCCCGGAGCAGGTGGTAACCAATGAGGATCTGGCAAAATTTGTGGATACCAATGATGAGTGGATAAGGACCAGAACCGGAATAAAGGAAAGACGGATCGCATCGGCGGAGTCAGGAACCTCTGATTTAGCCATACAGGCTGCAAAAGAGGCCCTTATGAATGCCGGTGTTTCGGCAAAGGAGCTGGATATCATCATTTTAGCCACCTCTTCTGCGGATTGCTGTTTCCCCAGCGGTGCCTGTGAGGTACAGGCGGCAATCGGAGCTGATCTGGCTGTTGCTTTTGATTTAAGCGCAGCATGTTCCGGATTTGTTTATGCCTTAAATACGGTTCATAGCTTTTTTAAGGCAGGGATCTACCGGACCGGGCTTGTAATTGGGGCGGATACCTTGAGCAAGCTTATTGACTGGAATGACAGAAGCACCTGCGTCCTGTTCGGCGACGGAGCCGGAGCGGCTGTGGTGCGGGCAGAAGAGAAGGGAATCCTCCATATGACCATGGGAGCAGATGGCACCAGGGGAAAGGTTCTGGAATGCGGAGGGCGGACCACAGGAAACTTTCTCACAGGAAAGAAGCCGGAGCTTGGTTATATGACCATGGACGGCCAGGAAGTGTTCAAATTTGCAGCAAAGACGGTACCGGAGGCCATTAAACGGGTAGTGGAAGAAAGCGGAACCGACATGGAAGAAATTAAATATTTTATTCTGCATCAGGCAAATTACCGGATTTTTGAATCCATCGCAAAGCGGTTGAAGATACCCATGGAAAAGTTTCCCACCAATCTGGAACGGTTTGGGAATACGTCGGGAGCAACCATACCAATACTTTTAGATGAGATGAACCGGGAAGGAAAATTACAGCGGGGAGATAAACTTGTACTTGCTGGCTTTGGAGCAGGATTAACCTGGGGAGCCACTCTTTTGGAGTGGTAATGATTTCGGCTAATACTTTGAAACTCAAAGTAATAGTATAAAAATAAAAATGACAATAAAAAGGAGATTAAATGATGTTAGAGAAAATGCAGGAAATTATCGCAGAACAGTTAAACGTAGAGGCAGGTAAAATTACCGCTGAATCCTCCTTCAAAGAGGACTTAGGAGCAGATTCCTTGGATTTATTTGAGCTTGTTATGGCTCTTGAGGATGAGTATTCTGTTGAAATCCCATCTGAGGATTTGGAGAAACTGACTACAGTTCAGCAGGTTATGGACTATTTAAAAGCAAAGGGCGTGGAAGCGTAATGAAAACCAGAGTTACCGGACTTTTGGGAGTGGAACATCCGATTATCCAGGGAGGCATGGCCTGGGTGGCTGAGCATCATCTCGCGGCGGCCGTATCGGAAGCCGGAGGCTTAGGCCTTATCGGTGGGGCAAATGCTCCCGGCGAGGTGGTACGGGCGGAGATCCGCAAGGCAAAGGAACTGACAGGGAAAACCATCGGTGTCAATGTTATGCTGTTAAGCCCTCATGCTGAGGATGTGGCTAAGGTAGTGGTGGAGGAAGGCATCAAGGTGGTGACCACCGGAGCCGGAAACCCGGAAAAATATATGGATATGTGGAAGGCAGCAGGTATTAAGGTGATCCCTGTGGTGGCTTCTGTGGCGCTGGCAAAGAGAATGGAGAAGTACGGTGCGGACGCAGTGGTGGCGGAAGGCTGTGAATCAGGCGGCCATATCGGCGAACAGACGACCATGACTTTAGTTCCCCAGATAGTGGATGCAGTATCCATACCAGTGATTGCAGCCGGCGGCATCGGAGACGGACGGGGAATTGCTGCAGCGTTTATGCTGGGAGCGGAGGCTGTCCAGATCGGAACCAGGTTTGTGGTTGCAAAGGAATCCATTGTCCATGACAACTACAAACAGCGGATTATTAAGGCGAAGGATATTGATTCCGCAGTAACCGGACGCAGCCATGGCCATCCCGTAAGGTCTTTGCGAAACCAGATGACCAGAGAGTATGCAAGGCTGGAGCAGGAAGGCAAATCCTTTGAGGAATTGGAATATATGACCCTTGGAACTTTAAGAAAGGCGGTTCAGGAGGGGGATATCACAAACGGTACGGTTATGGCCGGACTGATTGCAGGTATGATCGCCAGGGAACAGACCTGCAAGGAAATGATTGAAGAGATGATGGAACAGGCAGAGAGGTTGCTTGGCCGTTAAAGAGGAGTTTATTATTATGAGCAAGATTGCATTTATTTTCCCAGGCCAGGGTGCGCAGTACTGTGGTATGGGCCAGGATTTTTATGAGCAGACAGGGATTGGAAAAGAAACATATGATATGGCTACCAGCCTGCTTGGTTTTGACTTACCAAAACTTTGCTTTGAAAAGAATGACCGGCTGGATATTACGGAATATACTCAGGCAGCCATGGTAACCACCAGCATCGCCATGATGCGGGTGCTGGAAGCAGAAAAGGGAATAAGGCCGCAGGTAACTGCCGGTTTAAGCCTGGGAGAATACTGTGCGCTTGCAGCGGCAGGCGTCATGAGCGACGCAGATGCCATACGGACAGTCCGGCAGAGGGGAATCCTCATGCAGGAAGCTGTTCCTCAGGGGATCGGAGCCATGGCAGCGATTCTGGCACTGGATGCCTTAAAGATTGAAGAGGTATTAAGCGGTATGGAGGGAGTCCAGATCGCCAATTACAACTGCCCGGGGCAGATTGTAATATCAGGTAAAAAAGAGGCTGTGGAAGCAGCAAATGAAAGGCTTCTGGCAGCAGGCGCAAAACGGGCGCTTTTGTTAAATGTAAGCGGGCCGTTCCATTCCTCCTTGCTCACCGGTGCGGGGGAAAGACTGGGAGAGGTGCTGGAGGGCGTGGAAATAAAAACCCCTGAAATTCCCTACGTAGCCAATGTGACAGCGCAGTATGTAACAGACTGCGGAATGGTAAAGTCTTTGCTTAAAGAGCAGGTGTATTCTTCTGTGCGCTGGCAGCAAAGTGTGGAAACCATGGTGGCAGACGGAGTGGATACCTTTATCGAAATCGGGCCGGGTAAGACTTTGGCCGGATTCGTCAAGAAGATTACGAAGGACGTAAGAGTCTTAAATATAGAGAAGCTGGAAGACATGGAGAAAATAACAGAGCTGTAAAGGGGAGGTAATGAGCATGTTAGATGGTAAGATAGCAGTGGTGACCGGAGCCGCCAAAGGAATAGGAAAGGCAATAGCCGTAAAACTGGCGGGCCAGGGAGCAACGGTAATTATTAATTATAATGGTTCTGATTCCCAGGCTGCAAAAGTGGTGAAGGAGATTGAAGAAAAAGGCGGCAAGGCGGAGGCCATCCAGTGTAATGTATCGGAATATGAAAGCGTTGGCGTATTTTTAGAGGGCGTCATAAAAAAATACGGAAAGCTGGATATTCTTGTAAACAATGCAGGGATCACGCGGGATAATCTGCTGATGAAGATGTCGGAAGAAGATTTTGACGCGGTGATCGATACCAATTTAAAGGGAGTATTCAACTGCATGAAGCATGTTGCCCGTCAGATGATCAAGCAAAGGAGCGGAAGAATCATAAACATTTCCTCTGTTTCCGGCGTGTTAGGCAATGCAGGCCAGGCAAATTACTGTGCAGCCAAGGCTGGTGTTATCGGCATTACCAAGTCATTTGCCAGGGAAGTTGCAAGCAGGGGAATTACAGTAAATGCGGTAGCTCCCGGTTTTATTCATACGGCTATGACTGAGGTTCTGCCGGAATCCGTAAAAGCGGCATCTTTAGAGCAGATCCCAATGAAACGTTTTGGAGCAGCGGAAGATATTGCCGGTGTGGCGGCATTTCTGGCATCAGAGGAAGCTGGGTACATCACTGGTCAGGTAATCAGTGTGGATGGCGGCATGGCTATGTAAAAAGGAGAGACGGTATGAAGAGAAGAGTTGTAGTAACCGGTATGGGTGCCATTACCCCAATTGGAAAAGATGTGGAAAGCTATTGGAATGGTTTAAAAGAAAATAAGGTGGGGATCGGACCGATCACCCAGTTTGATACAACGGATTATAAGGCAAAGCTGGCTGCCGAGGTAAAGGATTTTGATCCAAAGGAGTATATGGATGTAAAGGCAGCGAAGCGAATGGAGCGTTTTGCCCAGTTTGCCGTGGCGGCCTCAAAGGAAGCGCTTGAGACATCAGGCATTGATATGGAAAAGGAAGACCCATACCGTGTGGGCGTAAGCGTTGGTTCGGGAATCGGAAGCCTGCAGGCCTTAGAGAGGGAGAATAAAAAGCTTCTTGAAAAGGGACCGGGCAGGGTAAACCCCCTTCTGGTTCCCTTGATGATATCCAATATGGCAGCCGGAAATGTGGGAATTCAGTTTGGATTAAAAGGAAAATGCATCAATGTGGTGACTGCCTGTGCCACCGGAACCCATTCCATTGGGGAAGCCTTCCGTTCCATCCAGTACGGAGAGGCGGATGCGATGGTGGCAGGAGGAGCAGAAGCCAGCATCACTCCTATCGGCGTGGCAGGATTTACAGCTCTTACGGCACTTACGACTGCCGATGATCCCCTTCGTGCATCCATCCCATTTGATAAGGACAGAAGCGGCTTTGTCATGGGAGAAGGAGCCGGCGTGGTTATTTTAGAAGAGCTGGAGCATGCTCTTTCAAGGAATGCGGTCATTTACGGCGAAGTGGTTGGTTATGGTTCAACCTGTGATGCATATCACATCACTTCTCCGGCCGAGGATGGAAGCGGTGCGGCAAGAGCCATGACCGAAGCCATAAAGGATGCCGGAATTACTCCTGAGAATATTGATTATGTGAATGCCCATGGTACCAGCACTCATCACAATGACTTATTTGAGACCATGGCCATCAAGACTGCCTTAGGCGGCCATGCAAAGGATGTAAAGATCAGCTCCACCAAGTCCATGGTGGGCCATCTCTTAGGCGCTGCAGGAGGAATAGAGTTCATTGCCTGTGTAAAATCCATTCAGGATGGATTTGTTCATGCAACTGCCGGCCTTTTAGAAGAGGGGGAAGGCTGTGATCTGGATTACACCAAAGGGGAAGGCGTTGCCTGTGATGTGACGTATGCTATCAGCAATTCCCTTGGATTTGGCGGACATAATGCCAGCATTCTTGTGAAGAAGTTTGAACAATAGGAGGCAGTTTATGGAGATTAATGATATTATCAGGCTGATGCAGGCTGTCAATGAAAATGAACTGACCAGCTTTAAGATGGAAGATGGAAACTTAAAGCTTTCCTTTAAAAAAGAAAAAGAAAGAGAAATTGTGACGATATCAGGAAATCCTGTGGTTCAGGCAGAAATGGCAGCAGGAGTTTTCGCCCAGCAGGCGCTTTCGGCAGGCACTCCTTCCGGGAACACCGTGGAAGAGGCGGGAAATGACATCTGTTCGGAAATACTTGTAGCCTCTCCTTTGGTGGGAACCTTTTATAATGCATCGTCTCCTGACAGTGAACCTTTTGTAAAGGTTGGAGATCAGGTAAAGAAGGGGCAGGTACTGGGAATCATCGAAGCTATGAAGCTGATGAATGAGATCGAATGTGAATGCGATGGCGTGGTGGAAGCTATTTTGGTCGGAAACGAAGATGTGGTGGAGTACGGTCAGCCTCTGTTCCGTATCCGGTAAGCAGTTATGAATGATAAGAGAGGCCCAGAGGCTGGGCCTCTCTTTTAAAAGTAGGAGGGCGCATTATGTTAGGTATTAAGGAAATTCAGGAGATCATTCCCCACAGACACCCGTTTTTACTGGTAGATTGTATCGAGGAGTTTGAACCTGGAGTGAGAGCGGTTGGATATAAATGTGTGTCTTATAATGAACCTTTTTTCCAGGGACATTTTCCGGCAGAGCCGGTAATGCCGGGAGTCCTGATCATAGAGGCCCTGGCACAGGTAGGTACAGTAGCAATGTTAAGCCTGGAAGAAAATAAAGGGAAAATCGGTTATTTTGGTGGTATTGATAAGGCAAAATTCAAGCATAAGGTCATACCGGGAGAAAGGCTTAAGCTGGAATGTGAGATTATTAAGCGCAAAGGTCCTGTTGGTGTGGGAAAGGCCACCGCAACCGTGGACGGGAAGCTGGCCGCCAGTGCGGAACTGACATTTATGATTGGATAGGTGAGGCTTATGTTTGATAAGATTTTAATTGCTAACCGCGGAGAGATTGCGGTACGTATCATAAGAGCCTGCAGGGAAATGGGGATTAAAACGGTTGCCGTTTATTCAGAGGCGGACCGGGAAAGTCTTCATACCTTATTGGCTGATGAAGCTATCTGCATTGGCCCTGCACCCTCGACCCAGAGCTACTTAAACATGGAGAGGATCCTCACGGCCACCGTAGCCATGAAAGCGGATGCCATTCATCCGGGATTTGGCTTTCTTTCGGAAAATGCAAGATTTGCGGAACTTTGTGAAAAATGTAACATTACCTTTATCGGACCTTCCGCACAAGTAATAGGGAAGATGGGAAATAAATCCGAGGCCAGAAAGACTATGATGGAAGCAGGAGTTCCCGTGGTCCCAGGCGGAAAGGAAGCGGTCCGTCAGGTGGAAGAGGCGAAAGCAATGGCAGAAAAGATCGGTTTTCCTGTTATGATCAAGGCTTCCTCAGGAGGCGGCGGAAAAGGCATGAGGATATCCAGAGGCCTGGAGGATTTTGATGCTAACTTTAAAAATGCCCAGATGGAATCGGTAAAGGGATTTTCCGATGATACCATGTATATTGAGAAATATATTGAAAAGCCAAGGCACATTGAATTTCAGATCATGGCGGATAAGCTTGGAAATGTGGTGCATTTAGGAGAGCGTGACTGCTCCATTCAAAGACGCCATCAAAAGGTTCTGGAAGAATCCCCGTCAGCAGCTATTTCTGAGGAACTGAGGACCCGCATGGGAGAGATTGCGGTCCGTGCGGCCAAGGCTGTCGGATATGAGAATGCGGGAACCATTGAGTTCCTTCTGGATAAATATAAGAATTTTTATTTTATGGAAATGAACACCCGCATCCAGGTGGAACATCCGGTGACGGAAATGGTAACTGGCCTGGATTTAATCAAGGAACAGATCCGGATCGCGGCAGGAGAGCCTCTTAGCGTAAGTCAGGAGGATGTAGTTATTACAGGCCATGCCATTGAATGCAGGATCAATGCAGAAAATCCGGCGAAAAACTTCATGCCCTGTCCGGGCCTTATAAAAAATGTACATGTGCCCGGAGGCAATGGAGTCCGCATTGACACACACATTTATAACGAATATAAGGTTCCGGCCAACTATGATTCCATGCTGATGAAGATGATTGTCCACGGTAAGGACCGGGAGGAAGCCATCTTAAAGATGAGAAGCGCTCTTGGAGAACTGATCATTGAAGGAATTGAGACAAATGTGGATTTCCAGTTTGATATCCTGAGTCATGAGGCTTACCGGGGCGGAGATGTGGATACGGATTTTATCCCGAAATATTTCCCGGATTATGTCCGGTAGGCAGGTAAAGGAGCGGTCTTATGTTAAAAAGCATGTTTAAGAAAACCTATACACTAATAGACAGCAAATACAAGGATCTTGAAAAGTCTGAGGAACCAGGCATTCCGGCCGGGCTGTGGAGGAAGTGCAATAAATGCTGCCAGCCCATTTATGTGGAGGATGTGAGAAGCAATCATTTCATCTGTCCCAAATGCAAGGGGTATTTTCGCCTCCATGCTTACCAGAGAATTGAAATGGTGGCGGATGAGGGTACCTTTGAAGAATGGGATAAGGAGATGGAATTTAAAAATCCCCTTGATTTTCCGGGTTATGATAAAAAGGTCGCGGCAGCCAGGGAAAAGACCGGGCTTTCCGAAGCGATTGTCACCGGAAGCTGTGAAATCAGCGGCCAGAAGGCGGTAATCGGTGTCTGTGACGCCCGTTTCATCATGAGCAGCATGGGTCATGTGATGGGGGAGAAGATCGCGAGAGCTGTGGAACGTGCCACAAAGGAGAAGCTTCCGGTCATTCTTTTTGCTTGCTCCGGGGGAGCCAGGATGCAGGAAGGGATCGTATCGCTCATGCAGATGGCAAAGACTTCGGCAGCCTTAAAGCGCCATCATCAGGCTGGCCAGCTTTATATCAGTGTCCTTACGGATCCTACCACAGGAGGAGTGACGGCCAGCTTTGCCATGCTGGGTGACATCATTCTGGCAGAACCTTTCGCCCTGATCGGATTTGCAGGCCCCCGGGTGATTGAACAGACCATCGGACAGAAGCTGCCGGAGGGGTTCCAAAGGGCGGAATTTTTGCTTGAACATGGCTTCATTGACAAGATCGTGCCCAGGGAAGAGATGAAGGTAACCCTTGCAAACATTTTAAAGCTCCACAATCCCCAAAACAAAAAGGAACTTCCTGTGGATAACCGGGCTAATGTGGAATCAAATGGTGGAAAAAAGAAGTTCTTCCGGTTGAGAAAGAATAAAAGAAGCGCCTGGGATACGGTATTGTTATCCAGAAGCTCGGACCGGCCGGTGGCATCGGATTACATTCGTGCACTGTTTGATGATTTTATGGAATTTGCCGGAGACCGTTATTATAAAGATGACGGTGCAATCGTAGGCGGGATTGCCTCTTTCCATGGAATTCCTGTTACGGTCATCGGACAGGAAAAGGGGAAAAATACAAAGGATAACATCAAACGCAATTTTGGAATGCCTTCCCCGGAAGGATACCGGAAAGCCCTGCGCTTAATGAAACAGGCAGAAACTTACGGCCGTCCGGTCATCTGCTTTGTGGATACGCCGGGAGCCTTCTGCGGCCTGGAGGCCGAGGAGAGGGGACAGGGAGAGGCCATCGCCAGAAATTTATTTGAAATGGCAGATTTAACCGTGCCGGTTCTTTCCATCGTTATCGGAGAGGGAGGAAGCGGCGGCGCTCTCGCCATGGCAGTTGGCAATGAAGTCTGGATGATGGAGAATTCCATTTATTCCATCCTCTCTCCCGAGGGCTTTGCTTCGATTCTGTATAAGGACAGCAAAAAAGCAAATGATGCAGCCAGGGTCATGAAGATCACGGCCAGGGATTTAATGGAGTTAGGTCTCATAGAGCGGGTGATTTCGGAAGAAGAGCCGGCCTGTGCAGAGAATCTTTCCGCAATTGCGGAAGAAATGGATAAGGCCATGGAAGAATTTTTTGCCGTTTTCCTTACCATGACAAAGGAAGAACTTGCAGATCAAAGATATGAAAGATTTAGGAGAATGTAATGGGAACATTAAAACCTTTGGTAATAGGAGAACTGGTGGCGAGCCATCCGGTGATCCAGGGCGGTATGGGAGTTGGAATCAGTCTTTCCTCCCTGGCAGGAGCAGTGGCAAAGGCCGGAGGGATCGGAATCATTTCCACGGCTCAAATCGGCTTTCGGGAGCCTGATTTTAAGGTAAATCCTTTGGAAGCAAATTTACGGGCCATTGGACAGGAAATGAAAAAGGCAAGGGCAATCGCACCGGAGGGCATCATAGGCTTTAACATTATGGTTGCCACGAAAAGTTATGCCAGCTATGTGAAGAAGGCGGTAAAGGCCGGGGCGGATTTGATCATATCCGGAGCCGGGCTTCCTGTAAGCCTGCCGGAATATGTGGCAGAGGCTGCAGAAGAGGCCGGAATCGTGTTAAAGACCAAGATAGCTCCCATTGTATCAACGGTTAAGTCTGCCATGGTTATTTGCAAGATGTGGGACCGCAAATACCATCGGGCACCTGACCTGGTAGTTGTGGAGGGACCATTGGCTGGAGGACACTTAGGATTTTCCAGAGAGGATTTAGAAAACCTTGGAGTGGATACAGAGGATGTGGAACACACCTATAAGCAGGCGGAGTATGAGGAAGAGGTAAAAGGCATCATACGGCTGGTAAAGGAATATGGAGATAAGTACAATAAAGTAATCCCTGTGGTGACTGCAGGAGGCATTTACTCCCATGAGGATGTTATGCACCAGCTCTCCCTGGGAGCCGACGGCGTCCAGGTGGCGACCCGTTTTGTGACCACCGTGGAATGCGATGCCCCGGAAGAGTTTAAGCAGGCGTATCTTCATGCAAAAAAAGAGGATATCGTCATTACCAAAAGCCCGGTGGGAATGCCTGGAAGGGCCATAAAAAATACATTCTTAAAGGCAGTGGGAGAGACGCCTTTCCGACTGGAGCATTGTTATCAATGTCTGGATAAATGCGACAGGAAGACCATTCCTTATTGCATTACAAAGGCTTTGGTGAACTCTGCGGAAGGACGGACCGAGGAAGGGCTTATCTTTTGTGGAAGCAAGGCTCATCTTGCAACAAGGATGGAAACCGTAGAAGAGGTTATGAAAGATCTGGTTGGTGAGAATTGATTCTCGTGGAGGCAACGAGCCAAGGCCAAGCTTGCTTGACTTTGGCGACTGCTCACGGGTCAGATACCCCGCAGCTTGTTGTGGGGTATCTGAATAAAAGGGGCTGCTAAGCTGCCGGTTTAAAGAAACTGGAGCTGCAGCCTTTTTTCCGGTACTTCGGCAGATAAGACTGATTTTTAAGTGGTTGCGTGAAAATAGAGGTAGTGCTATAATGGGAAAGATAAAAAATTATTAAGAAGACTAAGAGAGAAATGGAGAGCTGTATGGAAAGCAAGAAAATCATTCAGGTGGAAGAAAAAGTGCCATTTAAGTTGCTGGTGCCCTTAAGTATCCAGCATATGTTCGCAATGTTCGGGGCGTCAGTCCTGGTTCCTTTTATATTTGGAATCAACCCGGCAGTTGTACTGTTCATGAATGGAATCGGAACGTTATTATTTATTTTCATAACAAAGGGAAAAGCACCGGCATACCTTGGCTCCAGTTTTGCGTTCCTGGCACCGGCAGGAATTGTTATCAGCAAATGGGGCTATAATTATGCCCTGGGCGGGTTTGTAGCAGTGGGTCTTTGCGGTTGTGTTCTGGCACTGATTATTTATAAATTCGGTTCTGACTGGATTGATATCGTTCTTCCTCCGGCGGCTATGGGACCGGTTGTAGCGCTGATTGGACTGGAGCTGGCTGGAACAGCGGCAACCAATGCAGGCCTTAAGGATGAAATGATTGATATGAGAAATGTCATTGTTTTTCTGGTAACTCTATTGACAGCAGTGCTTGGTTCTGTGGTATTCAGAAAATTCTTATCTGTTATCCCCATTCTGATTGCAATTATTGTAGGTTATGTGTCAGCACTTTTATGCGGTATTGTAGATTTTGGTGAGATCAGCGCGGCTGCATGGTTGTCCTTGCCTAATTTTTCAACACCAAAGTTCAAATGGGAAGCAATTGTCATTATTCTTCCGGTGCTTCTGGTCGTAACTTCAGAACATATTGGTCATCAGATTGTAACCAGTAAGATAGTGGAAAGAGATTTGATAAAAGATCCCGGACTTCACCGCTCTTTGCTGGGTGATTATATATCAACCACACTTTCCGGTTTTGTTGGTTCTGTGCCCACAACCACATATGGGGAAAATATCGGTGTTATGGCAATGACAAAGGTATACAGCGTCTATGTGATCGGGGGAGCAGCTGTTCTCTCAGTTATCTGTTCTTTTATCGGAAAGATGACAACATTAATCAACACAATTCCAGGGCCCGTAATCGGCGGAATTTCATTCTTACTGTATGGAATGATTGGAGCCTCAGGTATTCGTATTCTGGTTGATGCACAGGTAGATTACGGAAAATCCAGAAATATGGCCATGACATCAGTTATCTTTGTAACAGGACTTTCCGGTGTTGCCGTAAAGCTTGGAAGCATCCAGTTATCAGGTATGGTACTTGCATGTGTGGTAGGAATGCTGATGGGTTTAATGTTCTTTGTGCTGGACAAGCTGAATCTGACAAATGACAGGGAAAATGCGTAAGATCTTCGAATACCGCAAAGCAACGGAAAGTCCGTTGCTTTGCGGTATTTTTCATATGGTTGTAAATATCCTCTGCTTGTTATTGTCAAAGGATGCTTTACTTTACCCTGAATTTGTAACATGGAAAACACATAAGGTCATTTCGGAGGGAATAAGATGAATTAAGAAAGAAGTGAAAGCTGTTAAGAAGAGGAAAGAGCAATGCTGAATTATTTATGGGCCTTTATGATGCTGGTGGGAGTCCTTTGGGGGGCTTTCCATGGAAATTTAAACGGGGTGACAGACGGGGCTTTGACCTCTGCAAAGGAAGCTGTTATGTTATGCATCACCATGCTGGGAATCATGTCCTTCTGGAGCGGCATCATGGAGGTTGGGCGGAAATCAGGGCTGATCGAACGGATGTCCCAGAAAATGAGCCCCATACTCCGTTTCCTTTTTCCCCGGATTCCGGATGATCACCCGGCGCTTGAATACATATCGACCAATATCATCGCCAATATTCTGGGGCTTGGCTGGGCAGCTACACCGGCAGGGCTTAAGGCCATGGAGGCCTTAAAGGAACTGGAGGAGAAGCGGAGAAAAGGAGAAGTTTCCGGGAAATATTCCCTTAAGCCGGTTCCGGAAGGGACTGCAAATAATGAGATGTGCACCTTTCTTATCATTAATATTTCTTCCCTGCAGTTAATACCGGTTAATATGATCGCCTACAGAAGCCAGTACGGCAGTCTCAATCCAATGGCCGTGGTGGGACCGGCGCTTATTGCCACTTTAATTTCAACTATTGTGGGCGTGGCAGCCTGCAAGCTGATGGACTGTTAGGTATACCCATAGGCTTGTTCTTTAAACCTGACAGAAAGTTTGTCGCTGACATGACTTATGGTATTCTGGCAGCCAGAAGCTGCCTTTTAACTGCTATTGATGACCAGCTCTATGAGCACCGCAAAAAGGTCAATTCAGTAGAACGCCTGCTGTCTGCAACTGGGTTCCGGCAGCCCAGTTACCCAACAGCAGAAAAGGGAAAGTTAAAATGTCTATATTCTGCAAAGGGAAGGAGCCTGAAGCCTATCTTTCTGCATACTGGCATATGCTAAAGAAGGCGTCAGGCACTGGTTTCGGACAAAGCTCTCGGAATACCATCAATTTTTTTACTACGTTGGGTGCATTTCCTAGAGTGTGACCGAAATAAAAAATACATAAAACATGTGTTTTAATTCCCCTATTCTTTGCTAAATAATTTGTCCGTTCTTCCCTCATAGGGATTTTTGATAATGAGGGGCTTTAAGTACTGAGCTACTTTTTCCACTCCGTCCATTCTGCTCATGGTAACATCCTCATGTTCATAGCTTAAAGAACCGTTGTAGCCCACCATGGAAAGCTCCGTAATGACCCGTTTCCATTCCACCTGTCCCCAGCCCGGGATCCGGAACCGGTAGGTATGGTTTAATGCCGACATATCTCCATGCATCAGGGTTCCTCCTGTAGGAAGGTTATGGGAGGCCAGCTCCGCATCCTTTGCATGCACATGAAAAATCCTGTCTTTCAGTCGGTCGATTACAATGGCTGGATCGATCATCAGATACATAATATTGGCCGGATCAAAATTATATCCCAGTGCCGGATGATAGTTTACCAGCTCCAACGCCTTTTCGGCCGTGTAGATATCATATACAAAACTGTTTGGATGAATCTCAATGGCAAATTTCACTCCATATTCCTGAAACTTATCCAGAATCGGCGTAAAACGCTCCGCAAACTGTTCTTCGTATTCTTTCCAGCCCTCTCCATAGGGAAAGAAGAAAAATCTGCCCCAGTTTTCCACTCCCGGATATCCGACTACAATGGGCACCTCCAGGGCATTGGCTGCCTGGGCCGTGCGTATCAGACTTTCGGTTCCATGCTTGATCTTCTCTTCCGGGGTCCCCTTGTAAATGAAGTCTGTTTCCTTGCCGGTAGGTCCCATAATCAGAAATGAATCGGCATGATTGCTTAATGCCTGTATGGACATTCCATAGCTCTGAACCATTTTCCGGACATCGGAAGCGGCATTGCCTTTTATAACGTCCTTTGTCTCCAGTTGTCCATTGCCTTCATAAGCAGGGATCTCCAGAGTTTCATAGCCATAGGACGATACAAGCTTCACTACCTCCTCCAACGGTTTCTCACTAAAATTGGCAGAAAAAAATCCCAGTTTCATATTGCTACCTCCTCAATATTATCGTTTCCTTGCTATTTGTTTACTTCCTCTTTTTATGCCCGTTTGTTTCTGTTATTGTATAATTATTTCTGTTATAAATCAACTTTTATTATCACAATATGTATTGACTATCCCCGGAACAATTGATATTATGAGCTTAATCAAGTATTTTCATATCAAGAAACCGGAGGCGCCATGTATAATATAGAACGAAAATCAGAAATCATAAATTTGTTGGAAACACACAAAAATGTGAATGTTGCCGAATTAGCCGCACAATTTCAGACATCAAAGGAAACAATCCGCCGGGATCTCCGGGATTTGGAGCGGGAAGGAGTCCTGATCCGGACCCATGGCGGTGCCATGCCCGTGGAACCCAAAACAAGCAGTGCCGCCATGCAGGATAAATATCCTGTATCCGTCCGGGGAATACGCCGCTTTCAGGAAAAACAGGCCATCTGCAAGCTGGCGGCCTCCTATATCCAACCGGAGGATACCATTTTTGTGGACAATAGTTCTACAACTGCCTATTTAGCACAGTATGTCCCCGCCAATATACCAGTGACATTCATAACCAATTCCATACAGTTCTTACTGGAAGCCGCTAAATTGAATAACCAGAACCATATGTACATATGCCTGGGAGGCATATTCAAAAGCTCCAACTTATCCATCTACGGCAATATGTCACTGGATAATGCCAAGGTATATTATCCCAATAAAGCGTTTCTTTCCTGCTCGGGAATCTCTGCCAACCGTATGATCACTGATTCCAGCATCCAGGAGCTGGAGACCAAGAAGCTGATGATTGAATTGTCTAACCAGGTGTTTGTATTGGCAGACCACAGCAAATTCGAGAAAGACGGACAGATCTTTTTATCTTCTTTTAACAATATAGACTATATCATTACAGACAGCCAGGCAGACAGAAGCAACTGCAGCTATCTCGCCAACTACGGCGTGGAACTGATCACTGTATCATGATCCATGTTCCGTCCTTAT
The DNA here is from genome assembly GCF_057543815.1 of Lacrimispora sp. YZC11. Taxonomy (NCBI): domain Bacteria; kingdom Bacillati; phylum Bacillota; class Clostridia; order Lachnospirales; family Lachnospiraceae; genus Lacrimispora; species Lacrimispora sp. YZC11. Next base: position 211,163 of record NZ_BAAJYQ010000017.1, on the reverse strand, counting down.
TCCTTATTCAATCTGGTCTGTAAAAGAACTGCCACAATGATAATCGCCCCTTTTACCGCACCGACTAAAAATGCATTTACGCCCAGCAGATTCATCATATTATTGATAATGCCCAGGGTCAGTGTGCCGAAAACCGTAAACAGGATCTTCCCCTTGCCACCGGACATGCTTGTTCCGCCGATGACGGCTGCCGCAATGGCATCCATTTCATAGCTGGAGCCGGAAGACGAGGAATTGATGCTCCCCAGTCGGGAGGTTTCCACTATGGTGGCAACGGCAACTAAAACTGCAGATACTGTGTACACAAAATACTTCACCTTACTGACACATACTCCCGACAATAACGTAGCTTTCTCATTGCTTCCCACTGCGTAAATATGTCTTCCTATTCCGGTATGGTTGACCAGCAGATGGATGATGACCACACAGATCACCCAGTAAATGATGGGCATGGGGATTTTGCCGAATAAATTGGTATTGGATATTTTTATGTAGGCATCCATTTTTTCTCCGCTGGCCATAACGCCTCCCCCATTGAGAAGATATTGGGATATGGACCGGTACATGGTCATCGTCCCCAGGGTAGTGATAAAGGCTGGAATTCTGAACTTTGCCACCAGAACTCCGGTTAAAAAGCCGAAAACGATTGCTGTTGCCACGGATACCAGAATTGTCAGCACAATGCTTTGGGTCGTATTAAGTACCTTAATTGCCACAAACCCGATCATAGCAAGCTGGGACCCTACGGATAAATCGATTCCTCCGGTAATAATGATCAGAGTCATGCCCAGAGCGATGATTCCAATAATCGAGTTGTTTCTTAAAATATTAATAATGTTGTTCCAGGACAGAAACATTGTCCCTTTCAATGACACCGCCAAAAGAAACAGAACAACAAATGCAATCAGAGCGCTGTTGTTGCTGGCTGCCTTTTTCCAGTCTCTTGATGAACCAGTTCCTTTCATTGTATACCACCTTTCCATCTTCATTATAGCTTGCCGCCTGTGGCAACAATCATAATATTCTCCTCATTCGCTTCTTCCCGCGGGAATTCCTTTCGTATTTCCCCGTGATACATCACATAAATCCGGTCACACAGCATGAGCACTTCCTGGGCCTCACTGGAAAGAACAACAAAGCTCATTCCTTCTTTGGCAAGCTGCATGATAATTCCGTATATCTCCAGCTTTGCTCCGATATCCACGCCCTGTGTTGGATTATCCAGGATGACCAGATCCGGGTTGGAGCTCAGTGCCCTGGCCAGAATAACCTTCTGTTGATTTCCGCCGGAAAGACTTACTATCAGATCATTTAAATGATTCAGTTTGATATTTAACTTCTCCACATAATCCTGATTGAATTGTTTCTCTTTCTTCTTTTCAATAAAGAGGTGCTTCTGCAGCTTTTTTATGATGGATATGGACAAATTATGGGCAATGCTTAAATCCTTAATAATGCCGTTCTCTTTTCTGTTTCTTGGCAAATAAGAAATCTTCAGCTTCTTAGCTTTTACTGTACTGTCCATTTTATACTTGGAATCACGTATAAAAATATCCCCTGTATACTGCTTATTACAGCCATACACAGTATGAAAGACCTCGTATCTGCCGTCTCCCAGCAGTCCCGTAAATCCCACAATTTCGCCCTGGCCCACATGAAAATTAATATTTGTAAATTCTGAGGCTCTGGATAAATTTTGTACCTGCAGGATGTCCGGGCCGATTTCTCTTTCCATATATAAATCATTATAGGACAGTTCTTTACCAACCATATACTTTGCCAGGAGCTGCTCCGAAACATCAGGTCCAACAGCTCCGCTGCTGACTACACAGCCATCTCTCATTACCGTATACGAATCACAGATTTCCATTACTTCGTTTAATTTATGGGAAATAAATACGAAACTGATTCCCTGTGATTTCAATTCCTTCATGATATGAAACACATGGGCAATTTCCACATTGGTCAGTGATGTGGTAGGTTCATCCATAATGATAACTTTCGAATTTTTCATCAATGCCCTTGCTATTTCTACAATCTGCTTATATGAGGCATTGATATCCTCCACTCTTGCAGCCGGATCCAGATCGATCTTCATTCTGCCCAGGATTTCCGCCGCCTGGTCATACATACTTTTTTTGTCCAACCGGCCGCCCTTTTTCAGTTCACGGCCCAAAAACAGATTTTCATAAATGTTTAAATCATTGATCAGAGTCAGTTCCTGATGAATAAATGCAATCTCATTCAGATTCCCATGCATTCGGTCTCCAATTTTATTGACAGCTCCATCAATTGCAATTTCCCCTGCATCCCCTGGAATTACCCCGCCCAGAATATTCATTAACGTCGTCTTTCCAGTTCCGTTTTCCCCAAGCAAGGCATGAATGCTGCCTTTTTTCAAAGAAAAATCCACGTGATGCAGCACACAGTTTGCTCCAAACGCTTTTTCAATACCGCACATTTTGATTATGTATTCGCTCATAACACTCACTCCTGTTGAAAGCAGGGCTGCCGTACATCTTACCGAAAATACAACAGCCTGCTTTTTTGCACTCTTATTCTTTCATCAATATGGGGAATCTGAATTCACAAAATCTGCAACATTGCTTAAGTCAACAGTGGACGGCTCAATGATGGTATCCTTTGGTACGTATTTCCCGTCCAGAATATCCTTTGCCGCCTGAATGGCATCACTGATCATGGAAGGACTGTAGGTTTCCGTAAAGCAGTTGATACCGGTTTCCTTCTGAATCTTGGAATACCAGGACTGAGCGCCTCCTCCCCCGGATATGTACTTCACATCGGTCCGGTTGGCATCCTTGACCGCCTGGAGAATCCCTAGAGACGGCTCATCATCAATGGAGAATACCGCATCGATCTGAGGATTTGCCACCAGCATGTCCGTAGCCATGGACAAACCGGCTTCCTGAGTAAACCCGGAGGCAGAAACTTTAATCATCTGAATATCCGGATAGGCTGCCGCCATTTCCTTTTCAAAGGCTTCGGTCCGTTCTACACTGACAGAGCCAACACTGGGAGCAGACATGACCGCAACGATACCCGTTCCGCCCAGTTTATCGCCCAGGTATTTTGCCCCATTCGTACCGATGCCGGCATTATTTCCGGCAACATAAGCGGTATAATCGCCTGTAACCTTACGGTCAAATACGATCAGCTTGATTCCTGCATCAATTATTTTTTGTGCCGCTATTGATACTTCATCATTATGAGGCAGCAGAACAATTGCGGAACATTTCTGGGCAATCAATTCATCAATCTGATTCGCCTGTTCATTTACATTGGCGGAAGTCACTATTTTATAGCCGCTTCCCTCATCAAGCCCCAGACTCTTACATTTCTGTTCCGCATAGTAAATAGTTCCCGCAACCCAGCCGTGGTCAGCCGCGGGAAGGGCAATACCGATCAGGCCGGCAGTTTTCTCCGCTGCACTTGCCGAAGTCTGATCCTCTTTACTGGTGACTGCTGTGTTTGAACTCTCTTTTCCATCATTGCTGCCACTTTTGGATGTGTTTTGTCCGCACCCAACAACCATGCTTCCCAGCAGGACCACTGTCATGAAAAGCACTCCTAGTTTTTTTACCATTGTTCCTCCTCCAATAAGTTAAAATTTATTTGATCACCACATTAGGTATGATGAGTCCTTAAGTTACCTTTCTCCTTACGCGTTCTGACCAGTTCCTCATGAGCCGCCTTATCATAGGCGCAGCATCCTACTTTGCTCTGCTGGATCAGCAGTTCCAGACATTTGTCGCAGAGAAGACAGAACTTGATTTCCTCTTCTTTCCCTTCCCTGAGCTTTTTCGGTAAAAACGGATCAGCAAATGACTGTCTACCCAGGCCAATCATATCCGTCACATGATTTTCAACACACCAGGCACCGTAATTGAGAAGATTGCTCTCCTCCGGTGTTACTGCACACAAGTCATTTTTTCCATTCCGGTAAGGAGAGAAATTGGAGCCTATGACTACGGTTTCCGGTTTGAGCACCTTTCGGAACTCCTTTGCCCAATACTGATGCAGATAAGCATAGTATGGAATGTGTCTGTCCACCTGCGTCAGGCTGATGGTAATGGACGGACTGCCTGCAGATTGAATAATAAAGTTTGCCCCTCTCTCTTCTAAGCCCTTGATCAGAGCCAGGGGTTCCGTTAAGTCCATGATCGGCGAACCGGGGCCGTCTGTACCAAAGCCTCCCGGAAAGCCTTCCCAGGCAGATATTTTCGATCCCACCAGGAACTTCTGGTCCGGTATTTCTTTTCGGATCCTCTCAATTAATTCAAAAGCAAACCGGCTCCGGTTCTCCCAACTTCCGCCGTATTTCCAGTCCCTGCTGTTGTGGGGACGAATCATCTGGCAGCCTAAGTATCCATGGGATAATTTCATATCGATGCCATCTGCTCCGGCGTTATAGGCAATCTTGGCCGCAGTCACAAAGCTGTCCATGATCTTTTCAACATCCTTTTCTGTCAGAAGCTCTCCGCCGTATCCCGGAAGAGGATTGGGTGTCACCCGTTTGGAAAATGCCGGATTGGATATTTCCCCTGAATGTGTCAGCTGAAATATAAACAGGGATTCAGGATTGGCTGCATGAACCTTTTCAACAAAAGCGGTTAAGGGTTTCTCATTCTTAGGCATGATTGTCAGCTGATTATCTCTGGCACGGCTTTCTCTGGTCACCGTAATCGCTTCCAAGGAAATAAGACCGGCCTCTCCTCTTGCCAGATTGCAGTATCTTTCTGTCGTCTCCTCCGAGGGATTGCCCGTTTCATCTTCCGAATTACATTCCATTGCCTGAATAAAAAAACGGTTAGGTGCTATCCGGTCTCCTATTTTAATTGGTTCTAGTAATGTTTTTTTGTAATCCATATCGTCCTCCTATTTGCATTTGTGCGTTTGTTTTTGTTTATGTGTGTAATATATCATGTATTTACGTTTATTTCAATAAAAATTTTCAATATCATTATTTTTTGTCATATTTGCACAAATTAGAGTAACCGTTTTTGTGTGTTTTAAAAGATAATCAAAATTAATGTTGCGTTTATGCCCGTTTCGTGTTACTATGTGGTTGGAGTTAAATGATTTCTTTATTTTTTAATCGTATACGCAAATATTACGGTCAAAAACACACACTCCAGCAAAAATACATCAGGGAAAGGAGTATACCTAAGAAATGATACATACCGTAACTTTAAATCCTGCCATAGACAAGCTTCTGTATTTAGAACATTTCCAAAAAGACATAACCAACCGATTGCAGTATTCCGATGACACCATTGGCGGCAAAGGAACTCATGTTTCCATTAATCTGAAACTTCTCGGTCTGGACAGTGCTGCTTTTGGAATCGCCCATGGTCCCACAGGAAAAAAAATCATTCATTTATTGAATGAGCACAGAATCCTTACTAATTTTATCATGGATGAGACTGCTGATACGGACAGCCGGACCAACTATTTAATTATAGAAGAGAACGGCCACTGCTCAACCTTAGCTTCCAGGGGCGTATTGCTGAAGCAGATGGAGCTTGACCAGCTGATCCGGAACATGATCAGTCAGATAGACGATGGAGACTATCTTGTTCTGTCCGGTGACGCAACCAATTGTCCGGATTCTGCCATATACAACACCATAATCCGGAGGCTGAAGCACAAAGACTTAAAAGTCTTTCTGGATACCAGCGGAGAGACCTTAAGACAGTGCATTCAGGAATCCCCCTATTTAATCAAGCCCAATCTGGATGAGCTGTCCAGCCTCTGCAATGAAACGCTGGATACGGATGAAAAAATCATCCATGCCATTCAGTCCCTGGAAAAGTACCGCATTCCCGTCATAGCAGTCTCTTTGGGCGGAAACGGCTCCATTGTAAAAACACCGGAAGGAATTTACCGGGTACAGCCGCCTAAGATTGCGGTTAAAAATACCATAGGCTGCGGAGATTGCTTCCTGTCTGGAATTATTTATGGCTTGCAGCAAAATTATTCATTTTCCGATACATTACGTCTGGCCACGGCAATTTCTGCCGCCACAGCGGAATCCTCGTCCTCGGTTGGCTTCGATTTAAACCGGGCAAAGGAATTGGAATCACAGGTACAAATAACGGAAATTACATGATAAGAAAAGGAGTGTTAACATTGAGTAATTTATCCTATATCGAATTGCGTGAAGAAATGTGCAAGGTTGCCAAATTAATGTGGGAACGTCGTTTAACCAACGCCGCAGGCGGTAATTTTGCCGTACGGGCAGATGAAAACCGGGTTCTGATCAGTCCGTCCCTGATGTCGGAACAGAAGCACTGTGACTTAAGGCCGGAGGATTTCCTTCTGATTGACTACGAGGAGAACATCCTGGAAGGTACGGGAAAGCTTTCCAGGGAAGGCCTGATGCATGTTCTTATTTTAAAAAATTTCAAAGAAATCGGATGCACCATACATGCCCATCCCTTTTACTGTATGCCGTTTGTGGCAAAATCCGCTCCTATCCCCAATCTGACGGAAGCAACCATGGGCAGAGGCTATGTGGGCTGTATTGAGTACACCAAAGCCTATACACCTGAGCTTTCCATGAATGTTTACCAGTATTTCGAAGATCACCGGGAATTGGCCATGAAAAAGCCCATCGGCGTAATCCTTCCCCTTCATGGCGTGGTTGTATCCGGTCCGGATATTTATTTGGCTTACAGTATGCTGGAGCGGATTGAATGCGATGCATTCTGTTCGATCACCGGCAGCTTGATCGGAAAGGAATAAAGCTTTATACTAACAGCAAAGGGTTAACGGTATGTACAATTTGGAACGTCAATCGGAAATTATGTATCGGCTAAAAAGCAATGGCAGTGTTACTGTAGCGGAATTAGCCCAATCCTTCCATATCTCCAGGGAAACTATACGTAGGGACTTATGTGAGCTGGAAGAATCCGGTGCTTTGAAACGCACTCACGGCGGAGCTGTCTTACAGTGGGCATCGTTCCCTAATCACAGGAAGAATTATGAATCACCCATACAGGTCCGGAACATTCAGAATGTGGAGGAAAAACGGCTGATCTGCAAAGCTGCTGCTTCGGTCATTCAGGACGGAGATACAATTTTCATTGATAACAGCTCCACCTGTTTATCTCTGTACAAATATATACCTCCGGATATTTTAGTCACCTTTATAACAAATTCCATATCTTTTCTGCTTGAATGCTCCAAAAACCTAAACCCAAATCATACCGTTGTATGCCTGGGCGGAATTTTCAAAAATTCAAACCTGTCCATTTATGGGAATATTGCAATTGAAAACGCTGCACACTATTATCCAAATAAAGCATTTTTCTCGTGCACGGGAATTAACAGCAGCAACCACATAACCGATTCCGGAATCCACGAAATCGATATAAAAAAAGCTCTGCTTCTCCATTCCCAGACCAAATACTTATTAGCCGACTACACCAAATTCAATCAGGTTGGTCAGGTTTATCTAATGGACCTATCCGAAATTGATTATATTATAACGGATAGCAAAACGGATTTAGCCCAGCTGGCTTATTTAAAATATTCCAATGTGGAGGTTCTTGCAGCAAAATAACAATCTTCACCAGGAGGAGCATTATGAATTACGTTGCATTTGATTTAGGCGGGAGCGGCGGCAAAATAGTACTTGGCAGCTACGAGGATCACCACCTGTCCATCCGGGTCCTGCACCAGTTCGGACACGGCCCCGTATCACTCTCCGGAGGCCTGTACTGGAATATACTTGAAATTTACCGGGAGCTGGTTCATGGCCTGCGCATTGCGGTAAATATTACGGGGGATGACATACGGTCACTTGGCATCGACAGTTTCTGCAATGACTATGCCTTTGTTTCGCCAACAGGAGAGCTGCTTTCTCAGGTTCACTGCTACCGGGATGACCGGACGGTGAAACATGCCGGGGAAATATACCGTGTCATGTCTCCCTCAGAGCTGTACCGTGTAAACGGAAACCAGAATGCCAGGTTCAATACACTGATGCAGCTTGCTTCCATGTATTTTGAAAAACAGTCCTATTATTATCAGGAAGGGAACAAATTGCTTTTCATACCGGATCTTCTGATATATTTCCTTTCCGGACGGCAGCAAACCGAATACACACTGGCTTCCGTCAGTCAGCTGTATGACTATGACCTCCGATCCTGGAGTCCGGTCATTTTAGACCGTTACCAAATCCCTTCTCATATTTTTGCGGATATTTCCTATCCGGGAAATATGATAGGCAAAACTACGGAAGAATTCAATGCCCAGCTAAACACCAAAGGCTTTCAGATCGCCGCCGTATGCGAACACGATACTGCCTCCGCCTTTCTGGCCGCCCAGGCCGGCCAGGACCACGCCATGATCAGTTGCGGGACCTGGGCTCTGATCGGTACCGAGACGGAGCTTCCCATCATCAATGAGTATGGCTTTCAATACAATATTGCAAATGAAGGCAGTTACCATGGTCATCACCGGATTCTGCGCAATGTCATGGGCACCTGGATCATTCAGCAGATCAGAGCCTATTACCGGGAACGGGGAACCGATTATTCCTATTCACAGCTGGAGGAAATGGCTGCTTTGGCTAACCCCTTTCAATATGTCATTGATGTAGATGCGGAAGTTTTTTTCTCTCCGGAAAATATGCCGGAGAAAATCCAGAGCAATTGCCGGAAACGGTATGGGGACGTACACCTCAACCTGGGAGAAATGGTGCGGTGTGTCTACGAAAGCCTGGCCTGTAAATACCGATGGAATTTACAGCTGCTGGAAAAACATACTGGGAAAGCATTTACCGGCATCCATATTGTGGGCGGCGGCGCCCAAAGCAAGCTGATGTGCCAATTCACTGCAAATGCCTGCGGCCTTCCCGTATATGCCGGTCCGGCAGAGGCCACTGCCATCGGCAATATCATGATGCAGCTCATGGCTGACGGACAGATCCGGTCCGTGGAGGAAGGACGGGCTCTGGTAAAGGAGGCTTTTCCCTGCCGTGAATATCTGCCTCAGGAGCCTGCTCTATGGAAGGATTATTATGATGGCTTTTTATCCATACAAATCACAACCCAATAAGGAAAGAAGGAATCGAATATGAAAATTTACAGAATGGGAGTTGTTGGAACCGGCTTTATCGGACGAGTCCATGTTGAAACCGTAAGGCGTCTTGGAAACGTTGAAGTCGTGGCTCTTGCTGATACAATCAGCGCAAAAGAAGCGGCTGAGTCCTTAAATGTCCCGCAGTATTTTACTGACTACAGGCAGATGATTGATACCATGAAACTGGATGTGTTACATATCTGCACTCCCAATAATACTCATTTTGAAATCGCAATGTACGCCATGGACCACGGAGTTCACATTATCTGCGAAAAGCCCATGTGCGTATCCATAGAAGAAGCCCAGGCACTGACAGCAAAAGCCAGGGAAACCGGATTAATTGCGGCCATCAATTTTCACAACCGCTTCTATCCTATGAACAACCATTTAAAAAATGTAATTCAGGACGGTGAATTAGGTGAAATTTTCTCTATTACCGGAAGCTATACCCAGGACTGGCTTTTGTACGAGACCGATTACAGCTGGCGTCTGAATTCTTCCGAATCCGGCAGCACACGCGCTGTTGCCGACATCGGATCTCATTGGATGGATCTGGCCGAATATGTGACAGGGCAAAAAATCGTTGCAGTAAATGCAGATTTTTCGACGATTCATCCTACCCGCAAAAAACCAAAGGGACATGTAATTGCCTTTTCGAAAGAAAAATTCGCAGAGGAAGATTATGAGGACATTGCCATTGATACAGAAGATAATGCCAGTGTTATGTTCCGGTTCAGCAACGGCGCAAAGGGAAGCGCTTTCTTTTCCCAAGTAATCGCAGGCAAATCCGTGGCAATCGACTTATTGGTAGGCGGCTACAGGAAATCTGCGGAGTGGAACAGTGAAGTCTGCAATCAGCTGACCATCGGCCAGCGGGACAGCTACAACCAGGTGATGGAAAAAGGCATCGCTACGGTTCATTCCAATACCAGGCCTCTGATTGCCTATCCTTTCGGTCATCTGGAGGGCTTTCCCGACGCCTTTAAGCAGTGCTTTGCCAATGTGTATAACAGCATTGACAATCCTAAAGTCATCGGTGAGTATGCCACCTTTGAGGATGGACTCCACGAAATGGTATTGTGCAGTAAAATCTTTGAAAGCAATCAGAAGCAGCAATGGGTGAATATTCCTTCCAATTCATAAGGGTGAATAATCGTACTGTGTACTGAGCCAGTTTAAATGGATTACGGCCATTTAAACTGGCTCTTGCTGTACTGTTGATGTAATTGGTCAGTGTCGTCATGCTTTGCTGAGTATAGCCGTCCGGCAGTTGATCATTTAATTATTTTGCGTATGTACTTATAATTCTTTCTAATGTGGCCTTCTGTCAGGAAGCCAGCGGTCCGCAAGTCTTCTATGTCATATCTGCCCCGAAGAGTAAGGTGTTTCCAATATCTGTTTTTTCGTTTTCTATAGGGGTCCTCCTTTTACATACATCACAGATATAGTATACATTTATGCAAGAGTAACTTCCGCACTCTTTGTAATTGTGGAATTTACTTTTTCAATTCAGCTTTAAAATTTATGGCAGATCTTCTTTATATTGTTTAAGTACAAAAACAACATACCAATTGGTATGATAAGCATATGAAAGGTATGATGAATTATTGCTGACATTTGTTTAATATGCATAAAATATATAGGGATAAATTGTGATTTTATAATAATAATTCAAATATATATAAAAACTCTATTTACATACATCATATGTTATGCTAACATTAGGACAGATGAAAGATAATAATAACTAAATAGATATAACATAATGATTTATTTGTATGCAATTTATACAAATTGATTTGTAGAAAGGAGGAGGTATGAGAAGGAGTGTGGATAAGATGCAGAATATAGATGTTCTCCCAATGGCTACGGCTCAAAAGGTAAAAACCATGATTATCCAAAAGGAGATGAAGCCGGGAGACCGGCTGCCTACAGAGAAGGAACTGTCAGAGGTGTTTGGAGTCAGCCGTTCTACCTTGAGAGAAGCAATGAAGTATTTAAGGGCTGAAAATGTAGTTGTCATCCGCCAGGGGAGCGGAACCTTTGTCAGTGCAGGAACAGGGATCGGGGAGGATCCCCTTGGGCTGCATTTTACGGATCAGAAGTATCTTATTCAGAATCTGTTTGAAACCCGGATGTTAATTGAACCTCAGATCGCGGGACTGGCGGTTCAAAGAGCCACACCTCAGGACATTAAGAACCTTGAGAGACTGGTAGCGGAGATGGACCAGATTCAGATCAACAGCACCGCTACGGCAGAGATGGATGTTCAGTTCCATACGGCAGTGGCAGAATGCACCCATAATGAAGTGCTTATTCGGGTGGTCCCCATAATCAATGAATCCATCCGGCGGAGCCATGTAGAAACCCATAATGACCTGGAGAGCTTCAAACGGGCAAAACGAAGCCATAAAGGTATTTATCAAGCAATTGCCGACGGTAATTATATGGAAGCCAAATTTCTTGCCGAACGGCATGTATGGGAAACACTAAATGATGTCAGGGAAAGGGAAGGGAAAAAATGAAAAAAAGATTGATTGGAAAGAAAACAATGGCAGTGGTCCTGGCGGTTCTTATGGCCGGGGGAGCGTTGGCAGGCTGTTCTTCAGGCAGCAAAGAAGTCACGGCGGCAGGTGCGGAGACCACAGAAGCAGGTGCGCAGACCACAGCAGCAGGTACGCAGACCGCATCGGCAAAGGAAGGACAGGCTCCTTCCGGAGAGATAAAACCATGTACCATAAAATTTCGTTATTGGGCTGATAATACGGATTATTCCCAGCTCATGCAGGATATTATCAAGAAGTTTAATGATGAAAACGGCAAAGGAATTACCGTCGTGGGAGAAGAAAGTCCGTGGGATGGAGGCGCATATTCAGAGAATCTGTTTAACGCTAAAATGGGAGGCGGAGATATTGACTGCGCCACATGGAAGCTCACCTCCACACCATTATTTGTAAACAACGATCTGTTGGCTGACTTAACACCAATGATCGATGTCTGGGATAAAAAAGATGAGATTGATGATAACATTTATGAAATTATGAAAAAGGCCGGAGACATGGAGCGAATCTATGTCATGCCATGGAACATCCAGGTTCTGTATGTATATTACAGGCCCTCCATCTTTAAACAGGCAGGGATAGAGGTACCGAAGACCTATGAAGAATTCTTACAGGCTATAGAAACATGCACCATGGATACCAATGGGGATGGAAAGACTGACGTATACGGCTTTGGCATGAGAGGCGCAAAAGGCGGTCAGGAGCCATGGGGCAGCTTTGTATATGGACGGGGCGGCAGCTTTGAGGACTTAACAACACCTGAGGCGGTACAAGGCATGCAGGATTTCATTGATGTTTATAAGAAAGGCTATGTTCCTCCTACAGCAACCAGTGACGGATTCAGTGAGATCATTGCCAATTTCCAGTCAGGGCTGACGGCTATGACCATTCATCATACTGGATCCAGCAAGGATATGGAAAAGCTGCTGGGAGATGATGTATCTGCATTTGCATTCCCGGCAGGTAAGGGTCAATGGACATCAATGGGAGATACGGAAACGGTTATATTTGAATCCTGTGAAAACAAAGAGGCAGCCTTTGAGTGGGTATCCTATCTGGCAGCAGGAGAAGGCCAGAAAATGTGGTGTGAGGGAACTGGAAATGTTCCGGTAAGTAAAAGTGTCCAGGAGACTGACTTTTTCCAGAATAACCGCTTTATGAAAGCCTCCATTGATGGACAGAAGTTTGCAGGTATCATTCCGATTCTTGATACAACGACAGAATGGATTTCCACGCTGTGGCCCAATACCGTTTCTCAGGCACTGACCGGCGGCATATCTGCCGAAGAGTGCATGAAGACTTTACAGGCCGGATTATATCAATAAGGAATCGATAAGTGAGGGGGCTGCAAAAAGGCGGCCCCTTCCGGTTGGGAGGGAGAATTATCGATGGTTAAAAAACGGACCATATGGCCGTATGTACTGGTGGCTCCGGCAGTGATTATCATTCTGTGCGTGGTGTTTATACCGGTTATGAATGCAATTCTTATGAGCTTTCAGAGCTATGATCTTCGAAGGCCGAAAGAGATTGCGTTTCATGGGCTGACCAATTATGCCTCTGCTTGTAAGGACCCGCTGTTCTGGGGAGCTCTTATTCGAACCATTTTATGGGTGGTATGCGGAGTTGGTTTTCAGTTTTTGTTTGGATTCATTCTGGCCCTCCTCTTAAATCAGGATTTTTCCGGAAGGGGAATGGTGAGAGCGGTCAGCATGATACCCTGGGTAACGCCTGGAGTTTTGATCGGGTTGATGTGGCGGTGGATTTATGATGGCAACTTTGGTGTTCTGAATGATCTGCTTTTAAAGCTTCATGTTATTTCGGATAAAATTCCTTTCCTGTCCCAGGTGTCAACCGCATTTCCCAGCGTCATCGTGACCATCATCTGGCAGGGGATACCGTTTTTTGCGCTTATGCTTCTGGCAGCTCTGCAGGGCGTATCCTCGGAAATATATGAAGCTTCCAGCATAGACGGAGCAGCAGCGTGGCAGAAACTTTTTTATATAACCATTCCATCCATTAAGAATACGATTTTTGTTACGGCACTGCTTCGTGTCATCTGGGTTGCCAATTCAGTGGATGTAATTTTTAACATGACGGAAGGCGGGCCGGCCTATTCCACCCAGACGCTCAGTGTTTATATATTCAACAAGGGAAATGCACTGAATCTGGGTTATGCATCTGCAATGGCGTTATTGCTGGCAGTACTGCTTTTGTTTGCTGCAATCCCGTACTTAAAAATGAACTTTAAAGGGGAGGCGTAAAGGATGAAGAAACAACATGATATCAAACGGATTCTGTGTGTGTATCTGCCGCTGATTGTAATGCTTATCTTTATTTTGTTCCCGTTCTATTGGACTCTTGTCACATCCTTGAAACCCCAGGATGAGCTGTACGGTATGGTAGTTACCTACCTGCCCAGAGCCATCACCTTTGAATCCTACCGGAAGCTTTTTACCACTACGGTTAATTTCCTGGCGGCTATAAAGAACAGCTTTGTGGTGGCTGCAACAACAACTCTTGTATCCTTGACTGCATCCACGCTTGCGGCTTATGCCTTTTCCAGATACCAGTTTGCAGGCAGAAAGATTCTCATGTGCACGTTCCTCTGCAACAATATGTTTCCTACGGTATTGCTGCTGATTCCGCTGTATTCCATTATGCGCAAGATGGGACTTTTGTTCACGCCTGCTTCCCTTGTATTATCTTATACCACCTTTACCATTCCATTTTCCGTATGGCTGCTGTTGGGATTTTTAAATGACCTTCCCATGTCCCTGGAAGAAGCAGCCCTGGTAGATGGCTGCAACAGGGGCGTTGCGTTTGTGAAGATCATTCTTCCCATACTGGGACCTTGTATGGTGGCTACAGGGGTTTATATATTTATGACATCATGGAATGAATACACATTTGCTGTGATGTTTACCAATACAGAGACGCGTACCATTCCGGTCGCTTTAAAAAGTCTGATCGGACAATTAGGGGTTCAGTGGGATTTGCTGACAGCAGGAGGCATCATAACCATTATTCCGGTATGCATCATGTTCTTTTTTGCACAGAAGCGGTTAGTGGAAGGGTTAACAGCAGGGGCCGTAAAAGGCTGAGTTATATATAAGGAGGAAAACAAATGCAGTACAATAAGAAAGCAAAAGAACTGCGGGCTGAAATTCTTAAAATGTTATTTGCCTGTCAGTCCGGGCATCCGGGAGGATCCTTATCCTGTGTTGAGATGCTGATGGCACTCTATTATGAAGTGATGAATGTGGATCCAAAGGATCCGGATAAACCGGACAGAGATCGTCTGGTATTGAGCAAAGGCCATGCATGCCCTGCATTGTATGCGGTACTGGCGGATTTAGGATATTTTCCCAAGGAGGATTTAGCGGGCTTAAGACAGATTGACAGCCACTTGCAGGGACATCCGGATTGCACAAAGACTCCGGGAGTTGATATGAACACCGGTTCTTTAGGCCAGGGGGCATCTTTGGCAATGGGCCTGGCTCTGGCTGCCAAACATGGAGACGCATCCTATCACGTATATGCAATCCTTGGGGATGGAGAGTGTCAGGAAGGGCTAGTGTGGGAGGCAGCCATGGCTGCGGCTCATTATAAGCTTGATAACCTTACGTTTCTGCTGGATTATAACAAACTGCAGATTGACGGATGCAATGCAGAAGTCATGAGCCTGGGAGACATTGTGAAAAAATATGAAGCGTTCGGATTTGAATGCTTTGAAGTGGATGGACACGATATTTCTGCCATAACAGCCGCCTTAAAGGCGCCGGTAAGAGGGAAACCAAAGTTTATCTGCTGTAATACCATAAAGGGAAAAGGGGTTTCCTTTATGGAAGACCAGTCTGGTTGGCACGGAAGACCAATGAATGGGGAAGAATTTGCCCAGGCAATGAAAGAGCAGGAGGTAGAGTAATGGGGAAATCACTGAGAGTTGCTTATGGAGAATCTCTTGTAAAATTAGGTGCGGAGAATGAAAAGGTAGTGGTGCTGGATGCAGATTTGGCACATGCCACCCAGACCTGTATGTTTCAAGAAAAGTATCCGGAGCGTTTCTATAACATGGGAATTGCAGAAGCAAATATGATGTGTGCTGCAGCAGGTTTTGCAAATACCGGATACATACCCTTTGCCAGTACTTTCGCATTATTTGGGGCAGGACGGGCCTATGAGCAGATCCGTAATTCCATCTGCTATACCAATGCAAATGTGAAGTTCGGTTTTTCCCATTCCGGCCTTTCCGTAGGAGAAGACGGCGGAAGCCACCAGTCTTTTGAAGATATTGCGCTTATGAGAGAAATGCCTCATATGACCATCTTTGTGCCCTGTGATCCGGCGGAAACGGAGAAAGCCGTAATGGCTGCGGCTGAAATAAACGGACCTGTATACATTCGGGTGGCAAGACCGGTCTGCAAGGATATTACAACCGCGGAGACGCCGTTTATACCGGGAAAGGCCAATGTGATGAAAGAAGGGAATGATGTCTGCATCATATCCTGCGGCCTGATGATCCCTGAGGCATTAAAGGCAGCCGAAGAGCTTGAGAAGGAAAGCATTCATGCAGCGGTTGTGAATATGCATACCATCAAACCAATTGATAAAGGCATTATTTTAAAGATGAATGAAACCTGCAAAGGCATTGTGACCATAGAGGAACATTCTGTGATCGGCGGGCTTGGGTCAGCGGTGGCAGAGGTCCTGGCCGGGCATAGGGGCGCCAGATTTGCGTCATTGGGAATACAGGATAAGTTTGGTAAATCCGGAAAGCCGGAAGAACTGTTTGAAGCTTATGGACTCACCGCCGGACACGTTGCAAAAGCCTGCAGAAATATACTGGGTTAATGGGAGGATAAAATCATGAATATTGCCGTTTACGAGTTTGCGGGCGAAGGAATGCAGAGAGTATTTGAGAATGAAAAATGGACCGTTGGCATCAAAAATTGGAAACCCGCCAATGATATCTCAGGAATTGACTGCCTGGAGAGGCATAACAAAACGGATGAGCTTTTTGTGCTTGTGGAGGGAGCGTGCACCCTTGTTTATGCCAATGAATCAGAAGAAGGCCTGGAATTTGGCGTGGTTCACATGAAGCCTGATAAGGTATATAACATTCCGGCAACCTTGTGGCATAACACCATTACCCGGAAGGATACTAAAATGATTTTAATTGAAGATTCCAATACTTCTATGGATAACAGTGATATTTTGGAACTGGATGAAGTGCAGATCGCCAAGTTAAGAAGTCTGGCCTGACAAGGTAAGGAGAAACATAGTATGAAATTTTTTATTGATACGGCCAATACGGAAGATATCAGGACAGCCAATGATATGGGAATCATCTGCGGGGTGACCACCAATCCATCCCTGATTGCAAAAGAGGGAAGAGATTTTAAAGAGGTTATAATGGAAATCACCAGGTTGGTGGAAGGGCCTGTCAGCGGAGAAGTGAAAGCGACTACCGTTGATGCAGAAGGGATGATACGGGAAGGCCGGGAAATCGCAGCCATCCATCCCAATATGGTTGTTAAAATACCGATGACAACAGAGGGACTTAAAGCTGTCAAGGTATTAAATGAAGAAGGAATAAAGACCAATGTAACACTGGTATTTTCGGCCGCACAGGCAATTTTGGCCGCTCGAGCAGGAGCTTCCTATGTTTCGCCGTTTTTAGGGCGTCTTGATGACATTTCCATGAAAGGAATTATTCTCATTGAAGAAATAACAGAGATTTTTAGGAGACATCAGATAACAACAGAAATCATTGCTGCCAGCGTTCGAAATCCTATTCATGTAATTGATTGCGCAAAAGCAGGTGCTGATATTGCAACTGTTCCATATAAGGTATTGGAACAGATGGTAAATCACCCGCTTACCACTCAGGGGATTGCTAAATTTCAAGCCGATTATAAGGCAGTATTTGGAGAAGAATAAAAATATGAAAAACGTTGCGGAATGACGGTATCGTCAAGGCATTCTGCAACGTTTTTTACATTTCTAAGGAAAATATTCTGGTTTGGTTAATTTATACAATATTGTCTTGTATAATTTAGCGTTTTTGTTATTTACAGCACTTCCAATATATGTTAAATTACTATCATAAACAAGATATAAGGTATTACCTTATACGATAGGAGGTCTAATATGGACTACGAAATTGACGTGAAAAACTTAAAGCGTTGCGCGGAGATATCCCGCCAGTCAAGGGAAGCAGGAAACACCCCCTTTGGAGCGATTCTTGCAGGAAAGGATGGAAGCATTCTCCTGGAGCAACCAAATGTCGAGATTACCGAAGGGAAATGTACGGGTCATGCTGAGACGCAGGTAGCTGAGAGAGCATCTCAATTATATTCAAAAGATTTTCTGGGGGAATGCACTCTTTATACAACGGCAGAGCCATGCGCCATGTGTGCAGGAGCTATATACTGGGCAGGCATCGGCCGGGTAGTGTATGGGATGACAGAGAAAGATCTGCTGGCACATACAGGCGCAGATCCTCAGAACCCTACGTTTGACCTGCCTTGTCGTGAAGTATTTGCAAGGGGACAGAAAAAGATTGAAGTTGTTGGACCATTTCCGGAGCTGATAGAAGAGATTGCGGAAGTCCATAAGGGGTATTGGAATAATTAATTAATTGATCATCAGGAGGGGTTCGATATGGAGCAGAAAAATCAAAGTCAACAAGCTGACACAGAATATTCACGCTGCGCCGTGCCATTAAGCGAGCGGAAGAGCTATTTCAGTCTTACAATTATTTGGACCGGTTTTGTATTTGTTATTACCAGCATGATGGCAGGAGGGGGTCTTGCCGCAGGACTGGATTTTAAGGGGATTATCATTGCAACGTTGGGAGGCAATATTTTCTTAAGCATCATTGCTGTACTGATCAGCATTATTGCCTGCAAGACAGGACTTACCTTTGCCCTGCTCACCCGTTATAGTTTTGGTTCCAGCGGTTCCAAGGCCGCATCGATTTTTGTACCGGTTGTGAATTTTGGCTGGTACACCATTCAGGCAGCTACTTACGGACATTTTGTGGCCCAGGTATTCCATTTTGGCTGGGTAGGGGAAGGGATCTGTATGGCAGTCAGCGCCATTGTCATGGGAATTTTCTCCATGTTCGGCATACAGGCAATCGCCATCTTAGGATACATTGCCATCCCGGCAATCGTATTCCTGTCTATTGCAACTGCCATGCGTTCCCTGGGCGTCATTGGCGGCGTCGAGGCCCTGTTTTCCTATGTTCCGAGTGCGAATATGCCTCTGTTCTCAGGAATTACTGCTGTTATCGGCACGTGGGTGCTCTCTACCGCTACCTGCATTGCAGATATCATGCGTTATGCAAAGGATACGAAAACAGCCGTATCTGCAACTCTTACAGGCCTTTTAGGCGGCAACATCCTCATGATCATCTGCGGCGCGATTGCAGCTATTGCCATGCAGAACAGTGACTTGACTGTTATACTCTTAAGCTTTGGGCTGGTTATTCCCAGCTTGATCCTTATGACCACCAACATATTTACGACCAATGCGGCAAACCTTTACTCAACCTCCTTAAATCTGTCCAATGCATTTAAGATGGAGAGAAAGAAAATGCTGGCGATCCTTTTGGCTCTGTCTGCTGTTGCAACCCTTACAAGGCCATATGAGATCGGTTTCCTCTTCAGCTTCTTAAATATACTGGGAACCGTTGTTCCGCCGTTATCCGGAATTATCCTTGCTGACTATTTCCTTGTTCACAAGGGACGGTACGAGGAATTTGACAAAGCGTCTTTCCGCAAATGGAATCCGGTTCCCTGGATCACCTGGGCTGTTTGTATTGCAGCGGTATACATCATTCCCTTCGGACTTCCGTCACTGAATGGAATGATACTGGGAGGCATTATTTATACGGTATTGATGGCTGTAACCAACAAGCAGGCAGCAGGCAACCTTGCTGAAGAAGCGTAAAAGGAGGGAGTTATATGGACAGATATAAATTAAGCGCCCTGATGGGAACGATTATCATGGGTATCGGATCATTCATGGCTTGTCTGGCTGAGAATCCTCTATATATTCACACTGGAAATGTGCTTCTTGTGGTGAGCATTTTCATCATGATATATGGATATGCAAAGTGGCAGCCATAAATAAGCAGTTTCAAAAGGGGTTGCATGGGCAGGATACATAATAAAGCAACTACAGGAACAATAAAAACGTGATAGACAGCCAATAGATGGGAAAGGCAGGAGGCACCGATAACGGTACATCCTGCCTTTCCCATCTGTTGGCCTACTTGGCTCTGAACAATGGCTGCGTATTCAGACAAATAACCGATACAATACGGAACCGACCGTTATGACTGCCCCTATGATGGATATCACACGATAAATCTTAACGGATTCAAGGTCGTGCTTGTCTTTATGCATGTACACGATTCCTGCAATCAGCACACCTATTCCTACGGTTAAAAACAGAGCAAACAAAATTAATTCTTTCACTATTTTTTCCTCCAGTTCAAAAGTAATGATGAATTGATAATAACTGCAACAGAACCTACATTATGAACAAGAGCGCCTACCACGGGACTTAGTATTCCGGTAATTGCCAGCGCGATCGCGGCAAAGTTGAGTATCATGGATGCCGCAAGATTCATGTTGATGGTGTGCATTGTTTTTTCAGATAACATCAGCAGGTGGGGGATTACCCGTATATCGTCACTGACAAGGGCAATATCCGCCGCTTCGATTGCAATATCGCTTCCTATGCCGCCCATTGCGATACCGACTTGGGCAGTCTTTAATGCGGGGGCATCATTGATCCCGTCGCCAACCATACAGACAAGCTCCCCATTTTCCTGAAATCGCCTGATTGCGTTCAGCTTATCTTCCGGCAGGCAATTGGATTGTATGTCACTAATTCCTGCGATTTTTGCTATGTGATCAGCAGCATGCGGTGAATCACCTGTAAGCAAAACGGTGTTTACACCAGCGGCTGCTATCCCTTTTACGACCTCGGCGGCATCGGGACGAATCGTATCGGAGAGTGCAATCAGGCCAAACACATTCTCTTGATTCATAACATAGATGATGGTACTTCCCTCAGATTTGAGGTATTCCGCGCTTTCGAGCAAGCTGTCAGGAATGGTGAGGCCATTGTCCCTGACAAGAGCTTCATTTCCGGCAAAAAACGGATGTCCTTCTACCAGAGCAGATACACCGCGCCCCGCCAAAAGCTGAAACGAATCCGGATCAGCAGGCAGCTTCCCGTATGTATCTTTATAGCTTGCCACAATCGCTTTTCCTAGTGGATGCTCCGACCTTAACTCCGAAGCTGCGGCAATTTGGAATAATTGTTCATCGGTCATCATAGAAGAACAGCTTTGAACCTTTACGACTGATGGCTTACCATATGTAAGCGTACCTGTTTTGTCAAAGGCGATACGCTTTACTTTTGCCAATCGTTCCAGCGCGTCTCCCTGACTGACAAGAATCCCGTATTTTGTGGCATTGCCGATACCTGCCATGATTGCGGTGGGTGTTGCTAAAACCAACGCACAAGGGCAAAAAACAACTAAAATGGTAACGCTGCGAATCATCTCGCCTGTTGCAAACCATGTAATTGCGGCGGCGGCAAGAGCGATAACCACAATCCATGTAGCCCATCGGTCTGCGATTCCAACAATTTTGGCTTTTCCAGCGTCCGCTGATTCTACAAGGTGAATCATGCGTTGCAGTGAGCTATCCTCACCAACCTTTTGTGCCTGCATGTCGAAGGTTCCAAACTGATTGACGGTTCCACTCTTTACCTCATCGCCTTCCCCTTTGTCAACAGGGAGCGATTCTCCTGTCATCACGGACTGATCAACGGAAGTTTGTCCTTTCATAATGATGCCGTCTACAGGAATTGTTTCGCCCGCCAATACACGTAGGATATCGTTAACCTTGACCTGCTGGTTGGGGAGGGTGATTTCTTCGCCGTTCAGTATAACCCTTGCCGTGGCAGGAGTTAAATGCACTAGCTTTTCAATTCCAGCCCGAGCTTTGGCAACCGTCCGTTCTTCTAAAAACGCGCCAATTGTCATAATAAAGGCAACTTCGCCAGCCGCAAAGATTTCACCAATCATAACCGAAGCAATGAGGGCGATAGAAACCAATACATCTGCCTTAATATCAAGCTCCGCAACAAGTCCGGCAATTGCGCCCTTCACGATGGGTATGCCGCAAAGCAGGAGGGCAGCCCATGCTGCATTAACGGGCAACGAACCAATGTCAAAGAAACTGACGATTAATGAAATAGCCGAAAGGCAGAGAAACAATATTGACCGCTTTTCGCTATCTTTAAAAAATTCTGACAAATACATCACTCCTTTTATACTTATGGGGGTATACGTACACACAACATGAGTATACCCCCATGGGTATGCTCTTGTCAATAAAAAAGCAACCGAATTTCGGTTGCTGATTCTCAGATACATATTCTTTTAGCTCATACGGGAAAAGTGCTCAATAGCCTTTGCAAATTCTTCTATCGTTTTATCGGCGTCCCCATGTTCGATTCCTTCTCTTACACAATGATTTAAGTGTCCTTCCAGAATCACTTGTCCGACCTTATGCAAAGCACCTTTAGCCGCATTGACCTGAATGAGAATATCCTCACATGAAATGTCCTCGTCTATCATTTTATCGATCGCTTTGATTTGACCCATGATTTTATTTAACCGACGATGCAGATTATCTGCATCCATACACTGTCGCATTCTTCCACCTCCTTATACCTATAGGGGCATAAAATAAGAATATCATACTTAGCCTGCTACGTCAATCCAATGGCTTTGTGACGCAACAAACGAACAGGATATTTAACCGCATGATAAAAAGCCGTGGACATTAGCCGAAAGAAGAAAAATAAATTGACCCGGAATGAACGCGTTTCAAAGCTTTCATTCCGGGTCAATTTATTCTATATATGCAGCAAATTCTAAATTTCCTCATAGTGCAGAAGCCTCTTGCGTATTTGGCTATATTTTAATATGGTGGTGTCCACATATTCCCAGGCATATACAGCGGCCGTGCCATCCTCGTCATAATTCATGCCTTTTAGAAGGAGAAATGCTTTTGGAGGGATGCCAGACCGCTCCAGAAGTCCGTTTAACAGTTCCACGTCCTTACTGTATACTGCATTCAGTTCTACTTTATCCCACTCAAGCTTTTTTCCTGTGGTCTTATACATAAAGTAAAACACGGAATCAACAAAATTGTCCAACTCAGCCATATCCACTCCATTGAGATAGGAGAATGGGATATAATCCCTTGTGACAGCGCATATCTGCTTATCAGCATAGAATATCTTGTCACAGATAAGAACCAGGCCGCCTTCAGCCATTTCAAGGTGGTTGGCCACATCCTTGTTCGCCTTGATGATGTCATGGTGGATCATTTCTACTCTGGGTTTATAGCCGCTGTTAGTTATCATATCCACAAAATGCATGACGGGATTAAAGCTGGCTTTCATTTCAAAAAAGCTGTTATTAATAAAGGTTCCCCTACCATGTCTGCGGAATATCATTCCTTTTGCAGATAAGTCGTCCAGGACACTTCGCAGAGTGATGCGGCTGACTCCCAGCATTCTGGACAGTTCTTCTTCCCGGGGCAGTTTATTATTCACCGATAGATCCATCTGTTTGATGAAATGCAGCAGCTCTGTTTCTACCTGTGTTTTTAAATCTGTTTTATGTATACGCCGTGGCTTTGGCTCCTTGCTTTCTTCGGTCATGTAATCCCCCCATCATATATTGAGTTAAGAGCAGGAATATCGTTGATTACATTTTAACATGACAGAATTATATTGTAAACAGACGTCTGAGTTTTAAGATTTATGGCAAACCAATCAATTTCTTAAGATATGACCACTATTTCTTGTTGCGTCACCACATCTCCGGTAATGCCAAACGCTTTCAACACTGGTACATCTTCTGCCAGGGAGAGGATCAAATAGCTCGCAAAAGGATCATAGGCCAACCGGATATCCTCTTTTGAGGGTCTGGCAGGAGTAGATGGGTGAGAATGGAAATTCCCAAGGGGTGACCAGCCGTTCCCGCGCATATCCTTGATCGCGGAGAGATGCTCTTTGGGGTCAATGGAGAAATGCTCCGGGCTTTGGTCGGGATTGGAAAGCAGATAGACCTTTTGAATCGTCTTACTGTCGCCATCCATAGTACCTGCAATCAATCCACAGACCTCGTTGGGAAGACCTTCCCTGGCGTGTTCCACAATTAATTTAATATCAGTCTTTTTTATCGTAAGCTTCATTTTAAATCACACACCGCCTGTTCATAATCAAAGGGAGCCAAAATAGAGGGATGTTCTCCGCATACCTCGCAGCCCGGACGCTTTGGAAGCTTGATTTTACGAAATGTCATGGACAGTGCGTCATAGGTCAGGAGTGCGCCGGTCAGGAGTTCACCCTTACCAATGATATATTTGATTGCCTCCATTGCCTGAAGAGAACCGATGACTCCGCCCATCGTACCAATCACACCGGCCTGTCTGCAGGTGGGAACTGCATCCGGTGGAGGCGGATTCTTAAAAACGCAGCGATAGCAGGGGCCCTGCCCCGGTACATAGGTCATCAGCTGTCCTTTGAACCGGATGATACCGGCATGGGAAAAAGGCTTCTTCGCCAGTACACAGGCATCATTTATTAAAAACTTAGCGGGGAAATTATCGGTTCCATCGATGATAAAATCATAATCGGCAATCAGATCCATAACATTGTCTGCCGTCACAAACGTACGGTAGGTTTTGACAGTCACGTCAGGGTTGATGGCCTTAATGCTTTCTTTGGCTGACTCCACCTTGGCTTTGCCCACATCGGGTGTGCTGTGGATGACCTGCCGCTGAAGGTTGGAAAGATCCACCTCGTCAGCATCGGCTACCCCGATGGTTCCCACACCCGCAGCGGCTAAGTACAGCGCACAAGGGGCGCCCAGCCCTCCGGCTCCGATGATCAGTACCTTGGCATCCAGAAGCTTTTTTTGTCCCTTTACGCCTACCTCGGAGAGGAGGATGTGCCGGGAATACCGTTCCAATTGCTCATTGGTAAATGCCATCTCTCTGCCCTCCCCCCATAAAGTATAAAAACTCCACGCTGGCACCGTCGTGCAGCTGTGTTTCACCGAAAGCATCTCCGGAAATAAACTCATCGTCAACAGATACAGTGGCATATTGGGGTGTTTCTATCTGCTCTATTTCAATCAGCTGTGCCACAGTCAGGCCGTCAGCGTATTCTTTTCTATTTCCTGCTACAGTTAGTATCATTTCGTTTCCTCCAAAATTTAGTCGATGTGCTAAGGGAAGATAGTTGTTGACATCGATCTTGCAGATTTTATATCAGCTATTCTCCAGCCTTTCGCACGATCAGGTTATAGGTTCCGTCTTCATTATCTGTCAGGCGCAGAATTTGATGTCCCTCTTCCTTTACACTGCGGGGAACATTTTGCACCGGTTCGCCGTCGTTTAGACGAATGGACAGGATTTGTCCTTCGTCTAACTCCTCAAGTGCCACTTTTACTTTGACAAAGGTGACCGGACAGACAACGTCTGTGATGTCCAGTGTCTCATTTATATCAAAATCAGCCATTATAAGCAGCCTCCATTTCACGTTTAAATTCGTCCCAGCCAGTGCGTTCAATGGCAACCCGGAATCGTTCGCTGGGTTTTGCATTCCTGTTGAAAAAATCAAGTGCCGCATCGGTTACACGGAATAAGGTTTCCTTGTCGCGGATGATGGGCAAAAATTGTTGTCCCCTGGCAATTAAGTTGCCGAAGGTCCCCCCGAAGGAAACCAGATATCCCGGCTCGCCTTTCCAGGCGTCAAAGGGACAGGATTTGACGCAGCGGCCGCAGTTGCTGCATTTATCACGATCCAGGAGAATTTTGCCGTCTGCTTGGGTGAGAGCGCCTTCCCGGCAGGCTTTGGTACATACACCGCATAGGGTGCAAGCCTCTTGAATCCATTCCACCGTATATCCGCCCTTTACGCCCAGATCATTTTCCTCCGCCTTGAGGCAGTTGTTCATGCAGCCGGTCACTCCAAACTTGAATTTATGAGGCAGTTCCCGTCCAAAATAGCGGTCGGAAATTTCTACCGCAAGAGGATAAGTATCAATGCAGCCGGATGGGCAAATGGCGTTGCCTTGACAGGCTGTAACGGTTCGCACGCGGGGACCGCAGACGCCGGTATTCACGCCGCCATCTTCCAGCTCCGCTTTGACTGTATCCACATCATCCAGCTTAATAAAAGGAATCTCTATGCCTTGACGGGAAGTAAGATGGACATGCCCATCGCCGTATTTCTCGCTGATTGCGGCAATCACGGCCAGCTGAGCAGCTGACAGATTGCCGCCCACTACCTTTAGCCGCAAGGAGAAATGGTTTTTCTGCACTTGCCGCATAAATCCGCCGTTTTTCAATTCTTTATAGTTAACCGCCATAATAATCCCCGCTTTCATGAATTTTTGAAATTGCCTGTGCAAAATCTTCTTTTAAATCTTCAATATCTTCCAGCCCAACGCTGACACGGATAAGGTCGTCATATACACCCGCGTTTTGTTTTGTCTCTTCACTTGCATGGTTGTAAATGGTGGAGGCGGGATGGATCACCAGTGTGCGTACATCCCCGATGTTGGTTGCGATGCGAACGTATTTCAGCGCATTAATCATGATAAATGCGTTTTCTTTCGACCCTGTGCGGAGCGTCAGAATCGCGCCACCTGCACCGCCTTCCATCTGGCTGTGGATGAGCGGCTTATAAATGCTGCCCTTTAAGCCGGGATAATTAACATGAACGCCAGGCAGATTTTCCAGAAATTCAGCAAGTTCCAGCGCGTTTTGGCAAAGCCTCTCCATACGCAGACCCAGTGTTTCCAGCCCTATACAGTTTAAATATGCGTTTTGGGGAGCGAGACAGGAGCCGAAGTTACGCCAGATATCCTGCCTCAGCCGGGCTGTATATGCAAACCTGGCAAACTTCTTGTATTTTGCAAGCATTGGAAATTTATCGAAATCCCAGGTAAATCTTCCTCCATCTACAATAACGCCGGAAATGGCGTCACCGCTGCCGTTGATGTATTTGGAAGAAGAGTGCACCACAATCTGCGCGCCGTAATCAAGCGGCCGGATCAGCGCAGGGGTGGCGGTAGTGCTGTCAATGATCAGTGGTATTCCGTGCCGTTCGGTAATATGGGCAACTGCCCGGATATCTACCACATCCAGTTTTGGATTTCCGATCAGTTCGGCAAAGACTGCACGGGTACGGGGGGTAATGGCACGT
The DNA here is from genome assembly GCF_057543815.1 of Lacrimispora sp. YZC11. NCBI lineage: Bacteria > Bacillati > Bacillota > Clostridia > Lachnospirales > Lachnospiraceae > Lacrimispora > Lacrimispora sp. YZC11. The sequence continues at coordinate 184,176 of NZ_BAAJYQ010000017.1, read as the reverse complement.
TCAATTTCCTCTGCAGTCACATTCCTGACAAAACGTGTGGTGATTCCGAAAGCCTCTAAGTCATTGAGAAGTTCCAGCGTTCCGCCAAACAGGCCGCTTCCGGCTAGAATTTCGTCTCCTGCTTTTAGAATATTCAAAAGCGCCATGCTGACCGCCGCCATACCGGAGGAACAGGAGACCGCATCCAGGCCGCCTTCCAGAACTGCAATTCTCTTTTCAAAAGCCGAAATTGTCGGGTTGGATATACGCGTATATGCAAACCCAGAGGCTGTATTCGCAAAAACCTTTTCCAGTTTTTCGGCCGATTCCTGGGCAAAGGCCGACACCTGATACACAGGGGGAAGTGTTGCCCCCTGCAAATCAGGAGGAAATTCTCCGTGTAAAAGCCTGGTATTAAATTTCATAAGCATCCTCCCAAATCAGCACACGGCGGTATTTTCCAAAATCACGGGGCAGTTCTCCCCCTGTCTGAATGCCGTTGGTATCAATCAGCGGCGTCTTTTCATCACGAGCACCGAATCCCACAAAAACTCCCTGACGAATGCGTGCAAACTCCTGGTCATAGGGCAGATCAAAATCAAGTGGATAGTCAAACCGATCGGATTTCAAAGGAAGAGCATCTCCCACTTTATATACTGCCGGATCAGGGCTATGGCGCAGTACAGCATGAATGCCCGGATGGTAATAAAAGTAATCAAACAGCCGGATGGATAGCTTTTTTTCTCCATCGTGCAGGAGGACATCCTCTTGTTTTTGTTCGTCTGTCTCTTCAATGACGCCGCAGGCGGTCGTAGCGTGTCTCACTCTGTCTATTAATATCAACTCGCCCAGGCTTTTATGCCGTTTGAATTTATCCAATACAATAGGCTCTGACAATGAGAGTTCGCAGCGCAGTATTTCGTTCTTGCCCACTGATTCGGCGGGCAGCAATGCGCCGTTGTTTATATCCACTTTATGCTGGATCCCCGTCACAACGGCCGGGCTCAGCTTTGTACCCAGTTTGAGTAAATATTCCTTCCCAGGAATCAGCTTTTCTTCATCCATCCATAGAAGCGTGGCAACAAAGGTCTTTTCCAGCTTGAGACCGGCATCTTTAACCAGCACACAGCCGCGCGACACATCCACTTCCCGGTCAAGCTGAATGGTAACCGGCTGCCCCACAGACGACGCTGCCGCATTTTTCCCGGCAATGGAAATGGATTTTACAAGAGCATCTTCTCCGCTAGGCAAAGCCGTCAGCTGATCACCAACTGATACCCGGCCTGCCTCCACCTGCCCCTGAAACCCTCGAAAGCTATGGTCGGGACGGCAAACCCGCTGCACTGGCATATAAAAGCCTGCTTCCGGCTGTTCACCGGAAATATCCACTGTTTCCAAATGGGAGAGCAGTGTTTTTCCTTGATACCACGGCATGTTTTCCGAATGTCTGGTGACATTGTCTCCTTCTGTTGCTGAAACTGGGATGATGACCACATGTTCCAGCGACAATTCCTCGCACAGAGTCACGATATCTTCCGATATCTCGTTGAATTTTTTCCTGCTATAGGAAATTAAATCCATTTTGTTGACGGCAAAAACGAAAAAGCGTATCCCCATCAAAGAACAGATCCTGGTATGCCGGCGTGTTTGCGCCAGCACGCCCTGGGCTGCGTCTACCAGAATGACCGAGAGCTCTGCAAAAGAGGCTCCCACTGCCATATTCCGGGTATACTCTTCGTGGCCCGGCGTGTCGGCTACGATAAAGCTGCGGGCATTGGTTGTAAAGTAACGGTAAGCAACATCAATCGTGATTCCCTGCTCACGTTCCGCCATCAGACCATCTAACAGCAGAGAATAGTCGATTGCGCCGCCCCTGCTTCCCACCTGGCTATCCAGAATCAGTGCCTGCTCCTGATCGGCATAAAGCAGCTTTGAGTCGTATAGGATATGCCCGATCAAGGTAGATTTACCGTCGTCCACACTGCCGCAGGTAATAAATTTCAAAAGCCCGTTTTCTGTACTGCCCATTAAAAATATCCCTCCCGTTTCCGGCGCTCCATGCTGCCCGCCGCCTCCTTATCAATGACCCGGCTGGTGCGTTCACTTGTGACCGAGGCCAGCGTCTCATTGATTACTGCATCCAGTGTATCAGCTTCGGATTCCACTCCGCCGGTGAGCGGGTAGCATCCGAGCGTACGAAAGCGGACTTTTTTGAGCTGCGGAACTTCCCCTGGACTTAAACGCATCCGGTCATCGTCTACCATGATAATGTTTCCATCCCGATAAACGACAGGACGTTCCTTTGCAAAATACAACGGCACAATGTCGATATTTTCCCGCCGGATGTATTGCCAGATATCCTTCTCTGTCCAATTGGAAATAGGGAAGACGCGCATGCTTTCACCTTTACCAATCTGCGTATTGTATAATTTCCACATCTCCGGGCGCTGATTTTTGGGATCCCATGCGTGGTATTCGTTCCGGAAAGAAAAGATCCGCTCCTTTGCCCGGGATTTTTCCTCGTCCCGCCGCCCGCCGCCGAAGGCAGCCGTGAACTGATATTTGGTAAGCGCGTCTTTGAGCGCCTGTGTCTTCATAATATCGGTGTAGGCGGCGCCGTGGTCAAAGGGATTAATTCCCTGCGCGATCGCCTCTTCGTTTCGGTAGACCAGCATGTTGATGCCCAGCTCTTTTGCACGCCGGTCACGAAATGTAATCATTTCACGAAATTTCCAGCTGGTGTCGATATGCAGAAAAGGGAAGGGCGGCTTTTCCGGGTAGAAAGCCTTCAGGGCCAGATGAAGCATCACCGACGAATCCTTTCCGATAGAGTAAAGCATCACCGGACGTTCGCACTCAGCGGCTACCTCACGAAAAATATAGATCGCCTCAGCTTCCAATTGATCTAAATGTGTCAGAGACATGGGGATCTCTCCTCTCTTGATATAATCATTTTCCTTACCGATAATTTGTTCGCTTACCTGCGTCACAAAAAACAGGTAAAAGCGTTTAGTATTTGTTGGCGCTGCGGCTGTCTACCGTTAGCGTTTTTGTGCTGCCATCCGGTTTTGTGAGTGTCCATTGCAACTGGGTACCGGTTCGCTGGATGGTAAATCGTCCGCCCAGCCCGCCCATATCTTCGCCCAGATAGAGCGCAATGGCCTGTACCGGACATTCCTTGAGACAGGAAGCGCAGCCCCAGCAACGCTCCGGCCGTAAAATTTCCGCCTTTCCCTGTTGCAGGCGAATCAGGCTGCCAGGACAGATGCCGCGGCACCGGCCGCATCCAATACATTGCTCTGACCTTATTTCAATGCTCATATGCTTCTCCCTCCCCAACAAGCGGCCGTAAGAGAATCTTCAAATTGCCGTTCTCAAGCCTGGAATTGACATAGCATTCCATTTCGGAACTGATGTCCGGGTAATCGGTGTTTTCTGCAAAGCTGTGCCAGCGGGTTTCCCGGCGGGCCGCCAAATGGGCAATCACTGACCGGCAGAGGATTAATCGTTCGCGCAGCTCCAGAATGTATACAAGTTCTTGCATATCCGATGCTGCCAGAGCGTTTGCCTGTCTTTGAATGTCTTGAACCTTTCCATCGGCAATGCTGAGAGAGTCTTCAGAAAACCGGTAGTCGGAGCCAATACCTCCAGCATATTGATCCATGACGGACTGCATTTTTTCTTCCAATTCGTCTGTGGTAACACTGGTTTTCTCCTTGCTTAGAAATTGCTCCAGCCAGAGTTTTTTTTCGCGGACTTGCCCGGCGTCCGGCAGCGCCGCCTCTCGTCTTATGTATGAAACCGCTGCATTTGCTGCGATTTCCCCTTCTGCAAATGCGCCGGTTACATACTTCTGCGGACACCCTCCGGCCACATCTCCTGCAGCAAACAGTCCCTTTATGGTAGTTTCGCGATTGGAATCCACCCAATAGCCGCTGGCCGTGTGTCCTCCGACGATATAGGGTTCGGTTCCCTCAATTTCTACATTCTTGATGCGGGGTGTTTCACCGCTTTCCAGCCATCTTAGAGTTTGACTTGGCGCCATGTTGAGATAAGCTCTCTGTAAATCCTCATCCTGTTCTGCTGTGATTCCTATAGTACGCAGGGTGCATGGACCGCGGCCTTCCCGGTTTTCTGTCACCGTTCCATGCAGGCGCTGAGAGGTGGTCAATCCATATTTCTGTTCATAAATCTCTCCCTGTGAATTGATCTGCTTCGCACCAACACCCTGAGCCAGCGTACCTGTAGGTGCAATCGTATCTTTGCAGCGCAGGGCGATAAAGCGCATTTCTAAAGTGGTCATCTCAGCACCTGCCAGAATCCCCATGGCATACCCTGCACCGGTATTGAAGGGTGGATACCACATTTTGTGCCGGGAAAATCCTGGGTGGTTGGGGCGGTACAAGCCTGCCGCGCCACCGGTGGCGCAGAGTACTGCTTTGGCCGTAAGGACGTACAGTACCGGTTCATCTATGCTGACGGCATAGGCGCCTTGAATGCGATTATCCTTCACAAAATACTCAAACACGTTGACGCGGTTCAACACAGTAATTTCCGGTTTCTTTGACACGGTCTCAGCCAAAATCGGTTTTATGTTTTCTCCGTTTATTTTAATATTTCGATTGCCGCGTATGGTATACCCGCCTTGTTCATCCTTGAGTATCGTAAGTCCCAATCCTTCCAGTTTTTGCGCTGTCCGGTTCAGTCTCTCGGCCATTGTCAGAAGTAAGTCACCGCGCACGATACCTTGTGCGTCGTTACGGGCGTAATCCACATAATCCTGAGGCGTTTTTCCCGGCACGATGTATGCGTTGATCGCGTTGACTCCTGCGGCCAGGCAGCCGCTGCGCCGTATATCAGCCTTATCGGCAATCAGTATGCGGCCGCAGCTTTGTTCACTGAATGTCAAGGCAGCATAACACCCTGCCGTGCCGCCGCCGATGATCAAAAAATCTGTTTCTAAAAATTCCGTACGAAGCATCTTATTAACCTGTTCCATGAAATCACCTACTTTATCTATGGGAAATGTATGATATGACTCATTTTACCTGTTCTAAAGATGGAAATCCAGAGCAAATTACGCAATCGTTACACAAGAAAATCAGTAAAATCATGGCATAAGCTGACGCAAACGTTACACAAGATTCGTCTTGATTTTTTAAATATAATTGTATATCATACTAAACATATAGATATAATATGCAAAGAGGGGAGGGTAACAGCATGACATTAAAAGAAGTTGCAGCGCGCGCCGGGGTTTCTGTATCCACCGTTTCCAGAATTATCAATTCAGCGGACGGGAGTTTCGCCCGCAAGGAAACCCAAGACCGGGTATGGGCTGTCATCAAGGAAACAGGTTATATGCCGAACCAGAGTGCGCGGAATTTGAAAAGGGGGAAAACCGGGGTACAGCAAACACCGGCCGGAACGTTTGCCTGCATTTTAGGGAGAGCGAAGACTTTGGATGATAACCCCTTTTTTGCTCAGCTAGCGCAAATCATTGAACAGCAGGCGATGGAACGAAACTATCCAGTACGGCTCTCTTATTCAGTTTTTGATATCAAAATGATCCCTACCCTTGAAAAAATTGAATCTGCAAAAGTGGACGGCGCTATTGTGCTGGGACGGTTCAGTGAGGCAGCAACAGCATTCCTGGAGTGCCATTACAAAAATATCGTTTATGTAGGACGGAATTTAATTCATGCGGAATGGGATCAGGTGATTTGCGATGGCTATGAGGCGACGCAGATGGCCATAGAACACCTTGTGTCCTATGGTCACCGGAGGATTGGCTATATCGGTGAAACAGGCGATGAAATACGGTACCAGGCGTATCGTGATATGATTTGTAAATGCGGACTGGAAGACAACCGGCGTTTGGTTTGCAATGTCCCACACACTGGCGAGGGGGGATACCGGGGGGCGGATTTGCTTTTGCGCGCGGGAGCTGGGTTGCCCACCGCAGTCTTTTGTGCAGCCGATGTGTCAGCCATTGCTGCCTTGCGCCGTTTCAGAGAGGCGAGAATCAAGGTCCCGGAGCAGCTTTCCATAATCAGTATGGACAATATTGAATTATCCAGCTATGTTACTCCCATGCTGACAACAGTAGGCATGCCAATTGCTGAAATTGGAAGCATGGCGGTGCAGCTGCTGATCAGCCGCATTCACAAACAACACCGGCTTCCGCTGAAACTATACCTGCCCAATAAGTTGATGCGGCGGGAAAGCGTATTCAATATAAACGAAGGAATGTACATATGAAAAACAAATTGCGATCGGATGTCCTGCTTGTCGGTTTCGGTGATTCGGCGGTGTTAGAGGGCGAGGTGAGATTCCTGTTTCCCGACTGCCGGGTCTTTTCTGCACGGACAGTACAGGCGGGGCTGAAACAGTTGGAATCAGACAATATTTTTGTTCAGCCGGTACATTTATTGCCGGGCTTTGAATATGAAAAGCTGCTTGCTGCAATTTCCTATTACAAGAAAAATATTGAGGTCGGTAAGCCTCTTCTGTATTCCGAGGAGGCGATTACATGTTTTGCAGAGATTCTCCGTGATGAATACGGGGGTAAGCCAACACTGTTTGTGGGGCATGGTTCCAGTCATCCTGCCGGCAAAGCTGTGTATACGCGTCTCTCGGAAGCATTGCAAAAGGTGGGATTTTCACAGGCATCAGTTGCTGTTTTAGAGGGCCAGCCGGGTCTGGACGTATCGGTGCGGTTCTTCCGGAAAAACGCGTACTCAAATATCACGCTTGTCCCTCTGACTTTAACGGCCGGCAAGCATATGCGGGAGGATATTCTGGGGAACCATGAGGCAAGCATTGAAAGACGGCTTATATCGGATGGTTTTATGATAAAGCCTGTCCATCACTGTTTGCTTACGCTTTCCGCTATCCGGCAGATGTTCCTGCAAAATATTGCGGAATGATTTGAACAGGGAGAGAATTGATGAAGATGAAGACGTAAACGATAAGAAAACACATGAAAGAGAGGTTTGAGTTAAATTCCTCCATATGTTATGTGATTACTTCCATACCAACTGAAAAATTAGTTTAATGCATACTAAACATATCTATAATATTGACTTTCAAGGTCGAACGGAATATGATAAATACCAAATCAATTTACTATATTGTACTGGGAGGTTAAAAAGATGTCAAGAATTGCAAACAGTTTAACTGAGTTAATCGGGAAAACTCCACTGTTGAAGCTGAACCGATATATGCAGCAGAAGGAGCTTTCAGCAGTGCTGCTCGGCAAACTCGAATATTATAACCCGGCAGGGAGTGTTAAAGACCGTATTGCCTGGGCGATGATTCATGATGCAGAGGAGAGCGGCAAGTTAAAGCCCGACTCTGTTATCATTGAACCAACCAGTGGCAATACCGGCATTGGACTGGCTGCTGTTGCGGCAGCCAGCGGGTACCGTATTATTCTGACGATGCCAGAGATTATGAGTGTAGAGCGCCGTAAGCTGCTCGCCGCATATGGGGCTGAGGTAGTGCTGACCGAAGGTGCGAAGGGCATGAGGGGAGCAATCGTTAAGGCACAGGAATTAGCGGAAAAGACACCCAATTCCTTTATTCCGGGGCAGTTTGTCAACCCTGCAAATCCACAGGTGCATCGGGAAACGACTGGACCGGAAATATGGGAAGATACTGATGGTAAGGTTGATATTGTGGTGGCAGGTATCGGCACTGGCGGCACCATCACCGGAGTGGGTGAATATCTGAAGAAAAAGAATTCCGACTTGCAGGTGATTGCGGTAGAGCCGGCAGATTCCCCCGTTCTTTCCGAAGGCCGTCCCGGCCCACACAAAATTCAGGGCATAGGCGCAGGCTTTGTACCAGAGACACTGGATACTTCCGTCTATGATGAAGTAATTACAGTGAAAAACGAAGACGCTTTTAAAATGGGACGGGAAATTGCACATACCGAGGGACTTCTGGTCGGAATCTCCTCCGGTGCCGCATTATGGGCGGCAACAGAAATTGCCAGACGTCCGGAAAACGCAGATAAGGTTATTGTAGTCATTCTCCCGGATAATGGTGAGCGATATCTTTCCACAGCTCTCTTTGAAAATTGAAAATTGTCTTTAAAAGGAACCGTCAATTATGATGGTTCTTTTTTATATTGGTGAATCGAAAACCACTGGCATATGAACAGATGGTCTTGACTTGAAGCAATAAAGGCAAACGTTTGCTTAATTTCCCGTTGCAGAAATTGAATCGGATTCGTATAATACATAGTAAACATATTGATTTTGTATGTAATTAGGATCGGGGGTGAATCTATTGCGAAAAATATCTGCTCTGCGTATGATTGCGTATTGCCGATGTTATGAACTTTGTGATTTTGCTGCTGGAAAAACCTGTGGCGTGAAAGATGGAATGTGATTTCAGATTTTCTAAAAACAAGATGCGGCATAAAATATCGTGGTGAAATGAGGTATTTCTATTATGAAACGTATAAATATATTTTCCAAGAGGGTCTTAGCGCCGACCATCATATTAGTTTCTGTCCTTGGTGTTTTGACGGCCTGCTCTGGCAAGGATGTCTCGTCTAACGCCCCAGAAACTATATCTATTACAAATGTCTCCTACGACCCTACCCGCGAGTTGTATGAGCAATATAACAAACTCTTCCAAACCTATTGGGAGCAGAAAGCAGGGCAAACAGTGGAAATCACTCAGTCTCACGGCGGATCAGGCAAGCAGGCACGCTCAGTATTGGAGGGCAACGAGGCCGATGTGGTAACACTGGCCCTGGAGGGCGATGTGGATGAACTGCGTACAGCTGGACTGATTGAAGACGGCTGGGTAAAAGAATTTCCAAAGGACAGCGCCCCCTATACGTCCACAATTGTTTTCCTGGTACGCAAAGGAAATCCGAAAAACATTCAGGATTGGGATGACCTTGTCGGGACTGATGTTGAAGTCATCACCCCGGATCCTAAAAGCTCCGGTGGTGCCCGGTGGAACTTTTTGGCTGCCTGGGCCTTCTCCGATAAAACATATGGCGGGGACGAAGCAAAAAACAGGGAGTTTTTACAAGCGCTTTACGCCAATGTGTCGGTACTGGATTCCGGCGCTCGCGGAGCAACCACTACATTTGTAGAAAACAAAAAAGGGGATGTGCTGTTAGCATGGGAAAACGAGGCGTTTCTTTCGGTGGAAGAGCATCCCGGTGAATTTGAGATTATAACTCCCAGCTTAAGTATTCTGGCGCAGCCGTCAGTTGCTGTGGTAGACGTCAATGCCGAAAAACATGGAACGACGGAGATCTCAAAAGCTTATCTTGACTACCTCTATTCAGACGAAGCACAGCGGTTGGAAGGAGAAAATTATTATCGTCCTTCGAATCCTGACATCCTTAAAGAATTTGGCGATACCTTTGATCTCAATATCCAGCTGGTCAATATCAACGATGACTTTGGAGGGTGGGCCTCTGCCAGAGAGAAATTTTTTGCCGACGGAGCAATTTTTGATCAGATTTATCAGAAGTAACACGGTTGTATTCGCCGGGTGCAGGGGGAATTATGCATAATTTTGAAAAAACTTTTTTAAAACGGAAAAGCAGAGTGATACCAGGATTTGGCCTTTCCATCGGTATCACGATCACGATGCTCAGTTTGGTTGTGCTAATCCCTCTGTTTTCTGTATTCTTGCTTCTTTCCGATTCTACTTTCAGCGACTTTTTGAAAGTGATTACTGATAAACAAACCGTAGCGGCCTATATGGTCAGTCTCAGCTGCTCTGCGATTGCCGCTGTCGTTAATGTAGTGTTCGGCATTTTGCTGGCCTGGATTCTAACTCGTTATCAATTTCCTATGCGGCGGGTTTTGGATGGCTTGATTGAGCTGCCTTTCGCACTGCCCACCGCTGTGGCTGGAATTGCGCTGACCACGTTATATTCTGAACAGGGCTGGATCGGTAAACTGTTTGCGAAAATTGGAGTGGAAATATCCTATTCGAAAATTGGAATTGTAATTGCTATGATTTTTATTGGAATTCCATTTGTGGTACGCTCCATTCAGCCGGTTCTGGAAAAGCTTGACCCACAGTATGAGGAAGCGGCACAGGCTTTAGGAGCCAGCCGCTCCTATACTTTCTTTAAAGTAGTACTTCCTGAAATTCTGCCGGCGGCCTTAACGGGTTTCGGTCTTGCGTTTGCCAGGTCCATTGGTGAATACGGCAGCGTGGTGTTTATCGCAGGAAATATCCCCTACGAAACACAGATCGTACCGCTCATCATCATGAACAAGTTGGAACAATTCAACTATCCGGCTGCAACATCAATTGCTTTCGTAATGGTGGTATTTGCGTTCCTGCTCCTGTTCTGTATCAATTTGATTCAGGCGCGTATCCAAAAAATAGCAAGGGGGTAAGAGCGGATGAAAGAGAAGATCATAAAATGGCTTTTGATTTTACTTGGAGCGGCGTTTCTGGGCATCATGCTTGTATTGCCTCTTGCCACCGTGTTGGTATATGCATTGCGTCAAGGCTTTGAGGTTTTCATCCAGGCTGTCACAGATGACTATTCAGTGAAAGCACTAAAGCTGACGCTGTTTACTACTGTCATTTCTGTCGCTGTAAATACACTGTTTGGCGTCTTTGCTGCCTGGGCTATTTCTAAATTCCAATTCCGGGGAAAGCAGGTGTTGACTGCGCTAATCGATATCCCATTCTCTATATCTCCCATCATCGCCGGGTTGGTGTTTATTCTGGTATTCGGGCGAATTGGTTGGGCATACCCGCTGCTGGAAACTTGGAATATCAAAATTGTATTTGCCGTACCTGGAATTGTATTAGCAACGATTTTTGTTACCTTCCCCTTTGTTTCCCGTGAGCTGATTCCCTTGATGCAGGCGCAGGGCAGCGATGAGGAAGAAGCCGCTGCCCTGATGGGGGCGAAGGGGCTGCTGATTTTTCGCAAGGTTACCTTTCCGCATATCAAGTGGGGACTCTTGTACGGTATAATTCTCTGCACAGCACGCGCTCTGGGCGAGTTTGGGGCGGTTTCGGTGGTATCCGGTCACTTGCGGGGTAAGACAAACACATTGCCATTGCATGTGGAAATTCTGTTCAATGAATTTAAACTGACCGCGGCTTTTGCCGTTTCCTCCATTTTGGTGCTGATTGCGGTATTGATCCTGATCCTGCGCAACATTGTGGAGTCCCGTGTCAAACAGGAAGAGAGGTAGAGCCTATGTATGTACAGCTAAAAAATATCAATAAAAAGTTCGGTTCTTATCAGGCAGCGGAAGACATCAGTTTTTCCATTGAAAAAGGAAAGCTGATTGGGTTGTTGGGTCCCTCAGGGAGCGGGAAAACAACTATTTTACGTATGATTGCAGGACTGGAAGCACCGGATAGCGGTGATATTTTTATCGATGGTCAGTGTGTAAACGATCTTCCTGCCAGCAAACGCGGTATCGGATTTGTATTTCAAAACTACGCCCTTTTTCGTTATATGACGGTTTTTGAAAATATTGCATTTGGCCTGGAGGTACAGAAAAAAGATAAGGCGTATACCAAACAGCGAGTAGACGAACTCATCGAGCTCATCGGGCTAAAAGGGTTGGAAAACCGACGGCCTCATCAACTTTCAGGCGGACAGAAGCAGCGTGTGGCTTTTGCCAGGGCGCTTGCACCGAAACCTCATCTGCTGCTGCTTGATGAACCCTTTGCCGCTATTGATGCTAAGGTGCGTAAAGAATTGCGTACATGGCTGAGAGAGACTATAAATAAGGTTGGAATCACCAGTATCTTTGTTACCCACGATCAAGAGGAAGCAGTCGAGGTAGCGGATGAAATCATTATCACGAATACAGGCCATATTGAACAAATCGGGTCACCAGTGGAGATTTATAAAAATCCGGCTACACCTTTTGCTGCGAGATTTATTGGAGAATCCATTATTGTAGAGGATTACAGCCGGCTCAGTGGTTTTGAATTTGAAGAAGGCTATGAAAAAGCCGTTCTTCGTCCTGAATTTATAAGGGTCACAAGAACGGACAAAGAGGTTTATCCACACGCTTCTCAACGTGCAATCGTAGAAGACAGCTTTTTTCGCGGCAATATGTTAGAGTTGAGATTGAATGTCGGTGGGATTAAGCTGGTTGCATACCGGTCCTTAGAAGATGAATTTCTCGCTGTCGGGGAAGAAGTCAGTGTGCTGATTTACCGTATATATCTTTACAATGACACACAGGTGCGCCTGGCGGAAAACAGATCTTTTCAGCCCAGCAATATATTTACCATCTGACAGTTCCATATATAAAACACTATTTATTTATAAATTCTGTTCTTGTCATGGTATGCGTCGGTGATATGTATCTTTTCTGTTATTAGCTCATTTTGGAGGCGATAAAATGAACCTTCTTTTAAAGTCGGGCACCCTGTACCGGACAGACAATAAGGCTGCCGGTCCGGCATTGGCCAACATTCACAACCGTTTGTTCGGTTTAGAAAAGCAAATCATTGCAGGAGAAAAGCAATTCCTCACCCAAATCCGGACGGAGATACTCACAGGGGAGCGAATTCTTGGTGCCGGCTCCAGGCAATACCTTCTGAAAAATTCTGACGGCGAGATTCTGTTATCCGGCATTCCAAGATATACGGAAGAAAACGACCCCTCCATTGTGGGGCAGTTCATCTACAGGATACCACGGGTAAGTTACGTCGAACTCATGTTTCAGAATCGGAACGGACTACTCCGAATGATCAACAGTCAAAATTACCGTTTGACCGACCCCTCTGGTAAAGTGATTCTCACTCTCCTGCGCAGGGGAATCTTTTCTGGTGGCTGGAATCTTGACACAGCGGAGGAGTTTCGTCCCGAGTTTTTGTGCGGCATCTTCATATTTTGCCGATATATGGAGCAGGAGAACGAATTCCCTATTGTATAACTGCACAAACAGTAGCGCCTGCAAAAGGACAATGGCAATTGCCACACAAAACGAACCTTAGCATGGCGCGGAGGGAGTTTGAGGAGTAATCGTTATGAGAATAAAAACTTAAAAGCCATGACAAAAGAACATATGGAACGAAACGAAAAAATGCTGTGAAACTTTCCTGTGCATTCAAGGTCAGTTTTACGATATTCGGGATATGTATCATGCTAATAGAATTTATTTATACAGGGAATTTATTATCCGGAATTGGATATGGTATAATATAGTAGATACATAGTTAAGGAATATTATGAAAAGTGGTCTGCTTTATGGCAAGAAGGGGCTTTGATAAAGCATTTAAAATTGCTGCAGTAAAACTGGTTCTTGAAGATGGCATGAACTTTCCGTTCATCATAACTCTTTATATCGTTGGATAAGTGAATATGAAGAATACTGATAAAGCGCGTTTCCAGGACATGGGAACGCGCTTTATTCGTATCAATATGAAATCAAAAGACTAACGCAAGAAAACCTGGAATTTCGTAAAGAACTCGAACTATTAAAAAAATTCCAGGCCTTCTTGAAGAAAAAGAATACATAAGATTTCATTATATCAAAGAACATCAAGATTCAGGTTTATGTTCTATTATTTATTGTAATCCTTCTTTGTATTGCTTCAATGCTTCCGCAAGCTGGTCCGGGCAGGAAGTGGGTCTGAAGCCGCACTGAATCCCTTCCAGTCTTCTGATGGCTTCATCTACATCCATGCCTTCCACCAGACGGGCCACGCCCTGGGTGTTGCCGGAGCAGCCGCCTACAAACTGAACCTGAACCAGCTTGTTATCCTCAACTTCAAAATTAATCTCCTGTGAACAGACGCCGTGTGTTTTATATTTCAACTTAAATTCCTCCAATTCGTAAAATCTCATCTTAACGGATTATAAAATTATAGGAAATCCGGGCTTGGTTGTCAATAGCTCTTTGCATACCCGGAGATATTAAAAGCATGAATGGATGAATTTACATAAAAAACGAAAAATCAACCCACTAATTCAAAAATCAGCGGCATTGTAGCTGAATTAGGCATGTTGTATAATTTGAATGTAATGAAATGGTTAATAACGACCATTATCACAATATTAATGGGAGGTTTACCTATGAGAAGATTAACAATTTTTATGACGGTGGCAGCTTTGACGGCAGTGGCATTGAGCGGATGTTCAACATCCAACCAGAAGGCACCAGAACCGGCAGCAACCACAGCACCAGCGGCAGAGACATATGCTAAAAAGGCGGGCGCAGCAGACACTTCTGTGGCAGCCGGTACAGAGGAGTATGGGGTGAAACCGAGAAAGATTACAACCGTAAGATAAAACTTGGCCTGATTCCGGTTACAATGAATACCGCCTATACAATGACAATCAACGGTGCAAAAAAACAGATTGCAGAAAACGGTGATCAGATTGAATTGATTGTTCAGGCTCCATCAAGCAATGCAAGCACAATCACAGAGCAGGGCAATATCATGGAGACTTCAGCAGGGTGTTGATGCCATCGCGCTTGCAACAGAGTCTGATGAGTCCATGCTTCCCTATTTACGTGAGGCTGCAGAAGCTGATGTCCTTCTGCTGTCGCCTAATACAAAGGAACTATATGAATTGTGCGACCGCGTTTATATAATGAGGGAAGGAAAGGTGGTAGATATGAGGGTCAGCCCTTAAGGCTATGGGAATCCGGTGATTTTCCTGTGCATTTATCCTGACAAATTTGATACAAACTGCTATAATAGGTAGCAGAACAAAAAGCGGTACTTAAGGGAAGCTTATCAAAAGGAGAAAAATTATGTTAGGAATCATCGGAGCCATGGATGTAGAAGTGGCAGAAGTAAAAAAAACCATGGATAATGTTACGGTAGAGACCATAGCTGCAATGGACTTTTATAGAGGAATCTTAAAAGGAAAGGAAGCAGTGGTTGTCCGTTCCGGTATCGGAAAGGTAAACGCAGCGGTCTGCACCCAGATTCTGGCAGATCATTACCATGTGACTGCGGTCATCAATACCGGGATCGCCGGTTCTTTAAAGAATGAGATCAACATCGGAGATGTGGTACTGTCCACAGATACGGTACATCACGACATGGATGCCACCGGCTTTGGATATCCTGCGGGACAGATCCCACAGATGAAGGAATTTGCTTTCCGGGCGGATGAAAGGCTTCGGAATCTGGCTGAAGAATGCTGCAGGGAGGTTAATCCTGATATCGGAGTTTTTACCGGAAGGGTGGTTTCCGGGGACCAGTTTATTTCTGATAGGGTTAAAAAACAGTGGATATCCCAGACTTTCGGTGGATTCTGCACGGAGATGGAAGGGGCTGCCATCGCACAGGCGGCATACTTAAACCACATCCCTTTTCTCATCATAAGAGCTATTTCAGATAAGGCGGATGACAGCGCAAACATGGACTATAGCGAGTTTGAGGAGAAGGCGGTTAAGCACTCTGTAAACCTTATTTTAGCCATTGCAAAACGGTATTCATATTAGGTTGAGAATCGAATCCTGACAGGATTTGACGAACGATTCTAGGCTCTCTCATCTTCCCAAAGCCAAACGAGGTGATTATAATAGACCTATCACCGGTCGAAACCGGGAAGAAAGGGGAGCTACTATTATGCTGGAATTTTTACAGACAGGCAAAGCGCTATTCGTGCTGGCAGCCCTGTGCGGCATCGGCATTATTACCAGATGGCTGACACGTAACCTCTACAAAAGATTGATCAAGGAATCCGATAACCTTACATTGACCAAAAACAAGAGTCTTCGGGCATTTAAACAGAAGACAGAAAACACGTACCAGATGAACCAGGGAATTCCAAAGGTAAAGCCGTATCTGGAACGGCAGATGTATGATTTTAAATATATGGGTGTAACACTTCACGGATGGAATATGTTTTCCAACCAGATGACGCTCTGGTGCTTTTTGGCAGGAGGTGCGGCGGCATTTGCGGCCTACTGGTACCGCACCGATTCTTATTACATAGTCTTGTATGGCTCTGCAGGGATCATGGCCGGACTGTTTACCATTCTGGTGGACCACGGTGCAGGAATTGTGGAGAAACGGCAGCAGCTGTTTGCGGCTCTGGACAATTATCTGGAAAATACGCTGATTTACCGATTGGATTTGGAAAGAGAGGATTTACAGGCAATATCGGGGCCTCATATGGAAACCCGTGAAAATATAAGATCCATTTATTCCCAGTCAACAAAGGCCGTGGCAGAAGCTGAGCCGGAGCAGGACAAGAAGGCGGACAGGAGAAGTGCAAGGCAGAGGAACGGAACATTGGAAAAGCCTTTAAGGAACCGATCCCCCAAGCAGTCCATGGAGGTGTTTCCTGAAGCATCGGGGGAGGTGCCCGAAAGAGGGGAAAGCCAGGCGCCGCCGGAGCCTAAGAACTCCAGGCGGGATGTGGACTACTTAAAACGCAGTTTAGAACAGATTGCCGCCAGCAGGGAAAGAGAACGGGGAGGCAGGCAGGGAGAGGACTGGTTAAAGGATCTAAGTCCTGATGAGTTAAAGCTGATCGGTGAAATTCTCCAGGAATATTTAACATGAACGTTTGGAAGACAGAAAGAAAATCATGTCGCATTTAGAACTATTCTGTGGTATAATTTTCCTAAGCAGGGGGTCAGAAACTTAAAGTCAAATAACCCATAGCAAGCTACGGGCTATTTGTCCCCGTTGGCAGTCGCCAAGGTCAAGCGGGCTTGACTTCGGCTCGTTGCCTTTGCGAGAATAAAAGGAAAAGGAGAATAATAGCAATGGGAAATATAATTTTTGATTATTCCAGGGCAACAGGCTTTGTATCAGCAGAGGAAATGGAGAATATGAAGGCCACAGTTATGTGTGCAAAGAATATGCTGATGGACAAATCCGGTGCAGGCAATGATTTCTTAGGTTGGATCGACCTTCCGGTGGATTATGATAAGGAAGAATTCCACAGAATAAAGACGGCAGCAGAGAAGATTCAAAATGATTCTGATGTTCTGCTGGTCATCGGTATCGGTGGTTCCTATCTTGGAGCCAGGGCAGCCATAGAATTTTTATCCCACAGCTTTTACAATGTATTGCCAAAAGGAAAACGTAAAACTCCGGAGATCTATTTCGTTGGAAACAGTATTAGCAGCAAATACATCCATGATTTAAAAGATGTGCTGGAAGGAAAGGATTTCTCCGTTAATATTATATCAAAGTCCGGTACGACCACAGAACCGGCAATCGCTTTCCGGGTATTTAAGGATATGCTGATTGAAAAATATGGCCGTGAGGAGGCAAATAAAAGGATTTATGCCACCACGGATAAGGCAAGGGGCGCACTGAAGAATCTGGCTGACGAGGAAGGCTATGAATCCTTCGTGGTTCCGGATGACGTAGGAGGACGTTTCTCAGTGCTTACAGCAGTCGGCCTTCTTCCGATTGCAGTGTCCGGCGCTGATATTGATAAATTAATGGAAGGCGCGGAGGCGGCCAGGAAGGAAGTCCTGGAAACGCCCTATGAGTCAAACGGCGCCCTTCAGTATGCGGCTGTGCGCAATATCCTGCTTCGTAAAGGGAAAACAGTGGAGATCGTGGCAAACTATGAGCCAAGCCTTCATTATGTTTCCGAGTGGTGGAAGCAGTTGTTTGGAGAAAGTGAAGGAAAGGATCAACGGGGGATCTTTCCTGCCGCAGTGGATTTGACCACAGATCTCCACTCTATGGGACAGTTTATTCAGGATGGTGCCAGAATTATGTTTGAAACCGTACTGGAGATGGAAGAATCTCCTGCGGAAATCCTGCTTAAGGAAGAAGAAGTTGATACTGACGGTATGAACTATCTTGCAGGAAAGAGTGTAGATTTTGTGAATAAAAGTGCTATGAACGGAACCATTCTGGCTCATACCGACGGGAACGTGCCTAACCTGATGGTCAGGATTCCTAAACAGGATGAGTACAGCCTGGGGCAGCTGTTCTACTTCTTTGAATATGCATGCGGGATCAGCGGATATATTTTGGGCGTAAATCCGTTTAACCAGCCGGGAGTGGAAAGCTATAAGAAGAATATGTTCGCACTCCTTGGAAAACCGGGATATGAGAAGGAAAGAGAGGAGCTCTTAAAGAGATTATAGGATGTTGGCAGACAGCGCCGGTGTTCTGGTCCAGACTTTTATTAAAGGTCGGGCCGGGACACCGGCGTTTTTATAAACTTTGGTTTTATTGGAAATAATAAAGAGATATTTAAGAAAATTTTAGATATGAAATAATAGTGCAGTATAGTATACTTAAAGTGCGTGAATAAAAACACATGATTGAAGGAGGAAGATATGAAAAAATGTTTGTTGCTTTTCCTTGCTTTGGCCACGACCCTGTCATTGGCTGCCTGCAAGGGAGAAAAGGATCCTAAGGTGCTCTATGATGAGGCTTCGAAAAAAACATCGGAGCTGGCCTCTATGGATGTGATCTCTGTGATTAATATGCAGATGACCCAGGGAGAGGACACCACGGATATTAAAATGGATTTGGATATGAAGATGGCGGACATAAACACGGAGAAGATGAGATACCTTGCACAGGGAACCACTTCGTTTATGGACCAGAATCTGGATATACTCATGTATTATGAGAACGGGTATTATTATATGGATTCCATGGGCCAGAAGGTGAAATACGCCATGGATTTAGATGCGATTATGAAACAGGTAAAGCAGAGCACAGAAGGTGCAAGTGTAGATTCTACTTATTTAAAGGACATCACGGCAAAGAAGGATGGAGCGAACCAGATTCTTACCTTTAACGTTGATGCTGAAAAGATGGATGCCTACGTACAGGATATGATGGCTCAGTTAGGAACCAATATGGACGGTGTAACCTACTCCATCAAAGAGGCCAGCGGAGAGGCGACAGTGAATAAGGAGGGGTATTTTACCAGTTCAAAGATCAAGATGTCCCTTGAAATGAACGCTCAGGGTGAAACGATAGCCATGGTCATGGATACGGATTCCACTTATAATAATCCTGGTCAGACTGTTGAAGTCACGGCACCGGATCTGGAGGGATATACGGAAATCGATGCCAGCGCGTTGGGGACCCAGTAAATAGACTGCAATAAAAATTCCCCATCATTAGCTCGCACCTAATAAAGAAGTGTTAAGGAACATTCAGAAAGGCAAAGGCATTGGAAGCGGCAGGATTTGCCAAATAGCTTCCGCCTTTGCCTTTTATAAATATTCCAGGTTTATCTCTATGTGGAAGCGGCATACATTCGTTCAGAACTGCCATTAACTCCATTTACCATTGCAAGAAAGTCTCAACCGCACTTATCATTATATTCTGTATGGTCTGTTATTTAATATATCTTTTTAAACCCATATTACCTAAATCTTTTCTGGAAAAATTTGAATAGTACTTTGCTGCCAGCATTTGAATATCCATCACCATACCTTAATTATGGCAATGGTGTAAGAATATTGCCTTTAAATATTAGTAAAACCAGGTAAATATTTACTAGATGAATATTTGCGACAAGTAAAGATGGTTTGAATTAATTATAGAAACAGGTAATTATGCACAAATACAACGTAAGAAAAATGTTAATAATAGAAGAAAATACAAGAATTTAGTTAAAAACATTGAAAAATTACTTAGTAAATTATATAATGATTTTATCGAAAAAAGAGGAGGTATTTTTATGAAAAGAAAGTTGGCTGCATTATGTATGTTATCTCTGACAGTAGTAACCGTATTAAGTGGATGCGGCGGAAGTAAAGCCAATCAGGATACAGCGAAAGGCGGAAAAACTAAAATCCGTTTTGCGTCCTGGGATGTGGCAGAAGATGTAGACCGCCAGCAGGAACTGGTGAATAAGTTTAATTCGGCACATGAGGACATTGAAGTAGCTTTAGAAGCCTATGGACAAGATTTCGATACAAAAATCAGTGCAGGCATGGGGTCCGGGGATACTCCTGATGTCATGTATATGTGGAATTATCCGGCATATTATCAGGGGTTAGAACCGCTGGATAGCTTCATTGAAAAAGAAGGGGAAGCATATAAAGCAAATTTCTATGATACCTTATGGAATTACAATTCCATGGATGGACAGGTATATGGTATTCCGATCGGATTTACAACACACACCTTGTTCTATAATAAGGATTTATTCCAGGAAGCAGGAATTCCTGAGCCTACCAATGATTGGACATGGGATGATTTACAGCAGGCGGCAAAGACCATATCTGAAAAAACTTCTGCAAAAGGCTTCGCATTCCCGATGAAGCCGGATCCATATGATTATGAAATGTATTTATGGAGCAATGGAGCGGCGTATTGTGATAAAGAGGGTAAGCTGGAGGGAAATATTAATTCCAAAGAATCAGAGGAAGTATTTCAGATGTTCCAGGATATGGAGAAAGAAGGGTATGCTGTCGCCACGGAAAAAAACGGAACTGATGAATTCCGTTCCGGTGCTGTGGCAATGTATGTTTATGGTGCGTGGTCAATTAATTCCTTAAAAGAAGACGGGTTAAACTACGGCGTGGTTGCAATTCCTGCTTTTGCCAATGCAGGGAAAGATTCTGTCAGCATTTTAAGTTCATCCGGTATTTCCATTTCTAAAGACAGTAAGAATAAAGAAGCTGCATGGGAATTTGTGAAATTCTGGACCAATGAAGAATCCAATAAAGCACGTATTGGTTTGGAATTACCGGTACTAAGCAGTGTTGTAGAATCAGAAAAGATTATGGAGCAGCCGGAATATGCGCCATTCTACTTAATGCTTGAACAAAGCACCGGTTATACTTCTGCAAGTTTTATTATTAAAGAGTGGTCTGAATTATCAGAAAACCTGTCCTTATCCTTTGAAGAAGTATTTAATCCAAGTTCTCTACAGAGCGTACCGGATGTATTGAACAGTGCAGCACAGCAGTAAAACAAAATAGAAAAGGAGAATTTGGCCGTCTGGTGAATCGTCACCAGATAGCCAGATTCCTCTATGGGGCTACGAAAAAGAATCAGCTTAATGGGAGAAACGCTATGAAGCAAAAAAAGTTTATAAGGAATGCAACTCCGTACTTCTTCATTACTCCGTGGATTATTGGGTTTTTAGTATTTACAATCGGACCGCTTATTCTGTCCCTGGGCATGAGCTTTTTTGACTGGCCATTGACGTCTGATCCGGTATTTAAGGGGGTCGGCAATTATACTGAGATGTTTACAAAAGATACTCAGTTCTGGAAATCCCTGACGATCAGCTTAAAGTATGCAGCGATTTTTGTACCACTTAATATGGCGATTGCGCTGTTTCTTGCAATGTTGATCTCACAGCCGGTAACTGGTGTAAAAATGTACCGTACGATTTTCTATATACCTGCAGTTATTTCCGGCGTAGCAGTATCGATTATCTGGGGCTGGATTTTAAATGGGGACTACGGCGTATTGAATTATTTATTATCCTTACTGGGGATTACAGGCCCCAGGTGGCTGGTAGACCCTGCCTGGGCGCTGTTTGCAGTTGTTTTGGCCAGTGCTTTTGGTGTAGGGACGATGATGCTTATTTTTTACACGGATATTAAGAATATATCAATTGATTTATATGAAGCATCATCTTTAGACGGAGCCAGTCCGGCAAGACAGTTTTTCAGTATTACGCTGCCGATTATTACACCTACCATTTTGTTTAATTTAATCACTTCTGTTATCAGTTCTTTCCAGCAGGTGACGCTGGTAATGCTGCTGACCGGGGGCGGACCGTTAAAATCCACTTATTTCTATGGGCTGTATACCTATAACAATGCGTTTAAGCACCATAAGCTGGGCTATGCAAGTGCCAATGCATGGGTGATGTTTATTATTATATTGGTTCTGACGGCACTGATCTTTAAGTCTTCTTCTACATGGGTATTCTATGAAACGGAAGCAAAGAATGGAAAGAAGAAAAGGGGAGGTAAAAAATAATGAAGATGTCCATAAAATCGAAAGTGATTATCTATACCCTGCTGACTGCTGTTGCAGTTTACTTTCTTGCACCTTTTATTTATATGTTTTTTACAGCCTTTAAGACGGAAGCAGAAGCCATTGCCTATCCTCCCCGGCTATTTCCTTCGAAATGGCTGTTTGAAAATTTTAAAAATGCATGGGAATCTCAGCCCTTTGGTACATACTTAAAAAATTCTATTATCATTACGGTTATGACGACTGCAGGGCAGATCCTTTCCTGTTCCCTGGTGGCATATGGTTTTGCGAGGTTTGAATTTAAAGGAAAAAACCTGTTATTTATGATTTTGCTTTCTACTATGATGATTCCATGGGATGTTACCATGATACCACAATATATGGAATTTAATTTATTTGGCTGGATTAACACATTAAAACCGCTGATTGTGCCGGCATGGTTTGGCTCTGCCTACTATATTTTCTTAATGAGGCAATTCTTAATGGGGGTTCCCAAGGACTTTGAAGAGGCGGCGCGAATTGATGGTGCCAATGCATTTCAGATTTATTGGAAGATTTTTATGCCGATCTTAAAGCCCTCCCTCATTCTGGTAGGTGTCTTAAATATGATTTCGGTGTGGAATGATTATCTTGGACCATTGATTTTCCTTCATGACAGAAGTAAATATACACTTGCTTTAGGTCTTGCAACCTTTAAGGGAGTTCACAGCACACGGATTATCCCTATGCTTTGTATTACAATCATTATGATTATCCCGCCAATTATTATATTTATTGTTGCGCAAAAGTATATTGTAGAAGGGACAAGTGGTTCTATTAAATAGAAAGAGCAGCCGGGTTAAGTATTTCATGTGCATTGATGCACTGTTTTCTTCCCGGCTATATATTTGTTTGACACAAACATATAGAGGAGAAACAAAGATGATAAGGCGAACAAAAAAGAGATGGGAAGACCAGGCGCTGGGACATATTGGAAGAAGGGAAGCCCGTACAGAATTTTATAAAGATTCTGCTTCCAGAATTAATCTAAATGGAGAGTGGAGATTCCTCTATTTGGAAGCGCCGGAACTGTCACCGGAAGGATTTATGAACAAAGCAACAGGAACAGACTGGGATATCATTGATGTGCCTTCTGTGTGGCAGTTAAGAGGATATGACCGGATGCACTATACGGATGTGTTATATTTGTTTCCAGTCAATCCGCCTTTTGTACCTTCAGAAAATCCCACCGGAATTTATAAAAAAACAGTCCACATCAACAGGGAGTGGATTCAGAATGATACTATATTAAAGTTTCACGGTGTGGACAGTGCATTTGATGTATGGATCAATGGAACTCATGCAGGATACAGCAAGGTCAGCCGCCTTCCAAGTGAATTCGATATTACGGCCTATATCCAGGAAGGGGAAAATGACATTACAGTACGGGTTTACAAATGGTCGGATGGAACCTATTTGGAAGACCAGGATATGTGGTGGCTTTCCGGGATTTATCGTGATGTGGAATTAATCAATGAACCGAAAGACAGTATCATTGATTGTACAGTGGATGGGGAGCTGGACAGCTCTTATATAAATGGGATATTAAGGGCAGATATAACCACAAAGCGGGAAATTTGTGGTGGTACATGGAAATTAGAAAGAGATGGAAAGGCGGTTACCAGCGGCACCTTTCAGGCAAAAGAGGGAAAGGCACACGTAACAGAGATCATTCCAGATGCAGACCTTTGGACGGCAGAAACCCCTAATTTATATGTATTAACAGTATCTGCGGATAAGCATGAAATCGTAGTGCGTGTTGGATTTCGAAAGGTTGAAATAAAAGATAATAACTTTATGGTAAATAATCAGGTGATTCTGTTAAATGGTGTGAATCATCATGACTTCCATCCCAAAGAAGGACGCTGTGTCACGCGGTCACAGATGGAAGCAGATATCATGCTTATGAAACAGTATAATATCAATGCACTGCGCTGTTCCCACTATCCTGCCAGTGGATATCTATATGATTTATGTGATGAATATGGGCTCTATGTGATTGATGAGGCAGATTTAGAATGCCATGGATTTGAATGGGTAGAGAGGTATGACTGGATTACAAATGACCCGTCCTGGGAAGAAGCCTATGTGGACAGAAGCGTGCGCATGGTAAAGCGGGACAGGAATCATCCATGCATTATCATGTGGTCCATGGGAAATGAATCCAGCTTTGGCTGTAATTTCAGAAGTGCTGCCAAGGCAATAAAAGATCTGGATGCTACAAGGCTGCTCCACTATGAGGGAGATTATGAAGCAGAAGTGACTGACGTTTATTCTACCATGTACACAAGGCTGAAAAGGTTGAAAGAGATCGGAGAAACTGATTCTAAAGGGAATAAACCCCACGTTATGTGCGAATATGGACACGCAATGGGAAATGGACCGGGTGGATTAAAGGCATATCAGGAGATGTACCGCAAATATAAACGGCTTCAAGGCGGTTTTTTATGGGAATGGTATGACCATGGAATTTATACCGAAGAAGAAAAGGGAACTTACTACCGCTATGGGGGGGATTACGGGGATTTTCCCACCAACGGGAATTTCTGTATCGATGGGCTGTTAATGCCTGACAGAAGCCCTTCTCCTGCCATGCTGGAATATAAACAGGTCATTGCGCCGGTGGAAGTGACAAGGATAAGTGCTGGGCGGGAGATTCTTGTAAGGAACTATTATGACTTCCTGACCTTAAGCCATGTTTCTTTACGGTGGGAGATCCAGGCGGAAGAACATATCATTCAGGAAGGATGCATTTCTCATATGACTGCTCTTCCTCATGAAGCTGAGAAGGTAACCATACCCTTCCTTCCGTTCATGCCAGAAGCAAATACC
The DNA here is from genome assembly GCF_057543815.1 of Lacrimispora sp. YZC11. NCBI lineage: Bacteria > Bacillati > Bacillota > Clostridia > Lachnospirales > Lachnospiraceae > Lacrimispora > Lacrimispora sp. YZC11. The sequence continues at coordinate 159,447 of NZ_BAAJYQ010000017.1, read as the reverse complement.
GATTACTATCTGAATATAACGGTCTGCCAGAAAGAGGATGCAAACTTTGCAAAAGCCGGCCATGAAATTTTAAAAGTACAGTTTCCATTGGATATAAGTTGTGATGTACTGGAGGAACGTCCCAAAGGAGAACCATTGAAAGTATCTGAAACAGCGGATATCCTCAAGGTAGGAAATGGGGCAGTCACGGTAACATTCCATAAAATATTTGGGAAACTGCTGTCTGTTGCGGCAGAAGATCAGGAATATTTAAGTGAAGGTCCGGTGATGAGCGTATACCGTGCCACCATTGATAATGATATGTATAAAAAAGAGGATTGGATGAATCAACATTTTATTCAGAAATCCAGTGAACAGACAGAATATTTTACCTATGAAACAGGGGCTGATAAAGTGGTTGTTTCTATTGGAAAATATTTTGGATGTTTAAATCAGTCCTGGGGCTTTGAATGTGACTATGAATATACCATCTATTCCTGCGGTCAGGTCAAGGTGAATTTACAGGGCAAGGCCATTCAGAGAGGAAAACTGGAACCTTCTTTCCTTCCCAGAATCGGTGTGGTCATGAAGGGGAATCAGTCCCTGCAAAAGGCTGTGTGGTATGGTCTTGGACCGGGTGAAAACTATTCTGACAGCAAAGCCGCCAGCATTATGGGGATTTATTCCAGCTCTGTGGATGGAATGGGAACCAACTATGTATTTCCCCAGGAAAATGGACACAGGGAAGAAGTTAAATGGTTTGGAATAGGAGATGGGAATAAGAGTCTGTTATGTAAAATGGAAGCACCTTTGGGACTGAATCTGGCAAATTATACAGATGGAAGCCTGGAAGAGGCAAAGCACCCATTCCAGATACAACGGGCAGACCATGTTGAAATCCATTTGGATTATTTACAGTCCGGCCTTGGAAGCAATAGCTGCGGAGAGGAACAGATGGAAGAATTTAAAGTAAAGCTTCAGGATTTTTCTATGGAATTTGTGATGCAGGTGGTTGCCGACGGGGAAATAAGGAAGGAAGCAAAGAAGCGTTATTTGGACTAGGAAGAGATAAAGGAGCAGTCAAAGAATGATAAAAGAGAGATTTTCAGGAAAATTAAATGAGATGCTAAGCTCCGATGACTGGATGATTCTGCAGCCGGAATATGATCCGGAAGAAAATCTGAAATTTGAAAGTTTATTCAGTTTATCCAATGGTTATCTGGGAATCCGGGGAAGTTATGAAGAAGGCGGGAAAATAACTCTTCCGTATTTATATATTAACGGTGTATTTGATAAATCAGAAACCTTTATGAGGGAGCTTGCTGCTCTTCCTAATTGGCTTGGGATAAAGCTTACCATTGAAAAAGAGCTGATTGGAATAGAGAACTGCCAGATTCTTAAGTTTTCCAGGGTCCTAGATATGAAACAGGCCCTTCTTGCAAAAAGTTATATATTGCGGGATAAAAAGGGAAGAGAAACCCTGGTGGAAGGAATCCGGTTTGTGAGCCGTGCCAATGTACACCGTATGGGAATCAAACTATATGTCACACCGTTAAATTACAGCGGGATCATAGAAGTGGAAAATATCATTGACGGTACGATTATTAACTTCCATGATGCCCCTCGTTTTAAAGTAAAACATACATATATAACAGCGAATGAAACGCTGGATAAAGACGGTATTTATATGGAAGTGGCTACCAGGGATGATCACCTTCATGTAGGTTCCGGATGCCGGATCGAAGCCTATAAAAACGGTAAGGGAATTATGAAAAACCGGATGTTCCATGCTTTTGGGGAACAAGGGGTGGAGTTTGGTGATTTTGATGCCATAGAAGGGGAAACCGTAGAAATCATAAAATATGTGTCCATGTATACAGAACGTGATGCAGCAAGATATGCACTTCATATGACGGTAAAAGAAGAACTGGATGGATTTTTGGAAACAGGTTTTGAAGAAGAGCTGGCAGCCCATAGGGCGGTTTATGAGGAGATGTGGAAAGCCGCGGATATCCGTATAGCAGGAGATTTTGAGCTGGACCGTGCAGTCCGTTTTAATATTTTCCATTTAATGAGCACAGGCAATGAGAGAGATGCCAGGGTCAATGTGGGCGCGAAGCTCCTTTCCGGTGAAGAATACGGCGGACATGCCTTTTGGGATACAGAAATTTTCATGCTTCCCTTTTTTGCATACGTTTTCCCTAAAACGGCAAAAAATCTGGAATCTTACCGATATCATCTGCTGGATGCAGCAAGGGCAAATGCCAGAAAAAACGGCTATAAAGGAGCACAATACCCATGGGAATCTGCGGATGACGGCACAGAGCAGTGTCCTGATTGGACCATTGAGCCGGATGGTTCCTGTTACCGCTGTTATGTAGCAATTTATGAGCATCACGTGACGGCAGCAGTTGCTTATGGCATTTATAATTATGTGAAAATAACCAGAGACATAGATTTTTTACTGAACCAGGGAGCGGAGATTTTAACTGAGACAGCAAGGTTTTGGGCCAGCCGGTGTGAATATGTCGCAGAAAAGGACCGCTATGAGATTAACCAGGTAACCGGCCCTGATGAATGGCATGAACCGGTAAATAACAATCTCTATACGAATTATCTGGCGAAATGGAATCTGCGCTATGTGATTTCCTTAATTGATACCCTTAAGAAAGAGCATGCCAATGAATATGATACATTGATCCGGAAAACAGGGTTAACGGCCCAGGAAATTGATAATTGGGAGATTGTCCAGGAGAAGATGTACCTTCCGAGAAAAGAAGGCGGGGGCTTGTTGGAGCAGTTTGAAGGTTACTTTGCACTTGACAATGTGGTGATCGAGAAATACGATGAAAATGACTGGCCGATTCGTCCGGAAGCCTTGAAAACCAAGAGGGCAAGTCAGACACAGTTGATTAAACAGGCAGATGTTGTCATGCTGCTGCACTTAATGGGAGAAGAATTCTCGGAAGAAGAAATAGGTCAAAATTACGAGTATTATGAGAAACGTACCCTTCATGGATCTTCTTTAAGCCCAAGCATTTACTCTGTTATGGGATTAAAGGTTGGAGATGATTCCAAGGCGTACCGGTATTTAAAAAGAGCCGCCTTCCTGGATTTGCTGAACTTACAGAAAAACACAAGGGAAGGGATTCACGCTGCCAATACGGGAGGCGTATGGCAGACCGTGGTATTTGGCTTTGCCGGGGTTTCCATTGGGGAAGACGGTATGCTGGCTGTCCGCCCTAACATGCCAAAGGAATGGGAGGGGCTGGAATTTTGCCTCCACTATCTGAATTCCTGGTTAAAGATCACTATCAACAGGGATAACAGTGTCTTAGTGGAGGTATTGGACGGGGAAGCCCTGGAAGTAAAGGTGAATGGGCAGATCATAAAGGCATCCAGGGAATAGAGAGGACATGTTCATGAAAAAAAGGCTTGCAATCGGGGGGCTTATCTTAGTAACCATCATATGGGGCGGCGGCTTTGTTGCCAGCGACATGGCTCTGGAGAGTATGAGACCATTCCAGATTATGGCGGTCCGTTTTCTATTAGGCACTATTTTAATGGGGCTGATCAGCATCCGGTCCTTAAAAGGAATCACAAAATCAGAAGTAAAGGCAGGGGGGCTCATGGGACTCGCCCTCTTTGCCGGATTTGCATTTCAGATTGTGGGGCTGCAATACACCACGCCCTCTAAAAATGCTTTTTTAACAGCTTTAAATGTAGTGATTGTTCCCTTTATTTCATTTCTGATCTTAAAAAAGAAAATAGGAGCAAGAGGGATAGCCGGGGCATTGATGTCCATAGCAGGTGTGGCCCTGCTGTCATTGGAACGCAATTTTTCCTTAGGCTTAGGGGACGGTCTGACCCTTATTTGTGCAGTTGGGTTTGCATTTCAAATATTTCTTACAAGTGAATTTGTAAAGAAATACCGTGCGACTGTATTGAATTTTATTCAGATGATAACCGCATTCTTTTTATCTTTCATCAGCCTGATGGCTTTTGGAGAGACGCAGTATCACGTGACAGGGAAAGGAATATTAAGTGTGCTTTATTTAGGCGTGATCAGCACAACGATATGCTACCTGCTTCAGACAGCCAGCCAGAAATATGTGGATGAAACAAAAGCGGCCATTATTCTGTCCCTGGAGTCTGTATTTGGAACACTGTTTTCTATTCTGATTCTTGGGGAAATCGTCACCCCCCGCATGTTGGCGGGCAGCATAATCATCTTAGGAGCAGTTGTAATATCAAACCTTTCAGAAGCCGGGTAAGTAGAATAGGAGGAATTCCTTATGAAATATAAGGCAGTTATTTTTGATTTGGATGGGGTTATCTGCCATACGGACAGATACCATTATCAGGCATGGAAGCAGGTCGCAGATGAACTGGGCGTTTATTTTGATGAAGAAATCAATAACCGTTTGCGGGGAATAAGCCGCATGGAAAGCCTTGAGATTATTTTAGAGAATTATCACGGGATCTTAAAACAGGAAGAAAAGACGTTATTAGCAGAAAAGAAAAATGAGATCTATAAGGAATTATTGAAACATATGAGCCCGAAGGATCTTTCCAAAGAAGTAAAGGCAACACTGGATGCCCTCCGCTTAAAAGGGCTGAAGCTTGGCATTGGCTCTTCCAGTAAGAATGCAGGATTTATCTTAGAGCGCCTTGGCCTTTTTGGGTACTTTGATGCCATTTCGGATGGAAATAATATTACTAATTCCAAGCCTGACCCGGAAGTGTTTATAAAAGCAGCCAGGTTCCTTTTTGAGGACCCGAAAGACTGCCTTGTGGTAGAAGATGCCAAAGCCGGATTAGAGGCTGCCAAAGCCGGAAATATGGACTGTGGGGCGATTGGGGATGGAATGTCCTGCAACATTGCAACTTATCAATTAAACACATTCTCAGATCTGCTGAAAATCGTAGAACCATGATAGTTGCGGCACAATATCAGATATGATAAAATGAGGACAATATATGAAGCGAGGAAGGATAAAATAGTGGCAACAATTAAAGAAATAGCTGAAATGGCAGGCGTTTCTGCTGCGACCGTATCTCGTGTCCTTAATTTTGATGACACGTTAAATGTACAGGACGAGACGAAACAAAGGGTGTTTGAGGCCGCAGAACGATTAGAATATCAGATGCGGGACAAGAAAAAGTATAAAAAGAAATTAAAGCTTGGCATGATATCCTCCTATTCCCTGGAAGAGGAATTAGAAGATACCTTTTATCTATCTGTACGAATCGCAATAGAGAGGAAAATAGAAGAGGAAGGGTTTAAAAAGTTTCCGGTCAATTTAGGGGATTCAGTGGAAAGCACATCGAATCTGGACGGATTGATCTGCCTTGGGACCTTTAGTGAATCCATGGTAGACAAGGTAAAAGCCTTTCATAAGCCGGCTGTTTTTGTGGATGCATTAGGTGACTTGGATTTGTTTGATTCCGTGGTAACAGATTTAAGACACTCTGTAAAGAAGGTGCTCAGCTATTTTTTACAGGAAGGCCACAATAAGATCGCATTTATCGGAGGCCGTGATGTGGATGTGGATGGGAAAGAGGTGGTGGATTTAAGAGTTCCTATTTATCGTTCCTTCATGGAAGAGAGAGGGATTTTAAATGAGGAATATATTAAAATAGGCGGCTATACACCCAAGCACGGATACAGGCTTGGAAAGGAACTCCTGGCATTGGATGAAAGACCAAGCGCTATCTTTACAGCAAATGATTCTTTAGCCGTTGGCTGCTATAAAGCCATACAGGAGGCTGGTCTTGGAATTCCAGCAGATATCAGCGTGATCGGGTTTAATGATATCTCCATAGCTAAATATTTGATTCCTCCTCTTACAACCGTTCATATTTATATGGATTTTATGGGCTCTCAGGCGGTAAGTATACTTGCGGAAAGGATATATTCCGGCCGTGAGATCAGTATGCATATTTCCTTACCTACAAAATTGATTGTTAGGGGAAGTGTCAGTAAATGGAAGGGTGAGAATTAGGATCTGCCAGCCCTTTAAAGATGCTGTTTCTTCGCGTTTATGCGGAAGAAACAGCATTTTTTGTAGATTTTATAAATCTGCTTGACAAGTATCTGATTTCAGACTAAACTTTAAGTGTCCGAAATCGGATACTTTATGATAGAGGAGATTCTGGAATGGATGATCAAATCAAAAAGCAACAGGGAATTTTAAACCAACATGAAAAGGAACTTACAGCCATCTATCGCAATGCTGCTATAAAATCCGGAATTTCAGACAGTGAACTTTGGGTATGGTATGCCCTTTTGGTCTTGGGAGGTGAGTATTCCCAGCAAAATATCTGCGATATATGGTCTTTGCCGAAACAAACCGTCAACTCCGTAATCGCAAATTTAACAAAAAAAGGCTATGTATTTTTGGAAACAGTTCCTGGCACACGAAACCGGAAAATCATCCGTCTGACCGAAGCAGGAAAAGAGTTTGGTGAAAACAGGGTTCTGCATATATATGAAGCAGAACAGAGAGCCATTGAAAAGATGCCGGAGCAGGAGCTTAAGACATTTATCGCATTGATGGGAAAATATATTACCCTATTGCGTGAAGAAATAAATAAAGAGTAAAGCAGGTTATGAAAACAAGCAGAAAGGAGAATTATGAATCGAGAACCCCAAAATAAGATCCTGACAATCCCCAATATGCTTTCCGCTTTTCGCATATGCATGATACCGCTTCTAGTCTGGTTATACTACGTAAAGCAGGATTATTTATGGACAGGAGGCCTGTTGATCCTGTCTGGCCTGACAGATGTTGTGGATGGTTTTATTGCAAGACGTTTTCATATGATCAGTAATTTGGGCAAGGTATTAGACCCAATTGCTGATAAGCTGACCCAGGGGGCTATGCTCTTTTGCCTTGTCACCCGCTTTCCCTTTATGATGGCGCCGCTTGTACTTTTGATTCTGAAAGAGATATTTGCAGGAATCACAGGCTTTTTGGTGATCCGGAACACGGGGCAGGTTTTCGGAGCAAATTGGCATGGAAAAGCAGCCACCATTCTGCTTTATGCCATGATGATCCTTCATGTGATATGGAATGACATTCCCAGGATATTATCGGATATCCTTATTGCAATTTGCATCGTAATGATGTTAGTTTCCCTTGTTCTTTACGGAATTCGTAATGTTTTGGCATTGAAGAATACAAACACAACTTTGCCAGGGAAGGAGAAGAATCATGCAAAATGACCGGATCAATCTGCTTGTAACCTTTGATAAAAACTATATAAAACCGTTTCAAACCATGCTAATGTCTCTGATTAATAATAATCCGCGGGAAACCGTACACGTCTGGCTTCTGCATAGCGCGATTCCCCAGGAGGAGCTGCAAGCTCTGGAGGAATACTGTGGCTTGCACTGCGTACCCTTAACTCCTCTGAAAGTAGACCGTGCAATATTCCAGAATGCCCCCATTTCAAAAAGGTATCCCCAGGAGATGTATTACCGCTTGCTGGCTCCTCATCTTCTGCCTGAGTCCTTAGAAAAGGTTCTATATCTTGATCCGGATATCCTGGTGATTAATCCCCTCCGCCCATTGTGGGATGTGGAGCTAAAAGGGCGTGCCTTTGCTGCTGCGTCTCATACCGGAATTACGGAGATAATGAATGATATCAACCGTGTAAGGCTGGGTACCGAGCACGACTATTACAATACAGGTGTTGTGCTGATGGATTTAGAAAGGGCCAGGGAGTTAGTCAGGACAGATGATATTTTTAAGTGCGTCAGTGAACACGAATCGGATCTTCTGCTCCCGGATCAGGATGTTTTTAATTTCCTGTATGGGCAGCAGACCATGCAGGTGGACGACGCCATATGGAACTATGATGCCAGGTATTATTCCAATTACCTGATAAGAAGCGGCGGCATTATTAATCTGGAGTGGGTGATGCAAAACACGGCGGTTCTTCATTTCTGCGGAAAGAGAAAACCCTGGGCAGCATCCTATTCTCATCGTTTTGGGGCCCTGTATAAGCATTATATGCAGGCCGCCGCCAGATAACAGTTTGAAACCGTAAGTGTGATCGTACGGCATAATACCAGCGAATACAACAGCAAAACGGCATAGTCAAAGCTGACTATGCCGTATGGTGCACGAACACTTCTTCCGCCTATTCTTCGATGACCTGAATTTCCAGAAAATCGAAATCAATGTGCTCTATGAAATTATCCTGGTTAAACCGGGCTTTGGAATGTTTTTGAAATTCATGTACGGTTGCATCCAACCACATGGGCTTTCCAAGATCGAACTGGAGGCAGATGTCGTCAAGCGCCTGAAAGACCATGGCAGTCCTGGAAAGACTGTAGTCGGATATGCAGATAACGGTGTCTTTCATGATCCTGGTGTCTCTCATTAATTTTGCCCACATACGAAACATAAACGAATTTTCCTTTCTGAAATAAGGGGATGCTATCAGTTGTTTTTATGATGCAACGATTATAGCATTATTACGCAGAAAAAGGCAAGAAGGAAAATGCCGGACGTTGTAAAACAATGAAAGATATGATAGAATCTTTGTAGAAAAAACCGAAGGAGGAAGACTTAAGATGGCGCAACCCATAACAGATCAGGTTGGATTTCTTGGAGAGGCCTGCAGGGCTGTCCAGGAGTTATCTACGAGCAGGAGTTTATTGGAAAAGTTCCGTCTGGAGGAGAAACGTCTGGAAAAGGAACTGGAGGCAGAAAGAAAGGCTGTGACAGATGCCATCAGCCTTACGGTGAAGAGACGGATCGAGGAAATCAGCGACACTTATGACAGGGAAATTGCCAGGGAACAAGAACGCTTAAAACGGATGAGAAGTAAGCGGGAGAAGGCGAAAACCCAGGGAGTCAGGGAGAGGATTGAAGAGGAGACGGCAGAGCTTAAGGGAAACAACCGTGAATTAATGCTGCAGATGAAGTCTGTTTTCCAGCAGGACCGGGTTCCTGGATTTTGTAAAAGCGGCTGGTATTATGCCTTATATCTTCCCAGAGGATTTTCAGAGTTCCTTGTGCTGCTTTTTAATATATTCCTTTTCTTTCTTGCAATCCCCTGTGGAATCTATCTGCTGCTTCCAGAGAAATCACCTTTCTACCTCATGGGAATTTACTTTGCTGCTATTCTGTTTTTTGGGGGCCTTTACATCCTCATCAATAATTTTACCAAGGTAAGGCATCAGGGGGCATTGAGGAAAGGAAGGTCTATCAGGGACATTATTAAGTCCAACAAACATAAGATCCGTGTTATCGTTCATTCCATAAAACGGGACCGTGATGAAGCCGTATACAATTTGGAAAAATACGATGATGAGATTGCCCGGATCGACCAGGACTTATCAGATATTGCCGATAAGAAGCGGGAAGCCTTAAATACCTTTGATAAGGTAACACGGACGATCCTGTCCGATGAGATCGCCGGCAACAGCAGGGAAAAGATCGCAATGCTTGAGAAAGATTATGAAGCGGCAGCAGCTAACGCCAAGGAGGCAGAAGTCAGGGTAAAGGAGCAGACCTTGTTTATCAATGACAACTATGCGTCCTATATTGGAAAAGAATTTATGGTTCCGGAGAGGCTTGACGAACTGGCCGATATGATCCGGATGGGCAAGGCTTCCTCCATCAGCGAAGCAAAAACCCTTTATAAGAGTCTTAAAGAATAAGGTGGAAAGCCCTGCAGCTTGCTGCAGGGCTTTTCACCCTGAATTTAGAAAATCCTCCTTTCGGTGAACCAAAGGCATACTGATTTTCCCCATGATATTTCCTGACCGGGCAAATGAATAAATCCATAAACGCCGGCTTATAATAGAACAGAGAAAATAAGGACAGCAAGGCAGGATATTATGAGATTATGGGAAAGAATTGCGATCCGCGGAAACCGGGACGTTTTTTATTATGATACCAAGCAGGCATTCCAGGCAGAGGAGTTTGCTTCCAGGCTTTACGACATGATACTTACGGAGCAGGAGAACGGAAAGGTGGCGGGAGTGCTGTTTTTATGCATTGGTACCGACCGCTCGACCGGAGACAGTCTTGGGCCGCTCATCGGTTACAAGCTGAAGGAAAAAGAGCTGGAGTACTTAGAAATCCTGGGGACACTGGAACGTCCGGTCCATGCCATGAATCTGGATACTTACCAGACCATTTTAAAGCTTCGTTATCCGAATCATGTGGTGGTGGCAGTGGATGCTTCCGTCGGGAGTATGGAACACATCGGCTATGTGACATTGGGAAAAGGAGCGTTAAAGCCTGGCCTTGGCGTCAGCAAAGAGCTTCGGGCCGTAGGGGATATTTTTATTACCGGGATCGTAGGAAGCTGCGGAAATTATGACCCTCTGATGCTGCAGAGCATCCGGCTTTCCATTGTTATGCGCATGGCTGACTGCATCAGCTATAGTATTTATCTTGTCGAAAAGTTATGGGAAAACACTGCCCTGCTTTGACACGATTTTCACCTGTTGTATGCTATGATTCATTGGATTAAAAAGAATAGCGAGGTGAGCCAATGGGTGAATTATATAATCCGTTCCCGAAGCTGCCGAAGAATATCAGGCAGATTGGGGAAAGGGATCAGATTGTAAAATTGTATGTGGAAGATTATGTAAATACTTATTTGAAACGTCTGTATCCTGCAGGTGGACAGGAACTGCGGGTTGGTCTTCTGTTAGGCGGCATAGAATTCAATGACGGAACGCCATATATCTTCATTGACGGAGCTTTAGAAATGGAGGATGTGACGGAGGCCGGAGGCAGGGTGGTGTTTTCCGAGCTGTCCTGGAAGAGAGCCTATCGGAATATGGAACAGCTTTTTCCAAAGCGGACCATTCAGGGCTGGTTTTTGTGCGGCAGGCCGGGAGATGATCTAAGTCCCATCAATTACTGGAAACAGCATGTTCAGTATTTTGGGGGACCCAACAGGCTGATGTATTTAAGCAATGGAGCAGACGGAGATGAATCAATTTACATAACATCGGAGGATGGATTTTACAAGCTGCGTGGATACAGCATTTATTATGAACGAAACCAGATGATGCAGGACTATATGGTACTGCGAAAGGATGTAAAACGTATCGAAACTGATACAAATGATAAGGTAATCGAAGAATTCCGCAAGCGGATGGACGAGCATAAGGTGGAAGTTACGGACCGGCATCAGACGGTAGGACTTCTCCGGGGCATGTGTATGGCCATGTCAGTCGTCATATTAGCTGGCGGAATTGTTATGTTTAACAACTATGAACGGATGCGGAGTATGGAAAGTGTGATCGCATCGGCCATTCCGGCCAAGGCGGAACAGATTCTGATTGGGAAGAAGGGCACGGAAAAGGGAATAAGCGGCGGGTCCAAGGTGGTTGTGGAAGAGGCAGAGGGAGGCGTTTATCCTACCACTGCAGTGAGTAAGGAGACCATGTCTGAGACAATGCCGGCACAATCCCAGGCGGAGACCTTGGCTGAGAGCAAGGCAGCAGAAACTATGCCCCAGGAGACTCAGGCGGAGACTCAGGCAGCGACTCAGGCAGCAACTCAGGCTGCTGTCCAGGAAACAGAGGCGGCGGCAAACGGAAGTCAGCGGGTACATGTGGTACAGGAGGGGGAGACTCTTTACGGTATCTGCATAGCGGAATATCATACGGTAAATAAATTAAAGGAAATTTGTGAGCTCAACGGTCTGGATGATGAAAATAAGATTGTAGCCGGCCAGAAATTACTTCTTCCATAGAAAATTATAATGCGTTTCTTCCCGAAATGATGTATACTACCAGTATATATGGGCATTTTTGGGAGAAAAGAGCATGAGTGACAGGAACTCTATGAATAGAGAGATTAAGAAAAACCAGCTTCGGCGGCAGATTGTTTCATCTTCTCCTCAGGAGGGCGAAAACAGCCAGGAAATCATAAAGAAAGCCCTCACCAGGGTGAAAAAAAGAAGGATCAGGATTGCTCTGGTGTTGTTTTTGGTGCTTCTGGCAGGAGCCATAGGGGTATATGAGTATTTTACCCTTTATCAATATACCCAATATAGTGTAGCTTGGGCGAAAGAAATGAACGAGGGAAGCTATGTGGGATATTTAAGCTTTGGTTCCAATGTATTAAAATACAGCAAGGACGGCGCCTCCTATCTGGATTCCCAGGGGAAAGAAGTATGGATACAAAGCTATGAGATGAAATCTCCCAGGGCATGTGTAAACGGAAATTATGCGGCCATTGCGGACCAGCAGGGAAATTCCATCTATATCTTTGATAAGACAGGAAATACCGGCATAGCGACCACGGTACTTCCTATTGTGAAGGCAACGGTGTCCTCTTACGGAGTGGTGGCCGCAATCCTGGAGGACTCCACATCAAATTATGTTTATTTCTTTAAGCGGGATGGAAGCGCCCTGGATGTGAAGATCAAGGCACTTTTAGGGGGAGATTCCGGATATCCTGTGGATATTGGCTTGTCTCCTGACGGTAATCAGCTCATCGGGGCTTATGCATATTTGAAAAACGGGACTTTAAACGGCAGGGTGGCGTTCCACAATTTTGCAGAGATCGGTAAAAGCATTCCCGACAGGTTGGTGGGAGGTTTTGACGAGCCTTATGATTCTTCGCTTGTTGCCCGGGTCCAGTTCCTTGACGATACATACTCTTGTGCTTTTGCTGACAACAGCATATCCTTTTATTCCACAAAGAATGAGCTTTCTCCGGAGCTGATCCGGCAGGTAGCTGTGGAAGAAGAGATAAAGAGTGTGTTTTATTCGGAAAAATATGTAGGGCTTATTGTGGACAACCCGGAAGGAGAAAATCCCTACCGGCTGGATATTTACAAACCAAATGGAAATCTTGTGTTTTCCAAAGCTTTCCAATACCAGTACACCCATGCTGATATTGACGGGGACCATGTAATTTTGTATAATGAAGATTCTTGCAGAGTCTATAACATGTCCGGAAGGCTTAAGTTTGCCGGGACATTTGATTTTCCGATATCTAAGATCCGAAACGGCAGGTTCCCCAATACTCTGATCGTAACCGGCCCCCAAAACATGAAAGAAATAAGATTACAAATAGGAGGACAATACCAATGAGCAACATCGATACCATGTCAGTCAATGCAATCCGTGTCCTATCTGCGGACGCCATCCAAAAAGCCAATTCCGGACATCCGGGACTTCCATTAGGCTGCGCATCAGCAGCTTATGAATTATGGGCAAACCACATGAACCACAATCCAGCAGATCCAGACTGGGCTAACAGGGACCGCTTTATCTTATCCGGAGGTCATGGTTCCATGCTTTTGTATTCCCTGCTCCATTTATTTGGTTATGGGAATTTATCAAAAGAGGATGTGATGAATTTCCGCCAGCATGGCTCAAAGACTCCAGGACATCCGGAGTATGGCCACACCGTTGGCGTGGAAGCTACCACAGGACCTTTGGGCGCAGGTATGGGCATGGCAGTTGGTATGGCCATTGCAGAGAAACATCTGTCAGCCGTATTCAACAAAGAGAATTACCCGGTTGTTGATCATTACACCTATGCACTGGGTGGAGATGGCTGCATGATGGAAGGTATTTCCTCTGAGGTCTTTTCCCTGGCAGGAACCCTTGGCCTTGGGAAATTGATCGTATTGTATGACTCTAACCAGATTTCCATTGAAGGAAGCACTGACATTGCATTTACCGAGGATGTCAGGAAGCGTATGGAAGCGTTCCATTTCCAGACCATTACCGTTGAGGATGGAAACGATTTAGAAGCCATTGGACGAGCCATTGAAGAAGCAAAAGCAGATACAGAGCATCCCTCTTTTATTACCATTAATACCCAGATCGGCTATGGCTGCCCTGCAAAGCAGGGGAAAGCCAGTGCTCATGGAGAGCCTCTGGGAGCCGACAATGTGACGGCCCTGAAGGAAAACTTAGGCTGGCCTTCCATGGACCCATTCTATGTTCCTGAAGAGGTGTACAGCCATTATCAGAAGATCGCAGAGGAGAAGGCAGAGACAGAAGCGGCATGGAATGTGATGTTTGCCGCATACTGCCAGGAGTATCCTGATATGGAAGAGCTTTGGAGCGCATACCATGATCCGGATGCAGGAGAAAAGGCCATTGAAAAATGTGAGGATTACTGGAAGCGGTCTGAGAAGGCGGATGCAACCAGGAATTTATCCGGACAGGTATTAAACCGCTTAAAAACTTATATGCCCAACTTAATCGGAGGTTCTGCGGATCTTGCTCCTTCCAATAAGACCAACATGTCTGATATGGGTGACTTTTCAAAAATCAACAGCAGCGGCCGCAACCTGCATTTTGGCGTAAGAGAGCTTGGAATGACAGCCATCGGAAACGGAATGATGCTTCACGGCGGCCTTCGCACCTATGTGGCAACCTTTTTCGTATTCAGTGATTATACAAAGCCAATGGCGCGCTTATCCTCATTAATGGGCGTTCCCCTGACCTTTGTATTTACCCATGACAGCATCGGCGTGGGAGAGGATGGACCTACTCATGAGCCGATTGAACAGCTTGCCATGTTAAGGGCTATGCCTAATTTCCATGTGTTCCGTCCCTGCGATGAGACAGAGACAGCAGCAGCCTGGTATTCTGCACTGACCTCTAAAAAGACCCCTACTGCCCTTGTTCTTACAAGGCAGAACTTAACACCTATGCCGGGAAGCAGCAAGGACGCTCTAAAGGGAGGCTATGTGATCGATGACTGCGTAGGCACGCCAGAGATCATCCTGATCGCAAGCGGTTCTGAGGTGGAGCTTGCAGTCAATGCGAAGAAACTTCTTGCCGACAGAAACGTACGTGTGGTTTCCATGCCTTGTATGGATCTTTTTGAGGAACAGACCGTGGAATATAAGGAATCTGTCCTTCCAAAGGCAGTCCGCAAGCGCGTGGCGGTAGAAGCCTTAAGTGATTTCGGCTGGGGCAAATATGTAGGCCTTGACGGAACTTATGTGACCATGAAGGGCTTTGGCGCCAGCGGTCCTGCAAATCTTTTATTTGAACATTTTGGATTTACAGCGGAAAATGTGGCAGAAGCCGCAAGATCCATTTAAGAGATATCCACGAAAGCAATGAGCAGTGCAAAATAGGGCAGGAGAACATTTTCGTTGTGCTTGCACATAAGAAAATCTTCTCATGGCCTATTTCATAGGACGAATGCCCGTGAGCGAGTAAAACCGCAGGTTCTGCGAGCTGCACTGCGGATTTATGATACAAAGGTAAAAAGGAGTGTATTCAAAATGGGAATGAAATGTGTCGGTGTTGATGTAGGCGGTACATCTGTAAAGATCGGAATATTTGAAGTGACAGGAGAACTCATCCATAAGTGGGAAGTTCCCACCAGACAGGAAGAAGGCGGAAAATACATCCTTGGTGACACCGCCGCTTCCATACTGAAAACCCTTAAAGAGCTTAGTATTCCCTTAGAAGAGGTAAAAGGAGCAGGCATGGGAGTCCCAGGACCGGTAATGCCAAGCGGATATGTGGAGGTCTGCGTGAACTTAGGCTGGCGTGATATGTATCCGGAAAAAGAACTGAGTGAGATGCTTCATGGCATTCCGGTAAAAAGCGGAAACGATGCCAATGTAGCAGCTCTTGGCGAGATGTGGCAGGGGGGCGGAAAAGGCTATGACGATATCGTTATGGTCACTCTGGGCACCGGAGTCGGCGGCGGCGTTATCATTGACCAGAAGATCGTTGCCGGAAAGCATGGCCTGGCCGGAGAGATCGGACATATCCATATCCGTGACGAAGAAACAGAAAGCTGTAATTGCGGAGGCGTGGGCTGCGTGGAGCAGATAGCCAGCGCAACAGGCATAGCAAGAGAAGCCAGAAGAAAAATGGCTGCGGTTGATACTCCTTCTGTTCTCAGGACATTTGGGGACAGCGTAACGGCAAAGGATGTGCTGGATGCCGCCAAGGAAGGAGACGCACTGGCTAGTGATGTCATGGAGGTTGTAGGCCATTACCTGGGCCTTGCCCTGGCTCAGATTTCCATGGTAACAGACCCGGAGGTCTTCGTTATTGGAGGAGGCGTTTCAAAGGCCGGAGCATTCTTAATTGATTTACTCTTTAAGCATTTTGACAAGTACACTCCTATTTCCCAAAATAAGAGTGGTATTGTCCTGGCGAAGCTGGGAAATGATGCGGGAATTTATGGAGCAGCAAGGCTGATCCTGGATTAAAAGTAAGAAAGGCGGATTCCAAAGAATCCGCCTTTTTATAGGTTTATGAATACAATTTTATTGGCAAAGAGCCTTTGCAATCTCAGCTGCCTTGTTAAAGTCCTCTTCTTCCGGATTCCAAAGACACTTGGCTTCCTCTTCCACCACCGAGAAACCGGCTTCTGTCAGCCGTTCCCGAAGGACCTTAGTTACCTCTCCGCTCCAGCCGTAACACCCGAACACGGCTGCCTTTTTCCCCTTATATTTCAATTCTTTCAGGAAATCAAGCCATCCTCCCACAGAAGAAAGGATACTGCCTCCTACAGTTGGAGAGCCCAGGGCGATTGCTTTTGATTTAAATACCTCTGTCATAATATCATTTTTATTTGTCTTGGAAATATTATAGATCTTCACCCTGGTATCCGGTGAAATCCGTGCGATTTCAGCGCTGATCTTATGGGCCAGCAGCTTTGTTCCATCCCACATGGTATCATAAACAACGGTGATCTGATCTTCCTGATAATTCTGGGACCATTCGTAATATTTTTCCACGATCTGCAAAGGATTCTCCCTCCAGATGGAGCCGTGGCTGGTTGCAATGATATCGATGGGCAGGTTGAGCCCCTGTATTTCTTCTATTTTCTTTTTCACAAGGGGAGAAAACGGAGTCAGGATATTGGCGTAGTACTTGATAGCCTCTTCCCAAAGCCTGCACTGGTCAGCTTTGTCATTAAATAATTCTTCTACGGCATAATGCTGTCCAAAGGCGTCATTGGAAAAGAGGATATTATCACCTGTCAGATAAGTAGCCATGCTGTCAGGCCAGTGAAGCATTTTCATTTCCACAAAGACCAGCTTCTTGCCGTTTCCAATATCAATGGAATCTCCGGTTTTCACCACCTGGTAATTCCACTCCGGGTGGTGGTATTGTCCGGTAAGGGATTTCACTCCGTTAGCCGTACAGTAAATAGGAGTATTAGGGATTTTCTCCATCAATGCAGGAAGAGAGCCGCTGTGATCCACTTCTCCGTGGTTGGCAACAATGAAATCGATTTCCTTTAAATCAATCTCCCTTTCCAGGTTATCTATAAATTCCGTAGAATGAGGTTTCCAGACCGTGTCGATGAGGACCGTCTTTTCTTCCCGGATCAAATAAGCATTCTGGCTTGAACCATGATTAATAGAGTAATCCGCCCCATGGAAGGATTCCAGCTCCCAGTCCATAAATCCTACCCAGTAAACATTGTTTTTCACTAGTTTTTTCATTATCAATTTCCTCCTTCATATTTTGGAAACAGCAGTGAGTTTTCTGTAAATATATGAATGTGCACATCCTTAACCAGCTCCTGCAGCTTCTTGAAGGCCAGGCGGTAAGAAGCGCAGCCGTCATCCGGTGCTGTAAAATCATTGGTGCAGGCGGTGATCTCTTTTATCAGGTTCCCGGCCGCTTCATGTTCATCCTCCAGTTCCCTCACATACCCGACATCTTGATTCCCGGCATAGCTCTTTTTCATATAAGGAAAAATAAGTTTTTCTTCTTTTGCAAAATGCTCCTGAAGCTCTTTTTTCAAATCTGAAAAAAGTCCGTGTAAGGGAACCAGCTGTGCCTGATGGTGTTCGTAATGCGCCAGCAGGACTTTATTGATCAGCTCATCGATTTCTGTCAGCAGGATTCTTTCCTTTGAATGGTGTGTATTGATAATATAATCAATTAAATCAGGGATATCCATATTTGTCAGCTGTTCCACAGCCAGCACTTGTCTTTTGTTGGATTTATGAGGTTGATTCACAATTTTTTTATTCAGCAGTTCAATAAAGCTTTTTGATTCGATTCCCTGCTTCAGTAGGGCTTCTTCCAGGACATCCTTTCCGCCGCAGCAATAATCAATATGAAAATCATTAAAGATCTCAACCGCTTCCGGATAGGCCTTAACCACATCAGTTACCTTCATTTTATCTGTAATCATAGTTTTCCTCCTCTTTCCTGACTTCTCTTTATTTCAGAAACGTTTGTTTTGTTCGTAAGGCCAGTATATCCGTAAAAGAGAATAAAAAATGTGATTCAGATCATTATTTAATAAAAATTATTTTTCTAAGCTTCGCTTTCAAAAGCATCTCTTAAAATATCTTTGTTGCGGACGTGGATCTTGCGGTTCCCTTCCAGCTCAATGGCGCCTTCCTTGCGAAGCTCTCCCAGCTTTCTGCTTATGGTCTCTCTTCTGACATTGATATAAGCGGAAATGTCATCTCTGGTCAGTTCAATGGTTTCTTCCTTGATCCGGCTGCTTCTGAATAAAAGAAAACCGGCGACCCGGGCCTTGGCATCGTTTACGGATAATAGCTGTACCAGCTCATTTGACGCCGACAGCTTCTGACCCACCACGTTTAGTATTTTGACTCCGATTTCAGGCTTTTTTAATATCAGCTCCTGAATATCTGTCAAGGAGATGAGACATACTCCGCATTCTCCCAGGGCAATGGCATTTGCTTCAAAAGCTTTCCCCCCGAATATGTTCTGTTCTCCGTAGATATCGCCTTCTGTCAGAATATCAAGAACATACTCCTTTCCTTCCAGGGTATAGCGGCTGATTTTGACTTTTCCATAACGGATGATCAGTATTTTATCTGCCGGATCATATTCATGAAAAACCGTTTCCCCTCTTTTATAATCCAAATGCCGGGCCTTTGATACCAGTTCCTTCTGCTCCTCTAAGGAAAGGGGTTCAAAAAGAGGAATTTTCGAGGTACACAGTTTGCCGCAGCAATTACAGTTAAGTTCCATGCCGTTCTCCTTTCTGGCATTTGATTGTCTTCTTGATAATTATTTAATAATCATTTTATAATAAACAGGGAAAGTATGGCAAGAGGGTTTTCCATTTCCACAAGTTTTCTGTTATTAACAGAGGATCAGACTCTTCATTATGAAATATGGTAGCGGATGGTTCTGCAAAATGGCTGTTCCGGAGTGGTGAGCCTGTAATTGTCGGGCAGCAGATGCATCACATCCGGAATATCCTGCGCTTCCAGTGCAATGGCGCAGGAAGCGAAAGATGATGCACCGCCGCACAAAGCCATTCCATAGGGTAAAAATCCTCCAGAATATAAAATCAGGGCGGGGGCATCCGTCATCATTTCCAGGGTACGGCCGGTTTTCTTATCCCGCAGGATGCAGGCCTTTTTAAGCTCTCCGGGCCGTTTTGCAAACCGCAGCGGCCGGTAAGTCTGATTTCTATTAAGGATGTAAGCATTATTGTATCCCCTTCCAATGGAAAGCTGTTCCTTGCAGACAGGGGTTTTTGCGGACCGGATCCGGGACAGAAGCTGCCTGGAAGAACGGAAATCAAAGGATGTATCTGCCGCGGGTATTATATCGGACGGAAGATGATCTTTATTATTTATGCACACGTTATTGGCGAATATCTGGATCTCCTGTTCCAGCCCGGAGACAGAAAAATCACCGGAAAGATTCCAGTAGATGTGGTTGGACATATTGATATAAGTCGGAATATCTGTCACGGCGGTATAATCTATGGTAAGCCAGTTGGTGTCCTCTAAGGTGTACTTGACTTGATAGACCCTGTTGCCCGGATACCCATCCAGGCCGTCAGGCTGGACTGCGGACAGCAGGATGGAGGCTGATTCCAGGCAGGAAGCTACAGATGTTACCTGCCATAGCCGGGAGGACAAGCTATTTACCCCTCCGTGGAGCTGGTTTTTCCCATCATTTTTTGAAAGCTCATATATCTGCGGCCCAACAGGAAGCAAGGCTTCCCCAATTCTTCCGGCATTAGGTCCAAGGGTGGCTCCTGCATAGCAGATACAGCTTTCATACGGCTCCATATTTTCAAAGCCCAGGGCGACTGGATGTTCCCTGCCGCTTTCATCCCTAACGGCAACCTTTTGAATGGCCGCTCCCAGCGCCATTACAGAAACCGTCATGCCAAGGCTGGTAGTCATATCATAAACCGTATAAGAGGTTCCCGCCTGATTCCATAATTCTCTGGTTTTGATTTTCATAAACATATCCTCCATTTAAAACCAGTATAGGGATTTGCCCCCGAAAGGAAAAGGGCAAAAAAACAGAAGAGCAATTTTTCAAAATGACAGAGCAAGAGAAAGCAACGGAAACCCGAAGACAAACAGTCTGGCAGACAAACAGGTACGGAAAGAAGGTAACGGAGCCAGTTTGCGGTAAAAAAGTGGATTATGGCAAAATTTTGAACGGATGTTAACTGTTTCATTATATTGAAAGGAGGGACGGCATTAAATGAGAGCAATTTTTCACAATGATTGAGCAAGCCTACATAATGATGAATTTTAGTTAGATGATATAATGAATTTATTAAAAAATTTAAAACTGGAATAAAAAAGGAGGAGGTAAGGCATGGGGAGCGTATTGGAATTCCAGAATATATCCAAATATTTTCCCGGAGTAAAGGCGTTGGACCAGGTATCCTTTCAGGCGTACTCCGGGGAGGTTTTGGCATTTTTGGGGGAAAACGGGGCCGGCAAGTCCACTCTTTTAAAGGTGCTGAATGGGGATTACCAGCCTACCGGGGGTAAATATCTTCTGGATGGGGTTGAGAAGCATTTTCAGTCTCCTCATGAGGCCATTGAGGAAGGGATTTCCGTCATATATCAGGAGCGGCAGATTCTTTTAGAATTATCCGTGGCGGAGAATATTTATCTGGGAAGGATGCCTGTGAACAGGCTTGGGTTCATCGATATCCGCAGGGCAAATGAGATGACGGCAAAAATCATAGAGGATTTTGGCCTTCCCATCAGTCCCACCGCTAAGGTAAAGGATTTAAGTATCGCCTATCAGCAGATGGTGGAGATCATGAAGGCCTATTCCAGAGAAAATTTAAAGGTGATCTGCTTTGACGAGCCTACGGCCTCCCTGTCGGATTCGGAGATTGAATCCCTGTTTAAGATCATCGGGAAGCTGAAGGCAGAGGGGAAGATCATCATTTATGTATCCCACCGCATGGACGAGCTTCGGAGGATTACGGATAAGGCGGTGATTTTCAAGGATGGGCGTTACGTAGCCACGGTGGAGACGGGTAAAGTGCCGGAAGCGGAGCTGATCCGCATGATGGTGGGCCGTGACTTAGGAGATATATACAGAAACTTAGACAGGAACAAGGTGATCGGCGATGTGCTTCTGGAGGTGAAAAACCTATCCACTGACTATGTGAAAGAGAATTCCTTTGTGCTGCGAAAGGGTGAGGTGCTGGGTTTTTCCGGTCTTGTAGGGGCGGGAAGGACTGAGCTTATGCGGGCTATCATCGGAGCGGATGAGGTAAGGAGCGGAGAGATTTATCTGGAGGGGAAGAAAATACGAAACCGTTCCCCTCACGAAGCCATGGAGCACGGAATCGTTCTGGTGCCGGAGGACCGGAAGCTTCAGGGAATTCTTTCAAATTTAAGCGTCAGTGACAACATGAACATTGCCTTGCTTGATACCAATTCCAACAGGCTGGGATTTGTCAGCAGGGAAAAGGAAGAGAAACTGGCGCTTGGCGGAATCCGGGACTTTAAGATTAAGACTCCGTCTCCTGACAAAAAGATCGTAGAGCTTTCCGGTGGAAACCAGCAAAAATGTATTGTGGCCCGCTGGATCAGCACAAATCCAAAGGTGCTCATATTGGATGAGCCTACCAAGGGAATTGACGTAGGTGCAAAGTCGGAATTTTATCATATGATCTGCAAATTTGCCAGGGAAGGGCTGGGGATAATTCTGATATCCTCCGAACTTCCTGAGGTGATCGGCTTATCAGACCGGATCATTGTTATGAAATCATTGAGAATCACAGGAGAAATAGCGGCGGAGGAAGCGACTGAAAGCAAGCTTCTGAGCCTGGGTATGATTGGGGAGGTACAGGAATAATGGGAACAATTAAGAAAAGCAGAATCAAGATAAACGGTGACAAGATCGTACTGCTGGCGGCAATCGTGGTGGTATTTGGGCTTTTTACCTCTCTGAACAGGAACTTTCTTTCAGTTACGAACTTGATCAATATCCTGGTGGCGGCTTCTCTGGTGGGGCTGGTGGCAGTGGGCCATACATATTTAATCATTGCGGGGCAAAATGACTTGTCTCCAGGCTCTGTGGCGGCGTTTTCCGGCGTTATGGCTGCCCTGCTGGTAGGCAAGGGAGTTCCTTTCGGCGTTGCGCTGATTTTAACCATTGGCTGCGGGGTCCTCATTGGATTTTTCAATTCCTTTATGGTGAACAGGATTCATCTGGAAGCCTTTATTGCAACCCTGGTGACCCAGTCCATTATCAGAGGCTTTGCCTATATCATATGCGGCGGAAAGCCGGTTTCCATCAGTAACAAGACCTTTCTCATCCTGGGAAAGGCAAGGATCTTAAACATTCCTCTTTCCGTATGGATCATGGTGATCTGTATCATCATCTTTGGCATCATCCTTTCCAAAACGAAGTTCGGAAGAAGTGTATATGCCATCGGCGGCAGCATGGAGGCCGCCAGACTTGCCGGATTAAATCCCAAAAGGATCATTACCACCTGCTATGTGATGATGGGAATCCTCTGCTCCATCGGAGGGATCATCTTCGCAGCCCGTATGAATTCCGGTCAGCCGGCGGCCAATGTGAACCTGGAATTTGACGCCATTACTGCAGTTATACTGGGCGGCGTATCTTTCATTGGCGGAGTGGGAAACATGGGAGGAACTATTCTCGGAATTATATTGATCCAGTCCTTTAACACAGGTCTTACCATGGTAAATGTCCCCAGCTTCTGGCAGTTTGTGGCAAAGGGAGGCCTTCTCTTATTCGCCCTGGCAACAGACTATTTGAGAAAGCAGAAGAGAGAGCGGGATTTACTGGCAGCATCCATGAAGAATTTATAGGGGTTCCATGGAAAACCGGCAGGTTTTCTTATAATAGAGCAAAAACTAAAACAGGAGGGTTTTAAAACATGAAAAAAACAGCAGCAATTATTTTGGCGGCAGCAATGGCAATGGGGTTGACAGCCTGCAGCGGATTTACCGATGAAAAGCCGGAAGCAACCACAACGGCAGGTACGGCAGAGACAACAACTGGCGGGACCCAGACGGAAGCAGGGGGAAAGGGCGTTGTTTATGGAATTTATAAGGCCGGGGATCAGACCTGGTTCATTGACGAAGGAGCGGCAGCCCAGAAGGCAGTGGAAGAAAAGGGAGATGGATTTATTTATGTGGATGCAAAAATGAGCCCGGAAGAGTATTTAAAGGCCATTGACAATGCCATTGCAAATAAGGCAAAGGGAATCGTTACCTGCATTCCGGATCAGACCATGTCCCAGGCCGTGGTTGATAAATGCAAGGAAGCAGGCATCCCCATTGTAGCAGCCGATGACGCGCTCCAGACGGAGGCAGGAGAAAAGATCGCTCCATGGGTCGGCATTAATGCCTACGTAATCGGACAGGCCAATGGCCAGTGGCTGGCGGATTATGCCAATAAAAATAATCTGACAGGGGATCCGGAATGCGGAATGCTGATTCTGACCATGGACACGGTTTCTTCCTGCGTTCCCCGTGCGGAGGGTGAATACGACAAGTTTACGGAAGCTTGCCCTGATTTTCCAAAAGACCGGATTTACAAAGCAGATTATGACGGAACCACGGACAAAGGAAATGTAGCAGCTACGTCCGTCATTACCGCCCATCCGGAAATCAAGAAATGGCTGGTTACGGGAGCCAATGAGGAAGGCACCATCGGAGCAGTCCGTGCTATGGAGAGCGCAGGTTTAGACGCTAATGCTACGGTAGTAGGTCTGGGAGCTTATATGGCAAAGGATGAATGGAACAACAAGGGAGGCGACGGAACCTGCATGAAGGCAGCCGCCTACTTCTCCTCTGATTCCGTAGGGGCAGGCTCGGTCAATGTTTTATACGATGTGATCAGCGGAAAAGAGGTTCCTATGGAAACAGCCGTAGACGCTGTGATCGTTACCCCCGAAAATTACAAGGAAGTGATGGGGAAAGCAGCGGAATAAACTGATTGCCTGGTGATGAAAAAAGCAGCCTCTGCAATGCAGGGGCTCTTTTTTTCAGTTTCTGATAGAAAAACGGTATTCGGAAGGCGTGATTCCCGTCACTTTTTTAAATGTGGTGCAAAAGCTGCTTTCACTGGCAAAGCCTGTGCTGAAGCAGATGTCTTTGATGGTGATGTCCGAAGATTTCAAGAGGAACTTGGCATTGTTGATCCTGGCAGCAATCACATACTCGTGAGGAGAAAAGCCGGATTCCTTTTTAAACAGCCTGCTGAAATAAAAGGGGCTTAAGGAGGCCTGATCCGCCATATCCTTCAAGGTGAGAGGGTCGGTTAAATGCTCGTTGATGTAGGCGATGGTGTCTTCAATGATGCTGGAAGAAACATTTTCCGAATGCTCAAAATCCCTGTTGACCAAAAGCTCTGTTAAAATGTTAACAATATAGTTGTTCAGCCAGGCCTCTTTTGTAGAAATACACTCCTTAATCTGCAGATAAATCTTATGGAGATATTTTTCCAGACGGTAGGTATCTCTCAGGGAGATGACCGGAGGGCCGCCATCTAAGATCGCTTCGTAATATCCGGCAGCACCGCTTCCGTCAAAATGGAGCCATTCCGCCTCCCATCCCTTTGTTGTCCAGTAGGCATGAGGCTCGTAGCAGTTTAGCAAAACCACCTGCCCTCCGACTGCATGATAGATTCGTCCGCCAGTCTCCACCTGGCATTCTCCTCTTCGGATGAACATGATGAGGAAGCTGTCATAGGCATTCCGATGAAGGGAATAGCCTGGCTCGTACCGGAAAAGTCCCATACTAATGGGGTATAAGAAGATCCTTTTTGCTTGGGCACTGGGCGTATACACATAAAAATCCGACCCTGATATGACTCCGCGTTCCGTAGACAGCATACATGGGCCCTCCTTTCTTTCAATGAAACCATTATAGGAAAAAAAAGCTGATTCGTCAATTATATTAGAGCAATTTTTGTAAACTAATAGGCAACTAAACGTAATGAAAACAAGAGTAAAAGATTATATAGTATAGGCAAGAACTTAAAAGGAGGTCTAACAATGGAAACTGTGAAAATTTGGGAGGAATCCGTAATCATACCGACCTATGAGGTGGGGGAAGCAGATAAAAATCCGATGTTTTTAGAAAGCCGTGTTTATCAGGGAAGCTCGGGAAAAATTTATCCGTATCCTACCATTGAGAAGATCCATGATACCAGAGAGGACAAAGCCTATCAGGCGGTCTGGCTGGAAAATGAATACTTAAAGGTAATGATACTTCCGGAACTGGGCGGAAGGATCCAGCGGGCCTTTGACAAAACCAACCAATATGATTTCGTCTATTACAATCATGTGATAAAGCCTGCCCTGGTAGGGCTATGCGGTCCCTGGATCAGCGGAGGGATCGAATTTAACTGGCCCCAGCACCACAGGCCAACCACCTATTCCCCTGTGGACTACATGCTGATAGAAAATGAGGATGGCTCAAGAACCTGCCGGGTCTGCGATGTGGACCAGATGTACGGAACCAAAGGGGAGGCCAGTTTCACCCTGTATCCCGGAAAGGCTTATATAGAAATAAAGGGCCAGCTGTACAATCCTACGCCAATGCCCCAGACCTTTTTATGGTGGGCAAACCCTGCGGTCCCAGTTAACGATTACACCCAGTCTATTTTCCCCCCAGATGTCCATGCCGTCATGGATCATGGAAAAAGGGATGTATCCCGTTTTCCCATTGCAACGGGCGTATACTATAAGCATGACTACAGCGAAGGCGTTGATATTTCCCGTTATAAAAATATTCCGGTTCCCACCTCCTACATGGCTGAAAAGAGTGAGTTCAATTTTGTAGGCGGCTACGATTACCAGGTGGAGGCGGGAATCCTTCATGTAGCGGATCACCACATTTCTCCGGGCAAGAAGCAGTGGACCTGGGGATGTGGGGATTTTGGAAAGGCCTGGGACCGGAATTTAACCGATGAAGACGGCCCCTACATTGAACTGATGACCGGCGTTTACACCGATAACCAGCCGGATTTCACCTGGCTAAAGCCCATGGAAGAAAAAACCTTTACCCAGTATTTCATGCCTTATAAAGCCGTGGGCCCTGTGAAGAATGCCTCCATTCACGCTGTTATAAACCTGGAGACAAGGGAAGATGAGATCCATATTCTGGCATACGGAACCCAGGAGTATCCCAACGCGCGGATACTGCTGACCTATGGCAATGAGACGCTGTTAGATGAACTCACCCTTCTATCCCCTGTCCATACCTATGAAAAGACGCTTCACACCGGTGTGGAGGATGAGACAAGGCTGACTCTTAAGGTCCTTTCCGAGGACAGGGAACTGGTTTCCTACACACCCTTAAAGAAGGAACTTCCAAAACTCCCCAGCCCTGCCAAAGTGGCCGATGACCCGGAAAGGATCATGACAAATGAAGAGCTGTATCTGACCGGGCTTCATATCGAGCAGTACCGTCACGCCACTTACAGGCCGGATCCTTATTACATAGAAGGCTTAAAAAGGGATTCTGGGGATATCCGCATCAATAATGCCTACGGCTCCCTGCTCATGCGAAGAGGCTGCTTTGAAGAAGCGGAGGAGTATTTCAGGAAAGCGCTTAAACGGGCGGTCCTAAAAAACCCCAACCCTTATGATTCCGAGCCTTACTACAACCTGGGTCTGGCGCTTTTGTACCAGAGAAAGATTGAAGAAGCCTTTGACGCCTTTTATAAGGCCACATGGTCCGGAGAGCAGCAGGAAATGAGCTTTTATTACCTTTCCTGTATCGAGTCCATAAGGGGTAATTATGATAATGCTCTGGAGCTTGTGGAAAAGGGACTGGTGAGGAATACCCATAATATAAAGGCCAGAGCCTTAAAAGCCTATCTTCTGCGCAGGCTTGGCAGGACAATGGAGGCCAGAGCCTTTATTGCGGAGAATTTGAAGGTGGATTCCTTTGATTATGTATCCCGGATGGAATCCGCATATTTAGAGCCGGAACGACAGGAGGAGATCCGGCTGGAGATAAACCGGCTGGCCAGAGGTTTTCACGAAAACTACTTAATGGCGGCCAGACATTATGCAGAATTTGGAGCATACGAAGCCGCCGTTGCGGCCCTGGACCAGTGTTCCCGGACATGGCCCATACTCTATTATTATAAAGCCTTCTATCAGGAGCTTATGGGAAAGGATGGATCAGATGCCTTGCAGCAGGCGGAGAGCTGCTCCACGGATTATTGCTTCCCCAATAAGCTGGAAGACATCCCGGTGCTGAAGCTTGCGGCGGAAAGGAACCCCAAAGGAGCCAACGCCTATTATTATCTGGGAAATTTATATTATGATAAGCTTCAGTACCGTACCGCCCTTTCTTATTGGGAACAGTCCGCCCGGTTAAATCCCAGGTTTCCGACCGTGTGGAGAAACTTATCACTGGCTTATTACAATAAGGAAAAGGACAGGGAGAGTGCCAGAGAGGCGATGGAAAAAGCCTATAGCTTAAATCCAGCCGATGCCAGGATCTTTTTGGAACTGGATCAACTTTACAAAAAGCTTAATATGACGGCAGCAGAACGCCTGGAAAAATATGAAGCTGCAAGAGACGTATTTATGAAGCGGGACGACTTAATGATTGAATATGCAACCCTATTAAATCTTTTGGAACGATACGGAGAGGCTTATGAATTCATTATGAACCACAAATTCCATCCGTGGGAAGGTGGGGAAGGAAAGGTAACTGCCCAGTATGTGGTCTCCCTTGCAGAACTGGCCAGGCAGGCGATGGATGCAAAGGAATGGGGCAGGGCGGAAGACTACCTGATAAAGGCCTTGAAGTACCCGGAGAATCTGGGAGAAGGGAAGCTGGAAGGTACAAAGGACAATCATATCAACTATTATCTGGGCATGGTCATGGAGAGCCAGGGAAGGACAGCGGAAGCAGGGGCGTATTTTGAAGCAGCCGGCGTAGGAACAGATGAACCTGCGGGTATGATGTATTACTATGACCAGCCGGCGGATATGATTTATTACCAGGGGCTGGCAAAGGAAAAGCTGGGAAAGCCGGTGGAGGCCAGAGCCAGGTTCTATAAGCTGCTGGATTATGGCGAACAGCATATGTCTGATACCATGAAGATCGAATATTTCGCCGTATCCCTGCCTGATTTCCTGATTTATGAAGACGACCTGGATAAGAAAAACAAAGCGCATTGCAACTATCTTATTGGGCTTGGCAAAATGGGACTTGGAGATATGGAGGGGGCGAAAGAGGCCTTTAAGGAGACTATAAGGCTGGATAACGCTCATTTAAATGCAATCCGGTATATGAATATGATTACAGAAAAATGAAAACAAAATCACCGGAAGCAAATGAAATCCAATGAAAACAAATCGCAGGATACGAAAAATCCTGGATAAAAAAGCGGCCCCTGCAATTTTAGCAGGAGCCGTTTTTTGTAACCTTAATTCAAATCTGCAGCTATTTCATCTTTTTTGTTATAAGCTTTGCAATCTCTCCGCCCAGGGTAGGAACTACCGCAAAGCCGATTGCCTCGCTTAACTGGGTGAGGGTAAGAGGCGCTGTACTAAAAATTATATTTAAGAACGGTACATAAACCACAACTACTAAAAATGCAAAGGAAGCGATTACGCATTTATTCAGGAAGGAGTTTGACAAAAGCCGGATTCCGAATATGGATCTCTTTTCGCTTCTGTTTGAGTAGGCGCGGAAGAGCTCACCTAAAATAAGGGCTACAAAGCACATGGTACGGGCAATGGTTTCTCCGCCTTCGACGCCTCCGTAGTTTACATGACCGATATAGAATGCGGTCAGAGCGCCGATGCCCAGGAAAAGGCTCTGCAAGGTAACAGCTACACGCATCTTCTTATCAATAATGGACTCATTGGGATCTCTCGGCTTCTGGTCCATAATGCCTGGTTCCTTTTCCTCCATTCCCAGCGCAAAGGCCGGAAATGCATCAGTGATAAGGTTGATGGAAAGCAAGTGAATGGGCATTAACGGCATAGGCAGGTTAAAGAGCATGGCCAAAAATATAAGAAGTATCTCGCCGATGTTGCAGGAAAGAAGGTAGCCCACGACCTTTCGGATGTTGTTATAGATGGTTCTTCCTTCTTCTACAGCATCAACAATGCTTACAAAGTTGTCGTCCGTAAGGATCATATCGGCTGCTTCCTTGGAAACATCCGTTCCGGTAATTCCCATGGCAACGCCGATGTCCGCCCTCTTAAGGCTTGGCGCATCGTTTACGCCGTCCCCCGTCATGGCAACGATCTCTCCGTTTGCCTTGCATGCGGATACAAGCCGTACCTTATGTTCCGGTGAAACTCGGGCAAATACGTTAACGGTTTTAACCTTTTCTCTAAGTTCTTCATCGGAAAGAAGCTGTATTTCAGCCCCTTCCAGGGCCTCCTCTCCAGGGGACATGATTCCCAGATCCGCAGCAATGGCACTGGCCGTAATCTTGTGGTCTCCTGTGATCATCTTCACGCGGATTCCGGCTCTTCTGCATTCATCTACAGCCGGCTTCACTTCATCTCTTGGCGGATCAATCATACACATGAGCCCCAGATAGGTAAGGGAGTTTTCCTGACTGTCAAAGTCATCAAGTGTATCCACTGTTTTGCAGGCAACGCCCAGCACGCGCAAAGCGTTTTTTGCAAAGCCGGAATTGGCTTCCAGGATTTTTTTTCGGTCAGTCTCCGTAATTTCCGAAACCTCTCCATCCTTATTAATGTGGGTGCACCGTTTTAAAATTTCATCGGGAGCGCCCTTCGTATAAATGGTCAGTTCTCCGTCTTTTTCATGGAACGTGGACATAAGCTTTCTGTCAGAATCAAAGGGGATTTCCTGAACCCTCTGGTATTCTTCATTTAACCGGTCTTTGTTAAGGCCGATTTTTTCTCCTAAAACCAGCATAGCGCCTTCTGTAGGATCTCCGATGATCTGGCTTTTTTCTATGTCATAGGTCGCGTCATTGCACAGTACAGCGCCCTTTATAAGTTCCGTAATATTGGACGTTAACCTGCCGCCTTCTTCTACGGTGACGGAGCCTTCCCTGTTGTAGCCTGTCCCTGTCACATCATAAGATCTTTCATAGTCAAATACCTTGACAACGGTCATTTTATTCTGAGTAAGAGTTCCTGTTTTATCGGAGCAGATGACTGTTGTACTTCCCAGAGTTTCTACTGCGGAAAGCCTCTTTATGATGGCGTGGGATTTAACCATCCGCTGCATGCCCATTGCAAGGATTACGGTAACTACCACTGTAAGTCCTTCCGGTATGGCAGCCACAGCCAGAGAAACGGAAACCATGAAGATTTCCATAAGCTTATCCCCCTGGATCAATCCCAGGATAAAAATCATGGCACATACGGCAATGCAGACAATGCCCAAAACCTTGCCCAGGCTGTCAAGCTTCTTTTGAAGCGGGGTTGTCTCCTCTTCGGATTCATTCAGCATGGCAGCGATATTGCCCATCTGGGTTTCCATGCCCGTTGCGGATACGATGCTCTTGCCTCTTCCGTAGGTAATCACAGTTCCCATAAAGGCAGAATTGACACGGTCTCCCAGAGGCGCGTCCTCAGGAAGCAGGCTTTCACAGCTCTTTTCCACGGGAACTGATTCGCCGGTAAGAGCCGCTTCATCGATCTTTAAGTTAAAGCTTTCCACAAGCCTTACGTCCGCTGGAATGTAATCTCCCGCGTCAAGGATCACCACATCGCCCACTACAAGCTCGTCAGAAGGCGTCTTTACGATGTTTCCGCTGCGGATGACCTTAGCCTGAGGGCTGGACATTTCCTTAAGGGCTTTCAGCGCGTTGCTTGCCTTTGTTTCCTGAGTTACACCGATAATAGCGTTGACGATAACGATGGCTATAATGACGAGGCTGTCAAAGATTCCTTCGTTCTGCATAATTCCCACGACCATGGAAACGATGGCTGCAATAATCAGGATGATCACAAGAAAATCCTTAAATTGTTCGGCAAACAGCTGTAGCAGGGTCCTTTCCGTCGCTCCCTGCAGCCGGTTGTGACCGTTTTCTTCAAGCCGTTTTTGGGCTTCCTGCTCGGATAATCCTTGAAGGAGGTCCGTCTTTAGCTCCATGACTGTCTCCGGAATATCCTTACTAAAAAAATTTTTCATACAAAATCCTCCATTTAATTGTACTATGTAGAGCTTTATTGTCTGGCAAAGTGACTGGAAGAAAATAATATATTCATGTTAAGGCCTTTTGACGCTACTGTCAATAAAAGTAGAGTGGAAATTAGTCGGTATAATTGTATTATTTCATAATTTATGCGATTTATTCTGAATTTAAAAGGTTATGGGGGTTTTGCCAAAAGCAGAAAGTCGTAATACCCTGTGGGTGTGCCTTTATACCAAAAGAGCATGGGAAAAGAAGAGTGGAGTTTGTAATCCGGGTAAAATCTGGAGCGCACTTGCCATTAAAGCGGCGGATGTTTTAGGGAAGTAAATGAGAGAGAAGGATGTTTTATGACATCCTTTCCTCCCGTCCTCTTATTTACAATTTACTAAATTATGATATAATGGGAATACTTCACAAAGAAAAAAACCTCTATAATGAGGAGACCCCGGTTGACAGGCAACCGGGGCAATTATGAAAAATCTATGTGCAATTTGACGATTTAATCAATTTGACTCATATATTTTCTATGTATTTAGTATAAAAAATATATATGAACGGAATATGAACGACCTGTAAACACATTATGAAAAAAGGAGGAAAGTATGGAAGATAATTATAAGAACAGAAAGACCATAGTAATAGGTCATAAAAATCCGGATACAGATTCCATCTGTTCTGCAATCTGTTATGCAAATTTAAAAAGAGTGCTGACCGGAGAACAATATAAGCCAGGCAGGGCGGGCCATGTCAACGAGGAGACACAATTTGTGCTCCATTACTTTGGAGTGGAAGCGCCGGAGCTTGTGGAGAATGTGAAGACGCAGGTCCGTGATATCGATATTCGGGAAACAAAGGGCGTAAAGAAAAACCTGTCCTTGAAAAAAGCCTGGAACTTAATGCAGGAAGCGAATGCAGTCACCATTCCGACAGTAACCGAGGATGGGGTGTTGGAAGGGCTGATCACGGTAGGCGATATTGCCAAGTCCTATATGAACGTCTATGACAGCAGCATTTTATCAAAGGCCAATACCCAGTATGAAAATATTGTGGAAACCCTGGAAGGGGCCATGTTAATCGGTGGAAAAAGCAAATATTTCAATCATGGCAAAGTCCTTATAGCGGCGGCCAATCCCGATATGATGGAATACTACATTTCTAAGGGCGATCTTGTGATCCTGGGGAACCGCTATGAATCCCAGCTGTGTGCCATTGAGATGGAAGCGGCCTGCATCGTTGTCTGCGAAGGTGCAGCTGTTTCCATGACCATTAAAAAGCTGGCTCAGGAGAGGGGATGTACGGTCATGACAACCCCTTACGACACATATACGGCAGCTCGTCTGGTAAACCAGAGCATTCCCATCAGCTATTTTATGACTACCGATGGGCTGATTTCCTTTGAGGTAGACGATTACATTGATGAAATAAAGGATGTTATGGCTAGCAAGCGCCACCGGGATTTTCCGATTCTTGATAAGGACGGAAAATACATGGGTATGATCTCCCGGCGGAATTTGCTGGGTGCAAAGGGAAAGCGCCTGATCCTGGTGGACCATAATGAGAAAACTCAGGCAGTAGAAGGCATGGAAAGTGCGGAAATCCTGGAGATCATCGATCACCACAGGCTCGGCACTGTAGAAACCATTGCCCCGGTATTTTTCCGCAACCAGCCGGTGGGCTGTACGGCTACAATCGTTTATCAGATGTATCAGGAAAACAATGTGGAAGTTGAACCGAAAATTGCGGGCCTGCTGTGCAGCGCTATTATTTCCGATACACTCTTATTCCGTTCCCCTACCTGTACGGAGTCGGATCGGTTGGCAGCCCTTGCCCTTGCGGATATCGCAGGGATCCAGGTGGATAAATACGCTTCCTCCATGTTTGCAGCAGGAAGCAATTTAAAGGGAAAGACGGATGGAGAGATCTTTTATCAGGATTTCAAGAAATTTACCGTTGGGAAGGTGTCTTTTGGAGTCGGACAGATCAGTTCCTTAAACGCAAAGGAGTTAGAGGAGTTAAAGGACCGGATGGTGCCTTACATGAAAAAGGCAAGAGAAGAGCATGGCGTGGACATGATGTTCTTTATGCTTACCAACATATTGACAGAATCCACCGTGCTGTTATGTGAGGGCCAGGGAGCAAAGCAGATGGTTGCAAGAGCTTTCCGCGCAGAGGAAGAGGAAACAACGGCGGAAGACCATACTGTAAGCCTGCCTGGCGTGGTATCCAGAAAGAAACAGCTGATTCCCGGCATTATGCTGGCGGTTCAGGAATAGGAGGCTGCCGGGTCAATGAAGAAGAAAGAAACCTATGAAAACAAAAAGTCCGTGAAAAGCAGCAGGGTTACCTGGAAGCCGGGAAACATGCTTTACCCGGTTCCCGCGGTCATGGTGAGCTGCCAAAGAGAAGGGGAAAAACCGAATATCATTACCGTGGCATGGGCAGGAACCATATGCTCCACCCCGGCCATGCTGTCCATATCCATCCGCCCGGAACGGCATTCCTATAAAATTATAAAAGAAACCAGGGAGTTTGTGGTTAATCTGGTGACAAAGGATTTGGTGCGTGCGACCGATTACTGCGGGGTGAAGTCCGGCAGGGATGTGGATAAATTTGCGGAAATGAGGCTGACGCCCTGTTCCCTGGAGCATATCAAAGCCCCCGGAATAGAAGAATGCCCGGTGAATTTAGCCTGCAGAGTTGTGGAAATCAAGCCCTTAGGAAGCCATGACATGTTTTTGGCAGAGGTGGTCGGAGTGACCGTAAACAGCCGGTACATGGATGAGAAAGGAAAATTCCACCTTAATGAGGCAGGACTTATCTCTTATTCCCATGGGGAATATTTTGAATTGGGGAAAAAGCTTGGAAGTTTCGGCTATTCTGTGAAAAAAGCAGAAAAAAAGCCGTCGGGCAGGAGGAAAAACAAATGACGAGTAAGCTTAATAACATTACGCTGATCGGTATGCCGGCTTCCGGTAAAAGCACAGTGGGCGTTTTGCTGGCAAAACGCCTTGGATATTCTTTTGTGGACGTGGACATTGTAATCCAGGAGCAGGAAGGCCGCCTTTTAAAGGAAATTATCGAAAAGGAAGGCCAGGAGGGCTTTTTGGCTGTGGAAAACAGGATCAATGCCGGTCTGAATGTCCGCCATAGCGTCATTGCTCCGGGAGGAAGTGTGATTTATGGAAAAGAGGCAATGGAGCATTTAAAGGAGATCGGCACAGTAGTTTATTTAAAGCTTAGCTATGAAAGCGTGGAAGAACGGCTGGGTGATCTGGCAGACCGGGGAGTTGTGCTAAAGGATGGAATGACTTTAAGAGACTTATATGAGGAGCGGGTTCCTTATTATGAGAAATATGCTGACATAACCATTGACGAAAACGGTCTTGATGCAGGAAAGACGGTAGACATGCTTAGAGCCATTATGGAGGAAAGGTTTGACCTGACTACATAGCAGCCGGTTTTCCAAACGGCCTCCATGTTTGCGGAAAATTTAAAAGGTGTTTAAAAGCCAAATTGCGGCTTTTAGACACCTTTTTTGTTTTAATTTTTTAATTGGAACTTTTCCATTAGGATCTTAAGCATCTGTGCCTGTCCGGCCATTTCCTGGCTGGCGGCGGCACTTTCCTCTGATGTGGCGGAATTGGTTTGAATCACGCTTGATATCTGGTCAATCCCCTGCGTTACCTGGGCAACGGCATGTGCCTGATCCTTAGATGCGGTGGATATCTGATATGCTAAGTCTGCCGCTATTTTAGATGACTGGACAATGCGGTCCATGGATATTGCAGTCTCCTTTGCAATTTGATTTCCAGCGTCAATGGAAGCCAGGGCGTGTTCAATTAATACGGCAGTGTTTTTGGAAGCCTCCTGGCTTTTATTCGCCAGGTTGCGGACTTCGTCGGCAACAACTGCAAAGCCCTTTCCTGCCTCTCCGGCTCTTGCTGCTTCTACAGCTGCGTTAAGGGCCAGTATGTTGGTCTGGAAGGCGATGTCCTCTATGGTTTTGATTACCTTTCCGATTTCTGAGGATGCATTGCTGATATCCTCCATGGCAGTTGTCAGATCCTGCATCTGAGTCTTACCATATTCCAGCTCGGACGCGGTATTGTTTACCTGCTGGTTTGTTTCTTTTGCATTTTCCGCATTAAGGTTTATATTATTGGAAATATCGTTGATGGTTGCCGCCAGCTCTTCAATAGAGGAGGCCTGCTCGGTCGCACCCTGGCTTAAGGCTTGGGCGCTGCTTGCCACCTGTTCGGCTCCTGATGCCACCTGGTCAGAAGATTGGGTTATTTTTGCCATGACAACATTTAAGGAGTCTGTAAGATTCTGTATGGAGAGCTGTACGGAACGAAACTCTCCTTTGAATTCTTCCGGATCATGGGGAATGTCAAAATTTCCCTGGGCCATACGGCTTGTTGTGGTAGAGATATAATCCATATAGTAGGATAAACGCTCCATCATTGTCCGCATGCTGTCGGCAAGATGGCCAAGTTCATCCTCCGAATTGTATTCCAGCCGGCATTTTAAATCTCCCTGGGCCATCCGGTCTGCAACCTTTTTCAGTTCGTCAATAGGACGGGTGATGCCCCTTGTAATCGCAATTGCAATAATCACGGATGTAGCAATGGAAATAAAGATGATGATGCCCATAATTGCTATGAATGCGGAGGTCTGGCGGGAAAGCTGGTCAGATTTTATATCTCCGGTTGTTGACTTATCCAACAGCATGGCATTGATGGTATCGGCGATTTCCGCTGCCAGCGGAGCTGCATAACTTCGGAAAAAGGCCATAGACTCCTGGGAAGATTTTGATGCAAGCTCGATTGTCTGGCTGCGGATATCTTCATAGGATTTCATCTTCTCTGAAAGCTGGCTGTAAAGCTCTTTTTCTGAGGCTGTCTTCATTCTTGCCTGTACCAACTGCATCTTTTCGTTTATCACAGCGACCTGTTTGGTTAAGTTTTCCTTCTGCTTGGCGGTTTCAGCAGTGTCTTCTGAAAAGATTATGTATAAGACTGTGGCGCGGTGGGCCTGAAACGCCTGTCCCAGACTTCCGATATCCCCCTGGGCAAATCCATAATCCTGCAGCTCTACATGATATTCCTTATTAACGGCCCGAATGAGCAGGATCCCAATGGTTCCGGCCAACCCTGAAAACAATACAACGATGAGAAATGCTACAAGAAGCCGGTTCCCTACCTTTAATTTTTTTAACATACAATTTCCTCCCAGTTTTTAAGTTATGTTTCTGTAAATTGCTTATTCCCATGAATTTTTGGATAAATGTCAGATTTGGCACAATATTACATGATTATGTAATATTATATCTTTTCTTGAATTTCCTGTATATGGAATTACTAATAATTATAGTTATCTTTCCGAATTTAGTCAATATGGCAGATGCCTACGTGAAAAATTTCGTCAACAGAGTTTTAAGCGGCGGCAGGAGGACTTGTAAGCAGCTTCTGGAAGCAATATTTTGCCAGAATTAGTGCATTCTTCCCATCCATAATTCACCATGGCGACAAAGATTGACATAATTTTCGTTGAGTGTATATTATATAGCAAATACTTTAATTTACATAAATAAAATTATTTAAAACAGAAACGGGAGCTGAGATGAAACAAACGATCGATCACGCCATTGTATTGATTCCCTCTCTTGAACCTGACAGAAGGCTTCCGGTTTATATAAAGGAGCTGCAGGAATACGGGTTATCCCGAATTGTGATTGTAGATGATGGCTCTGGAAACGATTATCAGGATATTTACAAAGAATTGGAGGAGTGCGGTTGTACCGTTATCCATCACAGCATAAACCGGGGAAAGGGCTTTGCACTTAAAACGGGATATGACTACATAAGGGAAAATATATCAGGCTATACGTGCATCGTGACCGCAGATTCTGATGGACAGCATGCCCCGGAGGATGTTTATAAGCTGGCGGTTGAAACCAAAGGCCATCCCGATGCAATGATACTGGGAGTAAGAGACTTTAAAAAGGCCGGAATACCGGCCAAGTCCCTCATAGGAAACCGTGTTACTTCTGCAATATTTGCGGCACTGTACGGGAAATGCCTTCCTGATACCCAGTCAGGGCTCAGGGCCTTTGGCCCGAAGCTTGCTGAACGGATGCTTGACATAAAGGGAGAACGGTTTGAGTATGAAACCCAGGTGCTGATTACCTGCATCCGGTCTAAGATACCGATCCTAACGCTCCCCATTCAGACCATCTATGAAGATGAGAACAGAGGCACGCATTTTAAGGCTGTAAGGGACAGCTTAAAAATTATTGGTATCCTTGGGGCTGATTTTATGAAGTTCCTTTCATCTTCCGTCGCCTGTTCTTTTGTTGACATAGGGATAACCTGGGCGCTTCTTGACTGGATGAAGCCTTATATGAAGGGGGAGGATTTCCTTAGAATCATGATAGCCACGGCATTTGCCAGATCGGTTTCAACCGCCGGGAATTATCTCTTGAATAAAAGTATGGTGTTTAAGGACAAGCAGGCTCCAGGCCATAGCCTTATCCGTTATTTAAGCTTGTGCGTATTCAATATACTGCTGTCTGCAGCCGGAGTGTATATTCTCCATGTGTCTCTGGGATACAATGAAAAGACGGCAAAGCTTCTCTGTGATGGCTGTCTGTTTCTACTTGGTTATCAAATACAACAGCGCTGGGTATTTTCCCGCGAAGAGGGCTGGTTCCGTGAATAAAGAAGAGAAAAAACGAAATATAATTTTTATCATTACCATGGCTTTGATGACAATTTATCTGGGCTGGCGTATGATATTTACCCTGCCGCTTCATGAGGGGACATTAAGTCTGATATTTGGTATATTGCTGGTGGCGGCGGAGACCGTTATGGTATTTACCTCCTTTGAGCTTTTTTATCAAAAGATGCAGATGAATAAATTTCATCTGGAGTGTCCGGAAATACCGGATGAATATTATCCGGATGTGGACGTTTTCATTTCGACCCATAATGAACCGGCCGATATTCTGTACAAAACGGTCAATGCATGCACGTTCATGGAATATCCGGATAAAAATAAGGTACATATTTATATTTGCGATGACGGTAACCGCGAAGAGATTGCAGGGCTGGCCAGACAGTTTGGAGTCGGCTACCTGGGGCTTGCAGATAATAAGGATGCAAAATCAGGTAATTTAAATAATGCTTTAAGTAAGACCTCATCGCCCCTTATAGCTACCTTTGATGCGGATATGATCCCACAGCATACGTTTCTCATGAAGACGGTACCATATTTCCAGCTTTCCAGGTTCATAAAAGAAAACGGGAAGTGGAGACTTAAAAAGGAAGAAGAGATTGACAAAAAGTTTAAGCTTGGATTAATTCAGACACCTCAAAGTTTCTATAACCCCGATCTTTTCCAGTTCAATTTATATGCGGAAGAAAGCATCCCCAATGAGCAGGATTTCTTTTCCAGAGAAGTTAATACCATGAGAAATACCTCAAACGCGATCGCCTATACCGGCAGCAACACCGTCATTTTAAGGGAAGCCATGGAGGAGATAGGAGGTTTTCCCTTAAAAACCATTACAGAGGATTTTGAGACCAGCATACGGATACAAAAAGCGGGATTCATTACCTATGCAACGGATGAGATACAGGCGGCCGGGCTTACGACCACAACAATAAAGAGCATGATCAGGCAGAGGGTGCGCTGGGCAAGGGGCATCATTCAGAGCCTTCAGAATACCCATGCAATTGTTACCCCTGGGCTCCCCCTGCTTGCACGGCTCACTTATCTTAACACTTTTTTATACTGGTGCTCATTTTTTAACAGGCTCATATTTATCATGTCCCCTATCCTGTTTGCCCTGTTTGATTACAGGATCGTGAATAGTCATTTCTGGGATGTGATCGTGCTCTGGCTTCCTGCGTACTTTTT
This sequence comes from Lacrimispora sp. YZC11, assembly GCF_057543815.1. Classification (NCBI taxonomy): domain Bacteria; kingdom Bacillati; phylum Bacillota; class Clostridia; order Lachnospirales; family Lachnospiraceae; genus Lacrimispora; species Lacrimispora sp. YZC11. Next base: position 120,209 of record NZ_BAAJYQ010000017.1, on the reverse strand, counting down.
TTACAGCCTGTCCATGAGTTATCTGTCAAGCAACGTCAGGAACCAGAGATGGAGCCAGATCATTGACACCATATTTATGCCCTATTTGATTGTTCCGGTATTGCTTGAGACATTTCATATCCATCAAAGGAAATTTAAAGTCACCAATAAAAAGAAAGAAGGAAGCGGCATTGAGTTTGCCGTGTTTGCGGTCCCTCATGTAATTTTACTTGCGCTTTCCGCTGCGGCCATGGTCCGCTTTATCCATGGGAAATACGGCTGGGCATTATTTTACAGCAGCATTATCCTGTTCTGGATCATTCATAACATGGTTTCGTTATTCTATGCTTTATTTTTCATGCTGGGAAGACGTTCTTACAGAAGCAGCGAGCGGATCAGGGCAGAGGAAGATATCACCATACAATATAATGCCTTAAACCATAAAGCGAGGACGGCAGACGTTTCCGAAAACGGATTAGCCTTCTGGTCGGAGAAGCCCATATACCTTCCGGAAAATAAAACCGTGAAATTTGTGATTACCACGCCTTATTATAAAGCCAGACTTGAGGGGAATATCGTTTATGTGAAAGAGCAGGACAAAGGCTGGCGTTATTCCGCAGCCATCCGGGCGGTTGACGATGAAAACAAACGCCAGTACATGCAGATCATATATGACAGAACCCATTCCCTCCCAAAGCAGATGGATTTATGGGTCACCGTTTATGACGATATGCTGAGAAACATAAAAAAACGGTTGAAACAGCCGCTTTCAGACAAAAGAAAGATGCCCAGGATCCCGCTTAATAAACAAATTACATTTACAAACGGGGCTGCCTGCAGGCTGGTTGATTTTAACTACCACTACTTTTCTGTTTCCGATTTTAATACCAACGGCAGCCAGGCTGATAAGTTTATCTATCATACAGAAAGCGGGATTCCTTTAGTACTAAAACGGACGGGAATATACATACGGCATTCATCAAAGGAGTTATTGTCAGTTGTGAACCTTAATGATCTCATTCGGAAAAACAGAATCAATCAGATTATGGTTGACATAACAAACACAGAGGAAAAAGAAGGGTAAAGGATGAGTGTTATGGTCCATATGTTAATGGCAGTGGCACTTTTGTGTTCCCTGTCCGGCTATATGATGTTTACAAGGGAAATACTGGGGCTTCTGGCAGAGTTCACTCCTGTCTTTGTCTGCTCAGCGATTGCCTGCACCGTTTACTTTTGCGGACTGGCCGGCTTTTTACTGCCAGGGTCTGCAGCCGTGCTTGCCGCAGGAATTATTCTGTTTTTCTTCTTTTTATTAAAGAAGATCAGAAATCAGTCCTATGGAAATTTCCACATTTCCCCGTTCCAGGCGGGGTTTGCTGTTGGAAGTCTGCTCTTTTTTCAACTGCTGTTTGCAAGCAGGCTGGTACACTATGACAATTTCTCCCACTGGGCCATAGTTGTTAAGCAGATGCTAAACACCAATGCATTTCCTGATGCCGCATCTGCCTTGATTGATTTTAAAAATTATCCTCTGGGTTCTTCCTCGTTTCTCTATTTTATCTGCCGCTTCGCCGGGAATTCCCAGGGGATTATGCTGGCAGCCCTGGGAGCCCTTATTTTTTCCTGCTTCTATGCCATGTTTGGGGTGATCAGGGAAAAGAAGCGGTTTTTGCTGTTTGCTTTTTTGGCGGCAGGCTGTTCCCTGCTGTCCATATTTAACATTACCATACGGATCACCAATCTGTTGGTCGATTTTCTCCTTCCCATATATACCCTTGTATTATTTGTGATGATATACAGGTATCAGAGGGAAATAAAGAAGACCTGCATTTGCATCATACCTGTAGCAGGGCTAATAATGATTATAAAAAATACCGGAACCATATTTGCGGGAATTGGATTTCTTTATCTGATTTATGTCTGGTTAAAGAACAAGGATAAATCCTTCTGGAAAAATGGGCTGGCAGTGCTTCTTTCCGTGGGAGCTGCTTCTATTCCATATCTTTTATGGAATATCCATATGGCGGTTAATTTCCAGGGGGTGGAAAATAAGTTTGAAGTTTCTGCCAACAACCTCCACGGCATTACCGGAGGAAAAAGTCCGGAAGAGATACGTCAGATAGCCGATCTGTTTGTCAAATCAGTGTTTAATATCACAAGCCGCCCTGCCATGGGGATTCTGGGTGTAGATGCGGCCGCCATATTAGCCAGTGTATTTGCAGCCGCCCTGTTAAAGAAAAGCTGGAACTTATGGAAGGCGCTGATCGCATTAAACATGGTTCTTATCGGTTACTATCTCGGCATTCTTGCCCTTTATGTCTTCTCCATGCCTCTTGACGAGTCCCTCCGATTGGCTGGGTTTGAACGTTACGCATCAAGTATCGTGGTTTTGTTTGCCGGAGGGCTGGTGCTGTGCGCAACCGTTGACCTTGAAAATTCGTTTTATTATAAATCCGGTGAGCTGCCGGATTACCGGGCGTTTAAAACCGTGGAAAGCAAGGACCGGTATCAAAAGGGCATCATCTTTTTTATGGCGTTAGCCATAACCCTTCTGATGTCAGAATACAATGGCATGCAGACCATCCGGCGTTCCTATAAAACGACCCTGCCTTACAAGGTATATCAGGTTACGGGAGACCGCTGGTATTCCGGCGGCAAGGTGGATGAAAACAGATATTTATTCTATGCATCGGATGTGGACAGCCAGGTAACGGATTATTATCTGCAATACATTGGGAGATATATGCTTTATGCCCCCAACGTAGACGGCATCTGTGCATTTTATGAAGATAACTTGATTCATCTGTTAAGCAGCTATGATTTCCTTGTTATAGTTGAAAGCGATGGGGATGCAAAACATCTGATGCAAAAGTATTTTGGCGTTTCCGGGAAGGAAGGGATTTATAGGATCATTCATTCCGATGAGAGACTGGCAATAGAGCTGGTGGAATAAAAATCCGTATACAAATAATGCCGCTTCATTATGAATGATGATTATTAATTGGTCATGAATCATTCATTATGAAGCGGCTTTTATTAATTAAAACTTAAACTGGTCCATAAGGCCATTTAAAATCTGGGCCTGACTGGAGAGCTCTTCGCTGGTAGCTGCGCTCTCTTGTGCAGTAGCAGAATTGGTTTGCACAACGCCGGATATCTGGTCGATTCCTAAGGCCACCTGGGCAATGGAGCTTGCCTGTTCCTGGGATGCTGTGGTGATTTCATATATCAGGGAAGCCATTTTTTCGGAAGAAGCGGCGATCAGTTCCAGAGAATCCGCTGTTTCCCCTACGATCCCTGTTCCCTTCTGCACCGACAGGGAAGAACTTTCGATGAGGGAGGCAGTGTTTTTTGATGCCTCTGCGCTTTTTGACGCAAGGTTGCGCACTTCGTCAGCAACGACGGCAAAACCCTTTCCTGCTTCTCCGGCACGGGCGGCTTCAACCGCCGCATTTAAGGCCAGGATATTGGTCTGGTAGGCGATATCCTCGATGGTTTTAATGATCTTCCCGATTTCACTGGAGGTCTGGTTGATCTCGTTCATTGCATCGGTCATTCTCTTCATCTGTTCTTTACCATTATCCAGCTGGGAAGAAGTTTCCTTTGCCTGGAGAGTGGCCTCCTCTGCATTTTTAGCATTTAGATCCACATGAGAAGAAATAAGGCTAATGGTGGCCACCAACTCTTCCACGGAACTGGCCTGCTCCGTAGCTCCCTGGGAGAGAGCCTGCGCCCCTGCGGATACCTGCTCCGCGCCGGAGGCTACTTCCTCAGAGGACTGGTTGATCCTTAGGAGAGTATCTCTAAGCCTGGACTGCAGCTGGGTCATGGACTGTAGGATTCCGCCAAACCCTCCTGCATAGGCGGATTCGCAGCTGGAAGAAACCGTTAAGCTGCCCTCTGCCATCTCATTGAGAATATGATCCACATCTCCGATGATCATTTTTAGCCCGTCCACCAGTTCCTGGGTAGCTCCTGCAAGTACACCGGTTTCGTCCTGGCTGTTAATAACGGGAACAGTAGAATCTAAATCGCCCTGCACCAGCCTTTTTAAGCGTTCGGCACAGGCATTTACGGGATTTCCGATTTTTCCGGCCAGGACAACGGATATGATTCCGGCCACAATCAGTGCTGCGATGAGCAGTATTACCGAAATGATGATTCCGGTTGTGGTTGCTCCCATAAAGTCAGTCATGGGCGCTTTGAGGCCGAAGCTCCAGCCGTCGGTTCCTTCAATGGGCGCATAAGCCAGGAATTCGTTTACACCACCCTTGTTGTAACGGCCAAAGCCGCTTTTTCCTTCGGTCATTCCCTTCTCAAGAGCAGCAAGGGCTGCCAGTCCGGGATCTGTCTTTGCAATGTCCTGGGTATTTGTCACATTGGTAACATTCTCCATATCCACGTCGGCAATGATGCCGCCGTTTCTGTTCAATATGTAGGAGCTGCTTCCCTTGCTTATTTTTATGCTGGCAACGATGTCATTTAAAAAAGTCTCAGTGGGAACAAAATATACGACGCCTACTACTTTGGAATTCGGAATTCCCTTATCCCACAATGGGGCGGATATTATAATGGTAAGCTGTCCTGTGATCTTACTGATCAGGGGATCGGATACCGCTGTCTCGCCCTTTAGGGATTTCTGGAAATAGTCCCGGTCAGAGTAGTCTTTTCCATCGAATAAACTGATCCCGTCTGCTCCCAGTATGTTTCCCCGCTGGAAGCCGTGGGCCTTCGCTTTCTGGTCTAAAATGGTTTTTTTATCCTCCACGCTGATTCCTGAACTGGAAAGACTGTCAATGCTGCCGACTTCATAGGCAATCGTTTTATAAATGTCCAGTTCTTTGGAAACCCGCTGTGATGCGGTGAGGGCCAGCTCCGTCATGGTCTGGTTCATAGTTCCGATCATGCTGGAATAGTTTAAATAAATGCTGGTACCTCCCACTGCACATAGGGAAAGAAATACCGTCAAAGCCATGCTAAGCAATATTTTCATTTTTATACTTTTCATTATCACTCCTCCTTTGTACTTCGCTTAAGCCGGAAAAAACAGGGTTTGAAAGCGAGACTTTTTGAACTTAAGTATACTTTATGTTGGGAAAAATGTCTAATTCCTTTTCTATGATATGATTTAAAATGTCAATAAGCAAGTCATTTGCAGAAAAATAAAAGCGGAATCAATGACTCCCTGAGGGGCCGAAGCGCAGCAGATTATCTATCCGATTTGGACCATTCCAATATTATTCGAAAGATGTTGGCAATTGCTGCCTTAAATGCTCTGACCGCTGCCTGCTGGCAAAGTGGAGCGGCAAAAGGGTATCAGGTGCAGATTCCCCAGGGCGGAAAGAGTGCAGAACGGCTCATCATAAATAAAAATCAGTCCAGCATTTAAATTTAATCGGTTAATAAAAGTCCTTCAGGCGTATAACTGCCTGTGGGACTTTCACTTCAGAAAGCTTGGAGCGAATGCCGCAAGTGTTCTTTTTCTGATTCCCGCCTTTCATTTCATCTGTATTTATTCACCAAAAACTGTTTTAATCAGCTGGGTATTGACAGTGATGCAGTGCGGATGAAATATTTGAATTCCCATTACATTAATATATCTATAATTATAGGATAGCACGATACTGTTACCGATTCCCATGTATTATCCACAACAAGTGCGGAAGTAACGAATCTTTTACCAATGCCTCAGGAAGCTCCAAATACGTTGTGGATGAATTTGGGGTACGTCTTGCATTTCAAGGTAATTTATGCTATAGTAACCCCGTACCAAGGTCGTAGAATTCCTTGATTAATAAGGAGTTTTGCAAGTAAAGACCGGTGTGTTCGAGACCTTCCACACCTAAAACAAAACTAAAGGAGAAATGAATATGCATTACAAAACTTCAGAAAAGACCTATTTTATGGTCTTTTCAGCGGCGATTGCTGCAGTCTACACTGTGCTGACCATGGTTTTTGCACCTGTCAGCTTCGGCCCAATCCAGTTTAGAATTTCCGAGATTCTCTGTATTCTGCCATTTTTTACTCCGGCAGCAATACCTGGATTGTTCATTGGGTGTTTCCTGTCAAATTTATTATGCGGAGCAGCTACCCTGGATGTGATTTTCGGAAGTATTGCAACCCTGATCGGAGCTATCGGTTCCTATAAGCTTCGGAAAAACAGATGGTTGGTATGCCTCCCGCCGATTTTAGCAAATACCATAATTATCCCATGGGTTCTGCGGTACGCATACGGCTCAGAGGATATCATCTGGTATGCGATGTTTACGGTTGGAGCAGGGGAAATTCTCGTGATTGGGGTTCTTGGAAACATACTGCTTGGCGTGCTGAACAGCTACAGGCATGTAATATTCGGGCGTTTCCTGTCAGATAAAAAATAGCCTCCGGAATGATACGGTGCCGCAGCATAGCTCCAAGTATTTAAAAGCTACTTTTGAGCTTGTTCAGGTGTTTTGTAATCAGCAGCCTGAATAAGCTTTTTTTGTTATAAATAGCAAATGAATTCCATAAAAGTATTATTACAGAGAGTGTTTTCTTCCCTCATATCACAGAATTAATAGGCGGGTTACAGTCAGTATATAAATTTAGCCGAATATGGAAAATGTTACCAAAATGTAACCGCCTTCGTTTATAATTATAACATAACATAAGGATGATGGTGGAAATTATGACAAAAGGAAGAGTGAGTGTAGTTCGCGGTACCGACCGGTATATTACCGTAGCAGTGGATGAATGCGACGATTGGAGCATTAAAGGGGTTATGTTTCATTGCGATGATTCTCAGGGAATCCTATACGGCAGTATGTTGGAGATGATTTTAAATATGGACCGTATATTTGATTCCATGGGCTGTCCAAAACAGACATTTCAAATGCGTCATTTTCCCGGAACCAATCCTCCTGATTTTGTGACCAGGATCAGTAAAGAGAGTGAACGAAAGGGAAAACGGAATACCTTCCGTATATATGTGCAGTATCGTTACCATGCCAGCTGGCAGGGACTGATCCACTGGGAGGAAGGAGACCGGCAGGAGCCGTTTGAAAGCACGCTTCAATTAATTCTTTTAATGAACCAGATGTTAAGAAGAGATTTCCAGATGGGACAGGAAGGGGAATCATTGAATTCCTTCCATGTGGCCATTGATGCTTATGATTCCGGGCAGATTCTGGGAAACTATCAAAATATACCTGCTGACTTAACAGAACGGCACGAAGTTATGTCTGACCTGGCAGGGACCCTTGGGAATTTTATGAAGGTCAAGGTTTTAAAGGAAAATATTCCAAAGTATGGAATGCAATATGGACGTCTGATTTCCGATGAGGTTTGTTCCATGTGCAGGAGAGGCGGGCAAAAGGCAACCTTTTCTATTAAAATAATGTTTCGTGAGCATTCTACATGGCAAGGCATTATTTACTGGCGGGAAGGCAGGGTGGAGCAGCCTTTCCGGAGTTTCAAGGAAATGCTTTATCTGATGGTATCAGCAGTGGGTGTTCCGCAGGAAAGCAGTGGTAACCTTGTAGAAGATGTGCCGCCAATTGCACTGGGTTCATAAGAACTGTGTCATAAAGTGCACTTTACAGAACATAAAATCTGTAGGGTGCATTTTTTTGATTGTAATTATATTGTAGATTTTCTCGGTGCTTTCTTATATAATAAAGAAGAAAGCAGTTGCCTTTACATAAGAAAAGCGTTAAAAGTAATGGAAGGCATCAGTTATTACAGAAAACAAAATTAAGGATGGAAAAAGCATGTATCAAATTGATTTTCATAAACCAGAGGCAATTCATTTTATTGGAATAGGCGGAATCAGCATGAGCGGATTGGCGGAAATTCTCATTGATGAGGGATTTACCATTACAGGGTCAGATTCCCAGATATCAGAGCTGACACGCCATTTAGAGACAAAGGGTGCAGCAATCGCATATGGCCAGCGGGCGGAGAATATTAAAGAAGGAATTGATGTGGTGGTTTATACAGCCGCCGTTCATCCCGATAATCCGGAATTTGCACAAGCCAGAGAAAAAGGACTACCCATACTCAGCCGTGCAGAACTTCTTGGACAAATGATGAAAAATTATGAGAACTCCATAGCCGTATCCGGAACCCACGGAAAGACCACCACCACATCTATGATCACTGAGATTCTTTTGGCAGCTGAAACAGACCCCACCATATCGGTAGGCGGAATCTTGAATTCCATTGGCGGCAATATCCGGGTGGGCGGCCCCAAACTGTTTGTAACAGAAGCCTGCGAATATACCAATAGTTTTCTCTCCTTTTTCCCCACCATGGAGGTGATCCTGAACATAGAGGCTGATCATCTGGATTTCTTTAAAGATATTAAGGATATCCGTCATTCCTTCCGTCTGTTTGCCGAAAAGCTTCCCCAAAACGGCTCTCTGGTGATTAATAACGACATAGAGAGCAGGGAAGAGATCACCCAGGGACTGCCATGTAACGTGATCACATTTGGCAAGAAGGCGGGAAGCAGATACCAGGCCGAAGTCATCCGGTTTGACGAATTGGCAAGAGCTACTTATGATTTAAAGGTGGATGGGAATGTTGTGGATACCGTAACGCTTGGCGTTCCGGGAGAGCATAATGTGTATAATTCCCTGGCAGCTGCGGCAGTCTGTACAGAGCTTGGAATTTCTGTGGAGCTGATTAAAAAAGGGCTGAAGCGTTTTACCGGCACCAACCGGCGTTTTGAAAAAAAGGGAGAGCTGTCCGGCATTACCATTATTGATGATTATGCCCACCATCCCCAGGAAATCAGGGCGACTCTTGATACGGCTAAACACTATCCTCATCAAAAGCTGTGGGTGGCATTCCAGCCTCATACGTATACCAGGACAAAGGCGTTTTTAGATGAATTTGCAGAGGCATTGTCTCTGGCGGACGAGGTGATCTTAGCGGACATCTATGCAGCCCGTGAAGCGGACGATTTAGGAATCAGTTCTAAGGATATTGCGGAGAGAATCGAGAAAAGAGGCGTCAAATGCCATTATTTTTCATCCTTTGATGAGATTGAAACATTTATTTTGGAAAATTGTATACACGGTGATTTGTTGATAACTATGGGGGCTGGAGACATAGTAAAAGTGGGGGAAAAGCTTTTAGGCTTATAGTTATCCACATTATCCACATAGTTTTCAACATTTTATGTTAAGAAGCTATGTGGATTTTTTAATTTACATAATTTATATTCTCACAATTTATAAAATCTCGGTTTTATCAGCAAATCGACATGATTCGGAGGAGAAAACTTATTTATGTATACCTGGTTTCCACATTATCCACATTATCCACAATTCATTTAGTGGATAACTGCGGCTATTTTCTTTTGATAGGACCTGTGGTATGATGTTCACGAAGGCAATGAGCAGTGCGAAATAGGACATGGGAAGATTTTCGTTGTGCTTGCACATAAGAAAAACTTGCCATGGCCAATTTCATAGGGCGAATGCCCGTGAGTGAGAGAACCCATAAGCTCCTCTCGCTGCACTGCGGACTGGCTATATGAAAAAGGTGAGGTTATGTCATTGAATATGAAAAGCAGTTTCAAGATCAACGTTACGGTGATTTCCAATGAGTTCATTGATGAATATATGGCTGCGGCCAATGGGGAGTACGTAAAGGAATATTTATATTTGATGCGCCATGAAGGGGAAGAGATCACCGTATCCATGATCGCGGATGCGTTAAACCATACGGAATCGGATGTGGCGCGGGCCTTATCTTACTGGAAGAATGCCGGAGTCCTTAAAGGGGGCATTCCGTTAAAACAGACGGTGTCTCCAGCGGCATCTGAGACGGCATGTTCCGGAATAAACGCAGATGTACAAGCGAAACCCGAGGCAGCCGGCCGCAGGATGGTCTATTCACCTGAGAAGATAAGCGGTCTTGCCGGAGATGAGGATTTTTCCCAGCTTCTTTATATTGCCCAGAAATACATGAATAAGGTATTCACCCAAAGGGAGTGCGAGGTGTTCGCCTACCTATATGACGGCCTGCACATGCCTGCCGAGCTGCTGGAATATGTGGTGGAATATTGTGTGCAGGGCGGACACAGCAGCATCCGTTATATTGAAACAGTGGCGATCAACTGGCATGAAAAAGGGTTCCGGACCGTGGATGATGCCAAGGGCTATGCCCATACCTTTACCAAGGATTCCTTTGCAATCATGAAGGCCTTTGGATTAAGTGACAGGAAACCGGGAGATTTGGAGCGGGATTTTATAGACAGGTGGTTCAGGGCCTATGGATTTGCCAGAGACTTGGTGGTTGAAGCCTGTAACCGGACGCTGGCGGCCACCCATGCGCCCAGCTTCCAGTATGCGGACAAAATATTAGAGGGTTGGAAAAAGGCTGGAGTACGCTCCATGGAAGAGGTTAAAAAACTGGATGAACAGTATGCGGACCGCGTGAGAAGCGGAGAACATAAGGCAGGAAAAAGCGGAGATAATAAGCAGGCCCAGAGCCAAAAAGGGAAAAGGGGACAGAACCAGTTTCAGAATTTCCCTCAAAGGGAGATTGATTATGATGCCCTTGTTCTAAAACAATTAACGGAGCAGTAGTTTACATAAAGCAGCAGGAGGAATGGAGGTAATTATGGCGCTGAGCAATTCACAGTACGATGCAATCATGCGGGCATATGGGCAGCAACAGTTTAAGAACCGCCATGAACAGGAAGAGCGGATTGCGGAAGTATACCGCAAGATTCCGGTTATCAAAGAGCTAGATGATTTCATCAGCACCAGTGCGGTGGCCAGTGCGCGCAGACTTCTTGACGGGGACAAGGGAGCCCTTAAGGACTTAAGAAGTGAAATTGCAGATTTGAGGGAACAAAAGAGTGTGCTATTAAAGGCTTCCGGTTTTTCGGCTGATTACATGGACATGCGGTACCGGTGCCCGGATTGTAAGGATACCGGATACGCAGATGGGATCAAGTGCCACTGTTTCCACCAGTCTGAAATGAAATATCTTTATGCCCAGTCAAACATCGAACAGATTATTGCGGTAGAAAACTTCGGCACTTTCTCTTATGAATACTATGATGATACCAGGGTTGTCCCGGTTCTTAACAGGACCGTCAGGCAGTATATGGGACAGGTCGTGGAGACCTGCAAGAACTTTGTAAAGGGATTTTCCGCTGAACATGGAAACCTGCTGTTTACTGGTCCTACCGGAGTCGGTAAGACGTTCCTGACCAACTGCATTGCCAGGGAGCTGATTGACCGGTACTGTTCCGTGATATACTTATCCGCCAATGATCTGTTTGAGGTGTTCTCCAAGAACCGGTTCGATTATCAGGATGAAGATGATATGAAAGGGATGTACCAGTATATTCTGGACTGCGACCTTCTGATCATTGATGATTTGGGAACAGAGCTTAATAACAGCTTTACATCTTCAGAATTGTTTTACTGCATCAACGAACGGCTTAATTCTTCCAGGGCCACCATTATTTCCACCAACCATCCCATAAATGAGCTCAGGGACCGGTATACGGAACGAGTGACCTCCAGACTGATCAGCCGTTATACGGTGATCCCTCTCTATGGAGATGATATCCGCATCAGAAAAAAAGAAAAAAGAACCAACTAGCTAAAAATCCAGGAAGCCCTTTATGCAGTCAGGCCCCTGGATTCTCTATGTTCTTTGCGGTTATCAAAGACTGGCAAGCCGTTCAAAAAGACGGTTTACATCCACCTGACCATATCCCCAAATGTTATTTGGATAAACATCAGAACTGCTGCGTGTTGCACTGCTTATTAAGAGGCGGTTTACATTATTACCAGTCATTCGTGGATAATTGTTTCTGACAATCGCCCATTCAAGCACCATGGCAACGATTCCGGTTGCATGGGCCGCTGCTGCTCCGGTACCAGTTACAGTCCCATACTGGTTTCTTGGAACCGCACAGGTGAGCTGGTAGCCCGGTGCGGCCAGGTCTGGCTTGATCTCACCGATTCTTGTATAGCCTCTGCCGGATTCCGGCAGTATACTGTTATTCGTATCGTTATAACCGGCCACTGTCAGCTGATGCCTTCCATTTCCCGGAGAGGTTATGGTAGTATCAGGATTTGAATTGAGAAAATACGTTTCTCTTGAGATCATATCTCCGGTGGGCAGCCAGGAATGGAAAGCAAAGGGTTCGCTTTCGATGTTCTGTACCCTCAGATACCAGATGCCGGGAAGAAGGTTGTTAAATCGCAGCAGGATGAGCTGATCTCCGTTTCCCTCCTCAAATATGATATTGTTGACGTAGATGGTAGTCTGGTTAAATATGAAACTGAACCTTCTGCATTGATTGAAGGTGGGAAAAACAGGCTGGGTAGATTCCCGGTTCGGAGAAGAGATATCTACGGAAAGCCTTGCCGGGGCATATGACCAGATCTCCATGGAAAACATTTTATCATTGCTTCCAACTCTTAACTCAAAATCATTGTAGTAGGGAGCTGCATTAGTAGCGTTAAAATAATGTCTCTGGCTGTTTCCTTCATTGCCGGTGGAAACGCATACTCCGATTCCAGGAAGCAATGTGAGGTAATCGATGTAGCTGTCAACGGCTCCTCTGCCGTCATGACCTCCCTGGTTGCTTCCTAACGCAATGCATATCACAACGGGTTGGTTATTCCGTTCCGAAATCGTGACCGCATAACGGATGCCAAGAATGATATCGGATTCCTGATAGCAGAGAGCATCTTCCGGAACAAAGAAGATATTTTTCAAGTTTTGTTTTGCTTCCTTCAACTTGACGATTACAAGATCAGCCTGGGGTACGACACCGCTGAAAGATTCGGCTACGTTCGGAGTACCGGCAAGAACACTGGCTATGGCGGTTCCGTGTCCGATGGTATCTGTTGTGGGGACAATGGATAAAGGATCTTCTGAGCTTAATGCGGCATTGATCTGATCCCTGCTGTATTCGGAACCGAAAGTAAAGGTTTCGGGAACCGTACCGGTTTGCACTGTCTGGTCCCATATGGAGATAATGCGGGAGGTTCCGTCATTATATTTAAATGCAGGATGCTGGTAGTCGATTCCGGTATCAATGACAGCCACCAGGACTCCTCTTCCAAACAGGGCCAGGTATGGATTTCTCTGAACCGTTGAGATGCCGGATTTTTCCAGGCTCGTGGTAGAGGTGAGAGTGTAGAGGAAGGGAAAACTGTTATAGGGATGACGGCCTAAATCACAGGGATCTACGGTGCTGACCGGTACGTGAAGAAGAGAATCCCTTATATCTAAAGGGGTGATATTATTTCCGGTATCATAGGAAGGAGCCAGGGTATTACTGATTATTAAGTCATAATAATTATTATCCAAAATTTTTAACAAGATTAATCCTCCCTGTATTTGATGGGTACATGATACATTTTATGCGGAAAAGCGTCTATTATGAAGATCTCATGGTTCATTGCAGTGAATTCCAAGTCAGCCTGTAATGCGAGTAAAAATCTGGTTTCAAACGTAAGAAATTAGCAGTTGCATCAAGTGTAGCCAAAGGTTACAATGAAATATAAAGAGTCTTAATCGTATCGATTAACTTGACTATTTCCGCACATAATGTTATAAAAGAACCGTTGCATTGTATTAGGACACGTTGGAGGAGAGAAGAATGCTTTACGAAGAAAAGACGATAGAAACCATTCCGGTAGGTCCGTTGGGTTTGATACCGTTAAAAAGCTGTAAAGAGCTGGGAGATAAGGTCAATGATTACCTGGTGGCATGGAGACAGGAGCGGGAGAGCGAACATAAGTCTACCATTGCTTTTTCAGGCTATCAAAGGGATTCTTATATGATCGGAGCCAGCACGCCAAGGTTTGGAACAGGCGAAGCAAAGGGTACCCTGCAGGAATCTGTACGGGGTGATGACCTTTATTTCATGGTAGATGTATGTAATTACAGTCTTACCTATTCACTTTGTGGGATGACCAATCACATGTCCCCTGATGACCACTTCCAGGATTTGAAGCGCCTTATTGCTGCTTCGGCAGGAAAGGCACGCCGCATCAATGTGATCATGCCTTTTTTATATGAAAGCAGGCAGCATAAGAGATCCAGCAGAGAATCCTTAGACTGCGCGCTGGCGCTTCGTGAACTGGTGAACATGGGAGTTGAGAACATCATTACCTTTGATGCCCATGATCCAAGAGTGCAGAATGCCATTCCTTTAAAGGGCTTTGAGACTGTTCAGCCTATTTATCAGTTTATTAAATACTTACTGAGGGAAGAGAAGGAACTGGATATTGACAGTGAGCATATGATGGTCATCAGCCCGGATGAGGGAGGCATGGGACGTGCTGTGTTCTTTGCCAATGTTCTTGGCCTTGATATGGGTATGTTCTATAAACGCAGGGATTATACCCAGATCATTAACGGACGCAATCCTATCGTTGCCCATGAATTTTTGGGAAGCAGCGTAGAAGGCAAGGATGTGATCATTGTTGACGACATGATTTCTTCCGGCGAAAGCATGTTGGATGTAGCGAAAGAGCTTAAGAGAAGAAAGGCCAGAAAGGTATTCGTTTGTTCCACCTTTGGCCTGTTTACCAACGGTCTTGCAAAGTTTGATGAATATTATGAGAATGGGTTTATAGACAGGATCCTCACAACCAACCTGGTTTACCAGACTCCTGATCTTTTGTCCAGGCCATACTACATCAATGTTGATATGAGTAAGTACATTGCGCTGATTATAGATAATTTAAACCATGACGCCTCCTTAAGCGAGCTTTTAAATCCGACCAACAGAATTAACCGGCTTCTTGAGCGCTACCGCGCAGGTGACAGGTAGAGCAGGGCATATGGAACAATTATCGAAACAGAAGCTGGTCTTAGTGGGCCTTACACTTTTCTCCATGTTTTTTGGGGCGGGAAATCTTATTTTTCCGCCCTATTTGGGTGCATCCGCGGGAACGAATACCTGGATTGCCATGGCAGGCTTTGCGGTGACGGCCATTGGGTTTCCGGTTCTTGGTGTGGTTGCAGTGGCCAGGTCCGGTGGCCTTGATAAGCTGGCAGGCCGTGTTCACCCCAGATTTGCATTTATTTTCACTCTGCTCATTTATTTGTCCATAGGTCCGTGTCTTGCGATTCCCAGAACTGCCAGCACGTCCTTTGAGATGGCGGTGGTTCCCTTTTTAAAGGAAGAAGGCTCAGGGGCGTTTACCCAGTTCCTTTATTCCGCCGTGTTCTTTGCGATAGCCTTTGCAGTGTCTTTAAAACCGGACAAGCTGACAGACCGGCTGGGTAAGATACTGACTCCCTGCCTTTTGGCTCTGATCGTGGTGATATTTGCAGGCTGCATACTCCATCCGGCAGGTTCCTACGGGATTCCTGCTAAGTCCTATGGGTCCAATCCCTTTGTAAAAGGATTTTTAGAGGGGTACCTGACCATGGATACCATTGCTGCCCTGAATTTTGGAATTATTATTTCTTTGAATGTTCAGGCAATGGGAATTAAGCAGGAGGCTTCTGTGGTCAAGGAGACCATTCAGGCAGGTTTTATCGCAGGAGGGGTCCTTCTTCTTGTATACAGCGCTCTGGCTCATGTGGGAGCCGTTACCGGCGGCGCACTTGGGATAGGAGAAAACGGAGCTCAGACCTTAAACCAGGCAGTACGTTTTTTGTATGGAAATGTAGGTCTTGTGATGCTGGCCGTCATTTTCTTTATTGCCTGTTTAAATACCTGTATCGGCCTTATCAGCTGCTGCAGCAGGTATTTCTGCACCATTGTACCAAAAGTAGGATATCGCACCTGGGCGCTTCTATTTGCATTGGTGAGTCTGGTGATCTCCAATATCGGACTTAACAGGATTTTGGAAATCTCAGTTCCTGTGCTGAATGCGATCTACCCTGTAGCCATTGTCCTCATTCTGCTGTCCTTTGGTTTTCCGGATGGAAGGAAGTGGAAGGCCGCTTATGTATGTTCCATTGGTCTCACTGGCATCGCCAGTGTGCTTTTATCCCTGGAACAGACAGGTCTTGGTTTTTTAAATGACGGGCTTTCCAGGCTTCCCTTATACGATATGGGACTTGGCTGGATCGGACCGGCCATTGCAGGGCTTCTGGCAGGGGTTTTAGCCGGTATTGCAAGCAATAGGAACAGATATAGGGGCTGATAGGAAAAAGACTGTCATGAGCCGGAGAACCGGCATGACAGTCTTTTTACATTGGAACATTATGATATGATTAAATTTCTACCAGATGATAAGGGATTAAGTTTGCGGTCAGCATCTGAGCCTCCCGCTGATGACAGGTGAAGATAATGACCTGGTCGGAGTAAGTGTTCACCAGCCACCTTAAAGCAGTCCGTAGCCTGTCATCATCATACAGCACAAAGCTGTCGTCAAATATGAAAGGCATCCGTTCTGCGCCTTCCTGAATCAAGGTGGCGGCCGCCAATCGGAGCGCTAAGTAAACCTGGTCCATGGTGCCGCTGCTGACCTGTTCTAAGGGAACCAGCTTGGTTTTTGTATTTAAAAAGACATTCAGGTTCTCATCTACGCTCATGCTGGTATAGATTCCGCCTGTGATCCCGGCGATGAGGTCGGAGGCCGTCTTATTTAAATACAGGCCAAAAGAGTCCCGTATGGAGGAGGAGAGGAAGGTCATGGTCTCCATTGCTAAGTCAATGGCGGAAATTTCTTCCCGGATCCGGTCGTTCTCTGCCAGGATGTGCTTAAGCCCTTCTGCCTGGGTCTTGCAGCTTGATAAGTGCTCCAGCTTTCTCTCCAGCTCCCACTGGCTTTTCTGCTGCTTTTCAATGGATTCGCCGCAGTTTTCCTGCTTTTTTGAAAGCTCCTCAATTTCTTTTGCTTTCTGTGCGATGACAGCCTCAGATTTGGATACGGCAGAGCATAAGCGTGTAAATTCTGCCATCCTCGTCTGGAATGCCCGGATCGCCTCTGAGGAAATTTCTGTGTTTCCCAAATGCCTGGAAAGGATCTCCTGCAGAATCTTGGCGCTCATTTCCATGTCCTTTTGGCTGTGTCTCAGCTTTAAAAACAGGATCAGGCCAATCAGGTAGAAAATAGTGGCTGTTCCTATAAAAATTCCCAGCAAAAGAATGAGGTCAAGTCCATAGTAAGCGGTGAAATAATTGGCTTCCCCCAGATAATAAAGCACTCCGGTGCCGCATAATAGCACGGTGGCAATAATCAGGGAAAGGACGGAGAAGATCTTTCGCGGCTTTTTATTGCAGGCCGCCCTTGCTTCCATATATTCCTCATAATTTTCCTGAGCCTTTGCCAGACAGGCGTTAATGGATGCCTGGTCGGAAAACTGGTTGCTGTTCAGTACCTGCCTGCCCCTGGCAGCTTTTTGAAGGAGTTCTTCCTTTTCCTTTTGCTCGTCATCCATGGAAACTCTGATATGGGAACGGAGCTTCTGATATTCCTGAATCTGGTTTTCGTATTCCGGAGCTGAGATTTCCTTTTCCGTGTTGCGGATTTCGCTTAATAAAGAGGTGTAGGTCCGTGCCGCTTCCGGAACCATTTGGGATTCCAGCTCCTTTTTCTGTGACTTTAAAAAGGCGGCGGATTTTGTGATGTTAAGCGCTAAGTTTCCCGTGGTATTTAAATTGGCTATGTAATTTTTAAGTTCAGAAACCATGCCCTCATCGGTAGCGCTTTTTAACTGCCCGATGCTGACAGTGTTAATGTAGGCGGCTTCGCTTAAACCGCATAATAAGTCATCTAAAAAAGCCTTAGTAGGTTCTATCTCCCGTCCAGCGGTTTCATCTACGATCTTAAACTCTTTTTTATTTTTCTGGAAGGTGCGCTCGATCCGGTAAATGTGATCCTTATGCTCTACCCTTATCTGCCCCTCGTAGGTACCGCTGTTTTCCCAAGGCTCGAATTTGGTGTAAAGATCATTTCGGGACGCACGGCCTCTCTGGCGTTCAATGCCGAAAAGCATTCCCCGAATGAAGGTATGGATGGTGGATTTTCCGGCCTCATTCTTCCCATATACAATGTTTAGCCCATCCCGGAAGGTAAGGTTCCTGCCATGGAATTTTCCAAAGCCATTGATATAGATATCAATTATTTTCATGGGTCAGCTCCTTTCGTCCGTTGTACGAAGCAGTGCGTTGATGCCGTAATGAAGGGCCTTTTTTTCCACCGGGCTCATCTCCGGTTTCTGAAGGGCCTGGATAAAGAAGCCGATCATGTCACTGGGATGTTCGGCAAACAATGCGGAAAAGTCATACTGAGGCTCGGATTCGTCAATGATTTCCATGATCTTAAACCGGGTGGAAAGCATGTCCAAGTCAAAGGAGATATCAGGGTCCCTCATGCCGCGGATCCGGAACCGGAAGATGTTTTCCGGCCCCCGGGTCTGTATTTCCTGGGTGATTTTCATGGCAAGTTCTGTATTGGTAGTGGCTGTTGTAACATTAACGGCCAGAGAGATGTACTGGAGCTTTGCCAGGGGGATGAACTTTAAGGAAGTCACCATGCGGGTCACCTCATTGATTTCCCCTACCATCATGCCGTGCTGGCCGGATTCCGTTTTGTCCAGAGGCTCCAGGGAGCCGGCAAATGCCATACGGTTTTCCAAAAGGATCTCCGGGCGGTGGATGTGTCCCATGGCAATGTAGGAAAAGTCCAGATTGGCCATGGCACCCTTGTCAAAGGGGATGTGGTTGGCATCGCCCCCATGACCCAGCAGAACATGGATGCGCCCGTTGTTGGGCACTTTTAAATGGTCAAGGCGGTTTTCCGGGATTTCGGCCGAACGATAACTGAA
Source organism: Lacrimispora sp. YZC11 (assembly GCF_057543815.1). NCBI lineage: Bacteria > Bacillati > Bacillota > Clostridia > Lachnospirales > Lachnospiraceae > Lacrimispora > Lacrimispora sp. YZC11. The sequence goes on along the minus strand of NZ_BAAJYQ010000017.1, from coordinate 101,471 downwards.
GCCGTAAACCTCAGTATTGATGTCCTTAAAGTAAACATTTTCCAGCTCTTCTCCCATGAGATAAGACACATTGGGAGCCCAGGTGAAGCTTAAAAGAGCGGAGTTGCTGCGGATGCGGTCGTGGTTACCGGCAATGATGACCACATGGACATCCGGTATGGTGGTAAAAAGATAGTTTACTTCTTTCAAATCCCTGGCCAGGGGCTGCCGGTGAAATAAGTCTCCGGAAATAAAAAGACAGTCGGCTTCCAGGGCTTTTGCCTGGCTGACCGCCTTTGCGAAGGTGTCCTTGATGTCCTGATACCGTTCCTTGCTCCACGGTTTGTCGCTGTCCGGGCTCATGCCCCAGTGAACATCTGCAATATGTATGAATTTCATTGTCATTACCTCGCTGGTCCTCTGCACAATTAGTTACAGTTCTGCCATGCCATATTTTTGAAAGGCTTATGCATATGCCGCCAAATGTCTCGGCGTGGCTTAACTAAAACCACAAATTCCCTGCCGGTCAGGAAGGGAATTTGTGGTACAGGCTTAAAGCTCACAGTTGTTGACAGTCCTTGGGAATGGTACCACGTCACGGATGTTGCCCATTCCGGTTAAATACATCACGCAGCGCTCAAAGCCAAGGCCAAAGCCTGCATGGCGGGTGGATCCGTATTTTCTTAAGTCAAGGTAGAATTCGTAATCTTCTTTCTCAAGGCCAAGTTCGTCCATACGTGCCACGAGCTTGTCATAATTGTCCTCTCTCTGGCTTCCGCCGATGATCTCACCAATTCCGGGAACCAGGCAGTCTACGGCAGCCACTGTCTTGTTATCCGGATTCAGCTTCATGTAGAAAGCTTTGATTTCCTTTGGATAGTCTGTTACGAATACAGGCTTCTTATAGAGCTGCTCGGTTAAATAGCGTTCATGCTCGGTCTGTAAGTCACAGCCCCAGAACACCTTATAGTCAAATTCTTCATTGTGTTTTTCCAGAAGCTCTATGGCCTCGGTGTAAGTCACATGAGCAAATTCAGAGTTCAGAACATGGTTTAAGCGGTTAATAAGATCCTTGTCCACAAACTGATTGAAGAAATTCATCTCCTCCGGCGCATGCTCCAGAACGAAACGGATCACATATTTGAGCATGGCTTCCGCCAGCTCCATATTGTCACTCAAATCGGCAAATGCCATCTCTGGCTCGATCATCCAGAATTCGGCCGCATGGCGTGTGGTGTTGGAATTTTCCGCACGGAACGTCGGTCCAAAGGTATAAACATTGCGGAATGCCATGGCATAGGACTCCGCATTGAGCTGGCCGCTTACGGTTAAGTTGGTAGGCTTTCCAAAGAAGTCCTGGCTGAAATCCACAGTCCCTTCCCCGGTCTTTGGAATGTTTGTTAAATCCATGGTGGTAACCTGGAACATCTCACCGGCTCCTTCACAGTCGCTTCCAGTGATGATGGGGGTGTGCACATACACAAAATCCCTTTCCTGGAAAAACTGGTGAATGGCATATGCGATTAAGGAACGTACGCGGAAAACAGCCTGGAAGGTATTGGTTCTGGGCCGCAGATGGGAAATGCTTCTTAAATATTCAAAGGAATGGCGCTTTTTCTGAAGGGGATAGTCTGGTGTAGAAGTTCCTTCAACAATAATTTTTTCCGCCTGGATTTCAAACGGCTGTTTTGCTTCAGGAGTGGGCACCAGGGTACCGGTGACGATAACAGCAGTTCCTACGTTTAGTTTGGATATTTCAGAGAAATTTTCCATGGTGTCATGATAGACGACCTGAAGCGTTTCAAAGTAAGTTCCGTCATTTAAAACAATGAATCCAAATGACTTGGAATCTCTTAAACTTCTTACCCAGCCTCCGATCGTTACCTGGGTGTTAAGAAGTGATTCTTTGTCTTTATATATCTGTCTTACAGTGATTAAATCCATAATGGCATCTCCTTTTACATGTTCGCATACTTAATAAGATTATACTGTATTTCGAGCCTTGATTCAAGGGGGAAGGGTGCAAAAACGCAAGATATGGATTAAAATGTAAAAGAATTGAAAAAAACGTGAAAAATGTCGGAAAGTGCACAAAAAATTATCGTAATAATTCAAAAATTTGTTCACTATTTTCTGATTATGTGTTATAATGCTAGTACAATAAAATTACAACAGCGAGAGGTGATAACGTGATCAAGAAAGAAATGATTGCCATGCTTTTGGCAGGCGGCCAGGGAAGCCGTTTAGGCGTGTTAACGCAAAAAGTGGCCAAACCAGCAGTATCATTTGGCGGTAAGTACCGTATTATTGATTTCCCACTCAGTAACTGCATCAATTCTGGGGTTGATACAGTGGGAGTTCTGACTCAGTATCAGCCATTGCGTTTAAACACCCATATCGGGATTGGAATCCCGTGGGATTTGGATCGGAACGTCGGCGGCGTTACAATCCTTCCTCCCTATGAAAAGAGCAAGGGCAGTGACTGGTATACAGGAACGGCAAATGCCATCTATCAAAACCTCGAGTATATGGAAACCTACAATCCGGACTATGTTCTTATATTGTCAGGAGACCATATCTATAAGATGGACTATGAGGTCATGCTGGAATACCATAAAGCGAATAATGCTGATATCACCATTGCTGCTATGCCGGTGCCGATTGAGGAAGCCAGCCGTTTTGGAATCCTTATAACCGATGAGAATAACCGTATCACGGAATTTGAGGAAAAACCGGCAAACCCAAGAAGCAACCTGGCATCCATGGGTATTTACATATTCAGCTGGAAGGTATTAAAGGAGGCATTGATCAAGATGTCTGAAGTCCCGGGCTGTGATTTCGGAAAGCATATCATACCGTACTGCTTTGAATCAGGGGATCGGGTATTTGCCTATGAATACAATGGCTACTGGAAGGATGTGGGGACCTTAAGCTCTTACTGGGAAGCCAACATGGAGCTGATTGATATCATTCCGGAATTTAACCTTTATGAGGAATACTGGAAGATCTATACCAAGAGTGACATCATACCGCCTCAGTATGTGTCAGAGGAAGCTGTCATAGACAGAAGCATCATCGGAGAAGGATCGGAAATCTGCGGAGAAATCCATAATTCTGTCATTGGTGCAGGTGTCACCATTAAAAAGGGAGCCGTGGTCAAGGATTCCATCATCATGAGGGAATGCGTGATAGGAGAGAATGTTAAGGTCCAGAAGGCCATTATCGCTGAAAATGTAAAGATAGGTGCAAACTCTGAGCTTGGTTTTGGGGAATTTGCTCCCAGCAAATATGATCCCAAGGTCTATCTGTCTGATCTGGTAACAGTCGGTGAAAATTCGACCATACCTGAAAATGTGAAGGTGGGTAAGAATACGGCAATTGTCGGTGAGACAACAGCAGAAGATTATGCTGATGGCGAGCTGGCTGGCGGAGACTACATCATAAAGGCAGGTGGAATGCGATGAGAGCGATAGGAATTGTATTAGCAGGCGGAAACAGTAAAAGAATGCGGGAATTATCCAATAAAAGAGCGATCTCGGCCATGCCCATTGCAGGGAATTACCGCAGCATTGATTTTGCCCTAAGCAATATGACGAATTCCCATATTCAGAACGTAGCGGTTTTAACTCAGTATAATTCCAGATCGCTTCACCTGCATTTAAGCTCTTCCAAATGGTGGGATTTTGGAAGAAAGCAGGGGGGATTGTTTGTATTCACCCCAACCATAACTGCTGAAAGCAGTGACTGGTACCGGGGGACCGCAGATGCGCTTTTCCAGAACCTTACATTCTTAAAGAACAGCCATGAACCCTATGTGGTCATTGCGGCCGGTGACGGTATCTATAAGCTGGATTATGGAAAAGTTCTGGAATATCATATTGAGAAGAAGGCGGATATTACCGTCGTATGTACGGAGCTTCCGGAGGGGGAGGATACCACACGGTTCGGTCTTGTGAGGACCAATGAAGACGGAAGGATCACGGACTTTGAAGAAAAGCCGATGGTGGCATCTTCCAGTGTTGTATCCTGCGGCATTTATGTCATCCGCAGGCGGCAGTTAATCGAGCTGATCGAACGTTGTGCCATGGAAGACCGTTATGATTTTGTAAGCGATATTCTGATACGTTACCGGAATCTAAAGAGGATTTATGCTTATAAGATGAATACCTACTGGAGGAACATTGCTTCCGTTGAGTCTTACTACAAGACCAACATGGATTTTCTGAAATCGGAAGTGAGGGATTATTTCTTCCGTAAGTACCCGGATGTTTATTCTAAAATAGATGATTTGCCCCCGGCAAAATACAATCCGGGCGCAGTGGTTAAGAACAGTCTGATATCCAGCGGCAGCATCGTCAATGGAGTGGTTGAAAATTCAGTTCTGTTTAAAAAGGCATATGTAGGCAATAACTGTGTCATTAAAAATTCAATTATTTTAAATGATGTTTACATAGGTGATAATACGGTTATTGAAAATTGTATTGTGGAAAGCCGGGACACGATCCGGGCCAATACCACCCATATCGGTACACCGGACAATATAAAAATTGTCTTAGAAAAAAACGAAAGATACACATTATAAGGAAATGCGGGGGAAAGCTTGACATGCAGATTACAGACGTGAGGGTTAGACGTATTGAAAAAGAAGGAAAGATGAAAGCAATTGTTTCCATTACACTTGATAATGAATTTGTAATTCATGATATCAAGGTAATCGAAGGGGAGAAGGGGTTATTTATTGCTATGCCCAGCCGAAAGGCTGCCGATGGGGAATACCGGGATATAGCACATCCCATTAATTCCGACACGCGAGATATGATCCAGAAGGTCATTCTGGATAAATATGAGACCACGGCATTAGAGATGCCGGAGGTGTCGGCATTTGCTTAATAAGCCTTTTATCCGCAGGCAGGGGTGACTCTGCCTGCGGATTTTTGTATGGTATCTCTTCTAAAATACAGGATTTACAGGTCACTCTTTTTAGAGTTATAATAATATTAATAATTTTGGAAAGGTTGATGAAAATATGACAATTAAAATAGGTATTGCAGGTTACGGGAATCTGGGAAAAGGGGTGGAATGCGCCATCCGCCATAATCCGGATCTTGAGCTTTCTGCTATATTTACCAGAAGAGACCCGGCATCAATAACCCCACTTTCTCCGGGCGTAAAGGTGTATTCCATGGAGGAAGCCGTTTCAAAAAAGGATTCCATTGATGTAATGATCCTCTGCGGCGGAAGCGCCGTAGACCTTCCTGTACAGACGCCCCTTCTTGCCAGACATTTCAACGTGGTGGACAGCTTTGACACCCACGCCCGGATCCCCCAGCATTTCGAAGCGGTGGATGGGGCGGCAAAAGAAGGAAACAAGGTTGGAATCATATCCGCGGGTTGGGATCCGGGCATGTTTTCCTTAAACCGCCTTTATGGGGAGGCAATCCTACCAGGCGGCCATGATTATACATTCTGGGGCAGGGGCGTAAGCCAGGGCCATTCCGATGCGGTCCGCAGGATAAAAGGCGTAAAGGATGCCAGGCAGTATACCATTCCGGTGGAAGGAGCCCTTGAGGCGGTCCGGAGCGGGAAAAGTCCGGAGTTGTCCACCAGAGAGAAGCATACCCGTGAATGCTTTGTAGTAGCGGAAGAGAATGCAGATCTGGACCGGATCAGGGAAGAAATCGTATCAATGCCCAATTATTTTGCAGATTATGACACTACAGTTCATTTTATAAGTGAAGAGGAGCTAAGTAAGGATCACAGGGGAATTCCTCATGGCGGTTTTGTCATAAGGACCGGAAGGACAGGCTGGGAGGATGAGAACAGCCATGTGATCGAATACAGCTTAAAGCTGGATTCCAATCCGGAATTTACGGCTTCCGTGCTGACGGCCTATGCAAGAGCTGCTTACCGTCTGAATAAAGAAGGACAGTGCGGCTGTAAAACCGTGCTTGATATTGCTCCGGCATATTTAAGCGCTTTTAACGGAACAGAACTTAGAGGACGTCTTTTATAGATAGGAGGTATAGAGCGTGGCAGCAAGAAAAGAAATGGTCCTGTATTACCAGCCTGAGAAGGACCGGCAGAGCGGAAATGATACAAAGGCTGCAAAACTGAAGGCAGTACTTGTCCGTATGGGGATACGGATTAAAAATATTTCCCCGGATCAGGTGGGCCAGACCATAGGATATTTAGCAGGCTTTGATGGCTTTGAAGAGACGGAACAGATGGAAAGCCCTGATGTGGAAGAGGAGATCCTGGTAATGAAAAATTTTTCAAACCGACGGATAGACGAACTGCTCTCAGATCTAAGGCGGGCAGGAGTTCCTAAAATCGACTTAAAGGCGGTAATTACCGATACCAACTGCAAATGGAAATTCTATGACCTGTACCTGGAACTTAAAGAAGAACATGATGCCATGTCAGGTACCAATAATACAGAAACGGATTAAACGCCTGACGGACCGCCCCGAGCTGGGATTACAGAAAATCAGTGCTTAAAAATTAACGTACAAAAAACGCATCTTGATAAAGGAGTGAAAGCCCCTTCAAGATGCGTTTTAGTTTTTTATATTATTTATTTACTGATAATCGCAAACATTAGCCCACTGGTTCAGCAATTCCGCCTCTTCCGGTCTTTTCTTTGAAAGCTGGGCAGCCGCAACGATGGGGAGCCAGGTCTGCACATATTTCTTCGCAGTACCGGTCTTCTTACAAAACAGGTTCATATACATATCTGCTTTATTCTGGTCCTGCAGACAGAACAACAGGTAAGTTCTTGCCACATCTGCGCTGGCATTTCCCTGGGTCGCATGTACCCAGTCCAGTACATACATGGTTCCGTCATCCTTTACCACAATATTGCTGGGGTTAAAATCCCCATGGCATAATTTTGTATGTTTTGGCATGCTGTCAAGCTGTGTCCTCATATCGTATCTGGTCACGTCACCCAGTTCTTCCGTATCCAGGATCTGCCGCGACATCTTATCCTTCAGCTTATTAAGAAGCGGGCATTGCTTTGAAAGAATGCTTAAATGAAGATCAACCATACCCTCCATGTATTCCGGTAATTTATCGGGATTTTCATCCATGAGCTGCTGGAGAGTCTTGCCTTCAATGAAATCAAAGGTAATGGACCACTTGCCTTCGAAAACACCAACTTCTAGAACCTTGGGAACATTGATTCCGCCTACTTCTTCCACACGGGCGGTAATCAATGCTTCATTCAATACATCTGCCTTTGGGAAATCAGCGTTAAAAACCTTGATTGCTTTATCCCCATCACGAAAGACCTTTTTTGTTGCAGTTGTAGCAATTAATTGTGCTGCCATAAGAACCTCTCCTTCCATCCAACCATTAGTCTGAACCGTTATGTAGTGATTCTGTACTTATATTTTACTACAAAATCCATAAAAAGTATAGCTTGTTTTTTGATTTATCTGGAAAAAATTACTGAATATGCCTGTGTTGTTAAAAGCGGAAAACAGCGGCGCCATAAGCCGGAAGAGGGTAAGGGAAGGAGTATTCCTGGCCATCCCACTCCATCTTTTCAGAGCGGAAAGAAGGCGCTTTCTCCCCACGCTTGAACAGTCCGTGATCCTGGTCTAAAACAAGAGCATAGGTTCCCCGTTTCGGAACCCCTACCCGGTAATCGGGACGTGCTACGGGAGTGAAGTTTAAAACAAACAGCAGGCTGCGCTTATGGTCCTTGCTGTACCTGACAAAGCTGAAGATGCTGCGTTCGTTGTCATTGGCATTGACCCAGTAAAAGCCCTCCCAGTCATAATCCTTCTCATAAAGCGCCGGATATTTTTTATACAGGTGCAGAAGATCCCTCACATAATCCTTAAGGTTCTTTCCTAACGGTTCCTCAGACAGATACCAGTCCAGGGCGGTCTTTTCATCCCATTCATGGTACTGCCCAAAGTCCTGTCCCATAAACAGAAGCTTTTTACCGGGATGTCCAAGCATAAACGTATATCCCAATTTTAAATTTGCAAATTTATCTTCCAATAGTCCCGGCATTTTTTGGACCATGGAACATTTTAAATGCACCACCTCATCATGGGATAATACCAATATATAGTTCTCACTGGTAAAATATGTAAGGCCAAAGGTCATTTTGTGGTGGTTGAATTTACGGAAATAAGGGTCAAGCTTCATGTATTCCAGGAAGTCATGCATCCAGCCCATATTCCATTTAAAGGTAAAACCAAGGCCCCCTTCTTCCTGATTACCGGTGATCTTTGGCCATGCGGTAGATTCCTCGGCAATGACCATTGCTCCGTTTCCGCGCTTCTTAATGACGCTGTTCAAATGCTTAAAAAACTCTATGGCTTCCAGGTTTTCATTTCCGCCGTATTGGTTTGTTACCCATTCCCCGCTGCTTCTTCCGTAATCCAGATAGATCATGGAAGCCACTGCGTCGACCCGGAGCCCGTCTATATGGAATTTCTCCACCCAGTAAAGAGCATTGGCAATAAGAAAATTATCCACCTCGTATTTACTGTAATCAAAGACCTTTGTTCCCCAGTCGGGATGCTCCCCTTTCCTGGGGTCCGCATATTCATAGCAGGCTTCTCCGTCAAAGTCCGCCAGGCCGTGGGCATCCTTTGGAAAATGGGCAGGAACCCAGTCCAGGATGACCCCGATTCCTTTTCTGTGCATATAATCAACGAAATACATAAACTCCGTTGGAGTGCCATACCGGGAAGTGGGGGCAAAATATCCTGTTACCTGATACCCCCAGGAGCCGTCATAGGGATGCTCTGCAATTCCCATCAGCTCCACATGGGTATAACCCATTTCCAGAATGTAGTCTGCCAGTTCATGAGCCGCTTCGGTATAGGTATAAAATCCATCCCTTTCATCCCTGTTTTTCTTACGCCAGGAGCCTAAATGCACCTCATAAATGCTGATGGGTTCATTTAAAGGGTCTTTGGTTTTCCGCTTTTCCAGCCAGGCCAGATCCTTCCACTGAAATCCTGAAAGGTCTGCGGTAACAGAAGCGGTCTGGGGACGGTATTCCGATTGGAATGCGTAAGGATCCGCTTTAAAAAGGATCTTGCCGCTACTGGTGGTGATTGCATATTTATACAGTTCCCCAACGTTTAAACCAGGAACAAAGGCTTCCCAGATTCCGGAATCATCAAGCAGTGTCATGGAATTTGCCTCAGGATCCCAGCCGTTAAAATCTCCTACTACGCTGACCTGATTTCCATGAGGAGCCCAGACTGCAAAATACATCCCGTCGTTTTCTTCGTAGTTTTCCGGATGGGCGCCCAGTTTTTCGTAGATCTCGTAATGCCTTCCATTGTTATAAAGGTACCGGTCTACTTCTGTGATAAAGCCCATTCCGATTTCATTTCTGTCACTTTCCATTCGCTCATCCCTCCATGATCTTTAAGATAACACCCCGGTTAGCGGGTATGGTCAATCCGATTCTATGGTCAATCACTGGAAATAATTCTCCATTAAGAAGATTGACAGCAGTGTCTCCCTCACAAGGACAGGGAATTCCGGAAAATGCGTCGGAATCATCATTGTTTACCGCAGTAATGATGGTCTGTCTTTCGTGAAACCGTGCAAATGCATACTGCCGGTTGGTGAGAAGAAGCTCTTGGTACTTACCTCCATGAAATTCCGGGTTTTCTTCATGGATATGACCAAGCTTGCTGATAAAGTCCTTAAGCGGACAGGAAAGCTCCCTTATTTCAGAAATGGAAACCTGGGAACGCAGCATGGAGTCCTCCGTATTGGTCCTTTTGCCCTCCATCCCAAACTCGCTGCCATAGTAGACGGAGGGGATTCCGGGAAGGGTGAATAACAGGGTGTAAACCGGATAGAGGTGCTGGGTATTGTATAGCTTGCTTGCGATCCGGTTTTCGTCATGATTGTCCACAAAGGTATAAAGCTGTGAGCCGATGGATTCCAGTCTTTTTACATTGTGTGCAATCTCAAAATAATTGTGGTCATTATGACCCGAATAAATGCTCTTATGTAGTTCGTAGTTGGTGACAGACTGCAGCATGCCGGGACTGACCCATCTGCCGTATTCTCCATGGATAACTTCCCCCATGAGCCAGAAATCTTCTTTCATTTCTATCGTGTGCTGCCGCAGCTCTTTCATAAATCCAAAGTCAAGCACATTGGCACAGTCAAGACGTATTCCGTCAATGTCAAAGGTGTTGATCCAAAACTGTACGGTGTCAAATAAATACTCTCTGACTGCGCGATTAAAAAGATTAAGGCAAGGAAGCTCATAATGTCCCTGCCACGCTTCGTATCCAAAGGAATCTCCCAGAGGGCTGACTCCGGCAAAGTTGATTCCCCGGTACCAGTCCCTGTAGGGAGAATTCACCCCATGGTTTAAAATATCCTGAAATGCAAAAAACTCCCGCCCCGTATGGTTAAAGACGCCGTCAACAACTACCTTGATACCTGCTTCATGGCAGCGTAACACAAACTCCTGAAAGCCTTCCCTGTCACCAAGACGGCGGTCCACCATCCGGTAATCACGCGTATCGTACCCATGGGTAGAGGATTCAAACAGTGGCCCGATGTAGATCGCATTGCACCCCAGAGACCGGATATGGGAAATCCACTCACTAAGTTCCCCAAATCGTTCCGTAACAGAAGATTCCCTGTTCTCTTTCGGAGCGCCCACAAGCCCCAGGGGATATATGTGATAAAAAACTCCCCTTTCATACCACTTGCTCATATACTTATCCTCCAGATTATAGTAGTTTATACCTCCCGGCTTTTAAAGCGTCGCAGAAGGAACTGGTAACGCAGCTGTGCAGCGTTAAGTTCGTAGATATAACAATCAATAAGCGTTGGGTCAACCACATGTTCAAAGTGGTTTCTGGCGGAATCAATGGCGGTTTTAGAACGTTCGATCTCACGCCTTAAATTCCGCTCTTCCTCTGATAGGACCAGATGTTTTTTTAAAAGACCATGTTTCATTTTATCATCTCCAGATTTTATAATTTTTACCGAATGCTATAAATTCAGTATGTCTGGAAAATGGCACTTTATTCATATTTTACCTGTATATCTTTTATAATTTATGTAACCTGGTTTATTAGCTCCTGTAAATATTGCCCCAGAGAACAGAGCTTTTTTGTGCTGTCTCCAATGGTCAGGTAGTAATAATTAGCTGTTCCCTCCTGGCGGACATTCACAAGGCCTGCTTTTTTTAAAATCTTTAAATGATGGGAAATAGCAGGGCGGGACAACCGGGTCATTTCCGTGATTTCCTTTACATTCATTCCCCGCCTGGGCCTTATGCTTAGGTCTTCTTTAATGCTTGAAACGTCGTTTCCTAAGTCATCATAAAGACCTGTATAGGCGAGAACCTCAATAATGGTCAGCCGGACTTCGTCTCCGAGAGCGATAAAAATTGGCATGCAATTCTGGAAAAGTTCATTAAAATCCTCGGCATGCATCGGTGGATTCCTCCTTTGGTTTAAAAAATTAAACTAATTGTATTTTACCATCCCAGGAGGATAACGTCAATGTTTTACTGCCGGAATTTTGTGATTTATGCTGCGAAAAAGGGAAAATATTGAAAAAAATTGTTGAAAATGACAATAAAATAACATAGTAGCCTTTGATTTCAAAAAACCAAATAAAAGAATGTATACAATGTTTCTTATAAAAAACAGTTGACATTTCATTTCCCCTTGTGCATAATAAAGGCACATTCTTATATGCGTTCCGCATACAGCATTTCAATAGTTTTCAAAGAATTATGGATGCTTGATTCCATAATCCAAAGCTGATTTTTCCAGCGTGAATTCCAATGTTAAAATTTTATGTAAAGAGGGGGATTGTATCGTTCGGTATGTTATTTTGATGCTGATTTTAGGGGTAGGAGCTTTTTATGATGTCCGGGAACACCGCATACCCAACTGGCTGGTGCTTTCAGGAATCATTCTTGGCATTCTGCTTGAAATCCCTGGGCCAGAGAATTCTTTGGGCGGCCTTCTGTTCTTGCTGAGGCTTGTAATTGTGACAGGGATATTCTTTTTACTATTCCTGTGCCGTATGATCGGTGCGGGAGATATCAAGCTGACTGCTCTCATATGCGGCTTTCTGGGACTTAAAGCGGGTGCTTTGGCAGTTGGACTTGGTTTTCTTATAGGGGCTTTCTGGTCCTTTATCAAATTGGCAGGGAGTGGAATCCTTTTCACCCGCCTTTCCTGTCTTCTTGCCTATATCAGGCACGTATTTCAAACAGGGAATCTTACAACCTACTACGATCCTGACCGGGATGGATATGATGTGGTGATACCTTTGGGTCTGTGCCTGTTTTTGGGTACGCTGGGTTCTATGGTTTTTTTAGGATAAGGCTGAGGGAAAAGCTTTTTTCAACCTTCCATTTGCTGATCAGTTGGATATGAAAACATATCCGCTTAATTTACTAGTATACAAAATAAGGAGGTTTAGCTTTGGCAAAGAGAGTGATGGCGGTTTATGATACAGACCCTTTGTATACGGAGAGGTTCACGGAATTTGTAAACCAAAAGGAGCAGGTCCCGTTCACGGTTATGGCATTTACTGCCCTGGATCGGCTAAAGACTTATGGAGAAGACCATAAGATAGAGCTTTTGCTCATTAGTACCTCCATTCCCAGGGAGGAAATAGAAAAAACAGGTGCCGCCTATGTGGTCATGCTGGCGGACGGTGAGGCAGCTCCTCCGGAAGGACCGTATCCAAGTGTTTATAAGTATCAGGCTGCGGACAGCTTAATGCGTGAGGTGATGAAGTATTACTGTGACGATCCCGGAGATCCGGGATATGCCATGGTATCAAAGGCAGGCAGGACCATTGGAGTATATTCTCCCATCAACCGGTGCTTAAAGACTTCTTTTTCCCTTACCATGGGACAGTTGCTGGCCCGGGATTTAAAGGTCCTTTATTTAAATTTAGAGGATTGTTCCGGATTCGGGCGGTTGATCGGAGAAGAGTACAGGGGTTGTTTATCTGATCTTTTGTATTATTACAGCCAGGAAGGTTTTCGCTGGGTACGCCTTGGATCCGTCGTCTATACCTGGGGAGAGCTGGATTATGTGCCGCCGGTGCAATACCCTGAGGATCTTTGCCAGGTGACCGGGCAGATGATGGCGGAGCTGGTAACCCACATTGCCAGGGAAAGCGTTTATGAGTCCATCATTCTGGATTTAGGCCAATTCGGTAAGAAAGCGGCAGAGGTGCTGGAGGTATGTGATGTGGTATACATGCCGGTAAAGGATGACTGCGTATCCGCAGCAAAGATAGAAGAGTTTGAGGAATACCTGATGTCATCCGGCCGTGGGTCTTTGAAGGACCGGATTCAGAAAATAAAACCACCCTATCACTGCAGCTTCAGCCGGAAAGACAATTATCTGGAACAGCTTTTATGGGGAGAATTAGGGGATTATACAAGACAGCTATTGAGGAAGCAGCCATAAGCTGTAAAAGGGATTGAACAAGGGGGAACGGCCATGGATGATGATGAGAGAAGGAAACTGCGGGAAGAAATCATGAGAGAGCTGGATGAACGGCAGCAGGTAACTGATGAGGAGCTTTATGCTATCTTAGACCGTAGAATTCTGGAATATGGGCAAGGCAGTTTTCTGCCCCTAAAAGGTAAGACGGAGCTCCGGGGCCGGCTTTTTGATTCATTCCGGCGGCTGGGGGCCCTTCAGGAGCTGGTGGATGACGAGGATGTGACGGAGATCATGGTGAATGGGGCGAACCGCATCTTTGTGGAGAGGAACGGACGCATGGAGCAGTTGGGCAGAGTCTATGACAGCCAGGAACAGTTGGAGGACACCATCCAGCAGATCGTCAGCAGAGTAAACCGTACAGTAAATGTATCAAGGCCCATCGCGGATGCAAGGCTGCCTGATGGTTCCAGGGTTCATGTGGTGCTGCCCCCCATTGCGCTGGACGGCCCCGCAGTGACCATCCGGAAATTCCCCAAGCCCATTACTATGGCAAGGCTGTTAAAGCTGGACTCGGTTACGGAAGAGGCTGCAAATTTCCTGAAATGCATAGTAGAGGCAGGCTACAATATTTTTATCAGCGGGGGGACCAATTCCGGAAAAAGTACCTTTCTCAATGCCCTGTCCGCCTATATCCCCCGGGAGGAGCGGATCGTAACCATTGAAGATTCTGCGGAATTGAAGATTACCCATATTCCGAATCTGGTGAGGCTGGAAACAAGAGAGGCCAATGGGGAAGGGGACGGGGAGGTGACCATCGGAGATCTGATCAGGGCGGCTTTGAGGATGAATCCTTCCAGAATTATCGTTGGAGAGGTGAGGGGAAAGGAGGCTTTGGATATGATATCGGCCATGAACACCGGACATGACGGAAGCCTTAGCACCGGTCATGGAAACAGCCCAAGGGACATGCTTTCCAGGCTGGAGACCATGGTGCTTATGGGAGCAGATATCCCATTGGCAGCGGTCAGAAGCCAGGTCGCGGCAGCAATTGATATTTTAATTCATCTAGGGCGGCTCAGAGATAAAAGCAGGAGGGTCCTGTCCATTGTGGAGGTAATTGGTTATGAAAGCGGAGAAATCAGGCTTAATCCGTTATACAGGTTTGAGGAGGATTATGAGAACCGGGAGGGAGGACAGGCTGTTCAGGGCAGTCTTAAAAAAGTGGGTACCATTCAAAACACCGAAAAACTTAAAGCAGCAGGCATTGAGATATGAAAACTATGTTCTGACACCGGTTCAGTGGTGCCTTTATGGATTTCAGGGCCTGGCAGTTGCAGGGCTTTTCGCATACGTCTTTTACCGCAGCATTGCGTCATTTCTGTTATTTATCCCTATGGCTGTTATTTTCCCCATAATTAAAAAAAGAGAATTAAAGGAAGGCAGGCTTCAGCAGTTAAATCTGGAATTTAAGGAGGGCATCCTGCTTTTAGCCTCATTCTTAAGTGCCGGTTACTCTGTGGAGAACGCATTTTCTGCTTCTGTAAAGGAATTGATTTTACTTTATGGGGAGGAGGGGATGGTTTCCAGGGAATTCAGCCATATTGAGAGCCAGATCCGGATGAACCGTTCGGTGGAGCAGGCGCTTTCCGAATTTGCAGGCCGCAGCGGCCTTGATGATGTTAAAAACTTTGCGGAGGTATTTGCCGCGGCAAAGCGAAGCGGAGGAGAGCTGGTTTCGATTATCAGCCACACGGCGGATGTAATAAGGGATAAGGTGCAGGTAAGGCAGGAGATTCTAACGATGACAGCCTCAAAACAGTTTGAACAAAAGATCATGAGCGTAATTCCCTTCTTTATTGTCCTTTATATTGATTTAACTTCTCCGGGCTTTTTTAACATCATGTACAGTACGGGAGTCGGAAGAGTCCTTATGACCCTGTGCATGGTCATTTACATCCTGGCGATAGGGATTGCGAAGCGGATCTTGAGGATCGAGATTTGAAAAGGAGAGAACAGATGTTAAGAAAGAGCAGCAGAACATGGAGATTTCCTTTTACAAGGGTACAGGCGGCCTGTGCAGTATCCGGGATTGCCTTATATGTTGCCATGAAGCTGGTTTTTGCAGCAGGGGGGCAGGTGGTGTCTGAAGGAGGAGGGCTTAAACGGGCAAAGCCGGGACAGGGAGAAACTACATACGATATTCTGGTATCCGGGCTTGACCGGGAGAATGGTAATAGGAAGATACTGATGAAAATCCCAGTCAGGGAGCGGCAGTATGGGGCAGAAGAAGCAAGGGAGCTGTTTCAGAGGATCCAGCCTGAGCTGATAAAGCAGATGCTGGGGGAAAATGCGTCCATGGAGGAGGTGAGAGGAAACTTAAATTTAAAGAACAGTCTGGAAGATCATGGGCTTAGAATCAGCTGGGAGTCTGATAATCCCCAGGTGATCGATTCCTTTGGAATCGTTCACAATGAGGAAGTACCGGAAGAGGGAGAACCGGTCTGGTTAAGGGCCAGAATGAAGGCTGGGGGTCATGAAGGCCAATTTGAGTTTAAAGTGACGGTTTACCCGCCCTCACTCACCCAGGAAGAAAAGGCCGCCGCTGCTTTTCTTCAGTGGATAGGTCAGATGGATCTTAAACAGCAGACGCAGGAGCACCTGTTACTGCCATCAGCTTATGAAGGAAAACGACTGACATATTTCCTGCCTGAAGAGACTGATTACCGGATACTGCCGGTACTGGGGCTTTTACTGGCGGCACTTCTGCACATAAAAGAAGAGTTTGACAGGAAAAGCCAGGCGAAGATACGGGAGCAGCAATTGCTGTTTGATTATTCTGAGGTGGTTTCCAAGCTGGTGGTCTACATCGGAGCAGGCCTTACGGTACGGGGAGCGTGGGAGAGGGTTGCGGCTGGCTATAAGGATGCGGTAAAGCAGGAAAAAAGAAGCGTACGCCCGGCGTATGAAGAGATGGTGAAAACAGCAGGGCAGCTTGGCAGCGGGCTGTCGGAAGGACGGGCTTACAGTGAATTTGGAAGACGCTGCGGCTTACAGGTCTACATAAAGCTTTCCGCTCTTCTGGAACAGAGCCAGAAAAACGGAAGCAGGCAGCTTCGCCCTGCTTTAGAGCTTGAGATGGTTTCAGCCTTTGAGCAAAGGAAGAACCTGGCGAAAAAGCTGGGGGAAGAAGCTGGAACCAAGCTTTTGCTGCCCCTGTTCCTGATGCTGGGAGTGGTCATGGTCATGATCGTGGTTCCTGCGTTCCTGGCATTTTATTAGAAGGGAGGTGAAAGGATGCTGACATCGGCAAACAGGCAGATCAGGGATTTTTTAAGGGAAGAAGATGGAGTAGGTGTTATTGAAGTAGTGCTGATTCTGGTGGTTCTAATCGGACTTGTCATTATTTTTAAAAAGCAGATAACGACTCTTCTTGATAATGTATTCAAGGAAATCAACAGCCAGTCTAAAGAGGTATATTGATGCGCAAAAGCGGACAGGTAACAGTGTTTTTCAGTTTAGCCCTTTTATGCATATTCAGCCTGATGTGCGGGCTTTTAGAGTCCGCACGGACTGCTGGATCCAGGAGCTATTTAAAGCTGGCGGCAGATTCTGCCATGGACTCTGTATTCAGCAGGTACCATAGAGAAGCCTGGGAAAAATACCGTCTCTTTCTTCTGGAATGTGAGAGTGATGATGAAGTGGAAAAGGCATGGAAGGGATTCATGAAGCCTTATATGGACAGCTCCGGCTGGTATTCCATGGATATGGAAAAGGCAGATACCGTGGGGATTTTCCGTATTACCGACGGGGGAGGACAGTATTTGAAACAGGAGATTCTGGATTATATGAAGTATGGAATCTTTGAAAATATGACAGATGAAAAGGGTGCAGAAGACCTGCTTAAGAACTTAAAGGAAGCAAGGGCAGTGAAACGGTTATCCGGATCTTTCCGTGACAATGAACGGGAAGCCGTCCGGCTGGAAAGAGCTTTGGAGGATATCAATGATTCCTTAAAGCAGCAGAAAGCTTACTGGCGGGCTGCTTATGAAAGAATCGAGGATTATGACGGTCCGGGATTTCGGAGAGAGGCTGATCGGCTGGAGCGGGAAATGAACAGGATCCCTTCCCTTATAAAGACTTACGGGAAAAGGGCAGATGATTTAAAAAACAGCATAAACGAAACCAACAATGGCTTATCTGCGGCACAGGAAGAATTAAGTGAGGAAGTTCGTGAGGCTTTGAGCGGTGATACCTCCTGCTATGGATCCTATGTTAATCAGGATGGAGAGCGAAGGAGGGAAATAGAGGCCCTTCCAGGGCAGATGGAACAGATGAAACAGGTTATGGAACAGGCAAAGGAACGTTCCTTTGAGGTAGAGAGCATCATTGATAACTGGGACAATGATGATGAAGAGGATGACGGTCCGGACCTGTCCGAACTTTGGGGTTCTGTAGGGGAAATATGGGATGAGGCAGATATCCCCTCTCTCTCTTATTCCAATGGGGTGAAGGACACGGAAAAACAGAGACTTCTGGAACAGGTGGAAGGATTCATACAGACAGGGCTCTTATCCCTGGTACTGCCTGATGGAAAGGAAATATCTAAAGGTATTTTATCTGACGATTCCTTTCCTTCCGTCACCTGCGGGGAAGGCCAGGTGCTGGAGGCGGGCCTTATGGACCGGATCCTGTTTGGGGAGTATTGCAACCGCTTTCTCACAAGCTTTCTCTCAGAGGAGGATAAGGAGGTAAAGTACGAATTGGAGTATCTGGTTTCAGGGAAGAAAACAGATGAGGAAAACTTAAAGCAGACGGTATTAGATGTTCTCATGATAAGAGAAGGCATGAACTTAATTCATATTCTTTCAGATGGCCAGAAACGGGAGGAGGCGATGGCTCTTGCCGGCCTTATTACCGGATCTGTTGGCCTGGCCCCTCTTACTGGAATTGTAGCATTTTTTATTATGAGCATCTGGGCACTTGGAGAAGCGATTGTGGATGTGAAAATGCTCTTAGAAGGAAAAAGGGTAGTTTTTCTTAAATCCAGGGATACCTGGAGGCTATCCCTGGACGGACTTTTGGAATTAGGCAGAACGGGAACATGTGCAGGCGGAAAGGAAGATGAAAACGGAATTGGTTATACCGGCTATTTAAAGCTTCTTCTTTTTCTGGGAGAACCTGGGCAGCAGCACTACCGGCTTATGGATATGATCCAGATGAACTTATGCAGGAAACAAGCGGATTTTCACATGGTTCACTGCGTTTATCAGGCAGAGGTAAGGGCAACTGTGAGATCAAGGCATATGTTTTTCGGAGGAAATAATCCCTTCTATCCGGTGGAAGTTCGGACAGAAAAAGCATATTAAGGGACAGGCATACTTTTATTCCCAGTCAACAGGGCAAGAAAGAGGAAAGGAGGTGGATGATCATGCCCTTTTTCAAGGAGTTCCAAGAAAAAAATAATAAAAAAATTGTTACTCTCCAGGTACAAATCCCTTTCACGAAATATGGATTCCTTGTAAAAAGGGTATTATCATCTGCCTCCTGCTTCCGAAAAAAGGGGAGCCTGACCATAGAGGCTGCCCTTGTCCTGCCCCTCTTTCTGTTTTTTATGGTGATCCTAATGCTTCCCATGGGGGTGATGAAGGAGGGGAGGCGCATTCAAACTGCCCTGGAAGCGGCAGGAGAGGAAGTAAGCCGGTATGCTTATGTATTGCATCAGCTTGAACTGGGAGAAAGGCTGAAGGCCACAGGAATCAATGATTTTTCAGAGGAGTTTTTAGACGGATTGACAGAGGAAGGAATCCTTCTCTATGTGAGAAAACGGGTGGAGGGACGGGTGGGGTTTGAACGGCTTGAATCAACATCTTTTGTACGTTCTTCCGTTTTAAGAGATGGAGAGACCATTGATCTGATCATGGATTACCGGGTCAGAATTCCCTTTTCCGTCTTTGGCTTAAGCAGTATCCCCATGACAGCCAGATGCTGCCGCAGAGCCTGGATCGGCCAGGAGGGAGGAAGCAGCGGGAAGACAGGGCAGGAGGATGAGCTTGTATACATTGGAAAGGCGAGTACTAGATACCATCGGCAGCGGACATGTCATTATTTATACAATGACATACAAGAGATTCCATTTAAGGAAGTGGAAAATGCCCGTAATTTATCCGGTGGGAAATATAAGCCCTGCAGCAGATGCGGCGGATTTGCAGAGGAAAACGGCAGTGTATACATTATGCCGTCAGGTGAGAGGTATCACAGTGACAGGAATTGCTCCTCTATCATGGCATATGTGGAGGCGGTTCCGTTATCCCAGGTCCGCCATTTAGGAGCGTGCTCTTACTGTTCACAATAGGGAGGTGTTTCTATGCTGGAAAGTATTAATAAAATCTTATTTGGAGTATTTCTACTGGCGGCTGCCTGGGAGGACGGAAGAGAAAAAGCTGTCAGTGTGTGGCTTTTTCAGGCGGCAGGCATAGCCGGAGCAATTCTGGCTTTTTTACAGGGAGATATTGGAGTAGAACGGCTGTTAAGCTGCATGGTGGGGGTGGGACTCCTTCTTTTGAGCCGATTAACAGGTGAGGCAATCGGTATGGGAGATGGCTGGTTTTTTGTAGTCAGCGGCCTATTTCTGAGAGCACGTTTAAACCTGAAGTTATTGTTCTATGGCATCTTTGTAAATGGCATTGTCTGCGGTGGAATTTATCTCTGGTGCCGGCTGAGGGGAAGGGATGTGAAAAAGAAACCGGTACCGTTTCTGCCATTTCTGGTTCCTGTGTGGATAGGACTGGTGATCCTATGAAGGGAAAACTGCGGGGAAGCTATACCATTGAGGCGGCTTTTGTTATGGCAATTGTTTTATGGGCTCTGATGGTTTCCGTTCAGGCTGCTTACCGGCTGAGGGATGAAGTTGTGGGATCAATGGCATTGGAGGAGTCTGTACAAAGGCTGCGCCATAACGAGACCGAGCCGCAGGATGAAGCGGCGGTGTGGGCAGCCCAAAGGGCCGGCAACCCTTTTTCCTGGAAAAGATATGAGTTTCAGATTAAGATGGCAGGAAACCCTGTAACAGGCAAACGGGTGGAAGCATGTGGAAGGGCGGGGACCTGGAAGCTGGAAATGGAACAGGGCGTGTTTGACCCGGAGAATTTTTTAAGGATGTTGACTCTTATCAATCAGGAGGAATGAAATGAAGGCAGCATACAGACGGGAAATGAAGCACAATTATTTGATCATGGAGCCAGAGGAGGCCGGATATGAAAGTTATGAAATACATATGATGGCGGCTAACAGGATAGAAGGATTGCTGAAGTTCCATATAAAGCAGGTGGACAACCGGAAATTCTATTATTATGAGATCACTTCTAAGCAGCCTTTAAACAGAGTGCTTGAATATCATAGCCTTGGCAGGGAGGAGCTTAAGAAGTTAATAGGGGATATTGGGCGGACTCTGGAAAGGCTGGAAGTTTACTTACTAAAAGAAAAACAGATCCTTCTGGAACCGGAATATATTTATGTTGAACCGGAGCAGTTTACGGTCTCTCTTTGCCTTGTTCCTGGAAGACAAGTAGGATTTCCTGGGGAAATGACCGAGCTGCTGCGGTATCTTCTGGGTAAGGTCAATCATCAGGATAAGGAATGCGTAGTAATGGCTTATGGACTCTATCAGGAAAGCCTTAAGGAAAATTACGGGATGAAGGACCTCCTTGAAATTGCCGGTAAGAATTGTTCCG
The DNA here is from genome assembly GCF_057543815.1 of Lacrimispora sp. YZC11. NCBI lineage: Bacteria > Bacillati > Bacillota > Clostridia > Lachnospirales > Lachnospiraceae > Lacrimispora > Lacrimispora sp. YZC11. Next base: position 80,332 of record NZ_BAAJYQ010000017.1, on the reverse strand, counting down.
GCGGAAAAGGGGGCGATGATAATATCCCCCAGCAGGAAAGAGAACACAATCCGGAAGAAAGCCGCGTCTCTCCTCTTCCATACACTTTAAATGAGGAGATGGAAGAAAGGGATAGTTTTTTTGATATAAAAGAGAAAGGAGCTGTTTTCTTTATCCCGGTGTTAGCCATGCTTGGTATGGCTGCAGCTTTATGGCTGGTTTTTGGTATGGAAGGAATTCGGAAGTTTTGGTATGGGGTGCCTATTACCGGTGCTTTCTCAGCTTTCACAGTTTTTGCCGTATGGAAAAAGGAGTTCAGGCAGTCAAAGGAGACGATGGTGAAAAGGGAAGAGGGAGATCGCCAACCGGCGGAAAGCTTTGACTGGCAGATGACATTTGAAGAAGAAATAAAGGAAAAGACGCCAAAACATGAAACAGGAGATGAGGAAGTATTTCAGACGGCTTTGTTGACTGATACAGGTGCTGATAAAACTATCAGGTACTTACGTGCGGTTGGTACTGATGTGGAAGACATTGCAATTACTTATGTTCCTTATTTAATTGGAAAGCAGGAAGGCATGGTTGACTGTGTCCTTACCGGAGAAGCTGTCAGCAGGATTCACGCCAGAATAGACCGGGAAGGAGAGGAATACCGGATCAGCGACTTAAACTCCACCAATGGAACGTCTGTGAATGGGCGGGTATTAGAAACCAATGAGACCATGGCTTTGAAAAAGGGAGATGAAGTTTTTATAGCAAACTTTCCTTTTATATTTACATAATATAAACCCTATCTTCTAAATTTTAAGAAGCACCGGCAGTTTTTAAGGCCGGTATGCCGGTGGCATGATCTTCATGGTAAGAGCAGAGAAACCTTACATACTTACCATAGATTAAGAGCAAAGAAACATTTATGGAAGTTAATAAAGGCGGTATGGGAGTGATATCCTATACCGCCTTAACGTCGTTTACAAGCACATAATAATATGTGTTGCCTTCCTCCACATAGCTTTGAAACACACCTGTTATTTCTATTTCACTTTCTTCTTCCGGATAATCATCCGGATAAGTATGATCACCGTCCCAGATTAATTCCAGCCCTTGTTGGCAGCAGGCAGTAGCATCTGCAATGACCAAAGCATAAAAGTTCTTATTTTCCGAATCCTGGTAAACCTGGAATATCCCATCGGCTTTAATTGTTTTTCCTGCATATTCTTCCGGAGATATCATCATATTGTATACCTCGGAAAAAACCATGGTGCTGCTTAATTTCGTCAGATCAATATCTGTTCCGGTGTTATCTCCGGAGTCTGACGGATATTCCTGTGAAGAACCGGCACCGTCCTCCTGGAATTGCTCCGTGGATGGCTGGAAGGAATCCGAAGGATAGGAATTGATGTCAAAATCTTCAGGACTTTCCGAAGCGTATTGTTCAGAACCTGCGGCGCCATATTGTCCGGAGTCTGCCCCATCCCCTTGCGGCGGCAACGGACCGGGATCAGTACCGGTGTTCTTCCCGCAGCCTGTCAATGCAAGGCTTATCATTAAAAGCATCAGAATCATTCCAAAGATACGTTTCATCCTCTGACACCTCCCTGGATCCACCCAATAAGGGAGCACATGGCAAATGCGGCAATATCAACGGCAACAATGGTTGAACCCACCGGTGTTCCGGCCAGAATGGACGTCAGAATTCCCAGTACGGCGCAGAAAACGGATAGGATTGCTGAACAAAGGATCACCGACTTAAAGTTTTTAAATAAGCGCATTGCCGAGAGCGCAGGAAAGATGACCAATGCGGAGATCAGCAGCGAGCCTACCAGGTTCATGGCAAGTACGATAATAATGGCTATGATGACTGCAATCAGCAGGTTGTATTGGTCTGCTTTCGTACCGGTGGCCTTTGCAAAGTCTTCATCAAAGGTGACAGCAAATATCTTATGGTAGAAGAGAAAAAATACGGCGATAACGACCACCGAAAGGGCGGCGCAAAGCCATACCTCTGTTTTTGTTAGCGTCAGAATGGAGGTTGAGCCAAACAGGGTGCTGCATACGTCTCCAGCCAGGTTGGCTGAGGTGGAAAATATATTCATGAGCAGGTATCCCAGGGCCAGAGCGCCCACGGAAATCATTGCGACAGCCGCATCACCCTTGATTTTTGCGTTTTGTCCGGTGCGTAGCAGAAGAATTGCACACACAACCGTAACCGGCAGAATGAGCAGCATATGATTGGTCAGCTTCATCACTGTCGCAATTGCCATCCCGCCAAAGGCAACATGGGAAAGTCCGTCGCCGATAAAGGAAAATCGTTTTAACACCAGTGTAACACCCAGCAAAGAGGAACAAAGAGCAATCAATATTCCCACAATCAACGCATAACGCACAAAAGGATATTCAAAATATAAGGCTAATTTTTCAATCAATACACTCATGCTTCTTTGCCTCCGTCCCTAGATGAATATGCTTTGCCGATGCTGCTTTCCAGGTACTCGTCTTTTGTTCCGAAAAAGTAGGGATTTCCCATGTGGAGGATATGGCTTGCATAGTTCACGGCAGCACCGATATCATGAGATATCATGATAATGGTGATGCCTTCCTCATTCAGTTTACGGATTAATTCATACATCTCGGCAGTGGCCTTTGGATCAAGCCCTGAAACAGGTTCGTCAAGCAGAAGCATACTTCCGGCGGCGCACAGCGCCCGGGCCAGCAGAACCCGTTGCTGCTGGCCTCCGGACAATTCCCTGTAACACCGTTTGGATAAATGGGAGATACCCATTTTCTCCATGTTTTCACAGGAAAGCTGCTTTTCTTCACGGCTATAATAGGGACGCAGCCCGCAGCGGTTCAAGCAGCCGGATAAAACAATTTCCATAACTGAAGCCGGAAAGTCCTTTTGTACCACTGTCTGCTGGGGCAGATACCCGATTCCTCCGGGCTGCAGCCTGTTTTCTATAACAATGCTTCCTTCAAGCGGTGCCAGAAGGTGCAGGATAGTTTTCATGAGCGTGCTTTTACCGGAGCCGTTTTCTCCCACAATACAGAGATAATCACCGCTGTTAACGGAAAGGTTAAGCCCTTTTAAGACAGTTTTACCGTCATAACCGATGGTGAGGTTGTTGCATGTTAGCTGTGCCATTTAATTCCTCCTTAATTTAATGCGTCTTTCAGCACTTCCAGATTCGCCTGCATAATAGAAAGATAGGTAGCACCACTTTCTGCATCCTTGGCAGTGGTGGACTGCATGGAATCCATGGTACGTACTGTCTGATTTTTGTCCTTTGTATTTTGGACGATGGTTTCGGCGATTTTATGCTTAGTGCCCTCAATCGTCAGCACAGTGTTAAGTCCCAATTCATCAGCTTTCTTTGAAAGAAAAGCGATGGTGTCAAAGCTGGCCTCCGTTTCGGCCGAGCAGCCTACAAATGCGGCATAATAGGTAAGGCCGTAGTCATCTGACAGATAGCGGAAGGGGAAGCGGTCCCCAAACAGCACTGTATTCTGTTTTGCAGAGTTTACCACTTGCTGATAGCTTTCATCCAATTGATCCAGCTTTTTTCCATAAGCATCTGCGTTTGCAGAGTAATCCGCGGCGTTTGCACTGTCGATTTCGCCCAGCTTTGATGCAATGTAATTGCTAAAGGTCTTGGCATTTTTCAGTGACAGCCAGACATGCTCGTCATATTCCGGGCCTTCTTCGCTGTCAGCCTGGGTTTCTTCTTCCTCTGATTCCATTCCTTCAACGACTTCTTCCTCTTTGACCGTGTCCCCCAGGACTTCCAGGAGGTTGACCACGACCATGTCTTTGTTTTTTGCTTCCTTCAGAGCATCCTCGACCCATTGGTCGGATTCCCCGCCCACATAGATAAACATATCGCAGTTTGAGATTTTGATGATATCATCTGCTGTCGGCTGATAGCTGTGAAGATCCACACCGTTATCCAAAAGCAAGGTGATCTCCTCATCGTCTCCATGGCTGCCGAGGATTTCTTTCACCCAATCGTATTCCGGGAAGATTGTGCATACCACGCTTAGCTTATCGTTATTGCTGGTTTTTGTCGTTGCATTTGTGCTGGAGCATGCAGTAAGTGCTCCCATTATCATAAGTCCTGCTAACAGGCAGGCGATTAATTTTTTCATTATTTTACCTCCGGATAAATATTGATCTTAAAAAAGGGCATAAGAATATAAGGAAGCACCGGTAAAATCGGTTTCTGCCTAAAAATGGGCAAAATACTCCCTTGTAAAATCAATATTCAATTCGTTAGCTTTACCTTAAGAGAAACCAAAGTGTGTGAAGGGCTGCGGTGAAATACCGGAATCACGCAGATTACAAAAAGGTGAGCTGCCGCGAATACGGCAACAGTAGTCGCAAGGCCTGTTCCAAGAGTATTCAGCGCCTGGACGCAGGCCTGGACTTCAAGACAGATGGGACAGTTTTCGCCTATGCAGTTATGGCGGGTCTCAGCAGTAATAAAATAGACGGAAAAGAGCAGCATAAAAAGAACCGCAATGATGATAAATCCGGCAAGCAGTTTTTTGTTTTTTGCCATGTCTCTTCCTCCTTTTAAAAACAATTGATACATCAGATACAGTTTTTGCAGATTCCGTAAAGTACGGATTTTTCTTTTTTGATCTGAAATCCGTCTGCTTTGGAAATGTCTTCCAGCATCCGGTCTGCAATTTCGACATTCATATGGAATGTCCTTCCACATTTTATGCAGTTCATATGAATACAATTACGGCAATCCTCTGAATGAATATACTGATAAAAAAGCTCCCGGCTTCCTTCTTTTGTAAAGCGGTTGATCAGACCTTTCTCCTGCAGATAAGTGAGGTTTCGGTACACCGCACTTAAACTGACGGAGGAACAGGAAAGACTATCTGCAATTTGTCTTGCAGAAAATTGCTTATCAGGGTTTTCCTGCAAAAAGGCGAAAAGCTGTTTTCTTTGTTCTGTCATATAATTAGCCAAAGGGGTTCACTTCCTAATTTGCGATTTATTTGCAAATAAGTGTACTGCGAAATCAAAACATTGTCAAGGTAATTTGCGAATGTTTCGCAAATTGCTTCTCGATTATACTGGCTTATCTTCCTTTTTAAAAGGGTTTGCGCTCTTATCAGAACACTTTCCTGGCAGGGAGGGATTCCGGATGCTTTAAAAAACAGCAGGCCGGACTTAGATAGGGTGAATCAGCAGGCAGGAGTGAAATGGTGAAGTTTTTACCGCAAATTTCGCGTTTATATTTACATAATATGTCAGCCTGTGTTAAAATAGGCATAATATTTATCAAGGAGAGTGGCAATGAATGACTTGTACAAGCGTAAGACGGCATTTGTTAACATTGGTTTAATCGCAATAAATGTCATCTATTTCCTATATCTGGAGCTGACAGGCTCCACGGAAAATACGCAGTTTATGGTGGCGCATGGAGCGATGTATGCTCCGCTTGTGTTGGAGGGAGGAGAGTATTTCCGGCTGCTCACTTCTGTTTTTATGCATTTTGGAATTAACCACATTATGAATAACATGCTCATTCTGTTTATTTTGGGTGATAATCTGGAGAGGGCCCTGGGCCATATAAAATACCTGCTTTTCTATCTGCTTTGCGGAGTGGGCGCCAATGTGCTGTCCATGATCGTGAACTTAGGAGAATACCGGACGGTAGTTTCGGCAGGGGCGTCAGGCGCTATTTTTGGCGTGATCGGAGGCCTTTTATATGCGGTACTTATCAACCGCGGCCGGCTGGAGGACTTAAGTGTCAGACAGCTGGTAGTTGTGATTGCATGTTCTCTGTATTTTGGTTTTACCAGCACAGGAGTAGATAATGCAGCCCATATTGGCGGGCTGCTTGTTGGCATTGTTATGGGAATACTCCTTTACCGTAAGCCGAGAAGGCGCCAGGATATGGAAATATGGGGATAATATAATTGGAAGGAGGTGAGAAAGTGAGGGAAGATAATTGCATTTTCTGCAAGATTGCAAATGGTGTGATACCTTCTGAAACAATATACGAGGATGACACCTTTCGTGTAATCCTGGATTTAGGACCGGCTTCCAAAGGACATGCCCTGATTCTTCCAAAACAGCATTACAAAGACATCTGTGAGTTGGATGAGGAAACAGCAAAAAGGGTCCTCCCATTAGCGGCTAAAATAGGAAACGCCATGAAACACTCATTAGACTGTGCCGGATTTAATGTTGTGCAGAATAATGGGAAAGAAGCAGGCCAGACGGTTTTTCATTTTCATGTGCATTTAATTCCTCGTTATGAGGATGGTCCTGTTATGGTTTCATGGGTGCCGGGCGAGGCAAATCCGGAAGAATTAACACAGACAGGAGCCGCTATAAGGAGCGCCCTGAAGAGGGACATAATCAATGAGCATACATGAAGATGAAAATTTGCTGCTGCAGTCTATATACGGGGAATATCAGGGACTGCTCCGCAGGATAGCGAAAACACTCAATGTGCCAGACATGGAACTTGACGATGTGGTGCAGGAAACTTTTATTGCATATTTTGAGAATTATTCATTATCATGGACAGATACGCGAAAGAAAGGCATGCTGATTAAGATTTTAAAGCGTAAATCCATTGACTGTCTCCGTAAAAACGGTCATTATGAAAAGGTGAGCCTGGATGAAGGTGACGCGGTCAATGAGGTGGCAATGCTTACGAGATATGTGGTCACTGATCCCCTGGAGGTGATCCTTGGAGAAGAAGCTCTTTTAAGGATAACCGGGGAGATTTCCAATATGAGAGAAGAATGGAAGGAAATGGCTGTTCTTTATTTTCTGGAGCAGCTTACCATTCCTGAAATCTGCGAAATCCTAAAAATTCCGGGAACGGTTTGCCGCTCCCGGATATATCGTACAAGAGTTTGTTTGAAAAAAATCCTGGGTCCTAATTTTCATGTGTAAAGGTCAATTCTGAACCAGGGATTCAATCATATTAATAATAGTATCAACCGCATTGTATAATTCACTTTGCTCCATTTTTGAGATAAAAGCCTGTCGGTTGGCAAATGTATCGGTGATAGCCTGCAAGAGGGAATCTCCGGTTAGGTTTTCTTCTTCCAGAAGGGAGCTGAATCCCTGCTTTGCAAAGGATCTGGCATTTAAAATCTGATCTCCCCTGCTGGCGGCAGCGGAAAGAGGAATCAGGATATTTGGCTTTCTAAGTGCGAGAATTTCGCATATGGAATTGGCTCCGGCTCTTGAGATCATAAGATCAGCAGCAGCAAAAAGATGTTTTAAAGGGGCGTCTACATATTCGTATTGTACATATCCTTCCGTTCCAATCAGGCTTTCGTCCAGATTGCCTTTTCCACAGATATGTATCACCTGGTAATTTTTGAGCAGTTTCGGGAGAATGCCCCGTAAGGCGGTATTGACCGTTACAGAACCAAGACTTCCGCCGATGATCAGGATAACAGGCCTGTTTGCAGACAACCGTGCATGGTTTAATCCTGTCAGCCGATCTCCTCTTAAAAGTTCTTTCCGTATGGGAGATCCTGTGAGTACAGCTTTCTCCTTTGGAAGATAAGGAAGGGTTTCCGGAAAATTGCAGCATACTTTTACAGCAGACGGAATACATAGTCTGTTGGCAAGCCCTGGAGTCATATCTGATTCGTGGATAATTACAGGCACCTTGCAGTGTTTTGCTGCCAACACCACGGGAACGGCTACAAAGCCTCCTTTTGAGAAAACTACATCCGGCTTGTAATTTTTTATCAGTTTCAATGCTTCCCAATATCCTTTTAATACCCGGAAGGGATCAGAGAAGTTTTTTAAGTCAAAATACCGGCGGAATTTACCGGAAGAAATGCCGTCATAGGGAATGCCGGCTCCCTTGATGAGCTGACTTTCGATTCCCTGGTATGATCCTATATAGTGAATATCGTATTTCCGCTCTTTTAACGAGGGAATTAAAGCCAGGTTCGGGGTAACATGGCCGGCAGTACCGCCGCCAGTTAAGATGATTTTTTTCATAAAGCGTTGCCTCCCAAATTCGATATACTATTATAGTAAACGTTAGCGATAAAAAGTCAACCCCAAAGCTTGTGGGAACTAAAGGATAACTTGTATTTAAGAGGTGTAACGTGGAGAAGGAGAGAAACCATGGAACAATGTATTTTATTTTAAAACAGATAAAATTATATGTGTCGTCACAGGAAAAGTCAGAAGCCCATCTGCTTGATTATATGCAGGAGCATCCGGAATTAACACCTGAGCCCCCCTCCCCTCCTCCCGGCGAATTTCAGAAGATCATGGCGGAACTTAACCGGCGGGGGGCGGAAACAGTGGTAAGAAAGCAGCTGAAGGTATTGTATTACGGCCAAAGATTTGTAAATTCCCTGCAGAAGCCGCTGCTTATAGTAATGGTGGTTCTGATCATACTGGCCGCCTCCGCAATCGGGGCATCGGCAAAGAAGGCCTATGATTACCAATTGAGAGAGCAGAATACCGGTAGAAGCAGAAATGAGGTACTCAAAGCGGACAAGGTGTCAAAAGCGTATGAAGAAATGAAAGAGCATCTTGGGATCAACCTGCTAATGATTAACAACAGGCCTCATAAAATGAATTGGTGAAATTATATGGCAAAATATCCGGCGGATAGGAGACGATCCTTTATTCCGCCGGGTATTATTCATATTCAGTCGTCGATTCACCGGAGTAACGCTGTCTCCCATTCCTTTTCTTTAAAGCCAACCAGGACGAAATCCTCACCAATGATTAAAGGACGCTTGACCAGCATTCCATCGGTCGCCAGGAGATCGATCTGTTCTTCTTCGCTCATGCCAGACAAAAGCTCTTTTAAATTCTTTTCCTTGTAGATGATCCCGCTGGTATTAAAGAACCGCTTCATAGGAAGGCGGCTTTTTTTGATCCAGTCCGCAAGCTCATTGGTGTTTGGGTTTTCTTCTTTGATATTCCTGGAGTCATATGCTATTTCATGGGCATCCAACCACTTTTTTGCATTTTTGCAGGTACTGCAGGGAGGATATTGTAAAAATAAAACGCTCATATCTGTACATCTCCTTTCGGTTAATAGCGTAAGTCCGCAGTGCAGCGAGTGAGCCCTGCGGATTCACTCGCTCACGAGCATTCGCCCTATGAAACAGGGCAGGTCAAAATTTTCTTATTTGCGAGCACAATGGAAATTCTGCCCCGCCCTGTTTCGCACTGCTCATTGCTTTCGTGGATAGTTTACCTCAAAAAGCCTTGAATGAAAAGGAAAGAATTGGAATAAACTATAACAATCATGGATTTTTAGGTGAATATATGAAATTTTTATTATTTTTGTCGGAAGCGGCGGTGCCGCTTATCATTTTTTACATGGTAGGCTTTGGCATATTATCCAAACGTCCGGTTTTTGATGATTTTATAGACGGGGCAAAGGAAGGGATGAAAACAGTGGCAGGGATTATGCCTACGCTGATCGGACTTATGACTGCTGTGGGTGTGCTTAGGGCTTCCGGTTTTCTGGACTTTCTTGCAAAATGCCTGACAAAGCCGGCTGCCTTCCTTTTTCTTCCCGCACCGGTTGTACCTGTGATTTTAGTGCGTTTGATATCAAACTCAGCGGCCACAGGGCTTGTGCTTGATATTTTTAAGAAATATGGAACTGACTCTTATATCGGGATGCTGACTTCTGTACTCATGAGCTGCACAGAAACCGTGTTTTACTGTCTGAGCATCTATTTTGGAACCGTAAAAATCAAAAAAACCCGGTATACTCTGGGCGGTGCATTGGCAGCAACTGCGGCGGGCATTGCCGCCAGCGTCGTCATATCCCGATTTCTGGTATAAAAGGTATTTTTTTGTTTCGATTTTAAGAATTTTATAAGAATTCAGGTGGTTGTCTTGGGATACATAATCATGTATAATTACGAAGAAGCTTTTATTGTCATATGTGAAGGGGATAAACGTGGATACTTACGGGACTCTTAACGAAGTTTTGGTAAGACTGTTTCGGGATATTATGGACATTGAACAACAGGCTATCATTACACAGGATTTTAATAATATTACAAATAATGATATGCATGTGATCGAGGCCATTGGTATTGGAGAGCCAAAGAATATGTCGGCCATAGCCAGGGAACTGTCCGTTACGGTCGGTACGCTGACCATTGCCATGAACAGTCTTGTAAAGAAGGGGTATGTGACCCGTCAGAGAGGAAAAGAGGACCGGCGAGTTGTATACATCTCTCTTTCAGAAAAAGGAAAAGAAGCCTATGAACACCATGCCAGATTTCATCAGGAGATGATCGCTGGTGCTGTTGCAGGCTTAAGTGAGAATGAGATAGAAGTTTTGATCAAAGCTCTGACCAAGTTAAACCATTGGTTTCGGAGCCTTTAACAGAATTTAAGGAGGCAATATGCAATTATGAAAAAATTCATCGTGTTTTTAATGAGCGCAATGATGATGATGTCCCTGGTGGCATGTGCACCAACAAAGCCCAAGATGGAGACGACTGCGCCTAACCCTGAGGCGATGGCTTCAACGGGAGGCGCCAGTGATAAAGTTCCTGATCCAAACGCAGAGCCTATGGAGATTATTTCCGTATACAGCCAGAATGGTGACGCTACTGGTTTAAATCAGGCGATGGATGCAGTATCTGAGCTGACGGCAGACGCCATGGTGGACAAGCTGATTGAATACGGCGTATTAGAGGACGGTACAAAGGTTCTGAAATATGAAGAGAAAGATGGAACTGCCACCCTTGATTTATCCAAGGTGCCGGAAAAGGGTTCAAGCGATGATTTACTTACCCTGACAGCAGTTGGCAATACCTTTATCGAGAATTTTGAAATTGATAAATTAAAACTTCTTGTTAATGGTAAGAATTATTCCAATGAGCAGATCAAGCAGGGAGAGAATGACTATCTGGAATATGTTAAGAATTATAAGAAAATAAAATAAGACCAAACGAAGGGCAGAAGCGCTGAATTACAAGCTTCTGCCCTTTTTGATTTATGGATTTCTTAACTGTTTGGACAGCCAGCTGCGGAACGCAGGCTGGATGACAGAAAACGGAGCAGGACCTATATCAAGTAAAAATGCGTGGAAATCCTTTAAATTAAAGTCATCCTTTAAAATCTTCTTAGCGGTGTTAAGCATTTCCATAATCTCCATATACCCCACGTAATATTCCATATAATTGGTGGGATTTTCGACCAGGCTGGAGTAAATGGAATCTACAATATCTGTTTTCTCAATATTATAAAACGTGCCAAGGTATTTGGCAGTCTGCTCTTTATCCCAGCCCTCATAATTGATGCAAATATCCAAATATGCATAGATGCCCAGGGTAACGGCAGTATTATGCGCCAGAAGCTTCCCAAGTTCCGGGGGCAGCCCGTTATCTAAGGTGTAGGAATAAAACTCCACATAGGTTGCCCAGCCTTCCGAATAACTGGGGAAGGATAGGATACTTCTTAAGTCGTTAGGCTTCTTGCTTAAAAAATAAACATTCTGATATAGATGTCCCGGATAGCCTTCGTGTGCCAGGGTGGTGAAGAGGTCATCATTTTGAAAACGCGGGTTGCCGTTGATGTAAATGACATTATCCTCATAACGGTCCAGAGGTGGAACCAGATAGAAGGCGGGGCTTAAAGATGCCTCCAGGGAACTGGGAACGTATTTTACCGTATGGCTGCAGGACGGAAGCTCTGGAAAATCCTTTGAGATCTGGGACTTTAGAAATTCCAGTGTATCTTCCGGCTTGGTATAACGGAAGGAATAGTCTTCAAGGTGGTCAAGCACTTCCGGATGTTCCTTTGTAATCTGTCCTATGGCCTGTATATCGGAGTTTAACTGTTTTTCGATTGCCTTTGTCAGGCTTCGGATGGAATCATAGGAGGTACCGGTGTTGGAATTGACCAGGTATTCAAAATATTCTTTTCCCTTGGGATACCAGGATAAGCCCTTGTCATTGGTCCCTGTCCCCATAAGGGCGGTGATGCCGCTAACAAGATTTTTATAGGCGGGTATGAAATGCTCTTCCAGTGTTTTTAAATTCTTTTCTTTATAGGAAGCTTTCTCTTCAGCGGTTAAGTCTGTAAGGGCATCCACCCGGTTGTTGAAGGTGTCGGCAAGAAAGCTGTGGTCAGGCTGGATTAAATATGCCTCACAGGACTTTAATACATGGTCAGCGGAAGCGTCAGACATAAACAGGCCGGCTTCTGATTTTTTCTTTTCAAATTCCAGGATCTGCCCATAATAATCATCAATGGTAGAAAGCAGTGCAAGATAGTGGTCCACATCATCCCGGGTGTAAAAGGCATATTCTGAGAACAGGATTGGAAGCTGTGCCTGGATTCCGATGGTGGTTGTTAAAGGCTGGACGTAAAGCTCCAGACCATCGGAGCCTAATTCTGTTTCTATGTAGGAGCGGAGAATCTGCCAGGTAATCCGCTGTTCGTCGGTTAACTGGCGGGGGTTAAAATCATTCAGCTTCTTTTTTAACTCCAGAAGGTCTTTTGTTCCCTGTTTCATTTTATCCAGAGAAAAATCCCCCAGGGTCAAAGGAACTGTATCAAGTCCCCGGGAAGCAGGATCTGCAATGCTGAAATGAAAGCTGATCCCAGATTCGCTGATCTCATCACGAAACAAGTCATTTGTAAATTGATCAAAATTGTTTTGAGCGGACAGATCCCTGGCATGGTATTGTTCATACCCGCTCCATGAAGTCGTTGCAGGCGATTTATTGGGGGGTGCACAGGCACATAGCAGGGTAACAGCCAGGATGATGGAAAGAAAACGGCGGCCCTGTTTCAAAATGATGTTTTTCATATATGATTCCTCCGTGATTCACTATTATTATTTATATGATGATATTAAAAAAGTCATGACAAAAGCACTGATGTACCAACTTACCCGCTTGACAAACCTTACTGAAACTATTAAACTAGGGTTACACAATCTATATATATGAGAATGCTGAGAAAAGAAGAGTAAGAAATCAACCTCATGTGCAGAGACTTCCGGAAGCTGAAAAGGAAGCTTGAGCGTATTTCCCAACATGGCCTTGGAGCAGCGGAATTGAATTGGCGAATCGTGCCTTTAAATTTCGACGGTTACACCCGTTATCGTGTCAGACTGTAATTGTGTAACCATAAGGTCTTAGGCAGATTTTATGGGACTAACGCAGCCGGTAAGGTCTGTACTGTAAGGTACGGATAAATTAAAGTGGTAACACGGGACAGTTCCCCGTCTTTAAATTTCCGAAAGGATATTTTAAGGCGGGTTTTTCTTTGCGGTAAGGAAGAACCCCCTTTGCCGCATCTCAATTTATAAACAGGAGGAAATCAGAATGTGTAAAGATTCTAACAAAAAACCATACTATATCACCACAGCCATTGCCTATGCATCAGGAAAGCCCCATATCGGCAATACCTATGAGGCAGTATTAGCAGATGCCATCGCCCGCTATAAAAGAGCGGAGGGCTATGACGTGTTTTTCCAGACAGGAACCGATGAGCACGGCCAGAAGATTGAGGAAAAGGCAGAGGCTGCAGGAATCACACCTAAGGAATTTGTAGACAGGGCGGCCAGTGAAATAAAGAATATCTGGGATTTGATGAACACCTCTTATGATAAATTCATCCGCACCACAGACAAGGAGCACGAAGAGCAGGTTCAGAAGATCTTTAAGAAGCTCTATGACCAGGGTGATATCTATAAGGGGCATTACGAAGGCTTATACTGTACTCCCTGTGAATCCTTTTTTACGGAATCACAGCTTGTAGATGGCAAATGTCCGGACTGCGGACGTGAGGTTAAGCCGGCAAAAGAAGAGGCATATTTCTTCCGCATGAGCAAATATGCAGACCGTTTGATAAAACACATCAATGAGAACCCGGATTTTATCCAGCCTGTCTCCAGAAAAAATGAAATGATGAACAATTTCCTTCTTCCGGGACTTCAGGATCTTTGTGTATCCAGGACTACTTTTAAATGGGGAATTCCGGTATCCTTTGACCCGAAGCATGTTACCTATGTCTGGCTTGATGCGCTGACTAACTATATTACCGGCATCGGCTACGACTGTGACGGCAAAAGCAGTGATCAGTTTGCCAGATTATGGCCGGCGGACCTTCACCTGATCGGTAAGGACATTATCCGCTTCCATACAATTTACTGGCCCATTTTCCTTATGGCCCTTGATGTTCCCCTGCCAAAGCAGGTATTTGGCCATCCCTGGCTGCTTCAGGGAGACGGAAAGATGAGTAAATCCAAGGGAAATGTCCTCTATGCGGATACTCTGGTGGATTTCTTCGGTGTGGATGCAGTCCGCTATTTCGTCCTTCATGAAATGCCCTTTGACAATGACGGGGTCATCTCCTGGGAGCTTATGGTGGAGCGCATGAACTCTGACCTGGCAAATATCCTTGGCAATCTGGTGAACCGTACCATTTCCATGTCCAATAAATACTTTGACGGCATCGTGTCTGACGGTAAGGCAGCGGAGGCTGTTGATGAAGACTTAAAGGCAGTGGTACTTGAAGAAGTGAAAAAGGTTCAGGAGAAGATGGAGAAGCTTAGGGTCGCTGATGCCATGACAGCAATCTTTAATATTTTCAGAAGAAGCAACAAATATATTGATGAAACGACTCCCTGGACCCTTGCTAAGGATGAAGCTTTAAAGAGCCGGCTGGAAACCGTTCTTTATAATCTGACGGAAGCCATTGCCATCGGAGCCTCCCTCCTTGATTCCTTTATGCCGGATACCTCCAAGAAGATTCTCAGCCAGCTTAACACTTCAAAGAGAGAGCTGTCCCAGATGAATGAATTCGGCGTTTATCCCTCTGGAAACAAGGTTACTGATAAGCCGGAGATCCTGTTTGCCCGCATGGATATCAAGGAAGTCATGGAGAAGGTGGAAGCCATGTATGGACCGAAAGAGGAAGAGTCAAAGGAAAATACCAAAGAAGATGCTTCTGCTGTGATCGATATAGAAGCAAAGGCAGAGATCGAATACGATGATTTTGCCAAGCTGCAGTTCCAGGTAGGCGAGATCATTGCCTGCGAGGCGGTTCCAAAGTCAAAGAAGCTTCTGTGTTCCCAGGTGAAGATCGGAAGCCAGGTAAAACAGATTGTCAGCGGAATCAAAGCACACTATACACCGGAAGAAATGGTTGGCAAAAAGGTGATGGTTGTGGTAAACTTAAAACCAGCAAAACTGGCTGGAGTCATGTCTGAAGGCATGCTTCTTTGTGCGGAGGATGCACAAGGCAATTTATCCCTTATGATTCCAGAGAAAACAATGCCGGCAGGAGCGGAAATCTGCTGACAAAAGGGAATACTGCATCTATAGAATGCTGCAGGAGTCAAATACCCCGTAGGAAGCTACGGGGTATTTGACTTGAACCGGCCTTATTGTTTTAAGGAGGAGAATTCCATGAAGGAGTCTTTGAGTACCCGTACAAAAGGAATAACAGGAAATACCTTAAAGATGATTGCCATTGTCACCATGCTCATAGACCATATCGGCGTGGCTATTATTGAAAACGGTATTTTAAAATATCAGGACATCCCTCCGGACTGGGAGATCTTTGGCTTGCAGGGAGGAAGCATGTGGAGCATGGCGGATCTTGTGCTCCGTACCATTGGAAGAGTTGCATTCCCTATTTTTTGTTTTCTGCTGGTAGAAGGATTTTTCCATACCAGGGATATTAAGAAATATGGAGCCAGACTTTTTTTGTTCGCCCTTATCTCTGAAATCCCCTTTGATCTGGCTCTCTTTGACCAATGGTTTTACCCCGGCTATCAGAATGTATATTTTACCCTGTTTATCGGCCTGTGGGTCATTTACTGGTATGAAAAGTTTTTGGGAGACCCATTTAAGCGCACTCTGGTATTTTTGGCGGGATGCGGTGCGGCTGTTATTCTGAAATGTGATTATGATATTATAGGAATTGCCATGATTCTGCTTTTTTATGTTTTTTATAAAAACAAGAAAATGCAGACTATATTTGCTGGAATCCTGGCTGCCGTTGAGAGCCTTAGCTGTTTTGGTGCGGCCATCCTGGCCTTCATTCCTATCCGCATGTACAGCGGAGCCAGAGGGAAAAGGAATTTAAAATATTTTTTTTACTGGTTTTATCCCGCTCACTTAGTTTTGCTTTATATCCTGCGTTTGATTATTATAAAGTAAGAAAGGCACAAGGAGATTCCTATGATTTTTGATACACACGCCCATTATGATGATGAGGCATTTGATAAAGACAGGGAAGAACTGCTGGCAAGCCTCTTTGACCATGGAATTGAGGCTGTCACCAATATAGGTGCCAGCATGGAAACCTCCAGACACACCCTGGAGCTGGCAGAGAAATATCCATATGTATATGGAGCCATCGGTGTTCATCCCAATGAAACCGGGGAGCTGAATGAGGAAGACTTAAACTGGCTGAAGGAGCAGTCTGCCCATAAAAAGATCGTGGCAATCGGAGAGATCGGTCTTGACTATTATTGGGACGAGCCAGATCATGAGACCCAGAAGAAATGGTTTGTCCGCCAGCTAAGCCTGGCAAAGGAAGTAAAGCTTCCTGTAGTCATTCACAGCCGGGATGCGGCAAAGGACACCCTGGATATCATGAAGGCAGAGGGGGCAAAGGGTATCGGAGGAGTGATCCATTGCTTTTCCTATGGAAAGGAGATTGCCAGGGAATACTTAAATATGGGGTATTATCTGGGAATCGGAGGCGTCCTCACCTTTAAGAATGCCAAAAAGCTTAAGGAAGTGGTGGAGTATATGCCGATGGAACAGCTGGTCCTGGAGACAGACTGCCCTTACCTGGCGCCCTCGCCCAATAGAGGAAAGCGCAATTCTTCCTTAAATCTTCCCTATGTGGTGCAGGAAATCAGCGCCATTAAGGGGATTGCGGAAGAAAGGGTCATTGAAATTACCAATCAGAATGCCAAAAGGCTGTACAGGCTTAAGGAACAGCTATAAAAGAAAACGGAGGGCAGGCATGGCAACACTGGGAAATCCTTATTGTATTTTACTATAGAATTATTCCATTAAGTCCGCTGCGTCGAGATAGTAAAAGAGGTCTATATGATTATCTTTTTTTGAAAAAATAACCTTTTCAAGAATTGATTTAATGGCAGAGTTTTTTTGCACTACGGTACATTCTTCTGATGTAATAATGTTATATACGTTTTGAACATTTTCCATCATTTTCTTTTTTGCAATATCTGAGTTTGGTTGCATCTGCTCAGATTGTTTTTCAAGGCGGTCAAGTTCCTCCATTAAAGATATTTTGGTCGCCTTGTATTCTTCTATCGTGTCAACCCCTGCCATGTATGAATTTTTTACACGTTCTAGTTTTAGTTTTACTTGTTTCATTTGTGCTTGTATTAGGTTGACATGCGAACTGTTATCAGTTTCGGAACGGCGCACTGTAAAATTGATGGTTCCGAGGGCGAGAACTTCCTTCAATGCTTCAATGATTGCATTTTCAAGTCTATATTCCCTGACGCGATGTGAGACCTTACATACGCCTCTTGCATATCCTCCACATTGAAAGATGATGTATTTACCCTTTGCCCCTTGAATTGTTTGTGAAGCCAGCCTTTTTTCGCAAGATGAGCAATGTATTATGCCACTTAACCAGTGCCTTGACAACTCATCCGGTTTGGAATATTTAGGACCTTTTTTTATTTTAAGAAGTTTTTGGGCTGCTTCAAAATCCTCATTGCTGATAATTGCAGGGAAGTCACCTTTTGCGGTTATTCCGTTCCAACGACTGTATCCTGCGTAATATGGGTTGGAGAGCATTCTTGTAAGAGCGGTACTCCATATTTTTCCACCCCGCTTACCGGTAATTCCACAATCTAATAAGTGTCTAGCAATACCAAATACACCGGTACCTTCAAGGAACATTTTAAAGACGAGTTTCACAACTTCCGCTTCTTCGGGTACAATTTCTGGAGAAGCTCCTTTATAGGGAATTTTATACCCAAGAGGAGGCGCTACTTGTGGCTCGCCCAGTTCTGCCTTCTTAGTCATACCTCTTGATACCTCCATGGCGAGATTGTACGAATAGAATTCGTCCTGCCATTCAATGATTGTTTCGATCAGCCGGCCGTACATTCCTTCTAATACTGGTTCTGAAACGCTTACCACATCAATACTAAGCTTTTTGCGAAGCATACTTTTATAAAACGTGCTTTCGTCTTGATTTCTGGCAAAACGGGAGAATTTCCACACCAGAATAACATCGAAAGGCTTGGGCTTTGATTTGGCAGTGGCAATCATCTTCTGAAATTCTGGTCGGTTTTTCGCTTTTCTTCCACTGTGACCCTCGGGCTCCATAAATATGTAATCTTCCAATATGAGTATCCCGTTTTGCTTGGCATAACTTTTAATCTCGTCGAGCTGGGAACCGGGACTGTAATCTAGCTGATCATCTGTACTCACTCGTATGTATGCTGCAGCATTTTTATATTCCATAGTATATCAATCCTCCTAAAAATGAGTATAAAAAAGACGCCCTCTTGCCAGGACGTTCCAGAAATGATATAATTCCATTGATGAAGTGGATATATCTTTCCGGAAGTACGGTAAGAGAAAATCTATTTGAAGCCGTTCGGTGTTGATAGCACCGGGCGGTTTTTGCTATTATAATGGAAATCTTACTTACTCGACTGAAACTGCTTCTACAAGAGCGTTGATCTCCTCATCGGTGAAGCCATTACTCCCCAAGAATATTCCTCTGTTTTGAGCAACGATAGTTGCTAATTTAGAACATTGTTCAATATTGGACTTAACGTTGGAGAGATTTTTTGTCTCTGTCTTATCAATATATCGAATAACCGAATCAGACAGAATCTGGACTTGGATAACATATTGCTGACAGGATTTAATATATGTATCTGCTCCCTCATTGTCAGACTTAGGGAATTGTGTGGAGTTGCCTCCCAAGACCTTAGATGCTTCTTTGCAATAATCATAGTAATCAACCAAAGAAATCTCACCAGTAAAAGCCTTATCAAAATTATTTACAATCTCATTGTTAGCCTTTATCGCAATTTCGACGCCGCCCCATGATTTCTCATCTATGTCTTTAGCATCTTCTTTCGAATAGGTGACAGATGCAGCAACCTCATTCGTAGAACCTTTTAAACTAGTGCTTGATTTACTTGCGGAAAGATTTGCTGAAATACCTATAATAGCAGAAATACCGATAAAAATTAAAATAGCTGTCAAACATCCGTGTCCTTTTTTCTTTTTTACAGTAGGAACCGTAGAAGCTGACGTAGAATCCTCCTGCGTACTTTCTTTAATAGGATCTGATGATTCTCCACAATTTGGACAGAAATTCCCCTGAAATTCGGTTCCACATTTTCTACAAAACATTTTCATATCCTCCCTAAGCTTTAAAATTTTTGCCGCAATTGAGACAAGTTACTTGTACTTTTTTAGCACCAACATTCCCTGCAACAAGTCCTATAGGACCCATTAATGTCGCCCCTATCACCGCTTTTCCAATTCCAAATCCCTTTTTATTTCCTGATAGAGAAGTGGAACCGCACCGAGGACATTTGGCCATGGAGGCGAATTGGTCTTTCTGGAGTTGGAGTTGCTCCTGCTGTGCCTTTAATGCCATTGCTTGCATTTTAACTTGTGTCTGTTGAGCTTGCAGGTCATTTCTCTTCTTTGTTTCTAAATTTGCAGTTTCTGTGAGAGGCCTGCGGCAGTTCGTGCAATAGTTTGCAGTGTTCGAATTATGAGCATCACAATTAGGGCAACTGGTCATGTTGGTTGGCAAGGCGGATGTATTTGATATTTCCAGTTTTTGGCCACATGAAGAGCAAAAGATACTATCATCCGGAATTGCTGCATCACAGTTTGGACATTTCATACTCATTCCCTCTTTTCTTTAGTTATTTATTAAAAAGCCATAGGCTATTTTAATCATAATTAGCTAAACTCAATATTTACTCAGCCATTTTACAAATATTGAATGGCTCAAATAATATTATGTATTCACCCTTTTGAAAGCCGAGGCCATATTTTGAACGGTAACAATCTATGGCTTCTTGAAGAAAAGGCTCCGTTACATTTAGGTGCTCAGCGATCTCATATCGATTTCGGCAACCGGCTTTCTTAGCAGAAATTATTTTTTCTATTGTAATCATTTTATCATAGGCCCAGAGCCTTGCATGGCATTCCTGTTTTTTATTTCCGTCTAAAGCCTGATCAAGAATATTACCAACACTTGTATAATAATGTCCCAGCTCTTCTGAAAGGACACAAGCTTTTTCTGAATATGTAGACAGGCATTTGCTTAGCCCGATCACATCTCCATTAATGAGACCAGAAGCCTGGGACTCAAATTCTAAATTTTCAATAACGTAGATTCCTTCTGAATCAGCTTCATTTAGTAGCTCTTCATACTCCATTTAAAAACACTTCCCCGATTAAATTGTATTTTATTATTTTACTGGCCTATTTAGTTTGGCAATGTCATGCTTGGTTTTTTCCAGTTCTCCTGGTTCTGTGACGGTGTCATTGTGGGCGGCCATCGGGAGAAGGTGCGGTTTATTCTCTTCTGGCTTTACCATTGCCACTTCAGTGCACTCAGCATTGCAACGATTATATTCCATTTCCAGGATTGTATCTATTGTGTGCTTGCCTTTGTCATCCAGCAATCGGTATTTGTATAGAAGAGTTTGTTCTGATTGATTAATTTGCGGTTGCGATTGTGTTTGCGATTCTTCTTTCCATCCCATGAGGTAGGACGTAGATGTGTTTAAGGCATTAGCAAATTCAACTACCTTGCTTTGAACGATATCGTTAGTACCGTTTTCTATTTTGGCAATAGTCGATTTGTTCCTATAACCAAGTTTCACCGCTAACTCCTCTTGCGTTATTCCAAGGGATTCCCTTTTTTCACGTATTCTTTTCCCGATATCCGCCATGATTTTCCATCCAATCTGTATTGATACCATAAATATAACACAAAGTTTATTTAAAATCAATTATTTTTGTAAAAATATAAAAAAACAGTTGACTTTAAATCATCAGAATGATATATTGTGGATGGGTGATTTAAAATCATCAAAGCGAGGAGGTGATATCTTGACCAATACAGAACTGCTAAGGAGTTTAATTTCAGGAAAAGGATTAAAGATGAAGTATGTTGCAGATTATTTAGGGCTTTCCTCTTATGGTTTTCAACTGAAATTGGAAAATAAGCAGGAGTTTAAAACTAGTGAGGTTTCTGCCCTTTGTGAATTATTGGGCATTAAGTCCTTAAAAGAGAAAGAAGATATTTTTTTTGTCAAATAGATGATTTTAAATCATCTATTTAAAACAGAACTCAGATAGGAGGTGATCAGAATAAAAAAAGAAGAAAAAATAACCTTTACAAACTGGGTCACCATAGATGGAAAGCCCGTAAGGGTCTGTGACCTCCCAGAAAAAGTGCAGCGTGCTCTAGGAAATCGAGTGCTTACAGAGCCGTTAAGGGCTTTGGGATTAATATTGTGCCCCAGAAAGGAGGAATCCCATGCAAAAGTACTTTGATAACTTAGATGATTACACTGACACTCGCCCATCACGCTTTATGAAATTTATGAAATGGTTTCTGCCGGCTGTGATCTTTGTAGCCTGCGTGATTGTGATTTTGGGTACATGTGGGCATTTGGAAGCTTTGTGAGAGGAGGGAGTGCGCCATGGTGAATCAAGAACTGGACAACCAGCTTTTGCAAGCAACAAATGACCTCATTGAAAAGTGCCTTCCGATGACTAATACAGACTATGAAGCCTTTAAAGCTGACGGGATTAGTAAGGTTGATGGACAGGCCGACCCGTGTATGTCGAAGTTCTATGATGAGATGATCAAGATAATCGATATATGCCGGAAGGATAAAAAAGAAACCCCAGCTGCGGGAACAGCCGGGGAATCAAGGTAACACGTAAATATTATACACCCTTATTATAGGGGATTTGTAGGAGGATTGCAATAATGTCTATGAAAATCAATCAGTTAGAGATTGAAAATGTAAAACGTATTAAGGCCGTAAAGATCGAACCATCAGCCAACGGCCTGACAATCATTGGAGGAAGGAATAACCAGGGGAAGACTTCCGTGCTGGATTCCATTGCTTGGGTGCTGGGCGGAGACAAGTTCCGGCCTTCACAGGCCCAGCGGGAACAATCCGTGATTCCTCCGAACCTCCGCATTATCATGAGCAATGGCCTTGTGGTGGAACGGAAGGGAAAAAACAGCGCACTTAAGGTCACGGATCCAAACGGAGAGAAGGGTGGTCAGCAGCTCCTTAATGACTTTGTGGAGCAGTTCGCACTTAACCTTCCTAAGTTCATGGAATCAACCTCAAAGGAAAAGGCTCAGATCCTTCTTAAGATTATCGGGGTAGGAGACAAGCTGGTGACACTGGAGAAGGAAGAGCAAGAGCATTATAATAAGCGGCTTGTCATTGGTCACATTGCCGATCAGAAAGAGAAGTATGCCAAAGAGCAGCCTTCTTATAATGATGCACCGGCTGAACTGGTATCTGCTTCGGAACTCATTAAAAAACAGCAGGATATCCTGGCACAGAACGGAGAAAATCGGAGAAAGCGGGAGCGACTCCATCAGCTGGAACAGGAAGACCAGAAACTTATGGAGCAGATTCAGGATTTGCTTAAGAAACAGGAGGCGGTCCGAGCCGATCTTGCTATTGCCAGAATGAGTGCCAAAGATTTAGAGGACCAGTCCACCGCTGATTTGGAGCAGAACATTGCCGATATTGAAGAAATTAACCGGAAAGTACGGGCGAACCTTGATAAGGAAAAAGCGGAGGACGACGCCAAAGAGTACCGCAGGCAGTACGACCAGCTTACCAAACAGATTGATAGCACACGTGACGCAAAGAATAAACTTCTTAACTCAGCAGCGCTTCCCCTCCCGGAACTTTCCATCAAAGACGGAGAACTTGTTTATAAGGGTCAGCAGTGGGACAACATGTCCGGCTCTGATCGGCTCAAAGTATCCACTGCCATTGTAAGGAAGCTGAATCCAGAGTGCGGTTTCGTTCTCCTGGACAAGCTGGAGCAGATGGACCTTGAAGTACTTAAGGAGTTTGGGGAATGGCTGGAATCAGAGGGCCTGCAGGCAATTGCTACCCGGGTAAGCACTGGGGAAGAATGTTCCATCATTATAGAAGACGGATACGTGGCAGGCGAGGAGCACCCACTCATGGAAGATAAGAAAACAGAATGGAAGAAAGGAGTATTTTAATGCAGATTATTAGAGGGAAGTTACCGGGGGCGAAAAAAATTGTTGTGTATGGTCCCGAGGGAATCGGTAAATCAACGTTTGCTGCACAGTTCCCGGATTCAGTGTTTATTGACACTGAGGGCAGTACAAAGGACATGGATGTGGCAAGGTTTCCAGAGCCTAGTAGCTGGACCATGATTTTGGAACAAGTTTCAGGGGTGATCCGGACACCAGGTATCTGCAAGACCTTGATTGTTGATACAGCAGATTGGGCGGAAATGCTCTGTATTACCAGCGTCTGTGCTGTGAACAAGAAGGGCAGTATTGAAGACTTTGGTTACGGGAAAGGCTATACATACATTCAGGAAGAATTTGGAAAGCTTCTGAATCTCCTTACTGATGTAATCAGGATTGGGATAAACGTGGTCCTTACAGCTCACGCGAAAATGCGAAAGTTTGAGCAGCCGGATGAATTAGGCGCTTATGATCGGTGGGAAATGAAGCTTAGTAAAGGTGTGGCCCCTATGGTAAAGGAATGGGGGGACATGGTCCTGTTCTGTAACTATAAGACTATGGTAGTCAATGTAGACGGACAGGGCACTCAGAAGGGCAAGAACAAGGCCCAGGGCGGCAGGCGCGTCATGTACACCACCCACCACTCCTGTTGGGATGCCAAAAATCGGTATGGGCTGGCTGATGAATTACCCTTTGAATATGAGTCGATTCGCCACATTATTGAAAGTTCCGATGTGGGAATTCCCATTTCGGGTGAAAAGAAGTCAACTTCGCCTCCTTCTCAGCCGAGACAGGAAAAGACTGGGAGTACAGACAATAAGAGCGTTCAGGAGCATCCAAAGGAAGAGAAGGCTGCTCCACCAGTGGAAACAAAGTCAGGGCCTATAAGTCCACCGGATGTGAAGGTTGACGAGCGGATCCCGAAAGCCCTTCGTGATCTGATGATACATAATCAGGTTGACGAGTGGGATATACAGAATGTTGTGGCTGCCAGGGGATACTTCCCCGCAGATATGGCGGTCGCGGATTATCCGCCAGACTTTATCTCTGGGGTGTTGGTAGGGGCCTGGGATCAGGTATACCCCATGATTAAGGAAATGAAAGAAAAAGACAGCTTGGTATTTAATTAAGGAGGAAAAGATAGATGGCAGATTATGAAGCAAAAGAATTAGGCTGGGATGATGAAGTGGAAAAAGGAGAAGGCGGAGGGGATTTCGTCCTCCTTCCTCCTGGAGATTATGAATTTACAGTAGAATCTTTTGAGCGCGCAAGACATCCGGGCGGTGATAAATCTCCGGAATGCAACAAAGCAATATTAAAGCTGAGAATTGAAACGCCAGAGGGAACTGCACTTATTACTGAAAGTTTACTCCTTTATGATAAAATGCAGTGGAAAATTGCACAGTTTTTCCTTTCCGTTGGTGAAAAGGAAGTTGACGGCAAGGTAAGGATGAACTGGCCAGCAGTCCCTGGAGCAAAGGGAAAAGCCACAATTGAGGTAACTCCAGGCAGAGACGATCCAAGCAAAAAGTTTAACCATGTGAAGAGGTATCTTCCATATGAACCGAAAAAATTTGAGGCAGGGAAGTTTTAATTATGGAACTTAGACCATATCAGTCAGAAGCAAAGGCTGCAATCTTTGAGGAATGGGACAAGGGCGTCAGACGGACGCTCCTGGTCCTCCCTACCGGATGTGGTAAAACAATCGTGTTTGCCAAGGTTGCAGAAGATTGTGTGCGCCGGGGGAACCGAGTGCTCATTATGGCTCACCGTGGAGAGCTTTTGGATCAGGCTGCCGATAAGATCGGAAAAGCCACGGGCCTTGGGTGTGCTACCGAAAAGGCAGAGGAAACCTGCTTAGGGAGTTGGTTCCGGGTTGTAGTTGGATCCGTTCAGAGCCTAATGAGAGAAAAGAGACTAAAACAATTCCCGGTGGATTATTTCGATACCATCATTATCGACGAAGCACATCATTGCTTATCTGACAGTTACCAAAAGATTTTAGATTATTTTAAAGGCGCTAACATCCTAGGCGTAACAGCAACGCCGGACCGGGGCGACATGAGAAACCTGGGCGAATGTTTTGACAGTCTGGCCTATGAATACACGCTTCCCAAAGCAATTAAGGCTGGGTTTCTATCTCCAATCAAAGCCCTGACCCTTCCCCTGCAGCTTGATTTATCAGCGGTGGGTATGCAGTCCGGGGACTTTAAATCCGGGGATCTGGCAACAGCCCTGGATCCATACCTGTATCAGATTGCCGATGAAATGGAAAAGTACTGTAAGGAGCGGAAAACGGTTGTGTTCCTTCCTCTGGTGAAGACAAGCCAGAAGTTCCGGGATATCTTAAATGAAAAGGGATTTAGGGCTGCCGAGGTAAACGGCGACAGCAAGGACCGGGCGGAGGTCCTGGCGGCTTATGATCGGGGAGATTATAACGTCCTATGCAATTCCATGCTACTCACCGAAGGCTGGGACTGTCCTAGTGTTGACTGTATCGTAGTACTTCGGCCTACAAAGGTCCGCAGCCTTTACAGCCAGATGGTCGGGCGCGGCACCCGGTTATTCCCTGGGAAGGAGCACTTACTGCTGTTGGATTTTCTATGGCACACCGAACGTCATGAGCTTTGCCATCCTGCGAGTCTGATCTGTCAGGATGAGGAAGTGGCCCGGAAAATGACCGAGAACATAGAAAAAGCTGGCTGTCCTGTGGATATCGAAGAGGCTGAAAAGCAGGCGGCGGAAGATGTTGTCGCTCAAAGAGAGGAAGCTCTTGCAAAGCAGCTAAAGGAAATGCGAAACCGTAAGAAAAAGCTGGTGGATCCTCTGCAATTTGAAATGAGTATTCAGGCGGAGGACTTATCTGGATATGTCCCGGCCTTTGGTTGGGAAATGGCGCCACCATCAGATAACCAGAAAAGAGAGCTTGAAAAGCGGGGGATCCTCCCTGATCAGATAGACAATGCCGGAAAGGCCAGCCTCATCCTGGATCGTTTACATAGGCGGCAGGAAGAAAACTTAAGCACGCCAAAGCAGATCCGCTGTCTGGAGAAATACGGATTCCAGCATGTGGGGACTTGGAACTTTGATTCAGCTAAGAACATGATTGACCGCATAGCAGCGGCAGGCTGGCGGGGAGCACCTTCTGGTGTGATACCGCAGGAATATATACCGGAATAAGGAGACTTGAAACATGGATAGTACATACGACCTCATGGAGGTCCTAAATCATATAGACCCGTCAGAGCTTAATTATCAGGATTGGATCAATGTTGGTATGGCGCTGCAGCATGAAGGGTATTCCGTTGATGTGTGGGACCGTTGGAGCATGAATGACCGGCGCTATCACGCAGGAGAATGTGAGAAGAAATGGCAGGGCTTCCACGGGGCCGGTACTCCGGTGACAGGTGGAACCATTGTTCAATATGCTAGGGACCAGGGGTGGACACCTCCCTATGATCCCGGCACAGCCCTTGACTGGAACGATACTATTTCCGTTGAAGGAGTTGTTGTTGATAAAAACTGGGTGGAGGGTCGCGAAGTTATTGAACCGAAGCAATGGGATCCAGCCAGGGAGATTATTAAATACCTAGAAACTCTTTTTGAAGCCAGTGAAAACGTTGGCTATGTTGTAAAGAGCTGGAAAAAGGAAGATGAAAACAAATGGGTACCTGCAGACAAAGGAGCTTGTGGACGAACCGCAGGACAGCTTGTTGAACTCTTGTCACAGTGCAATGGGGATATAGGCAGTGTGCTGGGAGACTATGACCCGGAGGGCGGGGCCTGGATCCGATTTAATCCCATGGACGGAAAAGGGGCTAAAAACGAGAATGTAACTGACTTTAAATATGCCCTAGTAGAATCGGATTCCATGGAGATTGAAAAGCAGCACGCCATTATCCGGGAACTGGAGTTACCAGTTGCGTGTCTGGTACACAGCGGCGGAAAGAGCCTTCACGCCATTGTAAGAATTGACGCCGCGGACTACGAAGAGTACCGGAAACGGGTGGATTATCTCTATGATATCTGCAAGAAAAATGGACTTGCCATTGATCAGCAGAACCGGAACCCTTCCAGGTTGTCCAGAATGCCCGGCGTCATACGGGGCAGTCAGAAACAGTTTATCGTTGATACCAATATCGGAAAAGAAAGCTGGACGGAGTGGAAAGAATGGATTGAGTCCATTAATGATGATCTACCAGACCCCGAAAGCTTAGACGATGTGTGGGACAATCTTCCTGATCTGGCGCCGATTCTTATTGATGGTATGCTCCGTCAGGGACATAAGATGCTGATTGCGGGACCGTCTAAGGCAGGAAAGTCCTTTCTACAGATAGAAATGTGCATTGCCATAGCAGAGGGGAAGAAGTGGCTTAACTGGGCCTGTTCGCAAGGAAAAGTAATGTATGTGAACTTGGAACTTGACCGGGCCAGTTGCCTCCATCGTTTCAAAGATGTGTATCAGGCGCTTGGTTGGGAGCCGAAGAACCTTAAAAATATTGAAATCTGGAACTTAAGAGGAAAGTCCCGTCCTATGGACAAGCTAGCCCCCATGCTAATCCGCAGGGCTGCGAAGAAGAATTACATAGCTATTATCATTGACCCGATTTATAAGGTTATCACTGGTGACGAGAACAGCGCTGATCAAATGTCCAATTTCTGCAATCAGTTTGATAAGGTATGTACGGAGTTGGGCGTCGCGGTAATTTACTGCCATCATCACAGCAAGGGAAGCCAGGGCGGGAAAAAGTCCATGGACCGGGCCAGCGGATCCGGTGTATTCGCCAGGGACCCGGATGCGCTTATTGATCTTATTGAACTGGAAACAACCGAAGAACTGATGAAGCAACAGGAAAATAAGGCAGTATGTGACGCCTGCAGGCAGTACCTTGATGCGCATTTTAAATGGGAAGATGATCTATCCCAGGACGATTTATGCAGTAGCTTCCAGATGATCAATTACTGCAAAGAGAAGCTGGACAAGTGGCAAATGGCAGCCTTGGAACGTAATATCGAAGCAGCTAAGGCCAAGATAAAAAGCATGACCGCATGGCGCATTGAGGGTACTCTCAGGGAGTTTTCTAAGTTTGACCCAGTGAACTTATGGTTTGATTATCCGCTGCACACCCTGGATCAGTCCGGAGTATTGGGAGATATTCAGCCAGATGCGGAGCAAGCGCCCTGGCAAAGGGGAAGCGCAAAGAACAAAAAGAACGCCAAAAGCCGAAAAATAGACCGAAAAGCAGCTCTGGAAGAAGCAATCGAGGGGAGCAATTTTGGAGAGAAACCGTCCGTAAATGATGTAGCAGAATACCTTGGAGTTTCGGAAAGAACAGTTCGAGACAGGGTAAAAGAGCATGGCGGTTACATAATTGAAGATGGTCTTATTCAGAAAAGTGATGAAAAGCAAGATACGGGAAAGCCTGAATGATCAGGAATCCCCGTAAAGCGGTAAAACACGGGGAACACTTAAAAACAGACTTCCCCGTTAGTGTGGTAAAAGTGCGGGGAAGTCTTAAAATCAGGAATCCCCGGAGTGCGGGGAAGTCTCTATATTATAATATAACATTTTCCCCCGTTACACGTGGTCATGGGGTAGGAAAGGACGGGTCTAAGTTGACACCCGTCCCCTCCCTTCCCCTTCCCATGACAGGGCGAATTTCAAAACTACAAAAAATAAGACTATGATAAAAAATTAACAAAAAGGGGTTGTGATGTAGTGACGTTTTACAAATGGTTATCAAAAAGATATAGCAAAGAGAATAATCAATTTCAAAAGTTAGTGTTACTTTTTGAAAGCAATGCCGATTCTCCCAAGAGAGCCAAGAAGAAAAAAACTGTCAGAAGATATTTAAAAAATAAAAACGCTGATTCACGGCTAGTGGGGGCATTTAATGCAGCTCATAAAAAATATGAGAGTGAGGTATTTCATGGTGACTGATTTTTTTATGGCTATGAAGAAGGTTCCCACCGTGACGCACCAGGAGAAGCAGGTACATGTTGTAAATGGTAAGCCGGTCTTTTATGAGCCTGACGAACTGAAAGCGGCTAGGGCGAAGCTACAGGCGCACCTGGGGCAGCACGTCCCGGAGAAAAGGTTCACCGGTCCGGTGAGGTTGACAACGTGGTGGTGCTTCCCTGTTACTGGCAAACATAAGAACGGGGAGTATAAGACCAGCAAGCCTGATACAGACAATCTGGTAAAGCTTCTTAAGGACGTTATGACGGAGCTGCACTTCTGGAAGGATGATGCGCAGGTGGCGTCGGAAGTGATTGAAAAGTACTGGGCGGACCTCCCCGGGATCTATGTAAAGGTGGAGAGCCTATGACGGATAAGGAAGTACAGAAAGCCTTTGAAGAGGTGTATAACAAGTTCTGGCTCAATTACCGGGGGAAGATCCTTCCAAGGCATTCAGATGAGTGGGAACGCATGAATACCTGGGCGGTAGTCCTGATGAAGAAGTATCCCTTCATGGAGCAGCTGGTGGCGGAAATGATAGCGGAGTTAGGACAGAGAATGTGGAGGCGAGAATGAAAATTATAGATCAGCAAGGAAATGAACATTTCACTCATGAAGTGGAATTCTCAGGAACCGTAGTAAAGTGTACACCGGATTCAGATCGTAGAAAGCATGAAGAACTGGGGCGGTATGACAGTATGCAGAGAGCTGCAGAAGTTATGGCGGAGATTTATTCAGCAAGGTCATTTGGAAAAAGTGAATTTGAGATGCCGGAAAGATAAGGAGAAAATTATGTGGAAGATTAAAATTGTTTATAGTGATAAAAGCAAGATCACATTAACAGGGAAACACAGAGATATTCCGTTAGGGCTAGCCCTGCATTACCACAACCTGTATGTGAAGGGTAGATGCTGTGAAAATACATATCAGCAGTATCCTAAAAAGGATTTTCAGTCAATGAATCTGGCGCAGAAGATCGAAGAGCTAGAAGCATGTGAGGATTAAGCAAATGAAATCATTATTACATTATCCTGGTAGCAAGAAACGGATCACATCCTGGATCATCGGGAATATGCCAGAGCACCACAGTTATCTGGAACCTTACTTTGGTGGAGGGGCTGTCTTTTTCGCAAAGTCCCCTTCCAGGATTGAGACGGTAAATGATCTTGACGGTGATGTGGTGAATTTCTTCCGGGTGATACAGAATCCGGAAAGCTGTCAAGAGTTGCAGAGCTGGCTTACATATACGCCGTATTCCAGGCAGGTCTATGAGGATACCTTTACAAGCGTGCCTAAGTCCCCAGTGGAGCAGGCCGGATACTTTGCAGTAAGATCCATGCAGAGCCACGGATTCAGGCTGACGGAGAAATGCGGGTGGAAGAAAGATATTTACGGCAGAGAAGCTGCCTATGCTGTCCGGTATTGGAATCAGCTTCCGGAAGCACTGGCAGAAATAGCCGTTAGGCTGAAAGGTGTGCAGATAGAGAACAGACCAGCGCTGGAGCTGATCAGAGCCTTTGACCATGAGAATGTCCTGATCTACCTGGATCCGCCCTATGTATGGTCCACACGAGGTCGGAAGCAGTACCGGCACGAAATGTCTGATCAGGGTCATGAGGAAATGTTGGATATAAGTATTCACAGCCGGGCCAAGATCATGCTTTCCGGATATGACTGTGAGCTGTATGAACGGTATTTGAAAGACTGGTATAAGTTACAGATGCCGGCCAGGGCGCAGAATAACCTGCGGAGGGTAGAAACCTTGTGGATGAATTTTGAGCTGGTGGAGCAGATGAGGCTGGAGTCAGAGGCAGGCCAGGAAGCAGGAGCATCGACGTTGATGCCTGCTACGTAAACCCGGATTTAATGGAGGAAAGAAAAAGTGATAGTGAAAGAATTTGATGTAGGTCAAAAAGTTTTTATCCTCAATATGTATGAAGGTAGGAACTGTGAACCAGAGATCAGAGAATCAACGGTAAAAGCAGTGGGACGCAAATATGTGACCATTGATAATGGATACAGATATGAGCATGAAGAAAGGTTTTGTTTCGGATTGGTTCAAAATACTGATTATGGCGAAATAACTTACCTTTGTGCTTCAATAACAGATGCAAATAATTACATTGAACAAAGTAAGCTTTCAAAATGGATCAGCAATATAACATGGATCAAATGCAGGAATTATACTTTGGAGCAGTTGCGAAAAGTGAAGGAGATTCTTGGTGATTGATTAAGTAATTGTTCGGCATTACATAACTTTCCGGCCTGATTGGCAGTGCCAGGGCCGGAGGGAGAGAGGATATTATTCTTTTAGATACTTTATGCAACATAGGAAAACCATGACATATACAACATACTTAAATATTTCAAGTATTGGAACAATCAATGCTAAAAAACTGAACATGGGAGGCCTCCTGAAATTTTCTTTAATACAATTATATTATAACAAATTTTAAAAAGATAGTAGGCCAATCATTAAGATTGTTTACAAAATTAGTATTTCCCGGAGTACCGGGAGAAAGGGTAAATATGAAAAAAATTAAAATGCAGACCAAGATTATTGAGAGCGGGCAAGTTATTGAGGAGACTTACGAAATTGACAACTCAGTATCAGAAAAGGCATATGCTGAAAATCTTATAAATAATTTCAATGCAACATTGCGACCCAAGGAAAGCCCAAGAGAATTACTCGACGTTACTGTTTTGGTGGAAAACGGAGAGAGTAGAAAGGAACACTCATGGGAGAAACAAAACCTTGTAACCATACGTAGAGCCGGACAAATATATGACACTTATAAATGCACTTGCTGTGGAATTACTGCAAAACGGTATGGTGTGTGTCAGATAGCGCGGGATAAGAGATATTCAGCCGAAAAGTATAAATATTGTAAGTAAGGAAAACTGACATTTCCTGTAATACCAGGAGAAAGGGACTCTATGAGATTAATCGATGCAGATAAATTCAAACAGCAAGTAGCAGCACAGGCATTTACTGGTAGCATTCCGGTTGAAAAGGCAAATATGCTATGCAATTTAATTGATATGCAACCTACTGAAAATACAGGGCAGTGGAGTGAGAGTGCAAGTGACAATACCGAATATGTACTTGCTTATTCAGATGGGATATATTGTGTAACTGATCAATATGGCAATGTAGTATGTGAGCTTATTCGGGAAAACTGATATTTTCATGAGGAGGGTGTAGATTGAGAAAATCATCAAAAGAGCGCCGGAATCAGTATGTACAAGCGCAGAGGATCACCACGGCAGAGGCTGCTATAGCAGTAAAAGCGCAGCCTGCCATGACCTTCTCAGCAACAAATCTGGCTTATACATATACGAGTTTGTGTTCGGATCGGGGGCTACGGGAGTCGCCGATGAAGAAAGGGGAGATGGATCATGGCATTTGAAAATTTGTATGCAGTGTATGAAGATGGAAAACTGCTAGGGGAACGTACCACCAAGGAGTGGGAAGAAGCACTGTCCATCCCCCGGCAGGCCATAAGGGATTATGCCCGTGAGGCGAGAGCCTACGGTGGCAGGTATACTTTTAAGACAGTGGGGACAGGCGTATCTAAGGAAACTGAAACCAGCCAGGAGGATCCAGATATTACGGCACGGGATCTGGAGAAATTTAAGAAGTCTTTGAAGATCGGGGCCCGATTTGTCTATGAGAGTTTCCGCAGGGACTTTGTCAGGGGAACACGGATTACATCAGAAAAGGTAACCGTAGTGAAGAAATACCCTCATATCGTGGAGATGGTCAGCCAGAAAGAACCAAAGAGGTCAGTGACCATGACATATACGGAGTTATTAAGGCAGAAGAAGAACAGGATGAAAAAGAAGATGTTGGCATCAGGGAGGTGATAGGATGAATAAAGAGACAGCAGAGCAATTAGCAAAAACAGCGGCGCTTGAGGCCGTGAAGGAATTTGAAAAGTCCCAGAAGAAAAATAAGCGGGTAAAGATATTTCAAAACGCCAAGAAGCTGATGGAAAACTATAACCGGATTTGTCAGAGCGTCCATGAGGGTGTGTCGGAGCTGTCAGATGTGGACGATGGGGAAGAACTGGAGGAGCTGTCGGCAGAGGATATCTACATAAACAGCATCATAAAAAGCAAGCTTCGGAGTATCGTCATGATTGCGCATATTGATAAATGCTTGAAGCTTCTGGAAGAGGAGATGGTCAGAAAAGGGGCTCCTGAAAAGTATAAGGCTTTTAGATGCTTCTATCTGGAGGGTATGTCTCCAGAGGATATTGCAGAAGAATTGAATTGTGCAGACAGGACCGTATGGCGTTGGGTTTCGGAACTTACGAATATTTTAAGTGTTTACCTGTTTGGCGCAGATGCTATCATACTTGATTGAGGGCTTGACAATGTGTGTCAGAATGCTGTCATTGTAAAGTCAATATAGCAGAGTTATAATAGTAATATCCAAAATTGTATAAATTTGGTAATCCCCCTTTAACGGCTTCTGAGCGCAACAACTCAGGGGCCGTATTGATTTAACAGCTAATCGCAAACAATATTAGAACATATGTTCGAAAAAAGTTTGACGTTTTACATTTGGAGCATTATTATAGTTATATCATGATTGTATTAACGAAACATACGATACCGGTTAATATGTGTAACAATGAAAACAAATGAAAGTGAGGATTTATTTATGACAGATAAAAAATATTGCATTCAACTTGCAGAATGTGATGGTAATTCTAAAGAAGTTTATTCCTTTGATGAGGTTGAGATTGGCACTTGGGTGGATGGGAAGCCGGTTTACCGGAAGGTTATTCAGGGAAAACTCGCTAACGATAGTGGCAATGGTATTGTCTTTGCAAATGTTTCTGATCTCAAGATTGATAAGGTGGTCAATCTGTACGGAAATTTGGTGGATGGAGTTGGTAATTCACAGATCATGTTACAAACGTCCTATAACCGAACCAATGGTTTGTTTGGCGCAGTGAACTTGTTTTATCACAATAATAATGGCAACATCTTTTACCATTTCCTTAACAATGATGGGCTTTTCTCAGGAGTTACAGCCTATGTAATTATCGAATACACAAAACAGTAATGCCCCCTGCGGCTGTCGGCTGTAAGCATGATGGCTGCAATATTTGTATGGATTTTGAAAAGAAGGCTATTAAAAAAACAAAAGCGAGGTAAATTATATGTGCGAAGATAAAAAGAGTTGTATTACAATTAACTGTGGGTGTTGTAGTAATGGTAATAGCAATGGTAATAGTAATAGCAATGGTAATGGCAATGATAGCACACCAGTTGGAACCGTAATTTCATATATGGGAACAAGTGCTCCCGAGCATTACTTCATATGCGACGGAACTATTTATAATATTGCTGATTACAAAGAGTTTTCACAATTCATTAGAGATCAATTTGGTACTTATAATTTTTTTGGAGGTGACGGAACTACAACCTTTGCCGTACCTGATTTAAGAAACGAATTTTTAAGAGGATATCATGGAGATAAAACAGAAAAACTTTCAGGTGATATAGGTACACATCAGAAAGCAACAAATCATTTAGGCCTAATGGCATACGGAGGCTCCACCCGTTTACTTCAAAGTAGGTCAGTTGATTCGAATACTACAGAAACACAGACCGAAGTAGATAGTTATCGTTTGGGAGTCAACTGGAGAAACTATGGTCAAAGTGCTATTGGAAATGATACTGGAGGTGTAGGTACATATACGTCTCGCCCAACCAACACAGCAGTTCTTTATTGTATTAAATACGAATAAAGCATTACTGATAGTGTACCAAGCAAGACATTACAGTAATGGCTTAACTTTGACGGCTGCCAGGTGTAACAGCTTGGCAGCTGATTGATACAGTTCTTTGTTTCCTGGTTTCTTTGAGCATCTGTTTAAAAGCTAAACAAAAATCAGCGTTGGAACATAGTTTAGTGGCAGAACGCCCTACTTTTAGGGAAATCCCAGTTCAAGTCTGGGTGTTCCGATTGATTCCTGATTTTCTCCTTTTTGAAAACGCCTGTCGATTTTTGGTCGATGGGTGTTTTCTTTTATACTGGTCGATGATATGATGGAAGAAAAAATAGGAGGAATTTATGAAAAATATAATAGTACGGTTTGGAACAGTTTTCGTTATCGGTATAGTAATATTACTTGGCAGTATCAAGCTGGGTACTATTAATATGTCAAGCATTATGCAAATTAATGGCGGCAGTATGGATACGAATGTATATTTGATTTACTTGGAACAGTCAATTATAAAATTTAGATTTCTAGGTTCAATATTATCATTGCTTGGCGGTTTAGGGGTAATAAAAAATATACAATCTTAAACTATGGGGTTAACATATATAAACAGCCAGATTGGAAGGTGAGGTGGTTGGCTCGTGGACATGAAAACTTAATTCCGTTTAATAAACGAACAGAGGTTGAACAGAGGAGAATTCAATCAGCGGGTGGAAAAGCTTCTGGTGAAGTCAGGAGGAAAAAGGCAGACTTCCGCAAGACGCTGAATGCCCTTCTCACTGCTGAAATATATAGTCCTGAATGGTCCCCGTTCCTAGAAGCCCTGGGCCTTGATAGCACCCTGGAATCGCTGATTAATGCCGCCATGATCAAAGAGGCTGCCAAGGGTAACGTAAAAGCCTATGAAGCCATTGCGAAGTATTCCGGCCAATCTGAAAAGACAGATGCAGATCAGGAAGAACAGAACCTGCGAATGGCAGCGTCCAAAGCTAAGATGGGCTTTGATGATGAAGGAGAAGTGGAGGACGATGGTTTCTTAGATGCGTTAAACGGATCAGCTGCAACGGATTGGGAGGATTGGGAAGATAATGAGGATGAAGAGGAAGAAGAGACCGATATTTAAGTTTCAACCCTTTTCCCGCAAGCAAAGAATGGTATTGAACTGGTGGACGAAGAATTCCGCAGTTAAGGATATGGATGGTATTATCGCAGATGGTGCGATCAGATCCGGTAAAACAGTGTCTATGTCCCTGTCTTACGTCATGTGGGCTATGAGTTCATTTAATGGACAGGATTTCATCATGGCGGGTAAAACAATTAGTTCCTTCCAGCGTAACGTACTTACAACATTAAGGTCCATGTTAAGCAGCCGAGGGTATAAGCATGTCTATCATATATCCGGTGAGACGCCTAACATGCTGGAAGTGACGAGGGGAAACGTCACCAACTATTTCCATATATTTGGTGGAAAAGATGAAGGATCCCAGGAGTTGGTCCAGGGTCTTACGGCAGCCGGGGTATTCCTTGATGAAGTTGCATTGATGCCGGAATCCTTTGTTAATCAGGCAACCGGGCGCTGTTCTGTCAAAGGATCAAAATTCTGGTTTAACTGCAACCCCGCAGGCCCCATGCATTGGTTTAAAGTTAACTGGATCAATAAATCCATCGGATACCTTGGGAAGAAGAAAGCCGAAGAGTTAAGAGATTCAAACAAGGAAGTCAAGAACATATTGTACCTTCACTTTACCATGGATGACAATCTATCCCTAGACGAAGAAATCAAGAAGAGATACCGCAGCATGTATGCCGGTGTCTTTTTTTTGCGATATATCAAGGGCTTGTGGGCGGTTGCCGAAGGACTTATCTATACCATGTTTACTAAGTCGGCCAACATCTATAACGATGAGACACGGCCCAAAGGATTGGAGTATCTGTCCACCCGTACGATTGCCCTGGACTACGGAACCACAAACCCGTGTGTATTCCTGGATATTTACGATGCTGGAGATATTATCTGGGTAGACCGTGAATACCGGTGGGACAGCCGGGCGGAGAAGGAAGGCCAGAAGGAAGGCCAGAAGACAGACAGCCAGTACGGTGATGATATGGCGGCCTTCATGGGTGATAATCCGGATCTGCAGTGTGAAATTGTAGCGGATCCATCGGCGGCCAGCTTTATTGCAGAACTGAAAGGCCGGGGCTACATTGTTAAGCCTGCAGACAATGAAGTACTTGATGGAATCCGAGTGGTTGCAGCTCTGTTTCAGTCTGGAAAGATCAAGGTACATGAACGCTGTGCAGGATTGATTACGGAGTTACGGTCCTATGTGTGGGACGATAAGGCAGCGCAGCACGGAGACGAGAAGCCAGTCAAGCAGCTGGATCATGGCCCGGATGCTCTGCGTTATTTTTGCATGACCAAGCTGCCAAAATGGAGGAGGAATGTTCAATGATAAATTATTTGTGCTTAGTTGCAATGTTCGTTGATATGATAGCAGCGTGGTACTAGTGGAAAAAGAAAGATATCTGTGGAGTGGTATTCTGGTGCACCCTGGTGCTAGTTATGGCAATGGCAGTGAAATCATAGGAGGACTTATGGCAAGACCAAAACGAAACCGTCCGCAGAGAGAGCGGGCAGAAAATAGAATACAGGTAAACGATGCATTTTCAAACCCGATCGCACGGTTGGGCTATGGAACGCAGGATCTTTTACAGGCCACACAGTACCCGCTTACCCGCATGACGCAGAATTATCAGCTGCTTACCAGTCTGTACCGTGATAACTGGATTATCCAGAACATCATATCGACCATTCCGGAGGATATGATCCGAAAGTGGTACACAGTAAAGAGCAACGTGGCACCGGAGCGAATTGATGCCCTGCAACGCCTTGAAAGAAAGGTACATTTGAGAAAGTCAATCCTTGAAGGAATGTACTGGGGTAGGCTTTATGGAGGAGCTGCAGCGATCATCATGGTAAAAGGCCAGGACGATCTATCACAACCATTGGATTACGGATTGATCCTTCCTGGAACATTTCTAGGGTTGCAGATCCTTGATAGGTGGAGCGGTATCTACCCGGAAATGGGGATCGTCACAGATCCGTCTGATCCTGACTTTGGACTCCCGGCCTATTACACGATACGAGACGAGGAAAGCGGGGCCCTGGTGTCCACGGTACATCATAGCCGGGTGATACGGTTTACAGGAAGGGAGCTCCCCTACAATGAGAGGATAGCAGAGCAGTACTGGGGAGAATCGGAGATTGAGGCCATATACAGTGAGGTGGTAAAACGGGACAATGTTTCTTCCAACATTGCAGCGCTTACGTTTCGGGCCAATATGAACTACATGGAAACGGATTCCATGGATCAAATGCTTGCAGTTAATAATGCAGAGGCCCAGCGCCGATTCTGGCAGACAATGCAGGCTCAGAGCGTATTGGAAAGCAATTTCGGAACCCGTTTGGTAAACAAGGGTGATGTTATGCATAACACCCAGTATACTTTCACAGGACTTCCCGATGTGTACGACCGGGTGATGATGGACGTTGCAGGAGCTGCCAGAACGCCGGTGACAAAACTGTTCGGACGTTCGCCTGCCGGTATGAATTCTACCGGGGAAAGTGACATGAATAATTACTATGATTATATTGACGGCCTGAGAGAAAACCAGTTCCGGTTATTACTTGAAAAGATACTACCGGTTATACTGTTGTCAGCCTGGGGAGCTGTTCCTGATGATCTGGACATTGACTTTCCACCATTGCAGACGCCGGATTCCAGCGAGATCGCTGACATTGCAGAGAAGAAGACGCAGTCCATCGTGACGGTATATCAAAGCGATCTGATCGACGCCGCTACCGCCCAGAAAGAGCTTAAGGCACTTTCAAACGAAACCGGTATGTATAGCACGATCTCCGACGATTCCATAAATAAAGCAGAGGGAAAGACTTATTCAGATTACAAGGCAATGCAGGATCCCCTGGCAGGGATCACGCTTCCGAGGACATTCGAGGAGGGTGACGAGTAATGCCGCAGATGATACGCCCTCCTGGCAGTAAGGATGAAACGGCTTATCTCAGAATGCTATTTTTGAAAACAGAGCAGCGCCTGATCGCAGAGATAAACCGGAAGCGCGATCAAGGGTATGTTGATTATGCAGAAGTGGCATCCTTAAATCGTACCCAGAAGATCCTACAGGAGATGGTAGACGAGAGCTGGGGTTATGTTCCGGCCATGATCGAAAAGATCTTCTACAAATCGGAAGCGGCGGTAAATGGTTACAAGAACGCTGCCGGGCTTACCGCTTCTCAGCTGGGAATTGTGCAGCAGCTATCTAATAACTTGCTGGGTGATATTGTAGAGGCTTCTATCACAGCACAGAAAAATATAGAAGACTCCTTTCAGATCGGTAGGCGAGAAGCGGGCAAGGTGAGAGAAACCGCCCTGAAATCAGTAGCAGAGGCAAGGGCCGCAGGGTACGGCTCAGGCAAAGCAGCGGCCAGTATGGCCCGGGAGTTGCGGTCTGAGAATATAACAGCCTTTACCGATAAAGCCGGACGCAATTGGGGTCTACAGGATTACTGCAACATGGCCACCAGGTCAACAGCCAGACAGGCCGAAGTATCCGCCATATTAACAGCCGATCGGGATCATGATCTATACCGTATTGTTAAGATCGGCAGCACCTGTCCGATATGTGCACCTCTTGAAGGAAGGGTTTACAGCCGGTCCGGCACAAACCCGGATTACCCACCCCTTGCTTCTGCTTTTGGAAAGATTGATCCCAACGGTGGCAATGACTTAAGCAATACTTACTTAAATATCCACCCGAACTGTCTTCATGCCCTGGTCAAGTACACTACCATCGGTAAGAGCGAGGCACAGATCCAGAAGGATAAGGACTTTTCAAGTTTCAGCAAAAACCCTGTCACAGAGGATCCCCGAAGTAAGAAACAGATCGCGGCTTACAAGGAAAAGATCAGCAACCGGCAAAGTTTGCTTAGTGATTATAAGCAGCATGAGCGGTACCGGGCGATACTTGGAAATGATGTACCGAAAAGCTTTGAAAAGTTCCGGGAATTAAAGTATAATGATGGTGAGGACTGGAAGAGTGCTCAGGCGCTGTACCGTAAGACCAATGCTTATAATAAGATAATCCTTAAGGAACCGGTTATCACCGCCGATCTGAGGAAGATATCCAACGATACCGGCGTGGCTATGGTGGGCCTGGATTACCGGTTAAAAGCAAAAGATTCCTTCCTGCGAAAAGTGGGAACAAAAAGCGGGCATAGTCTTGATCCTCAAAGGATAAAAGAAACCATTAGTTCCACTGATGATGTAATACGGTATACCTATCAGGATAATGCATTATCACTTGCAGATTCATATAAAAGTATTTCGAAAGCTCTTAAGGAAAAAGGATATGAGATTGTAGAAGTTAAGAATCATTGGCTGAACAAAGGAAATCCATATAATGGCATTAACTGTACATTCAGAGCTCCGGAGAGCCAGAAGTTCCAAAAGTTTGAAGTTCAATTCCACACACCTGAAAGCTATGGAGTGAAGGATCGAATGCATAAGGATTATGAAGCCTGGAGGTTGTTAAACTCTTCTTCTCCTGAAGCTATTGCACTTAGAAGAAAGATGATGGAGCAGTCACGAGGCATGGAGATACCAGCAAATATCGAAGAGGTGAAAAATAAATGAGTGTGACTTATTATCGCATCAAGGATTTGGATCTGTTGGGGAAGGAAGAAGAGTATGTCCCCTATTTGTATAAGCCTGGCAAAGGCTGGGTTGTGGATAATGATAATATCTTGATGGATAGGGTCATGGGATATGATGATTCAGAGCCAGCTAATTCACCATATAAGATTGGCAATTCAAACACCATGGAACTTGTGGAAGAAATCAGCCAGAAAGTAGCGGAAAAGTTTATAGCAAATTTGTAGATACCATCAGTCAGAAAAGGCTGGTGGTATTTTTGTACCCTAAAAAGTTGTGATATCACAACAGAAAGGAAATGGAATGCTTGCATATTATGGATATACCATAAGCCCTAACCAGATTGAGACTGGAGAGGGCTTTTTAATTTGCCGGAATGTTCCCATTGCCCGGACCGGGAGTATGGACTACCTGGAAAGTGAGCTAGGAGTAGACGGAAG
The DNA here is from genome assembly GCF_057543815.1 of Lacrimispora sp. YZC11. Classification (NCBI taxonomy): domain Bacteria; kingdom Bacillati; phylum Bacillota; class Clostridia; order Lachnospirales; family Lachnospiraceae; genus Lacrimispora; species Lacrimispora sp. YZC11. Next base: position 39,227 of record NZ_BAAJYQ010000017.1, on the reverse strand, counting down.
TTCCTCCAAAATGGTTAAAGTATTACGTGCTCCGGAAGAAGTGTTTTCCGAGGCGGCTCTTTCCAGCTTTGAGGGGAAGCCAGTAACCAACGAACACCCGCCAGAGCTTCTGACGCCAGAAACATACAGCCTTTACGCAAAGGGCCACGCTCAGAACGTAAGGAAAGGTGAGGGGCCGTGGGAGGGTCACATGGTAGCTGATTTACATGTTCAGGATGAAACCCTGATCCGAGAGGTACAGGAAGGTAAGAGGGAGATCAGCTGCGGATATGAGTGCAGCTACTCTGATAATGGAGATGGAACCTATTCGCAGCACGATATTCGGGGAAACCATGTGGCCGTAGTAACTCGGGGCAGGGCCGGGAAGAATGCTGCGATTTTAGATTCAGTAAAAAAGATAGAGGCCGACCGGCCAGAAAGGAAAGATATTATGAAAAAGAGTTCATTGTTTAAGTTATTTGCCCAGGCGGCCAAAGATGCCTCTCCAGAGGAACTGGAGTCCATGGCCGCCGATGCTGCAGAAGCCCTGGGGGAAGAATCAAAAGAGACAAAGCCCGCAGCCCCTCCTGCAAAGGAAGAAGGGAAAAAAGAGGAGGTAAAGGACTTTTCCAGCCTGGATGCAAAATTGGATAAACTCATGGAATTACTGTCTGCAAAGAAGGAGCCGGAAGTTGATCAGGATCCGCTGGACGGCTTAATTAAGTCACTTACTGGTGAAAATGAGGAACCGGCTCCCAGTGCGGAGGCAAGGGTGATTCCTGCGGAGGAACTTGACAAGGCTACCGGCACAGCGGATAAGGCTGTCATGGCAGAAGTAATCAAACAGCTTCGCCCTGTGATCGCAGGAATCAAAGATTCAGCCGACAAAAAGGCTGTTACGGATTCACTGATCGCCTGCTTGTCAGATGGAAGTACCGTAAGCGATATCGCAAAGATCGCGGCTGCTACCCAGAAGAATGCAGCCAGACTGACAGATAAGCAACCAGGTATTGATTTGGACGCTTGTCAGGCGGCCTATGATTCAATGAACCCACACAAGAATGGAGGTAAGAAATAATGAGAGGACAGGTTATTGGAAAGAGCATGACACACGGATACGCCGGAGATTATTCCAGGCAGCCGGATATGATTATTGATACTCACTCGCTTGGTGACGCCGATGCTGTAAAGTTTGGTACACCTCTGGTCTATGATAGCAATAGCAATGTTGTAGCCTTTGGGGCCAGCAATACCGCTACTGACTTTGTAGGTGTGGCTTCCAGGGAGTTTAAGTCAGCCACATCGTACTTATCCCAGTCCGCAGGACAGTATGAGCCAGGAGAGGCAACCAGTACTTTTAAGCGCGGATGTATTAATGTGCTTTGCAATGTAGGTAGCCCGAAACTGGGTGGAAAAGTGTATGTCCGAACAGTGGCTAATGAAGCCATTCCAACGGGTATTGTTGGAGGTTTTGAAGCTTTAGCGGATACAGGAAAAACAGTGGCTTTAACAAACTGCGAATGGCGCGGAGAGAAGGACGCCAACGGCGTAGCAGAAATCAGGATTTTATCCTGCAACAGAGCATAAGGAGGACAATTCAATATGAAATATAAGAACATGGGAACATTTGATGCAGGCGTGGTGTCAGCCCCATCAACCGGAGCTGCGGCTCCCCAAAGATACCAGGCAATGGACGCGGCCGCAATTGCGAGCGGCGGAGCCTTCCTGCAGTCGGAACTTGAAAAAAGAGATAATATGATTCGACAGCCACTTACCAGTTTTACATACAGTCGTGATATTCCTATCCGCGTTGGTGGTGGTTGGGCTGAATATGTTTCTGCCATGAATGTGGAATATGGAGTTGCTGGAGGTAGCGAGGACGGTCCGGTTCATGCAGGCGGAGCAAATGGCATTCCAATGGTTCAGGCCAATTTTGACAAGGAGCTTTTTAAAACTCACATTTTTAGTGTAGGGTGCCGGGTTGGTTTTGTAGATATGCAACGTGGAAACATGACTGGGCGTAGCTATGATAGTATTTTAAGAGATGGCGTCAGAATGACCTATGATAAGCATTTAGATGCTAATGGATATGTTGGAATTAAAAAGTATGGTTCTACCGGTACTATCAATAACCCGAATGTAACAGTTGCAAACGCAGCTTCTACGGGCACCGGTAATTCAACGGCATTTAGAAGTAAAACTCCTAACCAGATTTTACAGGATATTAATGATGCCATTCTTGCAGTTTGGAACGCATCAGAGAATGATCGGAGCGCAATTCCAAATCATATCCTGATGCCATATGAACAGTTTAATTATCTTGCAACAACCAGAGTTTCCGAGCTGGCAGAGAAAACGATTCTTACATTCCTTATGGAAAACAATGTTTCAAAACAAAATGGAGTCGATCTTTACATCGGAGCAACTTCATGGTGTAAGGGGGCTGGTGTCGGCGGTACTGATCGAATGGCTGTTTACATTAATACAGAGCGTTTTATGGCTATGGACGAACTGGCACCACTTAACAGGGCCATGACGCAGCCGAATGCAGCAAATGTCTGCTATGATACCGCATACCTGGCTAACTTATCAGAAGTGCAGTTGTTTTATGATAACATCATGCGCTACGTTGACGGAATTTAAGGAGGGCTATTATGTTTATAAACAGTAAAAAGAACTTTGAGATTTGCGAGGGAGAGAAGAAGTTTCTTATCCCTCGTGATTATATTGGAGAGATCCCGGCTTGGGTGGCTAAGCACTGGTTGGTGCTTGCCGCCATTAAAGACGGGTCCATTGCCACTCCTAAAGCTAAGAAGGACAAAGCATTGGAGCAGGCAGATGCGGAAGCTGAGGTAAAGGCGGATGCCGCCGACAAGCGGGAAGAATAAGGAGGACACGGCATGTCTGAGCAGTTTAATGGTTTAATGTCCGCAGCGGCCAACATGCCGCAACCGGGTGAGCTTGGAACCTATACGAAGGAAATGTTCCTGACTGATTTTCCTCAGTTCACAAAAAAGCAGAACAGCCAGGGAGAGGAAGAAGAGAACCAGATCATAAGTCTGGTTCCTGATCCCATGCTGCAGGTATTCATTAACAACGCTAATGCAAGTATTTTGCACAGCCGGTACGGCGAAATATGGAGATACGCAGCCGGGCTTTATGTGGCCCACTTCTCGGCGCTATACTTAAAGACCTATTCTGACGGATCCGCCACTCCGGCCAGAGCAGCCGCAACCGGTCAGCAGACTGGTCTTGTAAAAGAGGCTACCATGGGAGATACGACAATCAGCTATGACAATGAGGCCATAACAGAAGCAAGTGCCAAATGGGGAGCTTGGAACGCTACCCAGTACGGTCAGCAGCTTGTGACCATGGCCCGCATGATTGGAATGGGGGGAATGTATGTTATTTGACAATCCGATCTTTGAAAACTGGTATACGGATTCTATGAGCATTTCCCGAAATGTAAGTTATAAAGTCGGCAACATTGACAAAAAGAAACGGGAAGAACTTTACAAGGGCATTCCATGCCGGGTTTACAGTACGAAAAGAAATGGTCCTTCATGGAAAGAGACAGCAGCCACGGCTACTGCCACGGATAAGGTGGCCTGTGATGTGACCGTGGACTTAAAGGCGGGGGATATGCTTATGATTGTAAGGGGTGGGCTCTTGGGAAGCAACCGGGAGCCTGAACGGTACTTTGCCGGACTCCCGCAGCCTTATTATGATCCGGTTGGCGGAGTGCTTTCCGGATTAGAGCATCAAGAAGCCGTCCTGTTGATGGACGAAGTAATTAAGTAGGGGAGGGATTGATTTGTCAACCTTTGGTCAGGCAACCAGGAAGCGCATGGAACAGCTCCGGAAGCAGGGGCAGAACGTACCTAAGATCATGGCAGAGGTTATGGAAGGGGCCACGATCGCAGCAGTAGAACGGGCTACGGAATTAACACCGCCAAATGGATCCGCTATATCCGGAACCGGTACCCGATCAGGAGACATGGCCCAGGCATGGGAGCTGGATAGCGTTACAAAGCCAGTTATGACCGGAGGAAGCGCCCGCACCACTCTTGCTAATAACATGGGGTATTCTTCCTATGTAAATGACGGTCACCGAATGGATGAGCACTTTGTACCTGGACTGGTGGTAAATGGGGGTATGCTTGAAAAAGTAGATCCCAGTCTTGGCGGTATTACGGTGGGAACTAAGACGCCTTACGTGAAAGGAAAGTATATGAAGCAGGCGGCAGTGAGGCGGTATAAAAATGTTGTAAAACAGGATCTTGATAAGCGGACAAAGGAGAATTTTAAATGACATTTACACTTGAAAGTTTAACAGACTCCATAGCTGGAGCTTTGAATGAGAATTATCCGGATATCCAGGTATACAGTAATCCAAATCAGCAGGGGACAGAGATCCCTTGCTTTTTTATATTCTTCATGCCGACTGAGACAGAAAACCGGGTAGGGCGCCGCTTCATGCGGAATATCGGAATAGATATTGTCTACCTCGTTGAAAGAAATGATCCAGATGCGCACGATCAGCTGGTGTCTGTCGCTGATAAGCTGGACTATGCCCTTGAATTTATTCCGTATATGGACGGTAAGCTGCGGACCTTTGACCGGGAATGGAAGATTGATGACTGGGAGCTGCATTACCAGTTTAAAGTTAAAGCCATCGTTTCCTATCCGGATAACACGCCACCGATTGAATCAGTAGAAACCTATAAAGGAGGTATAAAACAGGATGCCAAATAAAAAGACACCAGTTAAGTATAAGACAGAATCCCTGCTTAAGAGTAAAGCTTTTTCAAGTTATCAGCAGGATTTTGCCAGGGCGCTGCTCCCTGATCCGGAGTATACCGTGGAAGAAGCAAAAGAAATTTTAAATAAGTTTTTTAAGGAGGGAAAATAGATGGCCGGAGGAACATGGACCAGTCAAAACAAAAAGCAGCCGGGCGTGTATATCAATGTAAAATCAAGCATGGCACAGGCCGTCAGTGTAGGGGATCGTGGTATTGTTGCTATCTGTGAGCCGTTGTCCTGGGGCCCGGAAGGGGAGCTCATGACGATTAATATCGGTGATGATTTTACCCCATACATCGGCTATGATTCTACCAGTAATAAGGCTCTGTTTTTGAGAGAGATTTTTAAAGGATCCGGACACACAAGGGGGCCGGTGAAGGTCATGTTATACCGTCCGGGTACTGCAGGCGCAGCAAAGGCAGCCGCAACCATTGAGTCGCTTATAGTCACTGCAAAGTACAATGGTGTTAGGGGTAATGATATTTCTGTTACTGTTATTGCGGATCCGGACAATGAAGGAGGCTTCACAGTGCAGACCGTTGTTGATGGAGCCGTAAAACATACTCAGACCGGAAAGGCCGTAGTAGACTTGCAGAGCAATGACTGGGTAGTATTTTCAGGAACTGGAGTTTTAGCGGCCAGCGCGGGAACTTCCTTAACTGGAGGAAAAGATGGAACGGTAAGCAGTGCCACGTATTCTACGTTCCTGACAGCGTTAGAGCCTTATACTTTTAATATCCTTATTTACGATGGAGCCGACAACACCGTTCAGGCCGCTTATGTGGCTTTTATTAAGAGGTTGCGGGATAATCTGGGTAAGAAGTGTCAGGCCGTCATGACGGGTGTTGAGAGCAATTCTGACGCCGTAATTTCCGTGAGAAACGGAGTTGAATTGTCAGACGGAACCACACTTACTCCCCAGCAGACAACCTGGTGGGTTGGCGGAGCAGAGGCCGGGGTGAATTACAGTGAGTCCCTGGTATTTGCACAGTATCCGGACGCTGTGAATGTGTCCCCTCGTCTGACCGCATCGGAAGTTGATGAAGCTCTGAACAAAGGTCAGATTGTATTTTTCGAAGAGTTTGGCAGTGTAAAAGTGGTATCGGATATCAATACATTGACCACTTACACACCAGATAAGGGCGAAGCATTTGGCCTGAATCAGGTGATCCGTACCATGGATACCGTTGCTAATGACGTTTATAAGAACTTTTCGCAGAATTACATAGGTAAAATCCAGAACAATGCCGCAGGCCGGGATTTACTTAAGGCTTGGATCGTGGGTTACTTAAACGAGATCCAGGCAAACGGAGGTATTCAGAACTTTGTGGCAGATGATGTGGTTGTGGAAGCAGGTGAAGCGATCAATGCTGTTGTAATAACCCTTGCGATTCAGCCGGTGGCAGCTGTTGAAAAGATTTACATCACGGCAACCCTTACAGATTAAGAAGGAGGTAGAGTATGTCATTTTTATTAGAGCAAGACGCCTTAAACGGTAAGGCAGGCCGAGCCTTTGCTGTGATTGATGGCCGAAACGTGGAAATGTTCGGCTTAAAGAAGATGCAGGCCGACGCCGAGTTTCAGGAAGCGGATTTTAATGTAGTAGGCACCAATCTGGTGCAGAAAAAAACAAAGGGTGTAACTTTGACTGGTAGCTTCACAATTTATTATGGTACGCCAGAGTTCCTTAATATGTTAAAGACTTATTTAAAAACAGGTAGACTGCCCTATTTTACTATTCAGATAACAAATGACGACAAGGGAACGACGGTGGGGGCTCAGACTGTTGCCCTTTATAACGTCAAACTTAGTAAGCTTCCCATTGCTATATTGGATGATAGTGCGGATTACCTGAGCATGGATGTTTCGTTCAGCTTCACCAACGTGGAAATTTTAAACGCTTTCGGAGCCCCGGCACAGCTGGGAGAATAGGAGAATTTTATGAGTGCACTAAAAGCATTTTTACAGCCACCGGTAACAGGAGTAACAAAGGAAGTTATCATTTCCGATCGGTTTAAAGATGATGAGGGCAACCCGGCACCATTTGTAATTAAGGCCATAACTCAGAAGGAAAACGAGAAGCTGGCACGTATGAGCAGGAAAATGTCGAATGTAAATGGCAAACCTGTTGAGGGACTGGATAACCTCCTGTATACCAAGAGACTGGTCCTTGCCTGCGTACAGGAGCCAGACTTTAACAATCAGGAAATTTGTAAATATTACGGTACAGAGGATCCGTTAGAGGTTCCATCCCAGATGCTGAGCATTGGAGAATATAGCCGCTTGTCTGAGGCAATTATGGGATTAAATGGTATGGTGGATCCTAAGGAGAAAATAGAAGAAGCAAAAAACTTCTAAACGGGGGAGACATGGATGTGCAACTGGCTTACTATGTGTTTGTCAATCACGGTCGCTTCCCCGGGGAAGTCGCAGACCTACCCCAAAACGAAAAAATATTAATGTACCAGATGGCAGTAAAAGAAATTAGTAACCGACCCAAGAAGTAAAGGAGGAACTATGGGAGAGATAAGAGAAGAATTTATACTAAGTGACCAGTTCAGCGCATCTTTTTCCAGGTTCCTCGACCTTGGAAATTCTGCTGTAAATCAGATGCAGCGTATTGACCAGTCAGTCACAAGAACGGAAATTACTATGCGTCGGTCCATTGGTGGAGCCACCGGCGCAGTCATAGCAAATATGAGGCAGATCGGGGATTCTGCTAATGAAATCTCCTCCTCTGGATTTGATCGCTTGGAGGCGCAGCTGATCAAAATTGCCAATAATACCTCAAGAGCTGCCAGGGAACAGGATAATCATAATAAAAAAGTAAAAGATACCAATGATTCAGCGGGCAAGCTGTTATCAACTGTAAAACGTGTTGTGGCAGTTGCAGCGGGATTTACTATGGGTAAGGAGTTGTTTGGCCTATCTGATGAAATGACGCAGACAACCGCCAGATTAAACCTTATGAATAAAGGGTTTCAGTCTCCAGCAGCTGACGCAAGCGGGCAAGGAAATGAAGCCATGAATAATAGCCTTCAAGAAACGGAACAGCTCCAAGAAAAGATATATTTATCGGCCCAAAGAACTAGAACAAGCTACCTCGCTACTGCGGATGTTGTAGCGAAGCTGGGGCAAAGGGCTGGCGATGCCTTTTCAGGAAGTGATGAAGTCCTGGCATTTGCTGAAAACCTTAATAAGCAGTTTAAAATAGCGGGAGCCAGTCAGCAGGAGATTGCATCCGCCTCCCTGCAGCTTACCCAGGCGTTGGGATCCGGCGTTCTGCGCGGTGAGGAATTGAATGCTGTTTTCGAGGCTGCCCCCAACGTGATACAGACTATTGCTGACTACCTGGGTAAACCTATAGGTGAGATCAGGGGCTTAGCAGCAGACGGCGAGATTACAGCGGATATTGTAAAAAATGCCATGCTAAGCGCAACGGATAAGATTAACGAACAGTTTGAGAGTATACCAATGACCTGGGCAGACTCATGGAACTTGATAAAAAATGCTGGAGTCTACGCCCTTGATGGAGTTCTCGCTAAAATGAATGAGTTTTTAAACAGCGTCACCGGGCAAAAGGCGATAGAGGGCATTATTGGCTCCCTTGATATTTTGGCCGATGTAGCGGGAGGCGTTATTGATGTATTGGCCAACGGGGCGGGTTTTGTGATTAATAATCTGGACCTCATTTTGCCAGTACTTGCGGCTATTGGGATAGGTCTTGGAATTGCAAAGGCACAAGCCATAGCAACAGCTTTGGCAAATGTGGGAGGCGCACTAGCAACAGCAGCAGCTTGGGCTGTTGCAAACTGGCCGATTATATTGTTTGTTGTGTTACTGGCAAGTGCGTTGATTGCCGCTCAGAAGTTTGGCTTTGGCATGGAAGAGGTAGGCGGTTGGGTCGGTCAGGTCTTCGGAATGATTTATGCGGTTGGTTATAATATTTTTGCAACTCTTTGGAATGTTATAGCTTCCTTTGCTGAATTTTTTGCAAATGTATGGAATGACCCATTGGGCGCAACCGCCAGGTTCTTTGCAGATGTTTTTGATACGATTCTTGGTATCGTAGAAACAGTAGCTGGTGCTATTGACGCGCTACTTGGAAGCAATTTTTCGTCTGCTGTTTTCGGATTCCGGGATAAAGTGGGATCATGGGTAGACGAAAATTTTGGAGAGAATGCAATCAAGATAAAAAGAATGAGCACCCTTGATGTAAAAGGTACCGCAGCAGCTGGTGGAAATATAGGGGCTAATTTGGGTAAAAGGATGGATAACATGAGCTTTAGCCTTGATAGCCTTACTGGAAAAATGGGTGGAGTAGGAGGCGCAGTAGGAGCGGGAAAATTAGATGAAGTAGGCAAGGTAGGCAAGGTTGGAAAAATAGAAGAGGATGTAAATATTGCCGATGAAAATATTAAGCTCCTTCGGGATTTGTCAGAACGGCAGTATGTAGCCTTGGTAAATCTTACAGTACCACAGACTAATGCGACCGTAAATCAAAATAACTATGGTGGTGCCGGGCCCGATAATACCGATGCGATGTTCAAAACTTTAAGCGATATATTGGGCGCGCAACATGCTTCCAGCAGCAATGTTGCTATAGGATAGGAGGATTTATGAGAAATAAGTATAAATTTTTTGCCGATATAGGTGGAAATACTATAGAGTTTCCTGTCAATCCTAAAGAGTACACTGTTTCATATCCCGCCGATCATAAAACCTATAACATATTAGATATAGGAGAAATTGTTGTTCCCAGGCTGCCTTCTTTGATGGAGGTATCCTGGGAATCTTATTTCCCGGGAGACGAAGACGATCCGCTTATTTATGGACATGACTGGATAGAACCCGGGGATTATGTGGAGGCAATATTGGAGGCCCGGGACAACGAGGAAATATGTGACCTTGTGATAAGCCGGTACGATGCCAGGGGTAGTCATATGTATGATACAAATATCAGTGCGGTGATAGATAACTTTGAGACTACGGAAAAAGGTGGGGAAGCTGGTGATGTATATTACAAAATAAAGTTTAAAGAATATCGGGATTATGCTCCGATCAAAGTTGTGCTTCCGCAACCAGAAGCGTCTACAACCGGAGCCGTTCAGGTTGAAGAACAGCCAAGACCACTATCAGCAGCGCCTGAATTGCGTGTGGGGGCCTCAGTCATTGCAAACGGCACCTATTTCAGCAGCAGTTACGGAGATAAGCCTACCGGTACGGCCAACAACTTAACAACAACAGTTTCAAGGATTATTCCAGACGCTTCTAGGCCCTATCCAATATTGATAGGTGGGAGCCGCGGTTGGATTAAGGCAGATCAGCTGCAGGTGATTGGATGAGCCACAAACTTCTGATTTATAATGCTGAGTCTAATACAATGTATGATTATGCTCCCATTACCCAGAAAGTCACTTATACCACAAATAGAAACGGAAGTGCGGGAAAACTGACATTTTCTTTTCTGCAGCAAAAACCGATCAATCTTACGGAAGGCGCAAAGGTTCAGTTTTATGTTGATGGGAAAGAAATTTTCCATGGCTTTGTGTTTATTACAGAGCAGGACCGGTGGGGCGTTGTTTCTGTTACGGCTTATGATCAGCTCCGTTATTTAAAAGCAAAATCCAGTTATAGCTTTGTTGGAAAGAAGCTGGGGGAGATAATCCAGCAGATTGCTACCGATATGCAGCTGCAGGTGGGAACTTTAGAGGACACAGGATACATCATACCTACTCTCACCAAGGAAAATACAGAATGCCTAGATATCATCGAATATGGCTTACAAGTAACTCAATATAATACCGGTAAAATCTTTGTTTTCTACGATGATTTTGGAAAGCTGTCTCTCAAAGAAGCTAAGAATATGACATCTGATATCCTTATTGGCAACGGAAGCATCATAACGGATTATTCCTATAAATCGGATATTGACTCAGATACTTACAACCTAGTGAAACTCGTCCGCCCAAATAAGGAAACCGGGCAAGAAGATACCTATATATTTAAAGACAGTTCTACTATTAAAAAATGGGGGCTTCTGCAAAAGTATGAGAAGGTAGATGAGAACTTGAACGAGGCGCAGATTAACCAACAGGGAAATATTATGGCAGCGTATTATGATCGGGTGCTTAAAACCATATCTGTAGATGGCGTTGGTGGGGTACCGGGTATTAAGGCGGGAGCGATGGTTACATTTAAAATCAAGGATATTCCGGAGCTAGCTGTCGGGTATCGTTTGGTTCTGGACAAAGTAAAACACACCTTTTCAGACGGAGAGCATACAATGAGCATCGAGGCGAAGATCATAAATACTTAAGGAGGCTTGTCATGGAATTAATAGAAAGGCTAAAGTCCATCATTTACGATACTGTAAAAGCTATGGACCTATTGGATACCGGTTATGCTACCGTAGTGTCGGTTTCTCCTCTGACTCTAAGGATCCAGGCTACACAGTTGATTATAACGGAACCTGTGGCCGTACTGACAGATAACTTACGGTACCGTGCCGTAACTGTGCAAGGCGAATCGGTTATTGTCAACCCAGGCATAAAGCCTGGAGATAAGGTGCTGGTATTGAAAGCCAATGCTGGCCAGAACTATATTGTAATGTCGAAAGTGTAGGTGATACGATGGCAACATTACCAGAATCAGCAAGCACGGCTGTTTATGAAAATGAGAGTAAGGAGTATCCCACAGAAACCTATCTGGTGGATAAAAGTACTGGTACTATTAGTAAGGTAGGCGGTGGCCTGGAGGCAATGAAGCAGGCCGCAGAGGTTATACTGAGCGTGGAAAGATATCAGAATCAGATTTATACTTCTAATTTTGGCAGGGAATTAAAAAAACTAATTGGAAAGTCTCCGGAATACGTGGCCAGTATGTTAAAAAGGCGTATTCAAGAGGCTTTTTCTGCTGATAAGCGGTTCCTTTCAGTGAATAATTTTGTATTTGATACCATAGAGCTGGGGACGCTGAAATGTACTTTTGAAATTAAAACCGTGTATGGTACTGTCCCTGGGGAGGTGGAAATTTGATTGATTTTAGTAACAAGACTTATGCAAATATACTGGCAGCTCAATTAAATCGGGTGCCCGATACAATAGATAAAAGAGAGGGGTCCATGATTCAGACCGCTCTTGGCCCTGAGAGCTGGCATCTGGAAGGGTTATATCTGGACTTAGATTCTGTCCAGAAGAATGCCTTTGCTGAAACTGCTGGAGGGGCTTGGCTCAATATGTTGGTGGCCGAGCGTGGCCTTGAAAGGAAAGCAGCTGCCCGGGCAGTAAAAAAAGGTATTTTTAATATCCAGGTTCCCATTGGTTCCCGTTTCTCAGCTCTAACCGGCAGCGGATATCTGACATATAAGGTGTTGGAATTTATTGACCAGACGGAAGCAGGCTACGGCTACAAGATGGAATGTGAAACTGCGGGAGAGATCGGAAATAATTATTCCGGCCAGCTGGTCGCTGTTGATTATGTGACAGGGCTTACATCCGCACAGCTTACCAAGTTACTTTCCGGAGGCACGGAGGAGGAAACGGATTCCTCCCTGAGAGAACGGTACTTTGCAACGTTTGACATTGCAACTTTTGGCGGTAATATTGCTTCTTATAGAAATGCAATTCTTGCTATTGAGGGCGTGGGAGCCGTGCAGATATATCCTACTTGGCAGGGAGGAGGGACTGTTTTGTGCAGCATCCTCGACGGGAACTATAAACCTGCGGGAAGTACTCTTATTGATCTGGTACAAAATACAATTTGCCCCCCGGAAGATGATGAAACAGAATCTTCACCCAATGGATACGGGCTGGCGCCGATCGGGGCAGCGGTGACAATCGGGACCGGTGAAGAATTGAAACTTGATATTTCCCTTACCGTTCAATTTCTGTCCAGTATCCAAAGCGGAGAGCTCACCTACAAAAGCCAGATCGAAGAGAAGATGGAAGAATACCTGGCTTCGGTCCGGCAGTCCTGGGGAGCCATGCTAAAAAGTCAAAAAATAGAATATGCCGTGACCGTGTATGTGTCCAGGATTATATATGCGATTCTTACCATTCCTGAAATTGTGAATGTAACTGACGTAACTATAAACGGATCCGCATCGGATGTGGTATGCGTAGAGACTTCTACTGTGCAGCAAGTGCCAGTTTTAGGAACGGTGACGATAAATGGTTAATTTAAAAATGCTTCTCCCGGAATGGTTTAAAAATATTTTGGAGTTTAACAAGCTGTTGGAAGCGGAAGAGGTGGAGCTGGAGGCGGTAGAGGAAAGCATTCGATCGGTAAGAAATAATTGTTTTATCCAGACCGCGGACGAAAATACAATCCTTCTTTATGAGAAACGATTTGGTATTGCTTATCAGTATGGGGAGACGCTGGAATACCGAAAAAGCAGGATCCTGCAAAGATATAATACTGTTGTGCCGTTTACAATTGGGTTTCTCAGGAACCGCCTGGCAGAGCTCTATGGGCCCGATGGGTATACCTTATCTGTAAATAGTAAAACCTGTCTATTGACCGTCAAGGTCACTTCTGACCGATATGGTGCCGTTAACCTTCTGTATGATCTTCTGTGGGATATCATACCCGCTCATATCCAGATCATTGCAAGTCAGGAAGCGAAAAAATATATTAAAGGTGGTCTTTACATCGGAACTACTATAAGCGGCACAAAGATAACAACAATCTAAGGAGGTATAATGGGACAGTATAATAAAGCAATTATAACGGCTGCGGGTGAAAACCTGACTGCCAGGGCCGTAGCCGGAGAGATTCAGTTAAGTATTACAAAGGCCAAGACCTCTAACTATAAGTATCCGGATAATACGGATTTTAAGGCATTAACTGATATGCAGGGTGTTAAGCAGATCATGGAATCTCCTGAAACAAAAGTATTAAGTAACGATTTAATCCAGACAAGAACACTTTTCAGTAACGAGGAAATACAAGCCACGTATTACATACAGAATATCGGTTTATATGCAATGGACGGGGCCCAGGAGGTCCTGTTTTGCATTGTAACCGCTTTGGTACCAGATGAAATGCCTCAGTATAATGGAGTTGCTTCTACAGCCTATATTTACAATGTCCAGTCTGTAGTTCAGGATACGGCATATATTCAAATCACGGTGCACCCTTCAGGAGTTGCCACGATCGAGGACGTGCTGGAGAGGGTGGATGCTACTGGCGGCGATATTTCAGAAACCGTAGTGGAGAGAGTGGAACTATTCGAAACAAAGTTTCCCATTCCATCTGTAGGGGAGACTATTAAGCGGTTTTTAGGCAAAGTACTAACGTTCCTGAAAAACATCAAACCTCTTGAAGCCGATGTGACCTATTATGTGGCAACAACCGGATCAGATACAACGGGCGATGGAACATCTGCGAAGCCATACAAAACTATACAAAGGGCAGTCGACATACTACCGAAGGATTTAAACGGACATATAGCGATTATACAGGTAGCAGCAGGTACATATGATGAAGATGTAAATATTCTATCCTTCCATGGTGGAGAACTTCAGTTACTTAGTTCATCGAAGGATACCTTGGCGGATACATGTAAGGTACGATTGGTATTTGTTAAGTATTGTGGATCGTATGTACAGGTGAATGGCTTTACTGCCACCACAGCTACTATGACAGCGTTTATTACGTGGGGAAGTCATAATGTATTATTTAGATATTGCCAAGCAACGGCATTATCTTCGAACAATGGTATATACTTCGGAGAATCCGGTGGTGGTGCTTCCAGTTGCAAGATAGCAAATAAATATTCTGCAATAAATGTGGTTAATAGCAGAATATCTTCCGAGAGTTGGGCACCAGGATCAACTAACGCTTATGGGATAACACCATCGTATGGGTCGATAGTGAGTAAGATTGGTAACCAACCAGCAGGGACGGTTTCAAATGAAATTTGGAGTAACGGTGGTCGTACATTCAACGATAACGGCACTCAGATATGGGACATGGGTACATCTGGTTTATCCTGTACTTGGGGCACCTTGACTGGTGGGTATGTAAGACATGGGAACCGTAATGGAGCAGCAATAGTGACTATCCTGTGTAGAGTGGCAGTATCTGCAAATCTAAGTACAGGTACCGATTATGTCATAAGTGGATTCCCACCGCCTGTTGGTGTCAATGTGATAATAACTTTCGGTCCACAAGGTTCCGTGGAAAATTGTTGGCTCGATTCTACTGGTCGTATCCACCTTTATTTAAGGACCAATATTTCAGCAGGGACAGAAACCCTTTTTAATGCAACTTATATGACAACACAATAAGGAGGAATTATTATGAAACAGGAGAGTATTAAAGTAGGTGAAACAACTATGGACATTGCAGCAGGTAGTTGTAGCTTAGATCGTGCAAGTGATACAGGAACAGTGTCGATCATCATCGGATCAAATACGATTGACACTATACACAAGGCTTTATCCTCTAGCAATACCATTGTCAAATATGATAGGGAAGGTCAGGAGGAATGGAGAAAAGATAACCTGATCTATACTGGTAAAATCAAGCCACAGTCGGGATTTCCAGTGGGCATTGAGGAGAAACAAATCGGAACTGACGATGATGGTAAACCGGTGTATGGTAACGTTGAGGTCTTGGGTTCAGTACTGGTTGTTGAGTACAGGCTGCCAACAATGCAGGACGAAATAAATAGACAAAGTAAACAGATTGTCGGCTTAAATGCCCAGGTAGCGTATCTTTCCATGATGTCCGGTATTGACGTAGAGGAGGTATAACACAATGAGCAAAAATTATGATAAGGTCAAAGATTTTTACAAAGCAGGTTTGTGGTCAGAGGGAATGGTATGGAATGCTGTGGAACGTTGGATCACCGAAAAAGAATACCTGGATATCACCGGGAATGAATATAAGAAAGCGTGAGGGAAATATGAAAAATACATTATGTACAGCTGCGGGGGTGGTAGGCAGCTTCATAGCATCATTATTTGGGGGCTGGGATACCGGGATCGGTACTCTGGTCCTTTTTATGGTCATTGATTTTCTTTCAGGATTAGCGGTGGCCGGAATCTTCAAGAGGAGTACCAAAACAGAAACCGGGGCTCTGGAATCAAAAGCTGGCTTTAAGGGATTGTGCCGCAAAGGAATGACCCTCCTGTTTGTCCTGATCGCCTACCGTCTGGATCTGGCCATCGGGACTAATTACATACGGGACATGGTGATTATTGGATTCATGGCAAACGAGTTGATCTCCATCGTGGAGAATGCCGGGCTTATGGGCCTGCCGCTCCCTGCGGTGCTGATCAAAGCCATTGACATATTAAAGAAAAAGGCAGAAGTAACAGAATAATCCGCCCTGTGAAATCTGCAGGACGGTTGTAATATCACAACTTTTCGGGCCCGGGTGATCCTGGGCCTTTTCGATTGGAGGAAATATGCAGATCAAGAAATTACTTACACCTTATAATTATAATACCGGCACTGCGGATCGCATTAGGTACATTGTAATCCACTATGTAGGAGCTCTTGGGGGAGCAGAAGCAAACTGCAAATATTACGCCTCCCAATACATTGGGGCCAGCGCCCATTATTATGTTGGGTTTGACGGAGAGGTCTGGCAGTCCGTTGAAGATCAGAACATTGCATGGCATAGTGGGGCAAAATCATACGTTCACCCGGAATGCAGGAATCAGAACAGTATTGGTATTGAAATGTGTGTAAGAAATAGCAGTGGAAATCTGGCAGACACAAGCCGGGACTGGTATTTTGAGGACGCTACGGTAAAGGCAGCGATTGCGTTGACCAAGGAGTTGATGGCGAAATATAACATACCTGTGGACCGGGTGATCCGTCATCATGATGTAACGGGGAAGATTTGTCCAAATCCTTATGTATGGAATCACACTCAGCATACCTGGGACGGTTTTAAGGCTGCTCTTGCAGCTCCTGCCGAATATACTCTAGGATGGAATCATGATAAGAATGGTTGGTGGTATGCTGATACTAAGAGTACATATTATAAGTCCTGCTGGCAGACCATCAATGGCCATAAGTACTATTTCAATAAGGACGGATATGCTGTAACAAGTTGGCAAGTAATCGATGGGAAAGATTACTACTTTGAGCCGAGAGCGGGGCATCCGTTGGAATGTGCGTTGTATGTATCAGATCTGGCTGGTGTGCAGTGCATAGGAGAATTTTCAACACTTTAATATAAACTGAATTGAGAGGATTAATTAAATAACTAAAGAGTGAAACCTTTAATTTTAATACTATTAGATAGACATTATAAGTCTTTAAATTAATTAACAATGATTATATAATTATATAAAATTTACTTGGAGGAAAAATATGAAAAACTTAAAGAAATTATTTTGTTTTACAGCTGTGTTTTTTTTGGTATCATTAGCAACCAATATGAATTGTTTTGCGACCGAAGCTAAGCCGATGGATTTATCTAATTGGAGCAGTGTTATTTTAGCAAAGGACCGTCAAGGTCCTGTAGATCCTAATTGGAAACTAGATGACAAAAAAACTTCTGTGACACAAACTCTTCATTCTAAAGCTACAGCATTTATAAGCGATGTAGATTGCATAAATACGAAAATAGAGGGATCTTTCAGTGTCGATACATTAGATGATGACGATTTTATAGGTTTTGTTTTTGGTTATAAAGATGTAGGCCATTATTATTTGTTTGACTGGAAACAGGCAGGTGGGTATGACAATATTTTTGGAGATAGCGGTAAACAAGGAATGAGTGTTAAAGTAGTAAATACAGATTCTGCAGTTAATGAAGCTGACCTATGGTCGACATCAGGTAGTGAAAATAAAATAAAACTATTATACCATAATAATATTGCTTACGCTCATAAAACTCTTTATCATTTTGCACTTACATATACAGATAAAGGAGAAATTAATATTGTTGTAAAAGAGGGAACTAAAGTAATAGACGATATAACTATTACAGATAAGACATTTCAATCTGGAAAATTTGGTTTTTATAACTTTTCACAGGAAATGGTGACTTATACAGGTTTTACCATAAAAGAAATAGCTCCAGTACAAATTACAGGAAATCGGGCTCTACTTGTCATTACCATGGTGACCGGCGAGCGGAAGGAGTACGAAATGACCATGGATGAAATCAACGACTTTATCACATGGTATAACAGCAAAGCGGCTTCAGGCCCAGCCTATATGATTGAAAAAGATTATAACAAAGCTTCATTCACGAGTCGAAAAGATTACCTTGCGTATGAACAAATTTCTAACTTTGAAGTAAACGAATACAATAAGTAATGGAATGGCCCTGGGAAACCGGGGCTTTTTGAGGAAAATACAGGCGGGTATCCGATGTATTCCGGGCCCGCCGTATTTCATTAAACTATCATAACCCATCTATTATCCATTATATAAAAAATTAGCTTAAATCCATACCGTATGCCACCAAGAACTGCGTCACATTTATACTCATTAACCTGCTCACCGTAATAACATTTATAGTCAGTACAGTTTATTTTAACACCAGTTATAGTCTGTAAAATGCCGTCCTCGCCCTCAAATTTAAAAATCAGTGGACACGGTGGGCGATCAGGAGCATACCAAGCCATGCAAGCAATTGGGTATGTCTTGCCTCTTATAATACCACTATCAATTCTTTTTACATTTGTCCCGATTCCGAAAACTCCCATATAGATTTCTACCTATTATAAAACTGTTCGTACCATCGTGGTTCTCTTTTGTATTCCGCTTTTTCTTCGTTTTCCTCGCCTATTTCCCTAAAAAAACCGCATACATCATTATTGACAGCACAACTTTCCGTATCTGCATTGTAGTTAGGACATTTATTTATATCTGGTGCAAGTCCACACGTTCCTGTCATAGTTTATATCACCTCACCTTTAAGAAGATTATACGAACTTACGTTCGAGAAGTCAAAAGGAATTATATGGTATAATCTTATAAAAGGCCTAGCATTCTGGGCCTGTCTATAAATCATTGACTTTTAGATCATAATAAGATACCATAAATTAATAAAAAATGATTGGAAAATACTATATGCAAAGTAAATTAGGAAATCCCCAAAAAACGATTGAGATCATTCGGAAATACGAATTCGCATTCCAGAAGAAATTTGGACAGAATTTTTTAATAGACACTCATGTATTAGATAAAATCATAGCCTCAGCAGGCGTAACAAAGGAAGACTGCGTTCTGGAAATCGGGCCGGGGATCGGCACGATGACACAGTACCTGGCTGAAAACGCCAGACATGTGGTAGCAGTGGAAATCGACTCCAACTTGATTCCCATTCTCAATGAAACCCTGGCAGACTATGAGAATGTGACCGTTATCCATAATGATATTCTTAAGGTTGACATCAATCAGATAGCTGAGCAGTATAACGGCGGACGTCCCATCAAGGTAGTGGCAAATCTGCCGTATTACATCACGACCCCAATTATTATGGGCCTTTTTGAAAACATGGTGCCAATAGACAATATTACGGTCATGGTCCAGAAGGAAGTGGCAGACCGTATGCAGGTAGGGCCTGGCTCCAAGGATTACGGCGCTCTTTCCCTGGCGGTCCAGTATTATTCAAAGCCCTATATTGTGGCAAACGTCCCGCCTAACTGCTTTATGCCCCGTCCAAATGTGGGGTCTGCGGTGATCCGGCTGACCCGCTACAAAGAGCCGCCTGTAAAGGCAGAGGATACGGGACTTATGTTCCGGCTGATCCGCGCTTCCTTTAACCAGAGAAGAAAGACGCTTCAAAACGGATTAAACAATTCACCGGAGGTTCCCTTTACAAAGGAACAGATCGCAGAGGCGGTTGAAAGCCTTGGGCTTGGGGCATCCGTGCGGGGAGAGGCATTGACTTTAAAGCAGTTTGCTTCCCTCAGCAACTATTTTACAGGAATGAAAAGTTCATAGAGCAGGAGGGATTATGTCGGATTCGCTGATTACAAAACGCGCAATAGCGGAAGCCTTAAAACAGGTATGCAGAGAAAAACCCTTTGATAAGATATCCATATCCAATATTACATCCGTATGGGGATTAAACCGGCAGACCTTCTATTATCATTTTCAGGATAAATATGAACTTTTAAGCTGGATCTATTACAATGAGAATTTTGCAAAAATAGCAGAAGACATTACTCTTGAGAACTGGGACCAGAAGATCTATGAACTGCTTCAGAACATGAAAGAGGAAAAAGCCTTTTATATCAATACCATGAAAGAACAGGAACATACCTTTGAGAGTTATCTGTTCGAGATGGCAAAAGCCTTGTTTTCCGAAGCGATTATAAAGCTGGATGAAAAGAAGAAACTTACCATGGAGGAGAAGGATTTTGATGCAGAATTTTATTCATATGGCATCTGCGGGATTATCGTTGACTGGGTGGAGAAGGGAATGAAGACGGAACCGCGGCTTGTGGCGGATCGCTTAAAAAGCCTGGCCAGGGCTACGGAGCGTGCCGGTTATCTCCGGAGCCAGGCGGAGCTTTAAGAAAGCTTATGCATGATGATATCCAGGCATTCTTCCTTAGAACAGCTTTTAATGAGCGCAACCAGATCAGAATAAGAAAAGAGCTCTGCAGATATTGGACTGAATTTTTCCAGCAGCTCTTCTAAGTTCCGGGCTGTCCGCTCCGGTGATTTCTGCCCGTTTCTTAACTGGTGGAGCAGCGCCGTTTTCAGGACGGACTCCCGGATGTGTTTGTGTATAGTGGCCGACATAAAAAGTCCTCCTTTTTCATTATATTTATATTAAAATAAGGTAAAAAAATCTTCTATAGACAAAATCGAAGAATTGTCTGGTTTTACGACATCATTTCCCTGATGTCGTTTTTTTATACAACTGAAAAACCATGTATGGTGACGGATAAAATGAAGTATGATAATATAAGCGTATCAGTTATCACAATTCATAGAAAGAATGGAGCGTTGCATATGAGAGGAAAAAATAATTTCGGAAAAGTGCTTGCATGGGGAGCTGCGGCAACTGCAGCAGGAGTAGCTGCAAAAAAAGCCTATGATTATTCAAAGAAACAGATGGATTTAAAGAATGAAGAAAACATGATGCATCAGGAAAACGGCCAGGCTCCGGGAAAAGCATATTTTGTAGGCGGCGGTCTGGGGAGCATGGCAGGAGCGGCTTATCTCATACGCGACTGCAACATGCCGGGAGACCAGATTACAATATTTGAAGGAATGCATATTCTTGGAGGAAGCAACGATGGCATCGGAACACCGGAAAAGGGCTTTGTATGCCGGGGCGGACGTATGCTCAATGAAGAGACATACGAAAACTTCTGGGAACTGTTTCGTTCCATCCCTTCTTTAAATAACCCAGCCCGGAGCGTGGCTGAAGAGATCTTAAGCTTTGACCATGCCCATCCCACCCATGCAAAGGCAAGACTTGTGGACAAGAATGGTACCATCCTTGATGTGAAGAGCATGGGATTTACACAGCAGGAGCGCATGGCCATGTTAAAGCTTATGAATACTCCGGAAGAAAAGCTGGATGATATGACCATTGAAGAATGGTTCGCTGACATGCCTCATTTCTTTACAACGAATTTCTGGTATATGTGGCAGACCACTTTTGCATTCCAGAAATGGAGCAGCCTTTTTGAATTCCGCCGCTACATGCGCCGGATGATTCTGGAATTTTCCAGGATCGAAACTTTGGAAGGGGTAACAAGAACACCATTAAACCAGTATGACAGTGTCATCCGCCCTCTGGAAAACTATTTAAGAAAACAGGGAGTTATCTTTGCGGAAAACTGTACGGTTACTGATATAGATTTTGCAGACGGAGAAGGAATTACAGCTAAAGTGCTTTATTTAAAGGATAACGGCATAGACAGGCAGATCGAGCTTCAAGATGGCGAAATCTGCATCATGACAAATGCCTGTATGACTGACAGTGCGACCCTGGGAGATCTGCATACTCCCGCTCCGGAGCCTGTTTTAAGGCCAATATCCGGGGAATTATGGACCAAAGTATCTGCAAAGAAGCCTAGCCTTGGAAATCCTTATCCGTTCTTCGGCGACGTTCATGAGACCAATTGGGAAAGCTTTACCGTAACAAGCCGCGGAAACAAGCTTCTTAAAATGATAGAAGACTACTCCGGCAATGTACCTGGAAGCGGAGCCCTTATGACCTTTAAGGATTCCAACTGGCTGATGAGCATAGTTGTGGCTGCTCAGCCTCACTTTATCAATCAGCCTATGGACCAGACGATCTTCTGGGGATATGGGCTTTATACAGACCGCGAAGGAGACTTCATAAAGAAACCGATGAAGGATTGTACAGGAGAAGAAATGCTTATTGAACTTCTCCATCATCTTCATATGGAAAACCGTAAGGATGAGATCCTGGCAGATGTGGTCAATGTCATTCCCTGCATGATGCCTTATGTTGATGCCCAGTTCCAGCCCCGCAAAATGACAGACCGCCCGAAGGTGGTTCCTGCAGGCTCTACCAATTTCGCTATGGTAAGCCAGTTTGTGGAGATTCCGGACGACATGGTATTTACCGAGGAATATTCAGTCCGGGCCGCCAGAATCGCTGTTTACACGCTGATGGGAGCAAATAAAAAGATTTGTCCGGTCACCCCCTATGTGAAGGAACCAAAGGTTTTAATGAAGGCAGTGCAGACCTCATACCGCTGATAAAATATAAAAATGTCTTTGTGGGCCAGACATTTCCATACCTGGAAATGTCCGGCCCTTTACTGATTTACCATGATAACACTGCGCAGAATGAAGGGATGTCAGAAATTTCCTCGTTGCAAGAACCTTGTTTCTGTGGTATGCTAGATCCTGCGTTGTCTGTCAAGGACGGACGCAAGAATAAAGCAGATATGGAGGAACAGATATGAAGAAAATGGCGCTTGTATTAGCGGCAGTCCTTGCTTCAGGGATGATCCTGACAGCATGCGGCGGTTCCGGCAAATCCGGTACAGCTGGCAACGGAACACAGAAAACAGAAGCAGCAGGAAATACCGAAGCCGGAGGTCTTGATCTGGCAGTACAGATCGGTCCTGATCCGGAGACTATTGACCCGGCCTTAAATTCGTCAATTGATGCAGCTAATATGATCCTGCACGCATTTGAGACACTTTTAACCTTTGATAAGGATAATAATATTATTCCCGGTCAGGCAGAGACCTATGATGTGAGTGATGACGGACTTACCTATACGTTCCATTTACGTGATGGTTTGAAATGGAGTGACGGATCTGAGCTTACCGCAGAAGATTTTGTATATTCCTGGAAGCGTCTGGCAGATCCTGCGACAGCAGCTCCTTATGCAGCAGACATGCTTTCTATGGTAAAAGGATATCAGGATGCAGCAGCAGGAAACGTTGATGCCCTGGCCGTAACCGCATCTGATGCGAAAACCTTTGTAGTGGAGCTTGCTTCTCCCTGCGTTTATTTTGATAAAATTTGTACCCATGCCAGCATGGCTCCTGTGAAAAAGGATGTCGTTGAGGCAAAGGGTGACCAGTGGTCCTTAACTCCTGATACCTATATTTCCAACGGACCATTAAAGATGATCGAATGGGTACCAGGTTCCCATATTTCCTTTGCTAAAAATGAAAATTATTGGGATGCAGATACTATAACCTTAAACACCTTAAAATTTGTTCTTATGGAAGATTCCAATGCGGCTTACAGCGCTTATCAGACTGGTGAAGTTTCCATGATCAAGGATGTTCCTACTGATGAGATCCCAAGCCTTCAGGGCAAGCCGGATTATCACCTGGAACCCCGTATGGCTACTTCCTATACGATTTACAACGTTACAAAGGCACCCTTTGACAATGCGCTGGTACGCCGTGCATTAACCCTTGCAGTTGACCGTGAGTACATCGCCAGTACCGTAATGGCAGGAACTGTTATACCGGCTACCAACTTTGTAGGCCCTGGTATTTCTGATGTGGAAGGCGGTTCTTCCTTTGAAGAAGTCACCAGAAAGAACAACGGCGGTGATTACTTTAACGTAAACAATTATGAAGAAGATCTTAATAAGGCAAAAGAACTCCTGGCAGAAGCAGGCTATCCAAACGGAAAAGGCTTCCCGGTGATCGAATATATGACCAACGAAGCCGGTTACAATAAACCGATTGCAGAATATTTTCAGAGCGCATGGAGCGAGCTGGGCATTAGAATGGATATTAAGATTGTTGAATGGTCTACCTTCGCACCAACCCGTAGGGCCGGTGACTTCCAGATCGCCCGCGGTGGCTGGGTATATGACTATGACGATCCTTCCAATATGCTGAACTTATTCACCTCAGAGAGCGGAAACAACGACGGAAAGTATTCCAATCCCGAGGTGGACAGTCTGTTAAATCAGGCCCGTGATACGGCTGATAAGGCAGAGCATTATGAGAAGCTTCATGCAGCAGAAAAGATGATCATGGAAGACGCAGCGGTTGCACCGCTTGTATACTCCAGCGATTTCTACCTGCAGAAACCTGAATTAAAGGGTACATGGCACTCCCCATACGGCTTCTGGTTCTTTACACATGCTACCATGGAATAATGAACGGAACCAAAGAAACCGCCATAAAATAGCTTTATAAAAAGCGTAAAAGAGCGCGACTTGATTAGCTGTAAAAGCAATCTCAAGGCGCGCTTTTTTTGCGCTGTGTAAATAGCTATGCAGGCTGCAGCCTAAATTCCTGATGCTGCGGTCACTGTTTTGTTTATCCCAAGGAATCGTCATAGCAGGCGCGGACTCCGCCAATATATTTCGGTCTAGTACGGGCGGTGACCACATGGGCAGCACCGATGTACCTGGTCTTAATACGGACCGGAACGGCCACGGCCTTTAAGTGCATACCGATCAAGGTGTCGCCGATGTCAATTCCGGCATGGGCCCTGATGGATTCTACCGCTACCGGGTGTTGCAGGGTCTGGTATGCAGCAGTGGCAAGGGAGCTGCCGGCTTTTACCTGGGGCACCACATTGACCGGTTCGTAGCCATATAGAATGGCTGCCTCTTTTTCCAGGATCAAAGCCCGGTTTAAATGCTCGCAGCACTGGGCTGCAACATAAATTCCCTGTTCTTTAAAAACCTCATAAATGGCGGAAAAGACAGTTTGTCCGATTTCCGCACTGGAATGGGAACCGATCCTGTGATCGGATATCTCACTGGAGGAGCAACCGATAACGACTAAGTCCTTTTCATTTAAATGTGACGCTTCCAGCAGCTCTTTTGCAGCCATTGTAGCCTGTGTTCTGATTTCATCTAACATGATCCGATATCCTCCTCATGAGTATTATTTCTTTCTTATAATGCGGCTCGTATGGCAGCCGCCATATCCTCATATTCTTTATCTGTGAGATATACCTTGTCCGGATTCATGGTAAAGGTACCGCCCCATTCGTCCCCGTCATTGTATTTTGGAACGATGTGCATATGAAGGTGGCAGCCGGTATCGCCGTAAGCGCCGTAATTCACCTTATCCGGGTTAAATACTTTATGGACAGCCCTGGAAACCCTGGCAACATCAGCAAAAAAGGCATTTCTTTCCTCTTCCGCAATATCCACCAGTTCGCTGACGTGGTCTTTATAAGCCAGGATAACTCTGCCCTTTTTGCTCTGCTCTTTAAATAAATATAAAAATCCTGTTTCCATTTCGCAAATGGGATAGCCGAACTTTGCAACAAGCTCACCCTTCATACAGTATGCGCAATTTAGATATTTCATAATCGTATTCCTTCCTTCTGCCGGAGCGTTGTTTTGTTTCCCAGCCTGTTTTGTCAAAATATCGGTTTGAGATGCATTTTTATTCTGGAAGACTAAGACCTGCTTTTAATATGAGCAGCGACCTTGACATCTTCTCTCTTGATGTGGTTGATCAGCCAGCCCGCTATGGCGCTGTTGACTTCACCGACCAGGGCGATGGACGGGCCCTCCTTCTCCAGCTTCGCGCAGATTCCTGCGACCACTTTTTTGAATTCTTCATGGTAACGCTTGTGGTTTACATAATCTGGATATTGATTCTGCAGTTGGAGCTTTTCCTCATTGCCGAAATGCTTTGCAGTATAGTCCTGCAGAAATTTGGTAGTATTCGCCAATTCTGCGCGGCCTTTCCCTGTAGAGCAGGCGGCAAGCAGGTTATTGACTGCATCAATCAGCTGGCGATGCTCGGAATCAATTAACGGGTTGCCGGTTTCCAAATCTTTTGTAAATGTATATGCCATATTAACCGTCTCCTTATCTTACGTTTTACACTCATTCTACACTATTTCCAGAAAAAATCCAACCGTTAATTTCCCTGCCATCCAAAGGAAAACATGCCCTTTAAAAACTTCAGGTACGTTTCCATATTCCTTAAAATTTCTGGTGAAACTACGGTTTTGCGCAATCGCAATGTCCACTCTTAGAATTGGAAAAAAAAGCCCGGCGCAGGAGCGGCCGGGCAGATACTGTCATATAATTTTGCATCAGAAGATTATAATGCTTGGTTTAAATGTTTTCCATCTTGGAAAGAGCCGCTTCGTCTGCAACAATGGTAACATCCGGATGAAGCTGTAAAATAGATGCCGGAACACGGGAAGTAACCGGTCCGCAGATTACATCATGAAGGATGTCCGCTTTATCAGCTCCGCTGATGATCAGCAGGATCTTTCTGGCTCTCATAATGGTACCGATTCCCATGGTATAGGCCTGGCGCG
Organism: Lacrimispora sp. YZC11; assembly: GCF_057543815.1. Classification (NCBI taxonomy): domain Bacteria; kingdom Bacillati; phylum Bacillota; class Clostridia; order Lachnospirales; family Lachnospiraceae; genus Lacrimispora; species Lacrimispora sp. YZC11. Next base: position 12,755 of record NZ_BAAJYQ010000017.1, on the reverse strand, counting down.
GAACTTCCTCAATCGAAGCGAAGAAACGCTTGTTGGCTTCGATGGTGCTTTCCTGAAGGTCCACTATATGTGTATCTTTTGGGAAGATGTCGGATGGCTCGTTGAAGCCAATGTGGCCGTTGTGCCCAAGTCCTAAGAGCTGTAAGTCAACACCGCCAAGTCCTTTAATGATTTCCTCATAGCGGGCAGCCTCTTTGGTGGCATCAGCTTCCATTCCATCGGGTATATTGGCATTTGCTTCGTCAATGTTTACATGACGGAACAGATTTTCACGCATAAAATAATAATAGCTTTGATCGTTATCCCTGGTAAGTCCCTTGTATTCGTCCAGATTCGCAGTCTTTACCTGGGAAAAATCCAGATCCCCTTTGTTGAACCACTCGATTAACTGCTTATAGGTGCCGACGGGAGAGGAACCGGTAGCAAGTCCCAGAACGCAGTTCGGTTTCATAATTATCTGAGCAGATATAATATTAGCGGCCTTACGGCTCATATCGTTGTAGTCCTTCGCGCGATAAAGCTTCATTTCTCTATCCCTCCATACGTTGAAAAAAAATTTTATACATTCTTTTCATAAGGATAGCATTTTTGTGTCATAGATGCAATGGCATTTTGCATAAAATAATTATAAAGGAGTGATGGCATGCCTAATTATCGAAGACTAATCTCATATATTTATGCCTATGAAGGCGCAGTCAAAGGAAAAAACATCGGATTTGCCAAGATAGAGACGAGAGGGGTCCAGTGCAAGATTACGGTCAGTGTCAAAAGGATATATGTGGGCGGCAATGATATTGGAGTATACTTATTAGCCGCAGACCAGGAAATATTCCTTGGCAATATTTTTATACGCGGGGGTTCCGGCGAATTCAGGACTGTGGTATCGGCAGGTGATATAGAGCACTCCGGAATTAACGTGGATCAGTGCTACGGACTGACCATCCATGATGTGAAAAATACATGGCGTTCCTATACGACCATTTGGGAAGATGCTGTTGCCCATGCGGCGGAAGTCGATTTAGAGAGTGCGGCTAAAGTTGTTTCGGAGAAGGAACAGACCGTTATTTCAGAAGAACAGATAAAACGGGCGGTACGTGAGATCGAGGAAGAATTCCCGCTGGAGCCTGATAAACTCCGGGAGACTTCCAAGGCAGAGATTTCACAGGAAGAGGATAGGGTTGAAGCTTCCTCCAATGACCGGACGGTTGAAGAGGATGTTTCGGCTGCCGAAGAACAGGAACTGCCGGAAGAGGAAGATCTGCAGGTAGAGAACCTGGAGACGGAAGACCAGGTACCAGCCGATGGGGATATGGATTTTGCCGAATATGACGGCGAGGAATTGGTAAATGCAGAATCAGAAGATCGTGAACAGGAATGGATCACGTCTGATGAGGAGAGGTCGGACGAAGACAGCTTGCGGTATACAGAGGAGCCAGTCGAAGACGGCCTGCAGTACACGGAGGAGCCAGACGCAGACGGCCTGCAGTACACGGAGAAGCCAGATGAGGACGGCGTGTACACGGAGGAACCTGCGGAAGACTTACAGTACATGGAAGAGCCGGGCGCAGAGCAGTTAAGAGCCGGGGATTATGGAGAGCCGATACAACCCTGGGAGCCGGAAGTCCAACATAGTACCATGCAGTCAGCTGTGGAGCAGGTGTCCGGATATTGGCAAAATGACGGACAGGAAGACATACCCAGTGAAATGCAGGAGATGGAAGTTGAGCAAGAGGCTGGAGAAGCAGTGGATGTCCAGGAGAGGGAAGCTGTATTCAGTGAGCCTTATCCCTTCAGCGCCCAGGATGGGATTGGTGAAACCATTTGTTACCGGGCAGATGCTGTAATAAAAGAAAGCATGGACAATCAGGAGGTACGGCCAGAGCTGGGAAATCCTGATGAATTAGAGCGCCTTCGCCAAAATGAAATCCAGGAAGATAACACCCATCATATGATCTGGGAGAAGTTGAAACGTGAACATACAAGGATTCTTGCATTTGATTATGAGGATGGCTGTGAAATTCTGACCATCAAGCCCCAGGATATCGGTATTCTTCCAAGAGATGCCTGGGTCTATGGCAATAACAGCTTCCTTCTGCATGGATACTACAATTACCGTTACTTAATCCTTGCAAAACTATTGAACCCAAGCGGGCAGCCTCGTTACCTTCTGGGAATTCCAGGGCATTATTACAGCAACGAGCGATATATGGCTTCCATGTTCGGTTTTCCGAATTTCGTGCTGTCCAAGGAGCAGCCAATGGAAGACGGCCGGTTTGGATTCTGGTATACCGATGTAAAATTAGGGGGCTAATTTAAGCCCCCTGTCGGCATACCCTGATTAATCCTCAACGCCCCTAAGCATGGCATTGGGAATCAAGGGCTTTAAGATGTTTAAGAATTTATCCAGCTCTTCCTTTGAAAATGACTGGAAGCCGGGACATAGGACCTGGTCCGAGTCCACATAGTTTTGCAGATAATAATGGGGACAACCTGTCAGCCATTCGCCGATATCTATAAAATCCCGAAGGCTGTGGATCCCCTTTACTGCTGTTGTGCGGAATTCAAAAGGGACGGTTCCGTTAAGGAGAAAAGCAACGCTTTCCTCAATGTCCTTCATCTTTAGGTCCCTTATTCCCGCCGCCTTTGGGTAATTTTCCCTGCCGGCTTTAATATCCATTGCCACATAGTCCAAAAGTCCACTTAAAACCAGCTTTTTTAAGACCTCCGGCCGATAGCCGTTGGTATCCAGTTTAATGAGATACCCCAGATCCCGTATTTTCCGGATAAAGGGTTCCAGATCCTCAGCCAGGGTGGGTTCTCCCCCTGTAATGCAGACTCCTTCTAAAATTCCTTTTCGTTTCTTTAAAAAACTTAAAATCTCCTCTTCACTGAACATGGACTTTGCCTCGCTGCCGATCAGTTCGCTGTTATGGCAGAAGGGGCAGCGAAAATTGCAGCCGCCGAGAAAGACCGTGGCTGCCACGTGGCCGGGAAAATCCAGAAGCGTTGTTTTTTGAAGACCGCATAGTTTCATACCTTCACCATTCCTTTGTTTCGTGTTATAATACAACAGTATACCACACGTAAACATCCTGCGGGCATATTTTTATGCCTAAAAAGCATATAAACCAATCCCTGCGTGTATTTCTATATGCCTGGAAAGTACGGGCGATAATATTGAAATACCCATGGAGATTTCCCTATATGCCCGGAAAGAGCGGGCAATAAAATTGCTAAGCAAAGAGGAACGAATATGACAACAGATGAGAAATATATGCGCGCAGCAATAAGACAGGCAGAAAAGGCAGGCGCCATAGGTGAGGTCCCCATCGGCTGCATCATTGTTTATGAAGATAAGATCATTGCCCGCGGATATAACCGCCGTACCATTGATAAAAATGTCTTATCCCACGCGGAGATCAACGCCATCCGTAAGGCCTGCAGAAAAATAGGGGATTGGAGACTTGAGGGCTGCACCATGTATGTGACCCTGGAACCCTGTCCCATGTGCGCCGGTGCCATTGTCCAGGCAAGGATCCCCAGAGTCGTCATCGGCTGCATGAATGCAAAGGCAGGCTGTGCGGGATCGGTGCTTAATATGCTTCACGAGGAGGGCTTTAACCATCAGGTTGAAACAGAAACAGGAGTTCTGGGAGAAGATTGTTCTCAAATGATGAAAGATTTTTTTAAAGAGCTGCGGGAAAGGAACAAGAAGAAGCCGGATGATAAATCCTCCTCAACTCCTTGACAACCCGTCCGTTTCCATGTATACTAAAGTGCGATTAAACCAATACATGTCATAAAGTTTCCGTGCAGCCGGGGAGATAGCGGTGCCCTGTACCTGCAATCCGCTCTAGCAGGGGTGATGTCTCACCCAGGGCTGTCTATTGTAGGGCTGCCCCTGGTAAGTGGCGATGACGTTTGGGTCTTACGCAACAGATCTTCATGAACTGTGTCAGGGCAGGAATGCAGCAGCACTAAGTGAAACCTTCTGTGTGCCGTGAGGGTGCCTGGACCGAGTTAACTGCCAGGGTAACGCCTGTGATAGCGGTTCAAAGTGAGACGCACGGATTAAAATATAAAGAATTATCAGACGCCGGAGAGCAGGAAACTGTTCTGCGGTGTCTTTTGCAATTAGCAATTACCATTTTTAATATTTTCTTACATTTCTTATGAAATAAAGTTTTCCCTTGCCCCACATTCCCCTTTGTATTATAATTATAAAATGGGTATAATACTACCTATTTCCCAATGACAAATCTAATCAAAAAAAGAGGTGTGCTTTCATGATAAGAATTGGAATGCTGACAAGCGGAGGCGACTGCCAGAGCCTGAATGCCACCATGCGCGGCGTAGCAAAGGCACTGTACCGGATGGCCGGCGATATTGAGATTGTTGGATTTGAGGACGGTTACAAAGGGCTGATTTATGGAGAGTACCGTGTAATGAAGCCGGAAGATTTTTCCGGAATTCTGACAAAGGGCGGAACAATCCTTGGTACATCCAGACAGCCGTTTAAACTTATGCGGACACCTGACGAGAACGGTCTTAATAAAGTGGAAGCCATGAAACACACCTATAGAAAGCTGAAACTGGAATGTCTGGTGGTATTAGGCGGCAATGGGAGCCAGAAAACGGCTAATCTCCTTCAGGAAGAGGGGCTGAATGTTGTATCCCTTCCCAAGACCATTGACAATGATTTGTGGGGGACCGATGTTACCTTTGGTTTCCAGAGCGCTATCAATGTGGCTACCAATGCCATTGATTGCATCCATACGACGGCAGCTTCCCATGGACGAGTCTTTATCGTGGAAGTCATGGGTCACAAGGTCGGCTGGCTCACCCTGTATGCAGGGCTGGCTGGCGGGGCTGATATTATCCTGTTGCCGGAGATACCTTACGATCTGGATATCGTGGTCAAGGCATTAAAAAGCAGGGCCCAAAACGGTAAGAAATTTTCCATTCTTGCTGTGGCAGAAGGGGCAATTTCCAAGGAAGATGCCTGCCTGACGAAAAAAGAATTAAAAGAAAAAAAGAAGACCGGAGTGGTTTATCCTTCTGTAGCATATGAGATCGGGGCCCAGATCACGGAGCGCACCGGACAAGAAGTGCGGGTTACCGTACCAGGCCATATGCAGAGAGGCGGCGATCCATGCCCCTACGACAGAGTGCTTTCCACCCGCCTTGGGGCTGAGGCAGCAAAGCTCATAAATAACAAAGAATACGGATATATGGTAGCGGTGAATAACAATGAGATTGTTAAGATTCCGTTAGCCGATGTAGCTGGAAAATTAAAAACCGTCGATCCGGAAAGCTCTATCGTTAAGGAAGCCAAGATGATAGGCATTAGCTTCGGCGACGAATAAGGAGTCAACAGGCATGTCATATACGGCATTGTATCGGAAATGGCGTCCTTCTTCCTTTTTGGATGTAAAGGGTCAGGACCATATCGTACAAACATTGAAAAACCAGATAGTATCGGAACGTATCGGGCATGCATATCTGTTCTGCGGAACAAGAGGAACCGGTAAGACTAGTATTGCCAAGATCTTTGCAAAAGCGGTTAATTGCGAACACCCGGCGGACGGAAGTCCCTGCGGGGAATGCCAGACCTGTAAGAACATCGCAGCAGGCGCATCCCTTAACGTGGTTGAAATTGACGCTGCGTCAAATAATGGCGTGGAGAATATCAGGGAGATTAGGGATGAAGTTCAGTATCCACCCACAGAAGGCAAGTATCGGGTTTATATCATCGATGAGGTTCATATGCTTTCAACAGGAGCATTTAATGCACTGTTAAAGACGTTGGAAGAACCTCCATCCTATGTTATATTTATTCTGGCGACAACAGAAGTCCATAAGATTCCGGTGACGGTCCTGTCACGGTGCCAGCGGTATGATTTTAAGCGCATTACGGTGGAAACCATTGTAGAGCATTTAAAAGAGCTGACAGAAGCAGAACATATCCAGGTGGAAGACCGTGCCCTTACTTATATCGCCAAGGCGGCTGACGGCGCACTGCGTGATGCCTTAAGCCTGCTGGACCAGTGTATTGCATTTCATTACGGAGAGCTTCTCACCTACGACAATGTCCTGGAAGTTTTGGGAGCCGTAGACATCACCGTATTTGGAACAATGTTCCGGGCAGTCGTGGAAAACCGGACAAAAGACTGTATTACCTGTCTTGAGGAGTTGGTGATCCAGGGAAGGGAGTTGGGCCAGTTTGTTATTGATTATATCTGGTATTTAAGAAACCTTCTAATATTAAAATCCGTGGACAATGCAGAAAATCTGCTTGATATGTCAACAGAGAACCAAAACTTGTTAAAAGAGGACAGCAAACGTGTGGACAATGATACGCTTTTGCGGTATATCCGGGTGTTTTCGGATCTGTCCAATCAGCTTCGCTATGCGTTTCAGAAACGGGTCCTGATTGAGGTTGCCCTGATCAAGCTGACCCGCCCCCAGATGGAACAGAATCTGGATTCCATACTTCAGCGTATCAGCAATATAGAAAAGCAGCTGGAAAGCGGTATCGTGGGAATTGCTTCCCCGGAAGGCTTAAAAGCGGCGGAAGGTAATGACGGCAGTAATGCCCCTGTCCACGAATTAACCCTAGCAGAGCGGGTGGCTCTGCCCAAAGGCCAATTGGAGGATTTAAATCTGATCCGCAGTGAATGGGGGAAGATCATTCGGGAACAGGGAGGACCTATCCGGGCCAGCTTCAGGGATACAGTTGTAGAGCCTGCAGGAGAGAGCTGTCTTTGCGTAGTCTTTTCCGAACAGAGCAACTACATGATCGGAAGCAGGGAGGCAACAGTTGCAGAGATTGAACGGTATGTGGAAAACCATTACCAGAAGTCTATAGCCTTTAAGACAAGGCTTCGGGGCGGAGGGGAACGGATTGATACCATTTATGTCAGCGATGAAGAATTAAAAGAAAATATTTTAATGGATATAACAATTGAAGATTAAAAAATCATAAATATAGCAGGAGGATACACACCATGGCAAAACGTGGCGGTTTTCCAGGCGCAATGCCTGGCAATATGAATAATTTAATGAAGCAGGCTCAGAAGATGCAGCGTCAGATGGAAGAGACAACAAAGGCGCTGGAGGAAAAGGAATATACAGCTGCAGCAGGCGGCGGAGCCGTGTCAGTCACTGTTTCAGGAAAAAAGGAAGTGACTGCGGTTAAATTATCCCAGGAAGTTGTGGATCCAGATGATATCGAGATGCTTGAGGACTTGATTATGGCAGCTACCAATGAAGCATTCCGCGAGATGGAAGAGGACAGCAGTTCCGCCATGTCGAAGCTGACCGGCGGCCTTGGCGGTTTAGGCGGAGGCTTTCCGTTCTAAAGATTGAAAGAAAAACATCTTTCAACTAAGTTTGTGAATTAACTGGATATGAAAGCATATCCGCTTGATTCATTAGGAGAGAAATTATGAATTACTACAGCAGTCAAATAACCAGATTAATTGAAGAACTGTCCAGGCTTCCGGGCATTGGCAGTAAATCTGCACAGCGCCTGGCATTTCATATCATCAATATGCCGGAGGAACAAGTGGCAGGTCTTGCTTTATCCATTACAGAAGCAAAACGTAATGTACGTTACTGCAAGGAATGCTTTACCCTGACGGATCAGGAGAAATGTCCCATCTGTCAGAGCGAAAAACGCAATCATAAGGTAATTATGGTAGTGGAAGACACCAGGGACTTGGCTGCTTATGAAAAGACAGGAAAATTTGATGGCGTTTACCATGTCCTGCATGGGGCTATCTCTCCTATGCTGGGAATTGGACCTGGAGATATAAAACTGAAGGAACTGATGCAGAGACTGCAGGTGGATGTGGAAGAGGTGATCATTGCAACCAATTCCAGTCTTGAGGGAGAGACGACAGCCATGTACATCAGCAAGCTGATCAAGCCGACAGGAATCAGGGTTACCCGTATAGCCAGCGGAGTTCCCGTTGGAGGAGACTTAGAGTACATAGATGAGGTAACATTGTTACGGGCCCTGGAAGGACGGGTCGAACTGTAGCTCAATTGCCTTGTTAGGAGATATAAGGTTGAAAATACATCTTTCAGCCTTGAGTTTATGAATCAACGGGACAGGCAAGCATATCCGCCTGATTCATTAGGAGACAAATAATGGATAAGTACGAGTTTAATATAAAGGTTGAACAGATTAAAAAACTGGTCGGCAAAAACGACTATGATACGGCCATGAAAATAGCCGACACAATAGACTGGAAGAGAGTCCGCAACACCAATCTGCTTTCCATGGTGGCCGTGGTTTATGAGAAAAATGAGGATTACCAGGAAGCCAAGGAGATTCTTCTCCAGGCTTTCGAGCGTGCCCCCATCGGAAAACGTCTTCTTTATAAGCTGGCAGAGCTGGCGATCAAGGAGGGAAATATCGAAGAGGCGGAGGCCTATTATAAGGAATTTGGCGACCTGGCTTCTGATGATCCCAGACAGCAGCTTCTTCGCTTTATGATTTTAAAAGCAAAAGGAGCGCCGGCCCAGCAGCTCATCCATTCCCTGGAATCCTATACCAGCGTGGAGTTGGATGAGAAATGGCTGTATGAGCTGGCTGAACTATATAGCCTTGCAGGCATGCCTGACCGCTGCGTGGAAACCTGCGACCGGATCATGCTGATGTTTGGTCTTGGAAAATATGTGGACAAGGCCATGGATTTAAAAATACGGTATGCACCGCTGACCAATTACCAGATGGATCTTGTGGAGAACCGGGACAAATACGAAGCCAAGCTGCGGGCAGTTGAGCAGGAATACAGCTCCGGTAAAAAGGGAGATCCGGTGCCGGAAGAAGAATACTATGAAGAAGAGCAAGAGGCCCCCCAGGAACCTGTCATGTCATTTAGTGAGAACCCTGTGGAGGACAATCTGGAAGCGAGGCTTCAGGAGGCTGCAGTTCAGGAAACATTGGCTAGAGAAATGTCAAAAATCTCCTATGAAGAACCCGTTATGCTGGAAGAACACAGGCTGGAACGTACGAGAGTGCTGGAGGATATCCGGAGGGTAGGCCGCCCTTTAACTGCCATACCAAGACCCCTGGATATCAATGCGCCTGTAGAAGAGGAATCTCTTTTGTATCATTCGGAGCCTGTTATTGAGGAAGAGGAACCGGAAGGCCCTGGAATGGAAGAGACCGATATTGATGGATATTATGACGGTGAAGCGGAATATGAAGAATTGGATGAGGCCAGAGGACAATCCGCCGTCACAGACGATAATTTTCATGAATCCGATGATTTGCCGGGTGATGATTATGGCTACGAAGAAAATGATTATGACCAGACGGATGAATCCTATTATGAAACAGAAGATGAAGAGCAGTCTTATGATGCTTTAAATCCTTCCTCAGGAGAGGAAGATGTCCCGGTCTGGAACCAGAACTTCCAGAGCTATGGAGATGAGGATAATCTGGAGTTTGAAGACCTGTATGAAGAAGAGATAGACGAGCCAGAAGAAATTCCGGTTCAGAATCATTTAATGATAGAGGCAAGGACTTCTGAAAAGGGACTTCAAATGGCGGTTGAAGCCTTAAAGCAGATTCACAGTGAAAACAATGTAAAGAATCCGGTGGCAAAAATCACCGGCTCCAAGCTATCCATGCGAGGAGTACTGGCATCCGCTGACAGGCTGGCAGGAAAAGATCTTGTCATTGAGGAAGCCGGGGATCTCACCAGGGTAGCGTTGGAAGAATTAAATGAATTGATGGACCAGGATACAAGCGGAATGATCGTGGTTCTTATTGATAATCCAAAACAAATGGAGACCCTTCACCGGGAGCATCCTGCACTGGCAAGCAAATTTGAGTGCATCGGAAGCGGAGAAGAAGCCCCGGTTTTCTCTGTGAGAGAAACGGTACGGGAGGAAAGACCGGTTAGAGTTGTTAAGGAGCCTGTTTATAAACCCTTGGCCCCTGCATTTAAAGAGGAAGAATTAAAAGAAGAGCCCCACAGAGATTATGGTAATCAGGAATATAATTATGAATATGATTCCTGGCAGGAGGGCGATTATAAGGAAGACGGCACCTATAAGGACAGTGTCTATGAAGATGGTGTATATGGAGACAGTGATTTCTATGAAGAGGGTGAAGAGGGTGAAGAATTCCGCCCGTCTGTCCGGGACGAGGAAGGTCCTGGCTTTCAGGGAGAAGAGATGGATATTGACGAATTCGCCCAATATGCCTGTCGTTATGCCAACGAGATTGACTGCAGCATTACCGGAAAAAGCATGCTGGCACTGTATGAAAGAATTGAGATCATGGAAGAAGATGGACGACCTCTCAACAGGGCCAATGCAGAAAGTCTGATAGAAGAAGCGGCTGACCGTGCAGAAAAGCCTTCCCTTGGAAAACGGATTAAAGGTTTGTTTTCCACGAAATATGATAAAGACGGCCTTCTTGTTTTAAAAGAAGAACATTTCATTTATTAAATTGGAGTATTAAACGTGGATATTAAACTCATTGCAATTGATTTGGATGGAACCCTGTTAGACAGTAAAAAGAAACTTTCTGATGTCAATCGTAAGGCACTCATCCAATGTGTTCAAAAAGGAATATGGATTGTTCCGTGCACCGGCCGGACAGTACATGGAATACCAGAAGAAGTAAAAGGCATTTCAGGAATCCGTTATGCAATTACCACCAATGGGGCGGTCATCGAGGACATGGAAGAAAGAACGGTCATTGATACCCGGATGCTATCCCGGGAACAAGCACTGGAGCTTTTGCGCCTCGTGGATTCCTATCATGTTATGTACGATCCCTACATAGACAGGCGCGGGATAACGGAACCCCGCTTTTATGAACACTTATCAGAATACTGTCTACCGGCCGAATTACAGGAAATGGTCCGCCTGACCAGGGATGTCCATCCCAATATCATAGAGTTTGTGGAGAAGAACCACAAGCCTGTGGAGAAGATCAACCTGTTTTTCCCGGATATGGAAGAACGTGCCAGACTAAGAGCTGAATTGGAGAAGAGAGGGGATATTCTGGTCACCTCCTCCATACCTAACAATTTAGAGATCAATGCGCTCGGAGCGACAAAGGGAGAGGCGATCTTAAGGCTCGCCTCCCATTTAGGGCTCAGCGGAAAGCAGACCATGGCAATTGGAGATGGAGAAAATGATTTTTCCATGATCCAAAAGGCAGGAATTGGAGTGGCTATGAAAAATGGAAGCAAAGAGCTCCATGCGGCTGCTGATTATATAACGGATACTAATGATGAAAATGGAGTGGCATCCGCTATTAACCGTTTGGTATTCGGAGCAAAAGGTTGAAAGAAAGATTTCCTTCAACCTTTATGAATCAACTGGATATGCTTTCATATCCAGTTGATTCATTAGGAGATAAATTATGACGAAGCTATATATGGAAAACTGGTTATCTGTAGCAGCCGGGGTTTATCTTTTGGGTATGGTCCTTTATGGCCATCACAGAGGATTCATCAGGTTGGTCGTATCAATGCTGGCGGTGGTTCTATCCTTGACCATTGTCCGGGTCGCTTTACCTTCGGTAACGGGGTATTTAAAGGAAAATACAGGTCTTCAGCAGACTATTTCAGAGAATATGAAAAAATCCATAGGTTTGGAACAGGAAGAAAATCCTTCCGGGGAAGCTTTGGAAGCTCCCTCTGCCCAGCGTATGATTATTGAAAATCTTAAGCTGCCCCAAAACATCAAGAACGCACTCGTTGAAAATAACAACAGTGAAGTGTATCAGATGCTGGGAGTTCAGGCGTTTTCAGACTATGTTGGAAGCTATCTGGCAGATGTAATCCTTAATTCCGCAGGATTCGTCCTGCTGTTTGCCGCCATCTATCTGTTCTCAAGGCTGGTCATGAGATGGCTGGATATTATTGCCAGGCTGCCTATCATATCAGGAATCAACAAAATAGCAGGCGCCCTGCTGGGAGGCTTGGAAGGACTTGTATTCCTGTGGATTGCCTGTCTGCTTGTCACTGCGTTCTCTGGAACCGAGTGGGGCCTAATGCTGTCCCGGCAGATCGAAGCGAGTAAATGGCTGTCTTTTATATACACCCATAACTTCCTGAATCTAATGGTTCTAGGGGTACTGCGCAGCTTCCTATAAGACGGGAGTTGTATCTATCATATATTCAATTAAAACAAATCTGCAAGCAAAGGAACAACTGCCTTTGCTTGCAGATTTGCTTTTCAACCACAAAATATAGAAAAAATGAGGACGAATGCTTATATATAGTAGGAACAGAAACACTGAAAAAATTGTTCGAACAAATGGTACAAATTACCTTGACAATCTCATACGGACATGTTATATTAAAGACCCAGCGCGAGAGAGACCGCAAGGGCAATCAATTAAAACAGATTGAAAAATAATAAAAAAGTTGTTGACAAAAAAGCAGCCACATGATATGATTAGTGAGTTGCCGATGCAGAAGACAGCAACGCAAAAAGCACTTTGAAAACAGAAGATTGAACAGTATGTAAAACCCTGAAAATTCTAATAAAACAAGTCATGTTTGATGGCTTTGAATGAGAAAATTTCAGAACGAATACAAGCAATTGTATACGAACCAAACAACAAGTAAAACGGGAAATAAATTAGCTAGTTAGTTGATTTTGACCCCGGATTGAACACCATTTAATTTGAGAGTTCGATCCTGGCTCAGGATGAACGCTGGCGGCGTGCTTAACACATGCAAGTCGAGCGAAGCGATTCAAATGAAGTTTTCGGA
>NZ_BAAJYQ010000016.1:0-870415 GCF_057543815.1 Lacrimispora sp. YZC11 | reverse complement strand
TGAATGTAGCTGAATGCAGAATGGGTTGCTGAAAGAAATAATCTTTCAATCTTGAGTTCATGAGAAGCATACCCCGCTTTACCAGAACCAACCGGATAGGAAGGCATATCTCATTGATGCATTCGTGTATAAAATGAAGAAAAAGGACAGAGGAGGTTACAGGATGTCTACTGCAATTATCTGTGTGATTTTAATTGTCATTTGCTATTTTGGATTAAGAAGCACCATAAAAAGGTCGAAATATGGCTGCTGCGGAAGCGGCGGCAGCGAAGTCAAGAAAATTAAAGCTGCTGATAAAAATATTTCCCATTATCCCTATACGCGAACTCTGGAGGTAGAAGGAATGACCTGCGGCAATTGCAAAAAGAGAGTGGAGAATGAGTTTAATAGCCGGGAAGGATTATATGCTTCCGTGGATCTGAAGAAAAAACTGGCAGTCATACATATGAAAGATCAGATACCAGAGGATGAGCTGAAAGAAATGGTGAGAAAAGCAGGATATACTCCCGGGAAGATCAAATAAATGCATTGATTGGTATGACAGGATAAACAGGTCATAAGATATATGAAAAAAAGATTGATTGCAGTAAGCGGCGGACAAAGATGGTTTTATTTCGAATCCATGATTGTCTGCTGCTTTTGTTTTTCATAGACCAAAATATTTAAGAAATAGATTGTTTTTCCTTTTCGCTCATGGTAAGTTGATAACAGATAGGAGGGTGGCCTGATGATAAAAGTTACATTTTATGATTCCGTAGAGGATCATTTACTGGATTTTGCAGTCATTGTTTCCCGATACCGGGATAAATGGATATTTTGTAAGCACAAGGACCGGGAGACCTATGAAATCCCTGGAGGACACCGGGAAAAGGAGGAGAATATCGTAACGACTGCCAACCGGGAACTTTATGAGGAGACAGGAGCAACAGAATATATCCTGAAGCCGGTCTGCGTGTATTCTGTTCGGAATCTTGATGAGAAAGTGGAAAATTCAAAAGAATCCTTTGGTATGTTGTTTTATAGTGAAGTTAAAGTACTGGGAGAAATGCCGCCTGGTTATGAAATAGAAATGATACGGTTGTTGGATGAGATGCCTGATTCCCTTACATATCCTGAGATCCAGCCGGCATTGATGGATAAGGTCATCCATTTTATCTCTTAATGGCCGGGAAGAAAAGAAACAGAGGCAGGGGAATGAAGTTAAAAAATTAAAGGAGGAAGAATATGATCATTAATTTTGACGAGATAGAGGAAACCATACTCCCCCGTTTTAACGGCGGAGAAAAAGAATTTAAGGCAAAAATGCTTGTAGATAAGAACAATAAGATTCTCTATGGAAAGCTGGAGCCGGGCGCAACCATAGGAATGCATACCCACGATACAAGCAGTGAAATCATATATTTTCTACAGGGAACAGGGAAAATGCTGTTTGATGGCGGAGAAGAAGCTGTACAGGCAGGACTGTGTCACTATTGTCCCAAAGGCTATGCTCACAGCATGATCAATGACAGCGGGGCTGACCTGATTTTCTTTGCGGTTGTTCCTCAACAGTGACATACTGTTGTCGTATTCGGGATGGTACAATATAATTGCTATCAAAATTTAAGGGGCTGACGATGAGTCAGCCCCACCTGCTGTATTTCACAAGTGATTTTATAATATGAACAGCACCGAACTGTTTCTGTATCTAAAGTTTCCGTCTACACCCACCACTTGCCCTGTGTGTTATTGATTGCCCAATAGGGAGGCTTGGGCGAGCCGATGCTTAAGTCACGGTCAATGCGTCCATGGGCGGTGCTGCCGCGCCGGATTAAGGGAGCCTCCACCTGATAAGTACGCTTGGAAGAATTTGCCTCCACCATGCGTTCCAAGAGAAACTCCGCTGCCATTTCACCCAGCTTATCGACAGAGGGTGTCATAGTTGTAAGTCCTCCCCCTGCCATGGATGCCCAGCCAAGCTCACTGAGCTTTCCCAAGTCGTCATAGCCCATAAGACCTATACCGTGAGGCATGGGAATTCCCAGAGAAAGGGTTGCCTGTGCGCACGTCATTAACATCATGCCGTCGGCCGCTATGATGGCCGAAGGAGTCACATCCCGTTCCCCAGCCTGATAAAATGCATACACCTGTTTCGCGATGGAATCTAAATCTGATATATCAGATACATATATGGATTTAGAAGGGTCCTTTTCGCCCAAGTCTCTCATTTTTTCCAGGAAAGCCTCCTGTCTTGCGGCACGGGGGAAAACATGATCAAAGGGTTGTGTAAATAGAGCAATGCGTCCATATCCCTCTTCTTTTAAATGCTCGATGGCATGGATTAAAGGAATCTGATTTGAAATATATGCCATGTCAAACATATAGTTATCAATGCTGCGATCCAACAGTACCACGGGAACCCCGTCGTTTGCCAGTCTAATCAGATAAGGATTATGGCGCATCGTGGTATTTACAATAAGACCGTCTACCTGCTGTGCCATAAGAGAACGCAGATATTCCTTTTCCAGTTCATAACTGTTATCACTGCTTGCAGTGATGATTCCATAACCTTTTTCACGTAAGGAAATACCAATGCTTCTGACAGCCGCCGAAGTAAAAGGGCTGCCGATATCTGAAACCACGATGCCAGCCATCATGCTTCGTTTGCTTTTCAATGTGCGCGCCAGATGATTCGGCTGATATCCTGTGGCATCAATAATCTGTTTAATTCTCTCTTTTGTCTGAAGGGACATATATTCATATTTGCCGTTTAAATATCGGGAGACAGTTGCTTTCGATACCCCAGCTAAGTTTGCTATATCCTGAATGGTCAGTGATCGTTCGGGCAATGCTTGCTCCTCCTTCTGTAATATACGAGATAGAATAAGTTTAAGAAACCGTTTTCTTTAATTTTATTATAGTATATTTTCTTTTAAAGTCAAGTTTCGGAAACAATATCTATTAAAATATATAGTATGCGTTGTAAAAATTGCATAATTTAGAAACCGGTTTCTAAAGCTCTTTTCACAAAATAATTTTTTTTACATAAATTCCCTTGTAATTAAAAATAATATTCAGTATAAATAAATGTAATGAGTGAAAACCTCTGTGATATTGTGGTATATGTTGAATATTTTCACTTTCGCGATATGAAAATAGTCAAATAGCCCAATACATAGAAAAATAGCTCATTATGATATGGTGCTTGTTAATCGGTATCTAAACTTATTTGAGGAGGAAAGAGAATGATGAACACGGTAGTAGGTATTTTGTTGCTGATTACATATGTGGCATTTGCCATATATGCCGCAAAGGGTGGAAACCTCATGATAGGCTTCTTCGTAATGGCAGTATTATGGGCAGGATTAGGTGCCATCGCTGGAGTGACAGTCTGGTCCAGTACCGCAGAGGGCGTGATTGATATTAATAATGGTATTTTTGAGCAGGGACCTGAACTATGGGGGTCTACGGCTGCCATTATTATTTTCGGTTCCTGGTTTGGGCGAATTCTGGTTGATACGGGAATAGCCAGAACCCTGATTCGAACAGCAGTGGAATGGGGCGGAGATAAGCCGGCTCTTACCTGTATCCTTCTTTCTATAGTAACAAGCTTGATATTTACATCAGCCTATGGCGCCGGTTCAGTGGTTGCTATTGGCGTAATCATTTTTCCTATTTTACTATCTCTTGGAATCTCCACTCATCTGGCTGCGGCCTCCTTTTTGATGAGCGTGGGAGCCGGACTGTATTTAAATAATGGTTGGTTAAAGCAGGTAGGCGCTTTGATTCCAGAATTTGACATAACGATTCCTACTTGGAAGACCTATGGGTTTATTGCTTTTGGTATTCAGATGCTGGCTGTTGTCCTGATGACCTTAGTAAGCAGCAGAGGAACCGCAAAAAAACACGCATGGGCAGTGAAATCCGATCAGGGTGAGAAAAAGGTAGGAGCCCTGGCACTTCTGACTCCGGTGATTCCTGTTTGTCTGTCTGTGTTCTTAAACTTTAAGCCAATTACCGCCATATTGGTCGCAGTGCTTTGGGCACTGGTCTTTACAGGCAATCTAAAGAACATGAAAGACATAGGGGATATGGTACAAAAAACATTCCATGACGGTGTGACCGATGTAGCGCTGGTGTTTGCATTTCTATTCTTTTTGCAGATGTTCCTGCGTTCTGCAAAAGTTTGCGCGCCTTTGCTGGCACCGATTATGCAGCCTGTGCTGCCTTCTAATCTCCTGATTCTTTTTGTTATATTCGGTGTGTTTTCGGTGATGGCACTGTTCCGCGGACCTTTGACGATATGGGGAGCAGGGGCAGCTACGCTGGCAATGTTCCAGGCAATCGGCGGTGTGTTTACACCAATGATATTGTTCCCGCTGTTCATGGTACCGGCCACGACCATTAACGGTTCTATTTGTCCTACCCAGTCCTGGTGTCTGTGGGCAATCGGCTACACCAAGACAGATTTGAAACAGTATTTTAAGACCTGCTTGCCTTACGCACTGGTTGCAGCACTGGTTTTGGAGATGGTTGCTTACTTTATGTTTGTGTAGCCGAATGAATAAAACTGCCTCCAATAGTGGAAGGCACAGCATATGTAAAGCAGGAAATTACCAGAGAAAGGGAAAATGCCTGCCTCATGATTGATTGGAGGATTGTTTCATATGAGCAGAGAAATAAGAGTTGGTATCGATGTGGGCGGCACCCATACGAAGGCTGTAGCCATCGATAATGCCACCCATGAAATCGTTGGACAAAGCATTGTCATGACCAGCCATGACCATGAACTGGGGGTGGCAGCTGGTGTAATCGAATGTTTTAAGAATTGTCTGACTGCAAATGGCATCAAGCCAGATGATGTAGTATTTATCGCACATTCCACAACCCAGGCGACTAATGCGCTGCTGGAGGGCGATGTGGCAAAGGTCGGAATACTGGGAATGGGGCCCGGAGGCCTTGGCGGCATTTTATCAAAGAAGCAGTCCGCCGTGCCGGATATTGATCTGGGTACAGGGCGGAAAATAGAAATAAACCATACATATCTTCCGGTAAAAAAAGCGGATGATAAAGGAATAGAAGGTGCGGTGGAACAATTGCGGGATGGAGGGGCCCAGGTTCTGGTGGCATCACAGGCGTTTGGCGTTGACTCTAACGATGATGAGGAGAGGGTACGGGTATATGCGGAGAAAAATGGCATGATGGTATCAATCGCCTCTGATATATCAAAGCTTTACGGCCTGACCAGCAGAACCCGTACCGCCGCCATCAATGCTTCCATCCTGCCCAAAATGATGAATACAGCCAATTCCACTGAAAGCGCCGTACGTAGCTCAGGAATCAACGTACCCCTGATGATTATGCGCGGCGACGGAGGTGTTATGGATATTGGCGAAATGAAAAAAAGACCGGTCTTGACCATGCTTTCCGGTCCGGCAGCCAGTGTTATCGGAGCCTTAATGTATCTGAGGGCATCCAATGGTATTTACTTTGAAGTAGGAGGCACTTCTACAAACATAGGTGTTATCAAAAATGGACGTCCGGCTGTGGAGTATGCCGTGGTTGGAGGACACCGAACCTATGTCAATTCATTGGATGTAACTGTTCTCGGAGTAGCAGGGGGATCGATGGTAAGAGCTGCAAACGGGAAGCTGGTGGATGTGGGGCCGCGAAGCGCCCACATAGCAGGTGCAAAATATGCTGTTTATACTCCGTTTAAGGATATTGATGAACCCGAACTGGAGTTTTTTGCACCGAAAGCAGGAGATCCCGGGGATTATGTGCGAATCAGGCTGGCGAGCGGAGAACGGGTGACCATAACCAACTCATGCGCTGCTAACATTTTAGGCTATGTAAAGGATGGAGATTACAGCCGGGGAAATGTGGAATCTGCACGCATTTGTATGAAGCCTTTGGCGGACTATTTAGGTGTCTCCATAGAAGAATGCGCGCGCCAGATTCTGGCAAAATCCTGCGAAAAGGTGGCTCCGGTCATTACCGGATTTGCCGAAAAATATAAAATCGAGGCAGATCAGATCTCTTTGGTTGGCTGTGGCGGCGGTGCGTCTGCCTTGCTGCCGTTTACCGCTGAGACGATGAAGCTTAATTATTCCATACCCGAATATGCGGAAGTCATATCATCCATAGGCGTAGCCCTGGCTATGGTTCGGGATGTAGTAGAACGGGTCGTGCCCAATCCAACCGGTGCGGATATCGTGGATATTAAAAAAGAAGCCAAGACCCTTGCCATAAAGAGTGGAGCCGTGCCAGATTCTATAGAAGTGCAGATAGAGATTGATCCCCAGACCAATAAGATTACGGCCATTGCCTTAGGTTCCACAGAAGTACAGACAACTGACCTTTTAAAAGCCTGTGATGAAAAAGAAGCTAAAACGCTGGCGGCGGCTTCCATGAATTTGCCGGAATCTGATTTGGAATGCCCCATATCTAATGACCTGTTCTATGTATTTACCGCCGTAAAAAATCAAAAGACGCAGCTCCGCCTTCTTGATAAGAAAGGTTTTATCAAGGTACAAAGAGGCGATGCGAAGGCGGTGACATTTACAGGAGACGTCTGGGAAGAAGAAGTAGAAAAAATGTGGAAATCCATGCTTTCTTATAAAAACGAGATGGAAAGGACGCCGGATCTTTACCTATGCATAGAAGGCAAAGTCCTGGATTTTGCCAATACCATAAGCCTGGAGCAATTGAAAATCATTATGGGGACGGAATTTGCCGGTCTGGCTCCTGGGGAATCCGTGATTTTGATTGGTGCCAGAAGCGAGATGTAATATGGATGGTTATCTGGATCGCTATTTGGCAGATATACCCGATCGAGTCTGGCATGAATATTTATGGAGCCATGACCGGCTTTGTCACAGAATCGAACCTGAATTAAGAAAACAGTCTGCACAGTCTGCCGCTTGGATTGGGATATCCGCATCCAGAAGAATCATTGCAGGACATTCGGCTGTTTCAATAAAAAACCTGATTGAAGCAGCAGGATGCCGGATAGAAAAGGTTCTGGACGATCCCTTAAAGCAGCTTCGCCCTTATTTGTTTGCCGAATTTGAAGAGCCTGATCGGATTACTGTTTATGAAGAACGTGTGTCAAAAGTTCAGCAGTTTCTGGAAAAGGAACATTTGGGGGTGTTTTCAGACAACACCTTTACCAGTTCCTGCAACAGTTCTTTGGCAGAACAGATAATTTTGGCACATGAGTTTTTTCATTTTCTTGATTATGAAGGCAAGCTTACTGACGGTATCAGCCGCATAAGAATTACAGCCTTTTGTAAGCTGAAGCTTCATGTCAGGGCGTCTGCTCTGTCTGAAATAGCTGCCATGGCTTTCGCAAGGGATCTGCTGGCTTTAAATGTGCATCCATGCATTCTTGACTTGTTGCTTGTGCATAATGGAAAATTTTCATAGGGAGATTATTATGAAAGCTGTATTATATCTCATTGCTTTTTTTGCTTTTGCTATTGTATCAGCCACCTTTGTGGTTGTTGGAAAAAGACGGTACAGGAAAATGGCGAAAGACGTGTACGTTCTGCGTGAGACTCTTTTTACCGCTGTATTGGGAGCTGCGCTATGGAGCGAAGCTGCGGTCCTTCTTTATTGGAGCTTTGCAGATGGCAGCCGGTTATTTACCAGCAGAAATGCCGTTGTTAATATAGTGATTTTCCTTCTTGTAAGCCTTTTGCTGGGTTCATTTCTCATGTTATATTCTCTAGTCAAATGCTATGTGTTCACTCAAACCGGCATCAACGCATTTGACATTTTGGGGAGGAAGAGACAGATCCTGTTTCAGGATATTACTAAAATCACAGCTCTGACTGGAAAACGGTTGTCCATAGAAACCAGATCAGTAAAAATCATACTGGGTGGGGAGAGGCGGCAAATGAATGAAACTGTCAAGTATCTAAAAAAAAATTGCCTAAGGGGCTAGCCGTCGCGCGAGTGACTTGGTATAATTTCTAAATAAAGAAGGAACTGTGAGGTTTCAATGTTCTTTGCCGGTAGTAACAAGAAATTAAAAGCATTTTATAAAGAGGTTCTGAACAGCGTGCTGACTGTGGAGAAAACGGCAAAGCGAATGGATGCACCCGTAACCTATGTAGGAAAACTTGTTGAAAGAGGGGGATATTATGCTGGAAAAGATACCATCACAAGAAGAAATGACTTCCCTGATAGGGGAGACTTTATTTGAATCATGGAAAGGCCTTTGTGAAAGAATCGAAGAGAAGTATGATATGGAACGCCAGTGGAACAGCGGCGGCAAAAGATGGAAGTACGAGTACAAATACCGCAGAGGCGGGAAAACCCTTTGTGCATTGTATGCCAAAGAGGACTGCTTTGGATTCATGGTAATTCTGGGACAAGCGGAACGGGATACCTTTGAACGGGAAAGGCAGAACTATTCCCCGGAGGTCCAGAAGGTGTACGATGAATCAACGACCTACCACGATGGAAAATGGATCATGTTTATGATAGAGGATCAATCACTTTTTGATGATATGATGCAGCTGTTAAAGATAAAAAGAAGGCCCAATAAAAAGTAATAAAAATGATTCGGAGGAAATATATGAGGTATCAGTGGATTGATGAATACTTGAAATCAATGAAAGGTGTAACCAGTGATTTTAAGGAGGAATGGAATTGGACCAGGTATCTTCTTGGTGATAAGATGTTTGCGGCGGTGTGCAAGGATGACCAGGGCAGGGACTCTCTGATCACATTGAAGCTGGAACCGGTGGAAGGGCAGTTTTTAAGGCAGCAGTATGAGGATATCATCCCTGGCTATTATATGAATAAGGTTCACTGGAATTCCATAAAAGCAGATGGGAACGTTCCCGATGATCTGCTGAAGGATTTACTGGAAAAATCATACCGTCTGGTATTAGCCGGGCTGACGAAGAAGAAACAAAGTGAATTGCTGGGAGAGTGAACTTTATATAGGATTCCCCGGTAAGTAAAGAGGGGAATACAGGTGGTACACATATGAAATACTTTGGAGAAGGTTTAAGCGATGCGCATAAGGCTTTAAATAAAATAATCCGTAAGGAAGATAAAATCGAGCGGGCAAAAGTTCTCTTTTTAGACCTGCACAGGGAACTTCACCTTTCAGAAGTGTCGGAAGGGGAAGAAAATGAAGTGGACAGACTTCTTGGAGATCTGAAAGCAGATGAGTACGCCATCATGCCAACCGGAAAGGATGAAACCATAGCATGGGTTTTATGGCATATTGCCAGGATCGAGGATCTGACCATGGGGATCCTGGTGGGAGGCGGGAACCAGCTCTTTGATGGTGGGTGGAAACAAAGAATGAACTCTCCCATTACAGATACCGGCAATTCCCTGTCAGACGATGAGATCATGGATCTAAGCAGAAAAATCAATGTTGCAGAGCTGCTTCATTACCGGAACGAGGTCGGAATCAGAACCAGAAATATAGTTAAAAATTTATCATCAGCCGATATGAGAACGAGAGTTCCGTCATCAGGGCTTGATAAAATCCTTTCAGAAGGCGGAGTGACAAAACAGGAAGATTCTGTTTGGCTTCTGGATTTTTGGGGTAAAAAGGACGTTGCAGGGATTTTACTGATGCCGCCTACCCGCCATGTCATGCTTCATCTAAATGATTGCTGCAAGTGGAAGGAATATATCCGGACGAAGAAGCGGTATCATGGGATGAGTGACGGCTCTAATCAGGAGCTGCTTCTATAAGTTTTTGACCGCAGTTTGGCTGAACTGCGGTTTTTTTAATTACTGAAAATACCTTTAAAAATCTTATACTGAAAAAGAACTAAAATGTGAAAAAGATATCAAATTATTAATAAAATTAATTCGAATTGGGATAGAAGAAAATAACAGCATTGATAAATTGAATCCTGTCTAAAATATAGGCTTCTAAAAGAATTTATTTAATAAGCCAAAATAATACATAATGTTAAAAAATAAACACAAAAAGATAATTAAATATCAATAATGTTAAAAAAATATTTAAATTGACAGATTAAAATGCTGGGGTATAATGGAACCATAAATAAAGATACCGGAACCAAAGAAAATAAAAGGAGAGGAGATAAAATTATGCAGAACGTAGAGCTTCAAAAGAAATATCAGTTATTCATAGGCGGACAGTGGAAGGATGCTTCTGATGGAAAAACATTTCCAAGTATCTGTCCGGCCGATGGGAGGGTGCTGACTGAGTGCGCCGAGGCAACAAAGGAAGACGTTGATGAGGCGGTCCGGGAAGCATGGAAGGCTTTTGAGACCTGGAAGCATGTACCGGTAAACCAGAGAGCTGCCATTCTGAATAAGATTGCGGATATCATAGATGCAAATAAGGAACATCTTGCCATGGTGGAAACCCTGGACAACGGAAAACCCATAAGGGAAACAATGTCGGTCGATATTCCTCTTGCAGCTCAGCATTTCCGCTATTTTGCAGGCTGCATTCTTGCGGAAGAGGGCAGTGCCAATATGCTGGGAGAAAATACCCTAAGTCTGATCCTCAAAGAGCCTATCGGCGTGGTTGGGCAAATCGTTCCCTGGAATTTTCCCTTCCTGATGGCAGCCTGGAAGCTGGCACCGGTACTGGCAAGCGGCTGCTGTTCAGTCTTTAAGACCTCCAGCACCACTTCTCTCAGCATTCTGGAACTGGCAAGGCTGATCCAGGATGTGATCCCGGCAGGGGTGTTCAATGTTATTACCGGAGCAGGTTCCAAGTCCGGGCAGTATATTTTGGAACATGAAGGTTTCCGGAAGCTGGCATTTACCGGCTCAACGGAAGTAGGAAAGAACGTGGCCCTTGCAGCAGCGGAAAAGCTGATTCCGGCTACTTTGGAGCTGGGCGGCAAATCAGCTAATATTTTCTTTGAGGACTGTAATTGGGAGATGGCCATGGATGGTTTACAGCTGGGTATTCTCTTTAACCAGGGCCAGGTGTGCTGTGCGGGTTCCAGGGTCTTTGTGCAGGAAAGCATTTACGACAAGTTTGTTGAAGAAGCGGTTAAACGGTTTAACCAAGTAAAGGTCGGCCTTCCGTGGGATGAAAATACCCAGATGGGAAGTCAGATCAGCAAAGGGCATATGAAGGACATTTTAAGCTACATAGAGATAGGAAAATCGGAAGGAGCTGCTGTACTTTGTGGCGGAGAGCAGATTCTGGAGGGCGGACTGGAAAACGGAGCTTTTTTAAGGCCTACACTTCTTGGCAATGTTACAAACGAGATGAGGGTGGCACAAGAAGAGATCTTCGGACCTGTAGCATGTATTATTAAGTTTAAGACAGAGGATGAGGTTGTGGCCATGGCCAATGACAGCCAGTACGGACTGGGCGGAGCAGTATGGACCAGGGACATCAATAGGGCAATACGGGTTGCCAGAGCGGTGGAGACCGGACGTATGTGGGTTAATACCTATAATTCCATTCCTGAGGGAGCTCCTTTCGGAGGATACAAGACTTCGGGAATCGGCCGTGAGACACATAAGGTCATTCTGGAACACTACACCCAGACAAAGAATATCATGATTAATTTAAGTGAATCTCCTTCAGGTTTTTATCCGGTTAAATAAATAGAGAGTAGGCAGAAAGCGGTTTTGGAGGACACAGTTCCAAGGCCGCTTTTTTGCATGGAAAAGGGATTGACCGAATCGAAGAAATGTAATAGATAAAGAAAAGTGATATATTGCTTGACAAAATAAAAAATTGGCTGTATTCTAGTAATTGTACGATAAATACCAATAATTCTAAGAAAAGGAGGCAGAAACTATGAAACGTAACTATTACGCAATCGGAATGAATAGAATAAGAAAATTATTTTATATTAATTCAGTCTGCCTCAGTGAAGATAGAATCTCTTGAACATAAGTGTCATGGGATGAGTGACGGCTCTAATCAGGAGCTGCTTCAATGAGTTTTTTCCGCAGTCTGAATTGACTGCGGTTATTTTTTTGCAATTTACCAAAAAAGACCGCACTATGCAGTTTTTTTTGGTTTTTTTTTACATAAAAGGGCTGATAACCCATTCATGCTTGCAGTAAATAAAGGAGGAAAAGTATGAAAAATCTATGGAAGTATGGAAAGAAGTATAGTTTCTTGTATGTTTTGGCGCTTGTGGCCATGGTCGTCAGCATCCTTTTGGATGCAATGGCTCCCCAAATCACAAAACATATTATTGATGACGTCATTGTGGGGGGACAGATGCAGATTCTCATGAGGCTGCTTTTAGGGCTTGTGGGAATTGGACTTAGCAGAGCTGTGCTTCAGTACACAAAGGAATTTATTTTTGATTATGCCGCATCCGGGATTGGATGCAACTTGAGGAAGGATTTGTTTGACCACATCCAGACCCTGTCCATGGGGTATTTTGACAGCCACAACACAGGGGAATTGATGGCCAGGATCAAGGATGACGCGGAACGTATCTGGAACGCCTTCGGATTTGTGGGAATGCTGATTTTGGAATGTTCCATTCACACGGTCATCGTTATGGTCTGCATGTACCGTTTAAGCCCCAGCCTTACCCTGATTCCGCTGGTTATTCTCCCCCTGATCGCCTGGTATGCGATCAAAATGGAAAACGGCCTGGGAGATGTTTACGATAAGATCAGCGAACAGACCGCTGAACTAAATACGGTGGCTCAGGAAAACCTGGCCGGGGTCCGTACTGTGAAGGCCTTTGCAAGAGAAGATTTTGAGATTGAGAAATTCAGGAAGCACAACAAGCAGTATTATAAATTAAATATGCAGCAGGCCAAACTGATCGTCCGCTACCAGCCTAACATATCCTTTTTGTCAAAAGTCATGTTAATGGCGGTCATTGTCATAGGCGGCATTCTGGTTATTAACGAGAGGATGACCATAGGAGATCTGGGTGCATTTTCAGAGTATGCCAATAACATTATCTGGCCAATGGAAATGGTGGGCTGGCTTAGCAATGATATTGCAGCCGCTGTGGCTTCCAATAAGAAGATCAAAAAGATCATGGAGGAGCAGCCGGTCATCTGCAATCCCGAAAGCCCGGTCCTTCCGGAAACTATCCAGGGAGAACTGGCCTTCCGCCATGTGGATTTTGAACTGGACGGAAAGAATATTTTAAGTGATATTGATTTTAATTTAACAAAGGGAAAGACCCTTGGTATCATGGGCGTGACTGGTTCCGGAAAAAGTTCTATTATCAATTTGATCGAACGTTTCTATGACGTTACAAAAGGAGAGATTCTTTTAGACGGGATCAATGTAAAGGATCTGCCGTTGTCCTTCTTAAGAGGGCAGGTGTCGGTTGTTATGCAGGACGTATTCCTATTTTCAGACAGCATTACGGAAAACATTAAGACAGGAAATAAGGATGCGACGGAATGGGAAAGCGTGCAGCAGGCTTCCATCTCGGCAGGAGCCCACGGCTTCATTCAGAAACTTTCAGAGCAGTATGATACGGTGATCGGGGAGCGGGGAGTCGGACTTTCCGGAGGGCAGAAGCAGAGGATCAGCATAGCCAGAGCCATTGCAAAAGAAACGCCTCTGTTAATCCTTGATGACTCCACCTCAGCTCTTGATATGGAGACGGAGAAGGAGATTGAGGCTCATCTTACAGAATTAAAGGACAGTTCGAAAATCATTATCGCCCACCGCATTTCAGCGGTGCGCCGTGCCGATGAGATCCTGATCCTGGATGAAGGACGGATCGTGGAACGGGGGACCCATGAGGAGCTAATGGAAATGCAGGGACAATATTATAAAACCTATCAAGTGCAGTATGGAGAGGAGGAGATGAAATGGCAGTCAATTCAAGCAGAATAGATGAAGATCAGAAAGAAGTTTTCAAAAAGGATACCCTGCTTCGCCTGTACCGGTATCTCCTTGTTTTTAAAAAGGAGATCATCATCGTTCTTTTTATCATGGCGGGAACCATAGCCATCAGCATGTCGGCGCCTCTTATGATGGAATATGCCATTAATTCATGCGTGGTTAAAAAGGATATGACAGGCCTTGTTTGGCTGGGTTCTGGTGCAATGGTGCTGTTCCTTTTATTCCTTGCCGGAACCAAGATGCGCATGCGCCTTATGGCGGACGTATCCAACCGGGTTCTTTTGAATATCCGGGAAGAGCTTTATAAGCACATTCAGACCCTTGGCTTTGGCTTTTTTGACAGCCGGCCTACGGGTAAGGTGCTTGCAAGGATAATTGGGGATGTGAATGCTTTAAAGGATGTGTTGTCAGACAGTGTGACTCAGCTGATACCGGATCTGATTACGGTCGTCTGTGTGGCGGTCATCATGCTGATAAAGAATTACCGCCTGGCAATGGCGGCGCTGCTAACGCTTCCTATATTGGCTGTAGGTATGTTTCTGATTGAGACCACGGTTCATAGAAGGTGGCAGATCTACCGTAAAAAAACGTCAAACTTAAATGCTTATGTGCATGAAGATTTATCCGGCATCCGGATCATACAGAGCTTTGCGGCTGAACCGGAGACAAAAGAGGTATTTCATGACCTGGTTAACCAGCATTATAAGTCCTTCATGGATGCGGTTATTGTAGCGGATGGCTTCGGCCCTCTGGTAGAAGTAACCTGGGGACTGGGCGGTTTTCTGCTGTATTTTATAGGAATCCGGATTGTTGGAGTGGAAAATATCGGAATCGGTACATTTCTTGCGTTTTCAACCTATATCGCTATGTTCTGGAGTCCTATCCGGAATCTGGCTAACTTTTATAATAAACTGACCACCAACATTTCCGCTGCAGAACGTATTTTTGATATCATTGATACGGAAGCGGAAATTACAGATCAGGAGGGAGCTGTGCTCTTGCCGGATATAAAGGGAGAGGTGGTCTTTGACCACGTATCCTTTGCTTATGGAGATGAACCGGACCGGCTGATTCTTGATGATGTGAATTTTTCTGTTAAGCCGGGAGAAACCATTGCACTGGTAGGACCAACAGGCGCAGGAAAAACCACCATTGTAAACCTGATCAGCCGTTTTTATGAAACGACCGGCGGGAGGATTTTTATTGACAGCAATGAAATCAAAGAAGTGACTTTAAAAAGCTTAAGAAGCCAGATGGGGATCATGACCCAGGATAATTTCCTGTTTTCCGGAACCATACGGGATAACATCAAATACGGGCGTCTGGAGGCATCTGATGAGGAGGTAATGGAGGCAGCCAAAGCAGTCAATGCCCATGAATTTATCATGAAGCTGGAAAACGGTTACGATACGGTGATCAGTGAGAGAGGGGCGGGCCTTTCCATCGGACAGAGGCAGCTTCTGGCTTTTGCAAGAACCATGGTGTCAATGCCAGGGATTCTGATTCTTGATGAGGCGACCTCCAGCATTGATACCCATACCGAGCTTCTGGTGCAGAAGGGAATCGATGCCCTTTTAAGGGGCAGGACTTCCTTTGTCATTGCCCACCGCCTTTCTACGATCCGCAAGGCCGACCGCATTTTTGTCATTGACCAGGGGAATATCATGGAAGCCGGAAGCCATGAGGAACTGATGGAACTGAAAGGTGCCTACTATAAACTATACCAAAGCCAGTTTTCCTAAGGTGTATCTGATAAAATACTTATTCCAGGATGTGCGCATGCTTTGTGGGAGATTTGTTCCAAATGAAGGGGGTGCAGTGGACTGTGCCAACTGAATTTGGGCCAAATATACTGCAAAGTAGGGCACACAGGTCGAGAAAATGAGCCTTTAAATATTCCATGGTTTGGAAAAAGGATTGACCGGATCGGAGAAATGCAATAGAATAGAAGGCGAGGTGAGATAAGATGACAGAAGGAGCATTGGTTTTAGAGGGGGGTTCTTTAAGGGGTGTATTTACGGCCGGGGTTTTGGATGTATTCATGGAACAGGGGATTGAGATGTCCTATGTAAACGGGGTATCAGCCGGTTCTATGTGCGGCATGAGCTATGTAAGCAAACAGATCGGCCGTACCATTAAAGTGGATTTGGATTACGTCAATGATAAACGGTTTTTGAGCTTTCGGAATATGGTAAAAAACCGCTCCATTTTTAATTTTGACTTCCTGTTTGGGGAATTGTGCGATACACTGGTTCCCTTTGATTATGATACCTTTTGGAAGTCCCAGCAGACCTTTGAGGTGGTTGCCACCCGATGTAAGACGGGAAAACCGGAATACTTTGAAAAGAGTTCCTGCGAAGATTTTATTAGCGCTGTAAAGGCTTCCAGCAGCATTCCCATTATGTCCAGCATGATCCCGATAAAAGGGAAAAAATATCTGGATGGGGGCTGCGCCTTACCCGTTGCTTACCAGAGGGCCATTGATCTTGGGTATGATAAGATCGTTGTGGTTCTCACCAGGGAGCATGGGTATCGGAAACCTCAACTTGACAAATGGACGAAAAGAGGGTATGAACGTTATTTTTCTCCTCTGCCTGAGCTTTTAAAGGCCATGTATGACGTCCCGGACCGGTATAACCGGATGCAGGAAGAGATTGACCGTCTGGAAGAAGAAGGGAAGATCTATGTCATCCGACCGGATAAGCATGTTACGGTCCAAAGAACAGAAAAAGATAAGCGGAAGCTGGAGGCCCTTTACGAGGAGGGGCGGCGTCTGGCGGAAGAGCATTTGGGGAAGTTGAAAGAGTATTTGGAGATTAAAGAGTGAGGAAATGCTTGCAGGCATATCTTTATGCTCCGAAAAGATAGGCGATAAAGTAGAAATACCTTACAGGCATGCCTCTATGCCCTTGAGAGATTGCGATAAAGTGGAAACACCTTACAGGCTATAGAAAAACCTTGCAAGCATACCTTTATGCCCTGAAAAGATGGGAGATAAAGTGGAAAGGAAAGTACGGTATAATTTATGAGTATTTATGATACATTAAATCCAATGCAAAAGGAAGCGGTACTCCATACGGAGGGACCGCTTCTTGTGCTGGCAGGAGCCGGGTCAGGTAAGACCAGGGTTCTAACACACCGCATTGCCTATTTAATAGAAGAGAAAAACATCAATCCATGGAATATCCTGGCCATCACTTTTACCAATAAGGCGGCGGGAGAGATGCGGGAGCGTGTAGACCGTTTGGTGGGCTTTGGTGCTGACAGCATCTGGGTTTCCACCTTTCATTCATCCTGTGTGCGCATTCTCAGGCGGCATATTGAAAGCCTTGGCTATTCGACGAATTTCACCATATATGATTCCGATGACCAGAAGACTCTGATGCGCCATGTATTAAAAGGTCTTGATATGGATCCAAAGATTTATAAGGACCGGGCGATGCTGGGATTTATTTCCACGGCAAAGAACGAGCTTGTGACGGCCCAGGAATTTGAACTGAATGCCGGCGGTGATTTCAGGCAGAGAAAAGTGGCGCAGATTTACAAAGAATATCAGAGCCAGTTAAAAAAGAACAATGCCCTGGACTTTGATGATTTGATCATGAAGACCGTGCAGCTGTTCCAGAATAATCCGGAAGTCGTGGATTATTACCAGGAACGTTTTAAATACATCATGGTAGATGAGTACCAGGATACCAATACGGCTCAGTTTAAGCTCATAAGCCTGCTTGCAGGAAAATACAGGAATCTCTGTGTCGTGGGAGATGACGACCAGTCCATCTATAAATTCCGCGGCGCTAACGTTGAAAATATCTTAAACTTTGAAAAGGCTTATCCCGGGGCCAGGGTGATTAAGCTGGAACAGAACTACCGGTCAAGCCAGAGCATTTTAAATGCTGCCAATGAGGTGATCCGCCATAACCGGGGACGAAAAGACAAAACCCTGTGGACCGCCAATGAGGAAGGACCTCTGGTGCAGTTTAAGCAGTTTGAAAATGCTCCGGAAGAGGCGGATGCCATTGTCCGGGATATTTTAAACAGCTCTTCTGACTACCAGGACTGTGCTGTCCTTTACAGGACCAATGCTCAGTCCCGTCTGATTGAAGAAAAATGCCTTCAACATAATGTTCCGTACCGTATGGTGGGTGGCGTGAATTTCTATCAGAGAAAAGAGATTAAGGATATCCTGTCCTATTTAAAGACCATTGCCAACGCACAGGATGATTTAGCCTCTTTAAGAATCATCAATGTGCCCAAGCGCGGAATTGGAGCGACCAGTCTGGGAAAAGTGCAGGCTTTTGCTTCTGAACATGGATTTTCCATTTATGATGCTTTTTGCCGTGCAAAGGCTGTGCCGGGACTTGGAAAAACGGCGGAGAAGGTTCTTAAGTTCACAGAACAGATCGAGGATTTCCGGAGAAGGCTTGAAGAAGAAACGTATTCTATCCATGAACTGATCGAAGATGTCCTTGATGAAACCGGCTATCAGAAGGAATTAGAGGCGGAAGGTGAAATCGAGTACCAGACACGTCTGGAAAATATAGAAGAGTTGATCAATAAGGCGGTCAGTTTTGAAGGGGAGCATGAGCAACCCAACTTAAGTGAGTTTCTGGAAGAGGTGGCTTTGGTAGCAGATGTGGACCGGATGGATGATTCGGAAAACAGAGTGACTCTAATGACCTTGCACAGCGCCAAGGGACTTGAGTTTCCCAGAGTGTATTTAAGCGGTATGGAAGACGGACTGTTCCCAAGCATGATGTCCATTTCTTCAGACGATAAAGAGGATGTGGAAGAAGAGCGCCGGCTTTGCTACGTAGGAATTACAAGAGCCCAGAATTTCTTAATGATGACCGCGGCAAGACAGCGTATGGTCAATGGAGAAACCAGATATTCCAAGGTCAGCCGATTCATAGATGAAATTCCTGACGAGCTTTTGGATTCAAGCAAACTGGAGTCAAGACTGTCAGCTGCACGTACACTTGATTACGATGACAGCGGCCTGCCATGGGGAAAAGCAAAGTCAGCCGGCCGGACGGCGGGTGTCAGCAGCTTTGGGCCGGGGAACAATGCATATGCATCAAAAACCGCAGCGCCTGCATCAACACCCGGCTTTGGAAAAGCATTTACCGTAGAAAAAGCGGCTTCTTTAAACTATAAAGAAGGGGACCGGGTCAGCCATGTGAAGTTTGGGGAAGGCGAGGTATTGGAGATCAAGGATGGTGGAAGGGATTTTGAAGTCACGGTCCGGTTTGATCAGGCAGGCATCAAAAAAATGTTTGCTTCCTTTGCAAAGCTGAAACTTGTACGAGTTTAATCTAAGAATACATAATTTATTAAAAAAAAGCAAAAATGATAGTAAAAGAATCAATATAATGGTATAATAACTGCGATAGGCAGAGAGACTAAAACCTAGCCGGAAGATTTGAAGGAAATGCCTTACAGGCGTACCTTTAAACCCATTAAAGCGGGGTGGGCACTGCCCCGAAAGATGGGCATAAAAAAGCAGGGCTCTCAGAAAGGACGTGGAGATATGAACAGATTTGATGCAATGAGTAAAGAAGCCATGAGTAAGCTGGAAGATCTTATGAGCTCAAGCAGAGTGAATGAATTGCTTCATAGAAGGGAACAGGAAGAGAAGAAGAAAAACTGTATCCTCTGGATACTGGCTATCATAGGTGCAGTGGCGGCGGTGGCAGGAATTGCCTATACCGTATACCGTTTCTTCACACCGGACTATTTAGAAGATTTCGAAGACGATTTTGATGATGATTTCGACGATGATTTCTTTGAAGACGACAAACCGGGCGAAGGTTCTGAAGAGTAGGATCGGCATTATAAAGAGAGAGCGTGCCTCAGACAGTGAGACACGCTTTTTTGCTCGATTGGAATAGGAAAAAGTCATATAGCCTGCAGCATTTGCCAGATGCAGAAACGCAAGCATTCCTGCGCCTGGCTCATTGCCTGCAGAAATAAAGATAGAAGAGGAGTACGCATAGTGAAAAAGGGTGAGATATACGAGGGTACGATTGGAAGATTTGATTTTCCTGACAAGGGAATCATTGAACTTCCGGAGGGGAAAATTACGGTAAAGCATGCACTTCCCGGCCAGAAGGTCCGGGTTATGATAAACAAAAAAAGAGGAGGGCGCTGTGAGGGGCGGATTCTTGAGGTATTGGAGCATTCAAGCCTGGAATCGGCAGAGAATCCATGTCCTCATTTCGGAAGCTGCGGGGGCTGCGTTTATCAGACAATTCCCTATGCGGAGCAGCTTAAGATCAAAGAGCAGCAGGTTAAGGCCCTTATTGACGGAGTCTGTGAGGATTATGAATTTGAAGGGATTCGGCCAAGCCCTGTGGAAGCGGAATACCGGAATAAGATGGAATTTTCCTTTGGGGATGAATATAAGGATGGTCCTCTTGCTTTGGGAATGCATAAAAGGGGAAGTTTTTATGACGTGGTGACTACTACAGAATGTAAGATAGTCAATCCGGATTTTTGTGACATCCTGAAGGCAGTAAAGGAGTATTTCGAACAATTGGGGACCGGTTTTTATAAGAAGATGCAGCATACAGGATATCTGCGTCATCTTTTGGTGCGCCGGGCTGTTAAGACCGGTGAGATCCTGGTAGCCCTGGTTACCACAACGCAGGAAGAGGTGGATTTGAAGCCACTTACAGATCTGTTGCTGGGGCTTTCTTTAAATGGGAAGATTGTGGGTATTCTCCATATTTTGAATGATAGTCTGGCAGATGTGGTTAAGAGTGACAGGACTGATATTTTATATGGACAGGATTATTTTTATGAGGAGCTTTTAGGGCTAAAGTTCAAAATTTCCCCGTTTTCTTTTTTCCAGACCAATTCCCTTGGGGCGGAAGTTTTGTATGAGACGGTCAGAGGATATGTGGGGGAGACAAAGGATAAGGTGGTATTCGATTTATATAGCGGAACAGGTACTATTGCTCAGATAATTGCTCCGGTAGCCAAAAAGGTGGTGGGTGTGGAAATCGTTAAAGAGGCGGTGGAAGCAGCAAGAGAAAATGCAAGGCTGAATGGTCTTGAGAATTGTGAATTTATTGACGGGGATGTACTTAAGATCATTGACGAGTTGAAGGATAAGCCGGATTTGATTATTTTGGATCCGCCGAGAGATGGGATACATCCTAAGGCGTTGGGTAAGATTATTGATTTTGGTGTGGATCGGATGGTTTATGTTTCTTGTAAGCCGACTAGCTTGGTTAGGGATTTGGTTGTTTTCCAAGAGAGAGGGTATCGGGTGGAGAAGGTTTGTTGTGTGGATATGTTTCCTTCGACGGCGAATGTTGAGACCGTTTGTTTGCTGTCGATGAAACCTTGATTTTATGCGGTGTTGAGGGAATATCAAGTAAAGATGAACCTGTGTTATTATATAGGCAAAGATAAATTTATGATTTTTTTCATGGGGATGGGGTAATGCCAGATTGTTAAAAGTACTGCTTTTGCCAAAACATATAGGGGTTTCGCTGAAATGTACATATAAATTAGCGAAATCCTTATTAGAAGATAAAAAACATTTAACCAGATAGATTATTTTTTGGGAAGACACTTGAATTTAGTATGTCTTTGGTATAAAATAAAAGTACATTTAATCAGCTCATATTCTTATCGAGGATTCTCTCAATATTTCCAAAAACATGATATTTAAAATTATAGATTAATATAGAAATACGAAAGGGGTAGTTAATTTATGGGTTATAGCTTTTTAGATTTAGCAAAAGAAGTATTAGAACACGAAAATATACCACTGTCAGTAGAGGAAATGTGGGAAGCGGCGGGCAGATATGGCTTACTGGAGAAACTGTCATCTTCCGGCAAAACCCCTATCCGCACCCTGTCAGCAAGAATATATGTAGACCTTAAGAACAACCAAGATACGATATTTGAACAGGTAAGTAAACGCCCTGCAAAGTTTTTCATGAAAGGACAAACGGCAGGATTACAGGAGTATGAGGACAGGCATGAACGGGCGGGAAAAAAGCTGAAATTTGCAGAACGGGATCTACACATCCTGCTTTCAAGTTTTGTTAATTCCGATGAACATTTTAAATGCTCCACAAAAACCATTTACCATGAAGTTTCCAAGCGTGAAAAGAGTGGAAAGAACAAATGGCTGCACCCGGATCTTGTAGGTGTACATTTCCCTTTTGAATCTTATACACCAAATACCCTTAAGCTATTTGATATTTTAAAAGTGAATCCTTATAAACTGTATTCCTTTGAAATGAAAATCAATATCAATCTTGCCAACCTCCGAGAGTATTATTTCCAGGCAGTATCTAATTCCAGTTGGGCGCATGAAGGATATCTGGTAGCACTACATATTACGGAGAATCCGGAATTAATGGATGAAATGCGCCGTTTAAACAATGCATTCGGGATTGGAGTAATCCAGTTGGATGCGGAGCATTTCATGCAAAGTGAAATCCTGTTCTCCGCAAAGGAAAAGGAATCCCTTGACTGGGATACCATAAACCGTCTGGTCGACAGCAATCCAGACTTTAAGAAGTTCCTGGAAGACTTAATGGAAGATATCAAAGTAGGAAAGATTAAGAGTAAATATGATGAAACCTACACCGAAGAAGAGCAGATGTGCCAGTATGCTTTAAAATGCGGAATCCTGTCTTGAATTTCTGACAGTAACAATTCTAATTCAAATCATATATCCCCACTGTCGGCTTAATATTTAGCAGGTAGCAGGGGATTTTTTAATCTGATGTTGTCTACAAAATTCAAAATACCAATACCAATAAAAATTTTTTTGTCAATTAACAAGTTGACGAATAGATGTTTGTATTCATGGCAATGCTTACCATATAAAATTCTTTATAGGGAGAAAAACTATGAATACAGACCATAGATTAAAATTTGGAAAATACGTGGAGACGTTAAGAAAAAGCAAAGGAAAATCTCTGCGGGAAACGGCAAAAGCAATAAAAGTATCACCACAGTTCTACAGCGAGGTGGAGAAAGGGAGAAGCAGTACCTTTACGTCAGAAAGACTGAAATCACTGGCTCATTTTTTAATGCTGGACGATGTGGAAACCCATATACTTTATGATATGGCAGCAGAATCTCGGTCATCCAATGATATTGCAACACCTCAGGATTGTGCAGATTATATGCTCTGCAATTCTTATGTGATAGAGGCATTGCGGCTGTCGATGGAAACTGGTGCAGGGGAAAAAGAGTGGCAGGTTCTGCTGAATGAATTAAAGGCAAGGAAAGGGTGAACCGATTATGTACCAGCCAAAGTTAAGGAAAAAAAGAAATGGTGTTCCCATCATGTGTAATGAAGAGATCGATGCTCATGCAGAAGAATTTTTAAAAGATTATAATCCTTCCTTATTAAAGACCCCACAGCCAGTAAACATGGAAGAATTTGCAGAATTTTATCTGGACTTGACCTTGGATTATACGTACCTTTCCCATTGCGGGCTGATTTTAGGCAGGATGGTGTTCCAGGAGACAGAACGAGTCCCTATTTATCTTTCGGAAGAAAAATGTGCGGATTATCTTTATGCAAAGAGAGGTACCATGCTTATCGACAATACAGTGTTGGAAGACTGGAAGGAGTACCGGCTCCGCTCCACGATAGGACATGAATGCGGGCGCTGGGTATTTCATTCGGACTTTTATGCATATGCCAAAAGCAGAAATAACCAGAAAAAAATATCAGCATCAGGAATCGCAGGATGTAAAAAGACAGATATTGAGGGCGGATTGGAGATAATCGGGAAGAAAAGGCTGGTTACTGATACTGACTGGCTGGAACATCATGCAAAATATTTCAGTGCCGCTATATTGATGCCAAAAACACCGTTTATCAATGTAGTATTAGACTTGACTGCCACCCCTTATTTTGATGAATCAGATTTAGCAGAGAAACTTGCAGGGATATTTCAGGTATCACCCATTTCTGCCAGTATCCGGTTGTCCCAGTTGGGATTCACCCAATATGCAGGCAAGAACCAAAATAATCATAATGAAAGACAGCTTAACATATTCCGGCAGATGCCAGGCACTCTGTGAATGACAGAGTGCTGATTTTAAAGGGAGCGTGTCAAGTACATAGTTGACATTTTTTATCAGCTTATTTTTTTTGTATCATATGTCAACTAACTCATTGACAGGAAAGGAGCTATAACAGGATGAAGGAGAAAATGAACTGCCCGATATGCCGGAAGCGGGCAGTTGATATATGCTCATCTGCAAACGGGGATATATGGGTAGAACTGAAATGCCCCCATTGCAGAAATATCATACAGGTTCGCTACAGGATTCGTAGCATTCAGAATGAAAAGATCAAAGAAGAATTAGTAACCTATTAAAAGAAATCTACCGAGCAAAGGGTCCACATAAGCGCGACACCAAATAGCCGGAGTAAAGCGGAATACCAGCTTACTCCGGCTATTTTTTTGCCTTTTTTCCATTTCTGCTGCTGCCGCTTTACTCACGGGTAAAGAAAGGAGCAGCATGAGAATCAATTATGAGTTTTTAACCGGAGAGAGGTTGGAAATAGAAGTGGATGAAAATATTGGTGAAGTTATCATCGAAATGGAGAAGATGCAGTCCAGGAGAAACCGTGCCGAAACGAGACGGCATAATTCTCTGGAATTCATGCAGGAAAACCGTGATGGGTATCTGGATTTTATGTTGAGAGTTCTACAATGTATTAAGGTTTTTGAGAATGGAGAGTTATTAGTTGTGTTTTTGGATGGGGCAGAGGTTGAATGTAAATAAAGCGTAAAATGAGGCATGCTATGATATTAAATTTTGGATAGGCATTTTAAGATAGTAAAATGATGAGAAATATATTGATATTATTCTCGAATAAGAATATAATTAGCTGGAGGTGATTTGAATGGAATATAAATCGGCACAGGAAACTGCGAAAAGATGGGGAGTATCAAAACGCAGAGTATTAACTTTATGTAATGAAAATAGAATACACAATGCGAAAAAAATCGGTAATATGTGGATAATACCAGATAATGTTTTAAAACCAAAAGATGAACGAAAAAAAAAGAATGTGATCAATAAAAAAAATAAAGACCTTAGCATTTTAAATGGTGCTAGGGAAGCAAGGAACCAAATAAAAAGGATTACAATTGAAACTTATAAAAAAATAGTAAATGAAGTTGATTCACCATACAATGCCAAAATCTATGTCATGCAAATATTTGGTGAAAAACTTTTATGTCACTATTTCAACGAAATCGAATTGGTTCGAAAAACTATTATTGATATTTTTGGAATGGAATATCCTATAAAGTATGTAAGTTTTTCAAGAGATTTCGAACAATTTATTGAGAATTATAATGAGTATATTGATGATGCTTATGCTTGGGCTTATCAATTTCTAAATAAACAATCAAGAGATACAGGGTTTGAAGATACACAGTTTTTTACTGAAAAATATATGATACATGCTCTAGTGAATAATGTATCTTTGCAAGATTTTGATGGTGACATAGTGGATCCAGCTTGTGGGGGCGGTAATTTTCTTATATTCATTTTGGATTCTTTAGTAAGAGAAGAAAAATCTGGTGGAACTAAGGAAGCTTGTATCAATAATATCAACCTTATACTAAAAAGAATTATTGGTTATGAAATCGATCCAGTTTTAGCGATAATAGCAAGTATTAACTTAAAACTAAAATCATTATCAATTTTAAAAATTAAAAATTACAATATTAATATATATGATTTTTATATCTTTGAAACACATATATATACATCAGTTAATAGCAATTTTATTGGCAGTTTGGAGTTTTTATTCAACGAACATTGTGTTATTAATGTGAATGATAGAACAATTAAATATATGGATGAGATATTTTCTAATGTTGATTTAGTTTTTACGAATCCCCCATTTCAAACTATAAAAGGAATGGGTATGCAACTAAAGGAGTTTTTAAAAAAGAATTATCCACTAGTTAAATGTGATGTTTGCAATGCGTTTATACAGCTTTGTGCTGCAATTTTAAACAAAAACGGAATTTGTAATCTTGTGACTCAGAATAGTTGGTTATATTTGGATAGTTTTAATGAGTTTAGAGAAAAAATCCTGAGTACTTATCGAGTCAAAATGATAATTGAGTTAGGAACTAATGCTTTTTATGATATTAATGGTGAAAAAACCAATGTGATTTTGCTGCAACTTTCAAAAAGCATGCCAACAGAGTCTAGTTGCTTTCAGGCTTATAATTTAAAAAGAGTATCATATAAAGAGATTGAAAGTTGTCTAAGTGATTATCAGAAAATGGCACAATATAATTTGAGTTTTATGCAAAAGGAGATGCTGGAGAATGGTAATTCATCTTTCAACATGATCGATTCTGATAAACTAAAAAGTATTCAAAAGTCAGAGCATAAATATGGGGCATCAGCGAGTCCAATGCAAGGTACTTCTACAGGTGACTCTAAAAGATTAGTTGATTATTTCTGGAAGCATTTAGAAGACCCCTCTTGGAAGTTGGTTAGTAAAGGTGGGGGGTATTCAAGGTGGAATGGTTTGAACCATTATTGTGTGCATTGGGGAAAAGATGGTGAAGTAGTTAAAAAAACAAAAGGGTCAGTTGTAAGAAATGAGAAGTATTTTTCACAAACCAGAATGGTTTTTAGCGATACAGGTACTGCTGGTCTTAATGTAAGAAAGATAAGAAAACAGCAAATATTTATTGCATCGGGTCCTGGCATTCGTTTTTTGGATGGTGATGAATTTGCACATATGGGGTGTTTGAATTCAAGATGGTCGACATTTTGGATAAAAGCCACAACTCCGAAATTAACAATTGCAGCAGGCTATATTTCAAAAATACCTATTAGCAAATCACTTCTAGAATCTAGCGAAATCTCGATATATGCAAAAAAATGCTATCAGCTAAAAACAAAACGACTATCGATGGTACCAATTAATATAGAATATACACCACTAACACCTGATTTGAAAGGATTGTCATTAGAAGAAAGGGCTGAAAATTTTTTTTTGGATAGTTTAAAAATGGAGCTATTACAATTAATATATGAAAATATAATAGATGAGATAATTTTTGATTTTTACAATTTATCTGGGTATGAAAGGGAGGTAATTAATAGTTTAATTGGTTTTGCTGTTTTTGAAAATAAGCAAAGAAAGGCTAAAATTTTATCAAACGAAATGGATAATTATATCTCAAATTATCTTACTATTAATTGCATGTTGAGCAGAACGAGCCCAAACAAAAATATCAGAGGGTGTGATGGGATTCTAGAATATCTTGCACAAGATTTAGAAATAGATCCCAAAGATTTATATAAAAATATATCAAACAATATAAAGGAGTATCCCTTATTAAATAAAAAAATTAAAGCTGTATATTTACACTTGTTGGTATTAACAGCATTAGAATATTCACCAACTATAAAAACATCATATAAAAATATTTGTATTAAGGATATTCTAGATAGAATAGTAAGAACTTATCCATCTTTAGTATATGATATAGACCAGATTCAATTATGGATAACAACAAACTTTAACCAATTTCATCAGAAGGCTTTTTTAGAAAACCCCTTGTATACGTATGATGAATCAAAAAAACAAATAAATTTAATGGAGTATTTATGAAGAGAGCAGCTAATGAGATAGTTTATTTAGAAAAAAAAGTATTAAATATTATTTTACTAAATCGAAAACTTAGTATTGAAGAGATATATAAATTTAGATTATATATAGAATTCATCGTATTTTCAAATATTAATTATAACAGAATAAATAAAAAAAGTACTACAGTTTCATTGGATTTAATGTTAAGTGAAATGTTTTCATTAAAGTTAGTTCCTTCTAATATTCATATTTTTTATAAGAATCATCAATATATTATTGATAGGGAGTATTGTAGATATGATTGGAGTAGTTTATCTACCAATGATATTGGACAACTGCGAGAGACATTATTAGATTTTGAAATAACATATAAGGATCAAAACATTAACTTTGTTTCAGGAAAAGAATCTAAAGATGCAATAGGTGCCTATTATACCCCAACGAATATGTCTAAGGCAGTCATTAAGGAAAGTGTTAAGCAGTTAAAACTTGAAGATGATTTAGACAAAAAGGTTAAGATAATTGATTTATCTTGTGGATGTGGAGAGTTTTTTAACAATATACAAGAGTTACTGTTAGACAAATATAATATTAATTTTGATGATAGTAGCACTTTTCTGTGGGGAGTAGATGTAGATCCGATCTCACTACAAATAGCAGTTTGTAATATTTTAATGAATGCATCGACTGAAAAATGGACAAAGATTATTAGTCATTTCATACTTGGGAACCCATTACTTTATATTGCTCAAGAGAAAGAGATGGACAAAAAGGTTGATTGCTTTGCTTTAAAGCGCATATATGCAAAAGAGATGGGGTTAAATATAACGGAGTATTTAAACGGATTTGATATGGTTATTGGAAACCCGCCATGGGAGAAAGTACGGTTTGAAGAGCGGAAGTTTTTTAAGTCAATCAAACCTGAAATATCGCTTCTATCAAAGAAAGATCAGCGGCGAAAGCTTATTATTAAATTAGAAAAGTTAGAACCAGATCTCTACGATTGGTATAAACTGGTATCAAAAGATTATGAAGAGGCTAAGCAATTAATAAAGAATAATCCCTTATTAAAACATTCTTTGCATGGTGAATTGAATACATATATATTATTTACAGAATTGGCCTATGGAATATTGTCAGTAAGAGGGATTGCCACTTTAATAGTCAAAACGGCATTAATTACATCACCTGGCAATAGAAAATTATTTAACTACTTTTTAGACAATAACAACATTTACTCGATTTTTTTGTTTGAGAATAAGAATAAGATATTCAATATTGATTCAAGAGAGAAATTTTGCGTTGTTACAATTGGTAGTGCTTGTAAAAAGGAGTTTGAACTAATTGCGGGAATATATAATCCAGAAGAGATGTTTTCTCTAACAAAGCGATTAGTAGATAAACAAACCATAAGTATTATTAATCCTTTAACAAATATGCTGCCCAATATAGCAAGTTTTCATGAGCTCAACATATTGGAAAAGGCTCATAAGAAAAATGCTTTATTTACGAGTGTATATCCTGAATGCCATTTTGGAAGAATCGTTCATTTGACCACACATTCGAATTTTATTACTACGAGGGAAGATAAAAGTGTTTTACCTATATATGAAGGAAAATTCATTGAACAGTATGATGGAAGATTTGCGACCTTTGATGGAGTATTAGAGGATAAAAAATATTCTAATAAAGCATTTGCGATTAAAATACCTGAAGGCCCCAATAAACCATTACCTCAAAGTCGTTTTTTTATAAAAAGAGATTTTTGGAAAGAATTATCGAAAAATTACAATGAAGAATATACGTTATATTGGAGAAGCCTTACTTCCAATACAAATGCAAGGACAACTATAGCAATGGTTTTACCAACTATTCCGGCTTGTCAATCTTTACAAATGCTTCAAACTCATAATATTAAAGATTTAATAGTTCTATTGGGACTTTTTAATTCGATGCCATTTGATTACTTGGTAAGAATGAAAATGCCTGGAATAGATTTAACACAAACAGTTATAAAGCAAATTCCGGTACCACCAAAGGAGGCCTATTCTAGGAAACTTGTAATTAACGGTATTAAACTAACCGTTGAACAATATATAATAGACCTAGTTGGAACATTGTTGTCAAAAGAGGATCGGGTGAATAAATTAATAGAGCCTATGATGCAGAGCAAATTGCCAAAAAGTATTAATAGAGAAGGTGTGAGGTTCAAACTAGATCAAGTCTTTGT
The DNA here is from genome assembly GCF_057543815.1 of Lacrimispora sp. YZC11. NCBI lineage: Bacteria > Bacillati > Bacillota > Clostridia > Lachnospirales > Lachnospiraceae > Lacrimispora > Lacrimispora sp. YZC11. The sequence continues at coordinate 840,766 of NZ_BAAJYQ010000016.1, read as the reverse complement.
GGAGCTATATGGTTTTACTGAAAATGAATATGATATAATGGTAAAAACTTTTAAGAAGTAAAGGTGCTAATAAAGCTACTTATTAGCACCTCACCTTTTTAATATAATCCGAAGTCTTTTCCTGTTCCAGCTTTTCCGTTTGCCGCAACAACCAAGCTCATTTCCTTGAAATCATCAAGAAGTGATGGATCTGCAGTAGTTAGCGAATAATAATCATCTGTTATCTTTTCGAAAATAAGTATCTTGTATACAAATTCATTGTTATGATTGGCTATAATGGATAGTATATTGCCGTCTGGGTTTTCTCCTTTTAGTTGGAGGCGCCATGTGCCATTAGGATCAGATCCACCGGTAGGATATTTAACTGTGCTATAGCTGTAGTCTTTACCTTTATAGTTTATTTTAATATTTTTGTCAGATCGCAGAGTTGGATTGATACCGAAAAAGTGAACTCCACCTTTGATATGTGTTGGACTTATATAGTAAGTTGTTCCTATTGCATTTCCTGCTTTAATTTTTCCTTGCATTGACAAATCAAGAATATTTTTTGACGCACTTGTCATCTTTCTTGGAGCAAACCATATTCTTGAAGGATCATCATTTGATAAACTGGGGTGAGAAGTAGATACAGTTGGTGAAGGACTAATGTGAGCACCTGGTTTTGAGGGTGTAATTTTGGGCATGGATGCAGAGGTTCTGCCAAACTTAATTTTTGCTACACTGCTTTTTTTGTGTGTTGCCTTTTGGGTTGAAGAAAAACCTAAGCTAAGTATACTTTCGTTTTTTATATATCCATCAGTTTGCAATTGGTTTATATCATCGATGGAATTGATTTTAAATGAACAGGGATTGCTACTGTCCGATAAGCTGTTAATAAACATTTTAACAGAATTCAGCATTTTCTTATCTTTTGGGGAAGTTAATTGTCCTAAGGTACAACTTTCATAATTAGACCATAGACCTCCACCTGTAAGATTATTGGAACCGAGGGAAAGCCAAGCACTGTTATGATTAGTGAATAAATATATTTTAGAATGAAAGGTTATACTTGGATTATCATTATGGATAATATATAATGAATCGCATAAGTAAAATAGATTTTCTAAAGCCTCATAAGAAGTGCCATAGGAATCAATTCCGATGTAAGCGTCAAATTTTTTCCCTAAGGCTTTAAAATTTTCTAAATACTTTTTTAGTCTAAGTACGCCGCTTGTTTTTGCGAATGCACTAATAACATAGAGGTGGTCGTAATCTTTTTTTAAGTTTGATTTTAATTCTTCTCCAAGAGAACCATCATAAGGTTGGTTTAAAATTTCCATGGATATGCTCCTTTCTAGGATGTATATCATTATTATATATACAGCTTAATAAAAAAGCAATTTAAAAGTGCAGGATTTTGATATTAGCTTATTCACGAAATATAGAAAGTGATAAGCGAGAACATATAGTTGTGGCATTAGTTTATTTCATCATAAAATATTGTGGACGTTTGTTTTCTTACTTGAAAGCCTTGTTTTGAAGGGCGTGTGTATAAACCTGGATTATTGGAACACCTAACAATGCAGTGGTTCAATACTCCCAGAAGCTTTTCTATATATGTTCTTGAGAATCTAGAATTAGAAAACATAGGACTATCCTGTCAGGTTAAAGTATATTTATACAAATGGGGTAATTTGATACTTCCGCCATGTAGTATAATTATCAACTTTCACCGCACGTTGAGACGGTGGTGTTGCTGGAGAGGAAAACCCGGTAAATCAAAGGGTTTCCGGGTTTTGGACAGGATATGTAGGTGTGCTTTTGTGGTTGATTAGAGTGAAATATGTTTCCGTTTACCGTAGTGGGGTAAGGAAAATGAACGTTTTAGCAAAAATAAATTATATTATAAATTTCTATTTTGAAGTAGGAATTCAATGAATTTTGGTGGGAGGTAAAGAATGGCTATTCAAAAGATTGAACTTGGCTCAAAGGGCATAAAGCGTGTATTGAAGAAATATAAGCCAGAGGAAGCTATTGCTGAATATGTATGGAATGGATATGATGCAACGGCTAACAATGTCAGTATAAATATTTTACAGAATAGTATTTATGGTGTAGAAGAATTAAGTATCTCCGATAATGGGTATGGCATTCCTTTTAGCCAGCTAAATACAAAATTCAAGCCGTTCTTTGAGTCGAATAAAATTATTATTCGTAATAGTGAATCAAATAGTTCTAGTTATCATGGGAAAAATGGTGTGGGTAGATTGACATTTTTTACTTTTGCAGGAAAAGCGGTATGGGAGACTGTATATGAGGAGGAGGATAAAAAATATAAATATTCAATTCAAATAGAAAGAGATGGTTTAAATGATTATATCGCAACGGAACCAACAGAAGTAGACAAAAATACTGAGTTGGGAACTAAAGTGAGATTTTTTCAAATGAATGAAGACCTTCAAATTAGTATCATGAAACGTTTTTTAAATATTGAATTCTGCTGGTTTTTAGAATTGATGAAAAATAACAAATTCAAATTGCTGATAGACGATGAACCAATTGATTATTCCGAAATTCTTGAAGATCGTGACGTAAGAAAGTATAAGTACAATAATATCGAATTTGAGGTTATTTTTTGTCGCTGGTCACAAAAATTAAATGGTGAATATTCAAAGTATTATTACTTGGATGGTAGCAACAAGGAGAAATTCAAGGAAAATACAACTTTAAATAATAAAGGGGACAATTTTTATCACAGTGTATATGTAACCAGTACATTATTTGATGATTTTGACTTTTCAGCAGTGACTGGACAAATGCGGTTAAAAATTGCTGGAAGTAGTAGGGAAGATGAAGCTTTTAAATATATAAAAAGGGAAATTGATAATTTAATCAGAGAAAAAAGGACTCCATTTATAAAAAAATATGCAAAAAGATTCTTAAAGACAGTTGAAGAAAAAGAAGCGTATCCAGATTTCGATGAAAGTAATCCAGTAGATAACTTTAAAAAAGAATGTTTAGATGAATTGATTTCAACAGTGTATTATGTAGAACCCAAAATATTATCAGGATTGAATAAGCCACAATTAAAAACCATTATAAGGATGTTTGCATTAATTATGGAATCAGGGGAAAGAGACAGTTTTGTTAAAATAATAGACAGTGTTGTAAACATGTCAAAAGATGAAAGAGCAGAGTTGGCAGAAGCATTGGAATATACGACGATGTCGAATATTTCTAGAACTATTATAATGCTAAAAGATCGAGCTCAGGCTGTTGCAGATTTAAAGGAATTAGTTTTCAATAAGGAACTCGGGGCGGGTGAAATCAATGCAATACAGCCTTTCATAGAGAAACATTATTGGTTGTTTGGTGAACAATATCATTTAGTAACAGCTGAGGAGCCTGATTTTGAAGAAGCGTTAAGAAGATATATTTATATTCTTGACGGCGACACATATACGAAAGAAGAGATAAATATTGATGATCCAGACAGACGTAAGCAAATGGATATTTTTGCTGTGCGCCAAATGAAAAATGGTGATGTCAAAAGTAGCATTATTGTCGAATTAAAGCACCCTAAAATAACATTAGGTTACAAAGAACTAGAGCAGGTTAAAAGATATAAAGATATTGTACTTAAAGAAGCTCGTTTTAATGCACCTAGTATAGAATGGAAATTTTATTTAGTTGGTAATAAATATAACAATCAAATAGAAAATGAAATTAGGAACCTAAAGCATAATGGTGAAAAATCTCTTGTATATTCAGTAGACAATTTCAAAATATATGTAAAAACCTGGAGTGAAATATTTACAGAATTTGAACTCAATTATGATTTCTTGTTTGATAAACTACAAGTTGAGCAAAAAAAGATAATTGATAGTAGAGGGAAAACAAAAGAAGAAATAGTTGCTGCACAGGATAATAATTCAGCAAGGGCAGCAGAAGAATTAGTAGTATGACAAGTTAAAGAGTATTCATTATACTTTATAGATAGAATGGGAAGGGGTAAATTTAACCCATCAACGAAGGAATGTTCTTGAATTTGCTATTTAATAATCCACAGGAATGGCGAAACCGTGGTGTTACTGGAGAGAAAAGCACTGCAAATCAAAGGATTTAGGGATTTTGTGAAAGGAATGGACGTGTGTTTTTTGAAGTGATGATTCGTCCGCAGAAACTTTTCTATGACAGTTGGAGAATATAAAAATTTCAATATAATACACTAGGAAGGAGTGCATATATGGTATACAATTGCTTTATAAAATGCCAAGTATGCGATAGGATAACAAGAGTACGTTTACAAGTTGGTTGGTAAACTGAACATCCTGTTGTGGTTACTTGCGGCAAATGTGGAACTTCCTTATCAGGTCATGTGACAATTGATCAAGAGTCTTTGGGGTTAGATTTTGAGTTTGATAATGCTACTATTATTGATGAGGAAGATTATGAACACTATTTAGTTGAATGCTCTGGAGAGTTTCCGGTTGTGAAACAGTGTGAAGTAAAGAACGGTGAGAGAGTTGTAATAACGCCATTTATTAGAGTAATGAATCGAATGAAGAATGAGGATTCATATGAACGTTTTTGTCAATCGGTATCACAGTTAAATAAAACTGCTGGTAAATGGAAAGAATATAAAAAGATATTAGACCTCTTTCAAAATAAAAGCGACTATGTAGTCCAAGAAATAAAGAAAACGTTTGAAGGTGAATTTTTCCAATGTAGAGACGAATCGGAAATCTTGAGAGCTGTTCATATGATAGAAGTTCATGGATTCTACTCTCCGCTTAAGAGGGAAATACTTGATAATCTGTCATTCAGTAGCGATATTTTGAAATTGGACAGTGCTCAACTAAAAAAGTTAATTGAGTTCATGAATTCTCACGATGGATATCATATTGAAGAAATGCAAGCACTTATATACAAAATGCTTGGAGATTTTATTGATATTCATCAGGCTCTTATTCCGGCATTAGTTTTACAATACTGCAAAGAGGGATCAACTGATTTTGAGAACGAAGGCACAACGACTAGTTCATTTAATACTGTAAAGCAATTTTACTTAGATGCATACGAGGCCTTAGGAAATTTGTTAGTAATTCCAGTAGCATTGAATAATATCAAATATAGAGGTGACTTTGACAAATTATCACCTGTTGAGCCTAAGGCTGTATCGATGGAGGATTTTATAGGATTAACTAAGGCAAAAAGATATCATTTCTGTCTTGATGCAGAAGCATATACTTATTTCCTAAAAATAATTGTTAATCCAAAACTTCGTAATGCAATTGGGCATAATGATGTGGATTACAATACAGCATCGCAGCTTATTACATACATTCCAAATCCAAAAGATAGAACTAAGAAAGAAGCGGAATATTTATTGGAGTTTGAGAATGAAGCAGTGCATCTGTTTCAGGGGATTTTGTCCATCTCTGAATACTTATATAGATTGCGCGAGTTGGAACTCATGTTTGATGGAAAGATTCCTGTCATGGCCAGAATGCCAATTAGTAAGCCGAAGAAGATAGGACGAAATGAACTTTGCCCATGTGGAAGTGGCAAAAAGTACAAATTCTGTCATGGTAGAAATTAAAAAATCCGGTTCGAGTGCATCGGACTGTCAGTGGAAATAAGTCTGGATGGAGCGATAGTAAATGTGTTTGAAGGGCCAATATGCTTACCCCACATCTTAAAATGTAAATAGGTTTTCGCCATGTAGTATAAAGCTTTCGTCGACAGGAATGTTGAGACGTGTGTACTTTTGTCCCACAAAAACCCACAAACATCTCGACCGTCTTTATAAACAGGAAAATTAAATAAAATAGAATTTAGGGGCAATTCAGCCTCGTCACATGGAAAATCTCTATTTCTTTGATAAGCGAAGAAATTAGGGATTTTTTCTCTTCATCGCTGATTTTATCGTATACCTTATCGAAGTTCGCCAATAATGCTGAACGACTTAACCTGACCCGTCAAGCAATATCTAAATATGAGTGCGGAGACAGTTTCCCCGATATATCTATTTTAATTGAAGTTGCAGATGTTTTCGGCATCACTCTTGATGAACTTATTAGTTCCGGCCATCCAACTGAAAAGGAAGCGGCCATTCTTGAAAGCGCTGTGGAAGGGCAAGATTTATGCAGTGAATTGGACAAGCAATGCATATCTGATATTGTAAATATCGCACCGTTACTAAAGCCCAGTTTACTTGACAAAATGGCAAAAGGTCTTGCAAAACATGGAATAGATATTTCAAGTATTGTTTCACTTGCGGAATACATAAATGATGAAGCAGTTGACAAACTGCTGGAAAACGCAACATATGACACAATCAATGAAAATTTGCTTGAACGATTAATTCCGTTTCTTGACGGAAATTCAATTTCTATAATATTTCAGAAAATCCTAGAAGGTGATCTTGATTATAGATTAATCAGGATTATGCTACCGTACGCAGAATATATCTATCCTCAAGTTGAAGCTGCTGTTTTATATGGCGCTCTTAATGAAAAAGCGCTTCATATTCTAAGAGATTATGAATCCGAAAATGATAGATTAAACATTATGGCAAAGGAAATGAAAGGTAAAAATAAAAATGGATGAGAAAAGAATACAATTATTAAGTAAAACGCCTGTCAGCAAAGCTATCTATTAATATTGCATTGACTGAAAAAGGTAAAGAGTTCACATTTAATCACAAACAGAATTTGAAATTAAATATAATTAGAAGAATTTGAAGCCTTAGTGATGAAGAACTAGAACAGTTTTTCATATCAATAGCTAATTTTCGAAATGTTATGACAAAAACAAATATGGAAAGTAAATAAGGAGATAAACAATGTATTCAGAATTTAAAGAATTTAAAAATTATCCAATACCTGAAGAGGTAGATAAATGGGTAGAATCTATATGGAAAATGGCTAACTCAATAAAATGTGATGTTGAAGTTCTTTCTGACAATGGATTTTCCTTCAGTTTTGGGATTAGACATGTAAAAAACGAGTTTAGATATGTAAAATTCAAACCTGAAGGTATGGATGAGTTTTATGGGTACTGGCAACCAGTAATGTCTGGACCAGCACCATTACTGATCCATACTCCTGGATATGGTGCAGAAATTAGTACTCATCCAGAACTTGTATCACAAGGATATAATGTTCTTCACATTTCACCACTAGGATATGCTACGCCTAATGGACCAGATGAAAGCAAACAACGGGATAATGCTTGGCCTGTATTGGCTGACACGGTAATAAGCTATGCCGAAAAAGGATATAAACAATGGCTTGTAAACTGTATTTTAGCAATAAAGTGGGCAATGGCGCAAACTGAAGTAATAGAAAATAGGGTTTCATTTTTTGGAACCAGTCAAGGCGGAGGATGCTCTTTGCTATTAGGTTCGATTTTTAAAGATAAGGGAGTAAGATGTGTAGCGGCAGATGTACCTTTCCTTACTAATTTGCCTATGGCAAAGAGTCTGGGAGCTATTACTTATAACTACGAACCACTTTGTTCAATTGATAATATAGATGGTGGATGGCAAGCTTTGGGATTTGTAGATACTATCTCTCATGTTAAAAGATTAAATTGTCCTGTATTACTAACTGCAGGTGGAAAAGATAATATCTGTCCTGCTGAAGCTATAAAATCTTTATCTCAATTATTACCTGGTACTTGTTCTTATAATTACTTTGATAATTTAGAGCATAGATATTCAAGAGAGTTTATAACTCTTTTATTATCTTGGGTTCGTATGTATGCTTGACGATGTTGTACAAGAAATGTATGGAATAGTATCGTATTAAGTATGAGATAAGAATTGTTGTAACTGCGTATTTTCATGCAAATGTACTCTGCCGCCAAGGCCCCACCAGGTTCAACGGGCATCTTTATTGACCGTTCAAGGAATGTGGAGACAGCTGTCGAATTATATCGAAAATAGATGATAGATAATTAGACGTGAGTAAGTATGCTCACGTCTTTATTATCTCTGTCGGTGTTTACGAATAATATTATAGAATTAGTATATATAATCCTATAAAATAGTAAAAATTATAAATATCATGATATAATGTGATTAGTGCTATTAACTAAAACAAGAGTGAAAATAGTTGGGACGATTTGAATAATATCTTTTTTACTCTGATTCTTGCTAAGCAATATTTCTTTAGATTAGAAAGATAGAGTGATAAAGTGACAAATTTGATTTTATCGTTGGGATAAAATACTTTACGGATTTGAAAAGCATCAATAGGAGGTGTGTTATGCTTGAGAAAGCAATATATTTAATTACTGGTGTTATGGCGTCTGGAAAATCAACAGTTGCGGAACTGCTCGCTTCAGAAATTGGAAACAGCGTACACCTGCGCGGTGATATATTTCGTACAATGATTATATCAGGACGTGCAGAGATGTCCGTACAGCCGTCCAACGAAGCAGTCCGACAGTTGCATCTGCGCTATCGCTTGGCCGCAGATGTGGCCAGAACCTATTATGATAGCGGGTTTTCCGTTGTTATGCAGGATAATTACTACGGCGAAGAGCTTTCCCACATATTAGATATGCTGGGGGATCGGAGTGTTCATGTAATAGTGCTTTGCCCAAATGTGAAAACAGTAAAGAAGCGTGAGGCATTGCGGGGAAAGGTTGGGTATATCGGTTTTACGCCGGATGCACTGTATGCGGACTTCATGAAGGAAACTCCTAAAATTGGATTTTGGCTCGACACCTCAGATCAGTCACCGGAGCAATCGGTTAGGGATATTTTGTTACACTTCAGGAGATAATAATTGGAAAAACAAAAATTTATAAAAAGAAATGATAGTAGATCTGGAGATGGTATTTACTACCGAAAAATGCTAAGGCTAAAGCCCTCAGTATGCTGAAGGCTTTATTGTTGGCAGCTTTCATTTTTATAAAAATATAACAGTAAATAGGAGTTGTCATACTATAATTAGCATAGCTGATTATTAAAAAAGGAAGTATAAGCGTTAGAATTATTGAAAATACATCATGACACCAAGTGGAGAGTGGGTTCGCTGGTCATCAGAATTACAACAACAGGGAACGTTGAGGTGATAATATTAATGACAAATTGTGGCTTGAAGGAAAAAAAAGTTAAACCACAAGATATAGTGATTTTTGGGTGAAAATTGGGCAAAAAATAGACTTAAAAAGCCGTTTTTTACCCTCGTTTTTTTACCTTTTCACAGATGACATGGGTCATTTCCGACTAAAAATAGAAAATACAGAGGAAGTATGATACCAAAAAGTCGTGTATCCTCTTTCCTATATATTGAGCAGCTTATTCCTGGACAATGCAAATAAGGCTAGTCACATTCTTCATTTTATGTAAGACGGACGGGTCTTTTTTTATTGCTTAAAACCGGTAAGTTGAAAGCTAAACATTTATGAAACACAAAAAATAAGGAAAAGAGAGAATGCGAGATGGTGAAGAGAGAGCTTCAAACAATCAGACTGTGGAATCCGTTATTTCCCAAAACCTATGAGCGGGATGAGGATGGTCATGTTGCAAAATATCCAACCGATTTATCGGCAGCAGAAATTGTACCCTATCTGGAAAAAATATTGGAGCCATTGACCTGCTGAAACTTCCAGATGAGGGGAAATGCGGCCTGGCAGTTTATTTGGAGGATGGTATTTTGCAGAAAAAGGTAGTTAGCATTCATCCCTCGATCGAAGAATGGGACGACCGGCTCTGGGGCGTTACAGAAGTCCAGATTCATGAAACACGGGATGAGGAAGAGTATCACAGGTTGGTGGAATTTTTGCAACTCCAATTGTCTAATGGCTGGGGAGAAGTACTGGAACAGCGTCCGATTACCACTCCGGAGGGAGAATTCTATCTTAGCTTCTGGACGTTTGGAAGCCGCTTTTTTATTAAGCCGGAGGAAGAAATGTTAAGAGAGATGTCGGAGATTTCAGAGATAGGAATGAAATAATGTGCGGGAATTTTTGAAGGAGGTGATGGACTATCAATAGCTTTATCTGCAGGTTAGGAGGTAAAAAGGCTCTTAGTAAAGTTATTTACGAGCTGTTGCCGAGTAACTACGGACGTTACATTGAAGTGTTTGGCGGTGGTGGCTGGGTACTTTTGGATTGCAGAAGGATTTAATTGCAGAAATGGAGGTGTATAATGATTACAATTCCAACCTGGCCAATCTCTATTCCTGTGTCAAGAACAGGACATGGGCGTTTTTAAGGTAGCTTGGATTTCTGCCAATTAGTTCCAGGGTTGAGTTGGTATTTATGTTGACTCTACATTATACATTTGGTCTATCATTGGAATTTAGCCTTGGGAAGGAAATCATTCAGGAGTATATTTTTAAAGTGGAATCTGATACAATAGTTTATATTAAAATTGGTTAAAGATGGAAGAGGAATCGATTTGCTTTTATTGTCGTGATATTCAGGTAATGGAGCGAAATCATCGGAAGGGGTAACACATGTTATGGAAGAAATTATTCAAAGAAAATGATATACAGATTGATGTCCTAAAGCAATGGCAGGCCCATGATGAATTCTATGCGGATGGTATTCTGGTTCGGGTTCAAAATGGCAAGGGGCTGCTGCGGCAGGTGTACTCTATGTATGAAGGAAATCAGTTGTGGAGCCTTGTAATGGAAGATAAGCCGTTGATCCAGTTTCAAGGTGATGGATATTTTTGCCCGACTTGTGAAAAGATTGTTCGCAGTGGATATGGAATGGATCAAAGCTTTCATCTTGACATGCCGGATATCAACAGGTGTAAACAGGAGGTGTCTCTTTCCAGGGCAGTTCAAGATCTATTTCCATTGCTGGGGCTGTTGGAAAGCGGTTATTATGTAATTTTAGATACCTGCCTGCATCCAACAGATGGCAGTGGCCATTTATTCTGGGAATCTCCACATGAGGGGGTATCTCGAGGTACTTGTATGTATTATTATGGTGATGGGGGCTGGGGAAATCTTCGTCCTTACTTTACGATTGCTTCAGAACCAACCAGAAAATGTAACAAAGAGCGGGTGGAATATTATCGGCAGCATCCCGGTTGCCGGGCAGTTGCATACTATATGGATGGCTATCTGACTACATTACTGGATGGACATCATAAAGCCTTAGCGGCTGCTGTTGACAGTCAGGATGTGAATGCTTTAGTTATCATGCCAGGAACCTTAGTGTTTAGATGGCCGCAAGGTGGTCAGGGTAATGATGTGAGTGTTGAATATCAGATGGGTGATATGAGTTTTTCCTGTAAGGATTTACAGCTGACAAAGAGTGATCAGAAGAAATTGGAGACAAAACGTCTATGGAATCTAGGTGGTGGATTGATATCGGAAGCAAATCAGGTAAAGCAGCTTCAACAGGAGATGACTTTCCAAAGCTCAGATGATGCACTTCCATTCAATTCTAAGGAATTGGCAAATGCTTATCCGCTGGTAGCAGATCAGGCAGATATTGATCGGGTGGGAGTGATTGATGACCAGCGATTGGATGATATCTTAAATGGGATCGTTCCTTGTGATGAGGAGGATATTTGCCACTTGATGTCGGCTCTGTGCGGATTAAAGTCACCAAGGGGGATTGAGGTAGGGCAGTTTTTTATGAGACAGTCCCATAATGGTGATCTTTATCATCATGTCCTACGTTGCATCATGCGGTATCCACGAACCGAAGAGTTGGAGCAATATTTGATTGAAGAAATGGTGCGGCTGGAGGATTACCATCCGGATATCAAACGGCTGGTATTAGATTATTTGTAGAGCTATGGAGGAACTATGAACACATTTTTTATTGCCGATCCGCATTTTGGTCACAGTGCTATTATGACTTATGAGAATCGTCCATTTGAAACGGTGAAAGAAATGGATGAGACACTGATTGCTAACTGGAACCGGGTAGTTGGAAAGCAGGATAAGGTCTATCTGTTAGGAGATGTTTCTTTTTATAAGGATGAGGTTACTGCCGGGATTGTAAAACGGCTGAAGGGAATCAAATATCTGATCCTTGGGAATCATGACAATCCAAATGTGAAAAGTTATTATGATATGGGATTTCATCGGGTTTACGATGCTCCTATTATTTTAGATCACTTTTGGATACTGTCTCATGAACCGCTTTATACCAATGCCAACATGCCCTATGCCAACATTTTTGGTCATGTACATGCCAGTAAGCAGTATACCGATTACAGCAGCCAGAGCTTTTGTGTTAGTGTGGAACGGATTGATTATACTCCCATTGAGTTTGAGGAAATCAAACGGTTGATGGGAATTATGAAACCAGAGGAAGAATAAGAAACAATATCATAAGGAATCATGGAGTCATAAGGTGGTAGGTTGACTATGCTTTATGGCTTCTTTTATGATCAAATCAGCTACCATAAATGAAATCAACGGTAAGAACATTTGTTTGCGTTATCCATAAAAATATGGTATATTATCTCTATCAATCGCAATAAAAGAATTGTGATGAAGATGATGATCGATTAAGTTTGTTTACAACCGTCAAAGATTGAAAGTAATAGACCTTTAAGTGAGACAGCTTATATCAAAAAAGGAGGTAGCGGGTATTTCTCGTAATTAAAATGCGTATGAACAAAATTGACAAGAAATATAAATCTGTTAAAATACCGGGCCAAATTTCTTTTTTTGAAGAAAAGGAAAATCAATTAAAACAGTTTCTACAAAATGTCACTTCTGTTTCCTTTGAAGAAGATGATGTTTTTGCTGAGATTGAAATTGACGGAGGAACAAACAGCAATCAGGCATTTTCTACCCCTCAGCCACAAGTAGTAAATCCTATCGTTGATGAGAATCGTAAGATATTTAATGAAATGAGAAAAATAGCAAGAGATATCCAGCTTCCTATTAATTTCAATTCTCATTTTTATAACAAACAAACACGGATTAATAATTCCAAAGTATTCTATAAACAAGCTGTTTTTATGAAGGATTACGAGGATGATTACAATGGTTATGTAGAGTTTTCAAACTACTTTCCTTATTACCAGCAAATGAGCTATGCGCAGCTCAGAACATATTTTACATGGCGGACTGATGTAAGAAAAGGTAATGTCACAAACGTTTCATTATCATATGCCTTTGTTTATATTTACGAGCTGATTCATAATATCGGAGTGGTTGATTCTCAGGAAGGACTTGATAAGCTAATGTCTTTCTGGAGAGCTTTCAAGCGTTTTGACTCTTCGATTGATAAATATATGATTAAGTGGATAAAGGACTATCATATTTATTATGATCTTCCGAAGCCATTTAAAGTATTTGTCTGCGAAAATAATCTACAAGCACATTATGCCAAAGTATTCATGTACGAAACAGACATGAACGACAACTTTGATTTATTTTGCAATGTTTCAAAATATGATATCAGAAAATCAATTTTTTTTACTGATGATACAAAAAGGCAGCTCAGTGATTGTTTTTGTACTGTAATCCATAAACTTAGAGTTATTTTTAATAGAGCTGGTATCATTTTTGACGATTTGATTTTTTATCCGACGAATAAGATGTCTGTATGGACACCTTTCAAGGATGCACTGTTTTATTCATCGATTAAGAAACCGGATAAGAAAGTTGTGCTCTCCGATAAAGAAATATATATATGTTCTCAAAACAATTGGTCTTTTAGTTCCACACTGGCTATGAATAGCGGTCGGCAACTCATTGGCTATATTATGAAACAAACAGAATCTGAGTTACGAAAAGTTACAAAATTCAAACACAAGCTGTCTGCTGATATTAATTTAGTTGGCAGCGATCTTATAAAAAAACTTGAATCTGTGGGCATTTCCCTTAAAAATATAATACACGAAGCGGTGAATGAGTATTACAAAGAAGCAACAAAAATTGTTGTATCCGTGGATGAAACTTCTCTTTATAAAATAAGACTTGAAGCTGATGACACACAGGAAAAACTAATCGTGCCAGATACCGAACCTATGATGTATTTTGAATCAAGCACAGTAGAGACTAGTCCTATTATATCTCAAACTGTTTTTGCCGATTCCTCTGTAGCAATGCAAGACAATTGGACAAGTCTTTTTAATATACTAGAGGAAACAGAAGTGAATGCACTTAAATTAATACTTCAAGGGGATACAAATCTGAAACATTTTGCAGATGCCAACGGGGTTATGCTAGAAGTGTTGGCTGACAGTATTAATGAAAAGGCGATTGACACAATCGGTGATAACATTCTTGAACTTGACAATAGTCTGATTATATATGAAGAATATATAAATAAAATTAAGGAAATGGTGTATAATGGAAAATAAATTGCCGTTGAGGATAGCCAATATACTAATAAATGCATTAAAGGGTGGTGTCGTTCCCCGCGTAGGACTTGAATACATCACCGTAGGGCGAACTCAGGAAATCGAAGCGATTTTACATGATATTGAAATGATTGAGGATGGAAGTGCTTCTTTTCGATTTATTGTTGGTAAGTATGGCAGCGGTAAGAGCTTTTTACTTCAAACCATACGCAATTATGCTACAGCAAAAGGCTTTGCGGTGGTCGATGCTGACCTTTCACCTGAACGACGGTTTGCGGGAACAAAAGGGCAGGGACTTGCAACATACAAAGAACTTATCCAAAACCTTTCAACGAAATCAAAGCCGGATGGTGGTGCACTGCCGTTGATTCTGGAAAAATGGATCTCAGGCATACAGGCGTCTATAAGAGCACAGTCCGAAGTAGAAGGCGAAGCGTTCAATCTATTAGTTGAAAAACAGATATATGCCGTAGCTGGTTCTCTTGAGGGTATGGTCAACGGTTTTGAGTTCGCCAAGGCAGTTGCTGCTTACTGGAGAGCCTACCAACAAGATGATGCCGCAATGAAATCAAATGTACTGAAGTGGTTTCGCGGGGAATATGCATCCCGCAAAGAAGCAAAGGCAGATTTGGATATTAATTTCATTGTTACGGATGAAACATGGTATGATTTTTTGAAAATATTTGCTATTTTTTTAGTAAACGCCGGATATAAAGGGCTATTGGTTTTCATTGATGAACTTGTCAATATCTATAAGATTCCAAACTCCATCACAAGACAAAACAATTATGAAAAAATTCTGACTATGTATAACGACGTGTTACAGGGCAAAGCAAAGCATATTGGATTTTTAATCGGCGGTACACCTCAGTGTATTGAAGATAAATACAAAGGTTTGTTCAGTTATGAAGCTCTTCGATCACGCCTTGCGGAAGGACATTTTGCCACTGACGAAATGAAGGACTTAACCGCTCCCATTATTAGGCTGCAAATGCTTACGCAAGAAGAGGTGTATGTTCTCGTTGAAAAACTGCGGGACATTCATGCACAGCTATACAACTATACACCTACGATGAGTCACGAGGATTTACTGTACTTTCTGACCGTGGAATATAATCGTGTTGGTGCAGGCACACATATCACTCCGAGAGAAATTATCCGTGATTTCATTGAACTTGTTAATATTCTGCATCAGAACCCAAAGAGAAGTGTATCTGATATTTTAGGCAGCAACAGCTTTGAAATGGCCAAGGGTGGTCTGTCCGATGAAACGATACACAGTGATTTTTTAGATTTCGAGGTGTAAACGAAGATGGATGTATTTAACAGACTTGCTCCTTTCATACAAGATTTCATATATCAGAACAAATGGGAGGAATTGCGTGGAATTCAGGTTGCCTCTTGCGAGGCCATTTGGGGCAGTGATGACAATTTACTGCTTTCCTCTGGCACAGCCTCTGGAAAAACCGAAGCGGCTTTTTTGCCTGTGCTTACGGAGCTGTATGAGAAACCTTCCCGTTCGGTAGGCGTAATGTATATTTCACCGCTGAAAGCTCTTATTAACGACCAGTTTAAACGCCTTGAGCAGTTACTTGCTGATTCACATATTCCTGTATGCAAATGGCACGGTGACGCATCCCAAACCAAGAAAAATGAGTTAATCAAGCATCCGGAAGGGATTATCCAAATCACCCCGGAATCACTTGAAAGCCTTCTAACCAATAAGCGTGGCGCTTGCCTCCAAATGTTCTCTGATTTGCGATTTGTCATTATTGATGAAGTACATCAGTTTATGCGCGATGCACGCGGTGTTCAGCTGTTGTGCATCTTAGAACGACTTCAAAAGCTGACTGGCGTAAATCCAAGGCGTATCGGCCTTTCGGCAACGCTCGGTGATGTGTCTTTCGCACAGAACTGGCTCAATACAGGAACCGGCCGTAACTGTGCCGCTCCCATAACGGAAGATGGAAAGAAGCGTATCAAACTTCATGTGGAACGTTTTGTTAACCTGCACGATGAGCGTGATATCGCTGACAACGACGCAAGCGATAACAAGGTTGTAACAGGCGGGAATATGGGTGATCGTGAGCATTACGAATATTTATTTAAGATGACGCTTGATAAAAAGACTATCATCTTTACAAACAGCCGGGAAGAAACTGAACTTGTTATGGCAAATCTTCGTGAAATTGCGTTACAAAAAAAAGCGCCCGATGTTTACCGGGTCCATCACGGAAATGTTTCTGCGTTGCTTCGCGAATACACAGAGGATGAGATGAAATCAAGTGATGATAAAATTGTCACCGGTGCAACCGTTACATTGGAGTTAGGTATTGACATTGGTTCGCTCGATCAGGCAGTACAGGTCGGCGCCCCGCTCAGCGTTTCCAGCTTTGCACAGCGGCTTGGCAGATGTGGACGCCGAGGTCAGGTTCCACAACTGCTATTCACCTTTGTTGAAGATATCCGAATTAATCCAGCTGATACACTGGGGCCTATCAATTGGGAATTTATCCGAACAATTGCTATTATTGAGCTGTATATAAAGGACCATTGGATAGAACCAATATATCCGCATCATCATGCGTATAACCTTCTGTATCATCAATCGATGAGCCACTTAAAAAGCAGTGGTGAACTTTCTCCTGCAGCTCTTGCGCAGGCTATCCTTACTTTGGGTTGCTTTCGCCATATTTCCCAGGAGGATTATAAACAGTTATTGACTCATCTTATTAACATTGAGCAATTACAGCGAACAGAACATGGGGGCCTGATGATCGGAAGAGAAGGAGAAAAGATTGTAAATAGTCATCATTTTCTCACGGTTTTTCTTGCACCGGAATATTTGCTTGTTAAAGATGAAAACCGCACAATCGGTACTGTTGACAAGATTTACCCTGTTGGAACTCGCTTTGCATTGGCGGGCATGACATGGGAAACGGTTGATGTCAATACAAAATCAAAGGTTATTTTTGTTAAAAAAGTTCCAGGAATTTCAGTCGTTGACTGGGACGTGGATTTCGATGCGGAGCTGCATACTGTTTTAGTAAAAAAGGTCCGCAGCATTCTTCAGGGTGATTTGACGTATCCGTACTTGAGTGAAAGGTGCCGTGAACGATTAACGGAAATACAATACATTGCCCGGAATAGCGGTATTTTAGAAAATCTGGTTACCCCTCTTTCCGATATAAAATATGCGGTGTTCCCTTGGGTGGGGACACG
This sequence comes from Lacrimispora sp. YZC11, assembly GCF_057543815.1. Lineage (NCBI taxonomy): Bacteria > Bacillati > Bacillota > Clostridia > Lachnospirales > Lachnospiraceae > Lacrimispora > Lacrimispora sp. YZC11. The sequence goes on along the minus strand of NZ_BAAJYQ010000016.1, from coordinate 823,260 downwards.
ACAGCTATTAACTCTTCATTATGCGTTGTTGAAAAGGAAAATAAAAAGTAAACATCCTTGGATCACTTGTGTCTATTTAGAGGTAAATTTTACTGGAACGAAAGAAGAATTGGAATATATTATTTTCGATATTATAAAATCTGATCTGGATTTATATGAGCTTCCTTTACCTGAGAAAATACAGATTGACGGTAAATATAACGAATTTATTCCTTTTCACTTACTACGCAAACAATTTATTGAGGATTATTTGGATTTTGAAGGGTTAAAAGAGGCACTTGAGTACAGGGGGAGTTAAAGCCTATGTATCAGAAAATATCAGCTAAAAGTTTCCAGTCTGTAAATTTCTCGGATTAAGCAAAAATGCGGTTTGACCACCGGAAAAAGAGGCAGCAATTCAGGGAGCATTGAAGCATTTCAGGATGATTGAGTAGGTGCACTTGTCCCATAATTTCTACAAGAATCTAATAGCCGGAGTACATATTACAGTACTCCGGCTATTACTGTATAATTGATATTGCTATCTTCAATCAAGTATTCTCAGTGATATTCTTTGCTGCCTGAACAAATCTCAGTACATCCTCCGGTGCCTCCATGCTGTACAGTAGTCCATAGGGGATACTGTAATCCCAATTGACTGGAATGGAAATCAGTCCGGGGTGAACATCCTGCCAGCATTCAATAGTAAGCAGGACATTTCCTGTTTCTGCACAACGGTTAAAGACAGATAGATCGTAAAAATGCGGTGTATCCTCAATATGGATTTCCGGGTGGTGCTTTTCCAACTCGTTGCGGATGAAATCGTTTACGCCGGAATCCCCACGCTGTACCATCATCAGCGTTTCTCCGTACAAATCTTCTATATCTATGCATTTTTTTTCTGCAAGACGGTGTTCTCTCGATACCGCAATCATCTTTTTGTATCGCCCAAGCGGCAGAAAATTACTGCGTGAAAGCCATTTCTGTGAGTCACATACGCCAATAAGAAAATCAAATTTTTCTCCTAACTTTTCAATTTCCGAGAGTATGCCCTCGTGGTTGTCCTCAAAGGGGACAAGGTGCAGCTTGTATTCGGGAAATTCTTTGTTTACACGGTACCATAAATCCATAAAGGGTTTCGCAGGGTTCAGTAAGGATGTACCAACACAAAAGGTTGTGTCATTTGCGTGTAAAGCGGCCTTTGCGGCTGAAACAGATTTTTCGGAATAGTCAATCAAAAATTTCGCATCACGATATATGACCGCTCCGGCTTCTGTTAAATGTATTCCGGCAGGAGTGCGTTCGATTAACTTCAAATCAAGATGACTTTCCAAAGAGTTCATCTGCTTCATAACAGCAGTCGAGGAAATATACAGAACTCCGGCTGCTTTTGCAAAGCTGCCGCAATCGACAACAGTAATAAATGTATTTAAAAGTGGATTATACATGTCATACCTCCATCAAAAGTATAAACTTATGGTTTATACTACATTAACACATCGGAGATTCTCGGTCAAGGGATTCCGCTCTATAATAAAGGCAGGAACAAAGAAAGAGGTGCAGGAAATGTCTAATAAATTGATAGCATTTTATTCAAGAGCGGATGAAAACTATGTGAGCGGCATACTGAAATATCTTACAGTTGGAAATACGGAAGTTGCTGCGTCTATCATCAAAGAGTTTACGGATGCAGATATATTAAAAGTCGAACAGGTAAGGCCCTATTCAAAAGGTTATAACGAGTGCATCGCCGAGGCGCAGGCCGATCAAAAACGAGATGCCCGCCCTGAACTAAAGACATATCCCGATAGCCTCAGTGAGTACGATACCATTTATCTTGGCTTTCCGAATTACTGGAGTACTATGCCCATGGCAGTATTTGCGTTTCTGGAGCATTTTGATTTCAGTGGCAAAACGATTAAGCCGTTTTGTACTCATGAGGGCAGCGGTATGGGAGTAAGCGAAAGGGACATAAAACGGCTGTGTCCGACTGCTAATGTAGCTAAAGGCCTTGCAATTCACGGAAGTAATGTAGAAAAATCAAGAAAAGCGATGGAAAGGTGGACAAAAGAATGAAACCAACAGAAATGAGTGTGTTCCCCATTGGTAATACAAATGATATGTTTGCAAAGTATTTTATCGGACAGAGCTATTTGAATATGCTTTCCACCGAACAGGTGGCAATCGGCAACGTAACCTTTGAGCCGAAGTGCCGTAACAACTGGCATGTACATCACGCTGATCATGGCGGCGGTCAGATGCTGCTTGTTACTGCTGGCGAGGGCTGGTATCAGGAGTGGGAACAGAAGCCGAGAAAGCTAAAACCGGGAGATGTGGTTCACATTCCGGCGGGTGTTAAGCATTGGCATGGCGCTTCGGCTGATTCATGGTTTCAGCATTTGGCCATGGAAGTACCTGGAGAGAACTGTAAAACAGAATGGTGCGAGCCGGTTTCGGACAACGAATACGAAAATTTGGAGATAGAGGTGTAAAATTGGCAAAGGTAACAGCAGGAAGGGATGAGCTTGGGGTATTTGCTCCGAAGTTTGCAGAGCTGAATGATGATGTTCTGTTTGGCCAGGTATGGTCAAGAGTAGATCAATTATCAGCAAGGGATAGAAGTATTGTCACAGTTACAGCACTTATGGCAAGTGGGATTTTGGATAATTCCTTGAAATTTCATTTGCAAAATGCAAAAAGTCATGGAGTTACGCAGGAAGAAATTGTGGAAATACTGACCCATGCTGCTTTTTATGCAGGCTGGCCTAAGGCATGGGCGGCTTTTCCCATGGCAAAAGAGGTATGGGAGGAGGCGGCAAAATGAAGAATGTACTGATCCTATCGGCAAGTCCGAGAAAAAACGGCAATTCAGATATGCTGTGCGACCGCTTTGCACAGGGTGCAAGAGAAAGCGGGCACAATGTGGAAAAGGTATTTATAGCGTCAAAAAATATCGGTTACTGCCATGGATGCGGTGTGTGCAATCATACTCACAAATGTGTTCAGAAGGACGATATGGCGGAAATCCTTGATAAAATGGTAAATGCAGATGTTATGGTGCTTGCTACTCCTGTTTATTTTTATTCCATGGACGGACAGATGAAAACCTTTATTGATCGAACGGTGCCGAGATATACAGAAATCAGCAATAAGGATTTTTATTTTATTATGACCGCAGCAGATACCGAAAAAGCCAATTTAGAGCGTACAATGGAAGCATTTCGTGGCTTTACGGAGGATTGTCTTGATGGCGCAAAGGAAGCTGGTATCATCTATGGGACAGGTGCATGGCAGATTGGCGAGATCGAGGCTAGCCCTGCTTATGATGAAGCGTATGAGATGGGAAAGGCAATAAAATATGGGTTCTAAAAATGTAATGCTTTGGGCAGGTGCAGGGCAGATTGGCATGGCCATTGCCCGCAGAATGGGCTGTGGCATGAAAATTATTGTCGGTGATAAGAAAGTTGAAAATGCACAGTCCACCGCAAAGATCATGAATGAGGCTGGCTTTGATGTTATTCCGGTTCAAATGGATTTGTCCTCAAGAGAATCCATACTGTCTATGATTGCAGAGGGACAGAAATATGGCGATATCAAAATGCTTGTCAATGCCGCAGGGGTATCACCAAGTCAGGCTCCGATTGAAACGATTCTAAAGGTGGATTTATACGGCACAGCAGTACTTCTTGAGGAAGTTGGAAAAATAATCTGCGAGGGGGGCGTTGGCGTAACGATTTCCAGTCAATCGGGATTTCGTATGCCTGCATTGACTGCCGAGCAGGATGAACAACTTGCCTGCACACCTGCAGAGAAGCTTTTAGGTCTTGAGCTTCTGCAAAAAGAAAACATCAAAGATACACTTCATGCATATCAGCTTGCAAAACGCTGTAATGAAAAGCGAGTAATGGCGCAAGCGGTGGAATGGGGAAAACGAGGTTCAAGGCTGAATGCCATAGCACCGGGGATAATTGTGACTCCTTTGGCAATAGATGAGTTCAACGGACCGAGAGGAGATTTCTACAAGAATATGTTTGCAAAATGTCCTGCCGGACGTCCCGGAACTGCTGATGAGGTTGCAAATGTTGCAGAACTTTTGATGAGCGGCAAGGGTGCGTTTATTACTGGTTCTACGTTTTTGATTGACGGTGGTGCAACGGCTTCTTTTTACTATGGAGAATTGAAACAGAAGAAATAAGACAATTTTAAGTAAGGATGGTAGTGTATGATGGTACAATTGAATATGACAGAAGAATGGGATAAGGTGTTCCCTAAAAGTAATAAGGTAAATCATCGTAAGGTGACATTCCATAATCGCTATGGAATTACACTTGCAGCAGACCTTTATGAACCAAAAGATGCAAAGGATGCAAAGGATAATAAATTATCTGCAATCGCCGTATGCGGCCCCTTCGGCGCAGTAAAGGAGCAGTCCTCAGGCTTGTATGCACAGACGATGGCGGAGCGTGGCTTTCTGACCGTTGCTTTTGACCCGTCATTTACAGGCGAAAGCGGCGGCGAGCCAAGATATATGGCGTCCCCGGACATAAACACAGAGGATTTTCAGGCGGCAGTGGATTTTCTGTCCGTTCAGGACAATGTTGACCCTGAAAAAATCGGCATTATAGGTATCTGCGGTTGGGGCGGTCTTGCACTGAATGCTGCTGCAATAGATACACGAATTAAAGCAACCGTAACCTCAACGATGTATGACATGAGTCGAGTAAATGCCAATGGTTACTTTGATTCCGAGGACAACGAAGCCGCACGTTATGAAAAGCGTAAAGCCCTAAACAAACAGAGAACCAAGGAATACAACGATGGCGTTTATGTGCGTGGCGGCGGTGTTGTTGATCCGTTTCCTGATGACGCACCGTTCTTTGTAAAGGATTATTATGATTACTATAAGACCCGGCGTGGCTATCATGAGCGCTCGCTGAACTCCAACGAGGGATGGAATATTACGGGTGGTATGTCCTTTTTGAATATGCCGATTTTACAGTACAGCAACGAAATCCGTAGTGCTGTTCTGGTCATTCACGGAGAAAAGGCACATTCTTGCTATTTCAGCAGGGACGCTTTTTCCAATATGGTAAAGGATAATCCTTATGCAGATAACAAAGAATTGCTAATTCTTCCCGGTATCGTGCATACAGACTTGTATGATGGCGGTGGTAAGGATGCGATTCCATTTAATAAAATGGAAGAATTCTTTAAGACAAATTTGAATTAATACGAGGAGGTTTATTATGGAATATGTAACGCTTAATAACGGAATAAAAATGCCAATACTGGGTTACGGAGTTTATCAGGTGACAAAGGACGAATGCGAACGCTGTGTATTGGATGCGCTGAAAGCAGGATACCGTTCCATTGATACAGCACAATCCTATTTTAACGAGGAGGAAGTAGGCAGTGCAATCAAAAAATCGGGTATTCCAAGGGAAGATATTTTTCTGACTTCAAAGGTTTGGATTGAGCATTATGGTTATGAAAGCTGTAAAAAATCTGTGGAAGAATCATTGAAAAAACTACAAACGGACTATCTTGATCTTATGCTCTTGCATCAGCCTTTCTCGGATTACTATGGTGCGTGGAGAGCTTTGGAGGATTTGTACGAGGAGGGAAAGCTTCTTGCAATTGGTATTTCAAATTTCTATCCTGATCGCATGGTAGATATCGCTTCTTTTGCCAGAATCAGACCTATGGTAAATCAAGTTGAAACACACCCATATAATCAGCAGATTGCAGCCAAGCTATATATGGATAAATATGGTGTTCAGATTGAAGCGTGGGCACCGTTTGGCGAGGGACGAGGCGGTTTATTTGAAGACAAGGCGCTTAAAGAAATCGGAGATAAATACGGAAAGACAACGGCACAGGTTATGCTTCGCTGGCATATTCAACGCGGCGTTGCTGTTATTCCAAAATCAACACATTATGAGAGAATGAAAGAAAATTTTAACGTATTCGATTTTGAATTGAGTGATAGCGATATGGAAATAATTTCTGCACTTGATAAAAATGAAAGTTCCTTCTTTTCCCATTATGATCCTGCTATGGTAGAATGGTTTGTGAAAATGGTTGAAGAACGTAAAAACAATTAAGGAAACGTACGTACCGCTCATGGTGAAACGCCATCAGGCTGTTTTCTTATCAGGTATACCATTATAGATACGAAATCAAGCATCCGAAGGATTTCATCAAAAGAAGATAAGAGATTCCATGCATCAATCGAATTGATTGATCGAGGAAGAGGGGTATGCTAATGGCACCGATTGTAGCAAATGCACTTAGCATGTAGATATGAAAACAAAGATTGACCAGCAAGAGATATGGAATAGTACAAAAGATAGTTGGAATCAGGATTATTGAAAGTTAAAAAAGGCACCAGTGCCAATTTAAAAATTAAGGCCATAGATTTTTCCATATATGGATAGCCTATGGCCTTTTTTTAGTTCCCTATTAAAATAGCAATTCTGAATGTCAAGGCCATTTGCCTAGGCAGAATCGCCCTGGTTTTCGTTTTTTGAGCAATTGGGACAGTATCAGCTTTGCAGACAAGCAGGACTTTAAGCCCTGATATATTCATAAGGATACCATTTAAAAGTCCATTATCCTGGGCCATTCACAATTCTAAAATTATCGTACTATAATAATGTATAAGATGCAGGTAAAAATTATTAAAATTGTTATCAAATTTAATTAAATATAATCCTAATCAAAGGAGACTTTTATATGAATCATGACTGTGAATGTGAATACCACTGCGATGACTGTTGTTGTGAGAAGAAACAAGAAAAATTAAACGCAGCTGTATTAAGATGCGGAAGTCCGGGATATGTTTCATTTGCTAATTTAACTGGAGTAGAAATAACGAGAACTATTGCTACATTACAGATTAATACTTCAGGATTTGAGCATCCTTGTATCCTGCTTTCATTTACTGCGAATGTTGTTATAGGTGTAATAGGTAGTTATAGATTTCAAATCTTTAAAGAGTGTTCAGATAAGATGGCCCTCATTCCGGTTAGCGGAATATATGTATATTCCAGATCAGTTGCTACAACGGTATCTGATACTTTTAGCTTTAATGTATGTGATTGTGATTCCTGCATGAATGACTGCTGCACCTATCTGGCTGTAGTTACGTTTAATGTCAGTCCTGTTATCGGTGGTGCAACACTCAGCGCCATTGTTACCGAAAATGGCTGCGATAATTAAGCGTGTTTATAATCTCCTCTATAAAATAAGTGACAAAGTAGATTGTTTGTGGAGAGAGTAAAATGGCATTGGAGAGATTAAGAACCAATGCCATTTTTTATATGGGCCGTGATCCTCCTGAACACACGAATCGTGTGAAATAAGGGATGATTTCATTTAAAAGGGGTAAGTGGGGTGAATTAACAGGAAAATTTACCTCGCCGTGCTGTTATAATAAATTCTTTCGCCAAGTAGTATAAAAACTCCGTGCCACCGCATGTGGAGACGGTTGCACATCTTTCCCACAAAAAGGTGGCACACCAACGTAAATGCGGAGTTTGGAGAGAACGATGGGTTGTTATATTGTTTGGTGTACCAAATTATTATGGATTAGGAACAGATAAATTTTATCATAGATTATAAAATAGTGTTATGCCAGAAGAATATAGATTTTGTTTTATCAAATGAAAAACTGCTAAGACTAAAGCCCTCAGTACATAGGGGGTTTTATTGTTGGCAGCTTTTTTTATTAAATTAAACATCAATACATACATCTGCAGGGAATGTGATAAGCTGTCCGGCAAGTAAGTATAGTTATTATTGCTTTTTGTTTTGTAAATTTCTGATCTCTGAAGGTGTCATTTGGAATTTCTGAGCAAATACTTTCCGGAATAATTTATAATTGGTAAATCCATGTTGCTCCAATATTTCCTGGATAGGAAGTTCAGTTGTAATTAAATCTTGATAAATGTGTGATAAACGGATTTCGTTTAGATATTGCAGATAAGTCACCCCCATATTTTTCTTAAACAAACGGCAAAAATATTGGGACTGGAATCCTGCAATATCGGCAATTTCATCTAGAGAAATCGATTTGTTGTAATGCTTTTGTGTGTAATCTAATACAGAATCCAATTTGTTTAGGTTTTTTGCTTGTTGTTGAAACCCGGCCTGAGGATCTGTAATTTTAAAATCGTGGTATAGAAGATATAGCAATTCAAATAGAAGAGAACCAAAGTGTAACCATTCTCCTTCAGGGTGAAATTCTGTAACAATGAGCATTTTTTGAAGCGTTTCTTTTAGCTGGGTAATTTTTGTCTGGACAATCGGATTTGTAGAAAAACAGTCTATATAAAACATATATCTATCGACGTCCGGAATATACCGTTTTAAAAAAGTATAAGGGATTTGTACCAATATAGATTCATTAGGTGCTGTACATATAGTAGAATGAACTACTTTGGAATTAATAAGAACAAGGTCGTTTTTCTGATAATGCAAGGTCTTGCTGCCAATGGAGACATCCAGATTTCCTTTTAACAAATAAATAATCTCTACTTCATTGTGCCAGTGGTTAGATACCAGACGCCCCTGATCAAAATAATGTTTAAAATAAATATCTTTTGTAGATGGTATTTCCACATATTCATGTATGCGAAGCTGTTCTGCTGGTTCTTTCATATAGGCGCCTCTCCTAAACCAAGTTATGATAGTTTATTGATAGTTTATTATCAATGATTTCAGTCCGGTTCTGAATAAATTCAAATTAAGTATAATGCATGGAGAAAAAAAGTCAATATTAACCTACCTTATCGTCAAGATAAAATCTATGATGAAAAAAGTATTTATGTTATATTTTAAGCACAATATAAGGCGCGCGGAACTTAATATAAACTTTTACGGCAAACGTTTTTTGTACAAAATAAGGAGAAAACTATGGAAATAAAGACAAAATTAACTTTGCGAAGATTTGTGGAGCGTTTTTCCTATGGGTGTGGAGATTTCGGGTGTAATATTATTTACACTTCAATGACAGCTTTTCTGTTATTTTATTACACAGATTACGCTGGGGTAAGTGCAGCGGCAGTAGGAACAATTATGCTTGTATCCAGAGTTTTTGACGGAATCAGTGATATTATTATGGGGGTGATTGTAGATAGAACAAAATCTCGTTTTGGGAAAGCAAGACCTTGGCTGTTAAGAATGTGTATCCCATTTGCAGTGTCGGGAATTTTATTGTTTTCAGTACCCACGGGATGGGCACAGACACCTAAATTAGTGTATGTATTTATTACTTACAATTTGGCTTCTACTATTATCTATACTGCAATTAATGTTCCATATTCTACATTGAATGCGTTAATGACACAGGATCCATATGAACGTTCCGTACTTAGTATTTTTCGAAATCTGCTGGCAACAGCAGGGACATTGATCATTAACACTTTTACCCTGCCGTTAGTGGAATTCTTTGGAAATAATGCCAGTGCCTGGACAAAGACATTTTGTGTGTTAGGGCTATTGTCAGTGATTGCATTTTTAATTAATTTCTTTGGCACGAAGGAAAGAGTAAAAACGGTGGAGGAAGAGAAAACAGGGGAAGTAACTGTCGTTTCATTTAAAGAAGGAATTAAAGCACTGTTAAAAAATAAGTATTGGATTATGATTACGGTAGTGCTTGCCATTTTCTTTCTGAATCTTTCTATCAATGGAGGTGCAACTGTTTATTTTGCAAGAGAAATTCTTGGCGATTCTAATTTGGTAGCGACCATTAACAGCACAATGAATGTAGCTCAGATTTTATGTATGTTTCTTATAGCAAACTTTGTAAAGAGATTTGGAAAAAGAGATGTATTTGTGGCAGGGTTAGTTGTAAATATTGCGGGAATGCTGGTTCTTACCTATTCAGGTGGTTCGGCAACGTTAATTATAATTTCCAGTATCATTCGTGGTATCGGTGGAGCCTGTGGCGGAGCTACCATGTGGGCAATGGTATCGGATACCATTGATTATGGAGAGTGGAAGACAGGATATCGGACGGCTGGATTGGTGAACAGCGCCTGCAGTTTCGGGTATAAGGTTGGAAGCGGTCTTGGCTCTGCAATGCTTGGCTGGATTCTGGCAGCGGGAGGATACATAGGAGGAGCGGCAGTACAGTCAGCTTCCGCACTGTTCTCTATTCGTATCTGCTTTGTATTGATACCAATAGGGGTATATGCGATCGGATTGGTTATTATGAAGTTCTGGAAACTGGATAAAGAATTTGATGGAATTATTGCAGACTTAAAAGAACGTGCAGTCAAATAAAAAAAACACCGGAGGTTCAAATTTTGATTAAAAAAAGTGTAAAATTAAACAGCATGAAAGAAGTAGAGAAGTTTAATCATATATGTTCAAAATATAGCTGTGATGTAGATTTACAGACTGGAAAATATTATGTAGATGCAAAATCTATTATGGGAATTTTCAGTTTGGATTTGGAACAGCCGCTGACATTACTGGTGGATAGTGATGATGAAATAGAAGTGACAGAAAAATTCAGAGATTTTCTTGTATAGTAAAGATAAGAAGAAGGAGAGGAGAACAATGCAGATCAAAGGAGTAAATCTTGGAAATTGGCTGGTGCTGGAGAAATGGATGAGTCCGGCATTATTTGCCGGAACAACAGCTGAAGATGAATACTATCTTCCCCGGCAGCTGTCAAAAGAAGTGTATGAGGCAAGAATTAAGGTGCATCGAAGTGAGTATATCACGGAAAGGGATTTTGCGCTTATTAAATCTCATCATATGAATGCAGTTAGAATACCGGTTCCTTATTTTATATTTGGTGACTGCCCCCCGTTTATTGGTTGTATTGAAGAACTGGATAAGGCGTTTGGCTGGGCAGAAAAGTATGAATTGCAGATTTTGATTGATCTGCATACAGTGCCAGGCAGCCAGAACGGATTTGATAATGGTGGATTATCCGGGGTGTGTACTTGGGCAAGCAGCAGAGAAAATGTGGAATTCACATTAGGCCTTTTGGAAAAATTAGCAGAAAGATATGGAAATAGAAAAGGCCTTCTAGGCATAGAGCCTGTCAATGAACCATTAACGGAAGCGGCATGGGATTCCTTCAATATAGAGGAAAGGTACAAACCGGTAGATAAGGAAATGGCAAAGTATAACGCCCCGGTTCCCATGGAGTTTCTCAAACAATTCTATATAGAAGCGTACGGGCGGATTCGGAAACATATGACGGCAGAAAAGTCAGTCGTATTTCATGATGGATTTAATTTTTCCGTCTGGAAGGATTTCATGCTGAAAGAAGAGTTTGAAAATATTATTTTGGATACCCACCAATATCTGATGATGGCAGAAATAGACGGTTGTCCCCAAAGTGTGGAAGGATATGTCACTTATGTGAAAGAAAAATATGAGGCACCCATTAAAGAGATGGCGCAGTATTGCCCTGTAATTTGCGGAGAATGGTGTTTGTTTAATTCGCTTATATGCGGACATGACACCAAAGGCGGACAATCGGTACTCAATGGCATAGAAGGTGTGGAAAAGGAATTTTATACGCCTAAGCAAAAAAAGGAAATCTATGAGGAACTTGCAAAAGTACAGCTGGATGCATGGAATGTCGGAAATGGATATTTTTACTGGAATTATAAACTATTGCTGGATACGGTCAATGAACCGGTATGGATTGGCTGGGATTCCTGGGATTTTGACAAATCAGTAGCCCAGGGGTGGTTTCCCGTTGAACACGCATAAAGAAGGAGAAGGCGAATCATATGATGAAAAATCCAATATTTCCAGGATTTAATCCCGATCCCTGTATATGTAAGGCAGGAGATGATTATTATGTCATAGTATCTTCTTTTGAGTGGATGCCGGCACTTCCCATTTATCATTCTAAAGATTTAAAAAACTGGGAATTGTATACTCATGTCATTCGCAGTGAAAAACAGGCGGATATTAGAAAATTACCGTCCGCGAAAGGAATCTGGGCACCATGCTTAACATATTGCGAAGAAGAGAAGCTGTTTTATGTGATCTATGGTGTTATGAATTCTATGAACGCAAGATATTTCGATGTAGATAACTATCTGATTACAGCCAGTGATATAAAGGGTCCATGGAGTGAACCAATCTATCTTCATTCGGCAGGCTTTGATGCGTCTATCCTTCATGATGATGACGGTAAGAAATATATTGTTTCACTGGAATGGGAGACGAGGGAAGGATATGAAAAGCCGGGGGCAGTCTGTATTGCAGAGTATTCCCCAGTTGAAAAGAAGATTATCGGTTATCCCAAACGTTTCTGGCATGGGGGGACAGACAGAGGCTGCATTGAAGCACCCCATTTGTATAAGCGCAAAGGATTTTATTACATCATGTGTGCGGAAGGCGGTACAGGGTATGGTCACAGCGTAACTATGGGACGTTCAGAAAATGTCTGGGGTCCTTATGAAAAAGATCCCATGAATCCAATCGTGACTTCTATTCCCGGAGAGTTTAACGAAAGAAAAGATCCGGATCATTTAAAACCGAAATATTACAATCCAGAGTCCGCGCTGCAAAAATCAGGGCATGGAAGCTATGTGGAAAATGAATTGGGAGAAGTTTATCTGGTACACTTAACAGCCAGACCGTTTGTACCAGAGCTGCGGTGTACACTGGGAAGAGAAACAGCCATGCAGAAAATGACGTGGACAGATGATGGGTGGCTGCGCATGGCAGATAAAAGCAATTTTGCAAAAGAAAATTTTGAAGAAAGCAAGCTTCCGGAATACCCGATGCCACAGATCCCGGACTTTGATGATTTTAACAGTGATACATTAGGAATCCAGTATTGTGCACCAAGAATTTCACCGGAAAGCTTTACAGATGTCAAAGCAAGGCCAGGATATGTGCGTATTCGAGGTCAGGAATCCAGAACATCACTAAACAAAGTGAGCATCCTTGCCAGAAAGTTAACCTCAGTAAATGCAGTCATAACCACTAAAATGGAATTTAAGCCGGAGATATATCAGCATAGTGCAGGATTGATTATGTATTATGATAATATGAATTATATCAATTTAAGAAAATATTATAGTCAGACATTGGGACAAAGTGCTATTTCCGTGATACAGTTGGAAAACGGAACAAGAACAGAGTATCTGGATACTAGAACTCCGGTAAAGGATGTGCCTGTTTATCTCCGGCTTCGAATTGATAATAGAAAGACCTTTTTTGAATGGAGTTACGATGGAGAACAGTATTTTCGGATTGGCAAAGAGTTTGATACTACGAAGTTTTCAGATGAATATTGTAAATATGGAGAGTTTACAGGAACATTTGTAGGTATGACCTGTGCAGATCGAATGCTTCACCAACATTTTGCAGATTTTGATTTTTTTGAATACGAAGATATTTTATAAGTAATACAAGAAGAACTCATCAACGACGGTCATCAGAATTGCAGTAACATGGAATGTGGAGAGCGTAGTAGAATTGTGACCAAAATAGTATTATAAATTACTTATGAAATGTTTATGAGCCGATATTTTAAACAAGGGGCAGGAATAATAATCTGTGCCTTGTTTTTTATTGTGAGATTTGGTTCTTTGTTGTACAATAGTAATCAAGTATTTGGAAAGTTGAAAATATTTCTTGTTTAATTAATAGTAGGTGGTGGAAAGAGGGATTTTGATATGAAGTATAAAAGAACGGCTGCCCCGCATTGTGAAGTTTGTGTCAAATTATGTTAAAAATAAATGCCATAGGAGATAATCATGATTAAAGTTCAAAACTTGTCCTACTCGTATCCGCAAAAGGATTTATATAAAAAAGTTTCATTTACAATAGAAGATGATGTACATTGTGCATTGATTGGTACCAACGGTACAGGAAAAAGTACGTTACTCGATTTACTGATGCACTCCGAAGAGTATCTGTACGATGGAAAAATAGTAATTGACAACACAGACAGAATCGGATATGTCAGTCAATTTTCGCAATTAGACCCAAAAGAAGATATGACCGTGTTTCAGTATATCAGCGATGAGTTTGTAAAGCATGAGCAGAAAATATTTGACTTTTGTAAGGAAATGGAGACTGCTGTAGATCTGGAAAAGATCTTCGAGGGGTATCAAAAAGAATTAGATGAATGGAATGCGATTGATGGTGAGTCTTACGAAATCAATATTAAGAAGCAATTAAAACTAGCTAATCTGCAAAAGTTAGAAGAACAGAAGATCAATAGTCTGAGTGGTGGAGAATTTAAGCTGGTTCAGGTAATCAGAGAGATGATGCTGAGTCCAAGGTTTCTTATTATGGACGAACCGGATGTGTTTTTAGATTTTAAACATCTGAATGCGTTAAGAAATCTGATCAATGCCCACAAAGGAACGCTTCTTATTATCACGCATAACCGGTACTTGTTAAACCATTGCTTTAACAAGATACTTCACATGGAAAATATGGATGTTCAGGAATTTGATGGAACCTATACAGAATATAATTATGAACTTCTCGCTACGAAGATTGATTTAGAAGAAGCAGCAGCTGCAGACCAAGCTGAGATTGACCGTCAAAGTAAAATCTTACAAAAATCCAGAGCGAGAGCGTCGGAAATGGACAACGCATCCCTTGGAAGAGCCGTACACGCAAGACAGACCTTGGTGGATCGGCTGAAAGCAAGAAAAACAAAGGCTCCTTTCGTGGATATCAAACAGCCGGAGATTTATTTTGGACTGGAAAACGAAGTGACAGATGAAAATATTCTGGAATTGACGGATTACAGCGTTGCATTTGATGAGCAGCTTTTAGAGCATGTGAATTTTGAAATGAAGCCTGCAGAGCATGTAGCAATTGTGGGGAATAATGGAACCGGAAAAACAACAATGCTATGTGAAATCTTTGAAAATAAGAAAGACACGATCAGGATTAGTGAAGATGCAAAGGTCAGCATGTTTTCCCAGATTACGGGCTCATTATATGACGACACGAAAACGATGCTTGAAATTTTCGAAGAAAAAGGGTTTGTTACAAAAAATGATATAGAGGACTATTTGAAAAAATATGGTTTTGAAGGAGATACGCTTGGCCAGAAAGTGAGTGAATTATCTGGTGGAGAAAAAGATTTGTTTCAATTAGCGGTGCTCTCATTAAAAAAAGCCAACTTCCTGCTGCTGGATGAACCGACGGGGCATTTGGATGTTTATGCGCAGATTGCATTAGAACAGGCGATTTCAGAGTACAAAGGTGCAATTCTTATGGTATCCCATGATTATTATACGGTGGCCAATTGCATGGACTATGTACTTTTGGTAGAAAACAATACTGTGCGCAGAATGAGCAGCCGTAAATTCCGACAGATGATTTATGCCAATCATTTTGACAAAGATTATCTGCTGCTGGAGCAAAAGAAAAAAGAGACAGAAACCAGAATTCAACAACTGCTTCAAACGAATGAATTTGAAAAGGCAAAGGTTCTGATGGAGTCATTAGAAGAAATTATTAAAAAAATGAAAATGTCAATGGCATAATTTCAATTTTCATTATATAGTATAGAACTGCTGTTCCAGCACATGTGGAGACGGTTGTAATCCTTTCCCCCAAAAAAGCAGGCACACCAACGTAAATGTGGAGTTTGAAGAGGGCGATGGACTGTTATATTGTTTGAGGTAACAAATTATTAAATAGATTAGGATTAGATAAATTCTATTACAGATTGTAAAACAGTGTTACGCCAGTGGAATGTAGATTTTGTTTTATTAAATGGAAAACTGCCAACACTAAAACCCCTCAGTACACTGGGGGTTTTAGTGTTGGCAGCTTTTATTTTTATTAACGCCAAGGAGGCCTGGCAACCGATTTTAACGGATTTTTCAAGGGATTTTGAGAAAAAAATAAATCCAGATGCTAGGTGATTATAGCATCTGGATTTATCGCTTAACTTAATGACATTGACCTAGTAGGGACCATATCATAGCTAATTAAGCTATGAAGCAAAGGTTCCTTTTTTATGCCTTTGTGACGCCCCTTTTGGATATTTTATATCAAAAAATCTATGAAACAAATGAAACAATCATGAAACAGATGTAAAACTTATGACTATATTGACAAAGATATTTTATTACATTATGATTTGATTATTAAATATGATATAATTATTGGTTTAAATATGAAAAATATAGTAATTATATACAATTATTGTTTCTGAAACAAATTGAAAGAGGTGAAAGTAATGCCATTGACAGTTAGAGATATTGCAAATGTTGCATGTGTTTCTCCAGCTACTGTTTCAAGATATTTTTCTGGCCGTGGTGTTGTGAGTAAAGATACTGCCAGAAAGATTGAAAATGCTTCGAAAGAGTTAGGATATACACCAAGATTTAAGAAGTGCAAAGATAATGGCGTTATAGCAGTTTTGATTCCTAATTTACAACTAGGCTTTTATGGAGAAGTGTTAAAAGAATTGATAGAAGAGATTCCAAAATATAATTACAGAATTGTATTTATACCAACCATACCGGACAGTGAACATTATAAGATATTCTTTAAGGAAATGAACATTGTTGGCGTGATATATTTTGATGAATTCATTGACCTTGATATTATTAACTACATCGCTTCCAAGAAAATTAAAACTGTGATGTTTGCAGGAGGATCTCTTGACAGCAGGTCAGAAATGGTTCATATCAATGATATTGCAGCCGCCTATGAAGGAACTAAATATTTAATTAGTCTGGGGCATGAAAAGATAATAATTCTTTCGGATTTTTTGAAAAATATAGGATCTTCTTTTCAGCGGTTTACTGGTTGTAAACGTGCGCTTGATGAGATAGGAGTTGATTTAAATGAAAATGAAATGTTAGGATGCGGTACTGTTACTTATGAAACTGGTTACCGGTTAACAAAACAATTCTTAGACAAGAAAACAGACTTTACCGCTATTTTTGCTTTCAGTGATGAGATGGCAATGGGAGGAATATCAGCTTTGCATGATTTTGGGCTTAAGGTACCGGAAGACGTATCGGTTTTGGGATTTGATGATATTGCCATGGCAAGCAGATTCATACCAAGGTTAACCACGATACATCAGCCTATCAAAGAATTTGTTACGAAAACCTTAGAGGCTTTTCAGGATTTAGACAATGTAAACGATAAAGTAGAGATTACACTGCCATATAAGATTGTAAAGCGTGACACATGCACTGTAAATAAGGGAGTAAATATATATGAAAAATAAAAGAATAGGGGCATTCGTATCTGAGATATTAAGACTGATTTATCTGATATTCTTTGTGTTTATCTCAATTGGACCATTATTATGGATTATAATGTCTTCATTTAAGACGAACAAAGAAATTTTATCATCTGCATTCGCATTACCTTCAAATTTTAGTCTGGCTGGTTATAATGCAGCACTTAAACTGGCTCCTATCTTTAAATTTTACAATAACAGTTTATTGATTTCCATGGCTAGTACAATACTAAATATTCTTGTAGTATCAATGGCAGCATATATTTTGGCAAGATGTCGGTTTAAAGGGAAAACATTTTTAACATTATTACTTTCCTCCTCGTTATTAATACCTACTTCCTCTCTATTAATGCCAATCTATATCATTATGACAAAAATTGGTCTGTATGATACGAAAACCGGACTGATCATTGTATACGCAGCATTAGGGCTTCCCTCCTCGCTGTTTATTATAAAGAGTTATTTCCAGAGTATACCGGTAGAATTGGAAGAAGCAGCTTATTTAGACGGAGCGGGTTTTGCAAAAACTTACTTTTTAATTGTATTTCCAATTGCTAAATCGGGGTTGGCAACTGCAGCAATACTCCAATTCTTAACTTCATGGAATGAATTCATGTTCGCATTAATCTTAACAAAAAGTACATTGGCAAGAACACTGCCATTGGCACTCAATTATTTTACATCTCAGTTTTCATTTAATTACACGGCGATGTTTGCAGCGTTGGCTATGGTGATCATTCCAAGTATATTAATTTATACTCTGCTGCAGGAACAAGTGACAGATAGTATGGTAGCCGGTTCAATTAAAGGTTAGGCTGAAAAAAATCACTTTAATTAAAGATTCGCTTGCTTATATAAGTAAAATCATACAAGTTAACGGGGATTTCGGGGCTTAGGCACGATGGTGTCTCAAATATAATGTATCAAAGAAAGGGGATTTATTATGAAAAAAGATCTTAGGAAAGTAGTAGGGGTACTATTGATTGGGGTTATGGTCATGGGTATGTTGTCAGGGTGTGGGGCAAAAAACAAAGAAACCGGAAACAAATCTAATACCGGCAATACACAGGTATCGGATGGCGGTAACGAATCTGGTAAGATAATTGAAATTAATTTTCCTACCTCCTGGGTTGGAGTAAGTTCAAGTACAGAATGGTTTAATGATCGTTTAAGTGCATTTAATGAACAATATTCGGATAAATATAAGGTTGTAGTAGAAGAGATTGCCGGTGATCAGGCTTATGTGGATAAATTAAAAGTTTTATACTCCTCCAAATCCTTACCGGATGTAATTAGTACAGGAGGTTACAACTTAATTGATTCTATGAAAGATCAGCTGGTTGACTTAACTCCTTTTGTGGACGATCAATGGAAAAACTCAACCAGTGAAGTAGGCTGGGATGTCAATTCAAGAGACGGGCATATCTATGGAATTCCATATTCCAGACAGGTGATTGGATATTTCTATAACAAAGAGCTTTTTGAAAAAGCGGGAATCAAAGAACCAGCAAAAACCTGGGATGAATTCTTTGATCAGTGTGACAAATTATTGGCAGCAGGTATTGCGCCAGTATCAATGGATACTGCAGATTCAGGCTGGCTAACTTCATTATTGTTGGGTGCCATGATTGCTTCTAATGATGAAGGCGAAAAGTTTATGAATACGTCACTTCCTAAAAACTATAACACCCAGGAATTCATAGATGCGGCCGGAATGATTCAAAAATTGTTTCAGAAATATACGACTCAGGATGCAATTGGCGGAAAATATGAGAATGGTGCAAGTAACTTCTTTATGGAACAGACAGCAATGATAGCAAATGGACCTTGGATGGTTAGTGATTTCTATGATACTTCCATGGTAGAAGAAGGTTTTGCTGACAAGATAGGAACAGCAATGTTCCCGGGAGATGTAATGTATAACAGTGGCAAGATTGGTTTTAATATTGCATCTAAATCAGAAGATCAATTAAAAGCTTCTCTTGAATTTGTTAAATTTATGACATCTGCGGAAAGCCAACAAAAAATGTTGGAAATGACAGGAGAAATTCCGGCTGAGATTCATGTAACCTCCGATACCATTTATCCGCTTGTAAATGATGTTGTAGAAAATGGTAACCAGGCAGCTAGAAATATTAATGATTTTCAAAGCTTATGGTATGCCAACGTGGTTGATGAGATAAGCATTCAATATCCACTGCTTGCCCAAGGACAAATAACTCCGGAAGAATTTGCAACCGCTTTAACCAAAACAGCAGAGAAAAATTAATTGACAATATCAACTCTTTCCTCTGCCTTTACCGGCAGGGGAGAGAAGAATAGAGGTGACAGAGATTGCGTGTAAAAAAAAGAATGATGGTATGTTTCTTATTACCTTGTATCCTGCTATTTGCTTTAATTTATCTAATACCCATGGGAATTGTATTTGTAACCTCATTCTTTGAGTGGAAATCAGGCGGAGTATTTCATTTTGTTGGTCTTCATAATTATATTGAGGCCTTTGTAAATGATACAAGAATGCATCAGGCATTAAAAAATACTGGAATATGGGCTTTGCTCCAATCAACTGTCCACGTAGGAATAGGTACCATTACCGCATTAATACTATCCCGTAAAATAAAAGGCTGGAAGATCTTTCGAACTATATTCATGATACCCAATGTTATTTCAGCAGCTGCCTTAGGGGTTATCTTTTTAAATGTATTTAACCCCAAATATGGACTGCTTAATTCCATGATCAGTACTTTTGCCGGTAATGAGTTTTCTAAAAATTGGTATTTTGATCAGAACTCAGCATTTCTTACCGTGACCTGGAGCTGGTTGTTGTATGCAGGCCTGGTTATGATACTTGTTCTGGCAGGTGTCATGTCTGTTCCTGATGAAGTAATGGAGGCGGCGAAAATCGACGGAGCCTCCGGTTTACAAATTGACTTTAAAATAAGACTGCCACTGGTACGTACAATTCTTGGAACTTGTGTAATTATATCAGCAACCAGTATGCTAAGAGAATTTGAATTAATCTATTTAACTACCAACGGCGGACCTGGCGATACTACCCTTAATCTGCCTCTATATCTATATAAAACTTCTTTGACAGATAATAATTATGGATATGCGAATATGATGGGGGTTTTATTGATTATCTTAGGAATCTTTGCTGTTTTTGCAATTAATAAATTGTTCCGTATGAGTGAGTCTGATTATTAATAAAAAGGTTAGGAGAATAAGAATGAAGATTACAGTAATAGGTGGTGGTGGAGTTCGCTCAATGTTTCTTGCAAAGAGCCTATCCCAAAATGCGAAAAGATTAGGAATCACTGATCTTGTATTCATGGATAATAATGAGAAAAAATTAAATATTTATGGAAAGATGGCAAGAGAAGTTGCAAAAAGAATTGATCCTTCTCTTATATTTGCTCTCACAACCGATCCTGTGGAAGCAGTAACAGATGCCTACTATGTCATTACTACCATACGTGTTGGAGAAGATGACATGAGAGTTAAAGATGAAAGAATAGCCCTTTCCTATCATTTGTTAGGGCAGGAGACAACAGGTGCGGCAGGTTTCTCATTTGCAATGCGTTCCGTTCCTGCTCTGGTAAAATACTGTGAGCTAATAAAAGAACATGCAAAAAAAGAAGTAAAAGTGTTTAATTTTACCAATCCTGCGGGAGTAGTTTCCCAGACTTTAAGGGATATGGGATTTGATTTTACTTATGGAATCTGTGATGCACCTAGCGGTTTGCTGCATTCCTTTGCCAAACTGTACGGTGTTAGTCAGGATGAAATAACAGGAGAATGTTATGGACTTAATCATCTTTCCTTCTTTAAGAGCATTCAGTTAAATGGTAAAGAGATTATGACAGATTTGCTGGCAGATGACCGTGTATATGAGTCTACTGATATGCGGTTTTTTGATAAAGAACTAGCTTTGCATTTGGGTTGTATCTTAAATGAATATTTATATTACTTTTATTATCGTGAGGAAGCCATATCCAATATTCTTGCAGCAAAAGTAACCAGAGGTGAAGTGATTAAAGACATTAATCTACATATGACAGAGGAATTATCTAAAATGGATATCGAAGGTGACTTTGATCATTGTTTAAAAGTATATGAACAATGGTATGACAGGAGAGAGAGCGCTTATATGGCTAATGAAACGGGGATTAAAAGCCATAAACCTCCTTTTAAGTTTGATATTAACGAGAAAGATAGTGGTGGCTATGCTGGGGTCGCTTTAAAATATATTGAGGCAGAATTATCTGGAGAGCCAAAAAATATGATTCTTTGCGTTCCCAACAATGGGGCGATTGAAGGATTAAAGGATACGGATGTGGTTGAAATCAGCTGTACCATTACCAGAGATGGTTATATCCCTCATAAGATCGAAGAACCGGGCGAACTTCAAATGGAGCTGATAAGAAGAGTAAAGTCTTATGAAAGAATGGCTTCTTCCGCCATTCGAAACCGGGATAAAAAGGAAGCAGTGGATTGTCTCATGCTGCATCCGCTGGTGAATTCTTATTCCCTGGCCAGGGCCTTAATGGAACAATACCTAAGTATCAATACAGAATATATTAAGGGGTGGAAGTAGAATGGAGCACGTATCAGGAGTCGGAATGATCAATGTGGATATCCTTTATTCAGGAATTGAGAGAATTCCCAATGAAGGGGAAGAAATATATTCCAAGGAATTTGATATTCAGTTAGGCGGGGGAATTCCGGCAACTATGATTAACCTGGCACGCCTTGGAATTCCTACTGAGCTATGTACTTTCTTAGGAGATGATATGTTTTCTAATTATGCAAAAACCCAGTTAGAACACTATAATACATCCTATCATAATATTTACAATGGAAACGGTATGCCCCTGGCCATAACCTCTATAGTCACAACACAAAGAGATCGTACCTTTATCTCTTATCGTAATCACTTTACACTTTATGAAGAAGATCAGGATAAGATATACAATAAACTAAAAGGTGCAAAAATAGCAGATATGCAACTGGGGTATTTAGAAGTATATAAGCGGTTAAAAGAAGATGGAACAATATTGGTTTTTGATGTTGGCTGGGAAGACGGGATGTCTTTAGAAAAATATTCAGAGTATCTTAAGCTTGCAGATTATTTTACGCCAAATCAGAAAGAAGCGTTAGAGATTACGAAAACAAAGAATTTGCAGGATGCAGCGAATAAACTAAAAGAATATTTTGATCAGGTTATTATCAAGCTTGATAAGAGCGGTTGTATGCTTGTAGAAGGTGATACTACACATATCATTCCTCCGTTAGAGAATATTAAAGCAGTAGATGCTAC
Organism: Lacrimispora sp. YZC11; assembly: GCF_057543815.1. NCBI lineage: Bacteria > Bacillati > Bacillota > Clostridia > Lachnospirales > Lachnospiraceae > Lacrimispora > Lacrimispora sp. YZC11. The sequence continues at coordinate 800,740 of NZ_BAAJYQ010000016.1, read as the reverse complement.
AGGAGCAGGAGATGCATTTTTAAGCGGTTTTATTTATGGTTTATATCATGATTATGACATTAAAGATGCCATACTGTTTGGTAACATTACCGGCGGATTATGTGTACAAGGGATTGGGTGTTTAACACGTTATGTAAATGAGAAGGAATTATTAGAGATAGCAGAAAAACATCGTAAACAAATCAGGTGAAACAAATCAGGTGAAACAAATCATTAAAAAAACGGATTAAAATAATTATATAAGAAGGTGGACAATTTATGTGATTGTCCATCTTTTTGGTGTGCCCGGTGGGCACAGAGCCATTTACATATGTGGGTGAAGACATGGCCGGTATCATGAAGAAAAATGAGGCGGGGATCGTGGTGGAGCAAGCGGAAATCGTCGCTGTTCGTGCTGTTACTTAACTGTACAATACCTTTTTGAGATGCAGACGCATCTGGAATTACCTGTTGAGGTGGAAGCTGACTTTCCGGGACCTTTCCGGTTCCATCAAGCTGGGCGATTCCATTCGGCTGTCTGCCGTTCGATCTCAATGGCCATTACCTGACCATCTGCCAGGGTTTCCCGGTCCCACGTGCGGATCTGGTCCGTATACTCCGGCAGATTCTTTTTATCACAAAAAGCATCTCTTAAACCCTCTTAAAATATTTCCGGCATTTCATAGCTCTGGGGAATCTGCATCCTTGCCCTTGCGTGAGAGAGTGCGGTAAACAACCAGATCCCCGTCCGAATCAAATAGACCAATTTCTGGGATTTCTTCTCCTACCAGCTCATCCGCGCCGTCATTACCCAAGCCATAAATTTGTTTACGTATATCAAACAATTGTATCATCAGATTTCAAGGTTTTTGCTTCAATTCATGATTTTTGTCTTAACAATATCTTTTACACTTATGTTCTCTTTCCCTATATAATATGGATCTTTCATATTAGAAGGAGGCCAATTATAAGATATCTTTTTCAAGTATACTCACACTTTAAATATCATCATAGTATATTATTATATATAACTAAGATGAAATTTGTCTAATTGTTATCAACTTCTTATAAAATCCAATTCCTAAATAACGGAGGTTTTTGATATGAATCAAACACTTGAATGCGAATGCAGCTGTGATGAATGTTACAGTGAGAAGAAGTTTGAAAAACTAACCCGAACTGTGTTAAAATGCGGTTGCCCCGGATTTGTTGCATTTCCTAATTTAACCGCAGTAGGCACAACAGCAAGACTTGCCACATTACAGATCGATACTTCTGAATTTGAGCATCCCTGCATCCAGCTTTCATTTACTGCAAATGTAAGCACAGATGTAATAGACGGCTTTAGTTTTCAAATTTTTAGACAGTGTTCAGATCTGTCTGCACCCATTCCGGTCAGTGGAATTTTTAATTATACCAGAGCTGTTGCTACAACAGAAGCTGATACCATTAATTTTACTGTATGCGACAATGATTTTTGTATGGATGGTTGCTGTGCTTATTTTGTTGTAATTACTGTTACTGTTGCCACTGTTTCTGTATCATTTGTCAGTAATGCGACACTCAGCGCCATTATTAGCGACGATTGCTGCGACAGCTAAATTCAACACAGATCAATACAATCTACTGTAGCCATCCCCCTCTTCTTAGTGAGAATAGGGGGATTCTGCTGAATGAAGTCGCCTTAAAATGAAAAACTTCAGAATCGCTGATATCTGGTACCTGCAATCATTTGTGATTTTTAAACGCGATCAAGTTTTCACCGGAAGGCGGCGAAGTTCATATAACAATCACAGCCAGTAACGGAAAAACAAGCTGTATCATATCGGACAACGACATAGGCATAGCACCCGATTTCACTGGTAAAGCGAAAGTGGAACTGCGCGGCGGCAACGTAACGTTGGAAAGCGAGGTTTTGAAGGGAACTATTTTATAGTCACGCTTTGTGTTTACATTAGTTTATATAGAATTTAACCTCCGTTTATATTGCGTTAGTATACTGACGCTATCAATCAAACGGAGGTGTTTTTATATGAATCAGAAATCTGAAAAAGATCAGATTACCGCTATCACTAATGTACGAATTTTCGATGGAGAGCGTGTAATTGACAAAAAGAGCGTGGTAATTATCGGTGCAAAGATTCAAGCCGTAGGTGGAAAAGTGCCGATTGGTGCAACTGTTATTGACGGTCATGGTGCGACATTGATGCTGGGACTAATAGACTCCCATGTGCATACTGACATGAACGGTCTGAGCGATGCACTAAAGTTTGGCGTTACAACAGAGCTTGAAATGATGGGTAGCTGGTCGAAAAGACAGCGTAAGCAGATCGCAGAACGGAATGATATCGCTGATTTGCGTTCTCCCGGAATGGGCATCACACCTCCCGGCGGTCATCCGACTGAGTATATGCCTGATAACTTTCTTGTACGCCTGTTCACCCGTTTCATTTTCCCGTTTGTCAAAACTCCCGGACAAGCGGTCAAATTCGTTGATAAGCAGGTGGCAAAAGGAGCGGACTACATCAAAATCTTTATCGAGGACGGGACATTAGTTGGTGCTCCCAAAATGCCAACTACACCACTTGAAACCATACGCGCAGCTGTAAAACGAGCGCACTATCATGGAAAGATGGCTTTAGTTCATGTGACGACTGTTGAAGGAACGAAACAAGCGCTTGAAGCCGGTGTTGACGGTCTCGTTCATATATTCTTTGATCAGCCGTACACCCCGGAGTTAATTGATGCCATTATCGCATCTGGTGTTTTTGTAACACCAACTCTTGTGGTGGGTTCAACTGCCTTTGGCAATAACTCTGTTTTTGTTATAAATTTATCAATAAGTAATTTGATGACAAGATATTCTCATTAGCCAAATTGACTTAGATATGGAGAAATGGTAAAATTTGGTTAGCTTTAACTAACTGAAGTGTTTGCTTAGCATGTTAATTCAATTACAAGGAGGATAATGGGTTGAAATTTTCTTGGGGTAAGAAAGAGTTTAAAAGAAGATTGAGCACAGCGCTGGTTTTCATCATGGTAAGTTCTTGCGTTATGCCTGCATATGCAGACGGCAGCGGAATTAACATGAGTTTAAACAACAATGCTTCTTTTTCTGAAGAAATTTTATCAGAAGAATCATTGGAAGCTGTGCAAGAAGCCAGTTCGGAAGAGGAACTGACTTCAGAGGACAATGCCGGTAAAGAAGAAACCATAATAGATGAAGCGACAGAGGAGAGCGAAGAAGAGGGCATAGAAGAGCCTGCGGAAGAGACGGACGAGAACTTAGAGGAAACGGAAGCAGAGCCCGAGGAGACGGAAGAGGGCATAGAGCAGGCAGAAGAATCCGAAGCAGCATCCAGCGAGACAAAAGAAGATGCAGAAAAGCCGGAAAACGAGAGCATAGAAGAAACCGAAACAATGATTGAGAATGAAAAACCGGTTTCCGTTGAAGTAAGAAACATAGAACTGATGGGAGACTATGAGGATGGTACCTATACCGGAAGCGGCGAAGGGTATAAAAGTACAATTACTCTGAAGGTAACGATTGCTGACAACCAAATTACGGACATACAGGAGATCTCTCAAAACGAGACGTTAAGTAAATGGGAAAAGGCAAAACTGATTTTTGAAGAAATTATAAATGCCAATTCAACCGATGTGGATGCCATTAGTTCCGCAACATACAGCAGTGAGGGGATTATAGAAGCGGTAAATGATGCCTTATCAAAAGCTGTAGTAGGCGGCAGCCAGGTGTTTGAAGATGGAAATGGCAGTAAAGGGAATCCTTATATTATCGCAGAAAGTCTGCAGCTTGAACGGTTTGCCCAGAAAATAAACGAAGGCAATGATTACCAAGGAAAGTATATAGAGCTTTCCAATGACCTGGAATTGAGTGGAGAATGGACTCCTGCCGGAACAAAAGAAAAGCCTTTTGCAGGATTTTTCTGCGGGAAAGGCTACACAATCAGCGCATTGAGCATACAGGAAACCACCGTGAAGTATGCCGGTCTTTTTGGTTATCTGGCAGCAGGGGCTAGAGTTTCTGACGTGAAACTGGAAGATGTGAATATTTCACGGGAAGCAGGGGCTGCTGAAGCAGGCGCCGTAGCAGGTAGCACGGAGAATGGGGTCGTTATAGATAATTGTCAGGTATATGGAATCATTGAAGCCAGTAATACCACAGGACTCAGTTACGCTGGCGGGATCGCAGGGAAATTGGGGCAGGAATCCGTGGTATCCAATGTTTATGCAGATGTGTCGGTTGCTGCACTTTCAGGAAGCAGCAGTGCTTATGCAGGAGGCATTATCGGAATGTCTGTAAACAAATGCATTCTGATTAATGGGGCATCCTTTGGAAGTGTTTCTGCCAAGACAGATGCCGGTACCATAAGCGGTGCAGGGGGAGTGTTCGGAACCCAGTCCGGAACAGCGTATAATGTTTTCAGCAATTGCGATGTCACAGTTGAAAGTGCAGATCAAAGCAAAATTCTGATTGGCGGAATAAGCGGCATGGCCACAAACAATACTGCGATTGTTAATGGTTATTTTAATAGCAGCATTCCCAATGCATTTATGACAGCATCCAGCGCGATTACCAAATATATTGCAGAAAATGTGGTGAGTTTATCGGATTTGGAACTCAATAGTCCGGATTTTGCAGACACATTAAATCGCGGCTTAACAAGATCACAAAGAGCAGGCGCGATTACCCGGATTTCAGAAGCGGGCAATCAGAACATGGGAGACCTTGAACGTGCGCTTGATTCTCTTAATATCATTTATGCATGGGATTATAGCGGCAGAGTTATTCTCTCCGGGGAAGCTTTTGCAGATGACAGTATTGATGCCGGCATATTTGAAAGCGGAAGCGGAACAGAAGAAGATCCATATATCCTAAAAACAGAAGAACAGCTCAGGGGGTTTGCAAAGTCCCTGTCAGATGATGTCACGTATTCCGGCATTTATATAGCTCTTGAGGAAGATATTGATGTTTCCGGTGAGACCTGGTTTCCCATCGGGCTTGGACACTATGATTTCAGAGGAACCTTTGACGGAAAGGGGCACAAAATTACAGGGATCCGCATAGGTACCGTGGAAGCTCCTTATATAGAGGAGTCTGGCGACAGTCAGAATCTTGGTAAAATGACGACTTATTATGGATTTTTTGGCGTTGTAGGTGAAAATGCGGTCATTAAGAATTTAGGCATAGAAGATTCTGTAATTTCTGTCAGAAGGAGTACAAGTATTTATGCCGGACTTCTTGCCGGCGTTACAGATAAAGCATATATCGACAGCTGCTATGCCAGGGGATATGTCTCCAGCGAAACGACTCACAGCAAAGCAAATGCCTGGGCAGGCGGTCTGGTAAGCCAGACTATAAAAGGCGGCATCATTAATTCCTGGACGGATGCAGAAGTTTTCTGCAGGGCCATCGGTGGTCTTGCCGAATCCGGTGCATTCATAGGTATGACAAACAGAAGTGTTGTTGCAAACTGTTTTGCTTTGGGCAATACAGGAGGAAAAGCGAGCAGAGAAGATGGAAATGAAGGGATGCCGGCGGTTTCCTCTTTCATTGGCGTAAATGCAGGTAAAGTAGCAAATTGCTATGCCGTTGGCGATATGAATGCAGCTTCTTTTTCAACCTATGTGGGATCCTTTTCAGGCTGGGCCACAGGCATTGCAAGACAGTTTATCTCTTATTATAACGCGGACGCGGTCCAGAACAGCAATGGTAGCATAAACAGTCCGGTGATCAGCGTTGGTTTTATGGTGAGTGCTGGGGTAAATGACGAAGGTGAGCCTTATGATGGGACGTATCATGTGGGAATCGAGGCAAAAGAGCTGTCATTTATGAAGAGTCAGATATTTGCCGATCTTTTAAACAGCAATTTCAATGCTTTTCCTCTGGATCTTGTAAACGGTGAAAGTTCCAATGTGGGAAATCAGAATGCCATGGGCCTTCCTGAATTCATGAAGCTGAAAGAATGGCAGTTGGAAAATGACGTTGTCATGCCTGTAGGAGAAACGGTAACTACGACCTATGAAGACATGACCCCGGTATTTGAACCTGATGCCCTTGACGTGGCCGACGGCACTTATTATGGAAGAGCGAAAGGGCCGGGCGGAGAGTATATTTATGTGAAAACGACGGTAGCGGAAGCGCGTATTTCAGATATCCATATAACGAAGCACAGCGAAGGAAATCAGTTGGATTCCATTTCCCCTGAAATCATAGCCTACGTAATATCGAATCAGAATTATTCCCAGTCCGGCAGTGACAGTGAGCTTGGGAAGGCTCTAAAAAGTGCAATCGCAGTTGCGGCACAGAAGGCCTCCATACGGGATATTACTGGATATGGATATGTTTCTGACTCCATCTTTGCAGCAGGAAACGGCACCAAAGAGAATCCATACCTCATAAACACTCCTGAGCAGTTGGTGGCGTTCGCCGGCTCTTTAAATGAAGACGAGCATTATGAAGGGAAGTATGTTAAACTTGGAAATAATATTGCTCTGGATGGAATTGAATGGATTCCAGCAGGCGGATCAGGAGTTTATGGTTTCCGAGGGACCTTTGATGGAAATAACAAGGTAATAAGCCATATGACGGTCGGTTCTTCGGAAAATCCGGAAATGTACTGCAAGTCGGTCGGTCTTTTTGCAAATCTGGAAGCGGCCAGGATTAAAAATCTTGGAATTGAAAATGCATCAATTTACCAAAAGTATTTGGGCGATTCCATTGCCTATTCAGGAATACTGTCTGGATATTATATTGAAAATGCAGGTGACGGTGGGTACGTTGATTTCTGTTATGCAGAAGGAACGATTAACAGCTATACTGCAAAGCAAAACGACAGTGCAGGCTTAATCGGGGCCATCAACAGAGGAACCATAGCAAACAGCTATGCAAAGGCCAGAATTAACTGTGAAAGCAGGGATGGTTATGCATATGCGGGAGGCATAAGTGCACTTCCTAACAGGGCTTTGATCATTAATAACTATGCCTCGGGCAGCATCCAGGGCAAAGGAAATGGAGCCAGGATACAGATCGGTGGAATTTCCGGCATGAATGCAGGCATTGCGATCAATAATTATGCCAGTGTTGAGCTGGTTTCGGCGAATACAACCGCAGATATCGGAGGCTTTTCAGGAAGAGTTTCAGGAATTGGATACGTGGAAAGGGCTTATTATAACAGCGAAGCAAGGCAGATAAGCGGTTCCCTGGAAATCCTTCCGGCCAAAGGGGTTGGCACTGTTGTTTCCGGTACCAACTACGGGAAAGGGATAGTAGTGGATTTAGAAGGAAAAAGCTTGTCCGATCTGAAACGTCCGGAATTTGCAGAAATTTTGAACGCAAATAAAGCAGATGCAGAAATGATAAAAAGAGCAGGCAGCATGTTAGAAGAGCTGGGTTCTGCAATTCCTTCTGAAATTACTCTCCGTGATTTTCAGTATTCCGCAGATGAAAACGGGGTAGTATTCAAGGACAGAACGGCAGGCCACACGGACGGAGGATCATCGGATGGAGGATCATCGGATGGAGATTCATCCGGTGGGGATACTTCCGGCAGTGGCTCATCAGAAGGCGGCGCCTCCAGTCACGATTCTTCGGATGAGAGATCTTCTGTCACCACAGAAACGAAATCCTCCGCCTATTTGACAGACAGGCCTGTCAAAGCAGATGTTGCAGTGACAGCGAATGTGGGAGAGAATGGTTATGCCAGTGTCTCTGTTTCGGATCAGGCCATTGCAGAGGCGATTGCCAGGGCACAATCGGAGGCCAGAGTGCAGGGAAAGACAGCAGACGGAATTTCCATAGCAATCAATATCGTTCTGCCGAAGGATGCCAGATCCCTGTCTGCGTCGTTTTCTAAGAACGCACTGGAACGTCTTGTGAGTGCAAATGTGCAGAGCCTTGATTTGAATGGGACTCTTGTGACGATAGGTCTCAATAAGAAGGTGGTGGAAGAAATCTGCAGGCAAAGCGGTGATTATGTTACCATCGCAGTGGAAATGGTTGATATAATCGGTGTCCGCAGCTGCTATGATATCACCGTTCGCTCCGTAAAGGATGGAGAAACCATGACTGTCACAAGCCTGAAAGAGGGAGCTGCTGTCATCGGGATTCCCTACATACCAGAAAACAATGAGGCCGAAGGACGTTTGTACGGGGTATATGTGGAGGACAACGGAAGGATCAGCCGGATTGCGAATTCGGTATATGACGGAAATAGCAGGCAGATCCTCTTTCTGACAAACCATTTTTCTATCTATGGTGTGGGATGCATGGCTTCCGCCCAGGCGTTTGCGGATACAGAAAAGCATTGGGCCAGGGAATCCATTGATTATATAGTTGGGCGTGGATTACTGTCAGGTGTCTCTGATTCCGGGTTTGCACCGGATGCCGTTCTGACCAGAGGAGAGCTGGCTGCCGCCCTTGGAAAGATGGCTGAGGTTGATGTAAGCAGCTATACGGGCAGTAACTTTACTGATGTGACCGGCAATGAGGAGGTACCTTATATGGAATGGGCACATCAGAATGGAATCGTCCAGGGAGCAGGCACTGATCTGTTTGCACCGGATGCTGCAGTGACCCGTGAAGAAATGGCTGCAGTAATGCAGAACTATACGAGAGTCACCGGTTTTTCCCTGCCGATCACCCGCTCCCAATTCAGCTTTACGGATCATGAAAGCATGGGAAGCGAAGCAAAAGCTGCGGTAATAGCCATGCAGAAGGCAGGTGTTATGATGGGAGAAAGAGACGGCAGTTTTCAGCCAAAAGGCAACATTACCCGTGCCCAGGCTGCTGTTATTCTGGAACGGTATATTAAGTTATCTATTGATCCCAAAACTGCCGAAGGCTGGGCGAAAAACGATTCGGGTCAGTATTTGTACTACAAAAATGGGCTTGCTGTCACCGGATCACAAATCATTGACGGAGTAACCTGTTATTTTTCTACAGATGGAATCATGCGGGAGATCTAAATAATAAAAGATTCTGATAACAAACGAAATAAGAATAGTCTCCAACATGGTTTTTAAACCGCCCTTGCCAAGTAGACAGGCAAAATAATTATAATGTATTCGAGAATGCGACCGGTTAGCTGGTCGCATTTTTTATGCTGTTTTTGGCATTTCTTTGCTTCCAGTTCTGCCTTACAGGCTTGTATACACTTATTCTCAGGAATCGGGTACTGTATCCTTATCCAACTATTTCATGTAATAGATTATGGTTTTTTAATCTCTGAAACTGATTTAATACATGAAAACTCAAATTTAATACATGTACTTCCAGGACATCCAAGTTTTTTATATACTTATCGGGATAAGTTTAATACTTCGATCTGGGTAAGATTAAGATTGCAACGGATTATGCAATTCGGATCATCTTTTATAAAGAGGTCATATGCATATGTTATCCATCGGAGCCAAGTCACTGCCCATATTATAGAATAACTGTTGCCTTATTTAAGTGTGAGTATAAGCTAATATATTCATATTTTAGAACAACAGATTGCAGGAAAACTAAATGCAAGTACTTATTAAATGGTGCTTGACTTAAAGAGGAGGATAAAGCGTGATTATCGCAATTTGTGATGATAATGAACAAGAACTGGAACAATGTAAAAAGCGTTTGGAACTGTTAGCGTCAATTCATCAAGTCGATGTGGAGTTTTCTTTATATCACAAAGGAGAAGAATTGCTGTTCCATTTGCAGAGTCTTAAGAGTTATCCAGACATTATTTATCTGGATATGAGGATGAACGGGATTCAGGGGGATGAGGTCGCCAGAAAGCTGAGAGGTCAGGGTTGTATCAGTGAAATTGTGTTTTTTACAGTTTCTAAAGATTTTTACTCTACGGCATTTGATGTGAAAGCATTGCATTATGTTGTAAAAGGAGAAACAACGGTAGAAAAATTCGAAGATATTTTTATGCAGGCAGTAAAATCAGTACAAGAAAAGCAAACAGAATACATTATGTGTACAGGTGCTGGTGAATTCCGAAAGATTGAGATTAAAAAAATTCATTACTTTGAAGTCATAAAACGGATTGTGACCGTTTATTTCGGGAGTGACCAGTTTAGCTTCTATTCGACCATTGGTAAAATTGAATTAAGGTTAAAGGATTACGGTTTTGTAAGGGTTCATAAGTCTTATGTGGCGGCAATATCTCATATCAGAACTATTTCATTTAAAGAAATAATATTGGATACGGGAGAGGTGTTACCGGTAGGGAGAAACTATTACTCAGAATTGAAACGGGAAATGGAAGCATTCGCAGAAGCGAGAAGAGTAGTGTAGTTTGGAGCATAAAGACTGCCGTTTATCCACGAATCAACACAAATTGAGAAAGATGGGCTAAAGTAATGTTGGAAGGAATTGTTAATCAAAATAAGGGAAATAACCAAAATACATATGCAGATAGAATGCTTACAACTATCTGGTTATTAAAAAGATAGGATAGGGGGGCAGGTAATTGCAAGTAAGAAAAAAGCTTCTTATGTTGCTGTGTACGCTGTTGTTAACTATCCTATGTTGTGGAGTCGGGTATGCGGATGCGCATCCTGCCTGCACCGGCGGCGAGCAGCATGAATTTGAAAGCCATATATTAATACTGAATTCAGAAGAATCAGAAGGTCAAGTTGAAAATGTGTGTACCTTGTGCGGATATACTTATATAGAATATCTGCCGGCGACCGGTCATCATTATGGAGACTGGAAAGTGGTGGAAGAAAGACCGGAATCAGGGATAAGGATTGAGCGGAGAGAGTGTCAGGGATGCCATCGGGAAGAGGTACGGACAGTCAGAATTGAGCCGCCGTCTCCGGATTCTGATTCCACTCAGGAAGATGAGCCTGGTATCAATCGTTTGGATTTAGCATTATCAGCATCGATTGGAGGCGTCTGGGTGTGTACGATAGCAGCGCTTTGGTACAATAGTTTAGTTTTAAACTGGTACAAAAGAGAAAGCGTTAAAGCACTTAAGAGGAGGTGATGACTTATAACAGTTAGTAATATTATTGAACTGATTATTTTAGTATGCAGCATTCCGGTTGCTCTCTACATCGTTGCAGGCAGTAACCGAAAAGTCAAAGATCTGGACGGTTTAGGCGATGTTGTGAAAGAAGAAGGCAGAGAGGGCGTAGTAGTAGCACATTGTTAATCGTGTTAAACAGAGGTGAAGATATGGATAAAAACCGGAAAAGAATCGGGTGGCTTACCAAGCTGTATGCAAGTGCGGGTTTGATAGTAGCCTTGATAGCTGCTGTTTCGTTAGCCTCCTTTGCAGAGACGAGGCACATTGAAAGTGCGTTTGGTGTAAAAGCAAAGGGAGAAAGAGCCAGTACACTGGCAACGCCTTCAAGAGCGTCGAAATCATTGGTGACGCCGTTATCTGCAGGTCATCCGGGCCGGCTGAGTTTGCAGGAACTGCTGGAACAGGAAGCAGACAATGAAAATGCTATTATTCCTACATGGTTTCAGGTCTCGTTGAATGGAATTGCCATTGTTGACAGCGATAATTGGAATATTACCTTAAAAGAAAATCAGAAAATCAAACCTAATACTGCTGTTAAACACCAATTGAAAGTGACGATATATCCACAAGCTTATGGATTGGGCGACGGAGACAGCGTAACATGGAATCTGGGACGGATCGAAGGACTTTCCCTGGACAGTGAATTCTGGGAAGAGTTAGTTCTAAGCGGCGGAGTCCATGTTGGAGATGTAATGCTTTGTTACACTGAGAACAGCGATGTAATCCTCTATACCGAGTTTAAAGAAGAAGTAAACATGTATTCCAGTATTACGATTACATATTGGTATGATTGTGGTTTTGTTTCGGTAAACGAACCGACCAGCATTATATTTGATTTACCTGGATATGAAGAACTGATTTCGGCGGTGCTTTTACCTGAGAACGAGACCACGACAGAACCGGAAGAAACGACTGCGGAGGAAAGCAGCCCGCCAGAGACAACAGAGGCAGAAACAACTACGGAGGAAAGCAGCCCGCAGGAGACAACAGAGGCAGAAACAACTACGGAGGAAAGCAGCCCGCAGGAGACAACAGAGGCAGAAACAACTGCGGAGGAAAGCAGTCCGCAGGAGACAACAGAGGAAGAGACAACTACGGAGGAAGCACCGCCAGAGACACATAATCCGACAAAAGATTATGGCTCAGGAGGGGATTCGGGTTCAGATAGAGAAAAAACTACTTTAGCGAAAGAAACAACAACAAGTCCGGAAACGATTCCGGAGAGCTCAGCAGAGACTGAGACAGCAACAGATCCGCAGTCAGAAGAATCTCAGGCCCAGGAACAGAATTCACAAAATAAACAATCAGCAGGAAATGCCAGGGAATCAGATGAGGCATTGGATATCAACATTTCCTTTGGTGCAGAAGTTGCTGCCAGCCATGGAATGCAGTCCCGGGTACTTCCGAATGAGATACTTACATATAGAATGGTTCTTCGCAATGACAGTGAGGAAGAGATTAAGGATGTGCGTATCCGCGATTATCTTCCGGAGCATACCAGTTTTGTTTCAGTGGAAGACGAAGGTACCTATGGTGTTGTCGATGGACGGCAGTATATAACCTGGATGCTGGAGAGTATCCTTCCGGGAGAAGAAAGGGAATTAGCCTTTCAGGTAAAGGTGTTTCTTTGTACACCGCCGGATTTTCCGATTAGGAATCAGGTTTACTGGCAGGCTGATGACAGCAGATCCGTAAACAATCAGGAAAGGCCAAAGAATCAGGTGGACTTTCCAATGATCACCATTGGATAGAAAGGTTATTGTTCCTTTTATCATATAACTTAAATTATCAAAAAGGAGAGAAAGAAAAATGAAGAAGAGACTCATAACAGCATTATTAGCAGGCGCGATGGCAACAAGTATGGTGATGCCGGCAATGGCTGATCCAGGAGGAGCTGTTCCTGCATCAACCGGCACTGATGTATGGGCAGGTATTATTATCGAAGATTTGGATGCAAAAGTAAAAGTAGAAGTTCCGACTCTGTTTGCATTCGTAGTAAAAGGTACTACTACAGTAACTGATAACAGTCCTGTAACCAGTGCGAACGGAGACATTTACCTTCCAAACGTTAAGGTAGATGTAACCACTCCGTCAGTAGGCGGGCAAGGTGCAGTTTATAACCTGCAGACAGAAGGAAATCTTACCGTTGAAGGAAAACTGCCATTTACTAACTATTCTACCTTCAAGAATGCTTCAGGCCAAAGAGAAGGTCTGGCAGTTAAGATTAATGGAAACATCAAGAATGAAGGGGATGACGCATCCAGAAAATACTGGACGCATACAACCAGCAGCAACACCGGATTAAATGATTTTAAGAAGTACAATATAAGCGTTGATGAAAACAAGTTTGATACAGTGGCAAACGGCGGACTTCAGATGGCTGGTACCGGTATTAGTCTTGCAGCACCTAACACAGACCCATTAGGTGATTTAAGCTACTCTAACGTAGATAGTGATGATTATGCAATTGTAGGAGAGACTCATCATGCAAAGTTTGATGTACTTGTAGGTGGAAAAAAGGGCCAGTATACGCAGGTAGAAGAGTCTGCAAAGATTGGTAACATCGTATGGACGATCAGTGCAGAGATGCAGAATGATGTTGACACTGCACCTAACGAGGATTACCTTCAGCCTTAATTAAATTTAAGGAAAGTACATAAACGCCAATGATGATCAGTTAAAGTCCCGGGAGAATTTCCGAAAGGAGATTCTCCGGAGATTTGTTGTAAATAAACCGCAGGGGGAAGGCAGTTTACTTGCAAGAGATTTCCGGAACCAGCCAGAATGGAAAAGAGGAAAATAAATGAATCCTATGAGACGATGGAAAAAATATAAAGTTATACTTGCCACAGTTGGATTTGTATGTACGGGCTGCCTGTGCTTTTCTGCGTTAGCAAGCGAAGGTCCGACGTCCAACGTGTGGTTGAGTGTAACTCAGATACCATCAGAAGCAAGGGTATCGGTAACCGTACCTTTGGCGTATGGATTTGTAGTGCGTGGAAGTGTTGACAGCAGTGATACGTATCCGGTGTCAGCAGAGAATGGAAACTTAATTTTGCCGAATGCAAAAGTACATGTCAGTGTACCTTCCGATTCAGGAACAGGAATAACGGCCGAATTTGAATTGCAGACGATATCGGAACATACAATCCCAATCCTGAATTACTCAACTGATGTAAGAGAAGAGCATCTGGAAGAAGAGAATCCACCAAGAGAGGGATTGCCGGTTGAGTTAAAGCCATTTATTGCCGGCTATGACAGTGATGAAGGGAAGACGCATTACTGGAAGACGGTAGGATATGATCCGACATGGGATGGAGCATCGTCACAGACTAATTTTAAAGAGTATCAGATGCTGATTGATAATGTTGCATTTTCTGATCCTGGTCAGGTGACAATAAGTTATGAAGATAGCAGTACGGAGCTTAAGGATGTATTTTGGTATGCAGATAAAATTGCTTTGAATGCACCGGAAGATGTGCTGACACATGGGTATACTGCGGCAGGAACTGCTCATATACCCTCAGAGACATTTGTCACAGTAGGTGTTAAGGTAGGCGGAATGCAGAGCGAGTATAAGCAGGTAGAAGAGTCGTTAAAAGTCGGAGCGATTTTTTGGCAGGTGATACCGGGAGAACTTCCTGAAGTAACGCCATAAGTAATCTGAAAATAGAAAAAAAGTAAAGGACTGGAAAAATGGCAGTGCAAAAAGAAAAGAAAAAAAGTAAGTTATTATGGATCATTATTATTCTCCTGTTGCTTCTGATCGGAGTTGGATCAGGTATCTATTATCAGATGACCAAAGATAATAATTTAAGCCGCTTAACAAGAGATGAGCTGGCTTTGGGTGGTATGCTTCCGGGTAAGACAGACCAGGAAATTGTGGATATATTAAGTACCAAGGTAGCAGAAGGTATGGTGGATATCGGAATAGCGGCCGGTCCGGTATTTGAATATGGAGGAAAGAAAGGGCGGATTGCAATCGAGAATATTGCTGCAAACCATTATTCCTTCCAGGTAGATATCAGACTGGATGACGCTGGAGATGTTATTTATCAGTCAGGACTGATTGACCCTGGATTTTATATTGAATATATCGAGTTAAATAAAACGCTTCAGGCAGGAGATTATCAGGCGACAGCACACTTCACCACATACTCTTTGGATGAGACTGAGGATAAGATCTCTGAAGCAAATGTAAAAATTGTACTTCATGTGATGGATGGTCTTTTCTATCAATGAAGCTAAATAACAACAAATTTCGCTATTGCTTAATGCTCATAGCGGTTATCTGCTTGCTGGCCGGTTCGTTTTTTGTAGGAATGGGCTTACAGAAAATGTTCAGTAATCAGAAGACTCGTAAAGAATATGCCAAATCAGAACTTGAATGGAAACAGGAGCTGGCCGAAGGTGAAGATGATGCAATTGTAAGAGATTTGAGAAACCAGGAACTGGTCAAAAATATGAAATATGTTTCTCTGGAACGTCAGATTTATTTTGATCATGCGGATGCACCTGGAAAAGCCAGAATTGCAAATGATATAAAGAATGATTTTAGCTGTACCGTAAGGATTGTACGGGATGCAACCGGAGAAGTGGTTTATGAATCCGATTTGATTGAGCCTGGATATTACATAGAAGAAGTTCACTTGACCGGCGGTCTTAAACAAGGGTTTTATCCTTGTACTGCAGTCTGGAGCTTTTATACAAAAGGTGAAGAATATGCAGGTGAGACAGCTTGGAAGGTAGTCGTAATTATTAAGTCTGCGAATAAAAAGTCAAGAGAAAACGGATAAGATTTGCAAGAAAAAACAGCAGTTCAGCCTGCATAATCGAACGGCTGCGAAAGGACACGGCTGGCTGTCGTGAACCTTACCCATAAATACATTGTAGTAGAACGGAGGTGGGTATTATGGGCAGAAAGAGAATCCTTTTATCATGGCTGATATGCGGCCTGTTGTTTCTTTTTGCCTGTTTTCCTGTCTGGGCAGATGACAATAGTCCTGGCGGAGGAACAGTGCCAAAAAGAAATGGGCAGACCGATATTGTGGCAGGTGTGGTCGTTGATTATATGGGGAAATTACGTTTTCTGGTCTTAGATAGAGACCTTAATAATCCGATCGCAGGTGTGTCAGTGGAAATATTTATCCCGAGTCTGAACCGATATGTTTTGTTTGGATTAACGGATAGTGACGGTATTTATGAGTTGGATGTAGCATATAACATGGCCTCTTCTATATCGGACAGTGACCAGTTCATTAAGAACGATAAGAATTATACGTTTAATGGTACGTTAGTGTATCTAAATGATAATAATATTCAGTACCGGGTTTATAAAGCCGGATGGCTTCCCTACCCTCACAACGGAAGCTATATTTTAAAAGGGGAAAAGGTTCCGGAGACGATTACCATAAAATTGTATCAGAAGAAGAATGGCGAAGATAGTGATGATAAAGAAACAGTACCTGATAAAACTGTTCCGGGGGGAAGCTTTCCCGGAGGCACTCCTTTAGATAAGCTCCCTTCTGATATTCCGGATAAAATGCCTCCATTGGGCTACGGGGGAGGAACCGGAACTGGCGGAATCCCCAAAACCGGTGTGGAAGGAGCTCTTCTTTATTGGGCATTTGGATTTATATTCTTCCTGCTTGCAGGAGGAGCAATCTGGAAATTGTCGAGGTTGGATAATGAGAGTAAAGAGACGAAAAGGAGAGAATAGAATGACAAAATTTAAAAGATTTACAGCCTTCCTTTTGTGCTTACTTATGATCCTTCCCACTCAGGAGCTAATGGTTCTGGCAGAAACCACATCAATGGAAAATGAACGGATAGAGGAAATGCTTCCGTCAGAAACAATTGAAGATGGAGGAGGCCGCATAGAGGAAACTCTGCCATCAGAAATAACTGAAGATGGGACAGACCGCATAGAGGAAACTTTGCCGTCAGAACCAGTTGAAGATGGAGGAAACCGCATAGAGGAAACTTTGCCATTAGAACCAATTGAAGATGGAGGGGACCGCATAGAAGAAACTCTGCCATTAGAACCAATTGAGGGTGGAGCAGACCGCATTAAGGAAACTCTGCCATTAGAACCTTTGGATGATGCTGCTTATGCAATTTATTGGAATCCGGGCGGTCAGCTGCCTGCAGAACTGGCAACCGCATCGAATGCCACAGCGACCGCGTCCAATGCAACCTCATCCAGGGCAAGAATGGGGAGGGATACTGCCAATGGGTTGAGTCCGGTAAAGCCTGTAAAAACTCTTGCAAAGGCAATTGAGCGTGCAGAAGAGCTGAAGGAGAAAGAAGGACTGGATTCTTCGGATATTACTATTTATGCAATGAATCCGATGGAGGTAGCAGACGGTGAACTGTATGTGTTAAATGCAGGGAATATCCGCATAGCATCCTGGCCGGAACGTCCTTATGAGAGTGATGCGTTGTTTTATGTGAATGGCGGACAATTGACATTGATGAATGTTCTGCTTGAAGCAGAAGACCCGGCTTATGAACCTGATGAGACCGAGTTGGTTTATGTTCGGGGCGGCGTCCTTCAAATGGGACAGAATGTCTGTATTAATGGATCTGTTATAATGGATTACCGCAGTGAGCTTAAAGGCATAGAGTGGAAAGAAGATACTGGAACTCCTTCCAATGCTGCGGATACGGATGATACGGCGGCAGAAGAAAATGGACGAATTAAGAAAGTACTTCCGCTGCAACCGCTGGCTTCAACCGCCAGTCAAGCAAGAGCGGCAGGAGAAGCAACCTTTAATATTGATAATTATATATTAGATACTGACGAAGAGAATGTTGAACTGATTGAAGACAGGACCTCAGCCAGCACCTGGAGAGAGCCGATTATTGAGTTAATTCAAGGATTTGAAGGCGGCAGCGAATATCATCTGGAAGTAAGAGATGATGGCAAGGCAGAATCACGTGAACTGGTGACAACGCTTTATGCGGATGATGCAACTGAGGAAGAGTTTTTAGGCTATTTTACTCTGGCAGAATCCGATAACTGGAATCTGCAGGTAGAGACTGAGGCAGCTGCCCAGTTAAGAGACACAGGATCAGGAGTTGAAATCATGTCCCGGCTCTTTGCCTTTGAGGATGAGACTCTGACCCGTAAGACTTTGATTGCAAGCCGTTCTTTAGGTGAAGCAAAAGTTATTTACTGGAATCCGGGAGCTGCTATGACTGTTGATGGGGAGAATTATCCGGCAGGCGATGATGCATTGTATGATGGATCAAATCCGCGCGCTCCGCTTAAAACCTGGAGAGCGGCAGCCGAGGAGGCTAAGAAGGCCAATGGTATTGTTGTAGCCATGCGATCCTTAAATTTGGGGGATGAAAACGCCGGTGAATATCTGGAGCAGCTTTCGAGCGGAGAGTTTTATCTGGCATCAGCCGAAGCTTCATTGATAACTCCTCTTGGCACATGGAATTCTACTGCACAGCCGGCAATCATTGTACCGGAAAACAAGACCTTGATTGTAGAAAATCTTTACCTTGGCGGAATGTATGATAATAACGGTAATGAGACCGAAGCTCAGACGATTATGGTAAATGAGGGAGATCTTATCATCGAAAAGAATGTCAGGACAGAAGAAAAGGGATATATCCAGTTAAATGCTTTCTTTGATTTGGCAAGTCACCCGATTCAGGTATGTAGTGTGAATTCTGTAAATGATGGCGACTTAAGAGTATTCTTTGGTGGTATTAATAAGAACGTAGCATACCGATATGTAGATGTAGTGGTACCTGGTGGAGATCTGGAATCAGCAATCACCAATGATGCGGATCCGATTGCAAAAGCAGATTCAATAGGTCAGGCACTGCTTGGCAGGATAAAGCTGCATGGTTCCAACCGGTCTGTAGCAAATGGCGGCCTTTCAAGTATTGACTGGTCTCTGCGTCAGGATACAGGAGAGGATGACAGTGTTGTAACAGCTCAGAATATAGAACTTTATGCGGTTTATTACTTTGATGGTATTTATATTGACGGTGTAGACGGCGATGACAGAAATTACGGTGCATCTTGCGACTATCCGGTGAAAACCTGGACCAGAGCAAGAACGATCTGGCAGGAGGAGATGACCAAGAGTCTGCAGGCCAGACAAGATGCAACTGGAATGACATTAGATAAAATTGAAGCTGACTTTCCCATGCCGGAAGTAATCTATATCTGTAATACTGTGACCGTAGACTCTGCCAGTGAACCGGAATGGAATTTAGAAACCCGTTATGACTACGCGAGAGGTACTGATGTTAAGACAGAAGTCGTATCTCATATTGATAATATTGCAAGTCAGGGAGCGGGCAATGTGAAAGTACCGCGTCACGAAGTTCCAAAGACTTTGATCAAAGTAACAGGAAGCGGTATTTTGAACATACGTGACGTTTTTATCCGTAATATGGTGGACGACACTGACAGTGTTACGATTAAGGTAGAGGCAGGCGGAACTCTGAACTTAAGGGGAGAGACTACTCTGACCGGAACTCGTCTGAAGAGTTCCGGTTTTGATCAAAAAGATCTCACCCTGGGCAACCACGTAACGGTTACCGGAGGCAGCCGCTTTGTGATGGAAGCGGGCTGGACTGGTTCGATTGAGAAACGGGAACAGGGTGTGGTTGCTGCCGGAAGCGGTACCACAGTAGAGATGAATAATGGTTTTATTCAGAAGAACAATTCTTATCGTGCGGATTATTATACTGCCGGAATAACCACTCATAAAGCCGGAGGCGGTGTGGCTTTAAGTGATGGCGCCCAATTTACCATGAACGGCGGCAGCATTACCGGAAACCAGACATATCAATATGGCGCAGGTGTTTATCTTGTGGATGCCGGGACAGCCTTTATTATGAATAAGGGTGAGATTTCTGATAACAGTATACTGGTATATCGTATTTCAAATACAAATAGCACCTTACTGTACTCACAGGGAGCCGGTATATCTGCGGGCGCTGATACAATAGTAAAAATCGGTGACGGAACTGGTGCACCGGAAGATACGTTAATCAGAAATAATAAAGCATATCTGGCTTATGGCACAGGTATCTATGCGAATGGCAGTCTGACTATTAACAATGCGGCCATTTCTGATAACGTAGGCGGCGGAGTCAGCAACATCAGTACATCAATAAATTCTGGGGTTGGAATTTATGTAGGGCCAAACGGTACGCTTACTATGAAAGACGGATTGGTGAAAGGGAACCATGGTGCTTTTACGGCATATGCCCACGTAAAAGGTGCCGGTATCTATATTGAAGCCGGTACAAACAGCCATACAATCACCGGAAGTACGATAACTGAGAATGAAACGGGATATGAGTACTGGGCCGACTATGATGTGGCGAATTATGGCCAGGGCGGTGGTATATATCTTGCCGGTGGTAATACTCTTTCGATAACTGATACAACGGTTTCTAATAACAGAGCCGGACGCGGCGGAGGAATTTATGCAGCTGGAAGCTCCGGAAAAAATATTTCTTTGACTTTAAAGGAAACCATCATAGAGGAAAATAAAGGGATAGCATATCGTGCCAGCAGCTCTGGTGATTCCGGAGGTGTTTACTTCTATGGCTATGGAACTCTTACTCTGGAAGATGGAACTAAGATTATTAATAACTCTGCAACACAGCATACCGGCGGACTTTACATAGGTGGTGTTTCTACTACGTCTGCTCATGTTTATATGATGGCAACTACACCGGGAGCAATTGAAATCAGCGGCAATAAAATCACCAATACAGGTAGCTCCGGTTCTTATGGCGGCGGGGTCACTCATATCGGTGGCAGCTGGCATGCTGAGAATGTATTGATCAGCAACAATGAAGCGGTTTCACAGGGCGGAGGAATCTATTCTGCCAGCTCATACTCTTACGCCTATTTCAGGAATGTGGTGATCTCTGACAATCGGGCAGCGGATGGAGCCGCACTGGCAATTAACAGCGGCCGTTATTATATGCAGGATTCTTCCATTGCAGACAATACCGCAACCAATAGTGGCGGCGGGATCTATTTGGCAAGTACCAGTGCTTATATGTATCTGTCAGAAACGGATGAAGGAAAATTTGAAATAAAGGATAACCATGCGGGTTATGGCGGCGGGATTTCTATTGCAACCGGCAACACATTTATGATGGATATTGCCGGTCCAATCCAGAACAGTGCGGATGTGCAGGGAAGCAATTTCTATTTAAGCGGATATGCAAACATTGATATTTTCAATGGATATTTTAAGCAGCCGGTTACATCTAAGCAGGTGGAGGGTGTGTACAATATCTATATTGACGATACATCAACCAGTACCTACTATAAGTATTTTGATTTCAGTAAGGTAACCGCGGATAAGAAAGAAGGGACCCATCCTGATGTTATCTTTTTAAATTCAGGAAGCTCTTTCCTGACAGTGCTTGCAGCGCCGCTAAACGATAATACGGCTTATGGCGCCTTTCCGATTGATTTAAATAATGAGATGTTTCAATCCGGTAGTGTAGTACTGAAACCATTGGGAAGTGCTGCTAACCGGGCAATGATGGAACCAAATGCAGATCTATCTGCGGCAACTCAGGTAAACAGGCAATATCCTGCTTTGTTGAGTGCAATGGGCAATTTAGATCATTATCGCGGTGGTGAGCTGCCAAGAAGAAGTGAACTGGGTGGATTTAAAGATGCAGTTAATACCAACAGAACGAATGTCATTATTGTTGGTCAGGGTGTGTATTTAGCCGGATATAAAAGTGATGGAACCGGTGGAAATGACAACAATGGCGGTACCTCGCCGGCTGATGCGGTTGCTACTTTTGATCGGGCAAAAGAGGTTTTGCAAAATAGGATTAACGAGGCTGCTATTCATGACAGTACCCTTTTGGAGGAAGAAAGGGAAGGATTTGCGCCATTTATCTACATTTGCGGTCAGGTAGATATTAACACCAATGAATACTGGGAACTTAATTATGAAGATACGCTGTATACAGATGTAAATGAGTATTATGCGATTGCGGAAGAACGCAATGGGACCCCGGTATATGAGCCGCAGGTACGCCGGTTTGCCTCCTTTGTGCGGCAGCCGATGATTAAAGTTGGGAATGGCAGCAATACAGTGTCATTTACTGCCGGAAGGCTAATTATTGATGGTATGGCGGATACAGTCGTTCTTGCTGATCAGAGTTCATACAGCCCGGTTATCTATGGTTCTGCAGGTACTCACGTGACCCTGACCGGAGATTCGATGATCAGGAATAATTACTACAGCGTACTGGATATTTATGGTGAAGTGACACTTGACGGCGAGAATGGTGAAGTGAACAAACAGCTATATAATAACCAGTCACAGTATATGGTCAGGTTGTATGGATCAGCCAAAATGTCGATGCTGGGAGAGGCAAAGATTATCACAGATAATACGGTTGAAAAAGTTACCAGCTTTTCCGGCTATGGTATATGGATTGGGGGATCGAATGTCTCAGTTTCTATGGAAGGAAACAGTGCTATTATGCAGGGACCAGGTTCCACGCTGCTGAATAGCTATCTGATTTATTCCTCTTATGCAAATACCACCGTTGAAATGAAGGAGAATGCCAGAATAGAAGTTGGTAATGCCGCGAGTGGGGCTATGTATATTTCCGGTAATGATTCGACGATTGATATGTCAGCAGATGCCAGCATTGCAACGATGCAGAGTGCATATTTTACATATGGTATTTATGCGGGCACCAATACTTCTTTAACGATGTCAGACCGGGCCAATATCACTTATGGAGGGAATCGCAGCACGACAACCTATGGTGTATATCTGTCTCCTACAAGTACAACAACGGCATCGGTAAAGATGCAGGATAATGCGGCGATTATACTTAGCGATACATCCACAAGTACATCCTATTGGTATTATGGAATCTACGTAAGTGGTGGAATATCCCCGAGGGTCGAATTGTTAAACAATGCAAGAATTACTGGTAATCCGAATGTTATTAGTAATACTTGTGGTATTGCTGCAAATAGTTCAAGTGCAAAGGATGTAACAATTTTACTGAATATGGAAGCTTTTGGATCCGAAGAAGAATCAGTTTCGATTTCGGATATGAGCCATGGCATTTACCTTGGAGCGGCAGAAAACAGCTCTGTTTCAATGGGAAAGAAGGCTCAGATTACTGGCGGGACATACGGAATATATACGACGGGCCGCAGCAGCACTACATCTACAGCTGATATTCTGATGAAAGATTATAGCAAGATTTACAAAACCGCCTATGGTATTCACTTTTATCAGATTAATAGCAGTCCAATAAACATCCGGATGGAAGACTATGCAGCGATTGAACAGAATAATATGGGTATCTCCGAATCGATAGTGACCGGAAGTACCGCCTACGGGGCATCGCAGCTGAACCTAGAAATGTTTGATGACTCCAGAATATCCGGTAACTCCAGTTCAGGAATTCAGTTGGTCCATACTCAGAATAACTGGTCAGAAAGCACTGGGTACCAAAAGATCACTTTAAATGACAATGCAATGATCGGCGGCAGTGGTTATTACAGCAGCACAGATGCTGCTTCCGGAAATCAGGGAGCCGGAATATATGCCAACGGTCCGATTCAGGTGACGATGAACGGAACTTCAAAAATATCCGGAAATGGCACCACTGTTAATAATGGCAGCACAGCAAGTTCGGGGATTTACTTAACACGTTCAACAGCTGCCTCCTATCATCGGGCCGGAACAGCAAGAATTACCTTAAATGATTTTGCTTCCATTTGTGATAACAAAGGCGGCGGTGTTTATGCAGCAACGATCGGCGATTCCACAACAAGCTATCACAATGAAGTCATCATTGAATTAAATGGAATTAAGGATAATGGAAGCTTTACTACACCGTCTATTCAGGGAAATACAGATGCGATCTACTTAGGGACTGACTCAACCTTAAGGCTTAAGGGGGAAGCGCGGGTAAAGATCAGTGACAGTCCTTATGCATCAAGCTCCTATGTAGCCCGGGTAATTGATAATTATGGATATATTGAACTGGATGGAAGAAGTACGGTTGAGGGTCTGATTTATATGAACAACAGTACCAAACCGATTACAATGACCCATGCTGCGACCGGCCAGGCGCCAAAGTATGATTTGCATCTGGTTGAAGGTTTTGCCGGTAAGACAGTGGTTCAACCGGATATGGTTGCTATTACGGATCTTACGGGTGCGGGCAGCCAGCTGGCATATTTCAACAAGGTCAGTGCTGACGGAATGGCAGCCAGCCGGCCTATCGTCGAGCTGTCACCAAACCTTGTGCTGCTGGGAGAAAATAATGTTTATCTGTCAGGTAATGGGAATGATGACAACACTGGCAACACTCCATCTACTGCGGTCAAAACCTTTAAACGTGCCAGAGAACTGTTGCGGGGAGGCGGTTACTATACGACGGGGGCGAATATCATTATCTGTACATCAACAGTTAATGTATTGGCAGGGGATGAAGACTGGTCATTTGATCCTGGCGGATTCGTAACTAATTCACTGAGTGGACATAGATGGCAGCCACTGGTAACCCGTTATGAAGGGTATGGCGGTATTCTGATTACGCTGTACGATAGTACCAGTACGGTTTATGCCTCTACCGTTACGTTTAAAAACATTACAATTGACGGAGGTTCAGCGAATGGTATTGTTTTGACAACAGCCCTGAATGATCAGCTGCTGATGGTTGGCAGAGGAAGGACCGCTGTCCTTGGTGAAGGCGCAGTATTGCAGAACAACAAGGCAGTAACGACCACCTATAGCGATTACTCAGCATTGGGTGTGAAAGTTTATGGCGGTACTCTTGAGATAAACGGCGGAACCATTCGGAATATAGTAAGAGAAACAAGCGGTACTTTCAGTAATTACTGGTTTGCCTCTGCGGTAATGGTTCAGGGGATCAGTACTGCTTATCCAGGTAATTTGATTATGAAATCGGGGCAGATAATAAATAATGAACTAAATGCTCCGAATGGAAGAACTATCAGTGCCCGTATCGGAACGATTTATATTTACAGCACTGCTACCGCTCCTAGTAGTATGGAGATGAGAGGCGGCCTGATCGAGAATAATAAGGTTGTTTCAAGGGGTACAGATCCGGCAGCGGCTGGTGCGATTGTAAACTATGACGGTGTTGTAACAATCAGTGGTGGAATTATCCGTGGAAATGAAGGCGGATATGGCAGTGCAATTTTCCATCAGGGAGTCAACAGTTCTTCCCAAATGATTTTCTCCGGCGGACAGATCAGCAGAAATACTACAAATGCAACAGGACAGCAGTCAATCAATAACTACTCGCCAATTTATGTTATACAGAGGGGTTTTGAACTGCGCGGCGGCGGTGCGGATATCAGTGACAGCATTTATTTATACCAAACCATAAGTGCTATTAAAGTAAGTGATCATATTTATCAAACAGGACGTTCCTACCGCGTGTACTTAAATCAGGGAATCAGCTACTTTAGAAAAGGCAGTGTAGTCGTAGAGCCGGATGGCAATAAAGTAACAAACGTCAGTTCATATCTTCCATATTTTGATGTGCGGTCGAATCCGTATGTACTGGATCGGGGAAGAACCAGTAACCTTGCCGGAAATGTGAGCGGGGTAAAGGAAGAACAGTGCTTAATTCTAATGAAGGCAGTTTATCTTGATTCGGTAAACGGTAAAGATACGAACACCGGATTAAAGCCGAGTCAGGCCGTAAAGAGCTTTACCAAAGCCAAGAGTGTGGGGGTATTAACGACTCACGGAACCTCTGAACATTATGTGATTTATGTATGCGGCAAGGCGATTAATACAAGCAGCGAAAGTGTCTGGACATTACCGGAAACTGCCTATATGTGCCGTTATACCGGATTTGCTGTTTATGAAAGCGATGGTACTGAGACACCGGAGCCCCGGCGGGCATATTACGGTTGTTTGATTCAGCCGGACATAAACCTGACATTTAAAGATATCACGGTTCAGGGACGAAGAAGCACAGACAGTCCGGTAAGTAATGGTGACAGCCTGGTGAATATTCTTTCCAGGATCAGTGTGACAGTAGAAAGCGGCGCAGTTTTTACGTTTAACAACAACAACGGCAACTATATTGCCGAAGATGGATTTGTGGATAACTTGGCTTCAAAAGGCGGTGCTTTTCAGGTAGCCGAACGCGGAATCCTGACAATCAATGGCGGCGAGATAAAAGGTAACAATGCAACATATGGAAGTGCAATTTATCTCCATGCAAGTGAAAGCAATCCATCATTCCTCGGACAGCTGTATCTGACTGGTTCACCGGTTATATCCGGTAACGTTTATTTAAATGGTACAGCTGATATAACTTCGGCGTTTATACAGCCGGATGCTTCCTATGTACCTTCATCCGCATTGCAGATTTCTGTTGGCAATGACTACAATGGCCGTCCATTGATTAGATATAAGGACGGTACCGTGCCGGGTGAGACGCAACTGAAATATTATTCATTTGATGATGCGATCAAGGCATTGTATGATATTGTGAACAACAGTTCCAATGCTTCCATTCTGGAATTGAGTCTGAGGAGGGTAATTTATCTGGATGGTCAGAGTGGGTCAGATGATGCAAGTCATGATGGAACAACTCCGGAGAAGGCGTTTAAGACGTTAAAGCGGACCTTTGAGGCGATTGGAAATCAGGCAGGTACCAATGGTGTTCTGATTTATGTTGTAGATACTTTGGATATCACTGGTGGAACCAGTGAACCATCCGATATTCAGCTAATGAATATTAAGGTTTACAATAGTGACGGAACCTCTCACTATGAAGGATACTATAAGGATCCGGGTGAGACTATAAATATCCGGGGTCAGGTATATTTCAAACGTTATTCCCAGCCAAAAGGTTATGATGCTGCTGATCCTGTTTATGATGGATACAGCAATGAGACATTACTCGACAGTCTGTTCTATATCGGTAATGGCGGTAAACTGACTTTAAGCGGTATTTATCTGGATGGTCATTCTATCAGCAGTGACAGCATTAATCCAACCTTAGTGGCGCCGGCCGTAGTGGCTCAGTCCCCGCTGATTACGGTAAAGGGAAGCGGTGTGTTGCAAAGTTATCGTGCGGAGGGTGTGAGCAATGGTGTTCCAACCGCAACGCTGTTTATTAATAATATCAATGAAAAAAATAAGAATGGACCGGAATACATAGTCGGCCACTTAAATGATTCTGATATTATGGAAGGCAGCAGCGCTGGTATTGAGCTGCTGGATGAAGGAACCTGTATTCTTGAGTATACTGAATTTTCCAACCTTGCATTAGGTGATCAAGTGATTTCCGGAGGTACGGATGTATACAGCAATGGATCCCTGCATTTCAGCCGTTATACGAACTTTGGCGGAAGCATATTCCTGGAGGGATTCGGAACCAAAGAGGCAAATCATAATACCAGCCGTTATTTGACCGTAGATGTATATGGTACTCCAATACAAAATAATTTCCATGTAATGGTAAGAGATTCGTATATGGGCAGAGATATGGTTCATTATCAGGTTGGAATCAACGCAACAGCCAGTGATGCCGGTTATTTCCTGCTGGAAGAGCGGGTAAAAGATTTCTTCTGTCTGTCAAACCGCAGCGGATATCCGCATATCTTGGAGCTGCAGGTGCCGGTAGCAGTCTATATTGACGGAACGAACGGTATCGATGACCAGGGTGACCGGTTTGCCGGTTCGACTCCGAAGTTTCCTGTAAAAACATTGGCAAGAGCTTTTGAGTTATTAAAAACCCGGGGTGGAAATACGATTTATGTAGTCGGTACCATTCAAGTAAACAGTGATATCCAGGTGACGGGACAGTCTTATATTGGCACAGGTGGAGCTGTTATGCTGGGAAGTACCAATAAGATTAACATTGTCCGCTATATACAGCCGGATTTTGCAATTCAGGATCCGGCGGCCGGAGCAGCGGCGGAATATGATGTGGAGGACTTTACCGGTGTATTGCTGAATGTCAAGGATGGTTCAACCGCCCAGTTCAGTGCGAATGTATACTTTGACGGACACAGTGAACCGAAGACCAGTATCGATCTTCCGGTCGGTGCGGTTGTAAGCCGGAACGGTGAAGCAAAAGCACCGCTGATAACCGTTGAAAGAGGCGGAGCTTTGAGTCTTCTGTCGAATGTGACCCTTTATAATAATAACAATACTTATGATCAGGAAAATGATCTTAATGGCCAGCATGGCGGTGCCATCGCAAACAGCGGCACGACGACGGTTGACGGTACTTTGTTTGAGAATAACAAGGCTGCAAAAGGGTCTGTGGCATATCAGAACGGAACCTTTACGATTTTAAGTGCTCCGGAAAAACTGGATGGTCATCATAATACATTCTACTTAACCTCTGTGAATACCGGAACGGCAGAAAATCCGATCTGGGGAACTGATCATGTGATTCAGACGGCGGTGACAATACCGGAGAATCAGATCTTTGAGATCGATATGGATCATGCGGTAAAAGGCAGAGATGTGGTACGGTTTACCAGCAGTTCGGCTTATAATCCGAATGCAGATGCGGAGCATGAACATTTCCGTTTGGGAAGTACGGTACCGGAGAACTTATTCCTGGTAGAAGCTGAAAGCGACCCGGATGTTCTCGAATTACAGGATTGGGAAGTTCTAAAAGTTGAAGTGCCGGCTGATATTTACCTAGTCGTACGTCGGAGAGGTTCTTTTGACAGTACTAACAAATTAATGAGTGTTAATGATTCTTCAGCAGGTATTGATTTATTTACTGCACCGGAGTATGTGATTAAAAACAAGGGTATCTATGATGCGAAAGTATCGATTACCGGATTTAAGAATAAGACGATAGAGACAGGTATTACAACTGACCCGGCTTATTTGATGAATCTGACTGCCAGTGCGGCCGTAACAACAGCTGAGAATGATTTGTACCTGGCCGTAAAAGGCTTAGATGATGCCACCGGCGGAACGGGATTTGATATCGCAGAGACCTCGTTACAGCCTTACGCAGAATTAACGGTTACTGCAGCACCGATTGTGCTCGGAACTTTGAAAACGCAGACGTCCGGTAACTTTACCTTTGTTGGAGCCGTAGGTAATGGGTTTGTGGATAAGTATATGGATGCCTCCTTCCCGATTGAAGGATCTGCCAAGGCTGAAGTACAAAAATACATGGACGGAACTTCTAACTCCGGTGTAATTAATGCCAGAGCAAAATATCTGATAAATTATAAGGTGGAGATTGTTCCGCCCAGAAGGACTCCTTAACACAGTCGAAAGAGAGGATTTAAGCGTTGGAAGAAATTAATGAAACACAAATTACTCAAGAGAAAATCCCGGAAAAAGCCCCGGCAGCTGGTAATGTAAACAATGAAAATGGAGGGAAGAAGGGGAAGAAAAAAGCCCTTCTTCTGATCCTGCTATTGCTTATCGTTGCCGGTGCCGGTGGCGGCTATTGGTGGTATACACAGAATCAGGTGATGGATGCGACAACCAGATACTGGTTTGACAAGTTGGCTCAGGATGGTTCTTTGCAGGGAAAAACACCTACAGAAGTTCAGGGGATTCTTAACTCTGTTGTGGAAGAAGGTATGTTTAACGTATCCATTAATGCCAAAGCCATTTTCAATGATGCAAAAAGCGAAGGTTCTATTGGATTGGAGAATATTCCGGAGAACCGTTATTACTGTCGTGTAGTGATTCGCAGAGATGATACAAATGAAGTGCTGTATGAGAGTCAGGGTTTAAAACCGGGACAGTATATTGATAAGATAAAGTTAAAGCAAAACCTTCCGGCTGGCAACTACGCTTGTACTGCCCAGGTAATTGCGACCGATCCGGAGTCTTTGGATGATATCGGGCAGGTTCAGGTGAAGATTCAGGTTATTATACTTAATTAGGATATCAGGATGAAGAATAGACGATTATTATTTTTGGGACTGTCCTTATTATGTTTGGCAGGAGTTGTTTTTTGTGGTTGGAATTTTTATCAGGAGATGAAACCCAGGGTTCAGGCAGAGCAGGCATATAACCAGATAAGAGAGAGGGCATTCCGGGAATCCGCCGCTGTGATGGATGGTGATGAGGATATTACAGCCGTGAATTCATATACAAGGAAAAGGCCGGATTTTGAGACATTGTTACAATGGAATCCAGATATTGCAGGCTGGATCTGGTTACCGGAATCAGATATTGATTATCCGGTTGTACAGGGGATAGATAATGATTATTATCTGAATCATACTGCTGATGGTGAAAGAAATATCATAGGTTCTATTTTCATGGAGAGCCATAACCAGAAAGAGTTTCAGGATGATGTGACCATTCTGTATGGTCATCATATCAGAGGAGGGCGGATGTTCTCCTCTCTTTCTGGTTATAAAACACAAAGTTATTATGAGGAGCATCCTGTTATGTATTTGTATACTCCGGATAAGGATTATCGGGTAGATTTATTTGCCGGAGAGATACTGGATGGTCAGATAGGATCATTTCCATTAATGTTTGAAAGTGCAGAGACGCGGGAGAGATGGTTGAAAAAGCTTTTGGTTTCTTCAACATTTAAAAGTTCAGTAGCAATTGAAAGAAATGAACGAATACTGGCACTTTGTACCTGTTCTTATGAATATAACAACGCCAGGTATGCGGTATATGGAGTTTTAAGGGATATGGAGGATGAACAGAATGAGAAATAAGAGTAAGATAATTCCGCTGGTATGCTTGGCTGGCCTGACTGCTGTATTGGTCGCCGGCTGCGCAAAGAAACAGAGCTATGTAGAAATATCTCCGGATATTGCAGATAGTTTTCCCATTCAGGCAGAGCCAGCTGAGAATCCACAGTTAGTAGAATCCGATGGACCTTACGCGATTCTCCATACTACAGCCGGAGATGTTACCATTTTACTGTATCCGGAACAGGCACCCAAGGCAGTTGAGAATTTTATCGGTTTAGCAAAAGAAGGTTACTACGATGGCAGCCTATTCTATTATGCAAAGCGTGAGGAGTTGACCCAAGGCGGAAAACCGGGAGATCCGGAAGCAGAGGAGAGAAGTCTTTGGGGGGATCCGTTTGAAGATGAGGTAGATAATGGACTATATCATTTTAAAGGTGCAGTTGCAATGGCCGGAGACGGAGGCAATACCCGCAACAGTAACTTGAGCCAGTTTTATCTGCTTGTAAGAGAGGAAATCCCGGAAGATGACCGGATTATCCCGGCTAACTGCTATATGAATGACCTGATGAATCTGCGTCTGAAAGACTTAGAAGAGCTTGGCAAGGAAAAAGAGCTGAGTAAAGAGGAAATTCAAAAATTTGAGGAGGATTTAAATAAAGAAATTCAGGCCATTGCAACCGATGGCATACCAAGTGAATATGAGGCAAAGTATGCACCTGTCGCAGCGCGATACAGCCAGGTCGGAGGTGCCTGGGGGCTGGATTATGGTCATACGGTATTTGGCCAGATTGTAGAGGGACTGAATGTAGCAGAAGCAATTACCCAGGTAAAGGTATCAGCTGAAGAACGAAAGCCGAAGAAAGATGTGGTGATTGAGAGCGTTGAAATCGTTGATAAAATCATTGAGTAAAAATATAAAAGCCATAATAGCCGGGCTGTTAATTGCCCTTGCTTCCCTGCTCACCGCCGGCTGCTCACAAAGTGGCAGCAGGGAGAGCGCTTATCAGTTCGCAGAGGATGCAAAGGATGGAGAATATGTACTCCCAACCCATGTCCCGGGGCAAAGTGAAGACCAAAAAGAACCTTCTTATTTTATGATCCAGGTGAATGCGAGTCCAACGGTATCAAGGGGAGGCAAACGCTGCAATCTGATGATCGGAAATCCAACAGAGAATGAGCAGTATGTAAAGGTGAAATTAATTTTGGATGACACGGGGGAAGAATTGTTTTGTTCAGATATACTGAAGCCGGGAGAGCGAAATGCTTATGTAGATCTGGAACAGGTACCAGAAGTCGGGGAGCATACCGCTACTGCTGTATTCATGGTGTATGATCCGGAGAGTATGGAGCAGATTACAGAAATTGAAGCAAGTGTTTTATTAACCGTAGAATAAGCCGGTAGATGTTCTATATTTTTGTAATGATTGGAGCAGCAGAATACATTCTGATATGAATAGTGGTTATTTTTTTTGAGATATACTTAACGTATATTCAGTTGTTAGATATGATGATTCCTGATATGATGAAAGCAGCAAAGGTCGTTACTTATTGAAACCGAATCAGGAGGTCATTGATATGCAGATAGGTGAAGTGATAAGAGAATTCAGAAAAAGAAAAAACATGACTCAGGAGGAAATGGCAAATCGCCTTGGAGTGACAGCTCCGGCAGTTAATAAGTGGGAAAATGGAAATTCACAGCCCGATATAATGCTATTGGCCCCTATTGCCAGACTGCTCAATATTACTCTGGATACTCTATTGTCCTTTCAAAAAGAACTTACAGCAGAAGAGATAAACAGTATTGTTTATGAAATTGATGTTAAATTAAATGATGAAACATATGAAGAGGCGTTTCAGTGGGCAAAAGGGAAAATCGAGCAATATCCTAATTGTGAACAATTGATTTGGCAGATGGCATTGATTTTAGATGCAAGGCGTTTATCAAAAGATATTCCGGATCCAGAGAAATATGAAGGTTATATCAACGATTGTTATGTACGTGCATTGGTTAGCGAGGATGACAATATTAGGAATAGAGCAGCAGATTCATTATTTGGATTTTA
Source organism: Lacrimispora sp. YZC11 (assembly GCF_057543815.1). Lineage (NCBI taxonomy): Bacteria > Bacillati > Bacillota > Clostridia > Lachnospirales > Lachnospiraceae > Lacrimispora > Lacrimispora sp. YZC11. The sequence continues at coordinate 767,969 of NZ_BAAJYQ010000016.1, read as the reverse complement.
TTCAAGAAAAGAACAGTATGAGAAAGCAGAGGAATATCTGAATTATTTTTCCAGTCAGGATCCTGAGAGAAAAAGAAAACAAGCATTTATTTATAGTAAGACAAATCGGATGAACGAGGCATATAAAGCATATGAAGAATTATTGTTTTCGGGTTATCAAATGATTGCCATGGTATTTCAAAATTTATATATGTTGGCTATGCATGATAAAGACAGGGAAAAAGCTCATATACTTGTTGAGAAACAAAGGGAATTAGCGAATATTTTTGAAATGGGTGAATATCATGAAGCATCGTGCAGACTTGACTTGGTAACAGCGGAGAAAAATGTGGAAGCAACTTTAGAAACGATGGAGAGAATGCTTGCCAGTAGTGATACAATATGTGATTTTGTGAAGTCGACTCTATATGAGCATATGGAATTTAAAAAACCAAGAGAGAAATTCATTACAGAACAGCATAATAACTTGTTGACTTGTTTTAGAGATGAAGAAACATACAGCTACATGAAAAAAAGCAAATCCTGGCAGAATTTGGTAATTAATAATCCGTATCAGAAAATTTGATTTTATAGTTAAGGCATCGGATATAATATGGTAGATGAGGCGAATTTTTATCCTCCTTCATTTTTTATCAGATAGTTTTGCCAAGTAGTATAAAACTTCCGTGAAAAGGAATGTGAAGATAGTAGTCGAATTGTGGCGAAATTAGACGAAGTACGTTATAGGCGTGAGCAGTTATGTTCACGCCATTATTATTTGATTTATTATGCCAATTGTTTGTTTATTGTATAATATAAGAACGTATATATGGCATGAAGAAGTTTGATCATAATAATAGAATTATATTTTTTTATTGGAATTCATTACGTGTACCTCCTGAAAATTCACTGCCAAAACCATCATAACATAAAACAGTGTGTAAGACTAACATCATTCAGAATAAATTTACTTCTACAAACTGAATTTAGTCCTACATCATGAATTTAGTGTTGCAATCGTGAATTTAGTTTTTCATTTAACGGTTACTATTACATTTTACAAAAACATTTCTGATTCCACTTGACTTGGAGTCAGCTCCAAGTGATAGGATATATCCAGTACATATGGGGTAAAGAGAATGTAACATGAATGAAACGGCGACTGTATGCCTCAGCTTACCAGCCCTGTGGCTGCAAACATACGGCTTGGCAGCTTCCGTTTAATTAAGTCTCAGGATCTGCCGTACATCGGTGATCCGCGCGGCCCTAACGTGATTCCATGTGTGGCTGATGCTGAAAACATAAAAAATTCAATAAGGAGGCTGAAATATGGAATATGTAAAACTCGGAAATTCGGACATCCAGGTTTCCCGTTTCTGTGTAGGCTGCATGAGCTTCGGAGATCCTGCCAGCAAAATGCACGATTGGACATTGAATCCAGAGGAAAGCGAAACGATTATAAGGCATGCTCTTGATCTGGGCATAAATTTCTTTGACACCGCCAATACTTATTCGGCGGGCACCAGTGAAGAGTACCTCGGCCGCGCCATACGGAACAATGTTTCCCGTGACAAAGTGGTGCTGGCCTCAAAGGTTTATTTCAACGAGGGACATCTTTCTCAAGAAGCGATTCAGCGGGAAATTGACGGTACGCTCAAACGGCTGGGCACCGATTATCTGGATCTTTATATTATTCACCGTTTTGATTACGGTACGCCCATCGAAGAAACTATGGAGTCGCTCAACAGCCTCGTCAGGGCAGGCAAGGTGAGAGCCCTTGGCGCTTCAGCTATGTACGGATATCAATTCTACAATATGCAGCTTGCAGCCGAAAGAAACGGCTGGACACCGTTCGTTTCCATGCAAAACCACTACAATCTGCTCTACCGGGAGGACGAGCGTGAGCTAATTCCTATCTGCAATCAGCAGAACGTCGCATGTATGCCTTACAGCCCTCTTGCGGCGGGCAGACTTTCCCGGCTTGAATGGAAGACCGATACAAACCGCAGCAGGACCGATATAACGGCAATATCAAAATATGATGGAACACAGGAGACTGATTACAAAATCGTGCTGCGTGTCAATGAAATTGCGGAAAAATATGGTGTTACCATGACTCAGATTGCCCTTGCCTGGCAGTTTGCCAAGGGCGTTGCGGCGCCCATCATCGGTGCCACCAAGGCACAATATTTTGATGATGCGGCCGGTGCCCTAGATATCAGGCTGGCAGATGACGATCTATCCTATCTCGAGGAACTCTACGTTCCGCATAGGGTTGTCGGAGCGCTTTGATTAAGATAAAGCAGTAGGCACAAGTGTATTTAGTTATCTGAGGCAGTGTGTTTTTCGCAGACTGTTATTATAAAATAAAATTAAAGGAGAAAACAGAATGAACAGCTTTGTTTACGATATACCAACAAAGATCTATTTCGGAGAAGATCAGCTTTCCCATCTTGGGCCGGAACTTTCCCGCTTCGGCAAGCGCGTGTTGCTGACCTATGGTGGCGGCACCATTAAAAAGACGGGGCTGTATGATAAAGTGGCAGCAGAAATTAGGGCTGCAGGTCTGGAACTGTTTGAACTGGGCGGCATTGCACCCAACCCGCATATTGATTCCGTGCGCAAAGGTGCTGAAATCTGTAAAAAAGAAAAGATTGACGTCTTACTTGCTGTGGGCGGGGGTTCCACATTGGATGCGACAAAATTCATGGCGGCGGGCGCTTGTGTGGATTTTGACCCATGGAAATTTCTGAGTGAATGGGCGCCGATTGAAAAAGCGCTGCCGGTTATCACCATCCTTACACTTGCAGCCACCGGCTCGGAAATGGATCGCGGCGGAGTCATCAGTAATCCGGAAACCCAGGACAAAATCGGCCGGATGGAACTGCCCATGCTCCCCAAGGTCTCTTTCCTCGACCCTTCCAACACCTATACAGTCAACGCATATCAGACAGCCTGTGGAGCAGCTGATATGATGTCGCATATTATGGAAGTCTACTTCAACATGGATCAGGATCTGCAGATGTTGGATGGTGTTATGGAAGTATTAATGAAAACCATCATCAGATATGCGCCTGTCGCCATGGGGCAGCCCGACAATTATGAGGCCCGTGCAAATCTAATGTGGACGAGTTCCTGGGCAATCAACGGCTTTGTGAACGGAGGCAAGCGCCAGGCATGGAGCTGCCATCCCATAGAGCATGAGCTTTCTGCTATTTACGATATCACTCACGGTCTGGGTCTGGCCATTCTCACTCCCCGCTGGATGGAATACACGCTGGATGAAAGTACGGTATCGAAATTTTATCAGTTCGGTATTAACGTGTTTGGCATCGAAGCCTCCCTTCCTTATATGGAGGTGGCTAAGAAAAGTATTGAGCTTTTAAGCGATTTCTTCTTCCAAACGCTTGGACTGAAAAGCAGTCTTCACGAGATCGGCATAGACGATAAAAACTTTGGGATTATGGCAAAAAAAGCATGCAGCGGCGAAACGTTGCCTGGCTTTAAACCACTGAATCAGCAGGATATTGAAAATATTTTCAAGATGTGTTTATAAGGGGGTTTTTGTGACAATTGGAAAGCACCTGAAAAAACTTTCTCCGGGAACATTTGAAAAACTGCGAAAGGCGAATCGGTGCGGGAGCTATATCCATGTGAGGAGATAATAAATTTAAGTAAACAGGGAGGTGCGAATCAATGACTATAGCAGAAGTTGCAAAAAAATATGGACTTACCCCGGATACGCTGCGGTATTATGAACGCGTGGGCCTTCTGCCTAAAGTTGTACGAACCGCGAGCGGCATTCGGGACTATTCTGATGAAGATTGCCGCTGGGTAGATTACATCAAATGTATGCGCCTGGCAGGTGTTTCTGTGGAAACGCTAGTCGAATACGTTACCCTTTTTCATCAGGGCAAGGGGACTATTACCGCCCGGAAAAAGCTCCTTCTGGAACAGAGAGAACAAATTGCCGCAAAAATTGAGGGACTGAATTCAGTTCTGAAAAGGTTGGACTGGAAGCTGGACGGTTATGAAGAACGAATGCTAAAGTGTGAAGAAAATCTGAAATAATTACGTTCAATGCTAAGGTTTTGCTTCCGGAAAAAAGCAGCATATCTTTAACTGATAAATTTCATAAAGATAAACACGAAAGCGTCAGGAGAACTAATCCTGACGCTTTTGAATATATAGATCTAAAATGAAATGGCTTCCAGGCATCGAATAAAAAGAGTGGCTATGTTTTTATTAAAGTAAATGTATAGCTTTTTAGGGAACAGGGAATCAACACCTTATGAAAGGAAAAGAAATGAAATGTTTAGGCCAATCTAGTAAGAAGCCTGCTAGATGGAAAGATTTGATCTGATCGTATATTATCCATGTATAAATCTATTCATTTAGAAAATATTTATTATTTTTGTTATTCTTTAATTCATTTTTATGCTATCATTAATTTATTCTATATGTTTTTTTGCGGGAGAGTAAGAATGGATAAAAAATGCGGAGTAAAGTTAAGCAAAATACGGTTCTTATATTATGGGCTGGGCATCTTTATAGGTTGCTTTGTACTGTGGATTTCTCTGAGCGAAGGAAAGCAGCTGCATTTTTTAGATATGGAAATTATGCCATCAAAGCAGAGCTTTATAATCAATGTTGGAGCAAATGGCGAATATGTTGATGTTTTTGCTGCGGAAAAAGGCGTTCATGTTGCGGTCAATTATACAGAAAGATTGGAAGAGCAGCAGACGAGGCTGACAATAGAGGGAAAAATCAGGAAAAAAACATCAGATAGCATGCCAATCCATCTTTTGCTGCTTGGCTTTGACAATACAGAAAAGTGGCAATGGGAAATATTAAGTTCTGTGGGGCTGTCTTCGGTTCGCTTTAGTAAAGGAGAGATGGCAAATGTTCGGGCGTACCTTTACCCGTATGTTGTTGTCATATTTGGGATACTGGGTGTTTTTCTGCTTTTTAAGAATAATGGAAAAAAGAGAAACTATGCAAAAGAAAGACTGTTGGAATTTATGGATGACGCAGAGAATCAGGCGGCATTTGAAGCAGGGAAGCGGTGGTTTTTGATTCATGACAGGAGACGATACTGGAACCGATGCCTGATATTATTTTTTCTCTGTGGATTAGGTCTTTACATTCTTCAGAGATATTTATATAAGTGGGTTCTTCTGAATTCAGCAGACCACATAGGAGCTGTTATTATTTTAACTCTGGTGATTGTGAGTTTAGGAGGTGTTTTAGAAGCTTATTGGGCAATAAAGCATATGGAGGTACTTACAAGAGAGAACCGGCCCCTTACAGCATCTGCAGCTTTTTTGATGGAGGCAGCATATGGTTCTTATCGTTATCAATCTTACTACAAAAAACAAATACATAATGCAGCCGTTGGACTTGCCAGGGCCGGAAGATATGTTCAGGCATTGAAACTGGCAGATGATAGATGGAATAGCGTTCAGGAAAAGAAACTGATGCAGCTGCTTCACAGTAATCTTCGCCTGGTATGCTTCCTGGGGCTGGGAAGGGAAGAAGAGGCCGAAACAGAATTTGCACACCAGAAGCAGCTTGTAAAAAATTATCCCAAATTAAAAAAGATGGGAGAAGCGGTGCTTCTGTCAACTGAAATCAGGAAGGCTTTTATTGATCAGAAATTTGGGCAAGCAGAAGCCTACGTGAATGTATATTGTGATCGTTATCCAGATGCATATCATCGTATACCTCTTATGCCCATTCAGATGATAGTTTATGAACAAGCAGATGAAATTGAGAAGGCAAAAAATATCTGCGGTAATCTGCTTTCATACAGCCCTGAAAATATAGCAGTCAGAGAGGCAATGAGATATGGAGCCTGTACCTATGTGGAATCTCCGGATTTTCTTAAAGATAAGAACGGGCTTGTGTGCCGGATTGTTATCACCGGAGTGCTTGGCATTTACACAGTGCTGTTTGGAAGCGATATGTTAATGGGGACTCATCATTGGGGACCAAGTGAAACAAGAGCATATGAAGAGACTGATGCTGGAAAACTCATATCGCAAACAAATGATACAGAGAAGGCAGAAAACGAGACTACGGAAACAGAGTTGCCTGAATCGGAGCAGGAGCAGGATTTTCCGGCTTCTGCTTCTCAGGAACCAGGTTTTGAAATGGATTTACCGGAAGATTGGAATGGCCTTGCAGCTAGAAAAGAGTTTGAGGGAGGGTGCAGCTACCATCAGAAAAAATCCTATGATTTGATGGGTGATGGAGTTTTATTCTATATTCAGGCGTATTCGGACTGCAGCTATGTTAATCTGCCAGATTATGAAATATGGGGATATGATGGTCCTTGTGTTTATGTAATGTCACAGCCCACTGACGTGACGTTTTATACGGAAGACAGTGCCATAAGAGAAGAATACCATAAAATGCAAGGTGAAATCAGTCAAATCCGGGATACTTTCCGGATTCAGTCTGATACGGCAAAATATGACGGATATGAATTTGTATTTCCTAACAGCAGCTATAGCCTGTTGCAGGAGCCGGATTTATGGAATCTTTCTGCCAGCCAGCTGCGGATTGCAAGAAACGAGATTTATGCAAGACATGGCAGGCTATTTGCTGATGAAGAGTTGCAAAGATATTTTAATCAATGCAGCTGGTATGAAGGAACGATTGCTCCAGAAGATTTTAAGGAAAATGTGCTGAATGAAACAGAGCGGTTTAATATCCGTTTGATTCAGAAACAGCAGCAAAAAATGGAGTGAAAATATGGAGGATGTATCGCATGCCAAAAGATAAAGGAAGAATGAGTTGGAAAGTATTTTGGATTATATTGATAAATCCTCTGACAGCAGCGGTATATCTTGTATTTTTGCAGCGTTTATACCGATTGTGCCAGTTTGGAGGAAAGCGCAGGAATATACCGATATTAATAGGGTGTATGATATTTTTCTGTGCGATATTTTTTATAGCGATTATAACAGCGAAAAAAAAAGGAAGAAGGGCAGAAGAACAAACCGATATACCGAAAGAAACCGCAATACAAAAGATCAATAAAAACCGATGGCTATATAGAGGTTATATGTCGGTGCTTCTGTTATTTGGTATAGGAACTACATTATTCTACGGAGAGAAAATTGTACTTAGCGCCAGTAGTTTTAATGGAAAATTATCATGGTTTTTATATGAGAGAAGCCATAAAAGGACAGTAGAGATTACTCATGATAATGTATTTTCAGATGGAATGGATGAAATGCTAGCGGATTTGGAGCAGAAGCTTCAAATGCCGGAAGATCTATATGTCGCTACCAGTTTTAATCTTTATTTCAAACCAGATGGTACCATAACTTCGTTGGAAACCTATTTGTATGGAAAAGATGATAGAGGTAATTTGAAGACCTATCTGATCAGCTATGATGGGAGCAAGTCAAAACGTGCGACTGTTTATTTGGACGGATCAGTATCAGAGCAGGGGGAAGACCGTAAGAAACTGCAGCCGATGCTTGATATCCTAAAACAAGTTAATCTGGAAGGAACTGTGCAGCAGTGGGATGATGAAGAATACGGTATCATTTATTACGGAGTGCGGGATTGGGGAAATGATTCGACGGGAATCAATTGGGTGGATTTAAATGAGGGCAGGCCGGCGAAAGCTGAGACCGGATCCAATATTCAAGGGTATACAGTTTCTGTGTTTGTACCGGGCAAAGAAAATGAAATTACGCCAATACGCTATCTGGCAGCGTCAGAAGGGGAAGAGCGATCCAGCAGCGAAGCATTGTCTGAAGATAAGCCTGCCGCAATCAATCCAAATGAAGAATTTCAATTTGAAAATGGTGACCGGTTCCGTCTGAATGTAGTAGATGCCGCTCTTGGCAGCCGCTATTACACCCTGGAGTACAGTGATGATGGAGGAATAAACTGGAAGGTTGTGAATCAAGATCCGTTTTTAGGTCAGGCAGGGGTGGCCGCAGGCATTGCCTTTATTGACGAAAAGCTGGGATTTTTCTGTCTTTCACATAATGGCGGCGATGAGGCAGAGCTATACCGGACTGCTGATGGCGGAAAAACGACAAAGCCAGTAAAGCTTCCGTATTCCGTTATGGAAAAAGAGCCGGATCAGGATTCACAGTTTGATTTCCCAGAAATGCCATATGAAGAAGATGGGATCCTAAAAATGGTGATAGGACAGGGGGCTGATGGGGCGCAAGAGGTACTTTACCAATCAGAAGATGGAGGAATCAGCTGGGAATTTGTTGGGGAGATCAGATAAGTATAGATGCAACCTGTAAATGAGTTTTTTGAATAAAAGAACGAATGTATTAGGAAAGTCATATGCCAGATAAAAACAGTTATGTGATTTGTCAATTTTAGGTTTTGGCTGTAAAATGTATCAAGATATGGTATATTGAGATAATAATGATATTTCAAAGTAATCAAACTTTGGACTCACTGAAAGTGGAGGCTGACATATATGAGACGGCAATTCGATAAGCAAGTGAAACAGATAAAAAGAGAAGAATATAAATTGCTTAACAAAAAGGAAAATCCATTATTAAAAGCTTCTATAGAGCCTGTTGCTGATAAAATTCAAAGCTATATTCCCAGCAAACTGAAAACCGCCCTGGAGACGGCATTCTATAAAGGCTTCCGGTTGGTTTTTGAAAAAGGAAATATTTATATAGAGAAGACTTATGATAAAGATAAGATACAGTTGGAATATGATTTAAATAATTATGCTATTGGCAAAAGAACCGAAAGAAAATATTTGAAGCGTTTAGATCAGCATTCCAAGCAGTCCCAGATGATTAATTCTTCCATCTCTGTAATAGAAGGAGGCGTTTTGGGAGCATTAGGAATCGGCTTACCCGATATTCCGCTTTTTTTATCTTTGGTCATGAAATCTGTTTATGAAATTGCTTTAAGCTATGGATATCATTATGAAACAGAGGAAGAAAAAGCTTATATCCTGCTTTTGATCTGTACCGCCATGACGAAACAGGAGCAGCAGAAAGAATTCTATCAAAAACTTGAAAAATTAGGCGATGACATCGATTCTAAAATTATCCCGGAAATTAATTTGGAAGAACTTATAAAAACCACAGCAGGAATACTATCGGAGTCGTTATTAACCGCAAAATTCATACAGGGGATCCCATTGGTAGGAGCGGTGGGTGGCTTTGTAAATTATAGCATCATCCGTAAAATTAGCAAATTTGCCGGTGTGAAGTACAAAAAGAGATATTACATGAATAAACAAAAACATGAATTTTAAGCAATTTAAAGCCCCTCTAAGCAAACCCCTCAGATTTGACATACGGAGTGCACCGGAGGGACTTTGCTGTATCAAAGGAAGATAGCAGCGAAAAGCGGATCTTACGGTAAACCAAGCTCCGCATTTTTTCTGCCAGTTCTTTTTGGGGCTGAAAGAAGAAATTGTAATGATTATTGTTAATTTCGCTAAGCCCTCTGTCTGTAGCCGGTCTATAACCCGTGATACAACCACTTCAAAATAATTCAAGTACTAATAGTAATTATCCAGTAAGCCTTATAGCAGGGTAGTGGTTTAACATTCTGCTCAATCTAGCGTTCAAGTTCTGACTGCTTTTCCTTTGGCATGGAACCTTACGGAAATCAGATATACTAATCCAATCAGCAAAACAGTTGCTGCTACAGTACCCAGACCAAATTATATCTTGCCGGTAATTAGGCCACCAATCTGATAGACGGTCGAAGACACCTATATATCCAATTGCTCCTAATATCCACTTCGCACTATTCATTTCACCAATCGGTGGTCTTGACTCTCAAATAACAATAATAGTGACCATATCTATTTCATATTGACTTATTCCTATTGAAATGTCTATAATTGGAATAACAATGTGCGGTAGTACCTCGCAGCAGATTACGGCATCATTTCGGGGGAAGCTTATGAAAAAGGAATTACGGCAATTCGGACAGAAATTTCGGGATATGGCCTTGGTACATAAGATGATATTTCTGTATATTCTGATTATTTTTATTCCCATGATACTTCTGGGAACCTTTTATATTGGGAATTTCAGCGTACATATGAGAGAACAGTATGTAGCGGGAAAGACGGCCATCATGGATCAGTGCAGGAAATCCATTGAAAATAACCTATCCCAGGTAGTGTTCTGTACCAGGTCCTTTCAAAGCAATGCAGATTTGCTCCACTATGTAGAATCAGAGGATTTTTCTACGGCAAATGGTGCTTATACGTACATGAAGACTGTGTTGCCGGTATTTTTGCAGATGAAGGCAACCTATACCGATTATCAGACTATTTGTATCTATAGAAGATTTGAGAAAAGATGGAATGATCCTGCATATGTTTTGAATGGCCTGAATGTGGAAGAGCTGAAAGACACGAACAATATGTCCATGAAAAGTATGAAAACCGTCATTTACACGGATGAGAAAAGCGGTGTTACCATGTGCAGGATGTATATGGTACTGTATGACAGCCGGTATTATCAGAAAATCGGTTTTTCGTGCGTTGCATGCAGCTTTGATACTATTTTTCAATCTCTGGAATTTGCGGAAAATGGCGAAACAATGCTCTTTACATTAAATGGATCAACCTGGAACATCGGTAAGAATGAACAGGGAAAGCTATGTCTGACTCCTTACGATGGAGAAATTCCGGGAAGGGAGAACCAGGTATCAATTACGGTGGAGCCGATGGGAGCAAAAATAGATTATTACTATCGAAATTTTCAGCTTCTATCCAACAATAACCTAATCTCAGTACTGATCGGAATGATTCTGATTTTGGCGTTTTTTACAGTAGTTTATTACCTTTTCTATTATTCCATTACCAAGAGAATCACAGATTTGACAGGCTACATGTCGCGGATGCAGAAGGACCGGATGGCACCGTTTAAGATTGACGACAGCCAGGATGAAATTGGTACCATGATACGTGTGTATAATGATACGGCTGAGAGAATGAACAAGCTGATTGATGAAATTTACCAGAAGGAACGATTGGTGGGCCAAGCGCAGTATTATGCCATGCAGTCCCAGATACAGCCTCATTTTTTGTATAATACACTGGAAAATATTGATATGCTTATTGAAATGGGAGAGTACGAAAAGGCTTCTCAGATGATTGCTCTTTTTGGGAGGATTCTCAGGTACAATGTGTCGAAGAATCAGGAGAAGGCTACGGTTGGTGAAGAGGTATCCCATATTACAGACTATTTAAAGCTATATTCCTATCGGATGCGGGATGATTTTCATTATGAGGTGAATGCAGATCCTTCCTGCAGTAAGATCCTCTGTCCTTACTGCATGCTGCAGCCAGTAATTGAGAACTGTTTCAGGCATGGGTTTCGTCATGAGGAAAGGGAGTTCTGGGTATCAGTCAGGGTTTTCTGGAGGAATGAATTCGTATATATAGAGATTGAGGATAATGGCTCCGGGATAGAAGCGGATAAATTAAGGAAAATAGAACAACGTCTGCAGAAGGGTACTCAGAGGGAGAAGGAAAAGAGCTCCATCGGTCTGTTAAATGTACATGAACGGGTACAGCTTCTGTGCGGAGAGGAGTGCGGCCTGCGGCTTGAGAGCAGAAAACAGGGCTGTCTGGTCACGATACGATTAAAAGGGAGGCTGGAGGAATGAAGATACTGATCGTGGATGATGAACGTCTGATTATAATGGGACTGAAGAGCTGTATTGAAAAGATTCCGGATATTGAGTGTCAGGTAGAAACCGCAACCTCCGGAAAACAAGCGTTGGAGTTATTGGAGGTATTTTCTGCAGATGTTTTAATTACTGATGTGGAAATGCCGGGAATGTCCGGCTTGGAGCTGCTGGAAAAGGTACAGCAGAGAAATCTGTGTCAGCATTTTATGGTTTTGTCCGGATATGATAAATTTGAATACGCCAAAGGCGCAATCCGTTACGGGGTAAAGGATTATATGTTAAAACCTGTGGATAAGGAAGAGCTGAGAAGGAATATCTGTGCCATTGCTATGCGCCTGGAGAACCATGAAGATCTGGAGCAGCTGAAGCAGTATCAGGATTATTTCAGCCATGTGGATGAGAAGAATATTCCGTATACGTTGAAAAAAAGTGTTGCTTTTATCCGGGATAATTATGGAAAAGACATTTCACTGACCATGCTGGCGGAGCATGTCGGGAAAAGTGAGAATTATTTATGCAGCCAGTTTAAGAAACAGTGGAATATCACTTTTTTGGATCTGGTGAATGAGATGCGCTTGAAGGAAACCTTGTATCTGTTGCTTTATGATAAAAATTTACCTGTCCGGGATGTGGCAGGCAGAGTAGGATACAAAACGGAACGGCAGTTGTTTCGTCTGATCAAAGGGAAGGTCGGGCTGACACCGCAACAGATCAGAAACGGGGAAAGGGAAGCTGTGGCCGAAGAAATATAGAAGCAATCATCTATCCCATATGGGCGAATATACCGGTTCAAGAAAAAATCCGGGTATTCGTCTTTTTTTCGTTTTGATTGTACAATAAGACTTATGGATTTGTTGGAAGCTGCTCATAAACGTTATTGCGCATGTAAAAGTATACATATATAAAAGTGAAATATGAGATATGTTGTGCAAAAATAATAACATATGACAATGGATGTAAGAAACGGACAGTGTACTTTGAGAACCCAGGTACTTATAATCAAGATATCAAATATAGAAAGGATGAAAGAAATGAAAGGAGAAAGTAAGGCAAAGCAATATAGAAAAAGTGTCTGGTATGAATTCTGGAAACAGCGTTCCCTGCAGATATTTGTTCTGGCAGGTATTGTCTATATTCTGATTTTTAATTACATTCCGATGTTTGGATTAGTGATAGGATTTAAAGATTATAAGATTACCAGCGGTATAGCCGGTATGATTTCCAGTCCATGGGTGGGATTTAAACATTTTACGGAATTTTTTACGGACTATAAATTTGTAGAACTGATGAGAAATACTCTGGTATTAAGTATTTTGAAACTTATTTGCAGCTTTCCGATACCGATTATATTTGCAATCATGTTAAATGAAGTAAGATATGAGGGTACAAAGAAATTCATACAGACCATCAGCTATCTGCCATACTTTATTTCCTGGGTCATTGTGGCCGGACTGTTGAGAATTATCGCATCAGACAGTGGAATTATTAACGACATTCTTTTGAGCGCGGGACTCATAGCAGCTCCTTTGGAATTTCTGACGAGTCCCCAATTTTTTTACGGGATGTGTATCTTGACTGCGATCTGGAAGGACACCGGATGGTGGACCATTATATTTCTGGCAGCGATCACAGGGGTTGATCCCACCATGTATGAAGCGGCCTCTATTGACGGTGCCACAAGAATCCAGAAAATGAAGTACATTACATTCCCAAGTATTGCAGGTACGGTGACGGTTGTATTAATTCTGGCATTGGGTAATCTGCTGGGAGGAGGCTTAAGCGGCTCCAACTTCGAACAAAGCTATTTACTGGGCAATGCCGGCAATCGGGAGGTTGCAGATATTATTCAGACTTATGTCATGCGTATTGGTTTATCCCAGGGCCGCTACTCCTATGCAACTGCGGTGGGAATGCTCCAATCTGTTATTTCCGTAATGCTGGTTTATTCAAGCAACTTTATATCAAAGAAAATATCCGGTGACGGATTATTCTGACAGGAGGTTAAGGAATGAAGGCGGAAAGAAAAAAGAAGAAAAAGAGTATTCAGGATATGGTTTTGGATGCGGCGATCGTTGTAGTGATGGTTCTTGTGGTGTTTTCCTGTCTATACCCGTTTTTACTTGCGGTTATCATGTCGTTTAATGAAGGGATTGACGCTTTGAAAGGCGGTATTTATTTCTGGCCGAGAAAACTGACCTTTGAAAATTATAATTCCCTTTTCAAGGACCCGGTATGGGGAAAAGCGTTCTTGGTGACGTTTGGAAGAACTGTAATCGGAACGACCCTGACGGTATTATTTACTTTGTTTGTTTCCTATGGATTATCCCATAAAGATTTAGTGTTCCGCAAATTTTATTTTAGTTTTTTTATTTTTGCAATGTACTTCTCCGGAGGTGTAATTCCATATTACATATTGCTAAGGTCTCTGCATCTGTTGAACAAGTTCTGGGTCTATGTGGTGCCTGGCTGCCTGAGTCTGTTTTATATTCTGGTGGCAACCTCCTTTTTCCAGGGTATTCCTGAGGAAATTGCTGAATCGGCAAAATTGGACGGTGCAGGGGAACTGAAGATTTATAGAAGTCTGATCCTGCCTCTGTCAAAGCCGATCATGGCGACAATTGCTATATTTACTTCGGTAGGACATTGGAACAACTGGTATGATTCCGCATTCTTTGCAACTTCAAATAAAGGGATCCGTACCATGGCATACTTAATGACTGCAATCATTAATCAGTCCTCATCGCAAAATACGGCAGCTGATGCCGCTATGGCAGCAGGGGTCAGAACCACCACTACATTATCCATTCAGCTGGCTGCTATGGTGATAGCAGTATTGCCCATTCTCTGTGTGTATCCTTTCTTTCAGAGATATTTTGTAACCGGCCTTACCGTTGGTGCAGTAAAGTCATAGAGAAGTGCAGGGGAAAAAAGATTTTTCCGGTATTCTGCCGGTGCAAATAAATCAAAAAAGAGAAGGAGAGTAGGTATGAAAAAAAATGTTTACAAACTAACAGCGTTGATCATGGCAGCCCTCATGATGACAGCCAGCTTCACCGGATGTGTAAGCAGCAGGGATGACAAAAACAGCCGTACGGACGAAAGCAAAGCCAATATGACAGGTGAGAATGGCAGCCAGGGTAAGGATGACGGTAATGTAACCGGGGATAACAAGTGGATGATTGGGGATCCGGAGAATCCTACGGAGCTCACTGTATTTTTAAACCATACATGGTACCCAATCGAGGATTTCACGGGAATCATTCCGGAGGAAATCACAAAACGTACGGGTATTAAGTTAAAACCTGTCCGGGCAACAGATTATACTCAGTTGGGTGTACTCGCTTCTTCCGGAGAACTCCCCGACTTGATTTTTACCAGCCAGATGATGGACACGCTTTCTGATCCGGATATCTGTTATTCCTATAATGAGCTGATAGATAAATATAATTTGGATTGGGAAGTTCCCGGTGAATTGATTACAAATGCAAAATGTTATTCTCCTGACGATAATTACTATTTTATTCTGTCCCATACAGCCACCAATAAGGATTGGCAGAAAACCAAGGCTGTACCCATGGTGGCTACCCTGCTCTACCGCTATGATATGCTGGAGCAGCTTGATAATCCGCAGATCAACACGCTGGATGACTTATACAAGGTCTACGATATGGTAAAGGAAAAATGGCCAGGTGTAACACCTATGAATTTTTCTTCTGAGACATGGTGGCTGGATCCGTTTAAACAGTGGAGCGGCTGCACCTTACAGTATTTTATTATGGATGGACCCGATGACAAGTGCCGTATCGCGGCAAAGACCGACGAGTTTAAGGACTACTTGAAGAATTGTAATTATATGTATCAGAAGGGATACTTCAACGCAGATAACTTTGCCTGGAACTCTGCTCAGGCAAGTGCGGATATTTGCAGCGGAAAGGCCTTTTCTACCGTAGGAAGCACACAATATGGTCCCGGCTCTTACAACTCCATTTATGATACAGTGCCGGATGCAGAGCTTCGGGAGATGAAGCCGCTTTCTGACTATCCGCTGATCAATACAGAGATCGGATGGGCCGCAACCTTTATCACCAAGAACAACAAGCATCCGGAGGAATCCGTCCGTTTCATGGAGTTTTTATTCTCAGAGGAAGGGCAGAAGTTAACCCAGTGGGGACGGGAAGGCAAGGAATATACTCTTAATGCATCCGGTTTTCCTGAATTCAGTAAAGAGTGGAAACAGTCGGTTGAGGACAATACCAACTCCACGATTTATAATCCATGGTTCTATTTTGGCGGTTCCAAAATTCTTGAAGCAGAATCCCGCTGCGCAAATGAGCCGGAGAGCTTCCAGGAAACCAACAATCTGATTCGTGAATCCTACATCAATGAACCGTGGTACGCCTATGCAACGCCCAAGGTGAATGATGGGGATTGGAAGGTGCTGTATGACAAGATGGTGGATGAAGTGAAAACCGGGCAGGTTAAAGTGATTCTTTCTGCAGATGATGCAGAATTTGAACGAAATTATCAGGAGTTCATCAACAGGCTGGATTCCATTCATGTAGATTCCCTGGCTGAGTTCATGACTCCAAGATTAAGTGAGGCGATGAAACTGTACGCTGATCAGCAATAAACCGGGCTCAGATCAATAGGTCATAAGGTAGGGGGAAACTGAAAGCATATTCAATCTATGCAAAAGCGGACCCCTTTCTACAGAAATGGAGGAATAGGGGATATGATTCAGATTCTTACGAACCAGATAGGCTATCTGGGAAAGGACTATAAAAGAGCAGTATTTCAGGGAATGGAAGGTATGAAGGCGGATGCTTTCCGCCTGATGGATCGTGACGGTAGGATCGCTTATAACGGATATGCCAAAGAATGCGGCAAGGTAGCAAACTGGAATACGGGTTACTACTGGACCATGGATTTTTCCGGATTCAACGTTCCGGGACAATATTATCTGGAATTGGACACCTCCGAAGGAGTAAGCAAATCCTATCCATTTGATATAACAGCAGATTTTCAGGATATACGCATGATGAATGCTGCCAGTTATTATTTCAAGGGCCAGCGCGTTACCGGTGAATGGAAGGAAGCGGACTCTCATCTTCCGTTTAAAGGAGCGAGAAAAGGTGTGGTGGATGGACATGGAGGCTGGCTGGATGCTTCCGGAGACTATGGAATTCATATGTCCCATCTGTCTCACAGCACAGTTTGCAATCCCCAGCAGGCCGCATTCAGCGCTTATGTTTTTTTTAAGGCAGTGGAATGTTTTCAAAAGAAGAATCATAAGCAGGCGCATTTGTTAATCAGACGTATGCTGGATGAAGGGACCTTTGGAGCCGATTTTATCATGCGTATGAGAGCACCATCAGGAAGCTTTTTCCGTTCTATCAGCAGGACAGACGCTTTTGGGAGTTTTGACAGCAGAGTTATCGGCTTCGAGTATCATGGTTCCAGCGACCAGTTCTCCGAGGTAGCAGCGACTGCAGACCAGGAACAGGTAAATGACACCAATTATGAAACCAGTATGCGCTCCGGAGGCGGTACCTGTATTGCTGCCCTTGCAGCAGCAGCCAGGCACTATTATCCCGGTACCGACTACACGTGCTCCCAGTATCTGGTAGCAGCGAAGAAAGCGTGGAAGTATCTCTGGGAAAATAATCATTGTTACACCAATGACGGACAATGGAATCTGCTGGATGAGTATTGTGCGCTGCTGGCTGTGTCTGAACTGTATCAATCCACCAGTGAGTATAACTATCTGATTTTAGCAGAAGAGCTGGCGGAACGTATGATGGACCGGATGGAGGATACCGGAGAGGATAGTGCATGGTTTATGTCCCGTCCGGGAGAGCCGTTCTGTCATGCCGCCGACGAAGGCCTGCCGGTGGTGGCACTTCTGACCTTTGCTGGGATCGAACCGGAGGGGGATTTAAAAACCAGGGTGAAAAGATCGGCAATAAAGGCCATGCGCCATGTGCTTGAAGTGACCGGGCGGGTGAACAATCCCTTTGGATATGCCAGATATGTACATAAAACAGAGAAGGAAGAAAGAGTGGAGAAATTCTTCTATTATCACACCAGTCCTGCGGCGCCCTGGTGGCAGGGAGATAACGCGCGGATTGCATCTTTAGCAGCAGCCGCCTGGATTACCGCATCCGAAACAGAGGATACACAATTGGCAGAAGATCTATGGAACTTTGGCCAGAACCAGATAAATTGGATTCTGGGAATGAATCCCTACGACGCCTGCATGATGGAAGGCTATGGACGTAACAATGTACAGTATTTTTATGAGGATAGGAATGATTTCATGAACTGTCCGGGAGGCATCTGCAATGGCATTACCAGCCATCCGGAGGATGAAGAAGGAATTCTTCTGGTAAAGGAGCCCATGCCGGAACTGAAAATCAGCGATAACTGGCGATGGGGAGAACAGTGGATTCCCCATGGAACCTGGTTTATTTATGCACTTGCATTAAAGAAGGCACGCTAAGCGGAAGGACAAAAGGCTAAAAGAAAGGTTTAGATATAACAATGGATAATCAGAAAAAGCTGTCGAAAATCGTTTTGGGAATCGCACTTCCCCTGGCTCTGCAAAGTTTGCTGGGGTATATGGTCAATCTGCTGGATACCGTGATGATAGGGCGCATGGGAACAGGCGAGTTATCTGCCGTATCTCAGGCTAATCAGATATTTTTTATTGTATCCATGGCCATTCCGGGAATAGCGGACGGTGCCAATGTGCTGATCTCCCAGGCATGGGGGAAGCATGATACGGAACGGATTCATAAGGTTCTGGCATATGCTTACCGGACGGCAGTTGGATTTATCATAATATTAACGGCAATTGTGGCTTTGTTCCCGGAAACGGTCATGAGCATTTATACCAATGACCCGTTGGTCATCGAACTGGGGGCCAGATATTTAAGAATCGTGGTATGGTCCTATATGCTCTATGCGCTGTCAGGGATGACTACCGGAGTTTTAAGGTCCGTCCGGATCGTAAAGATAGCCATGTATTCTTCTCTTGTATCCCTGGTGTTAAAGACTGCCATGAACTGGCTCCTGATAGGCGGTAAACTGGGATTTCCGGCACTAGGAATAGAAGGAGCTGCTTTAGCCACTCTGATTGCAAGAACCGGAGAGTTCCTGTTAGTGATGGTGTTCGTATACTGGAAGGAAGACAAACTTCAGATTCGTCTGAAAAAGATGCGGAAGCTGGAGGGCGGCCTGGGAAGGCTTTATTTTAAAACCAGCATTCCTGTGATCTGCAATGAAGTATTCTGGGCTTTCGGTGTATCGGCCCAGGCCATTGTACTGGGAAGAATGGGAACGGATGTGATTGCAGCCAATAGCATTTGCTCTGCGATTACTCAGCTTACGGCGGTACTGTTTCATGGGATTTCATCGGCGGCTTGTGTCATTGTAGGAAATACCATTGGTTCAGGAGAGCGGGAACAGCTGGATGAACTAAAAAAATATTTTCAAAAATATACAGCGGTTTTCGGAACGATAGCAGGAGGCCTTGTGCTTCTTGCAATTCCGCTGGTGCCATTTCTGTATCACATAGACGGTATCACGCTGACCTATTGCAGGCAGCTTATGATGATAACAGCCATCATAACTCCTTTCCAGGCGGTTCAGAGTACGAACATGATGGGAGTACTGAGGGGCGGCGGAGACGTTCATTTTCAGATGCTAAACGATATGATATTCCTGTGGGGGGTAACGGTTCCCCTGGGATTCCTGACGGGAATGTATTTTAAGGCACCCATTATGGTGGTAGGCATCTGCTTAAAGTGTGATCAGGTAATCAAGGTATTCACTAGCGAGTGGCGGCTTCGAACTGGGAAATGGGTCCACGATATGACCGGGAATTGAGAAAGGCGGTAGTGGAATGGAAACGGAAAAGAGTTGTATTGCAATTGATGCAGGCGGAACTAAGATGCTGGTTGCGGAGGTGGCATCTGACGGGACAGTGTTTAATGTAAAGCGCTACCCTACTGGAAGGATCAATCAGCGGGAGCTGGTGAAACGAATGATTGATAATATAAAAGATTTTGAGGATAGCTTTGGCTGGGCCTATGGAAATCAGCCGGTCCTGATGGGAATCGGCATTGTGGGTAACCTGGATATCAAGCATGGAATCTGGAATTTTATTGATCATGAATTTGTTGAACCAACTCCGCTGGCAGCCATCATGAAGGAGGAATTCGGCGTAACTTGTTACATTGACAATGATGTGAAGGCCGCCACCATTGCAGAGTGTGTGTTCGGTGGAGCGAAGGACTGCAGGGATATGATTTATATTAATGTAGGAACAGGTCTTGCTGCGGGAACGGTATCAAACGGCAGGGTTATCCGCGGCGCGGAAAATTATGCGGGGGAAATTGGGTACATGAATTTTAATATGGGGAAGGGGCCGCATTTGGAGGGCATTGCTTCCGGCATAGGGTTAAATCAAAGAAGAAAGGAACTTCTGCCGGAATATCCGGATTCCCCGCTTCGGGAAAGAGAAAATGAGGTAATATCCGGCCAGACGGTATTTGAACTTGCAAAGGACGGGGATGCCCTGTCACAAAGGATGCTTGAAGAAGCGGTTCAAACGGTGGCTCTGCTGATTGAAAACATGAGCTGTGTGACCGCTCCGGAAACGGTGATTCTTGGCGGAGGCCTTGTAGCGGATGGATGGTTAGCGGCACGTATCTGTGAGCGGGTCAAGGATAAGGTGAAGGCGCGGATCCCTAAGGGAATCCATCTT
The DNA here is from genome assembly GCF_057543815.1 of Lacrimispora sp. YZC11. Classification (NCBI taxonomy): domain Bacteria; kingdom Bacillati; phylum Bacillota; class Clostridia; order Lachnospirales; family Lachnospiraceae; genus Lacrimispora; species Lacrimispora sp. YZC11. The sequence goes on along the minus strand of NZ_BAAJYQ010000016.1, from coordinate 747,559 downwards.
TCCTCCCTGAATCCAAATTATACCGGGCTGTTGGGGGCAGCCGCGATCGGACTGGGGTATCAGAAGGTTTTCTAAGTAGGGAGAGCAAATCTTCTTTAAAATCAAGAAGGTATAAATAAAACAAATATACAAGCAGAAAGGAGCTGCATTATGGTAACATTATTGGATTGCATTGAGAGGATCCCCTCCATTCTGGAGGATATTTTGGAAAAGAGAGAGGAAAGGCTGACACCTTTGAAAGAGTATCTGGGTGAAAAGGTAATGAAGCTGGATGAGGTGGTATTCATCGGATCAGGGACTTCCAATACCGCTGCCTTGACCTCCCAGATCTTTGTAGAAAAGGCGGCCGGATTGCGGGTAAAAGTATGCTACCCAAATGATTTTATGGGAGAGGGACATGTTTGGAATCCTAACGCCCTTCATGTATTTACTTCCCAGACCGGGACCTCCAAGGTGACGGCAGATATTCAAAGGAAGCTGCTGGCGGAAGGATGTTTTTGTGCCAGCATCACAGAATCGGAAGAGACTCCGCTGGCAAAGGAATCTGCAGCACATATTGTGATGGGCTGCGGGAAAGAGGAATACGGTATGAGAACCATCGGTTATTGCGCCAGCATATTGACCCATATGCTGATGGGAATGAAGCTGGGCTTAATTCGTGGACATCTGACTAAGGAGCAGTATGATGCATATCTGGCACAGGCAGGACAGGTTCCGGACAGCAGAAGAGTCATCACCAAGCAGGCGGCCCAGTGGTTCCAGATAAATAAAAGGCAGATTATGCGCTCTGCCTGTGTGATCTTTACCGGTTCGGGAAGTCTTTATGGGGTGTCCCTGGAGGCAGCCATCAAGTTCTGGGAGATGCCGCAGGTGATTTCCGCGGGTTATGAACTGGAAGAAGGAATGCACGGACCGAATTATGGCTATAACAGCAACCACTGTGTAGTGATATTTAATGATGGAATCCGTGATGTGGAGAAATCCCTTTCCCTGGCGCGGTTTATGAAGGAAGTGCATCACAACGGCCTTGTGGCCGGTGGAACCGTAGCAGATGAAAAGGATCTGCTGCTGGACATCAAAGGTGGTGACTTCAACTGTCTGGAGGTGTGCGCGGTACCTCAGATTATGGCATACTATCTGACCGTGGATGGCGGGCGTGACCTTACGAAGCCCAATAATCACAGTGATATGTACCGGTACTTTATGACACATCAGGAAAAGCACTGATAAAACAAGGGGGTTACAGGAAGATGGATCAAGTGTTTGAGAAAGAGCTGCGGGAATCCGGGTATCTCCATATACCGCTTCCGCTTCATACGGAAAAGTCTCTGGAAGCGGAAATGGAGAATAAAACGGTCCTGGCGGTAAATGATATCTGGAAGGAAGGGATGAAGAAACCGGTACATACAGGAATCGGAACAATAACCATAGAGGCTGGGAAGGGGAAGGAGGGAGGAGCTTCCCTGCGTATTGCCGCTCCTACCGCTCATGATATCTGGACTTACGGTTCTCCCGACTGGGAGAACGGGGAAGAGAAGGAGGTTTATCATGCCATGCTGCATTTTCCTGCAGACAGGGAAAACTGGGAACAGTACAACCGTATTTCCTTCTGGGTAAAACCGGATTCCCCAGGAAGCCGGGCGGTGCATTTAAGATGCTATCTGCGTAATGCGGGAGAGCATCCGGTACCGGATGCTTATCACAGAGAGGGCCAGTTTCTGGCCAATCTGGTAAACCATGAATGGAACCATGTTATCTGGGAATGTGCACTTTTACCAAAGGACTGTGTGACGGAATTTGCCATTAAGATGGATGCAGATGGACAGGATACATCCACCGGTGATTTCTTTCAATATGACTTTGACCAAATCCGGTTGGAGACAATCGCGGAGCCGGAGCTGGAAAAAGGATGGGAATGCCAGAAAGGACGTATTTCCTATTCTATGTCTGGCTATCACATTGCCGGAAAGAAGATTGCGATCATAAACCCCCAGGATTTAAAGCCGGATGAAATCACAAGATTTCAGGTACTGGACGGGGAAGGACAGGTGGTGCTGGAACAGGAGGCCAGGGCGTTGTCGGAACGGACGGGAAACTATGGGATTCTGGATTTTTCTGAAATAACGGAGCCGGGGCAGTACCGGGTGGTGTATGGCGGATTGTCCACCGGAAGTTTTAGGATAGGGCCTGATGCGATGGAAGAAGCTGTCTGGAAGGTGCTGAACTTTATTTATTGTGAGAGGTGCGGTTATCCGATTCCGGGCAAACATGGACAATGCCATATGGATGTGATCGCAAGGCATAAGGGACTGATTATGCCCTATGGCGGCGGCTGGCATGATGCTGGAGATATGTCACAGCAGTCCTTGCAGACGGCTGAGGTCATGCAAGTGCTGTTTGAACTGGCAGAGCATAGGAAGGACGATCCCCTGCTTTATCAGAGATTAATGGAGGAAGCACTGTGGGGATTGGAATTTACTTTGAAGACCCGCTTTGGGGATGGTTACCGTGCCAGCAGCGTGGGACTTGGCATGTGGACCGGCGGTTTGATTGGAGATAGGGATGATGTGGAAACCCGTGTACATAATCAGGCATTTCAGAACTTTTTCTGTGGGGCAGCAGAAGCCTATGCGGCGATTGTCTTGAAAGATTATGATGCAGATCTGGCATGGAAATGCGGCCAGGCAGCTAAGGAGGATTATCAGTTTGCCAAGGCAAGATTTGAAGAATTTGGAATGGAGCTGCCAATTATGTGGGAGCATACATTAAACAGCGGCAAGTCCCAGTATTATGCGGCAGCCGCCTGGGCAGCAGCCAATATCTATCAGGCCACCTGCGATGAAGCCTATATTCAGGAAGCGGAGGATTGGGGTGCCAGGCTGATGGCCTGCCAGGAAACAGGTACGGAGGGAGTTCCCATGAAGGGGTTCTTTTATCGGGAGGAACTCCACAAGACGATGGTACATTTTACCCATCAGGGCAGGGACCATTCCTTTGTGCAGGCACTGGAAGCACTATGCCGGGCACTGCCGGACTCAGCAAATAAGACGAAGTGGGAAGCATCCATGCGCCTTTATGGGGAATACTTAAAAGAACTAATCCGGATGGCTGCGCCTTACGGAATGCTTCCGGCGGGGCTTCACTCCATAAAGGAGGCGGAGGATGAAGAAACCTTTAAGCTGCTGCACCTGCAGGTGGAGTTTTCAAAGGAGCAGGAGAACTACAGGGAGCAGTTAAAATCAGGAATAGACTTGGGCGGCGGCTACTACGTAAGAATGTTTCCGGTATGGTTTTCTTTCCGGGGGAACAGTGCCATACATCTGGGGATGGGAAAAGCAGCAGCACTGCTGGGAAATTATTTTAAAGACAGGGAACTTACGGATATTGCAAGAGAACAGCTTTACTGGGTATCCGGTAAAAATCCGTTCTGCCAATCCCTGATGTACGGCGAAGGGGAACGGTACGCGCAGCAGGATGCCAATTACCCGGGTGAGATGACAGGTGAGGTTCCGGTAGGAGTCCAGACGATGGAAAATGAAGATATTCCATACTGGCCGGCAGGTAACAACGCCACCTATAAAGAGGTATGGCTGACTCCGGCGGGCAGGTGGCTTTCAATCATGGCGAGCCTGTAAACATCTGTGACAGTGGTAAGTTAATGTTTTAAATTCGAATTTTGGCTCTCATGGCGCTAAGCCATGAGAGCTCGCTGTTATTTGTAGGAATTTTTAAATAGCAAATTAATGTTTGCAGAGTTTTTCTGCTGGATATTGTAAATCCCGTTTTTCACGTTTAAGATGTGAAATTTTTGTCACGCAACTCTTCTTCCGAGTACGGCTCGGATGTGTTCCTGTTCGACGTCCTCGTCTATCTTCCAGACATTCTGATCCCATTTTCTCATATTTTTTGACCCAGTTTCTTACTTGCTGATAGGAAATGCTATATTTCAGTGCCATGGCACCGTAATTTCTATCATTGGCCAAACCGTCCTGTACTAGCTGTTGTTCTGGTGTTGTTTGTCTTGCTTTTCTCATGAGACTTCAGGTGGCGAAAACTATTTCCGCATCGGACAGATTTCAGCAGGACGTTGGCATTTTACTGGAGCTTTATCAAAAGCATGTTGCTGTATTTTCACCTCTGGAGGGGGAAATCCGGCTTTCTCAGAAAACAGAACCGAATCCGCCGTTGTATTACAGGAAATATACGTTATCATTAATCTTCAGCTTTGATAAGTTTTTATTGACAAAGAGGCGGAGCATAGAATATAATAAACAAAACTTATAAAACATATAGAATTACTATGTTATTAAAAAGGGGGCGGAACCTATTGCAACTTATTCTAACATATTTTTCCAAGCATTCCTCTGACTATATCCTATTGGTAAGGGAACATATCTTAATTAGCCTCAGTACCGTTATCCTGGCGATGATCATCGCCATTCCTCTCGGGATTCTGTGCACCTCGTGCGATTTCCTTTACAAGGGAGTCAAGGGGCTATTCGGAACTCTGCGTATTGTACCAAGCCTGGCTATTCTGGTGCTGTTCATGCCTATAGTAGGAACCGGAATGAAGCTTGCCGTTCTGGCGTTGACTATTTTAGCTATCCCTCCCATTCTGATCAATACTGCACTGGCCTTTCGCACATTGCCTGAAGCTGTGCTGGAAACAGCCCTTGGAATGGGTATGGGAGCATGGCGGACCTTTTTTATAGTAAAAATACCACTGGCTTTTCCGCTTGTTTTTGCAGGAATTAAAACCGCTGTTGTCGAAGTAATTGCAAGTGCTACCCTTGCTGCTTATATCGGTGCGGGGGGACTGGGAAGCTTGATTTTTACAGGGCTGGGACTGATGAGGACGGACCTGCTGCTGATCGGTGGCGTTTCTGTAGGTATCCTTTCGCTGCTTTCGGGATATCTTCTTAACCGATTGGATCATAGGATCACAAAATATAAAATGGTAAATGACTAGGAGGAAACAATCATGAAACAATCAATTATGAAAAAAGTATCTTTATTTTTAATTTTGACATTCGTCATCTCTATGGCCGCAGGCTGCTCTTCCAAGAAATCCGGTGATGCCGGTTCTGCTGATCAGAAAGCGATCAAAATAGGAACAAAGAATTTTACAGAAAATTTAATTTTGGGCGAGATTTACGCACTGGCTTTGGAAGACAAAGGCTTTAAAGTGGAACGGGTATTCGATATTGCAAGTTCTGTGGTACATACATCTTTGGTAAATGGTGATATAGATCTCTACCCTGAGTATACGGGGACCGGCTTGTTAGCCGTGTTGAAGCTTCCGCTGGAAACCGATCCTCAAAAAGTTTATGACATAGTAAAAGAAGAGTATGCGAAAAAATTTAATGTGGTCTGGTTGGATTATGCACAAGCGAATGACGGCCAGGGGTTGGTGATCACCACGGAAGCTTCGGAGAAATATGGGATCAAAACCATTTCGGATCTTCAGAAGAATGCAACCAAGTTGAGATTCGCTTCTCAGGGAGAATTTGATATAAGGGAAGACGGAATTCCCGCACTGGAGGCCACATATGGGAAATTTGACTGGGCTTCCTCCAAGGTATACGATAACTCACTGAAGTATGAAGTTCTGGCAGCAGGAGAAGCCGATGTGGCCCCGGCATCAACAACAGAAGGAAATTTGATTGATCCTAAGTTCACCCTGTTAGAGGATGACAAAGCGGTCTGGCCGCCTTACAACATCGCTCCTGTAGTCAGAAAAGAGGTCTTGGATGCAAATCCTGATATCGCGGAAATCCTCAATGCCGTAAACACTAAAATTGATATCAAGACCATTACAGAACTGAATGCCGAGGTGGATGTGAACAAGAGGGAATATGAAGAGGTAGGAAAGGAATTCTATGATTCCATTAAATAAAGGCGGAGGCAGAAGATATGAAGAACCTTGTATTCATAAAGAAATTTCAAATTCCGGAAGCTGCATATTCCAATTTAGATAAATTATTTACATCAGAGGAGATCGATTTTGTAAGCCGGATGGAACAGAAGGTTTTTTCGGAAGAAGATGTAAGAGCCATGGGCTTTTCCGATCCTAAGGGCTTTTTGGAGAACAGTTATAAAAGAGGTATTGTGTCTCTGGCGGATGAAGAAAAAGGAACATTCCGGATATCGGACTTTTATAACAGGCTTGATATCTTTTCCATATCGGAAACGGAAACCTATCGAAGCTTTTCCAAAGAAGACAGAGAGGCTCTGGACGAGTGGTATTTCGATGCCTACTGCAGCGGATTGGATCCGGAACCGGACCGTCCCCCTACGGCGGATGAAGTAATGCCATTGGATGAGGTGCTTGATTTCATCGATAAACAGGAGCGGCCGGTTTATCTCAATTACTGCGATTGCAGAAGCTTGCGGGGAGACTGCGGTTTACCCACAAAGACCTGTATTACCTATAAAAACGGCTTAAACTCCTTTGCACACCGGGGCCTGTCAGAACAGATCGATAAGGAGAAGGCAAAGGAAATCGTAAGGAAGGCCGATCAGGCAGGGCTGATGCATACGGTAAATCCCAACGGGATCTGCAATTGCTGCGGAGACTGCTGCTACCTGTTCCGAGGCCAGAAGAAAAGAAACAGTCTGGGAATCTGGCCTAAGGCCTCATATATTATCAATTTCGACCGATCAAAGTGCATCCAATGCGGCAAGTGCGTCAAACGCTGCAGCTTTGAAGTATTTTATAAAGAAGGGGAAATCCAAAAGGATGCATCAAAATGTGTTGGCTGCGGGGTCTGCGTCCAGAGTTGCCCTGTAAATGCGTTGTCGCTGAAAGGAAGATAAGGCTATGGCTATTGCTGTTGAATTTATAAATGTCAATAAACGGTTTCCCAAGGCAAACTATAATGCTTTGGAAAATGTGAACTTAAGTATTGAGGAAGGAGAACTTATCACAATACTGGGAACCTCGGGTTGCGGAAAAACCACGCTGTTAAAAATGATAAACCGTATCTTTGAACCCGACAGCGGTGAGATCAGACTGTTTGGCAGCAGTATCAAAGAAATGGACCCTGTCAAGCTGAGAAGAGGGATCGGGTATGTCATTCAGCAGATCGGACTTTTCCCTCATATGACCATTTATAATAATATCGCCACTGTTCCCAAGATTCTAGGGTGGGAAAAAAAGCGGATCGACGACAGGATTGAAGAGCTTTTCCATCTGGTGAATCTGGAGGCGAAGGAGTTTAAATCCCGCTATCCTGCACAGCTTTCCGGCGGACAGCAGCAGAGAATCGGGCTGGCAAGAGCGCTGGCGGGAGATCCGGCGGTAATGCTCTTTGACGAACCTTTTGGTGCCATTGATGCAATTAATCGGGAAAATCTTCAAGATGAACTTCTTAAAATCCATGAGAAATCGAAAAAGACTTTTCTTTTTGTAACCCATGATATTAATGAAGCCTTTAAACTAGGCACACGGGTACTGATCATGGATAGAGGAAAGGTGAAGCAATTCGATACTCCCGGAGAGATCACAGCTCATCCCGCTGATGAGTTTGTTGAGGCTCTGATCAGAACCGCCGGAAAGAACTATATTCTTTCGGATAGGGGAGGGATTTGATGATAGACTACTTAAGTACATATCAGGAAAAATTACTGACTGCTTTGGTGCAGCACTTACAGATCGTAGGAATCACACTGATTATTTCCATCCTGTTGGCCTTTGCCATCACCCTGCTGAGCATTCGGTCGGAGCGGCTGGTAAATGCGGCAATCCAGATTTTCAGTGTCATCTATTCCATACCCAGCCTTGCGCTCTTTGCAATACTCATCCCGATTATGGGAATAGGCAGAAATACGGCGATCTTCGTTCTGGTGCTTTATAACCAGTTTCTTTTGCTCCGCAATATCATGGCGGGACTAAAGGGGGTGGATGAGCCGGTTCTGGAAGCTGCTCTGGGAATGGGAATGAACCAGTGGCAGATTTTATACAAGGTGAAGCTGCCTCTTGCACTGCCTGTAATTATGGCTGGAATTCATCTGGCGATCATATCTACGATCGGTATCGCAACCATTGCTGCCACCATCAATGCCGGCGGTCTGGGTACCATACTTTTTGATGGGCTTCGTACAATGAATACTTATAAAATCCTTTGGGGCACGATCTTTTGCGCCGGCATCGCATGGGCGGCAGATGGATTGCTTCAGATGATTGAATCAATATTATACAAAAAGGTGGGATTTAAACATGAGCTATGAAGCATACAAAGACAGTTCTCTCGGTTTTACGACCAGGCAGCTCCACGCGGGATATAACCCGGAAGAGCATTACCGTTCTAAAGCGGTACCGATTTATCATACTGCAGCCTTTGAACTGGGTGATTTTGACCGCTGTACCAGGCTTTTCGACTATTCGGAGGAAGGGCATTCCTATGTGAGATTTTCCAATCCCACAAATGATGTACTGGAAAAAAGAATCGCTTCATTAGAGGGCGGAAGTGCAGCCCTTTCCTTAAGTTCAGGTATGGCAGCCATCTCCAATACATTTTTGAATCTTGCAACAGCGGGGGATGAGATTGCGGCGGTTCAGACTTTATACGGCGGGAGCACTACCCTGCTGAATAAAATCCTGCCCGAATACGGAATCAAGGGCCGGTTTATCGAGGACGAAAACGATATTGAATCCTATAAACGAGCAATCAATGAGAAAACAAAAGCCATTTATATTGAAAGCCTCGGAAATCCGGGAATGAACATCGTAGATATTGAGGCCATCGCAAAGCTTGCCCATGAAAACGGCATTCCCTTAGTCATTGACAATACCTTTGCAACTCCTTATCTCATCAAAGCTTTCGACCACGGTGCCGACATTTTATGTTATTCCGCTACGAAATATCTGGCGGGTCATGGTACTATCATCGTGGGGCTTGTGGTGGAAAAGGGAGGCTTTGATTGGCATAACGGGAAATTCCCTCAGTTTGATTCTTTTTATGAAGAGTATAAGGATTCAATCGGAGAGGAAGAACTGAGAAAAAACATCTTTACCAAGAGGCTCCGTATCCGGTATCTGACGGATTTCGGATCCCATCTCAGCCCGACCAATGCCTTTTATCTCCTGCAGGGTATGGAAACCCTGTCCCTTCGCATGGAACGCCATGTGGAAAATGCCCTGAAGGTGGCACAATTCCTGGAAAGCCATCCGCAGATCCTGCAGGTATCCTATCCTGGATTGGAGAGCAGCCCTTACTATAACCTGGCGAAAAAATATTTTCCAAAAGGTCCGGGCGCGATCCTGTCCATCCGCTTAAAAGGAGGTCTGGAGGCAGCCAAGAAGGTGTTGGAGCGGGTTCGCATCTTCGATTACATGGTAAACGTGGGGGATGCAAAGTCTTTGATCGTACATTCCGCAACCTCCACACATTTTGGACAGTCGAAGGAGCAAAGGGAAAAAGCAGGAGTTTATGATGATACACTTCGTTTATCCGTAGGCATTGAAGATGCGGAGGATCTTATCGCAGATTTGAGGCAGGCATTGGATTCGCTATAGGGGAATTCAGGAAAAATGGCAGGAATATATGAGGCATCTTTTATTGGGAAGTCGAAATATTCCTGCCATTCGTATACCTTTTAGTGGCATATGTTTCTTCCATTGAATAGAAACTACGCAATAGAGTATTGAAAACAGAGGGCTGATGGGGCGCAAGAGGTACTATACCAATCAGAAGATAGAGGAATCAGCTGGGAATTTGCCGGGAAGATCAGATTAGTATAGATTCACCCCATAAATGAATTCTTAAATAAAAGAACGAATGTGAAACATATGCCAGGTGAAAGCAGTAAAATCTGCTTACCATCTGGCATGTGAATTTTATTATACAAAACATCGAAAAATGTGAATTGCCATGTTATAATGAAGAAAATGATTTTACAAAAAAGAATAGGCTGTAGTGGCAAGAGTTTTTCTATATACCTTGACTCCAAGGGGATACCAGATGCTATAGTCATCATATTATAATTTCAAGGAATGTTGAGACGGTTGCGAGGAAAAATATATGGAAAATTATTCACAAAAGGAACTAGATGCTGCATTACAGCTCATATCTTCTACCATAAATAATTGTGAAAAAATGCAATTAAAATTTGCAGATGGTACATCACAGTATTCTCTATTAAAAAATAGAATTAAGGCTTTGTATATTTCAAAAGCTTTGATAGAAAATGACAGTAATATTGGATTGTATACTAAAACAGATTTAGTAAAAGCATTACCACCTGTGCTATCAATCATTAGCAAAACCGAGAAGGCTCAAATCAAATTTGACAAAGAAACGATTCAATACAGGCGATTTTCCCCTATCATAAGAGCAATGTATATTTCCAAAGACTTTATAGAAAACGAAATCTCGAATCGAACACCGTAAACCTTGCTAATAAAAGCTGCTGGTTATACTGCCTATAAGAATTTAAGGTCAACATATAAGAAACATTTTTTTTGGTACACTCTTTGTTGACTTTTTCGGCAAATAATAGTACAATGATAAAAAATAATTTGAGGTGAAAAAATGATTAATTTTTCTTGCTAATTTTTCCGGTACATTTCATACAAAGCGAAACAGGAGCGTCCTGTTAGTTTTGTTGTACCCATGCAAGAAAGTTATTCTTTTTTTCTCTTAATATATACACTTGTGTTGTGCTATAATGTTTAGCTTAACTATGTATATTTATGAGCTGTAAGAATAATTAATTCTTGCAGCTCTTATTTTTTATATAATTCGAATAAGGAGGTTGAATAATATTATGATAAATAAAGACACTTTGCTAACACATGTTTATATCCATATAGAGTCGGATACTACAGGCGGCACTTATATGGAGTAATAATAAGGTCGCCTATTGTTCCGACTTTGTTATTTATACGATTAAATTCAGAGGAGGACAAAAAGATGTCTTTAATAAATGTTGCAAACCTAACCTTTGCTTATGAAGGTAGCTATGACAATATATTTGAAAATGTAAGCTTTCAAATTGATACTGATTGGAAATTGGGATTTACGGGAAGAAACGGAAGAGGGAAGACTACTTTTCTAAATCTTTTGCTTGGGAAATACGAATATAGCGGAAGCATTTCAGCTAATGTGACTTTTGAATACTTTCCTTATGAGGTACAGGAACAAAGCAGTTTTACCATAGATGTCATAAGGGAGATCAGTCCGAATTCAATGGATTGGGAAATAGAAAGAGAATTATCATTGCTGGATATGGACTATGATACTTTGTATAGACAGTTTTATACGCTATCGAAAGGAGAGCAGACCAAAGCACTGTTGGCTGCTATGTTTTTGAAGGAGAACTCCTTCTTATTGATCGATGAGCCTACCAATCATTTGGACACTGAAGCCAGGCAAAAACTGAGTGATTACCTGAAAAAAAAGAAAGGGTTTATTCTGATTTCCCATGACAGGTCTTTTTTGGACAATTGTATTGACCATATCTTATCTATTAATAAATCTAATATTGAAATACAAAAAGGAAATTTTTCTTCATGGTGGAGAAACAAAGAACTACAAGATGGTTTTGAGCTGGCAGAGAATGAAAAATTAAAAAAAGACATTAACAGACTGTCCAGCTCAGCGAAACGGACAACTACGTGGTCAAATAGTGTTGAAAGCAGCAAGTATGGAACCACTAATTCCGGGAGCAAATTAGATAGAGGATATGTTGGACATAAAGCTGCAAAAATGATGAAGCGTGCTAAAAATATAGAGGCCAGACAACAAAACATGATTGAGGAGAAATCAAAGCTTCTTAAAAATATTGAATCGAATGAAGGCTTAAAATTAGCACCGTTTACGTTCCATGATAAAATGCTTGTAGAGCTTTCAGATGTTGCAATTAAATATGATGATAAAATTGTCTGTGAAGGAGTAAATTTCACTATTGAGCAAGGTGAAAAAATTGCTGTTCAAGGAAAGAACGGCAGTGGAAAATCAAGTATATTAAAATTGATTTATGGAGATAGCATCCCCCACAGTGGAATTGTAAGAAAGAACAACAAGTTAATCATTTCCTATGTTTCACAGGATACTTCAGATTTATATGGTGATTTATCTGAGTATGCAGATAAGTACGGTATAGACGAGAGTTTATTTAAATCGATGCTTAGAAAACTTGATTTTTCAAGAGAACAATTTGAAAAGCATATCGAAGATTTTAGCGGTGGACAGAAGAAAAAGGTATTGCTTGCTAAAAGTCTGTGTGAACGGGCGCATTTATATATTTGGGATGAACCATTGAACTTTATTGATGTCATTTCACGTATGCAGATTGAGAAATTATTAATTGAACACGAACTTACTATTTTGTTTGTTGAGCATGACAGAACATTTTGTGAAAATGTAGCAACAAAAACAATTAAATTGTAAAGGCAGAAAAGGAAATTAATATGTTTAAAGAGTTAATAATAGCAACACACAATAGGCTCCATGCAAAGCCGGATGTTTTGGGCGACGCTTGCATGGAGTAGTATAAGTCGCTAATCATACTGGCTTTGCTTCCTAACGATTAAAAGTGAGGAGGAAGCCTGCGTGAATCAGACAAAAACAAAATATGAAAAAATGAAACAAATAGTATTAAATTTAAAATTACCTGATTATAGGTATGAACAGCTTACAAAAGCTATTTTTCATCAAAGAATAGCTAGTTTCGATAATATGTATATATTGCCAAAAGCGTTAAGGAAGGCTTTAATAATTGAGTTTGGAAATTGTGTATCCAGTGCAAAACCTGTTTTTATACAAGATTCCAAACAAGCTGAAAAACTGCTGTTCGAATTGTCCGATGGAGAAAAAATAGAAGCTGTTGGATTAAAATATAAACAAGGTTGGGAATCGTTTTGTATATCTACCCAATGTGGTTGTGGTTTTGGCTGTCGTTTTTGTGCAACGGGAAGTGCTGGATTAAAACGCAATCTTACTGCTGATGAGATAACGGACCAATTGCTTTATTTCCATTTTAATAACCATAAACTGAATAGTGTTTCGTTTATGGGAATGGGTGAGGCTTTTGCAAATCCGGAGTTATTTGATGCAGTAAAAATTTTAACGGATCAAAGTTTATTTGGGTTAGGTCAGCGAAGAATTACTATTTCAACAATTGGCATTATACCGGGAATTCAAAGATTGACCAAAGAATTTCCACAAGTAAATCTGGCTTTTTCCCTTCATTCACCATTTGATAAGCAACGAAGCCATTTAATGCCTGTAAATAAAAGATTTCCATTGAATGAGGTAATGAAAACATTAGATGAACATATCATTCATACGGGCCGGCGAGTGTTTATTGCTTATATTATGCTTGAAGGAATTAATGATACCAAAGATCATGCAGAAGCAATTGTAGGTTTATTGAAAAATCGTGGTTCATGGGGGCATTTATATCACATTGATTTAATACCTTATAATTCTACAGACAAAACTACTTTAAAATTTCAATCTTCAAGTGCTATCAAGCAATTTTGCAGTATCATAAAGAAAGCTGGTATCAGCGTAACTATTAGAACACAATTTGGTTCTGAAATTAGCGCTGCATGCGGACAGTTGCATTATGAAAATGAATTAACTGTATATAAAAAATAATTAAGTTAAGTCAAAAAAAGCAGATCTTCGCGACAAGGGGAAGGTCTGCTTTTTATATGGACGGTGAGAGGATTCATGGTGAACCATGAAAGTGAACTTCCTGGCCTTATGACATCGGGCAAGCGGAAACAGCTCTTTAGGTACTGTAAAGGATAGCCGCATCAATGAAGAAGGAAAGGAACTGTGAAAAGGCAATTAAGATTATTCGGTGATTGCCGAGGATAAAGAAGTTGATAAATTTGTAATATACAATATACTTATTATAAAAGAAAAATAGCATTTCTTTCATTGTAGCTAAGGGCACCCAATGAAACTTGAAAATTTTTGAGAAGTATACTGAGATACGGGAGGATGATGGATGTATATTGTTGCTTATCGTTTGTTGAATTTACTGAATGACTGTGAGTTTGGTTCTACAGATGCGCATATCGCGAAAAGTTTGCTGGATATGATATACGAGGTTGAATTTTTACCGATTGACCAGGTCGCAAAAAAATGCCACATTTCCAAGTCGACACTTTCTAAATTTATAAAGCGCCTTGGTTTTGAGGATTACAAAGAGTTTAGGGATAATGTGAGGAATGAAAAGAAAAGAAGCAAATATACTGGAAATGAGCAAAAATTGTCGATGAACGAGTTCATTGAAGCACAAGGAATTGAAAGATATTTGAATGTCCTTTCTGGCGATATTAAGAATTTTCTGTCCGGAATTAACATGGAGCAGATTCAAAAACTGGCAGAGGCAATTTATGATTATGATAAAGTTGCTGCATTCGGAGCCGTTTATTCGGAAACGGTTGCTATGGATTTTATGTATATGTTTGCTGAGGAAAGGAAATATATAAAAACAAATCTTTTTGATATAAAGCAAGAACAATTTATTAATCAGGCAGACGAGGATACTCTGATTATTATATTTTCTAATTCTGGACAGTATATTTATAGGGATGGGTTGAAAGCTTTGAATTCATCCAAATTATTTATCAAAAAAACGAAGGGTCGGATAGCGCTCATTACTTCGAATAAAGAGGCTGCATATGACCCCTGTATCACATACCCGGTCCTATATCATTTAACGACGGATGTGCAGAATCATCTGATTCTTGAACGTATAGTTGTGGATCTGATTGTAGACGTCTACAGAAAAGTCAGGAAAAAGAAAATAGAAGAATAGATAAACCGAGAAAAGACAGACTTTCATGAAGAGTCTGTCTTTTTTGTGAGAAATAACCAAATTTTGTTTGAATAATTAAGGTGAAGTTGCTAAAAAAGTTTCCAAAAAGCGAAATTTAAAGATTTTTGAATTGATTTTAATTATAATAAATTGCAAGTTATTATGCATAATAAATTGTTCAATTTAGGCATGAAAGGAGTAAGAGATGTTCAAGGGTTATAAATGAACGTAGAATTATGGGGAGGATGACATTGCCAATACAAAGACCGGATATTTTTGTTCCTGTTACAAAATTTATCTTGAGAGTAGGTTAGTTTTTATTGAAAGGGTCGTGATGTGTTGAGTGAAAACGTTAGGAGGAAGGGATATGTATTATATTATTGCTTCGCATGGCGAATATGCTGAGGCTTGTAAAAAGAGCTGCGAAATGATTACTGGAGCAGCACCCCAGTTTATAGTAGTGACTTTTACAGAAGAAATGACGAAAGAATCGGTTGAGAATGCTTACAGAAAGATTCTTGGGGAAAAAGGAGCAGAACAGTGTCAGGCGATTATTACCGACATAAAGGGGGGGACACCTTATAATGCTGCAATTGTGATAAGACATGAGTATCCATCTGTTGCGCTGGTATCAGGACTATGTCTGGGTATGCTGATTGCATTGAGTATAGGTGATACGCTGGAGAGTGCGATTGAACAGTCAAGAGAAATAATTACCGGAGAAGGGATATCTGCCGCAAAACAGACAGAGAAAGTTGCTGAATCTGCTGAGCCGGTGGAAAATAACGGGATTGTGAATTTCAGGCTGGATGAACGTCTGATTCACGGCCAGGTGGCAACTTACTGGACACGTACCCTTGGCGTCACAAGAATTATGATAGTAGACAACGACATCTTGATCGATGAGATCAGCAAAAAGGCTCTGCAGGCAGCAGTTCCCTCAGGTATCAGGCTAAGTGTCCTGTCAGTAGCTTCTGCAGCAAGGAAGCTGAACAAAGGTTCTTACACAGGACAGAGAGTATTCCTCATTGTAAGGAGGACGAATACAATCCGTGAGCTTCTTGAAGCAGGGGTCAAAGTAAAAGAAGTAAACATTGGGAACATGGGAGTGAAAAACGGACGGAAACAAATATTTAAATCCGTTTACTGCACGAAGGAAGAAATTAAGGATATTCAGGATATTGAGAAATCCGGCGTGTCGGTATATGCCCAGATGGTACCGAATGACGATAAGAAGAAATTTACATCTTTTATAAATTAAAAAGGAGGCATAGGGAATGGGAATTCAAGTGTGGCAGATAATAGTATTGACATTATTAGCTTTCTTTTTTATTTGTGAAGGCTTATCTACATCTATATTTGCAAACCAGCCGGTTATCATAGGGACGATTACCGGTATCGTTATGGGGGATATAGGAACCGGACTGGCA
This sequence comes from Lacrimispora sp. YZC11, assembly GCF_057543815.1. Classification (NCBI taxonomy): domain Bacteria; kingdom Bacillati; phylum Bacillota; class Clostridia; order Lachnospirales; family Lachnospiraceae; genus Lacrimispora; species Lacrimispora sp. YZC11. Next base: position 731,351 of record NZ_BAAJYQ010000016.1, on the reverse strand, counting down.
GTAGGGGCGACTCTTCAGCTGATGATCCTTGGAGTAGGTACATATGGAGGGGCATCCATACCTGATTATGTGACTGGTGCGATGATTGGGACCGTATTTGCAATCACGTCAGGAAAGGGAATGGAGTTTGGTATGGGACTGGCGGTGCCTGTAGGACTCTTAATGGTACAGCTGGATGTCCTTGCAAGATTTTCCAATGTATTCTTTTCCAAAAGAGTCGAAGCAGCGATCGAAAGAATGGACTTTAAGGGGATGGCAAGGAATACATGGTTGGGAGCTTTTTCGTGGGGGCTTTCCAGAGCGATTCCAGTTTTCCTGATGCTGATTTTCGGGCAGAATCTTGTTAATGCCATTACAGAGCATATGCCGGAATGGTTAATGAGCGGTCTGTCAGTTGCAGGAGGACTGCTTCCTGCAGTGGGTATTGCAATCCTTTTAAGATATCTTCCTGTTAAAAATTATATTGCTTATCTGCTCATTGGATTCATTGCAGCAGCGTATTTAAAAGTGCCAATGGTTGGAGTGGCAATCATGGGAGTGGCACTGGCAATCATCGCATTTAAGCAGGAGGCGGCGAAAAACCAGAACGTTGTTGTAGTAAATCAGGGTGCAGTTCAGGAGGGATTGTTAGATGGAGAATATGAAGACTAATCAGGAAAAGATTACAAGCCAGGATATAAAAAGTGTGAGCAAACGATGGATTCTGGCATCACAGATTACATGGAATTATGAAAAAATGATGGCAATAGGCTATCTGTATTCCATACTCCCGGTCTTGAGAAAATTATATAAAAAAGAAGAAGACTTAAAAGCAGCAATGAGAAATCATGTGCAGTTTTTTAACACGACTCCCCATATGGGCGGATTTATACTAGGTATTGATATTGCAACAGAGGCAGAGGGAAAAAACAGCAGCACAGATGGGGTTGAAACAGCAAATGGTATTAAAACAGGTCTGATGGGGCCTTTTGCAGGTGTTGGTGATACCATATTTGGAGTCCTGATACCAACGATTTGTGGTTCTATAGCCGCTTATATGGGACAGCAGGGTAATGTAACAGGTGTCGTAATCTGGATATTGGTTAATATAGCAATCATGGCATTTCGTTATTTCACCGTAGGAATAGGATACAGAGAGGGTACAAAATTAATTGCCTCAGCAAAAGATAAGCTGGATGCATTGACAAGTGCGGCAACACTGCTTGGCATTACCGTGGTCGGTGCTTTGATTCCGACTGTAGTAAACGCGAATGTTACAGCAACCTTTACATCGGGAGATGTCACTTTGGCAGGACAGGACATTTTAGATCAGATCATGCCAAGCCTTGTTCCTGTTCTGATTGTAGCTGCAATCTATGTTTTACTTGGAAAGAAAAAGATGACCTCTACGAAGGCAATTTTGATTGTTATGGCAGCATCCATCATTTTTGCTGCAATTGGATTTTTAGGATAAACAGACAACATACCGTTCCCGGCAGAAGACAGAAATATTCCGGTCAGGGAATGGTGGATAATTAAATTATACAGTTAGGAGAGATATTATGGGATTAGAGTTTTTTAACAAATCAAGAAAAATTATGGAACAACTGGAGGCATCTGAACAGGAGCACATTCATAAGGCGGCCATATTAGTTTCAGATTCTATCAGAAACGGAGGAATCCTGCAGGCATTTGGAAGCGGGCATTCATATGCAGGTGCAATTGAAGTATGCGGAAGAGCCGGAGGTTTGATTCCAAGCAAGATTATCCGTGACAAGGCAGAAGGAATGTATGAGAGTGTGGAAGGAAATGCCCCATTTTTAATGCGCCAGGTGAACATAGGGGAGAATGATATTTTCATACTGATATCAAACTCCGGCAGAAACCCGTTTGCAATAGAAATGGCTGATTACATAAAGAAAAAAGGTAACAAGCTGATTGTGGTAACTGCACTGGATGTATCAAAAGGTTCCACTTCCAGACATTCTTCCGGTAAGCTTTTATATGAGTTCGCAGATGTGGTTTTGGATAACCATTCCACATTTGGGGATGCTGCCTTAGAAGTTGAAGGGTTGGACTACAAAGTTTGCGGAACCTCTTCATTCAGCACATGCCTTCTTCTGCAGCAAATGATTTATGAAGCGATACAAGATATGATGGCGAAAGGATATGAGCCTCCGGTTTACAAGAGCGCTAATATAGACGGTGGAAGAGAGTTCAATAATACTCTTGAACAGAAATATGCAGATAAAATCTGGCATATTTAAAAACAAAGAATGCCTGTGATCTGCGTTGATTTACCATTATGATCATTTAAGGAAAGAAGTTATGGATCAGACCGTAACAGCGGTTGAAGAGGCCGGCGAGTTTCTGGTAAAATAAAAATTCTGAGAGCATGAGGTAAGTATGAAACATTCAGTATTAGAAGTATGTGCAGATTGTGTACAGTCTGCGGTAAATGCGGATAACGCAGGAGCAGACAGGATTGAGCTTTGCAGCAATCTGGTAATCGGCGGAGTGACTCCTGGAAAGGCACTGTTTAAGCTGGTAAAAAAATATACGGGAGTAAAAATCCGTGTCCTTCTACGTCCTAGATATGGTGATTATTGCTATAACGCTTATGAATTTGAACAATTAAAAGAAGAAGTACAGATGTATCATGAATTGGGAGCCGACGGTGTGGTAATCGGAATCTTAAGGCCGGACGGGCGGCTGGATGAGGAAAGAATGTTCGAACTGATAAAAATTGCCGGAAACATGGACACCGCACTGCACAGAGCATTTGATGCCTGCGTGAACCCAATGGAAACGATGGAACAAGCAGTTTCTTTAGAAATGAAAACTATTTTGACTGGCGGACAGTGTGGGAATGCATGGAACGGCAGAGAGCTGTTAAAAGAGCTTTATGAGAAAAGTGCAGGAAGAATCGAAATCTTGGCAGCAGGAGGAATTAATGCTGAAGTAATCGAAAATTTAATTCCGCTTACCGGAATTGCCTCTTATCATATGTCCGGAAAAGTTGTGGTGGACAGCATCATGACATATCGAAAAGCAGAAATGAGCATGGGGCTTCCTGAAAGAGATGAATATGCCCTTTGGCAGACATCAGAGGAAAAAGTAAAACAAGCTGTACAAGTTTTGAAAAATGTTCAAAATAAATAAAGTGTAATAGAATTCCGGCTGGGGCTGTGTGCTAATTATTTAGTACACAGCCCTTTGAATTAATACGAACGCCCGGACTCAATGGTAAATCACGTCCGGATGATTCAAAACAAATATAAGAACAACCAAAGTGGGGTTTGGCTTGTGTGTTTTGGGATTGCGGAAAGAGCGGATTAAGCATAGGAGGATGTAATGGTTTGAAAGAGAAGGGAAATGCCGTGAGGATGACTTTATCAATACGAAAAGATATGTCTGACCGTGCCAATTACGTAATAGCTATAACAATAATGCCCTTTGCGTTAGTTAATCTGAACAATACTAAACCTATATTTCAGCTTTTTCGGAGTATATATTTTAATTTTGTTGTATATATCACACAAAAATAAAGTAAATAAATCGCATATATTGACATAAAATCACTATTATGATAACTTAATTATAGAACGTTCTATTTCTTTTTTTTATTCCATTCCGGGCACGTGCCCGATGGGTACCTATGATTATTAAATAATGATATATTTTAAACGATATTTTTTTACAGTATTTCGGGCACGTGCCCGAGATGTATGGAGGAATGAAGTGAAAATTACGAACATGGAGTATCTGGGTGACGAGATTGATGTAAGCAGTGCATTTTATACATTAGGTAACACCTATTTTTTAGCAAGCGATCTTACGGATTATGACCCGGAACGGCAAAGTGGTACATTAAATTTTTTGCGTATGGAGAGAAAAGGAAGATATTCTTTTGTCGGCTGCTCGGCGCAATTTGAAAAAGTAACCTCATGGGCATTTCCGGCGGTTTATCCGGAAAATCCGGCTTTTCGCATACAATTTCTTTTTTATGCAGCTAACATTTTTCGGATGTTTATCGTGTTTGATGATAATGTACCAGAAGAGATGGAATCCCCTATACTTGAGCCAATAAGCGAATATACACAGGTTCAGGTGATGCAGAATGAAAACGGTGCAGTATTATCCACCACAGAAATGTCCGTCCATATCAGTTTTTCCCCTTTTCGTGTTACGCTGAAGGATAAAAACGGAAAATTGCTTACAAAGACCCTGAACACTACGGACAGTGCTTGCCTCCACAATGATAAAATGATACCTCTTTCTTTTGTTCAATCGTACACAACACGCAGTAAGCAATCAGCCATTAGTTTTAGCCTTATGCCGGATGAGCACTTTTATGGGAGCGGAGAGAGTTTTACAAGACTTGACAAAACTGGCCAGCGCTTAACCTTATTTACAAAGGATCCTCACGGAAGTGAAACACGGGAAATGTACAAGCCTATTCCATTTTATATGAGTTCCAGAGGTTATGGTGTTTTTACACATACCTCCACACCCTGCGTATTTGATTTCGGCAGCGATTATCAGGAGGCCCAGACTATTTTTGCCGGTGAAAATGCGTTGGATTTGTTTTTTATCACTGGCGATCCCAAGGAAGTGCTCACAGGCTACACTACTCTGACAGGAAAAAGTCCTTTGCCGCCCTTATGGAGCTTTGGTTTGTGGATGAGCCGGATTACTTACCGTTCCGAGAAAGAGGTACGTGAAGTAATAAATAAGTTACAAGAAAATCAAATCCCATGTGATGTGATTCACTTAGATACCGGATGGTTTGAAGAAGAATGGAATTGTGATTATCAATTCTCCTATGAGCGATTTCCTGATCCTCAAAAAATGATACAGGATTTAAGGCAGGATGGATACCGTATCTCCTTATGGCAGTTGCCTTATTTTACACCTACCAATCAGTTGTTTAAGGAATTGTGTAATAATAAACTTGCCGTAGTTAACGCAGATGGAGCATTGCCTGCAGAGGATGCTGTTCTTGATTTTTCTAATCCGCAGACAGTTGAATGGTATCAGGAAAAATTGAAAACATTATTTCAGCAGGGAGTTTCAGCCATAAAAGCTGATTTTGGTGAAGCTGCTCCGGTTTCCGGTGCATATCATTCTGGCAAGTCCGGCTTCTATGAACATAATTTATACCCATTACGGTATAATAAGGCGGTTTTTGATGCAACAAAAGAATCCACAGGAGAAGCTGTTATCTGGGCTCGCAGCGCGTGGGCTGGCAGCCAGCGGTACCCCATTCATTGGGGCGGTGATACGGAGAATACCGATATGGGTATGCTTTCCGTTTTACGTGGAGGGCTATCTTTGGGAATGAGCGGCTTTTCCTACTGGAGCCATGATATTGGAGGGTTTGTCCGTCAGACGCCGGAAGAATTATATCGCAGATGGATGTTTATGGGGATTTTCACCTCTCATATGCGTTGTCATGGAGCCGCACCTAAAGAACCCTGGGCCTTTTCGGACAGTTTCCTGGATTTATTCCGGCGTCAGATGCAGTTCCGTTACCGCATGATGCCCTATATTTTCGGACAGGCCATAAAATGCAGTAAATTGGGACATCCAATGATGCGTGCTATGTTCATGGAATTTCCGGACGATCCGGGGTGTTACTGCATTGAGGACCAATATATGTTTGGAGATGATATTTTAGTCGCCCCTTTGTTTACTAAAATCCGGGAACGGAACGTTTACCTGCCGGAAGGTGAATGGATTGAACTGTTTACCCGGCGTGTTTATAAAAGCGGCTGGTCGAAAATCCAGGCTGGGGACTTGGAAGGGATAGCGTTAGTGAGGGAAGGAACTGTTATTCCAATGGTTGAAGTATCCCTGACTACCGATATGATAAATTGGTCAACGCTGCAATATTACTGGTACACACTACAGAAGGACAAAGTACGAGGTACTATAGTGGATTACTCCAAACGGCGAACTGTGCCGGCAACAATGGAAGCATTAAAAGACGATAAAATAGTAGTAGTAGAGGGTAATTCTATTTAAAGGAGGGTTTCATGAATCAAAACATCAAAAAGCTTGGCAGGCCGAACGCACGGCAGAAAGAAAGACTGGTGGGTTACGCATTCATTGCTCCGGCTCTTATTTATATGTTACTTATGATTGGGTATCCTGTACTATACAATATTGCCATCAGCTTTACAGATCTTTCTGCCTTTAACCTCGCCCAGGGAAAAACTAAGAATTTTATCGGATTTGAAAATTATAAGGCTATATTTTCTAATCCTTCGATGTATGTCGCAATCAGGAACACCACGATTTACACAATCATCAGTATTAGCATTCAATTTACACTGGGGTTGTTATTTGCCCTTTTGTTCAATAAAAAGTTTGCTATTGCAAAACCTCTTCGGGGGGCTTTGGTTATCAGCTGGATGATGCCTATAACGGTTACGGCATTATTATTTAAATACATGCTTAGCCCTGATGTGGGAGTCATTAATTATTTTCTGGTGCAGTTGGGAGTCATTAAAGAGCCAATACCGTGGCTTTTGAAGACATCCACAGCTATTTGGGGCCCCATTATGGCTAATTCGTGGGTTGGCGTACCCTTTAACATGTTATTACTGACTACCGGGCTTTCCTCTATTTCAGAAGAGGTATATGAAAGTGCCTCCATTGATGGAGCAAATGCATTCAAACGTTTTAAGTACATTACGCTCCCTCTGCTGGGGCCGGCTATCTTATCTGTGTTGGTGCTTGGTTTTGTGTATACATTCAAAGTATTTGACTTGATTTTTGTAATGACTGGTGGAGGTCCGATAAATGCGACAGAGGTTTTAGCTACTTATTCTTACCGTTTGTCTTTTTCTCAGTATAAATTCGGAGAGGGTGCATCCGTAGCCAATATCCTGTTTCTTATCCTGTTCTGTATTGCACTTGTATATCTTAAATTATTGAAAAAGGAGGAGGCAGCTTAACATGCAAATAATTAGACATTTCTTTCACAGTGAAAAAACAAAGAAGGCTTTGTGGACGATGCTGTCTTTACTCATCGCCGTAGTATTTTTGTTTCCCCTCTATTGGATCGTTGTAAGTTCTCTGAAAAGCGATGCGGAAATTTTCAGCAGGCCCATTACACTTATAGCAAAAAGGATTGACTTTAGCGGATATATCCAGCAGCTTACCGGAAAATATTCCATTTTGGTTTCGTCCATAAACTCTGTGGTGATCGCTGTCAGTGCCATGATTTTATCCTGTACCCTTGCAATACCTGCAGCATATGGCATTTCACGATTTAAGCTCCCAGGGTCCAGCGTCATTATTATGCTTTTTCTGATAACACAAATGCTTCCCTCATCGTTACTTCTGACACCCTTGTATTTGAATTTCTCAAGGCTTGGCTTGCTTAATAGCTATATAGCCCCAACTCTTGGAATTATGACCATAACGATTCCTTTTGTGCTTCTTATTCTAAGACCGATGTTCTTAACGACACCAAAGGAACTTGAGGAAGCAGCCCGAATTGACGGCTGCAACCGGTTTTCAGCTTTCATAAAGATTGTACTACCTACTGTAAAACCTGGAATTGTTACTTGTGTTTGTTTTGGTTTTGTCCATGGCTGGAATGATTTGATCTATTCATTGACTTTTAATACGGATAACAAGCTGTATCCAATGACGGCCGCTATTTATAACCTGATGAATGAATTTGGGATCCGGTGGAATTGGATTATGGCTTACGGTTGTATGTTGGTCATTCCACCTGCCTTGCTTTTTATCTTTGCCCAGAAATATGTTGTAAGTGGAATCACCGGGGGAGCCGTAAAAGGCTGATGCCCTGTTTAAAAGATTCATAAATAAAATTCAGGAGGGAACAAATGAAGAGAAAATTTAGTAGTATTCTTATGCTTGCATCCACCGCATTACTGCTTGTGGCATGCGCAAAAAATCAGACCACAACCCCAACGGATCAAGTTGCCCCGGAAAAAACGTCTTCTTCAAACAGTCAGGAACCGGTTAAAGTTCCGTTAACCCTGTGGCATTACTATACGAGTGAGGCTACACAAAATGCTTTGACCAAATTAATTGACGACTATAATGCAAGTGGTGGAAAAGCACAAGTAAAAGAGCAGTTGATTCCCAGGGATGAATTAATGAAAAAGTACACTCTCGGGATTACGACCGGAGACCTTCCGGATTTGGCGGTTATTGACAATCCAGATTCAGCCGCTTATTCTGCAATGGGATTGTTTACAGATCTTACAGAGCAGTTTAACACCTCAAGTCATAATCAATTTCAGGAAGGACCATTGGCTACCGGCACCTATCAGGGTAAGCTCTATACTTTGCCGTTTCGGTATAATGCATTAGCTGTATGGGTTAATACGGATATGATTGAAGCGGCAGGGATTGACACAATGCCAGCAACCTGGACCGGGTTTCTGGAAACTTGTAAAAAACTGAAAGATACGAATCCGGGCGTGTATCCTTTTGCTTTTGCGGCTGCGAAAAGTGAGGAAGGTACGTTCCAGTTTATTCCGTTTCTATATTCTGCGGGTGGTTCTGTAGATGATATGGCTTCCGAGGGAAGCGTTCAAGCTCTTGCCAATATTAAAACACTGGTAAATACAGGTTATGCCAGTAATGAAGTCATCAACTGGGCACAAGGAGATGTTGAGAAACAATTTGCAGCGGGCAATGCTGCAATGATGTTAAATGGTTCGTGGCAAATACCAAATCTGGCTACCGATGCTCCTGATTTGAAATATCAGATTATTTCTCTGCCAACCGATGGAAAGAATGCTTCCTGTATGGGTGGTGAGAACATAGGGATTACCACTAGTTGTGACAATATAGAGGCAGCATGGGATTTCCTTACATATGCAACAAGTAAGGAGATCAGTATAGCATTTAATTCCAGCATTGGAACCATTTCACCCCGCAGTGATGTGACAGCAGAGGAACAGTATCCGGACAATGAAGGGATGCAGGTTTTTGCTCAGCAAATGGCTTATGCAATTGCACGTGGGCCATCGCCTAAGTGGAGTGAAATTTCGGAAAATATACAAACCGCAATTCAGGCTGTGTTGATTGATGCGGAAACGCCCGAACAGGCTGGTTCTGCCGCTGCTAAAAAAATAGCGGAGATTAATGCTACACTAAATTAGAGTTTAATATGGTATAATAAATAAGGCTGGAAATGAAAGGCAGGAGAGATTTTTATAATATTTGCATGAATTGTAAATATCTCTCTTGACTTTTTCCTATTTAATGATAAATAATTTGAAATAAATCTTAATGAAAGGAGTGTTTGAAATCGCTGTCACAATGAAAGAATTAGCCGAGAAGTTAGGGGTCTCGAGGGCAACCGTGGACCGGGCTTTACATAACCGTTCCGGTGTCCATCCCCAGGTTGCTGAACAAATCAGGCAATTAGCGAAAGAAATGGGATTTACTCCAAACCGGGCAGGGAGAATTCTGGCTGCCCGTAAGCAGCCATTAAAGATTATATATGTAGTACCTCAAATTGGAAATGAATTTTTTTATGCAGTTGAAGAAGGAGCACAGGCTGCAGCCAGGGAGTTGGAGGATTTTGGTGTTTCAGTCATTTGCAAACCAGTCAGAGCATATCATGCCGAGGAGCATATCAAAGCAGTCCAGGAGCTAATGGAGGAAGATTTCGGAGCACTGTGCCTTTCAACCGTTGATGAGCCTCAAATACGTGATTGCATAGATGAACTTACGAAAAAGGGGGTAGCTGTTGTTACAGTCAATAATGATTTGAGTGGATCCAGACGCTTATTTTATATTGGGTGTGATTACTATGAAGCAGGCAGTACGGCAGCTGGATTATTTTCAAACATAAACCATGAAAAGCTCAATTTTTTAATTGTTTCTGGTACACGGCAAATGACAAACCATATCCAGAGATTAACCGGTTTTGTAGATACCATGAATAACAATCGACAGAATTATGAAATTGTTGCACAAATGCAGGTTAACGAGAATGAAGAATCAGCTTATGATGCCGCCAGACAAATACTAATACAGCATCCCGAAATAAATTGCGTTTATATGACCTCAGCAGCGATTGCCGGTGTTTGTAAAGCTATTATTGATTTAAAAAAGGACGACAGTCTGCATGTAATAAGTTTTGACGATGTAGAGACCGTACGTCGGTATATGTATCAGGGAGTTATTAATTTTACTCTTTGCCAGGATCCGTGGACCCAAGGATACAAGGCTGTCCATATGCTGTTTGACTATTTTGTAGATGACAGGCATAATGTTCCTGAGAATTACATCACAAAAACAATTATAAAAATCAGAGAGAATCTGGATTAACATGTTAACGGAAAAAGCAAGACGGGGCGCAGTTAAAAAATGCGTCCCGTTTATTATGCCCGCTCGCGGAAAGGAAAGAGAGTGCATGAGCAAAAAAACAGATAGGGGATTACGAAACGTCCTCATATTAAAAAAAATGCCCACCTTTGCAGGAAATGAAATATTTGTTATAATAAAAATTACCATATTCCAGACACACACTGCCCCGGACATATGGAGCTGCTTATAAAATGAAACCGGAAAGAGGAAAAGGGATGAAAAAGCCTACTAAATTATCTGTTCGGATGTTTCTGCTGCTTCTGCTATGTGTGGTCATGCCCCTGGCAGGTGTCTGTATATACGTACGAGTCAGTATGGAACATTTTATCCAGGAAAAGCTGAGTGAAAAGGTTATTCAGAACATCTCAAGAGGAGAACGGAATATCTGCGATAATTTACAGAACATAGCTGCTTTGACCAATGTCTTTGTATATGACGAGGAGCTGCAAAAGCGCATTACAGATCCCAATACGTCCGAATATGACAATACAAAGTACTTTGACCAGATGATACATAAGCTCAGCATTGCCAGTGGGTTTGATTTCGTTCAGGATATGAAGATCATCCTGTTTGACGGTTACAGTAGATTTTACTCCAACTGGAGCATGAATTACCAGGATTATCAGTTTCTCATGGACCAGGATTGGGTAAAGAAGAGCAAGGAGAACAATGGGCATATCGTATGGGCCATGTTTAATCCGGCCTATATCATTGGCGAAAAGAAAGACCAGACCTATATTTCCCTGGCAAAATCCCTTCTCAATGATTATACGACGGGAAATGTCATAGGTACGCTTATCATCAGCATTGACCAGAAAAAATTCAGCGATCTTTTGATGGAATACGCCTATGCCGGCGACATGGCTTATGTCTGTGTAGGAGAAGGAACCGTACTTTTGCAAAATGACACCCAGGGGCTCATTCATGAGGAAGATTTAAGGCATCTATACCGGGAGACGGAGAAGAAAAAAAGCGGAAGCCTGCGGTATCAGACCGCAGGAGGAAATTTTCTCATAAGCTATTATACCATACCAAAGCCGTGGGTATTTAACGATGAGCAGATGAAAGTCTTTCATTTTACCAATTATCAGGAAGTGACCAACCAGGTGGAAATGATCGGGCGCAGGATGAACCTGATCATCCTGATCGTCATATGCGCGCTGGTCCTGATCCTGTATCTTTCCATCCGGATGCTGGTAAAACCCATAGTCAAACTCAGCGGCCAGATGGAAAATTACACGCTGGACATGGATTTAAAGGATATCGATATGGGGCGGTCCGATGAGATCGGCCAGTTAAACCGCTCTTTCAGGCAAATGTCCATTAACATCAGCCATTTGTTTGAGGAACTTAAAAATGAGCACGAGGTAAAGGAAAAATACCGGTATGAATCCCTGAGGGCTCAGTTAAATCCTCATTTCCTGTTCAATACCCTGTCAACCATCCGCTGGATGGCGATCATAAGGGGAGCGGATAATATCGTAGACGGCATCGACGCTCTGGCCCATATATTAAAATACAGCATGAGCAGGGAGAACTGCCTGGTAACGTTGGCGGAAGAGGTGGAGAACATCAGGAATTACTTATATATCCAGAATTGCCGTTATGGAAACCATTGCAGGCTGGAAATCGATCTTGAGGAAGAGATCTTGAATTTGAAAACAGCGAAATTCATTCTTCAGCCCATTGTGGAAAACGCCATTATCCATGGATATGACAAGGACAGGGAGGAAATCCTGATCCGGATTTATGGTTTTACGGAAGAGGGCACCTTAAACATATATGTGGAGGATGACGGCGTGGGCATTTCCCCCAATGTCATCAGGCAGTTTGAGGCTTCCAGAAAGGACCGGGTAAAGGAGAGCAAACTGACAGGCATCGGGATCAAAAATGTAGATGCATATATCGGGATCACCTTTGGCAATGAATATGGACTGTCCATAGAAAGCCTTAAAACCAGGGGAACCGTGGTATTGTTCAAACTTCCGGTGATAAGAGAGGAGAAATCAGGGGATGAAAAGGGTAATGATTGTGGATGATGAGGTTTTGGTGCGCCTGGGAATCCAATCATTGATCAAATGGGAAAACTATGGATATCAGATCGTATGTGACGCATCAGATGGGGAAGATGCGCTTCAAAAGATCAGGCAGTACCAGCCGGATATCGTTCTAACGGACTTGAAGATGAGCCCGGTGGATGGCTTTGAGCTGATCTCAGAGTGCAGGGAAAAATATCCTCACATCCAGTTTATTGTCTTGAGCAGCTACAATGATTTTGACAACGTAAGAAGTGCCATGAAAATAGGGGCGTTTGATTATGTTTTTAAATTGACGGTGAAACCGGATGAGCTGTTGAAGATCATGGATGAAGCCACTGCCTCCGGGAAAGGGACAGATACAGTCCAGGAAGCTCCCACATTGGCGGATAGGAATCTGGAAGTTATAAAAAGGGGACTGTTTAAAAGGATTTTAAACTCGGAAACCTTTTTGAAAAAATATTTGGAAGAGCTGATAAAGCTGCCCCTTGCCATAAGCTTTGACCGGCCTTTCTATATCCTCTCCATTACCATCGACGATTTTAAGGTGGTAAGAAAAAAAGGGGATTTCATGGATTTGGAACTTCTGATATTTACCATGGATAATATCCTTAGTGAGCTGTTTAACCGTCATCACAGGGCAGAGGTGTTCCAATATGGGGAATATGATTTTGCAGTGGCGGTAAACCGGGAAGAAGATCAGGATCATAAAGCCTTTTTTACGGCGATGGAAAAGGAATTCGGCATCTTTTCCAGTTGCGCCAGGCAGTATTACGGCCTGGAGGTAAGCGGAGCATTGAGCAGGGAATATACGGGGATCGAAGAGTTAAAGGATGCCATAGCCCAGAACCGGGATACGCTGAAAATGCGCTTTTTTTTGGAATCTGGAATGCTTCATTCATACGAGAGGACCGTCAGGGAACCTGCAGCTTTACCACCCGGTTTTCACAGCTCTGTCTTAGAGCGTCTGGCGGCGGAACATGATTTTTACGGGATCAGGAAGTTTCTGGAGGAATTTTTTGAATTTCTGAAAGAAAAGAAAAAGTGGGAGCCGGAGGAAATCCGCTATCTGCTGAGAAAGGCTTATGGAACCCTGGCAGCCTCCTTTGCCCGCAGCCGGGCCGACATCGACATGTTCCTTGATAAAAACGGAATTAACATGGAGGCTTCTATCAATGATTATACATATCTTGAAAAAATCAGGCAATCCGTATTGGAGCTGGTGGAACAGTATAAAAAGGAGTATGAATCAAACCGCGGCCGGATATTGAGGAAAGAGGTTGCCGAAGCAAAGAGTTTTGTCCGAAGCCATATGAAGGAAGAGATGCAGGTTGCAGATATCGCGGCCCTGGTGAACATGAGCGGCAGTTATTTTTCACACGTATTTAAAAAAGAGGAAGGGATCAGCTTTGTGGAATACGTTTACCGGGTGAGAATGGAGCATGCCAGATACTTACTGGAAAGCAGCGATTTGAAGGTAAATGAGATTGCAGATGAGGTCGGGATCTTTAATCCTAACTATTTCAGCACCCAGTTTAAAAAGAGCATGGGACAATCCCCATTGGAATACCGCCAGACACTGTTAAAGAAAACAGAGGAAAATAGCAGGATATGAAAGAAAATAAGCAGGATTTTAAAGCATTGGCAAAAAAAGAAACCACGGGAGCCGGAAATCGAAAAAATTGAAAGAAAGACAGCAGGCAGAGGTATATCACTTGCCTGCTGTTTTTGCTATAGTATAAACAGTTGTTACAGTTTGGCCATGCCATTCATCATTTGGCGGATAAGGCTGTACTGCAATCAAAATTATTGGAGGAAGGTACAATGAGAAAGTGGAAAAAGTTAGGGGCACTTGGCATGGCTTCTCTGATGGCAATGTCAGTGATGGCCGGCTGCCAGAGCGGCCAGAAGCCGGAACAGGTAACTACGTCTGCGGAGACGGCAAAAGCAGAAGAGTCAAAAACAGAAGCGCCAAAAGCAGGAAATGGAGAACCTGTGGTATTGCGGATGTGGGGAGGCGTTCCTGCGGAAGCAGGTCCTCAGGCGGTTTGTGATAATTTTAACCAGCTCTACAAGGACAAAGGGATACAGGTAGAGTACGAACGGTTTGTAAATGATGATACGGGAAATTTAAAGCTGGAAACAAATCTTCTCTCAGGTGATGGAGTGGATCTTTATATGACCTACAGCACCGACGTCCTGACTAAGCGTGCGGAAGGAAATATGGCACTGGATCTTTCGGAGCTGATCGCACGGGATGATTTTGAACTGACTAAATATTTTGGAACCCTGGCGGAGGCGTATTACATAAACGGAAAGCCTTATTCCATTCCAACGAAGCTGGATCAGTATGGAATCGTATTAAATGAAGACATGTTTGAAGCAGCCGGAATCCCTATCCCCACGGAATGGACGTTTGATGAATTCCGGGAGATATCAAAGAAGCTTACTCACGGAGAAGGGCAGGATAAGGTTTATGGCATGTTCTGGAATTCCCAGCAGGATCTGACCTATCTTTTCACCTACCTGGTGGCCCAGACCAACGGCGGAGACCCCATGTATAAAAATGACAAGGAAACCAACTTTGATAATCCGGTGGTGCTTAAATCCGTAGAGCTGATCAATAACATGATGAATGTAGATAAAACATCTCCTACCCATACGGATTCCGTGACACAGAAGCTGTCCCAGGAAAGCATGTTCCTGACGGGAAAATCCGCCATGACGGTAGGCCCATGGATTGTAAGAAGCGTAAAGGACCAGGCCAGCTATCCTCATGACTTTAAGACGGCTTTCGCTCCTTATCCGGTGGCGGATAGCGGACAGAGAAATTACACCCAGGGAGGCTATGGAGATCATCTGTGCATTAATCCAAAGTCCCAGAACATCGACGCCGCATGGGAATTTGCAAAATGGTACGCCACCGAGGGAATGCTCCCAGTTGTAGAAGGAGGCCGTGTGCCGGCTTCCAATACCTATAATGCCCTGGAGGTGACGGAGGCATTTGTCATGGGAGCCGAGGATTATCTGGATGCGGACACCACCCAGAAGATACTCATAGCACCGGCAGACAATTACGCAGTTCCTTCCATTACCAACCATATTGCAGAGGTAAGGAAAATCGCAGTGGAAGAGCTGGAAGGAATCTTTATCGGAAAGCAGACGCCGGAGGATGGAATGAAAAAGGCCAAAGCCAGAGCTGATGAGCTTTTGCAGAAATAATCAGAGAAATAATTTCCGGGGCTGCCGTTATTTGGGGCAGCCCCGGATAATAAAAAGAAACACCCTTTGGGTGTACTGAGAAGAAAGGAGGGAACCGCTGAACATGAAGAAAATCAGGCTTAGCAGACAGTTTAAAACGGATTTGACAGGTTATGCTTTTATCCTGCCAAATATCATCGGTGTATGCCTTTTTACCTTATTTCCCATGATCTTTTCCCTGATCATCAGCTTTACGGACTGGGATTATACCAAAGGGATCGGCAATTGGAACTTCATCGGCCTTAAAAATTTTGTTGATATGTGGCAGGATGAATGGTTTACCAGTTCCCTGATCAACACCATCATTTTTGCGGTGGGGGTGGTGCCGGTGACAGTTTTCCTGGCGCTGGTGCTGGCGGTCATCATTGATAAATACTGCGTTGCCAGACTTCCCATGAGGCTGGCGCTTTTTATGCCCTACATATCCAATATCGTAGCGGTTGCCATTGTGTGGGTGATGATGTATTCCCCCTGGGGACCCTTTACCCAGATGGTAAAGCTGTTTGGAGTGGAAAATCCTCCCCAGTGGCTTGGAGATACAACATGGGCCCTGCCGGCGCTGATGCTCATGACCGTATGGTCGGGTGTGGGATATGCCAATATGATCTATACGTCGGCACTTCAGGGGCTTCCTCAGGACGTTTATGAGGCTGCGGACATTGACGGAGCAGGCGAGGTTCAAAAGTTCTTTAAGCTCACGATCCCGTTTTTGTCACCCACTACCTTTTTCCTGATCATTACTACGTTTATCACCTCGTTTCAGGTGTTTGCGCCCATACAGATCATGACAAGGGGAGGCCCCGGAACGGCCACCAATGTGCTGGTTTACTATATTTACACATCCGCCTTTACCTTCTACAAGATGGGATATGCCTCTGCTATGTCGTGGATATTGTTTTTGATTCTCTTTGGCATAACCATGTTCCAATGGGCGGGGCAGAAAAAATGGGTCAGCTATTAAGGAAACACCCTGCGGGTATACCAATATGCCCAAGGGGCATGGGCTATAAAGAGGAAACACCCTGCGGGTATACCTGTATGCCCAAAGGGCATGGGCTATAAAGAGGAAACACCCTGCGGGTATACCTGTATGCCCAAAGGGCATGGGCTATAAAGAGGAAAGGAGGCACCTGGAATGAAGAAACATCAACGGATCATCCTTAGGGTCCTGTTTACCGTAATCATAGGGGCTCTGGCTGTCTCCATGGTCACCCCGTTTTTATGGATGCTTTCGGCATCAATGAAGCTTCCCCTGGATGTCATGAAGCTGCCGATTGAATGGATACCAAAATATTTTTATCCTGATAATTACAAGAAAGTGTGGAATGTGGGGGGCCTGGCAGTAAGGGATTACCATTTTGGCCTGGCATACTGGAACTCCATAAAGATCGCCGTCATCAATCTGACGGGATCAGTGCTTACCAGCACTCTGGCAGGGTATGCCTTTGCAAAAATAAAGTTCAGGGGACGGAATATCCTCTTCCTGATCTATCTGGCGACCATGATGATCCCCAGTCAAGTGACACTGATCCCTAAATTTGTCATGTTCAATAAAATGGGGCTAACCGGAACCCACTTAACCCTGATCCTTCCGGGACTTATTACCATTACAGGCACATTTCTCATGCGCCAGTATTTTATGCAGATCCCGGATGAACTGAGAGAATCGGCAAGGGTGGATGGGGCCCACGAGTTTCTCATATGGCTAAAGATCATGGTGCCGATTGCCAAACCCAATATGGCGTCTTTAGCAATGGTAGTATTCCTCTGGAACTGGAACAGCTATTTAGAGCCTCTTGTGTTTTTAAGCGATTGGAGGTTATATACAATACCTATCGCCCTTACGAACTTTATAGAAGAAAGCGTGACGGAATATAATCTGGTCATGGCGGCGGCAGCCTCTGCCCTGATTCCTGCTTTCCTCGTATTTTTGCTGGGGCAGAAGTTTCTTGTCAAGGGCCTGGTGGCCGGTGCGGTGAAAGGATAAGGTTGAAAATATGAAATATATAACAGAAAATAAAAGAGAAATACCTGTGATACGTGAGGTGGATGTACTGGTGCTTGGTGCGGGACCGGCAGGAATCGGGGCGGCGGTTGCTGCTGCAAGAGAAGGTGCTGTGACCATGCTGGCAGAACAGACGGGAGATGTGGGAGGAATCGCAACGGCAGGGCTTATGAGCCATTGGACGGGAAATACGGAAGGGGGATTTTACGAGGAAATCCTGAGCTGTTCGGCAGAGTTTTCGGGGGAAGGACGGCAGATCATTAATCCTGAGCGCTTAAAGACGGTTTTTCTCCGTATGCTTATGGAGGCAGGGGTTAGTCTCAGGCTGTATACCTTAGCCAGTGATGTTATTATGGAGGGAAATGTGATCAAGGGAGTAATCCTGGAAAGCAAGTCAGGCAGAGAGGCCGTTCTAGCCAAGATCGTCATTGACGCCACAGGAGACGGAGACATAGCGGCAAAGGCCGGCGCTCCCTATTTGAAGGGCAGAGAGGGCGACGGGCTCATGCAGCCGGCTACGATCATGTTTAAGGTGGCAGGCGTTGATGAGGAGAGAGGTGTTTTTCCCGGCGGCTTTGAAGAAAGCTTTGCCCTTCCTGACGGGGATTTACAGGAACTGGGGAAGAAGCATCTGCCGGGACCGGCGGGGCATGTGCTTCTTTACAAGACAACGCTTCCAGGAGTGGTCACCTGCAATATGACCAACTGCACCGGAGTGGACGGTACAAGGGCCGAGGATCTGACTAAGGCAACCCTGGTATGCAGAGAGCAGATGGATGAAATCGTTGCTTTTCTTAGAAGATATGTACCGGGCTTTGAAAACTGTTATATCATCAGCTCCGCCTCCCTGGTGGGAATCCGGGAAACCAGGCATTTTAAGGGAGAAGAGACCATTAACTCGCAGGATATCCTGGAGGCCCGGGTATTTGACAACTGGGTGGTGACAAAGGCCAGCTTTAATTTTGACGTGCACAACTTAACCGGTAATGGCCTTGATGAAACCGGCAGTCAAAAGCATTTCCCTCAGACAAAAGGGTATACCATCCCTTACGGCTGTTTCGTGCCCTTGGAAATCGACAATCTGTATCTGGCGGGAAGAAATATTTCAGGAACCCACATGGCCCATTCCAATTACCGGGTCATGCCAATCTGCGCCAATATGGGGCAGGCGGTGGGCATTGCAGCAGCCATGTGCGCCGCTTCTGAAACAGTGCCCAGAGCCCTTGAAGTGAAAAAGGTTCAGAGCCGTCTTATGGAATTGGGGGTGAATCCGTGAACACATATCATTATGACTTTGTCGTAGTGGGTGGCGGTATGTCCGGTGTCTGCGCTGCCATTGCCGCCGCCAGAAAAGGTGTGAAAACGGCTCTGATCCATAACAGGCCTGTTTTAGGCGGCAATGCCAGCTCCGAAATCCGGATGCATATCTGTGGGGCAGACCATCATATGTCGGTCCCCAATGCCCGGGAAACCGGAATTTTAGAAGAAATACTTCTGGAAAACAAGCGGAGAAACCCGGAGATGGTGTATCCGATTTTTGATTCCGTTCTATGGGAAAAGGTCCATTATCAGGAGAATCTTACCCTTTACTTAAATACCCATATGACGGAGGTCTTATGCGATGGTGACAGGATCGAGGCAGTATGTGCCCTGCAGATGACAACGGAGAAAACTTTCCGCATTTCCGGCACTCTGTTTTTAGATGCCACGGGGGATGGCGTGCTGGGAGCTAAGGCGGGAGCGGAGTACCGGATCGGCAGAGAGAGCAGTTCCCAATATGGAGAGTCTCTGGCCCCGGAAGCAGAGGATCCTTATACCATGGGGAATTCCCTCATGTTCAAGGCCAGGGATATGGGACATGAGGTGCCCTTTATAAAGCCTTTCTGGGCCAATACCTATACCGAGGAGCAGCTTAGTCTTCGGGACCACAGCGATGTCACCTCCGGGTACTGGTGGATCGAGCTGGGAGGCGGAGAATGGGATGTGATCTCCCATGGAGAAGAGCTTCGTGATGAGCTGTTAAAAGCTGTATTCGGCGTATGGGATCATATTAAAAACGGCGGAGAACACGGTGCGGAGCGTATGGAGCTGGAGTGGGTGGGCTTTCTGCCCGGAAAAAGGGAAAGCCGCCGGCTCATAGGGGATTATGTTCTGACGGAAAAGGACTGTCTGGAGAGCACCCGGTTTGATGATTCCATAGCCTATGGGGGCTGGCCCATGGATATCCATACGGTAGAAGGCTTTTTAAATGAAAGCGATGTTCCTACGGTCTGGAACCAGGTAAACGGCATATACTCCATACCCTACCGGTGTCTGTATTCAAAAAACATCCGGAATCTGTTTTTGGGAGGCAGAGCCATTAGCTGTTCCCATGTGGCATTTTCCTCAACAAGGGTTATGGGAACCTGCGCGGTCGTTGGTCAGGCGGTAGGTACGGCCGCTTCTATGGCAGTAAAAAGGAATCTGGGGCCGAGGGAAATCCTTGATTGTGTGGGAGATCTGCAGCAGGAGCTTTTAAAGGATGACTGCTATATCCCCTTTGTTGCCAACCAGGATCCGGCTGATTTCGCCAGGCAGGCAGTGGTGACAGCCACCCACCATATTCCGGGTTGTGAGCCGGAAAAGGCGGTAAACGGAGTGGCAAGAACGGTGGATGAGGAGTCAAACTGCTGGCGTGCCGCCATAGAAGACCGTCCTTCCCTGCTTCTATCCCTTCCAGGGAAGACGCCAATCCGGGAAATACGTCTGGTGTTGGACTCTAATTTATGCAGGGAGATCACCCCTTCCATAAACCAGGGAGTGCTTTCCGGACAGAAGTCCGGGCCGCCGTCGGAGCTCTTAAAGGAATATGAAGTGGATATCCTCCTGGAAGGGGAGGTTGTAGAGCATATAGCGGCCCAGTCCCATGGCCAGAGGCTTCAGCAGCTCTTAATTGAAGGAACGGAAGGAGACGCCGTCAGGATCAGCCCCATTTCTACATACGGAAGCAGGGAAGCAGGGATTTTTGAAGTGAGGATTTATTAAATAGTGGTAAGATGTTTCAGCCTTCTCCAGGGAAAGTATATCTGGAGAAGGCATTTCTTGTCTTTCGCATGTGGATCAGAGGTATGATCCTCCTTTTTAGAACCGACGGGAAACAGGGCAGAAAAGTTTACAGATGAGCTTAACAATATTGCCGCTTCTGATACTCTGTGGTAGAATAAAACAAAATTGATTTCCGGCAGCAGGACAGGAGAAAATGCAAAATGAAGATCGTAGTATTAGACGGATATACGGAAAATCCAGGAGATTTATCCTGGAGCGGAATGGAAGAATTCGGAGAGGTTACGGTTTATGAAAGGACTCCGGCGGAGCTGATCGTGGAGAGGATCGGTGATGCGGAGATCGTCTATACCAACAAGACGCCTGTCAGCAAATCCACATTAGAAGCATGCCCAGCTATAAAATACATCGGTGTGCTGGCAACCGGCTACAATGTTGTGGATGCGAAGGCGGCAAAAGAAAAAGGGATTCTTGTGTCCAATATCCCTTCCTATGGGACAGAAGCTGTTGCCCAGTTTACCATTGCACTTTTACTGGAGCTGTGTCATCACATTGGAGCGCATTCCCAATATGTCATGGAGGGTGACTGGACCAGAAGTAAAGATTTTTGCTTTTGGAATTACCCGTTAACAGAACTGGCGGGGAAGACGATGGGAATTATTGGATTTGGAAGAATTGGGCAGGTCACGGCTAAAATCGCACAGGCTTTGGGTATGAACATTCTGGCCTGTTCCAGAAATAGAATTGAAAGCCTGGAATCGGAAACCTGCCGTTATACAGATCTGGATGAGCTGCTTGCTAAATCAGATGTAATCTCCCTCCATTGCCCTCTTCTTCCTGAGACTCAGGGTATTATCAATAAAGAGACCATAGCTAAAATGAAAAACAATGTTATGATCCTCAACAGCTCCAGAGGCCCCCTAATTGTAGAGGAAGATTTAATGGAAGCATTAAACAGCGGCAAAGTCGGTGGTGCGGCGGTTGACGTTGTTTCTGTGGAACCCATGAAGACAGATAATCCGCTGCTGAAAGCAAAAAACTGTATCATTACCCCTCATATTGCCTGGGCGCCAAAAGAAACGAGACAGAGACTGATGAATATTGCAGTGGATAATCTGAAGTCTTATGTGAAAGGACAGCCAGGGAATATTGTTAATAAATGATCGGATTTGAAAAGAACGGTTGACTGTTTGTGTGCGTTCGTAACGCCGGGGTGATTGCTTTGAGCAGCCCCGCAGCATGAGAATCGGTTATGCCTGCGACAGACAGGTTTTGATTGAGGGATTGGAAGCTATCTCCGGTTGAAAAAGCATATTTACATATACAAACAGGCAGCGGTACAGTATGGCAGAAATCCTGTTTACCGGCAGATGTCTGAACACATCCGCCGGCAAACAGGATTCTTTTTTTCCTCTAAATAGTATTATATATCCATGTCCAGGGTTTTCGCAGACAAGGTACTTCCCATACGCAGCTCCTGACGTGCATTCTGTATCAGGGAATCCATCTTTTCAAGCTCCTCTAACAAGAGTTTTTCTTCCTCATTGGTATCCAGGACTTTACTGATTCCGCCGTTTTTAATGATGATCCGCTTGTCTGCCATAAGCGCCAGAAGAGGGTCGTGAGTCGCCATTAAGACGATCTTATCGGAGGAGATCAATAGCTCAAGCGCTTTTTTGCGGTCAATTCCGGCATTTTCGATTTCATCGATGAGAACAATGGGAGAAGAGCTTAAAATAGCAGTATCTGCGATCATCAGGGCTCTGGACTGTCCTCCGCTTAAGCTGGTGACAGGAGTGGTAAAGTCAAATTTTTCACCTGCCAGATGATTGGCGGCCAGGATGATCTGTTCAATAACAGTCTGGGGGTTTTCCACCAGACGGCTTACGGCATGCATCCTTAAAAATTCCTCCACCGTAAGGTCCATGACAAAATTCATGTTCTGGGACAACTGCGCCACCAGCCGGTTATTGGAGGAGAAACGCCATTTATTATCCGGTTTCTTTCCGTTGATCAAAATGCTGCGGCCTGTAGGCGTATCCTTTTGCGCCGCCCATTCAATATCTGCCAAAAGGCGGCTTTTGCCGGACCCCGTAGGCCCTACAATAGATATAATCTGAGAGGTTTCCACCGTTAATTCTGTAAAGCCTTCCGGATTACCGGATTTGTCATTTCCCGCCAGGATTGTCATGGAAAGGACCCGGTTGCTTTTATCAAGACCCAGAAATGCACTCATCTGTTCTAAATAGACAGGAAGATTGGACAGGAGCTTTTCCTTGTCGATGGCCTGATCCTCTAATTCTTCCTCTGTAAAATGCTCTAAATATTCCCGGAAGGTCTTATCCCCATACCCGGCAATATCCAGCCTGTTTTGTTCAAAGTATGTGCTTACAAAGGGATATTCTTTAAGAAGCTGGTCTAAGCTTAATTCCATCATGTCTTATCTGCCCCCAAATTGATTTTTTTAACGTTTCCCATCTGAAATGCTTCTCCGATCCTTGTTTCTCCAAGACAATAGGAGCAGAGAGCGGAAGGCATGGGGAAGCGAAGCTGCATGCCCTGGACGGATTCGATGTTCTGGTTTTCATCATAGAGAAGGCTTCCCAACTCGTAGGCTCCCTGCCCGGTTAAGCCGTTTACATGCATGGTGACGGCACGGGGATTTACGGAGCTTACACAGGAGGCGAAAACCTCACGCTCCGCCTGAGACACGATGTCCCCTTTTGTAATTACCACAAAATCAGCGGATTTTAACATGGGACCGATCTTTTTCGGGGTATTGATGCCGGAAAGATTGTCAATGACGCATACTCCCTTGATTTCCTTTAAGTAGGGTGAACAGCGGTTGCAAAGACCGGCGGATTCTGTGATGAGTAAATCCAGCTTTTCCTCATTGCCCCAATTTACCACCTCCTCAATATTGGAAGCAAAGAAATGGTCAGGGCATAAGGCGCCGGAAAGTCCCTTTTTTACCGGGATACCGGCTTTTTCATAAGCAGCATCGTCATCTGTATAAAGACAGTCAAATTTGACAACACCTACCTTTATATTTCTGCTCTGATAAGAGGCGATGGTTTTTAATATCACAGACGTCTTCCCCGAGGAAGGGGGGCCTGAAACAATAATCAGATTCATAAAGCCTCCTTTTCCGCTGCCTGATAAAACAGCCGTTCTGTTGTCTTGATCAACTCTCCGATATCATGGCTGTGAATATAATCCCAGCCAAGCCACATGAATTTCTGATCTGGTTTTAAGTGGTTGTTTACCAGCGGATTGGTAGAAGGAAATTTTCCGTTAGAGGAAAGGATTTCACCTATTTCTTCAGAATAGAGGAAGTCCACAAATGGTTTAACTTTTTCCCTGTTCTTTGATCTTGCCAAAAGGAAAATCGGGCTAATGATCGCGCCATCCTTTGGCCATACGGGACGGAGGGGACTTTTCTCATCTGCCATGCTGGCAAAAAAGTAAGGGGAAATCGTAACGGCAGGGACCTTATTTCCATCTTTTGAAATATGAGATTTTACCATCTGGGCCGGATGCATGCTGCGCAAAAGAGCCTTACCCATTTTTGCAATGCCCTCATCCCCGTAATACCGATGGATGTGCAGCAAAAATGCATTGAACATGTCCAAGTCCTTCATAGGCATGCTGACGCTGTTTTCAAATTCAGGCTTCATTAAATCTGCCCAGCTTTCGGGATAAGGACGATCTCCTAAAACAGCGGTATTTACCATGATCACCGCCGGAACGATGCCGATGATGGCATATTGGTTTCTGGGATCCTTTAAAGAAATGGCGTCATTGTCAAAATCAGGATTTATTTGCTTAATATCTGAAATATCTTCGAATGTACCGGAATCCCGGTAGCGTCCCATTAGGTTTTTATCAAAAAACAAGTCAAAGCCAGCCGAAAGATAGAGATCTGATAAGGCATCAGCGTTGCCGTCTGCGGCGATGATCCGTTCCTTTACATCATCCAGTCCAAGGTTGGCAGATTTTAAGTTGTAGTCTACCTTATAGTCCATGGTATCTTTCTGGGAAGCCATCCAGGCTTCGAATTTTTCCAGAAGGGGAAGGCGAATGGGGCAGGGGAGTACACCTTCAATGCGGATATCGCCGCCTTCTTCCTTTCTTGTAGGGGTAAGCCCGGAAGTGAGGTCCGGAAGGTTTTGCTTAATGGTTTCTTCCAGCTTTTCCATGAAAAGCTCCTGATTGAGCTTTCGCATGGATAAAGCCATTTCCAGAGTGACTGTCTTCCCAAGAGTGTTGCGCATGATTGGATTGTTTAATTGCTCAAAACCATTTGCCACAAACAGTCCGATTGTTTCGGGGTGTTTTTCAGTGATATCGTAAATGGTGTCGGTAGCTTTTATATAATGTGCCATTTTTCTTCCTTTCTATATGCGATAAAAGTCTGGTTATTCGATATGTTTATCATAACATATGATTTCCCATTTGGTTGTTGTAATTACAACACATGAGGATTCGTTATTGATACTATTTATTAAAAACCATAAAATTACACCTGTTTACCATGTAAAATCAAAAGAACTAATTAGTGCTTCCGCTGGTTTTGAAACTGAAACTTATGATTTATGATGGATACGACTTATGGAAAGTACTGAAAACAACGTTTATTTTCTGAATACCTGTAAAAAAGTAAAAAATTATGGAATGAAAAAGGGCTGATGGAATTATGATGAATTAAATGGTTTAAAGAATAGTACAAGGAGAAAGCATATGATCGTTTCATGGATGACAACAAACCAGTGTAATCTTAAGTGCAAGCATTGTTACCAGGATGCCGGCAGTAAAAAGGCAGATGAATTAACAACGGAAGAAGCCAAAAGGCTGATCGATGAAATCGCCGGAGCCGGTTTTCACATTATGATATTCAGCGGAGGGGAACCGCTCATGCGCCCGGATATCTATACCCTGGTATCCTATGCAGCCGCTGCGGGCCTTCGGCCTGTTTTTGGCACCAACGGAATGCTGATTACGGAGGAAGCGGCTGAAAATTTAAAGAAGTGTAAAGCTGCAGTCATGGGGATCAGCCTTGACAGCCTGGATGAACAAAAGCATAATCGGTTCAGAGGAGATGAAAATGCATACCGGCTGACTTTAGAAGGAATCAGGAATTGTAAAAAAGCCGGCCTGCCCTTTCAGATACATACCACGATCATGGACTGGAATCAGGAAGAAGTGGAAGATATTATTGATTTCAGCGTGAAATCAGGTGCTGTAGCCAATTACCTGTTTTTCCTGATTCCGGTTGGCAGAGGGAGATATTTAGAAGAAACCTCGCTGAAAGTCATGGAGTACGAAAGGCTTTTGCAGACCATTATGAAGAAGCAGAAGGAGGTTCCCATTGATATCAAACCCACCTGTGCCCCTCAATTTACAAGGGTGGCAAAGGAGATGGAAGTAGATACCCGCTTTACCAGAGGATGTCTGGCCGGACTTTCCTATTGCGTAGTAAGCCCCGTTGGAAAGGTCCGTCCCTGTGCCTATATGGTTGAGGAAGCAGGAGATATCCGCAAAGAACCTTTTGATGAAATATGGAAAAACAGCAGCCTGTTTAAAACCCTGCGCACCCGGGATTATAAGGGGACATGCCGTGACTGCGTTTACGGGAAAGAGTGCGGAGGCTGCCGTGCGCGGGCAGGATATTATAATGGCGGCGATTATATGGCGGAAGACAGCTATTGCGCTTATGGAAAACAATTATGCAAAGAAGGTGCCTTGATAAATTGAAGAAAAAAACCATGGTGTATGCAGTGATGATTTTTATGCTGGTTAATATGCTTGCCGGGTGCGGCAAAAGGACAGGGGAACCGGTTTCCGTGACACCGGAGGGATACTGCTTTACCGATGCCCTTGGACAGGAGGTGACAGTCCGGAAACCAGAGCGTGTGGTGGCTTTGATGGTGAGCTTTGCAGAAGTCTGGTTGTCAGCCGGAGGCAGGCTTGCCGGTGTTACGGACGATGCATTTGATGAAAGAGGGCTGGAACTTTCGGAGGAAACTGTTTCTGTAGGGAAATATAACAGTCCCAATGTAGAAAAAATTATAGCCTTAAACCCGGATCTGGTTCTATTGTCATCAGAAACCAAGGAGCATGCAGCGCTCAAAGAGGTTTTGAAACAGTCGGGCATTACGGCTGCCTATTTTAAAGTGACATATTTTGAAGATTATTTGTCCATGCTTAAAACCTGTACGGAAATAACCGGGAGAAAAGAGATGTATGAAAAAAATGGGTTGTCTGTGAAAACAGAGATTGAGGAAATTCTTTCCGGAGCAAAAGCCAAGGAGCCTCCTTCTGTTTTACTTCTCATTACTTATTCCGGGGGAGCGGTGGCGCAGAATTCCAAGACCATGACAGGAAAAATGTTAAATGATCTTGGTTGTAAAAATATAGCCGACGAGAATCAGAGCCTGTTAAAGGAGTTCAGCATGGAAAGCATCGTAAAAGAAGATCCTGATTATATTTTTGTGATTCCCATGGGAAATGACGATGCTCTTGCCATGAAGAATTTAAAGGAAAGCATTGAAAAGAATCCGGCATGGAATGGCCTTAATGCCGTTAAAAATAACCGTTACATCCTGTTGCCAAAGGAAAAGTTCCTTTATAAACCCAATGGTAAATGGGGAGAAAGCTATCAATACCTTTCGGAGATACTTTATGGGAAGGAATAATAAGGCGCGGCTGCTTATCCTTTTGTCAGTTGCAGGGCTTGCGGTTTCGATTTTTCTGGGATTGTGTCTTGGAACCTGTAACATCCGGCCATCTGTTCTTGTTGCTACCCTGTCTGCAGGAGAGCCTGATGATTTTTTATACCGGATTCTCCTTACGGTACGCCTGCCGAGAGTCACAGCTGCCCTGCTTTCAGGAAGCGCACTTGCAGTATCCGGTGCGATCATTCAGTCCGTGTTAAACAATCCTCTGGCAAGTCCTAATATCATAGGCGTTAATGCAGGAGCCGGACTTTTCGTTCTGCTGGCATCTGCATTTCTTCCGGCAGATCCGCTTTTCCTGCCCTTGTCGGCATTTTCCGGTGCGCTCCTTGCCTGTATGCTGGTTCTTGCCATTACCATGACCGGCAGATTGTCAAGGGTCATGCTGGTTTTAACAGGCTTTGCGGTTAACAGTATTTTTAGTGCAGGAATGAATACGGTTATGATTTTATATCCGGATGCCTACGTAGGTGCAGGAAATTTTCTGGTTGGAGGGCTTTCCTCTGTTACTTCAAATGCTCTTGTCTATCCTTCGGTTTTTATTGCCGCAGGCTTTTTTCTGGCGCTGCTTTGTTCCAAGGGTCTGAACATTTTAAATCTTGGGGCAGACAGCGCAAAAACCCTGGGCATGAATGTAAATGCCTGCCGATGCGTCTATTTGGCCATTGCAGCCATACTTGCAGGTGCGGCCGTCAGCTTTGCCGGGATGATCGGTTTTGTAGGTCTTCTGGTTCCCCATGGGGTGAAATTAATGATCGGCCAGGACAACCGGTTTGTCATCCCTGCAAGCGCTCTGACAGGTGGCATATTCGTAATTTTGTGCGATTTGCTAGCCAGAACCTTATTCCTGCCCTATGAACTGCCGGTGGGTATTTTGATGTCCTTTTTGGGAGGGCCGTTTTTTCTTTATCTGATTCTTAAAAACAGGCGGAAGGAATGATGGAAATTATGATCAGGCTTGAGGAAGTGACTTATTCTTATAACAGGCAGCCGCTGATCCGTGGGATGGACTTAAATTTTGAAAAAGGTAAGATAACCACCATCGTCGGACCCAACGGATGTGGTAAAAGCACGGTGTTAAAGCTTTCTTCCCGGCTTTTGCATCCTGATAAGGGAAAGGTATTTTTAGAGAATAAGGAAATCGGCGGTATGAAACGGAAGGAGTTTGCCAGGAACGTATCCGTGCTGCTTCAAAGCAGCCACGTACCGGATATGGCAGTGGAAGATGCGGTGATGTCAGGAAGATATCCCCACCAGTCTCCGGTCAGTTTCTCTTCTGCCGAGGATAAACGGCTGACGGAATATGCCATGAAAATGACATGCTGCCAGTTTCTTCGAAATAAAAATGTGCGTCAGCTTTCAGGTGGAGAGCGTCAGCGTGTTTTTCTTGCCATGGTGCTGGCTCAGGATACGCCGGTTATTATTCTGGATGAACCCACAACTTATCTTGATATTAATGTTTCCTATGAAATTATGGAGCTTATCAGCAGTTTAAACAGGAAACTTGGAAAAACCATTGTTCTGGTTTTGCATGATCTCAATCTGGCTCTCAATTATTCAGACCGGCTGGCTGTGATGGAAAATGGGAGGGTGGTTGCTTATGAGGAAGCTTCGGACCACAGGGTACATAGCTGTATCAGTGATATCTTTAAGGTGGATATCCGGCGGCTGACGGAAAAGGGGAAGTCGTATTATTATTCCTTTAAAATATAAAATTAAGCTGTAAAATAAAAAAGCGGTTCTGCAATGATAATAATGAACTGACCTCAATAAGTTAGACCAAAAAATCCAACTTATTGGGGTCACATCATAAAAACCATGAAGAATCGCTTTTTTATATATGATCATTTTTTCTATTCCTATATTGATTGGGAGTAAAGCCCATTTTCTTACGAAAAACCTGAGTAAAATAGCTTCCGCTAGAAAAACCTATATCATGCGATAATTCTGTAATACTTAAATCAGTATTATCTAATAGGTATAGACTTTTTTCAATTCTATAGTCTGATATATAGGCACTTATCGTTGCGTTCATATGTTTCTTAAAGAATCGACAGCATTCATTGGTACAAATGTTTATGGTACCGGCAATCTCTTCTAAAGATATCTTACTGCCATAATTATTATGTATATATTCTAATATTTTCTTTAGCCGATTCAGCTCCTTCTCATTATAAGAACATACTGATAATTCATCCTTTGATTTTTCAAAGCAGTCATATAAATTCATCCATATGGAGGTTAAAAGTGTAAGCAGTTTTAATTCATTGATTTCTTTATTTATCAATTGCAAAGTATTAATCTCTGATAAAATTTCCAGGATAGTTCTTGCACCTTGGTCATTGTCTAGCAGCAAAAGGTGAGACAGAGACGGGTTTTTAACGATTTCATCTATATATTTTGTCTTAATACGACTTAATTCAAAGCCATAAATGAGCTTAGGCAGGAATGTGATGGATAAATACTTGCATTCTTGCCTGTTATGCATTTTCCCGCTATGCATCATGTTTTGATTACAGAAAATTCCCTGTCCCTCTTTTAATAGAAGTTCAAAACCATTGATGGTATATAGAATTTCACCTTCTATAATATAGGTAAATTCTATTTCTGGATGCCAATGATCCAGAAAATAACCTTTGTCATATCTGGACAGCACTTCTTTACTGATTAAAATGGGATATTCTTTAGATCCATGCATTTTTAACTCTCTATGTTGATGATCAACCGAAATTTGCATAGGCACCTCAATTTAATGATAAAAACAATCAAAATATGGATATTTTTTTAACATTAATATTATTATAATGGTTTCAAATGATTTGTCAATAAAACATGCATTCTGCGAAATACATTGATAAAAAGTATGGAACATGTATTTCAGAGAATATGAAAATAAGAGGGATGGCAATGGAAAGAAGAAGAATGGAAGACATTGTTGTTAATCGTGAGAAAAGATATTGCCAGAAGCAGGCGATTATCTTTAACTCTTTTAACCAGATAATTACGAATACACTGACAGGCGATATTATGGTACTGTTTCTAACCGATATCCTATTATTAAAGATTGTAAATATCACCTTCATTATATCATTAATACCTTTGGTTGCATTGGTAAGACTCCCTCTGATATTCGTCTTTAGAGGGTGGAGCAAAGTGAAAATGATAGAAATCAGTATTATTGTAAAAGTGATTTTTGTTGTAGTACTATTATCTGTTCCATGGAACTTGCTGGGGGTCTGGAACTATACGGCTTTAATCATTATTTATCAGATATCCACAGAATATGGCGTTGGTATATGTTGGCAGCCCTTAATGAGGGAGATTACTACTATTAGTGACAGAGGTCAGTTCTTTAGCCGTATGCGGTTTGTATTCATGTCACTGAACACAATTTTTGTTTTTCTCCTGGCTTTCTTTGTTGGAGATGTTATGAACAGCATTCAATACAAAGCACTATTGTACGTATCATTATTTGGCCTTACATTACAGTTTTATGCAATCAGAAAAATAAGCGGGAAACAGAATATTATAAATAATAATAATGGTAATAAAATAAGCAGGCCATTCTTGCAGCAGATAAGTGATAATAAGAAAATATTATGGGCGCTTATTTTAGACTTGTTATTTCTGTGCATTGGATTTACGCTGAATGTGGTTTATCTTAAAACAGTGCTGGGATATTCCTCAAAGCTGGTATCACTATATATAACATTATATAATTTAGGTGGAACATTATTGCTTCCGTTAATGGGCCGGGTTCTAGATAGGAATTTACAAAAGGGAAGCAGATACATATGCAGGCTGTATTTAATATATATGGTGGTTTTAATCATGCTCCCTGTAAATCTTTCGGGCAGTATAATCAATGTTGTTTTTATTACCATATTTTCACTGCTAAGTGGAGTAATTGCATCTGGTGTATATCTTATGATGACAATTCTACAGCACAGCCTTGTGAAAACAGAAGATTCTTTTTTGGTTCTTAACTTATATCAGATTATTATTTTTGCCGCTGCATTTGTTTCTACGAATGTGTTTGGAAGCATTATAAATTATGCGAGGCACGACAGGATTTCTATGACCTTTTTATTTTCGTTGGACATATTCAAATGTGTTTATGTATTCCTGATATTGAGTTCCGTAGGAATTGTGAAGATGGTATTTCATAAAATGTATGAATCTTAGGGATTCGTTTCCCGTGATGTATCAAAGTTTGTATGCCAAGGAGAATGGGGAATTACATTGGCTAAATTGGATCTGCCGAATTATAGAAAGCAGAAAAACATGCACTTTGAAAGTGAGGCTTGACCGCCTTCCGTTAAAAGTGCATGTTTTATTGACAGTTTTTCCGATAATTGCTTGCTGAAATTCCGTAATACTGCTTAAAGGCATAGGAAAAATGCTGGACAGATGAATAATTGAGCCGGTCGGCAATT
Source organism: Lacrimispora sp. YZC11 (assembly GCF_057543815.1). Classification (NCBI taxonomy): domain Bacteria; kingdom Bacillati; phylum Bacillota; class Clostridia; order Lachnospirales; family Lachnospiraceae; genus Lacrimispora; species Lacrimispora sp. YZC11. The sequence continues at coordinate 699,490 of NZ_BAAJYQ010000016.1, read as the reverse complement.
TCTGAAATGTTTAAGCCGGTGTCGTTTAGATAAATTTTTGCCATGGACATCTTTGCCTCAGTCTTTTTCTGAAGAAATGTCTTACCATAGTATTCTTTTAAAAATCGTTCTGTCTGCCGGATGCTTAAGCCAAGGCGTGCGGCCAGGTTTTCTAAAGTAAGGGTCTCATATTCATAAAGAAAACTTTCTTCAACAATGATATATTTGCTGTCCACTAAATTGGACGGAGAAAAATGTACCTTTGACTGCCGCATGTTTTCATAATTGCGGACAATCTTCACCACACACTGCTGAAGCAGAGTTTCTACCTGAATCATATAACCGGTATACCGGTGCTCCAGTTCAAAGAAAATCTGCTGCATCAGCGGATATAACTCCTGGGTATCCTGACCGAACCAGAAATGGGTATGCTGGAATTTATATGCCACGGTTTCTGTTCCCAGATTCCCGGCACCGGAACTCTGGAGCTTGAAATAGATGCAATACTCTGTCATTGGATCATTTTTAATAGGGATCTGTTCATGCTCCACATGGGGACCGGTCATGTAAAGGGTATTAGGGGTAATATCGTAAACCTGGTCATCAATATAGACAGTTCCATGACCATAGGGAATGTAATGGATCTCGTAGCTGTTGTTCCCATGGCTGTGCCTGGGCATGGAACGTAGAAAGCGCTCGAACACAATGTTCAGAACAAGGAATGTTGTATCATTAATAGTAATCTTAATATTCAGATCAGTATATACCGTTCTCATAGCGTACCTCCTGTTTTCCGTTGCTATCACCAGTTTACCAAGAGAGGAGACCTAAGTCAAGATGTTCGAAAACACGACATTATCAGCCTTGGGTTGTCTCATAAGGCACTAATTATTTGGGGAAATATCTTTATAATTAAAGTCAGAACAAAAAAACCATCACATTTAAGGAGGAAGTACAATGGCATTAGTTACGTCGAGGCAGATGCTGCTGGATGCACAGAAGGGTGGATACGCAGTAGGAGCATTTAATGTGGAAAATATGGAGATGGTAAAGGCGGTCATTGCCGCAGCTGAGGAGCTGCAGGCTCCGGTGATCCTTCAGACCACACCGTCTACTGTAAAGTATGGAACCTTAAAAACATATCAGGCCCTGGTAGCTGCGGAGGCTGAAAAGGCCGGTATTCCGGTATGTCTCCATCTGGATCATGGAAGCAGCTTTGAGCTTGCGGTGCGGGCCATCCAGGCAGGTTATACATCGGTCATGATCGACGGCTCCCATGAGGACTTTGAACAGAATATCGCCCTTACTAAAAAGGTGGCAGAGGTTGCAAAAGCCTGCGGTGTTACGGTGGAAGCGGAGCTGGGTAAGGTGGGCGGAAAGGAAGATGATCTGGAAGCCGAGGGAGATACGAATACCGACCCGGCAGAGGCCAGGGAGTTCGTTGAACGCACGGGGGTGGATTCATTGGCAATAGCCATTGGAACGGCCCATGGATTCTATGCAGATACGCCTGTTCTGGACAAAGAAAGAGTTTCGGAGGTCAGGTCGCTGGTTTCAATCCCCCTGGTACTTCATGGTGCGTCAGGCTTAAGAGACGAGGATATCCGGGAGTGCGTGCAGAGAGGTATGTGCAAGGTGAATTTTGCAACAGAACTGAGAGTTGCCTACACAGATGCAGGAAAGAAGCTGATTGCAGAAAATCCGGATATGTTTGATCCCAAAAAACTGGGAGGCGTTGGAATGGAGGCTGTAAAGGAACTTGTAAAAAACCGCATCCTGGTATGCGGATGCGACCATAAGGCAAAATAGAAACAGGACGGAGAATGATATGGGACCATATTTATTGGGAATCGATATCGGTACAAGCGCCTGCAAGGTGGCTCTTTTTGACCAGGGAGGAAATGTTATTTCCTCTGCCAGCGAAGAATATGAGGTTTATTATCCAAAGCCAGGTTGGGCGGAGCAGAACCCGGAGGACTGGTGGACAGGGATTTGCCGCGGGATAAAAGGGGTATTGGAACAATCCAAAATCCCGGCAGGGCAAATTGCCGGAATCGGAATCGACGGGCAGAGCTGGGCGGCAGTAGCGGTTGACCGGGAAGGAAATGTTCTGGCTGATACGCCAATCTGGATGGATACCAGAGCAAACGATATCTGCAAGGAATTAAATGACAGGGTGGGAGAAAAAAGAATCTTTGAAATTTCCGGCAATTCTCTTCAGCCATCCTATACCACAGCTAAAATCATCTGGTATCAGAGAAATCTTCCTCAGGTGTATGAGCATACATATAAAATTCTCCAGTCTAACAGCTACATCGCATGTAAGCTGACTGGAAAAATGACGCAGGATGTCTCTCAGGGATACGGACTGCATTGCTTTGATATGCATACAGGTACCTGGAATCAGGAAATGTGTGAAGCGCTGGGTATCCCGGAAGGGATCCTGCCCGAGATCTATTCCTGCCATGAAGTGATCGGAACAGTGACTGACCATGCAGCGGCACAATCCGGCCTTGCTGCCGGGACTCCTGTCGTGGCCGGGGGTCTTGATGCTGCCTGCGGAACCCTTGGCGCCGGTGTGATCCATTCGGGAGAAACACAGGAACAGGGCGGGCAGGCAGGCGGAATGAGCATTTGTATGGATCAATATAAGGCAGATATGCGGCTGATTCTTGGTTACCATGTAATTCCCGGCCTGTGGCTGCTTCAGGGCGGTACAACAGGCGGCGGCGGAGTGATGCGCTGGCTGGAGCGGGAATTGGCTGATTATGAGAGAGAAGAAGGCAGGCGCTGCGGCAGAAGCTCATTGGATTTGTTTAATGATCTGGCGCAGGAAACTGCTCCGGGAAGTGATGGATTGATCTTTCTGCCTTATATGGCAGGTGAGCGCTCTCCTATCTGGAACCCAAAGGCAAAGGGTGTTTATTATGGCCTGGATTTCAGCAAGACAAAAGGGCATTTAATCCGTGCAGCCATGGAAGGCGTTGCCATGTCCTTAAAGCATAATCTGGAGGTTGCCGAGCATGCAGGCGCTAAGGTGAGTGTACTCCGGGCAATGGGAGGTTCTGCAAATTCCCTTTTATGGACACAAATCAAGTCGGATGTGACGGGAAAGCCCATTGCAGTTCCTTCTTCCGATACCGCCACCACCCTTGGCGCTGCCATTCTGGCTGGCGTAGGAGTAGGCGTCTATGGGAATTTTGAAGATGCGGTAAAGATAACAGTTAAAAATAAGCGCTACCATGTACCAAATCAGGACAATCGGGAGGTATATGACCGGAATTACCGGAATTATCTGGACATATACGATTCCTTACAGACAATTATGGAAAAGTAGGAGGATGAAAATGAAAGCGGCAGTAGTTTGTGCAAATGAAAATGTGAAATATCAGGATTATGAGGAACCGGTGGCAGGACCGGGACTGGTAAAAGTGAAAGTGAAAGCATCCGGCATATGCGGTTCTGATATACCCAGAGTACTGCATCATGGAGTCCACTATTATCCCATCGTGCTGGGACATGAATTTTCCGGTGATGTGGTGGAAGTAGGAGAGGGCGTTAAGAAAATTAAGGTCGGTGACAGAGTATCCGGAGCACCGTTGCTTCCCTGTATGAAATGTGATGATTGTCAGAATGGAAACTTTTCCCTTTGCAAGCATTACAGCTTTATCGGTTCCAGACAGCAGGGAAGTAATGCGGATTACGTCGTATTACCGGAGCAGAACGCGGTTGTGTTTGATAAGAGCATTTCCTATGAGCAGGGCGCCATGTTTGAACCATCTACTGTTGCCCTTCATGGGATTTTCCAGAATGAGTATAAGGGCGGTGAGTATGTTGCTGTTTTAGGCGGCGGAACCATAGGCATGTTTACGATGCAGTGGGCTAAAATATTTGGTTCCAGAAAAGTGGTGGTATTTGATATCAGCCATGAGCGTCTGGAGCTTGCAAAAAGGCTGGGATCCGATGAAACCGTCAACACCACAGAAGATGGCTATATGGAAAAGGCCATGGCTATCACTGATGGGAAAGGGTTTTCTTACGTATTTGAGACAGCCGGACAGATTCCCACCATGCATATGGGCTTTGAGCTGGCGGCTAATAAAGCCCATGTGTGCTTTGTAGGCACTCCCCACGAGGAACTTGAGTTTACTCCGGCCATGTGGGAAAATATGAACCGGAAGGAATTTTATCTGACCGGTTCCTGGATGTCATACAGTTCCCCATTCCCTGGAAAAGAGTGGAGCCTGACTGCACACTACTTTGCGACTGGACAGCTTAAGTTCGATCCGGGTTTTATCTATAAAAAGGTTCCCATGAGCCAGGCACAGGAGGCCTTCCAGATGTTCAAGTTACCAGGCCAGGTCAAGGGAAAAGTGCTGCTGGTAAATGAAGAATAGGAGGCAGCCATGATACTGACGGTGACACTGAATGCAGCAATTGATAAACGCTATGTAGTGGATGGGTTTTGCATAGGAGAAGTAAACCGGGTAAAGGAATGTACTTATACTCCGGGCGGAAAAGGACTGAATGTTTCCAAGCCGGCTGCCATTGCCGGTGCCCAAGTGGTTGCTACCGGTTTTATCGGCGGCCATGCGGGAAGCTATATTGAGGATTCATTAAAGCCATTTGGGATTAAAAGTGCATTCTGTCATTTAAAGGAGGAAAGCCGTTCCTGCATTAATATCTGGGATGAGAAAAATAAAATCCAGACTGAATTTCTGGAGCCGGGTTTTACAGTTTCAATGGAAGATTTCTGGCGGTTTACTGGGCAGTTTGAAGAATTGGCCAGACAGGCAGAGGTGGTGGCTATATCTGGAAGCGTTCCAAAAGGTCTTAATGGAACTGCATACCAGCGCCTGATAAAGATTGGAAAAGACCTTGGAAAAAAGGTGATACTGGATACCAGCGGATCGCTTCTTGAGATGGGGATAGAGGCCCGGCCAACCATGATTAAGCCAAATTTGGACGAAATCCGGATGCTGACCGGAAAGTCCTGTGACAGTCTGGAGGAGATGATCAGGGCAGCCGGTGAGATCCATAGGCGTGGAGTGGAAATCGTGGCGGTTTCTCTTGGAAAAGACGGATCCTTCGTTGTTTGTGATACGGGAGTTTACCGGGCTACAGTGCCAAAGATCCATGCGGTTAATACGGTGGGGTGCGGGGATTCAATGATTGCCGGTTTTGCCCTGGGGCTCAGCCAGGGCCTGCCTGTGGAAGATATCCTTAGAAAAGCCAGCGCTATTTCAGCAGCCGCAGCATTAAGGGAAGAAACCGGATATTACAGACTTGAGGATATGGAACGGCTGCTGCCGGAGATTGAAGTATGCAGGATCGGGGGATGCAATGAACTGTCAATTGGAGAATGACGATTTATGCGTGGAATTTACAACAAAAGGCGGAGGTTTGACCTCAATCAGGGACAAGAGTGGACGGGAATATTTATGGCAGGGAGACTCCCGGTATTGGAGCGGCCAGGCGCCTGTGCTGTTTCCCATATGCGGAAGTCTGAGAGAAGACCAGGCAGTGACGGAAGATGGAACGCCGGTTCACATGCCAAGGCATGGCATTGTACGGAAGGAAGAATTTAAACTGGAATTCATTTTCAAAGACAAAATTTGTTTCTCCATTGAGGAAAATGAGTCTATGCTTGCTCAGTATCCCTATCAATTCCGTCTGTCCATCACTTATACGCTGAAGGAAAAGCAGATACAGGTAACCTATGGGATCTTGAACAGGGATACTGCGAATATGCCGTTTTTTATAGGCGGTCATCCTGCATTTAATTGTCCCCTGGACAGCGGTGAGGATTATTCCGACTATAAGATTGTTTTTGAACGGGAGGAAAATTGTACGGTTCCTGCTCCTGTGACAGAGACAGGACTGATCGACATGGGAAAAAGAACGGCCATGCTGGAAGGCAGTAATACATTACGCTTAAATCACGACCTGTTTAAAGAGGATGCAATGATTTTTGATCAGTTAAAATCCCGGAAAATACAGTACATCCACAGGCAGGGGCATAAAGGAATCCAATTGGAGTTTCCACAGTTTCCGTATCTGATTCTGTGGTCCTCGAACAACAACGGACCTTTTATTGCTATGGAGCCATGGTCCGGTCTTTCCACCTGCAGTGATGAAGACGATGTATTGGAGCACAAGAGAAATGTATTGATTGCAGAACCAGGGCATTTAGAAGAGTTAAGTTATACCATAACGATTTTATAATAAACAAGAAAAAATGAAGAGGAGAAGAAACAGATGGGAGAATTTATTAATCCGGCAGATGTGCCGAAAGTAACACTGTATACGGGAGAGCAGATTCCCTGTGTTGGAATGGGAACCTTTGGTTCTGACCGTTTTACCCCGGAGCAGGTGTCCTCTGCTGTTGCAGGGGCAATCCGCTGCGGATACCGGATGTTTGACTGTGCCGCCTGCTACGGCAATGAGGACCAGATCGGAAAGGTATTCCAGGATGCGTTTGAGGAAGGCGTGGTGGATAGAAAAGAACTGTTTATCATGACAAAGGTGTGGAATGATATGCATGAGCGGGTAGAGGAATCCTGCATAAAGAGCATTTTAGACTTGCAGTGCGGCTATATGGACCTGTTCTTTATCCATTGGCCGTTTCCAAACTATCATGCCCCTCATTGTGATGCAGATTCCCGCAATCCGGATTCCAGACCCTTCAGCACAGAGGAATTCATCCGTACATACAGACAGTGTGAGGCTCTTGTAGAAAAAGGACTTATCCGCAACATTGGCATTTCCAATATGACCATACCGAAGCTGGAGGCAGTTTTGCCGTTGATGAAGGTCATGCCCGCCGCCTGTGAAATGGAACTTCATCCCTGCTTCCAGCAGAAGGAGCTGTTTGATTATCTTGTGGCACATAAGATTCAGCCTGTAGGCTTCATGCCCCTTGGTTCGCCTCAGCGTCCGGAACGGGATATGTGCCAGGAAGATATTGCAGACTTACAGCAGCCTGAGATGAAGAAAATCGCAGAGGCTCACGGATGCCATCCGGCCCTTATTGCACTCAAATGGGCCAGACAGAGAGGGCAGATCCCCATTCCATTTTCCATTTATGAAGCAGAGTATGTCAGCAACTTAAGAGCCATGACAGAAGATCCGCTTACAGAGGATGAGATGAAAACAATTGCAACCCTGGAGCGCAATAACCGGTTGGTAAAAGGGCAGGTGTTCCTCTGGGAAGGAGCATCAGACTGGCATGACCTGTGGGATGAGGATGGCTACATCATAAAATAGGGAAAAGAAAGAGGAGCTGCCGGAGAGGAAGCTTCTCTTTCTTTTTGTGAGCCGTGGGGAGCATGTAATTTTGATACTGTTCTTTTTGCCGTAGATTATGTATAATGAAAAGGAAAAAGAGCGAAACGTTTCGCGGTCAGGAAAGGAAGACTATGGGCGCAACAATAAGAGACATTCAAAAGCTGACAGGGCTGTCATTGGCTACGATTTCCAAATATTTAAATGGCGGCAATGTCCTGCCGGAAAACAGGGCGGCAATCGGCAGGGCAATAGAGGAACTCCATTACGAAGTCAATGAAGTTGCCCGGGGCCTAAAAACAAGGCAGACCAGGATCGTAGGAGTCCTGCTCCATGATTTGAAAAATATTTTTGCAGGAACCATCATATCCCGGATGGAAGACATTCTTCGACAGCACGGATATGGGATGTTTCTTTGTGACTGCCGTGGAAATCCGGAATTAGAGGCGGAAGAGATACAGTTTCTCCTGGGCAAACAGGTGGATGGAATTATCACTTTTCCCACGTCTGAAAATTCCGGTTATTTAAAACCTGCCAGGGAACGGGGGATTCCTATTGTACTGATTGACCGGATTTTCGAAGATCAGGAATTTGACAGCGTGATTGTTGACAATGAAACGGCATCAAGGCTGGCGGTGGAGAAGCTGCTGGCATATGGACACCGCCGGATCGGAATGATCTGCGGGGATGAGCATTATTATACGGCCAGAAAGCGGCTTTATGGTTTTTGCGGTGCAATGGATGAACCAGGGGCAGAAGCCTGCATCCTGAAGGGAGAATTGACTGTTGGGCACGGGTATGAAGCCATGAAAAAAATGTTAAACATGAAAGAACGGCCGACAGCAGTGTTTTTAAGTAATTATGAGATTACACTTGGGGCCGTGATTGCTATGAATGAACAGAATGTTTCTTTTCCAAAGGAAATTTCCGTAATCGGGTTTGACAATATGATGCTGGCTCAGGTGGTGAAGCCTAAGCTTTGGATGATCACACAGCCCATGGAACAAATTGCTGTGAGGGCAGCTGAGATTATGATGGAACGGTTAAAGAACGGCAACTGCCGGGAACCACAGGTGGAAATACTCCAGACCATGCTGTCAGAGGGAGAGTCCATAGGAAGGATTGTTTGACGGGGGAAAACATGTATAAAGTATTGCTGGTGGATGACGAAATATTAATCCGGGAACGGATTTCTAAAAAAATCCCATGGGAGGAACTGGGCTACGAATTGGTTGGTACCTGTGAGAACGGCAGGGAGGCCATAGCATTTATTGACCGGGAACCGGTCAGCTTGATTCTCACCGATATCTGCATGCCCTATGTGGATGGGCTGGAACTTGCAAAGTATGTATATGAAAATGCCAAAAATACCAAGGTAGCAATTATTACGGGATATGAAGAATTTGAATATGCAAAAAAAGCGCTGGAATATCATGTGTTTTCCTATATATTGAAGCCTGTCACATCGGCTGAGCTGACGGAAAACTTAATGGAAATCCATAAGACTCTGGAGGATGAGAGGAATAATCAGCAGGTGCGTATCCGGTACGAAGACAGCTATCCATTGCTGGAAAACCAGTTTCTGCTTCAGCTGGCCCAGGGAAAGGTACCGGAGGAAGCCATAGGGGAAAAGCTGAGAGAATTTAAAATCAACTTTCGTGGAGACAGCTACTGTGCTGCAATTTTCTTTCCAAGAGAGCCGGTCAGCCGGATGGATTTGGAGCAAATGACGGAATTTACCAGGGCCAAATACCCGGAGGATGTTCTGGCCTTTCAAGGAAATGACGGAACCATGATTGCGTATATTAAGCGGTGCCGCAGCGACGATCCGGATCATAATATGGCCCGCTTATGCCAAACGATGGTACAGGACATCAGCAGCAGATTAGGGATTGAAGTGTTCTGTCTGATGGGGATCGCTGTCATGAATTTAAACGGCTTGAGTCTTTCTTATGAAAAAGCCTTGGGTATGAAGGAATACCTTTATCTGGAAAAGGAAACCCACGTATATGAATGGGATCAATACCAGAAATGCCGGTTTCAGCCAGATGCCGGATTTGAAAAAAATGACAGGGAAAAGAGATTGGTTCTTGCCGTCCAGAGCAATTTAAAGGAGGAGATACGACGGGAAGTCTCCTCGATCCGGGACGAATGCAGCGAGAAATGGCTTTCACGAACCAAGGTTGTGATTTTCTGTCAGAGCCTTATTTTGGCCGTGATGAATTCTTTGGAACGTCTGAACATGGAGGACGCTGATCTTTTCCTAAAGGGGCAGGAGCTTCTTTCCGGCCTTTACGGCTGCAGTTATATCTCTGAAATGGAAGAAAAGCTGCTGGATTTTTTTGATTCTGCGGCAGATATCATGAACAGGAACCGCAGCAGCTATGGAGAAGAACGGGCGGCAATGGCCCTTAATTATATCTCGGAGCATTATTCCGAATGCAGTCTTTCCCTTCAGGAGGTGTGCAGTAAGCTGGCGATCAGTGTCAGTTATTTCAGCTCCGCATTTAAAAATTATACCGGTATGACCTTTGTGGAGGCTCTGACTAAGGCCAGGATGGAAGCGGCTAAGGAACTGCTGAAAAACACAACCATGAAAACCTATGAGATTGCAGAACGCTGTGGGTATAGTGATTCCAATTATTTCAGTTCTATTTTTAAAAAGACTGTGGGGATTACACCCAGGGAATATGCAAAATCCGTAACCGGACAGAAGGGAAAAAATGATTAGGAAAATAAGGTTTAAAAGCATTCGTACCAGCATGATCATTTATTTCTCCTGCCTGGTTCTGCTGATTGTGACTGCATTCATGTTCTTTTCTATAAAATATACCAAAGAGAACCTGATGGAAAATTCCGAGGAGAACAGCCGCCGGTTGATTGAACAGGTAAACTTAAGCATCGAAAATTATGTAGATCATATGGAAAACATCTCTCATGTGGTGGTCAGCAACCGGGACATGCGGGAATATCTGTTTGGTGATGATGAAACCGGAGTGTGGCCTCATCTGAAGGAAGAATTCCAGACCATTCTTCAGGTGAGAAAGGATATTTACAATATTGCGATCCTTGGAAACAATGGCAGGTATTTTATCAACGGCGGAAACCGTGCGATGAATACCAGAGCACAGTTGGAAAAGAAGGAATGGTACAGGGAGGCAAAAGAGGCAGGAAGTGAAATTGTCATTTCCTCTTCCCATGTCCAGAATCTGGTGAAGGGAGATTATAAATGGGTGGTGACACTCAGCAGAGGAATCCAGAATCCCAAGACCCAAAAGGTGGAAGGACTGTTTATTCTTGATTTAAATTATGATGTGATCAATGACTTATGTGAATCAATCCATCTTGGGAATAAAGGATATGTATATATTGTGGATCAGAAAGGGGAAATCGTATACCATCCCCAGCAGCAGCTGATCTTAAGCGGGGTAAAAAATGAGCTGCTGAAAGAAGTTCTGAATCAGAAAACAGGAATCTCCTATAAAGATGAGAACGGGGAGAATAAGATTTATACCACCTTTCGCTCAGGAAAAACCGGCTGGACCATTGTAGGGGTTGTGTATACCTCTGAGCTGGTAAAAAGAGAACAGGCCATGAGAGCCATGTACATTGGCATGGCACTGGCGCTGATCGTCCTGGCAGGCGTAATTGCCATATTCCTGTCCGACAGCATAACAAAACCCATCAAGCAGCTTCAGGCAGGTATGAAGAAGGTGCAGGAGGGAAGATTTCAGCCGGTATACATTGATGCAGGAGGAGATAATGAGATTGCCAGCTTAAACCGGTCCTTTAACCGAATGACGGAACATATTGATGAATTGATGAAGAAGAATATGGCGGAACAGGTGGAAAAGCGGAAAAGCGAACTGAAAGCTTTGCAGTCACAGATCAATCCCCATTTTTTATATAATACTCTGGACTCTATCATCTGGATGATTGAAACCGATGATTCCCAGCAGGCCATAAAAATGACTTCCATATTGGCCCGGTTCTTTCGGCAGGCCATCGGGAATTCCGATGTGTTTGTCACAATCAGCCAGGAATTGGAATACACGAAAAATTATCTCTTAATTCAGCAGATGCGTTATAGGGATAAGGTAACCTTTGATATCCAGGTGAATCCGGATATACTGGAATGCCATATCATAAAACTGGTTATGCAGCCCCTTGTAGAGAATGCGCTGTATCATGGACTTAAGTATAAAGAAGGGTGCGGTCATATTTGGATCACAGGGTATCGTCTGGAAAATAAAGTTATCCTTAAGGTGATGGATGATGGAATAGGGATCGAAGAAGAGACTCTGCAGAACCTTTTCCGGAACAAAAATAAAACCGGGGGGAAACACAATGGAGTAGGGCTGGGTAATATACAGAACCGCTTAAAGCTGTATTACGGCGAGGAATATGGAATTTGGGTGGACAGCGAAAGGGAAATAGGAACGACCATTACCATTGAAATCCCCTTCCTGCTGCCGGAGCGCAAGGAGGATACAGATGAAAAAGCATAAAAATGGAATTGTTTTAGTGTTGCTTCTGTTGGCTGCTTCCTGTTTTGCTTTATCCCTGATTCGGCTGGGAGAATTCAGAGAGAATAAAAAGGTAAAGATTGTTTTTATTCCTAAGGTCATGGATGAAACAAATGATTTTTGGATGTCCATGATATCCGGCGCAAAAAGTGCGGCCAGGGAGTACCAGGCTGATATCGTCATCCTTGCTCCTCAAATTGAGAACGATTATGTAACACAGGAAAAATATATTGATGAAGCAATTAAGCTGAATCCCGATGTGATCGCATTGTCACCCATCAGATATTCGGAGATGACGGGTTCCGTATGGAAAATAAAGGAAGCCGGCATCAAACTGGTTCTGCTGGATTCCATGCTGGATGAGGATCTGGCAGAGTGCTGTGTCAGCACGGATAACATAGAGGCAGGAACCCAGATGGGCAACAAAATGCTGGATTATATGAAAGAGGATACGAAAATCGCCATTATGTCTTTTGTAAAAGCTTCTTCCACCGCCATTGAACGTGAACAGGGGGTCAGGATTGGACTAGGCAAATACGAAAATCGGATTGAAACTGTATTATACAGCAATTCAGACTATGAACAGGCTTATGAGCAGACAAAGCAGCTTCTGGAAGAAAAGCCGGAAATCAATCTGATTGCCGGTTTAAATCTCTATTCCACAGTCGGAGTTGCCCGGGCCGTGCGGGAAATGGATCTGAAACATAAGATATATATTGTGGGATTTGATAATGATGTGGAGGGAATCCAGTATCTGGAAGAAGGGATCATTGATACGCTCATTGTCCAGAAACCCTTTAACATGGGTTACTTAGGAATACAGAAGGCCGTGGAAATCGCAAAGGGAAAGAAGGTAGAGAAGATCATTTATTCTGAAACTGAGATCATTACGGTAGACAATATCTACACGGATGAAAACCAGAAACTGCTGTTTCCGTTTTAATCGAGAAAAAGTTTCCGTTATAACGGCATCATCAATCAAACAGAAGAAAGAAAAAGAGGAGTATTTTACGGAAAAGTAAAATATTCCTCTTTTTTTGTAAGATCCTCTATAGGAAAAAATATTGAAGAATATATAATGATAGAAGAAGGAGCGAAACGGTTCGCTCTCATAATCAGAGGAGATGGAAGGTGAAAATGTGGGCGACGTGATGCTTAGAATGAAGGGAATTGACAAGTCGTTTCCCGGTGTGCATGCACTGGATCATGTGGACCTGGAAGTGAAAAGCGGCGAGGTTCACGCGTTAATGGGTGAGAATGGTGCAGGAAAATCCACACTGATGAAAATACTTACCGGTATTTATTCAAAGGACTCCGGTACGATTGAGTTTGAAGGAAAAGAGATGGAGTTTACCACTCCAAAGGAAGCCCAGGACACAGGAATTGCCATTGTGCATCAGGAGCTTAATATGATGAATCATCTTACGGTCGCACAGAATATCTTCATTGGCCGGGAGATGATGAAGGGCGGTCTGATCGACGATTCCCAGTTGAACAGGGAGGCCAGGAAGCTGTTCGATAAACTGAACATAGATATTAACCCGGCGGAAATCATGGGGAACCTGACTGTAGGCAGGCAGCAGATGTGTGAAATTGCTAAGGCTATTTCCAGAGAAGTGAAGCTGATTGTATTTGATGAGCCCTCAGCAGCTTTGACAGAGGCAGAGATCGAGGAGCTGTTTAAAATCATCCGGGATCTACGGGCCAAAGGACTGGGAATTGTCTACATATCCCATCGGATGGATGAAATCAAAGTAATTACAGACCGGGTGACTATTATGCGTGATGGCAGTTATGTAGGAACGCTGGTCACCAGAGATTGCACCAAGGATGACATCATTAATATGATGGTAGGGCGTGTCATTTATGAGACGCCAAAGCAGGTGAGCAATGTTCCAGAGGACGCACCGGTTGTCCTTAAGGTGGAGAATCTAAATGCCGGAAGATTGGTGAAGGATGTCAGCTTTGAACTGCGTAAGGGCGAGATCCTGGGCTTTTCCGGTCTGATGGGAGCAGGAAGAACAGAGACAGCCAGAGTGATCTTTGGGGCTGATAGAAAAGAAAGCGGAGATATATTCATTAATGGAAAGAAAGCGGAGATAAAGACAACAGAGGATGCGGTAAAGCATGGAATCGGATATTTGTCTGAGGACCGCAAGCGGTTTGGCCTTGTCATCCAGAAAACCGTAGCCGAAAATGCAACTATGGCCTCCCTGCCTGATTTTACCCAGGGTCTGTTCATTGAAAAAGAGAAAGAACAGAGGGAAGCAGAACAATATGTGAAAACATTGAACATCAAGACTCCCAGCGTGAACCAGCTGGTAATGAACTTATCAGGAGGGAATCAGCAGAAGGTAGTTATTGCAAAATGGCTGATCAAAAACTGTGATATCCTGATTTTTGATGAACCGACGAGAGGAATTGATGTAGGTGCAAAAAGTGAGATCTATCATTTAATGAATGAACTGGTAAAGCAGGGAAAATCCATCATCATGATATCATCAGAAATGACAGAGATCCTTCGTATGAGTGACAGAGTCATCGTAATGTGTGAGGGACGTATCACAGGAGAGCTTCCCATTGAAGAAGTGACGCAGGAACGTATCATGACTGCGGCCACCTTGAGAAATTAATCCAGGAGGAGAAAGAGATGGAAAAACTGAAAAACAATCCGGTTGTAAAGGCAATCGGTACACAGAGACTGGTGGCATTGCTGGCACTGATTGTCATTTACGGGGTATTTGGCATAATGAATCCCCGGTTTGCCACCTACAATACCATGGTAAATATATTTGACGCATCGTATTATATCGGATTTATGGCGATTGGCATCTGCTTTGTAATTGCAACGGGCGGGATCGACCTGTCGATTGGTACTGTATTGACCATGTCAGGTCTGGTGGCCGGTTATCTGAGTGTAAACAAAGGTTTTCCAATGTGGCTGACAATCATTATCTGTATTCTCATCGGCATGATCTTTGGTGTGATAAACGGCTTGCTGGTGGCTAAAATGGGGCTGCCGCCTTTTATCGCTACCCTTGGCACGATGATGCTGTCAAAGGGAATCGGTTCCATTATCACAGGTGCCCAGTCAGTTACCTGGAAATCCGGCTCTGATCCTGAAGGCTGGTACCGCTGCCTTTTCAAGATAAAAACAGCAAGTGGACTACTGATCCCCACCGGCTTTGTACTTCTGATCGCAGCAGCCGTCATTATGGCCATCGTATTGAACAAAACGAAAACCGGCCGGTATATCCTTTCCCTTGGAAGCAATAAAGAGGCTACACGGCTATCCGGTGTTAATGTTGACAAGTATCTGATTATCGCATATATCATCAGCGGTACCTTTGCAGGAATCGCAGGACTTGCATATTCTACCATTTATTCAACCTTGCTTCCAGGCGGAGGAGCCGGATTTGAAATGGATGCCATTGCAGGTGTTGTAATCGGAGGAACCTCAATGGCAGGAGGTACCGGTACGATTGCAGGTACTATGATCGGTGTGTTTATTATTTCAATACTTAAAACTGGTCTGCCATTTGTGGGGCTGCAGACGCACTATCAGCAGGTAGCAACAGGCCTAGTATTAGTTGTCGCAGTATTTGCTGATGTATATAGAAACCGTAAGAAAAATTAAACGCAGTGCAGGGAATGTGATTCGAAAGAATTTACATAATTAATCATTTAAATTTGAGGAGGAAGTAAAAATGAAACGAAATGTATTGGGAATTTTACTGAGCACGGCAATGATTGCCACCGCCCTGGCCGGATGCGGAAGCAAAGCAACGGGCAGTACCTCTGCAGCTCCTGCAGTCACAGAGGCTAAAACCTCAGAAGGTACTCAGGCACCTGCAGCCACAGAAGCTGCTTCTAACGGCGATATGACTGTTTATCTGGTAGCAAAAGGATTTCAGTCCCAATATTGGCAGGCAGTATATAAGGGCGCTCAAAACGCAGCAAAGGGATTGGGGGTCCGTCTGGAATTTCAGGGACCGGATTCTGAATCGGATATTGCCCAGCAGGTTCAGATGGTGAACAATGCGGTTCAGATGCAGCCGAATGCAATTGGACTGGCAGCCCTGGATGTATCAGCTTTAAACGACAGCATTAAGGAAGCCCAGGATGCAAATATCCCGATCATAGGATTTGACTCCGGTGTTCCAAATGCACCGGCAGGTTCCGTAGTGGCCAATGCGGCTACGGACAATTACAAGGCAGGAGAAGTAGCAGCCGAAAATACATATCCTCTGGTAAAGGATATCATTTCAAAAGCCACTGGTAGTGTCCGGATCGGAGTTCTGAACCAGGATGCCACATCAGAATCCATTATCAGCCGCGGACTTGGTTTTATTAATAAGATTACCGAACTGATTGAAGCCGATGGAAAAAGTGTATGCGTAACCGGAAATGAAAAATTTGTAAGTGACGCAAAAGCGGACAAGGGCGACTCTGCGGATGTTATTCTGGATGTTGCAGTTCCTGCAAAGGTTGAAGCCTCTCTGATGACAACAGACGCACAGACAATCTTAAATAAAGATGATACGATCTGCATATTCGCATCGAACCAGAAGACAGGAGAAGGCCTGATCACAGGTGATGAGAATTTAGGAAGACTGGGGAAGGAAGTAATCGGTGTTGCATTTGATTCCGGTACCATGATTAAGGATGCGGTAAAAGACGGCAGACTGGCCGGCGCTGTTACCCAGGCACCGGTAGAGATCGGATACCAGACAGTTGAACTGGCAGTGAAAGCTGCCAAGGGTGAAGCAGTAACTGACGTGGATACAGGCTGTAAATGGTACACCGTTGATAATATGGATAACGAAGAAATTATACAGAATCTGTACGACTAGGGAATAACTAATTGATCAATCGGGCTGCTGCATCAGGCGATGGAAAATCTCCGGGCAGCAGCCCTGAATTTTTATCTGGCTAAGGAGGAAGAAAGATGTTAATAGGAATACCGGCAATTTTAAGTCCGGAACTGTTAAAGGTACTTTGTGAAATGGGTCATACGGATGAGCTGACAATTGGTGATGGGAACTTTCCAGGTCATACCTATGGGCAGAAGGTGATTCGTATGGATGGACACGGCGTGGCTGAGATATTGGCGGCAATCCTTCAGGTGTTCCCCCTGGATACTTATGAGGAGCATCCGGTGACTTTAATGGCGGTGGTTCCGGGAGATAAAGTGGAAACACCCATTTGGGAGCAATACAAAGAGATTGTGGCAAAATATGATGATCGGGGCGCCGGCTGCTTTGAGGAAATCGATAAGTGGAAATTTTACGAAAAGACAAAGGAGAAGTCATCGGTTGTCATTATGACAAGTGAAAAGGCGCTATACGCAAACATCATTTTAAAAAAGGGCGTGGTGGTATAAAACGAGAGACAGGCACTTGTTTCCATGGAGAAGGAGGAGTAACAGGAGCCGGGGATTGATCGGCCTATTCCATGAAAATGGAGATTAGGAGTATGGAGGGGAAGGATATGTTTCAAAAGATGAAATTGGCATCAAAGTTAGGTGTTGTCATCGGTTTTTTTCTTGCAGTAATTTTTTTAATCCTGATTGCAGTTACTGCCATGGTGTCAGGCAGTGCTATTACAACAGGCGTATCAGGAGAGCTGACTGCAATAGCCAAATCCAACAGCATTGAAGTCCAGCAAATATTTGATACTGCCGGAATGGTTGCAAATGATATGCAAGCCTATTTGGAAAATGCCTGTCAGGAGGGGGGATTTTCAGCAGCGCGGATGAAACTGCCTTCCGACCCTGCTGTCGCCAGTCTGTTTCAAAGTTCCATTTATGGACAGACTCTGACGCCTTTGAACTATGAGGTGGAGACCTTTTTGACCGCCACTGCCAGAAACAGTGTAATTATGAATGAGGATATAGTGGGAGTGGGGGCAATGTTTGAAC
Organism: Lacrimispora sp. YZC11; assembly: GCF_057543815.1. NCBI lineage: Bacteria > Bacillati > Bacillota > Clostridia > Lachnospirales > Lachnospiraceae > Lacrimispora > Lacrimispora sp. YZC11. Next base: position 681,781 of record NZ_BAAJYQ010000016.1, on the reverse strand, counting down.
TTTATAAGTTCCAGAGCGATATTAGAGATTATGCCTTTCGTGTGACAAAGAATAATGAATCGGGAGTGATTGAGCCTTTTGGAAATTACAGTACTTATTCTGACGAGGAATACTATAAAACTGCTGCAACTACGAAAAAAAGCACGGTGACCCCTCCATATGAGTACAATGGAATCACCATGGTATCTTATGCCTCTCCAATCTTGAAAGGCTCTGAAGTGCAGGGGGTGGTGCTGGCGGATATTAATGTCAGTAATTTCAAAAAAGTGGAGTCCTCCAACCCCAAATATCCATCCATGTACGCTACCATTCTTGACAACAAAGGTACAATCATCTATAACAGCGAGGATATCAGTAGAGTTGGGAAATCCATTGGCGAGTTTATGAAAAAACCCAAGGATATTCCAGCTATTGAGAGCATCATGTCCAATGGCCAGCCGTTTCAGATGGAGATGATCCGTAACGATGGTGAAAAAACCGTACAGTTTTATGCTCCAATCTCAGCCAGCGGTGAGACATGGTGGTCTATCACCGGGGTAAGTGTATCGGATGTGAATAAGGCAGTGACCAAAACGGTTGTTCTGTTAGTGATTATTTCTATGGCAGCGCTGCTTCTTTTACTTGTGCTTACCATATACTTTTTGAAAAAAATGCTTAAACCCATGCAGCCCATTGTGCAGGCAGCGGAGAGCATATCGAACGGAAATTTAAATGTTCCGCTTGTCATTTCCTCCCAGGATGAAATCGGAATTTTGGCGGATTCCTTCGCTAAAATGTCTGGTAATCTGCAAAAAATTGTAAATGATATCGACTATCTGTTAGGGCAGATGGCAGATGGCAATTTTGATATAGATACTCAGGCGGAGGCAAGCTATACAGGTGACTTTTGTGGTATTTTGCTTTCTGTACGCAAACTCAGCCGCACCTTCAGCAATATTTTAAATCAGATGAATCAGTCTGCCAATCAGGTTGCTGCAGAAAGCCGGCAGGTGTCCGGCCATGCAAAGGCCCTTTCACAGGGGGCTGCAGAGCAGGCTTTTTCCGTGGAAGAATTGGCTGCGACTATTCGTGAGCTTTCCGATTATGTAACCGGAAATGCAAAAAATGCGCAGCAAGCCAGCCTGCAATCACGGGAAACCGCTCTTGAACTGGAAAATGGCAAAATGCAGATGGCCCGTATGACCGCAGCCATGAATCAGATTGACAGTTCTTCCGCTGAGATCAGTAAGATCATCAGGACCATTGAGGACATTGCTTTTCAGACCAATATTCTGGCACTTAACGCCGCCGTGGAAGCTGCCCGTGTAGGTGAGGCTGGAAAAGGTTTTGCCGTTGTAGCGGATGAAGTACGGAACCTGGCCGGTAAATCTGCGGAAGCTTCCAATGATACGGCGGCACTGATAGAAGCAACGATCACGGCAGTCCAGGAGGGGATGTCCACTGCAAAAGAGACAGCGGATTCACTGGAGAGGATTGTGGAATCATCAGGAATATCCACTGGGTTGGTTCAACAGATTTTTACAGTTTCTCAAGAACAGGCATCTTCCGTTGCACAGGTAACTCAAGGGATCAACCAGATATCCAAGGTGGTGCAGGCGAACTCCGTTACTGCCGAAGAGAGTGCTGCGGCCAGCGAGAAATTATCCGGACAGGCTCAGCTTTTAAAGAAATTAGTCAGACAGTTTAAGCTAAGGGTCGGTCAGGATACAGTGCCATTAACGGTACCGGATAACCAGCTTTCTGAAAGTGAAAAATACTAAAGGTAATATCTTTACCAGCTTTTTTTGCTGTGTTATACTTGAGACAACAGGAGCGAGAGTAGCGTGAGCTGATATTGGATTCTTTTGTCGTCACAGGAAGGTAAAGCATGAAAAAGAGTATTGCGGTTATTGCATTAGACCCTTTTGCGGGAAAAGCATATGCGCAACAAGTCCGGTCGGTGTTTGAGGAACGGGCCGTTGTACGAAATTATAGCATGATGGATGGAACGGCAGCGAATATGGAACCGTGCGATTTGTATATGGGCTCGACGGATGCTTTTGATGCCATGGGGGATCCGAATCGATACATTCCGGCAGAAGCACAACGGATGGAAATTCAGGTTACTTATTTTAAAGAAGCAGTGCGCCGTTTGGAAGAGATTCCGAAGGGAACAAAAGTCATTTTTGTTAATATCACTGAGGTTATGGCGAGGGAAGCAGTGACACAGCTGGAACAGCTGGGGATTACCCATTTAAAGTTTATACTCTATGCACCGGGAAGCAAGCTGACTGATATGGCAGAGATTGCTGTTACACCGGATGAAGAGCGTTATGTGCCAAGTGGTATTCCCACAATTATAAATTTAGGACAGAGAACCTGCTCTGCCGATACCATGATTGAAGCCGCGTTCAGGCTGGGGTTTGACGATTTACTGGAAGAGGCCACGTTTAAACAGTATCAGGAGTCAGTATGTACCAATACCTATTATTTTGATCAGATGTTTAATCGTTCCAGGAGATTGGAGAGTCAGTTTGATATTCTCATGGAAGTACTTGATCAGGGTGTAATCGCGGTAAATGAACATGGAGAAATATATGCAATCAACAAAAATGCAGTAGATATCACCCGGGTTCCTGAAAATCTTAGTCTTACAAACATGGGGGAAGAAGTATTTCCTTATATACCATTCCGGAAATGTTTAGAGGAGAAAAAGGAGACGAATCCCCAAGTTGTGAGAGTTGCAGGAAATCTGGTAAGCCTTTACGTCCGTCCGGTATTAAGGCGGGATGTTTGTGTTGGTGCATTTGCTATTTTACAGAAGTTCAATGAGATGGAGCGCCGTCAAAACGAGCTTCGGGTTCAATTGATGAAAAAGGGTCAGGGGCATAGGGCAAAATATTGCTTTGATGATGTGATCGGAGAGTCTGAGCCCATATTAAAGACTAAATTTATCCTAAATAAAATGGCTTGCACAGAATCTCCGGTTTTGCTGATTGGGGAAACAGGAACCGGTAAAGAGCTGTTTGCACACTCCGTCCATAATGCGTCAAAGCGCAGGGATCAGCCTTTTGTGGCAATCAACTGTGCAGCTATGCCAGAGAATTTATTGGAGAGTGAGCTGTTTGGTTATGAAGAAGGAGCCTTTACCGGCGCGAAAAAGGGAGGCCGCCCAGGTTTATTTGAGTTCGCACATCAAGGGACGCTGTTCTTAGACGAAGTGGAAGGCATGAGCCCTGCGCTCCAGGTAAAGCTGCTGCGTGTTTTGCAGGAACGTGAAATCATGCGGGTAGGCGGAAATCAAATTATTCATGTTGATGTGCGGATTGTTGCTGCAACGAATGAAGAACTTGAGCAAAAAGTAGCGGAAGGCACGTTCCGGCAGGATCTTTATTACAGACTGAATGCATTGCCGGTGTTAATCCCGCCACTTCGAAAGAGAGAGGAAGATGTATTCTTAATTCTGGATAGTTTTCTAAAAGAACTTGGGGGAAAATTCCGGTTAAGTGATGATATCAAAGAGTTGTTTCGTAAATACAAGTGGCCGGGGAATATACGGGAACTGCGTAATGTCACAGATTATTTGTGTTTTACCGGACATACCATAATAACAATTGATGATTTGCCTCCAGTTTTTCGTATAGGTAAGTATAGGGAAGAGGCGAATGGAATAAAAAATGCTGAGCAGGAAACACACGCTGCAGATCAGCCTCTTCAGTACCAAAAAACATCGCATATGCCCACCGAACAGGAGCGGGTAATTTTAGAAATTCTTTACAATGCACAACGCACGGGTCAATCCATTGGACGGGATAAGATTCTGTTGGAGGCGCAGATGCGTAAGATAAAGCTAACTCAGCCTCAGGTGCGTAAAATATTAGGCAGATTAGAGGAAAACGGCTGCGTAAATGTTACGAGGGGCAGAGGCGGAAGTAGTATCACCAAAAAGGGAGTCGATTGGATAACCAATTAGTTGGCTAAAACAGTCCAGCAGACAACCATATTATGCTATATTAACGACCTATTTATAACCAATTAAAAACCAGAAAGAAAAGGTTTTCAATTCTCGGCAAAATTCTGCAAGAAGCAGTAAAAGGATAAACGTAGAAAAGGCAGCATTTACAGGCTTTTTCTACGTTTTTATTAATATATTTTCTATCTCATGAAAAGTTGGCACGTATGTTGCTCTATATAAATATATAAAACTGAAAGGAGCTTTATATGAAGTATAATTTTGACATCGTAGTTGACCGAAGCAAAAACCGTGCGGGAAAATACGATGAGAGGCAAAAGAAGTTTGGTACCATGGATGTGATTCCGCTTTGGGTCGCAGATATGGATTTTCAAACGGCACAGCCAATCATTGATGCATGTGTGGAAAAAGCAATGGAAGGGATCTGGGGATATACCTATCGGCCTGACTCCTATTTTGATGCAATACTTGGCTGGCAGTCCCGCAGGCATGGCTGGAAGATTGACAAGGAAAAAGTAAGCTGGAGCCTGGGAGTCGTACCTGCAATGTCTGCAATGGTCAAGGTGTTTACCAGGAAAGGGGATTCTATTATGATTCAGACTCCCGTGTATTCTGAATTCTACGATATTACGGAGGCATGGGAAAGAAACGTAGTTGAAAACCAACTGGTTGAACAGGATGGAAAATGGACAATTGATTTTGCAGATTTTGAGGAGAAAGCAAAAGATCCGAATGTGAAAATCTTTCTTTTGTGCAGCCCCCATAATCCTCTTGGGATCGTCTGGACGGAAGAGCAGCTGCAGAAGATGTTTGAGATTTGTCATGCCAACGACGTACTGATGGTTTCTGACGAAATACACTCTGATCTGGTGTTTCATGGCAAGAAACATATTCCAACCGCTATGATATCAGAAACGGCAAAAGATCATGTCATAAGCTGTATTTCTGGTACTAAGACATTTAATCTTGCAGGATTGCAGGCATCAACGAATGTTTTCCCGAACCTGGAGATGAAGGCGGCTTTTGATAAGTTCTGGATGAATTTAGACATTCACAGGAATAATGCATTCAGCTCCGTAGCCATGGAAGCGGCGTTTAACGAGGGGGAAGAGTGGTTGGAGCAATTGCTTCCATATCTCACTGAAAACTTTGAGTTTATCAAAGATTATTGTGAGAAGTACATTCCTAAAATTAAACCCAATATACCGGATGCTACTTATCTGGTATGGCTGGATTGCCGGGAATTGGGAATGAATAATGAAAGATTAAGAAAGTTTATGATTGAAGATGCAAAATTGGGATTAAATGAAGGCTATACCTTTGGCCGGAGCCTTTCCGGTTATATGAGATTGAATGCAGCATGTCCGAGAAGCGTGCTGGAAAAAGCCATGAAACAGCTGGAGGATGCGGTAAATCGTCTTTAAGATAAAGGAATTATGAAAGTCACTTGAAATCAAATTATGGGGTAAAAAGGAGAAGTGTACTTATGAATAAAAAAGATATCTGGAAAAGCTATCGGTTCCCTATCCTGTTGGTGCTGGGAATCCTGATCGGTTCAGGTTTTGGATTGGTTGCAGGTGAGAAGGCTGCAATTGTTAAACCGCTTGGCGATATTTTCCTTAACTTGATGTTTACAATCGTTGTTCCGATGGTCATGGTTTCTATTTCCAGTGCTGTGGGAAGCATGGTAAATATGAAACGTCTTGGTAGTATTTTAGTGAATCTTATCGTTGTTTTTATCGGCACTGGCGCTGTCGCAGCTGTACTGGTTCTGTTTGCAGTGAATATTTTCCCGCCTGCAGCAAGCACCTCAATTGCTATGGGTGCATCGGAAGTCGGAGAAGCTACCGCTGTTGGTGACATGATTGTCGGAGCTCTTACTGTTTCCGATTTTCCGGAACTTTTAAGCCGCCAGAACATGCTTCCGTTGATTATTTTTTCTGTCATGTTTGGATTCTGTGTAAGTGCATGCGGCGGTGACGAGAGTCCTGTTGGGAAAATGCTTACGAACTTAAATAATGTCATCATGAAGATGGTCAATTTAATCATGAAATTTGCTCCGATCGGTCTGGGTGCATATTTTGCCAACTTAGTAGGAGAGTTTGGACCAAGTTTAATTGGTGATTACGGTCGTTCCATGATTTTGTATTATCCACTCTGCTTAATTTATGTGGTAATATTCTTCCCGTTGTATTCCTATATGGCAGGTGGAAAAGAAGGGGTTCGCCGTATGCTGAAATTTGTTCCTACTCCTGCATTGACTGCTTTCGCAACTCAAAGCTCAATGGCTGCTCTGCCTGTAAATCTGGATGCTTGTGACAAAATGGGAGTTCCAAAGGATATTAGAGAGATTGTTCTTCCGATGGGAGCAACCATGCATATGGACGGTTCGGTATTATCATCCATTGTTAAGATTGCATTTTTATTTGGAGTGTTTCATCAACCGTTCACAGGAGTCGGAACGTATGCCATGTCAATTGTTGTAGCGATTTTGTCTGCATTTGTATTATCCGGAGCGCCGGGGGGAGGTCTGGTAGGCGAAATGCTGATCGTCGGTCTATTTGGATTTCCACCAGAGGCATTTCCGTTAATTGCAACCTTAGGTTTCCTGTTTGACCCTGCTGCTACCTGCTTAAATTCATCTGGTGATGCCATTGCATCCATGATGGTAGCCAGAATGGTTGAAGGAAAAGAATGGATTAATGATCGCTTAACAGGTAACAACAAAGAATTCGTTGAAAAATCAGATATTACTGCATAAAAGAAAGGAAAGATACCTATGAAAATAACAATTATTGGAAGTCACTTATGTCCAGACACACTTTACGCGCTGAATAAGCTGATTGATAGGAAAGCCAGCGTAGATTTTAAAAATTTATCAGCGGATTTAAAGGATTTAAAAGCATATCTTGCTGCACGTGAATCAGAACCGGCATATGAAGCGGTTAAAGAGAACGGTGGTATTGGAATTCCATTTTTTATTCTTGAAGACGGAACCAAAACCTTAGACTTAGATGAGGTATTGGAAAAACTGTAATATTCATAAAAGGTGAGTGGATATGAATAAAAAAAGCGGGGTATATAGGAAGCTTCCATATAAACCCCGCTTTTTAACCTCATCAAGCAGCAAAGCGGATTGCGAATATCCGATTGATTATTTAATAAGTCGGAAGTCTAAGGCAATGGGGAGGATTGATATGGATACGAAAGATTTACGTTATACAACATATATGCAGATTTTAAAAGAAGAGTTAGTACCGGCGATGGGCTGTACGGAACCGATTGCCTTAGGATATGGTGCGGCAAAAGCAAGAGAAGTGCTAGGTGGCTTGCCTGATAAAGTAGAAGTACATGTAAGCTATAATATTATTAAAAATGTAAAAAGCGTTGTGGTACCTCATACGGATGGTTTAAAGGGAATTGAGGCAGCAGTAGCAGCAGGAATCGTTGCAGGTGACGCTTCCAAGCATCTGGAGGTTATTTCCGTAGTTAGCAACGATAAAAAGTCAGAGATAAGAGATTTTGTGAATCATGTGCCAATTATGGTAAAAGCGATAGACGGAGAACTGACGTTTGACATCGTGCTCATTTTATTTAAAGGGAATGAGTATGTAAAACTGAGAATCGCCCAATATCATACAAATATCATATTAATTGAGAAAAATGGAGAAATCTTATTTGATTTAGAAGCCGGCTGTGAACAGGGGAGCGGTAATAACATTGAAAAGATTTTGGAGGTGGGCCTAACAGATAAAAGCCTGCTAAACTTAAACGATATAATCGAATTCGCAAATTCTCTGCAGGTCAATGATGTAAAAGGCATATTAGATCCTCAAATTAATTACAACATGGCGATTGCTGAAGAGGGGTTAAAGAATGATTATGGCGCAAACATAGGAAGTACCTGGCTTGCTTCTTACGGAAATGATGTCCGTAATCGTGCAATTGCCAAGGCAGCGGCCGGCAGTGATGCAAGAATGAGTGGCTGTGAACTTCCGGTAATCATTAACTCCGGCAGCGGTAATCAGGGGATCACGGTTTCAGTGCCCGTGATTGAGTATGCAAATGATTTGGGTGTGACAAGGGATAAATTATATCGTGCCCTTGCCCTTGCAAACCTGATATCCATCCATGAAAAGACTGGAATTGGCCGTTTGTCAGCTTATTGCGGCGCTGTCAGTGCCGGTTGTGCTGCTGCTTGTGGTATCGCCTATCTATTAGGCGGTGGATATGAGGAGATAGCACATACTCTTGTAAATTCTGTTGTCATTACATCTGGCATGATCTGTGACGGAGCCAAGCCTTCCTGTGCAGGGAAAATAGCCACCAGTATTATGGCAGGGCTCTTAGGCCATGACATGTTTAAAAATGGGGAACAGCAATTCCGTTCTGGTGAAGGGATTATTAACCGTGATGTTGAGGAGACCTTACGTAATGTCGGACGGCTTGGTAAGGAAGGAATGCGTGAGACGGACCGCGAAATTGTTAAGATCATGATTGGCGAGTAACTGGAATATATACGGTCATTGCCACATGTAATATACTAAGACCGGGTTTTTTACAGCATCGGCAATTGACCCTCATCAAGTAACGAAGCGGATTACTAATATCCGATTGACTCATTTATATTTACAGCTGAAAATATTGGCATCTAAGTAAGGAGGTATTATTATGGTTTTAGGTCAAGAGAAAGTCTCATTATTGAATTTACCCACTCCTTTGGAGTATCTTAAAAATATATCAGAAGAATTAGGGATCCAAATGTATCTTAAGCGTGATGATATGACTGGTCTGGGCATGGGAGGCAATAAGCTTCGAAAGCTGGAGTATATTTTAAAAGAAGCACAAAACAAAAGGGCGACCATGCTTATCACTGAGGGCGGCGTACAAACAAATCATGGCCGTTTGACAGCGGCTGTGGCAGCTAAGCACAATATGAGGTGTGCGATTGTTGCAATTGGGGATTACCCAGGAGAATTGTCGGCAAACTTACTGTTGGACCGGTTAATGGGCGCTGAAGTAATCATTAAAAAAGATGACGGCCGTCCATCTCTTGATCAGTATAAAGAGTTGGTCGGGGACACAATCAAAAAATATGAAGCTCAGGGAGAGATCGTTTATTACATACCCCTTGGTGGTTCTGATGATGTCGGTATCCTGGGGTACTATGAATGTGCAGTTGAGCTTACAAAGCAGGCAGCTGCCATGGGAATCGGAGATGCACGGGTTATTTCTGCAGCAGGCAGCTTAGGGACCTATATGGGCTTATATTGTGGGTTCCATAATGAAGACTCCGGCCTGGCATTAACCGGTGTAGCGATTTCTCCCTTTGATGATTACAAAGAGCATAGCATTGTTGAACTGTTTGACAGCGTAAAAGAAAAGTATGGAATGAAAATAAGTGCTGGACGAAAAGATTTTGATATTGAAAAAGATTATGTCCGGGGCGGATACAATCTTCCTTCAAAGGAGGTAAGAGATGCGGTTCGTCTGATGGCAGGAAAAGAAGCCATCCTGCTTGATCCCTGTTACACAGGAAAATGTTTTGCTGCAATCATTGATATGGTTAAGGAAGGGAAAATCAAAAAAGGTGAGAAGATCATCATGATCCATACAGGAGGAGCGCCGGGATTATACACGAAGCATCATAGGGTGGAATTTGAAAAAGAATTAATTGATGGGGTTACAATTCTTTAATGAATAATGTGACGTACTCCGTGATAAAAGTGAGCGAGGTGATATAAAACTTCGCTCTTTTTACTCAGACTTCCGTGTGGTATAATATTTCTAACGCAATGGTTGCAAAGGGAGGTTGCCATGAAACACAAATTAACTGTTGAACAACGTCAGCTGCTATCTCAAAACCAGATATCTTCACTGGAATTGCTTGCATTATGCAATTGTGAGCTGAGCCGGTATATGGAAAATGAATATATGGAAAATCCTTTACTGGAACAAATAAATTCCAGAGCCGAATCTTATACTCAGGAAGATTATCAAGCGTGGTATCAATCAAATTACTGCAAGCCTTTAAAAAATACTGCAGGTTTTTTAGAAGAAGGTAATGAGAGCAGCAACCAGGAGTTTGATGCTTCAAATACAAAAAATATTTATACCTATGTTTATGAGCAGCTGGAGTTAGAACGTTACACGGATAAACAATTAAGAGTTATTGATTTTTTCATTCAGAGCCTGGATCGTAATGGGTTTATTGATTTGGAAGTTCCGGAGATTGCACAGTTAACCGGTGTGAATGAGAAGGTGATCAAAGACTGTTTATCAGATTTAAAAAAGTTGGAGCCATACGGTATTTTCGCAAAGAATCTGGTAGAATGCTTATTAATTCAGATCGAAATTCTGGGATTGGATGATGAAATTCTAAAAAATATGATCACTCATCATTTAACGGACATATCTCAGGGAAAGATCAGTTCAATCACCCGTGCATTGGATATCTCATCAGCTCAGGCCAGGAGATATATTGCTCTTATAAGTACGTTAAATCCAAGGCCGCTTCAGGGATTTGGAGAGAACGAAAAGCAATATATTATTCCGGATGTTATCGTTACTATGGACCCGGATGGGAAATGGAATATAGAAATCAATGATAATTGGTGCGGAGACTATCAGTTAAACGATTATTATCTTCAGATGATGGCAGAAGTAAAAGAGCAGGAACTTTTTGAATACTTTAAGAAAAAGTTAGAGCGGGCGAAATTTCTCATTTATGCAGTTGAACAGAGGCGTAAGACGATTATTCAAATAACAAATGCAATATTGGAAGAGCAGGATGAGTTTTTCCGGTATTCAGGGAAACTTAAACCGTGTACCATGACACAAATGTCAGAAAAGCTGTCAGTTAGTACCTCCACCATAAGCCGTGCTGTTAAGGACAAATATCTTCAGTTTCCAGCAGGCTGTATTCTGATGAAAAACTTATTTTCCGCGTCAGTTCCCGTAGGTGACGGCGGCTTGATTAATTCGGATGGCGTAAAAGAATTAATACGCGAACTCGTGAATGAAGAGAATAAAGAAAAGCCGTATAGTGATTCGAAACTTGCAGAATTACTTAGTGAAAAGGGGTATCGCCTTTCTCGCAGAGTGATTGCCAAATACCGGGAAGAGATGGGTATCTCTGGTAGTTTTGAACGGAAAATGAAAAATGATATGAAAAAAAGAGTCAACTAAAATCAAAGTTTTAGTTGACTCTTTTTTTGACTGCAATTCCATTTCGCGGGTTGTGGCTATTTTTAAGTTCAGCTCCGAATAATATGGCAGTGCTTTTGATATTCTGAATACATTTCTTCGCTGATGTTGGAATCGGTAATGAGTGCAGTAATACGCCCCATATCAGCTATCTTATACTGGGAAATCTTGATTAATGCTTAAACAATAATGCGGCGACCGGCGGACAGATATTTTCTATATCTGCCCGCCGGTTTCGTTTGCTCCATTGATTGTATCATTTCGACTGTTAAAGGATTTGTTCAAAAGGATATTCAATCATAAAGTTTTCAGAACTGAAGTTGGCATAGTACCTGCCTGTCTGGGCAATAAATTTCAGCACACAATAATCCGGATCCGTAACTCCTTTAGAATAATACATGGTATCTCCCTCCTGCCAGATCATTTCCTTGCTTGCGGCATCCTCTAAGACCTCCATTGTACCCTTTAGCATGACTCCGCGAAAAAACCGTTTGTCACAAAAATAGATACATGCCTTTGGATTGCTGTGAAATTGCTTGACACGCATGGAAGAGGTATTTGTAGTAAAATAAAAGGTCTTAATCCCATCCCGTTTTCTTGGCGGCAGCATTGCTTTCATATTGGGGAATCCCTCATCATCCAAAGAGCTTATAAAAGAAACTCCCTGCTTGTCAATTAAATTGCCGATCGTTTGTTCTGCATCCCTCATCATTTTTAAGTTCCTCCTGAGTTTATTTATGGGAAAACTATAGCACAAAAGAACCAGACAGTAAATTACTCACATTTTTGTAGGTATGCTCAGTCTATAAAACCGTTTTCTTTTAAAAAGTCAGTCATATCATTCTCTTTCATAATGTCAATGCCTATGCTTTGCATGATTGTGACGGCATCCAAAAGCTTTTTGCCGCGTTCGGTCAAATAATATTCAACTTTTAGCGGATATCCTTCAAAAGAATGCTTGCCTATCATTCCGTAATCAAGCAGCTCTTTAAGCTGCTCTAAAAGCATTTTTTGATTAATGCCTTTAATGTCTTTTTCAAGCTGGGACAAAGACATAACGTCCTTGCCCAGCTGCCATAAAATGATTGGTTTCCACTTGCCTTTAGTAATATCATGTGTCAATTCCAAAGGGCAAGTGTATTCATCGCGTATTTTCATATCTTCACCTGCTAAATCTTCCTTTATTTGTATCTGACCGTTTTTAAAATTCCATGTGCTAAACCTTCATATCAAATGGCCTTTATGGCATCATTTTCTTACGTTCTCCTTTGCCTCATAAAGCGTTCGGTCTGTATTGATGAGGGCTTGGTTTTCACTCTCATTGCTTCTATCTGCTTAGAATGTTAAAACTGGGGGAAGAATCAATTCCTATTGAAGCAGTTTATTTAAATTCCGGTCGCTCACAATTACAAATATCTTAATTCTTCCCATGGTTTTTGTCAACGGAGAACTGCTGCTGTCGCCGGAAGGCATTGTGGGAGATTATCCGATTGCAGAATCAAGGATAAAAAATCTGTTGCAAAGTATGTTTATTTAAAGCGGCTTGTCCGCCAGGATGATACCGGAATATGGACTGTGATAGGGTGTGATCCAGCCAAATAGTTTGGAATATTCATAGAAAACAGAGAAAAAGATTGCAAAAATTCTACAAAATTGTATAATAAAGGTGAAAGATATGCTCAAAAGATCCTATGCCAATTGCAAAGCCGGCGGTGTGTGTATCTGGATCCAAATTTTAAATATCATGAGTCAGACAGGGAATGTTTGAATAAAATAATAGCAGCAGACAAGGGTGCATTATGTATCAACCGGTTATTGTAGGCGGATAAAAAGGAGAAAATTAATATGAAACGATTTAAACGTGTTTTTGTAGTTGTAATTGATTCTTTAGGAATAGGTGCTATGGATAATGCCGCCGAGTATGGCGACGAAGGCAGTGATACCCTGGGACATATTGATGCCACAGTGGATCATCTTAATCTGCCTAATTTGGGAAAGCTTGGCCTGGGGAATCTGTGTTCCTTAAACCATGTAAAGCCAGTGGCTGAGCCAGTGGCATATTATGGAAAGCTTAATGAAGCCAGTGTGGGAAAAGACACCATGACAGGCCATTGGGAAATGATGGGGCTATACATTACAACGCCTTTCCAGACGTTTACGGAAACAGGTTTTCCAAAGGAATTGCTGGATGAGCTTGAAAAACGCACCGGACACAAGATTGTCGGAAATAAATCCGCAAGCGGTACGGAGATCATGGATGAACTGGGAGAGCATCAGATTGCTACCGGGGACATGATCGTTTACACTTCTGCGGATTCAGTATTACAAATATGTGCCAATGAAGATACCTTTGGCTTACAGGAACTTTACCGCTGCTGTGAGATAGCAAGAGAGCTTACCTTAAAGGACGAATGGAAGGTAGGCAGAGTCATTGCAAGACCTTATGTTGGCATGAAGAAAGGCGAGTTTAAAAGAACTCCAAACCGCCATGATTATGCCTTAAAGCCTTTTGGAACCACTGCTCTTAATATATTAAAGGATGCTGGTCTGGAGGTGATCAGTGTCGGCAAGATCTTTGATATCTTTGATGGCGAAGGGCTCACCGAAGGCAATAAATCCCAAAGCAGTGTTCATGGCATGGAGCAAACCATAGAGATTGCGAAAAGAGAATTTGACGGGCTGTGCTTTGTGAACCTGGTTGACTTTGACGCCCTGTGGGGACATCGCCGGGATCCTATTGGCTACGGAGCGGAGTTGGAACGGTTCGATGAAAAGCTGGGAGAGCTTTTGCCGCTTTTAAAAGAGGATGATCTGCTTCTGATTACGGCAGACCATGGCAATGATCCCACCTTTAAGGGAAGCGACCATACAAAAGAAAAGGTACCTTTCCTGGCCTATTCGCCCTCCTATAACCACTGCGAGGAATTAAAGGAACAGAATACATTTGCAGTGATCGGGGCAACAGTGTTGGATAATTTCGGTTTGCATAAAGCTCAGGATATGATTGGTGAACCAATAGAGAAATTGCTTTAAGATTACGGAAAGCACCACTTTGTCTATGATGATTATTTATCATAGACAAAGCCAGGTGCTTTTTTTAATGCTTTCCAACGGGAAGTATCCCCATTTTATTTTTCTTACACAAAGTAATCTCCATAATTATCTTTTAAATAAGCTTCCATCTCAGGTTCGCTTTTTCCTCCGATTTCCGATACAAAACTGGTGGTCAGGAAACGGTGCTTCCGCGTGGAAAAGCCGTTTGCCAGAAGGGTTTTCATATCACTGTTATCCACAAAGAAATTCATGCGGATGACAGGAAGGTTATGAGCGTGAAGAATATTAAAAATCCGGGATGAGAAGCAAAGGATATAGTCATAATCCAGTTCCTTCAATTTGTGGATTTCGTTAATATTCAAGGTGCCCATCCACTGCAGTTCCACGTATTCCTTTATTTGCTCCAGAAAAAAGCTGACCCGTTCAAAGTTGATGCTGGTCATCACAACAATTTTTTTATAATGTCGGTTTACGGTACGGTTACGGAGAATGTGCTTTTGCACCAAAAGGGTCAGCGTGGAAAGGTGCTCATCCATGAAAGAAAAATTATAGGATGCTTTAAAGTACACCTCGTATTTCCTTACGGTTTCATACAGGTCTGAAAACTGTTCTTTCGTATTTTCTACGGTCTTGTCCACAAAAGTACAATGAAAGTGATCCAGGGTGATTTCGCGGTAGAAATAGCTGTAAAGCTCATTGATGAATTCTTCCTGGACGGTAAAAGGGTTTTTTAAATGGCTCACCACCTGCTCTGTAAACTGCTCGGTGGTATGCCACAGTCGCTTGTCAAAAGGAAAATCAAGGCTTCGTGAAAAGTTCATCATGCTGAAAGCTACGTTGTACAGCCTGTTTTCCCTGATATCATCAACAAAGCGGATGTTTAAGGGCGCCAGCGGCAGCCGGTGACCAGTATTCATGGATTCATCAACTGGCCGGATATCCATGATACAGATAAACAGCAGAAGAAATTTTTTGGAAGGATAGTTTAAAGACAGGCTGTATTCTGTCAGAAAGTAGTTCAGCCGTTCCACTGCCTGAGGGGAAACCGGCTGGAGATAGGCATTGGCCAGATCATAGCATTGTTTTTCCAGGGGAGTGTTGGCATAACGGGCTGCGATCCGGTTTTCCGCCGTAAACTCTAACAGAGGATGAAGGATGTCGATCACGAGAAACCGGAGCTGCAATTCATCACCTTCAATGGTAAGCCCCTTTTTCTTTAAGGTCACAAGGAATAAACCGTGTCCGGCCAGGAATTGCCTTAAATGGGCGGTATCCTGCTTTTTTGTGGTCAGGGAAAGCCCCCAATATTCATACAGGGATGAAGCATTGACATAACCGTCGAAAAAAATGGTCACAATCATGATACGGATCCGCTCGACGTAAGAACTGGTATAGTCGGTCATGGTGATCTGCTGGATGAAATCCACAAATTCCTTGTAACTTAGGGGGCTTAGGCAGAAGCCCTTTTGTATTTCCACCAAGGGCTTGTGGGAGAAAAGGTTGATCCGTTCTATGGTCCGGCGTATGGATATTTCATCCTTTTGAAACTGCAGGGCAACCTTTGAAAGGGAAATGCGCTGCCTTTTTTGTATAAAACGCAGCAGGCTTAAATCGTTGTAGCTTAATCCCATGATACGTTCCTCCTGTACTGTTGTGTTGAGACTGGTTTCATTATAAAATTAAGGGCAACTAAACGCAACAATAAAATGTAAATTTTCTGCCTTGAAGCAACTAATAGAATCTGCCATAATGTACACAGTTTCAAAGGCGCCTTAAAACCACAATGTCATAACAAAGGAAGGGAAAAAATATGAGCAATAAAAAGTCAAGCTGGAAAGACAGCATCCAAACGTTTGGACGGTCTCTCCTTCTGCCAATCGCGCTTCTCGCCCCTATTGGTATGGTTATGGGTATTTGCAGTGCGTTAGGGCAGTCCTACATGATAGAGAAATTCCCGTTTTTGGGAAACCAGGTTCTGAAGCTTATTTTATCAAGCTTACAGACCATTACGAGCATTATTTTCAATAATATCCCATTGCTGTTTGCCATGGGCGTAGCTCAGGGCATGGCAAAGAATGAAAAAGGAATTGCAGTCTTTTCAGCGGTAGTCGGCTATTTGACGCTGAACGTGGTAATGAGCATTTATTTAAAACAGACGGGAACCCTGGCTGATCCGGAGGTTGCGGCTCAGGTGGGGCAGGGCATGGTTCTTGGCATTCAGACTTTAAAGATCGAGGCGCTGGGGGGTCTGATCGCAGGTTTCGTGGCTGCCAAGGTAGCAGACCGGTTTTACCGCCTGGAACTTCCTCTTGCATTTGCCTTCTTTGGAGGGAAGAAATCCATTCCGATCATTACATTTGCATTGATAATCCCTATCGGGCTGATCATTCCGGTGTTCTGGAATTTGCTGACCAACTTCCTTATCAGCATTTCCTTTATTTTTACAACGCCGTACATAGGAAACGCCATTTATTATGCGCTAAACCGTGCGCTGATTCCTTTTGGATTGCATCATGTTCTCTCCTCAATGGTCCGCTTTACGGAGGCCGGAGGAACCTATATGATTAACGGGACCGAATATGTGGGAATCTTAAATGCCACCAATGAAGTCCTCTTTAACTTAGGGCCCAGCAGCGAATACTGGGGCCAGCTCATGCCGACTCTTACCAGTTACCTGGGAGGCGCGCAGATGCTGACGACTTTATTCCGTGTACCGGCAGTTGGTCTGGCAATGTACCGTACCTCTTATTTAAAAAACAGAAAGATTGCAAAAGGCGTAATCCTTACCTGCTGTCTGACTGCATTTTTAGGCAATATCACAGAGCCGCTGGAATTCTCATTCCTGTTTATTTCACCGTCTTTGTTTATTCTGTACTGCATTATGAGCGGTATTGGTTCTATTCCCTACCAGATGCTTCATATCTCCATCGGCTATATCCGCGGTACGATTTTTGACTTTGGAATTTTTGGCCTTTTGTATGAAAATACTCATTGGTTTAACCTTATCCTTTTGGGGATTGGAAACTTTATCGTGTTCTACTTTGTATTCAAATGGTTTATTGAAAAATTCAATTTGGAAACACCGGGACGGGAAGGATTTGAAATTGAAGAATCCGCAAGCATTCTTCTGAAAGAAAAGAACTGGCCGGCAATTGCCGAAGTTGTTATTAGAGGACTGGGGGGCAAGGACAATATCCTGAGTGTGGAAAACTGTATTTCCCGCCTGCGGGTAGACTTAAAAGACCCGGCCAAGGTAGATCAGATTAAAATTAAGGATTCCGGCTGTGCAGGTATCTTCTTCCCGTCAGCGGATCACATTCACGTTGTATTTGGGCCTCATGTGGAATTTGTCCGTCATGCGGTAGACGATGCTATGAAGAAATAAGAGGTGTACGATGAGAGCTTTCTATGATTCAAAAAGTAAACTGGATGACAGAGGGATTAAAAGACTGTTAAGTGAAACAGCTAAGTATGAGACGTGGCTGAAGGTGGAGGCCGCCCTGGCTCTTTCCCAGGCAGAGGAGGGTTTCATACCAATGGAAGCTGCCAGGGATATTGGGGCGGTTCGCTTTGAAGATCTGGATCTTGATGAAATGGAACGGATCAAGGCAAAGGTGGGCCATGGGTTTGTCCCCTTTGTAAAGGTGCTGGTGAAGGCGTGCAGTGAAGAGGGAGGAAAATATGTCCACTACGGGGTAACTACCCAGAATATCCAGCAGACCTCCCAGCTTTATATAGCAAAGCAGGTAAATTCAGTTTTCAAAAGCTTTCTTGCGGATATCCTGGAAAACCTGGGTAAGCTGGCACATGACCATGCAGATACGGTTATGGCTGGGAGAACCCATGGTAAGCATGCCATACCCATCACCTATGGCTATAAGGTTTCCGTCTGGATCAGCGAGTTGATGAACACTCTGGAACGTTTGGAGGAAAGTGAGAAACGGGTGTTCGTAGCCATGATGGGAGGAGCCGTTGGAGGATTTAACTCCACAGGTCTTGCAGGCCGCAAAATCCAGAAACGGGTTGCCCATAAGCTAGGGATGGGATCTATGGAGGTGCCCAGCCGGAATATGAGCCAGATGAAACTGGAATATTTAATGAATCTGTCTCTTCTATGTAATACATTTCACAAAATGGCGGAAGAGGTTTATTATACCGGTGTTGAAGAATTTTCAGAGGTCAGCGAATCCTTTACCCCCGGAACCATCGGCAGTTCCACCATGCCTCAGAAGATCAATCCCAAGCTGGCCAAGGGGATTATCGCCAATTCCCAGAAGCTTTATTCCCTTCCCTCGGTCGGTCTTTATTCTGCTGTGCGGATGTTTGAAGGAGACAGCAGCTCTTATATGCTGTTTGAAGGCATTATGGAGGAGGGGCTTCAGCTGGCCACCGAGGTGCTTATCAGGGCCGAGGAACTGAGCCGTACCTTGCGGATCAATAAAGAGCAGATGCTTAAAAATGTAAACTTAAATCTGGGTCTTGATAACAGCGAGCTGGTGATGATGAATGTAGCTGAAAAAATCGGTAAGGACAAAGCCCACGAACTCATGTACGAGAAAGCCATGGAAGTGGAACTGGAGGGAAAGGATTATTATCATGTGCTGACAGAAGATGAAACACTTGCTTCCATGTTTGCGGCAGATGAATTAAAATCCATGATCGACCCTGGAAACTATACGGGGCTTTGCAGCGTGCTTGCAAAGGAAATGGCGCAGAAGGCGATGGAAGGTGCAAAAAGGCTGAAAGAAAAACTGGAGTCAGAAAAGAAAAACGGCAATACAGAAACTGTGGCTGGCGAATAAAGGAGCAGTATTTATTCAAACAAGGGGATGCGGCAGTGTTTTGCGGCATTCCCTTTCATGATTAAGAATACAAGGAGAGTAACATGAGAAAACAACATGTGATTACAATTTCCGGAGCAGGGAGCGCCCGCGTTCCGGCACTTGTGGGTACGCTGGTCAATTATAAGGAACGTTTTCCTCTTTCAAAAATTATCTTCTATGATATAGATAAAGAACGCATGGGATTGATGGAGGCTTATGACCGCCTGGTATTAAGATCCTATTATCCGGAATGCGAGGTGGTTTTTACCACGGATGAGGATGAAGCGTACAGGGCTGTTGATTTTATTTTCTGCCAGATGCGGGTGGGAAAGACAACGATGCGTTCTCTGGATGAAAAGATTCCCCTGCGCTACGGGCTGGTGGGACAGGAGACCTGCGGCCCCGGCGGATTTGCTTATGGGATGCGTTCTCTGGGAGCTATGAAGCAGATGGTGGAAAAGGTCCGTTCCTATTCTAAGGACACCTGGATTTTAAACTATACCAATCCTGCCGCTATTGTGGCATTAGGGCTTGATAAGCTGTTCCCTGACGATAAGCGTATTTTAAACTTATGCGACCAGCCTTTTTCCCTGATGAAGAGCTATGCCAAAATTCTTGGGGTGCCCCAGGAAAGCCTTCGTGCACGCTACTTTGGCCTGAATCATTTCGGATGGTTTACGGAGCTTAAGGACACGGAGGGAAATGATTACTTTGATCCTTTGCGGTCATATTTAAAAAACCATGACTTCAAGCCCTTTAATGCGGAGCAGCGTTCAAAATCATGGCTGGATACCTATGTAAGGGTGAATAAATACATGAAATTAATAGATGAATACATCCCTACCACCTATATGCAGTATTACATGTTTCCTGATGAAATCGTGGCGGAAAGCGACCCGGATTATACCCGTGCGGATGAATCCCGGGATTCCAGGGAAAGGGAAGTATTTGAATTGTGTGCCAGGGCTGTAGGGAAGGACCATATGGAGGGACTGGAAATGCTTACCAACAGCGTGTTTGGAAACCTGATGGTGGAAGTTGCGGAATCCATTGCTTATGATTTGAATAATGAATTCATTGTGATGGTGAAAAACCGGGGCATCATTGATAATTTTGAACCGGAGGCAATTGTAGAGGTGGCGGGAACCATTGGAAGGGATGGGGCAAGAGGCTATCCCTTTGGGACCATAAAACCTTATTACAAAGGATTGATGGAAGGGCAGTATGCCTATGAGCTGCTGACCGTGGAATCGTTTTTAGAAAAAGACTATACAAAGGCATTAATGGCGCTGACGCTGAACCGCACGGTAGTTGACCCTTCCAAGGCAAAAGCGGTGTTAGATGACTTAATGGCTGCAAATAAAGATTATTGGACGTTAGGGTAGGTGGATTATGGTAGTTTATTCAAAACATATAATTCTTGAAAACCAGGAATTTGACGGATTTTTAGAGATGGAACATGGGATAATAAAGGCGCTGCATAAGGAGTTTAAGGGGAAATATGAGGATTTTTCTGATTTTATCATCCTGCCTGGATTCATTGATATCCATATTCATGGCTGGGCCACGGGCTCTTTCTGGTTTGAGAAAAGTGAGGCCGCATTAAAAGAGATGTGCCGCACCCTTCCCTATGGGGGAGTAACTTCCTATTTGGCTACCTCGGGAGCAGATACCATTCCGGAGATCAAGCGCTGCATCAAAGCTGCCGACGATGCCTATGAAGCGGATTACCCGGGAGCCGAGATGCTGGGAGTTCATCTGGAGGGGCCTTTTATCAACCCCCTTTACCGGGGGATGCAGCGGGAGGAGTGCTGCATTCTTCCAAGCCTTAAGGCGATGGAGGATATTTATAACAGCTTCCGGAACAAAGAGCTTTGCCGGTATATGACCATTGCAGTGGAACAGGAGGGGGCAAGGGAGGTGCTGGAATTCTGCAAAGAGCAGGGAATTCAGACCTCTGTCGGCCACAGCGGGGCCACCTTTTCCCAGATCAAAGAGATCAAGGATGCCGGCGTCGGGGGTTTTACCCATACCTTCAGCGGGATGCGTGGATTTCATCACCGGGAGCCGGGAGTGGCGGGAGCTGCCCTGTATTTTGACGACATGATGTGTGAGTTTGCCAAGCAGACAGGTATGACCGTGTCTCATGAGGCCTTTGACATCGCTTACCGGATCAAAGGCAGCGAACGCATCATCATGACCACGGATTGCAGCGGCCTTGCACAGACCCAGACGGAATTTGACCATTATGTGAGGAAAATGAAATTTGTTAAAGACGGGGACCGGGTACGGATCGCCCACTATGACGGCAGGGAAGAATGGATGGATCCTAAGGATTATCAGGCGGTGAGAGATATAGAGCTAAGCTACATAGGTTCCATTCGGAACATGGCCAGACATACTTCTGTGGATTGGTTTGATATCATGAGGATGACCAGCTTAAATCCTGCCCGGTATATCCATTCAGACGACAGGAAAGGCAGCATAGCGCCCGGCAAGGATGCAGACCTTACGGTGGTAGATTCGGATCTGAATCTGGTCAGCGTATTTTGCCGTGGAAAGGAGATACGGGAAAGCGATGAAATGTGCTGTAAGTGACTTTGACAGGACCCTGTATATAGGCGGCAGCATCAGCCCCAGGAACTTAAATGCAATTGATACGTGGCAGGCGGCTGGAAACCGGTTTGCCATTGCCACAGGACGCAATGAATCTTCTGTCCGTGTGTTTTTGGAGAAGTATTCTTTAAGGCCTGACGCTCTCATACTTAACAACGGCGCTCTCATATTAGATGGAAAAGGAAAGGAATTGTTTTGCAGGACCATAGATGATCAAACAGCCAGGGAGGTGCTTCAGTACCTCCATGGTCTTGGCGGCGAAGGAAGCGGCGTATCCATGCGAAGCGGAAAGGTGAATGTGCTTTCAGACTCAGGCGCCACTACCCAAAAGCCCTGTGACGGGCAGCTTTCCATAGATCAGATCCATTGCCTTAAGGAGATCGTCCAGATTCACAGGCGCAGGCAGGATGTGCAGTGGATCCGAACGCTTTGTGCCCGGCTGAACGCCCGGTTCCCTTTAATTTGTGCCTATGCAAATGTGTGGAATGGGGATATTGTGGCAAAGGGCGTGAATAAGTCGGCTGCTGTGGCCTGGATCTCCAGGTATTGGGGTGGATTTGATGAAATCAGGGTCATTGGCGACAGCTCCAATGATTTAGAGATGATAAAGGACTATGGAGGTGCAACGCTGCGGAGCGGGGATGGGGAGATCCAGGCGGCTGCCGCAATGATTGTAGAAGATGTGGCAGAATATTTATCAATGCAATAAAGACTTCAAGATGACCTTTAAAAGGCTGCGGTGTGGCTGCATGTATTTTTCCGAAGGTCTTCATATAGAATAGTAAAGGGGAAACGGCACCCTGCTGGTTTGGAACAGTTTATTACTGTATCAGGCCTGCAGGCTGCTGTTTCCTTATTTTTACTTTGTAATTGGCTATGAATGAATCATGTATGGCAAAAAAGTAACTAAGACATTACTTTAAACATAAGTAAAACATGGTTAAATTTGATTACGAATAGTTCTTATCAATTCAATACCATTTTAGATGGTAAAAGATGGTAGAATATGTATAATAGTGAGAATCACATCCTGAATAGGACATAAAACAACATAAATCACAACCGAATACAATATAAAACAAAATAAATAAATAAAATCAAATAAAAATATTGCAAAACCGGATACAATATGCTACAATTTCTACAGGAAGGACAGGTTGGGTGTGTCCGGAATAGAAAACTATATTTTATATTTCTTAAAGGAGGTTTACTTTATGAAAAAGAGGTTAGCAATGGTGCTTGCAGCGGCAATGGTATTGTCAATGACTGCATGCGGCAGCAGCGGCACAGCCGCAACAACAGCTGCTCCGGCATCCACAGAAGCAAAGACGGAAGCCGCTAAGACCGATCAGACGACTGCAGCGGAGAAGGTAGAGAACGCCCAGTCCACAGGCTCTTTGGCAGGAAAGAAGATTGCCGTAGTGCGGAACCTGGCAGCAGGAGATCATACCCAGCAGTTTTTAGACGGCTGCGTATCCGAGGGGAAAAAGTTTGGCTGGACCGTAGACACCTTTGTAACGGACGGCGATGATGCAAAGGCTCAGGAGACTATAGCTCAGGTCATCGCTAAGGATTATCAGGGAATTATCGTATCTCACGGACAGCTGTCTTATTCCTATGATATGTTAAAACCTGCCAGAGACAAAGGCATGGAGGTTGTTACCTTTGATACCATGCCATTTAAGGGCGGCGATGCAAGCGGCGAGCTTCTTGCCGGGGTAACTTCTACCGCTCAGAACGATCAGGCGCTGGCCGAGCTTTCTCTTGGCTACATGATGAAAGAGTTTGAAGCAAAAGGCGGAAAATACCCGATGAAAGTTTTAAAGACCTTCATGGGCCCTGGAATCCCGCCGCTGGACAGACGTAATGAAATCTATACCAAGCTGGAAGCAGAAGGCAAGATCCAGACTCTGGAAGTGATTGCACCATCTGATTCAGCCAATGCCCGCGGTGATATGACCAACAAAACAGCCGCTATTCTTCCAAAATATCCGGAAGGTTCCGTAGATGCCATCTGGGGCTGCTACGATGAGCTGGCAAAGGGTGTATTACAGGCATTAAACGATGCAGGTCGTACCGATATCCCGATGTACACCATTGACGTATCCAATGATGACATTCAGTTAATGGTAAAGAATCCTGATGTATGGAAATCTACCGCAGCCGTTGATCCTAAACTGATCGGTATTGTAGATGCCCGTCTTCTGGCTCTGAAACTTATGGGAGAAGAGACACCGGATTACTTTAACTTAAATGCATGCAACATTGAAACAACCCAGCTCAATGATCAGACAACCATGAGCGATTTGGGAAGCATCATTGATGGATGGGGCGATGCCGAAGACCCTAAGGGCGCTCTGTATACAGATACAATCAAGAACAACTATGTAAATTAAAGAAACGCTCTGTATTCATTACATAATTAAGGAAGAGATGCCATGACCGAAGTAAAACTTGAAATGAAAGATATATCCATCGAATTTCCTGGAGTAAAGGCTTTGGATGGAGTTGATTTTGGTCTGAAAAGTGGTACGATTCATGCGCTCGTGGGTGCCAATGGCGCAGGTAAGTCCACATTGATGAAAGTGCTTGCCGGTGTCAATACGCATTACACAGGACAAATTTACGTTGGAGGGGAACCGGTGGAAATCCGGTGCCCCAAAGACGCTAAAAATCTTGGGATAGAAATCGTATTTCAGGAAGTTGACACCGCGTTGATCCCCTATCTGTCCGTGGCTGAGAATGTAATGTTCAACACGCTGGTCAATAAAATGGGGCGAAAGCAAATCGTGCACTGGAAAGAGATCAGGCAGGCAGCAGAAACGGTATTAAAGAAATTAAATGTAGATGTGGATATTAGCAAACAGGTATCAGGACTTACGCTGGCACAAAAGCAGATGGTTCTCATAGCCAGATGCGTGGCGGAAAAGTGCCGGTTCCTTATTTTGGATGAGCCTACGGCCCCTCTTTCCAATTCCGAGACACTGGAATTGTTCCGGGTGGTACGTGAGCTGGCAAAAGAGAATGTGGGAGTCGTGTTTATTTCCCACCGTTTAAGTGAACTTTATGAGATTTGTGAAAATATTACCATTATGAGAGACGGCAAGCTGGTTACCGAACTGCCGCTTTCGAAAGAACTGGAAGTAAATACTCTTGTCGAATATATGTTAGGCCGTAGCTATGAGGATAATTACATCAAGAAAAAGTGCGAGATCGGCGGGCCGTTGCTTGAAATAGAAAACCTTTCCGAAAGGGAAGGGAAAGTAAAAGATATCAACATGACCGTTTGCAAAGGGGAAATTATCGGCGTGGCAGGATTGGTGGGCGCTGGCAAGACAGAGCTTTGCAAGACCTTGTTTTCCGCTTACCAGCAGGTAGGCGGCACCATGAAGCTAAACGGGAAAGTGATCAAGGCAAAAGGGCCTACCCAGGCTGTGAAGAATGGGTTTGCACTGGTTCCGGAGGAACGGAGAAAAGAAGGTGTCCTGATTTCGGACCCGGTTGTATCCAATATCTCTGTCGCAGCCATGGAAAAATATACGAACCGGCTTTCAGTGGTAAACAAGAAACGGGAAAAAGAGGACGCCAAAAATATGATACGCGGCCTTGGAATCAAGACGCCATCAGAGAACCAGGTCGTAGCCCTGTTGTCCGGCGGAAACCAGCAGAAGGTGGTCGTTGGAAAATGGCTGAATAAGGATTCAGAGGTTTATATTTTCGACGAGCCAACCAAAGGGATCGACGTGGGAGCCAAGCAGGACATGTATGAGTTAATTGAAGGCTTGGCAGCCAGGGGAAAAGGTATAATTTATGCCACCTGCGAATTCCAGGAAATATTAAGTATCTGCGACCGCATCTACGTGATGTATGACGGAGAGATCATTAAAGAATTAAACGCAGCGGATACGAACGAAAAAGAACTGCTTTACTATTCGACAGGAGGTAAATGATATGTCTGGGGCAGAGAAGGTAAAAAAGAAAAGGAACGTTGGGGATTTTGTGACAAAATGGGGTACCATCGCAACGATGCTCATCATGTTCATCCTGTTCACATTTGGAAACTGGAGTAAGGATACGGGATCGAGCATGTTTCTGACCCAGTCCAATATGATCACGATCCTTCGTGCGGTATCCATTACCACCATCATTGCAATCGGTCTTACGTTTGCCCTGGCGGTAAACGGCATGGATCTTTCCATTGGAGCTACGGCCCAGTTTGCAAATGTTTTTGTTATGACGTGCTTTGTATGGCACAATATCAATATAGGTGTTTCCATCATTCTTACGGTGCTCATTTGTTTAAGCGTTGCGGTGATCAACAGCATTTTGATCGTTAAATTCAAGATACCGGATATGGTTGCGGCACTTTCCGTAATGTTTATGTATCAGGGAGTTTCCATGACCTATTCCAAGGGCGGCGCCATCACGGAACGTATGACCCGCGCAGACGGGACCCAGGCTCCCGGCCTTGTACCCGAAGCCTTCCGGGCGTTGGGAAAGGAACCGTGGCTGATCATCATCATGATCTGCGTGGTGCTGTTCGCATACTTTTTCTTAAATTATACCAAACACGGCAGATACATGTATGCAGTAGGCGGAAATCCTGAGGCAGCCCAGCTTTCCGGAATTCCGGTAGCAAAGTATAAGATCCTTGCATACTTTCTGTCAGCCACTTTTGCGGCAATCGGCGGAATCTGTCTGGCAGCACGTGTGGGAACGGCGCAGATTTCAGCTGGTGATGCGTACTTAATGCCATCGGTATGTGCGGCTTATATCGGGTTTTCTGTATTGGGCGCAGGAAAAGCCAATGCATTCGGCACCTTTGCAGGAGCGGTGCTTGTGGGTATGCTGGAAAACGGCCTTATTATGATGTCAGTGCCTTATTATGCCATGAACATCATCAAGGGTGCAGTCCTTGCCATTGCACTTGCAATGACCTATGCAAGCGGCAAGACAAAAAATGTAAACTAAAAACATAAACGTTATATTGATCAGGGGAAGGTGACAGGAATGTCTAAATACGACAGTTATTTTTTGATGAAAGCGGAAGAGGTACCGGATTATGTTCAGGAGAAGCTCTCCTATTTTGATAAGGATGCCAGTCTGGAATGCAAGGAAATCGGAGACGGAAACTTAAACTATGTGTTCCGTGTAAAGGATCTCGCAAGTGGGAAATCCATTATCGTAAAGCAGGCAGGAGAAGCGCTTCGTATTTCAGCAGAAATGCATGTTTCCACCGACCGGGGAAGAATAGAAGCAAAGATCCTGGGAATTCAGGATTCCTATGCACCGGGACTGGTTCCAAAGGTTTATCTGTATGACGGAACCATGTGTGCCATGGCAATGGAGGATATGACTGGCCATACCATGATGCGTACCGGTTTGTTAAAGCATGAGATCTATCCGAAATTTGCAGACCATGTGACCACCTTTATGGTAAATTCCCTTCTGCGAACAACGGATGTTGTCATGGGACACAAGGATAAGAAGGAGCTGGTTAAAAGCTTTATCAATCCGGACTTATGTGAGATTTCAGAGGATCTGGTATACAGCGAGCCCTTTATTGATTACAACCACAGGAACAATGTATTTCCTCCCAATGCAGATTTTGTAAAAAAGGAACTGTACGAGGATCAGGCCCTGCATCTGGAGGCTGCCAAACTGAAATTTGAGTTTATGAACAATGCCCAGTCTTTAATTCACGGGGATTTACATACGGGCTCCGTGTTTATCAACAAGGAGCATACTTATATCTTTGATCCGGAATTCGCCTTCTTTGGACCTATGGGCTATGATATCGGCAATGTCATTGCAAACATGTTTTTTGCATGGTGCAACGGTGACGCTGCCATAGAGGATGAAAAGGAAAAAGAAGAGTTTTGCAGCTGGTGCTTAAACACCATCTCTGATATCGTGGATCTGTTCGTTGAAAAATACAATAAGGTATATGACGAGCATGTGACGGAAACCATGGCAAAAGTTCCGGGATTCAAAGAATGGTATCTGGAAGGCATCCTTTCCGACACTGCCGGAGTGGCAGGACTGGAATCCATCCGCCGGACCGTGGGAATGGCTAATGTGATCGATATTACCACGATTTCCGATGAGGAAAAACGGGCAAGAGCCGAAAAGATCGTCATTACTCTGGCAAAGAATTATATCATGAACCGCCGCAGTTTCCGTTGCGGAGCGGATTACTTAAATGCGATAAAAGAGGCAACAGGCAAGTTTTGAGACCGGCAACAGGATTGAAAGCCGGAAACAAGAAAGGGATAAAAATGAGCGAAGAAACAAAAAAATCCATCATGGACTATGATACCGTGGCTCTTGACGAGGAGAACAATGCCCTGGTGATCATAGACCAGACACAGCTTCCATATCATACGGAAATTCTTTCCCTGACAAAACAGGAGGATATCTGGAATGCAATCTATCTTCTTCAGGTAAGAGGGGCGCCTGCCATCGGAGTGGCGGCAGCCATCGGAATCTATCTGGCCGCAAGAGAGATCAAAGCAGATGGTTATGATGATTTTTATGCAGAATTTCAAAAGGCAAAGGATTATCTTGATTCCGCACGTCCCACTGCCGTCAATTTATCATGGGCGCTGAAACGGATGGAACAGGTAGTTTTGAAAAACAAAGAGAAAACCGTTACTGAAATCGTAGAGCTTCTCCATAAAGAGGCGGTAGAGATCCGGGAAGAGGATATCTGGGTTTGCAAGATGATTGGAGAATATGGCCTTTCTCTCGTAAAACCGGGTGATGGTCTTCTTACCCACTGCAATGCCGGGCAGCTGGCAACGGTAAAATACGGAACCGCTACGGCTCCCATGTACCTTGGACACGAAAGAGGCTATGGTTTCCGCATCTTTTCCGATGAGACCAGACCCCTTCTTCAGGGCGCCAGACTGACTTCATTCGAATTAAAGGAATCAGGACTTGATGTCACTGTGATATGCGACAACATGTCGGCTACAGTCATGAGAAATGGCTGGGTAAATGCCGTATTTGTAGGCTGTGACCGGGTGGCGGCCAATGGGGATACCGCAAACAAGATCGGTACCTCTATGGTTGCTCTGGCAGCCAAACGCTATGGAGTGCCCATGTATATCTGCGCCCCAACATCCACCATTGATATGAATACCCCTACCGGTAAGGAGATCCACATTGAGGAGCGCCCGGCAGAGGAAGTAGTGGAAATGTGGTATAAAAAGCGGATGGCGCCGGAAGGCGTAAAGGTATTTAATCCCGCATTTGATGTGACGGATAATGATCTGATCGCAGGAATCGTGACAGAGTATGGAATTGCCAAAGCGCCTTATACAGAATCATTAAAAGAAATATTCAGGAAAAAGGAAGAGGCCCTGAAAGCGAAAGAAATGTAAGTTTTTGGCATAAGAAAAAGAGGATGTCTCAAAGGAACTGGGACATCCTCTTGCCAAAATCAGGCTATGCTTCCATTGTTTCGTAAAGTTCTACATTATTTTTGGAAAGGTATTCTCTCCACTGGTCGTCCATCCGTTTGTCAGTGACCAGCCCTGTTATGGTTTCAAAGCCGGATATCCGGATAAAAGAGGTCTTATCGAATTTGGAGTGATCCGCTACGAGGTAAACGTGATTGCTTCTGGTCATCAGCATCTGTCGTATGGCGGCAATTGCTTCATTGGAATCGGTAATCCCGTGTTCCATGGAAACGCTCCGGCAGGACATAAAGGTTTTATCCAGGTAAAAGGATTCTAAATTCTTAAGGGCCGTATTGCCTACAAAAGCTTTGTCCCGGGGAGTATAAGATCCTCCGATGGAAATGAGGCGGATATCCTCTTTGTCATACAGTTCATTGATGATCAGCAGGGAATTTGTTACCACGGTGAGGCGCATTCCCTGTAAGGTCTTTGCCAGCTGCAGGGCCGTGGTAGAAGCATCCAGGAAAATAGAATCCCCGTTGTGAATGATTGACAGGCACTTTTTCGCGATGGCCTGCTTGCTTTCCATATATGCGGTTTCCCGGATCGTTAAATCTACGTTATTCTCAACCCCGTCTTGTATGAATGCACCGCCGTATGTTCTGGTCAGGAACCCATCATCCTCCAATTGCTTTAAATCCCGCCGGATGGTTTCCTCGGTCACGGAGAAGATTTTGGAAAGTTCGGTCACCGTAACACTTTTCTTTTCTAAAATAATATCTTTGATCTTGGCTTTCCTCGTTACTGCTAACATAGGCATGTTCCTTTCTTTGTGGCAATAAATGTTTAATTAAAATAAAATGCAATATAAAACCATAAGAATCAGGTGGTATATAAGTATATTGTATAATTATTTTGCTTAAATGTAAAGAAGAAACGGATGAAATAAAAATAAAACAGTATAATCAGAAATAAAACAACACAAAACATTGACAAACAAACACAAAAGTGGTAAAAATACAGTATAAAAGATGAGAGTTCGGACAGAAAGAACATGTAGTTGTTTGGACTTTGGAGGTAAAGATATGATGACAGTTCAAGGCGTAAAGTACATGTCTGATTTTGAAGCCAAAAAGGCAATTTTGGACATCGGCAAGCGTATGTACGGCAAAGGCTTTGTAGCCTCGAATGATGGAAACATCAGCTGTAAGGTAGGGCCGAACACCATCTGGACGACGCCGACCGGGGTATCAAAGGGATTTATGACACAGGATATGCTGGTGAAAATGGATTTAAACGGAAAAGTACTGATGGGAAGATATAAGCCCTCCTCAGAAGTAAAAATGCATTTAAGGGTTTATAAGGAAAATCCGGACGTGCAGGCAGTCACACACGCCCACCCGCTGGTTGCAACCAGTTTTGCCATTGCCGGGATCAGCCTGGATGCCGCGATCCTTACGGAGGCGGTGCTGGGGCTTGGATCTATCCCGGTTGCAAAGTACGCGACGCCGGGTACGGATGAAGTACCTGATTCCATCGCTCCCTTTGTGAATACCCACAATGGCGTACTCCTTGCAAACCATGGGGCACTGACATGGGGAAAAGACATTTACCAGGCATTTTTCAGGCTGGAATCCATTGAGTATTATGCGACCATATTGATGTACACAGGCAATATCATCGGACGCCAGAATCTGCTTTCCTGCGACCAGGTAAATAAGCTGCTGGATATCCGGCATAAGCTTGGCATCACGGCCGGCGGGATTCCCCCGTGTTCTGTAGAGGAAACGAATATGAAGGATGTGGTCTCTGCAGCAGATGTCCATCCGGCAGAGCAGATAGGACATGGGCCTGCATTAAAAGGGGTAACTTCCATTGTAAGACCGGGAGAGAGCCTGCCAGACTTCGGCTGCGGCTGTACCGGCGTGACACAGAAGGCTCTGACCTCAGAGAAACAAAAGCCTGTGCAGGCGGAAGCATTAGGTAAGGCAAAGGAGGAAATCATAGCCGAAGTAGTGAGAAGAGTGACAGAGCAGCTAAACTAGGAGGCATATCATGGAAATTGGGGCAAAAGAGATAGAACTAATTGTAAGGGAAGTACTTGCAGGCATAGAAAACAGGGGCGTAAAGCCTTCTTATATTCCACTGCAAAGTGAAAACGGGGTATTTGAACGGGTAGAGGATGCCATTAAGGCGGCCTACGCGGCCCAGCGTGAATGGGTAGAGCATTACAGGGTGGAGGACAGACGGAGAATCATTGAGGCCATTCGGGTGACAGCAAAAAGCCATGCGGAAACCCTGGCAAAAATGGTTTGGGAAGAAACCGGAATGGGGCGTTTTGAGGATAAGATCCAGAAGCATATGGCTGTTATTGAAAAGACTCCGGGTGTGGAGTGTCTGACCACGGATGCCATTTCAGGTGACGAAGGGCTGATGATCGAAGAGTATGCTCCCTTTGGAGTGATCGGAGCCATCACGCCGTCCACCAATCCAACGGAAACGATTATCAACAATACCATCAGCATGATAGCCGGAGGAAATTCCGTTGTGTTTAATGTCCATCCGGGTGCGAAAAGATGCTGTGCCCACTGTCTGAAGCTTCTTCATCTGACCATTGTGGAAAACGGAGGCCCGGCAAATTTAATCACCATGCAGAAAGAACCTACCATGGAGGCAGTGAGCAAAATGACGGCTGATCCCAAAATCCGCCTCATGGTTGGTACAGGAGGCATGCCAATGGTAAATTCCCTGCTTCGTTCCGGAAAGAAGACCATCGGGGCAGGTGCGGGAAACCCGCCGGTCATTGTAGACGATACCGCGGACATAAGCCTTGCGGCAAAAGAGATTTACCGTGGAGCTTCCTTTGATAACAACATTCTTTGTCTGGCGGAAAAAGAAGTCTTTGTCATGGAAAGGGCCGCGGATGAGCTGGTGAATAAGCTGGTAAAGGAAGGCGCTTACCTGCTTAATTCCAAGGAATTAAATGAAATCCTTAAGTTTGCCATGATTGAAAAAGACGGCAGCTATGAAGTGAATAAAAAGTGGGTTGGAAAGGATGCGGCCCAGTTTTTGGAAGCGATTGGGGTTTCCGGCCATAAGGATGTCCGCCTTCTGATCTGCGAGACAGACAGAAGCCATCCCTTTGTTATGGTAGAGCAGCTGATGCCCATACTTCCCATCGTGCGGTTAAGGACCTTTGAGGAATGTGTGGAGTGTGCGGTGGCAGCAGAGTCTGGCAACCGGCATACGGCATCCATGTTTTCCAGAAATGTTGAGAACATGACCAAATTCGGAAAAGTAATTGAAACGACCATTTTTACGAAAAACGGTTCGACTTTAAAAGGGGTAGGGATCGGCGGAGAAGGCCATACGACCATGACAATCGCGGGTCCCACCGGAGAGGGACTTACCTGTGCGAGAAGCTTTACCAGAAGGCGCAGATGCATGCTGGCAGAAGGAGGCCTGCGGATCATCTAGAGAGGGGAAGGTACATATGGCAATCGGCTTTTTGGAGTGTGCAGGATATGGGGCAGTTCTTTATGCCATGGATAAGGCCTGTAAGGCGGCAAATGTGAGGATAATCGGTATTGACACCATCAATCCCAAAGATACGGCCGCGTTCATTCCCCTTACGGTCCAGGTGAAATTTGAAGGCGGAATTGATGATGTGAAAGAGGCCTGTGAGGCGGCAGAACGGGCGGCTCTTAAATTTAACAGTCCTAATGAGGTTTTAACAAAGATTATTGAAAACCCATATGAGGGAACCAAGGCGTTGTCTCATATAACAAAGGTATCTATCGAGGAAGAAAACATTATAAATTTCAGGAGGTAGCAAGATATGGCATCCACATCAATTGGGTTAGTTGAAACAAGAGGTTTGACTGCATCCATCGAAGCAGCAGATGCAATGTTAAAGGCGGCGGACGTTGAGCTTGTAGGAACTGAGAAAATCGGTTCCGGTCTGGTAACCGTCATTGTAACCGGAGAGGTAGGCGCGGTAAAGGCAGCCACCGAGGCAGGAGAGGCGGCGGCTTCCAGAGTTGGAGAGCTGGTAGCAGTCCATGTGATCCCAAGGCCGCATCAGGATATTGACAAAATTTTGCCAAGGATCAAATAGGCATCAGCAAAGGTGGGCGTCATGAAGACAAACCGAAACGCCATAGGGGTTTTAGAAATCAATTATTATGCCAATACCGTTGTGGTGGTGGACCAGGCCTTAAAGGCGGCTGAAGTGGAAATTGTAAGCTGCCATAAGAAGCTGGGAGGAAGGATGTGCCACACGGTATTAGCGGGCGAGACCTCGGCGGTTCGTGCCGCCGTGGAGGCGGCAAGAGAGGCCGGACGGATCGTGGGAGACGACAACGTAAAGGTGTCCGTATCCATCGAAAACCCTCATCCGGAGGTAATAAAGCTTTTAAATATGATAGACAGGCATGAAAACGAAAAGGATTCTGTAAAACCAGAGGAAGAAGAGCACAAAATCAAGGAGGAAAAGTAAATGGCAGAGACAGCAGTAAAAAAAGGAATGTTAGCATTAGGAATGATTGAGACCAGGGGCCTTACCGCATCGATCGAGGCAGCAGATGCCATGTTAAAGGCAGCAGACGTTGAAATGGTGGGAACCGAGAAAATCGGATCCGGTTTGGTGTCGGTTATGGTTCAGGGAGACGTGGGAGCTGTCAAGGCGGCAGTGGAAGCAGGAGAGGAAGCAGCCTCCAGAGTGGGAGAGGTAGTAGCAGTTCATGTGATTCCAAGACCCCATAATTCCATAGGCGGAATCATTCCGTTCCTTAAATAAAAAGAACAGGAAAGTGCTTAAGGGCGGAGGCTTATAATGGAAAACAGGGAAGAACTGATTCAGAAGGTAACCGCACTGGTCCTGGATAACTGGAAGAGGCTGAGCACACAGCCTTACCAGGTTCCCGTAGGAATCTCGGCAAGGCATGTGCATCTGTCAAAGGAACATGTGGAAGTGCTTTTTGGAGCCGGCTACCGGCTGACTCCCATTAAGGCTTTAAGCCAGCCGGGACAGTTTGCCTGTGAGGAACAGGTCACTGTCTCCGGTCCGGCAGGAACGCTTCCCAAGGTACGGATTCTTGGACCGGAGAGAAAACAAAGCCAGGTGGAAATGGCCTCCGGTGACTGCAGGATCCTGGGAATACAGCCTTCCGTAAGATCGTCAGGAGATTTAAAGGGAACTCCCGGGGTAATGCTTAAAGGACCAAAGGGAGAGGTCCTGCTGACAGAGGGCGTCATCATCGCGGACCGTCATATCCATATGACGCCGGAAGACGCCCAGTGGTTTGGGGTATCAGATCAGGACCGGGTAAGCGTTGCGGTCGATGGGCCAAAGGGCGGAGTGCTCGGTCATGTACTTATCCGTGTCACCCGTGACAGCAGGCTGGATTTCCATGTGGACACAGACGATGCCAATGCATTCCAGCTGAAGCAGGGACAGTGGGTAACCATTAGAAAGGAAGAGACTAGGTGATATTAGGAACAATAATGGGAACTGTGGTTTCCACAAGAAAATGCAGGAGCCTGGTTGGGTTCAAGCTTCTTTTGGTAGAGCCTTATTATGGAGATAAGAACAATATTTTTGTGGCTGCCGATACCATTGGTGCAGGGATCGGGGAACTGGTATTGGTTACCACTGACAATACGACTCAGTATGCGCTGGACCGTTCGGCACCGGTTGATGCCTACATCGTTGGCATCGTAGATGCGCCGCCGCAGCCGGGAAGGTAAGGCTGAAAGTAATAGGAGAGGTAGTGCTTATGGAACAGGAAACGCTTAAGGTTTTGGCAGTGGCAGATCCGGCGGTGGAAGGTTATCTGGATAAAGAACTGGGGATTTTAGACGGATATGGAGGAAACGTGGATTTTCATATCGTGCCCTGGGCGGATTACTATCCGATGATGATGAAAGCATTTGCCGGGGAAGCGGATTATGACATTGTCATGGTTGCCGGCCATTTATGGCTTCGTGACTTTGTAGAAAATGGATACCTTTCGGAATTTGAGCTTGAGGAAGAAGACATCCTTCCGGTTATTGCAGAAGAAACGAAGTATAAGGGGAAGGCATATTTATCTCCCTCTTTCTGTGACGGACATATGATCCTCTACCGTAAAAGCCTGCTTGATCAGGTGTTGGGTAAGGAACTTGGAAGCGTCATCACTCCCAAGGAATACATAGAAACGGCAAAAGCCTACAAGGCAGCCTGCGGCGAACAGGCCGTAGCCATGAAGGCTGATAAGTCCGAGATATTTACCGATGCCCTTCCTTTTCTCCGTATGTTCGGAGGAGATGCTTATGATTCCGATGGGGCTGCGGCCTGCGGAAAGGAAGACGCGGTAAAGGGTCTTCAGTCCTACGTGGAACTGAGAGCCTGTGCAGTAGATGGTACAGAAAGCTTCGGCAACGGGGAAATTGCAGAAGCTATCCGGCAAAAAAGAGCAGCTATGGCGGTTACCTGGAGCGGCCAGATGGGAGAAGTCTTTAAGGAAGGCTGTCTGGAACCGGCAGATCTGGGATTTTGCACGTTTTCCACGGCCTGGAACGTGACTTGGTCCTTTGGGATCTGTTCGGGCTGCAGGAAAAAGCAAGCTGCAGAAGAATTTCTTAAGTACCTTCGGTCACCTGAGGTAGATCAGAAGGTGGGAAGAAAAAGTGGCGCTCCTGTAAGAAGAGGAAGCTATCTGGAAGGGGCCGGTGACTGCCCCTGGTTTCCAGTACAGCAGAAGATGATGGAACTTGCAAGACCCCTTCCCGATTTATCAAAGGCAGGGGAGAAAAACGGAGTCCTTTATGAGAAAATCTTTGAGGCATTTTCCGGAAAAAAGACAGCAGAAGAAGCCATGAAGGAAGCCGGGCAAATGATAAATAGCATGACCGAACTGTAACGATATAATCAGGGAGAAAACATGAAGATTATTATAATTGGAGGAGTAGCGGCAGGAATGAGCGCCGCCTCCAAGATCCGCAGGGTCGACCCGGACACGAAAGTAACGGTCTATGAAAAGGGAGGTTTTCTTTCTTATGGAGCATGCGGACTTCCCTACTATGTGGGAGACTATAACGATGATTACCGCAAAATGATCGCCCGTACACGGGAGACCTTTTCCAAGATGGGCATAGAAACCTTTCTCCGCCATGAGGTACAATCCGTTGACGTAGAAAGGAAAGAGGTCCTTGTAAAGGATCTTTTAAATGGTCAGGAATTTACGGATTCTTACGATAAATTAATGATAGCTGTGGGGGCATCGGCTGTGGTTCCTCCCTTTCCAGGCAAGGAGCTTATGGGGGTCCATGTACTGAAATCCATGGAAGACGGGATCTTTTTAAAGGAATACGCAAAAATGCCGGAAATCCGGAATATCGTCATCGTTGGAGGCGGATATATCGGGGTGGAATGTGCGGAAGCGTTTTTGAACCTTGGAAAGAATGTCCGCATGCTTGAGGCGGCTCCCAGGATTCTTATGCCCTTTGATGAGGAAATCGCCGCCCTGGCCCATGAAGAGCTGGTAAAGTCAGGGGTCCTGCTTAACACCGGAGAAAAGGTGGAAGGGTTTTATGGAGACGGTCTTTATGTGAAGGGTGTAAAAACAGATAAGGGAACCTACGAGGCGGATTTAGTGATCGTTGCCGTTGGTGTCCGTCCCTGTACGGAATTTTTGAAAAACACGGGAATCTCCATGGGGAAAAACGGTGCTCTGATCGTGGACCGGGAAATGAGAACCTCTGTTCCGGATGTGTATGCGGCGGGAGACTGTATTCTGGTCTATAATGAGGTTTTAGAGGAAGACAGCTTTTTGGCTCTCGGAACAGTTGCGAATAAATGCGGCAGGATCGCAGGCGCCAATATGGCAGGGGGCCATGAATCGTTTATAGGAGCTCTTGGTTCTGCTGCGATCAAGGTGTGCGGGCTGGAGCTTGGTCGTACGGGTATGGGAGAAGGAGATGCCATACGTCTTTCTAAGGATTATAAGACTTTGGTAATCCAGGCCAATGACCATCCGGCATACTATCCGGATCCAACGCCCATCACCATTAAGCTGATCTATGAAAAAGGAACAAAAAGGCTGCTCGGCGCACAGACCTGCGGACAAAAAGGGGCTGTTTTGCGGGCAGATGTATTTGCTGTGGCAATTCATTGCAGGATGACAACAGCAGAGCTTGGAATGACGGATCTCATTTATGCACCCCCCTTTTCCGGTGTATGGGATGCCATCCAGATTGCATGCAATGCAGCGAAATAAAGTAGTGCAGGATAGAAAGTGAGGTCAGACCATGAGCAAAATAATGACTTTGCAGGAAGCAGCAGCCCGGATCCATGACGGGGATATCCTTGGTCTTGGCGGCAATGTGCTTCATCGGGCGCCCATGGCAATGGTGCGGGAACTGGTGCGTCAGAAAAAAAGGGACTTAAAGCTGGTAAAGACTGCAGGAGCCATGGATGTGGACATGCTTTGCTTCGGAGGCTGTGTTTCCAGCGTAGATGCCGGCTTTATCAGTTATGAAAGTGAATATTCCCTGGCAGGACATTACCGTAAGGCTGTTGAAAGCGGAGCTGTGAAAGGAAATGAACATGCCTGTTATACGGTGATCTCCGCGCTCCGTGCCGCCAGCTACGGAGTGGGATTCATGCCTGTAAAGGGGCTTGTGATCAGCGACTTAATAGATGCCAATGATTATTTTATACGGGTCGAGGATCCGTTTACAAAGGAGCCGGTAACAGTGGTAAAGGCCATTCGGCCGGATGTTGCGGTCATCCATGTTCAGGAGGCGGATGAAGAGGGTAACGCCAGGATCACAGGACCGTTATTTGAGGATGTTCTGTTCTCCAGGGCGGCGAAAAGGGTCATCCTGACGGCAGAGAATATCGTCCATGGATCTGCGTTTACTGGCAGCTCAAAAAAGGCGGATATTCCCCATTTTCTGGTGGAAGCGGTTGTCAGGGCCCCAAAAGGAGCTGCACCCTGTTCCTGTCCTGGATCTTATGATATTGACGGAAAGAATATAAAGGAATTCAAAGGGCTTAAAGATTTGGGCGGCCTAAATGCCTATTTAATGGCGTTTGAAAAGTCCGATTATAAAGGATAAGGGGGCATGGCATGATGGAAGAAAAATACAGAGTCAGCGATATTATGGTCTGCGCCATGGCCCGCCTCATACCTGACGGCAGCAAGGTGTTTCACGGAGTGTCCTCCCATATGCCCATGATTGCGCTGCTGCTGGCAAAAGCGCTTCATGCGCCGGGGGCTGTGCATTTGAATATTCCGGGCGGAACAGATCCGGATCCGGTGAGGCTTAAAAAATATACCAGTGCAGGCCCAGAGCTTTTGGAACGTGCCACAGCATATTTTCCTTTAATGGAAGTATTTGACTTAGCCATGAGAGGGGAGCTAGATGTGGCATTCTTAAGCGGAATCCAGTTTGATTTCCACGGCAATGTCAATGCGTCGGTTATTGGAGATTATAAAAAACCAAAAGTGAGGATGCCGGGAGGAGCAGGCAGTGCCGTTCTCATTCCAACGGCAAAAAGGGCGATTCTTTGGAGGACAAAGCATGACAAGCGCACCTTTGTGAACCAGGTGGATTTTGTAACTACCAGGGGAAATGTGGAACGGATCATCACTCCACTGTGCATCTTTAAAATGGTAAATGGGGAAATGGTTCTGGAAACCATCCACCCAACTTCCAGTTTAGAAGAGGTACAGGAAAACACCGGATTTCCCATAAAATACTCCCATATCGCCTATACGCCTCTTCCCACAAAGGAAGAGCTGAATGCGCTGAAACGGATCGATCCGGGAGATTTCAGAAATATAGAATTCTAAGGAGGCCATTTATGGCACTTGAGAGGATCAATGCAGTAGGAACCAGCTTTTTTGGCCGCGGTTCCATAGGACTGCTGCCGGATGAACTTAAGAAACGGGGATTTAAACGGGGACTCATCGTTACGGACCCCTTCTTATATAAAAATGGTACCGGTGACAAAGTGGGAGCCTGTCTATTAAAAGCCGGGATGGAATATGCCATTTATTACCTGGTCGAACCAAATCCCACCACCATGGTTGTGGGTGACTGCCTGGAGGCTGCTAAGGCTTTGGAAGTGGATCTTTTGGTGGCTGTGGGCGGAGGCTCTGCCATAGATACGGCAAAGGCAGTCAGCATTGTGATGGCAAACGGCGGTAAGGTAGAGGATTATGAAGGGGTAGACCGCTCTCTTAATCCTGGAATGCCCATTGTTGCGGTGAATACTACCGCAGGAACCGGTTCTGAGGTTACCTCGTTCTATATTGTGACTGATCCGGTGAGACATTCCAAAATGTGTATGGTGGACCCGAACTGCATGGTCACCATTGCCGTCAATGATGTGGATTTAATGATGAGCATGCCAAAGGCCCTCACGGCTTCCACAGGTATGGATGCCATGACCCATGCCATTGAAGCGGCCGTGGCGAAGCGGGCGACCCCCTACACGGATAAGGATGCCCTTTGGGCAATGGGGGTGATTGGTACCTATCTTCCGGAAGCGGTGGCAGACGGAAGCAATGAAAAAGCCAGGGAAATGATGGCTTATGCGGAATACAGCGCGGGCATGGCATTTTCCAATGCAGGTCTTGGCATGGTGCATGCCATGGCTCATTCTCTTGGAGGGCTCATGAACCTGCCTCACGGCATCTGCAATGCGGTTTTGCTGCCTTTTGTCATGGAATTTAACGGAAGCAGGCCGGAAGCCGCACAACGGTATAAGAAGGTGGCGGAGGGACTTAAGCTTCCAGGGGCGTCCGCCATGACAGGGGAACAGGCTGTGAAGGAAACGGTGGCCTGCATCAGGCGGCTGTCTAAGGAAGTTGGGATTACACAGAGTCTTAAGGAGCTTAAGGTAAATCATGAGGATTTTAATGCGCTGGCGGAAATTGCGCTTAAGGATTCCTGTATGGAGGACAATCCCTTTAAACCGACTCTTAAGCAGGTCATAGAAGTGTATCGGAAAG
Organism: Lacrimispora sp. YZC11; assembly: GCF_057543815.1. Classification (NCBI taxonomy): domain Bacteria; kingdom Bacillati; phylum Bacillota; class Clostridia; order Lachnospirales; family Lachnospiraceae; genus Lacrimispora; species Lacrimispora sp. YZC11. Next base: position 641,724 of record NZ_BAAJYQ010000016.1, on the reverse strand, counting down.
CATATGGTTGAACTGCAATAAATAGTGGAAAGGAGAAGGAATAAATGAAAAAACTGATTAATGTACCGGAAAACTATGTAAATGAGATGCTGGAGGGAATCTATCTTGCTCATCCAGACTATGTTACTTACACGGAAGGCGATTTGCGCTGCCTGGTCACTTCCAATAAGACAGAGGGAAAAGTGGGGATCGCAACCGGAGGGGGTTCGGGGCACCTTCCTCTGTTTTTGGGTTATGTAGGAAAAGGAATGTTGGATGGCTGTTCGGTCGGAGATGTTTTCCAGTCCCCCAGTGCGGAACAGATGCTAAATGTTACGAAAAGCATTGATTCCGGAGCAGGTGTTCTTTATATTTACGGCAATTATAACGGGGATATCTTTAATTTTGACATGGCTGCAGAGATGGCAGATATGGAAGAGGGAATCCGTGTGGAAAGCGTTGTTGCTGGGGAAGATGTGGCATCTCCCAAGGCGGCTCCCGGAGAAAAGAACACCAGAAGAGGAGTGGCAGGTATCTTTTTTGTATATAAGTGTGCCGGAGCAGCAGCTGCAGCCGGGAAGGATTTACAGGAGGTAAAGCGGATTGCAGAGAAAGCGGCTGCCAATGTGAGGACCATGGGAGTGGCACTTACCCCCTGTACAGTACCGAGAGTCGGTCATCCGGGATTTGAGATCGGAGAGGATGAGATGGAAATCGGCATGGGAATCCATGGAGAGTCTGGAATCCGCCGTGGGAAACTGGAAACAGCAGATGAGGTCACATCGGAAATGATGGAAAAAATCCTTGAAGATATTCCATACTGCGCCGGAGATGAGGTTGCGGTTCTGGTGAACGGACTGGGGGCTACTCCTCTTGACGAGCAGTATATTGTGGCAAGAAAGGTCAATCTGATTCTGGAAGAGAAGGGAATCAAGGTACACCGTTATTATGTAGGTGAGTATGTGACCTCCATCGAGATGGCCGGCTTGTCCATTTCCCTTTTGAAAATGGATGAGGAACTGAAGGACTATCTGGATGCTCCGGCTGATACGCCATTCTTTAAGCAGGGAATTGTCTAAAGATCATATTGGAGTAAATAGCACAGGCGCAACCGTTTGTCACGAATATTTATGCCGCCGGCATCAGCGGCAGAATGGAGGCTGATATGAACCAGCAGGAACTGATAGCCATGCTTGGCAGAATAAGTACGATCATGGTGGAAAACCGAAACTACTTAATTGAACTGGACAGTGTTGTGGGAGACAGTGATTTAGGGCTTACGATGACGGATGGATTCCAGGCGGCCTACGACGCGGTTTCGGATGGATCGGAGCCGGATTTAGGCAAGCTTTTGTACAAGGCAGGAAAGACCATGGGAAATAAGGTCCCTTCTACCATGGGGACGTTGATGGCAGCAGGACTGATGCGCGCCGGAAAGACACTAAAAGGAAAGACAGAATTGTCTGACACAGATGTTGCTGACTTGTTTGAAGCCTATGAAGCAGGTGTTGCTGATCTGGGTAAGGCTAAATTAGGGGATAAAACCTTTCTAGATGGATTTCATCCCGGAGTGCAGGTACTAAAAGCCGGAGTGGAAGCCGGAGTATCCTTAGAGGAAGCTTTTGGGGAAGCAGCAACGGCTGCACGGGAAGGCTTTGAACGTACCACGACCATGATTGCCGTTCATGGAAGAGCGGCAACAAGAGGAGAAGCGTCCCGATCCTTAAAAGATCCCGGGGCTGCTGTGGCAGCTCTTATTATGAAGGCAGTTGCAGACAGATAAAATAAATGACCGGAGCAAACAGAAATGTTTTGCTCCGGTTTTCGTTTGCTGATTGTTAGCACCAGGTGCAAAAGACAGGGGACATATAAAATTAAACCTTGTTATTTTACTTTTTCTTCTTTATAATTTAGGAAACGGTAAGGGGGCTTAAACATGAACTTTCAACAGCGGATTTTATCACGTGAATTTGGGCTCAATGACACAGATGATCTGATCATTGACTATATCAATCTTCATAGGAAAGAGATCATGAACCTGTCAATACGAAAAATAGCAGAGGACATTTACGTTGCGCCGAATGCTGTCATGAGATTTTCAAAAAAGATTGGGTACAGTGGTTTTTCTGAGCTTAAATATGCTTTGAACAATGAGGACAAACCAGAGGATGGAGATAAGACACTGGTTCATCAGCTTATGGAACACCTGCCGCAGAATATAGTGAGAACCCTGGATACGATTGATGAAAGTGTGATCAAAAAGGTATCGAAAACCTTAAAGGAGGCAGATTGCTGTATATTCGCCGGACTTGGGGATTCTTATCCCTTTTGTGAAATGATGAAAAATAACCTTCGGTGTTTTACAAAAAAGGTAGAATGTGAAATTCATATTCATGATATGTTTTACTGCGTGGAGCATGGAGGAAGCGGAGATGTCCTGGTTGTCATAAGCGCCCGCGGAGAAAATGAGCGGCTTCTGGAGCTGACGCAAAAGGCAAAGGCAAAGGGAATGAAAACAATCAGTATCACTCATTTCAACAAGAATCCACTGGCTGATATGACGGACTTACAGCTGTTTTTCTGGGGAGAATACCGGGTTGTAAATGATTATAATGTAACGGACCGGTGTGGTTTGATGGTTTTGCTGCGGCTGCTGAGTGAAGATTTTTGGAATACATATTATAGGGCTTAGTTAATTTTTGTTTAACAGGTATTGTATGAAAACAATACCTGTTTTTGTGTATTTGTATCATACTCATTTGAAAACCTGTGTGCAAATGACCAAAATACAGTTTTCGTTAGAATAAGTGCTATAGTGTTCTTAAAAAGAAATAAGGAGGAAGGGTTATGAATCTTCAAGGGGTAACAAGTGAACAATTGATTGCTTTGAATTGCAGCTATAAAAGCAAAGATGAGGCGATCCGTGCTTTGATTGAAAAGCTTTATAAAGAAAAAAAGATTCAGTCAAAAGAAGATTTTTATCATGCAGTAAAAGAGAGGGAACGCTTATCCGCTACCGGAATTGATAAGGGGATCGCAATTCCCCATGGAAAAAGCAAGACAGTCAATGCTGCAGCATTTGCATTTGCTTCCATTAAGGAGCCGATAGAAGACTGGGAGAGCCTGACTCCGGATAACAAAGTGCGTTATGTATTTTTGCTGGCGATTCCCGAGGCAGAGGCAGGAAGTACCCATCTGGAGCTGTTAGCGGAGCTGATGACTAAGATATCGGATCATCGTTATCTCGAGAATCTTCTTTCGTCCCAAACGAGTCAGGAGTTCTATAAAAATCTTTCCTATGAACCTGTGAAAGCGGATGCGAATAAAACATATAAAAAATCAATCGTAGCAGTGACGGCCTGTCCGGCAGGAATTGCCCATACCTATATGGCTGCCGAAGCCCTGGTTTTAGCCGGAGAAGAAATGGGAGTTAAGGTCTATGTGGAAAAACAGGGGGCAAATGGCGTGGAGGGCCGCCACACCGCAGAGCACTTAGAGAAAGCGGATGCTGCGATCTTTGCGGTTGATGTGGCTGTAAAGGATTCCGAACGGTTTGATCACCTTCCGGTTTATAAAACCAAAGTATCCGCGCCCCTAAAAGATGCCAAGGGTATCATAAGGGCAGCGCTTGACAAAGCAGAAACCCAGGAAAAACGGGAATATACGGGAAGCAGGGAGGAAGAAAAACAGAGCTTTGGAAGTGAAGTCAAACAGGCGGTGCTGACCGGAGTTTCCTACATCATTCCGATCATTGTTGCAGGCGGTATGATCAATGCGTTTGCAGTATTAATTGCCCAGGGATTTGGGTTGCAGGATTTATACAATCTGGATAACAGCTGGCTGTGGCTGTTTCGGAAAATGGGCGGCAATACCCTTGGAACACTGATGATTCCCATGCTTTCTGCCTATATGGCTTACTCCCTTGGAGACAAGACAGCCCTGGCCCCCGGTTTTGCTGCCGGAATTGCTGCGAACCTGATTAACGGTGGGTTTTTATGCGGCATGTTAGGTGGACTGGTTGCCGGCTATACGGTGAGGGCCTTAAGGAAGTACATTCCTGCAAAAGGCATATTTTCAGGGTTTGTTTCATTTTGGGTTTATCCTGTATGCAGTACGTTAATCGTTGGAATTGTTATTATCTTCTTGCTTGGAAAACCAGTTGCATGGCTGAATCAGGCGCTGTTCCAGGTGCTGGGAAATATGAGCGGGTCCAATGCCGGCCTTCTTGGCGCCATCATCGGAATTATGGTATCCTTTGACCTTGGCGGTCCGGTAAATAAAGCAGCATACACATTCTGCGTTGGTGCTATGTCAGAAGGGATTTTGATGCCGTATGCGGCATTTGCTTCCATTAAAATGGTATCTGCATTTGCAGTAACCTTTGCAACATTAGGTTTTAAGAAGTATTTTACACAGGAAGAGAGGGAAGCCGGGATGTCTACCTGGATTCTGGGACTTGCCGGAATTACCGAGGGCGCAATTCCCTTAATGATGGCTGATCCGATCCGCGTGATTTTTTCTCTATGCGCCGGTTCCGCAGTGACAGGGGCAATTGTGGCTATGTGCAATATCGGCCTGGATGTGCCTGGGGCCGGAATTTTCTCCTTATTTTTATTAAAGGATGGGCTTGGCGGATTCGCGAATGCCGTTATATGGTTTTTTGCGGCTGTACTGGGAGCGGTTATTTCTACCATTCTTCTGGTATTATTGAAAAAAGCAAGATTTAAGAAACAACAGAAAGTGTAAAAAAGAAAGGCGGAGAAACGTTTGGCAGATCGTATACATGTCGTTCCACATTTTCATTGGGACAGGGAGTGGTATTTTACCGCGGAAGAATCTAAAATTTTACTGGTGCGTGATATGGAAGAAGTTCTCACCGTGCTGGAAACCAAAAGGGAATACCCCTGCTTTGTCTTAGATGGACAGACCTCAGTCCTGGAAGATTATTTTTCTGTGAAGCCTGAAAATTATGAACGTGTAAGGAAACTGGTTCAGCAGGGAAGGCTGATTATAGGCCCATGGTATACCCAGACCGATGAGATGGTAGTAGGAGGGGAATCCATGATCCGTAATCTGCTTTATGGTATGATGGACTGCGAAAAACTGGGGCCCCGTATGGATATTGGATATCTGCCGGATTCTTTCGGGCAGACGGCCCGGCTGCCGCAGATTTTAAATGGATTCGGAATCAAACGGTGTATATTTTGGCGAGGGACCTCGGAGCGAATGGGGACGGACAAAACAGAATTTTACTGGGAAGGCCCGGACAAATCAAAGGTCTTGGTCCAGCTTCTACCGCTGGGATATGCAATCGGGAAGTATCTGCCGACAGAGCCGGATGAGCTGAAGACGAGACTGGACAAATATCTTCCGGTATTGGATAAGGGAGCTGCAGCAGATGATATACTCCTTCCTAACGGCCATGATCAGATGCCGATTCAAAAGAATATTTTTCAGGTGATGGAAGAGATTGAAAAACTGTATCCGGGAAGAAAGGTTTCCATAGGGCGCTATGAAGATGTTTTTGAACGCACGGAGGAATTAGATCGCCTGGATACTCTTAAGGGAGAGTTTCTGGATGGAAAATATATGCGTGTTCACAGAAGCATTTATTCATCCAGAGCTGATTTGAAATCAGCAAATACCAGGATTGAAAACAAAATAACGAATTTACTGGAGCCCCTGATGAGTATTGCCTATAGTCTGGGGGTTCCGTATGAACATGGTCTCATGGAGCAGCTGTGGAAAGATCTTTTGAAAAACCATGCCCACGATTCCATTGGCTGCTGCTGCAGCGATAAGGTTCATCGGGCAATAGAGGACCGTTTCTTTCTAACAGAAGAACGGACCAACCAATTGATGGATTTTTATATGCGCCAGATTGCTGACAGTATGGACAGCACCATATCTGTGGATAAACTTATTGCATTTAATCTGCTTCCTTATGAAAGAACCGAGGTTATAACTGGGGAGGTTATAACCAGGATTCCTGACTTTGAGCTGGAAGATGAAGAGGGCGGGAAGATCCCGTTTGAGATATGCAGAAAGGAAACCATAGATCCGGGATTGATTGACAGACAGATCGTACATTATGGTAATTACGAACCGTTTGTGAAATATAAAATTATTTTTCAGGATACCATACCGGCTATGGGGTACCGGACATATTTTCTAAAGGAATCACAAGGAGAGGACCGCAGTGTGTCCGAGGGCACCTTAACAGACGTGATTGAAAACAGATATTATAAGATCCAAGTGTCCAAAAACGGTACCTTATGCATTACGGATAAGGAAAGCGGAAATACCTATTCCGAAGTCCTTTTATTGGAAGATGGCAGTGACGATGGGGATGGATACGATTATTCTCCGCTTGAAGAGGATTTCGTGGTTACCAACAGAGCCGCTTGCGCAGATGTGAAGATCCGCTGCCTAAACTATATGACAAAAGCTGAGGTCCGGTATTCCCTGCCGGTTCCAAAAGATTTGGATAGCAGAAAGAACAAGATCTGCGATGCCGTACTGGAGGTATTCTGGAATATTACTTTAAGAAAAGATTCCAGAGTGATTGAGATCACATCAGAAGTTCATAATCAGGCAAAGGACCACCGCCTTAGGGTGCTGATTCCCAGCAGTATGGGAACGGGGCATTCTGTCTGCGATAATCAATTAGGAGTCATACGGCGGCCGGTGGAAGACCGTGCGATGGAAGTATGGGAAAAAGAAAACTGGTCAGAGCGCCCGGATTCCATCTATCCTTTCCTTTCATACGTATACCCGGAAGGAGACAGGGGAATCGCAGTCCTGACTAATTCTGTACGGGAATATGAAATGACCGGGTATGGGTATGATACGACAGCAATTACACTGTTCCGCTGCGTTGGCGTGCTGGGTAAGGAGAAGCTGTACCGCCGTCCGGGAAGACCTTCCGGAATTAAGATGGAGACGCCGGATTCCCAGATGCAGGGGGTGAAAAGATTTGAATTTGCCTTAACAACCTGGATTTCATGTGCGGCACAGCAGGCAAAAGAGTATATAACACCGGTTATCACATACAATAAGATGCCATATCACGCCATGAAATTGAATCCCGCTGAAATCAGGGTACCATATCAGTATAGTCTTCTAAATATAGAAGAAAAAAGATTGATCTTAAGTGCGCTGAAAAAAGCGGAAAAGGCAGATGAGCTGATTCTTCGCTGCTATAATCCATTTGACTGCGGCCTTGAGCTCCATGGAGATTTAAATCGGCTGGTTTGGAATGAACGCAGGCTGGATGAAAAGGAAAACGGGAAAAATGATGACTGCAGCTCTATGGTCATTGAGCCGGGCCAGATCAAGACATTTGCGGTCAAGCCGGAAAATAAAGGGAAGTTCTAGGGAAAATGGGAGCAGGCAAAGAAAAACTGTCTGCTCCTTAACCAGAAGAGCCTGCTGTATTTTTGTGAAAAATAGACGATTTTACTGTTGAAAAATTGGGTAAAATGCAGAAAATCTTAAAATCGGTTGCATCAATTTGCAAACGGTGTTATATTGTGTCTAGTTGAGTACAACTGAATAGCAAAACAGGAAGACGTGTTACTGGTAATGCAGGCAAGATCGGATTGAGCGAAAAGTTATAAGACTTATTATTTTATGGTCTTATGATTCCCATAGCTTGGTCGGGTCTTTTTTATTTTGTCATTCCGGCCGGATGATGAGATATTAAAACACTTGAAAGGGGTTTGGAAAATGAATTATAATCAAATAGCCAAAGACATCATAGCAAACGTCGGCGGTTCCGATAACATAAGGGGACTCACCCATTGTTTTACCAGATTAAGGTTTGAGTTAAGAGATTCAAAGAAGGCAAACAAAGAAGTAATTGAGCATCTGGAAGGTGTTATTTCCGTAGTGGAAAGCGGCGGACAGTTCCAGGTCGTGCTTGGAACAAAGGTCACAAAGGTTTACGAAGCGATCCTTCCCATGGTATCATTAGAGGAAAACTCAGCAGTCGGCAGCGAAGAAAAAGGTTCTTTTTGGAACAGGATTCTGATTGCCATTTCCTCCATGTTCACCCCCATGGTTCCGGCGATTGCGGCCTCCGGTCTTTTAAAAGGTCTTTTGACCATTGCAAGAATTACGGCCTCCAATCATGGAATGGATATCACGGTCAACCAGACGTATATTCTCATTATGGCTGCAACAGACGCATTGTTTTATTTCATGCCAATTATTCTTGCCTATACCAGTGCAAAGGTATTTAAGGCAAATGAATTTATTGCCATGGCACTTGGCGGTACCATGTGCTACCCGGCGGTTGTTTCCCTGATGACCGGGAAAGAGGCTGTTAGCATGTTCGGCATTGCCATTACCAAGGCAAGCTATGCGTCATCAGTGATTCCGATTATTATCGGAGTATTTATTCTTGCATATATACAGAAGTTTTTAGAAAAGATAATTCCTGAAGTATTGAAGATCATACTGGTTCCGGGCATATCCCTCCTGGTTATGATCCCTGCAACCTTTATGGTATTTGGTCCTATCGGCATTTACATTGGTAACGGCATTAACTTTATCTACACTGGGATGATGAATTTAAGCCCTGCCCTGTGCGGCGCTTTTGTAGGCGGCATGTGGTGTGTATTTGTTATTTTCGGAGCACACAGAGCCCTGCTTCCAATTGGTATCAATGATGTGGCACAGTTCGGCCACCAAAACTTACTGGCTTTTGCCGGCGCGGCAAACTTCTCCCAGGGCGGTGCAGCCCTCGGTGTTATGTTAAAGACGAAAAGCAAGGATTTAAAAACAGTTGCAGCTTCTGCAGCCATATCTGCATCTGTGTGTGGCATTACGGAGCCTGCCATTTACGGCTGCAACCTGCGGCTAAAAAGGCCCATGATCTATGCCATTATATGCGGTGCCATCGGTGGTGCTATCATGGGTGTGGGAGGCGTGTACGGCGATTCCTTTGCCAATAATGGGGTGCTAACCTTTGCAACCTATGCGGCTTTTGGTATGAAAACCTTTATTTATTATCTGATCGGTGTTGCAGTATCCTTCTTTGGCGCAATGGGACTTACCTTCCTATTTGGTTTTGATGATATTACTGGAAAAGGCGGACAAGCTTCCGGACCAGCCGGAGCTTCTACCCGGAAAACAGAGGAAGGATCCGCTGAATTTCAGGACGTTTCAGAAATTACTTCCAAAGCAGATATATTGATCAGCTCACCGGTGGAAGGTACGGCTGTTCCCATGACATCGGTAAACGATGAGGTTTTTTCTTCCATGGCATTGGGGAACGGAATTGCCATTATCCCGGAAAAAGGTGAAGTTGCCGCTCCGGAAGACTGTACCGTGACCCTGGTTTATCCAACGCTTCATGCTCTGGGGCTTATGCTGGACAGCGGAGCTGAAATGATTATTCACGTAGGAATCAATACGGTCCAGTTGGAAGGAAAGCATTTTAAAAAATATGTGGAAGAAGGCGCCCATGTCAAAAAGGGGACCAAGCTGCTCTCTTTTGACTTAGATGCCTTAAAGAAGGAAGGATATGATACGGTTGTTCCGATCATTATCAGCAATACCGCTGCCTTCCACGAGGTAACAGGACTTATTGGAACCGGAGCTTCTCTTGAAAAGCCGGTGATCGCAATCAAAAATAATCAGTAAAGGAAATGTGGATATGGAAGTAACGAAAGCAAATTTTCCAAAAAACTTTTTGTGGGGAGCCTCCTCTTCGGCATTCCAGATAGAAGGCGGCTGGGATGAAGGCGGAAAAGGCCTTACAGTTGCCGATGTAAACTCCTTTAAGCGTTCGGATATACAGGCCGACAGCAAAGCTGCCAGTGATTTTTACCATTATTGGGAGGAGGATATCCGGTTGATGAAGGAACTTGGTATGCAGATTTACCGGTTCTCTATTTCCTGGGCCAGAATCATACCTGATGGAGATGGGGAAATAAATCAGGCAGGGATTGATTTCTATAATAAGATCATTGACCTTCTGCTGGAACAGGGCATACAGCCTTTCATCACCTTATATCACTTTGACCTTCCCTTTGCCCTTGTTGAAAAATATAATGGCTGGGAATCCAGAGAATGTGTAAAGGCCTTTGAGCGTTATGCAAACATATGCTTTAAAGCCTTTGGAGACAGAGCCGTTTACTGGCAGGTCCACAACGAGCAGAATCTTATGGTGAGGGTAAACGAACGTGTGAACATCACCACGGACGATGCATGGGAAGCCGACCGCCAGAGAGCCCAGATGGACTATCACATGTTCCTGGCTCATGCACTGGCAGTGAAAGCCTGCCACTCCATTATACCAAATGGAAAGATTGGTCCTGCGGTATCATCCACCTGCACCTATCCGGAAAGCAACAGACCGGAGGATGTATGGGCGGCCAGAATGAATGACTGGTTTAAGACGGATTACTGCCTGGATATGCATTACTACGGCCGTTATCCAGGATATTACATGCGTTATCTGGAGGAAAGGAATATCGTGCCGGTTATGGAACCGGAAGATGAGGAAATTTTAAAAGACCAGGGGATGGATTTTATTGCCCTGAATTATTACCGGACCCTGTGTGTCCGGTACCTTCCTGCAGATGAGGAGCATCCGGCAGGAGAGAGGGCGTTCCCCATCAATGAAGTGGATTTTGACCAGTATGGTTATTTTCATCATATGAAAAATGAACATCTGGCTTCCAGCGAATATGGAGCCCAGATCGACCCGCTGGGCCTTCGGACCGTATTAAACAGTTATTATCAGAAATACCACCTTCCTCTCATTGTTACGGAAAATGGCCTGGGAGCAGCCGATACCCTGACAGAAGACGGCAAAGTCCATGATGAGTACCGGATCAGCTATTTAAGGGCACACATCCAGGCGATAAGCCAGGCAATCGAAGACGGGGTTTCTGTTATGGGATATTCTCCCTGGTCGTTTATGGATCTTCTCAGTTCCCATGAGGGCTTCCGGAAGCGGTATGGTTTTGTCTATGTCAATCGGGAGGACCATGACTTAAAGGATATGCGCCGCATCAAAAAGGACAGTTATTTCTGGTACAGGCGAGTGATTGAAACCAATGGAAACGAACTCTGAGTATTGACCTTGGCTCACTGCTTTCGTGAGAATAACAGAAATGGGGTTGGGTTATGAGGGTTGTAAAAGTAATGAATAATTCCCTGCTGCTGGCACTTGATGACAGCGGCAGGGAAGTGATCCTGATGGGCAAGGGAATCGGATTTAATAAGTCCATTGGGCATCATTTAAAAAGCGAAGACATTGAAAAAGTATTTGTCTTAAAGGACCGGTCTATATCAAAGAATATCATCCGGCTTGCCTCCGAAATAGACAGTACTTATTTTGAACTGGCCAAACAGGTTATTGATTATGCCATTGACACCTATGGAATGGTACTGATGGAGCATATTTATCTGGGACTTACGGACCATTTATCTTTTGCTGTAAAAAGGAACAATGAGGGGATTTTAATACAGAATTTTTACACGCAGACTTTAAAGCGTTTCAATCCAAAGGAATATCAGGTTGGCATATATGCCCTGCAGCTTGTGAGGGAGCGGCTGCAGGTGGAACTGCCTGAAGACGAGGCAGGGAATATTGCCTTTCATTTCATCAATGCACAGACGAATAGCTCTGACAGCATGGATAACCAGAAGATATTTGAGACTGTCAAGGGCATTTTGGATATTGTAAAGTATAACTTTTCCATTCTTTACGATGAGGACGGAATCGGCTACACCCGTTTTGTGACTCATCTGCGTCTCTTTGCACAAAGGCTTGTAAACGGCAGTCAGGATTTATATGATTATGAAGACTCCTTTTACACTCATGTGCTTGAGAGCTGTCCAAAGGAATATGAATGTGTGAAAAAAATCGGCGTTTTTATTAAAGAAAAGTTTGATTCGAAACTGTCCAGACAGGAAGAAATGTACTTAGCCGTCCACATTCACAGGATTTTAGAGGAATACGCTCAAAGGAAGAAAACATGAAAGAACAGACATTGAACCAGCTTACGTTTTCACGCAAACAGGAAATCCATTATCTTGCCATGGTATCGCTGTTCTGGTTTGCACAATATGTATACATTCCGTACCAGACGACTTTTTTGACTGCCAGCGGAGCAAGCAGTGCTTTTACCGGTATGGTTGTCGGGGCATATGGAATTTCCCAGTTGCTGTTAAGGTTTCCCATAGGGCTTTGTGCGGATTCCGTTGGCAGGCATAAATATTTTATTATGGCAGGAGCGATCGCCTCCGGGACTGCATCTGTTTTCCGGGTATTTTGGTGCAATGGCGCCGGTTTTCTGGCTGCCAATTTTTTCTCCGGGCTGGCTTCCGCCATGTGGATTTCTTTTATGGTGTTCTACACCAATCATTTTTCTGCCAGGGATCAGCAGGCAGCCACCAGCCGGATTGTGCTGTTCAATAATTTTGGAATGCTTCTTGGTTTTCTCTGCAGCACAATTACCTATCACCGCATCGGCATGGCTGGAATCTGTCTGTTAAGCGTCTGCGCAGGCCTGTTGGCTTTTCTTCTTTCTGCTGGGATCAAAGAAAGGGATGTGAAACCCGGCATACATAAGACAAGGGAACTGCTTTCTGTTTGTAAAATCAGACATCTGTGGATGTTCTCTGTCATTGCCCTGATTCAGCAGGGAATCCAGCTGACGACTGCTATGTCATTTACAAACCAGATATTAAAATCACTGGGAGCAACAGACTGGATTGTGGGGATATCCTCTGTGATCTATATGATATCATCCGTAGGGTTTGCAGCTTTTGCAGCTTCCGGCACCTGCAGCCGCAAAGGCCCAAGGTTCTGGATTCCGCTGGTATTTGCCGTTGTGGCTTTGTATTGTATCCTGGTTCCGGCCGCAGGAAGCGTACCTGTGATTTTGCTGCTGCAAATATTACCGGGGATGTCCACCGGAATTTTGTTTTCTTTTGCAACCTCAGAAGCAATGCAGGAAATTCCTGCCGGCAGTAAATCTACGGCAATGGGACTGTACCAGGCTATATATGCGTTGGGCATGACAACCTTTCCAATCTTTACAGGGGCGCTGGCTTCCAGGGCTGGAATATTAAAAGGATATCTGCTGCTTGCCTGGATTGCCTGTATGGGCGGCATTGGGGCAGCAGTATATTATAAAAGAAAAGCTGCCAACCAGGAGGCAGGCAGCTAAAACTCATTCTTTCATTTTGATTTCATGTGTTCATCAGATCACAGATATCCTTTGAAACAGTTTGTAAACGTCTATCTGGCCATATCCCCAGATATTATTGGGATACGTAAAGGCGCCGTTTCTCTGTGCCCCACGCATGATCATATGGTTGATCTGGAGACCTGTGACGGTGGTATGGTTGCCTTTGCAGTAACCCCATTCCATGACCATGGCAGAGGCTCCGGCCGCGTGTGCTGCGGCTGCGCCGCTGCCTGTTATGCTTCCATATTGTTTTCCTGGGATCGCACAGGGAATCCGGTATCCGGGAGCGGCAATATCGGGAACGATCTCGCCGAATCTAGAATAACCTCTTCCTGATTCTGCCAGAATGCTGTCATCGAACTGGTTATAGGCGGTAACTGTCAGGGCATTTCTGGTATTTCCCGGGGCTGTAATGGTGGTGTTCGGGTCTGAGTGGTAGAAATATGTCTCGTTTGAAATTAAATTTCCTGAAGGGAGCCAGGAATGGAAGGAAAAAGGCTCGTTCTCTGTGCTCGTGAGCTGGAAATACCAGATTCCTGGAATTGGATTGTCAAAGCGTACTAAAATAACCTGATCCCCGGTAGATCCTTCCAGGAGGATATTATTGATCCAGATGGTAGTTTGGCCAAAGGGAAGGCTGAATTTTTGACAGACACCGGCGGAAGGGGATATGCTTTGTACGATTTCCCGGTTAGGCGAGAAAATTTCAATGGTTACTTTTCCGGGAGGGAAAGGCCAGATTTCCATTGTGAATTTTTTGTCGTTTCTCCCTATTTTTAAGTTAAAGCCACTGCAGAAAGGCGCCGCCTCTAAACGATGGAAATAATGTCTGCGGTGGTATCCTTCATTCCCTGCGGCCACTGATACGTTGGTTTTGGGCAATTGTACGATTTGGTCTAAGTAAGCGCTGATAACGCCAAGTCCGTCATGCCCCCCCTGGCTGCTTCCCATTGCAATGCATATGACAAGAGGAAGGGCTGTTTTTTCGGAAACGGAGAGAATGTAACGGATTCCCAGAATAAGATCTGATTCCTGATAGCACAGGGCATTTTCCGGAGCAAAAAACAGCTTTTTTAAATTTTGCTTCGCTTCCTTTAATTTTACTACGATAAGCTCGGTTTGGGGAGCAACGCCGGTAAAGGAGTGTTCTTCATCGGGAGTACCGGCAATAACGCTGGCTATTGCCGTACCGTGCCCATTGCTGTCAAAGGTAGGTACAATGGATAAGGGATCGGTTGATTTAAGCGCGGCATTAATGTGGTTTTTGCCGTATTCTGAACCGAAACTAAAGTCTTTGGGGGGCATGCCGCTCTGTTCGGTCTGGTCCCATATGGAAAGAATGCGGGTGGTGCCGTCATGATTTCTGAATGCAGGATGCTGGTAATCGATGCCGGTATCTATGATGCCGATGGCCACTCCCAGCCCCATCAGGCTTAAATCGGGATGCCTCCGGACATTGGTAATACCTGATTTTTCAATGCTCACTTTAGAAGTAAGTGTAAAAAGAGAGGGAAAATTATCATAAGGATACCGGCCTAAGTCACAGGCGTCCATATTGTTTTTCCATATATGCATCATGGAATATTCATCATTCAGAACCGTTATGTTATCTCCGGTATCAAAACCGGGAACTAAAGTATTGCTGATGATTAAGTCATAATATTCGTTATCTAATATTTTATTCATGATAAAGCCCCCGCCCTGCTGTTTTAAATGCAGTATATATTTATCTTATGCATTCATATGGGGCTTCATGAAAGGTTACCGTTCTTTGGGAGATCCAATGCCGCTAAAGGAGTTGAAGAAAACGGTATGTTCTGGATCAAACCGCTTTTCGTGAAAGGGGTGGGGAGTGCAGTCTTCCCTGGGATAGCCTATAGGAAGCAGGGCAACGGGAATCAAATGTTCCGGTATATCGAAGGCCGTCCGGATGCATACAGGGTCAAAATGACCTACCCAGGTACTGCCTAATCCCAAGTCTGCCGCTTCAAGCATCATCTGTGTGGCGACTATGCTGGCGTCAACATCTCCCATATCCTTATTGTCGTAAGACCTTTTCCAACTCACAGAGGAATCATAACATACCAACAGAGCCAGTGGAGCATGAAAATGATAAGGAGTACAGGATTTTAATTTAGCAAGATTATCCTCGCTGTCAATAACAAGGATCCGCTGAGGCTGAAAATTCACAGCAGTGGGAGCGACCCTTCCGGCTTCCAGGATCAAATCCAATTTTTCTTTTTCTACCTTCCGGACGCTGAATTTTCTTACGGAGTAACGTTCTTTTACTAATTGTAAAAATTCCATAACAACATCTCCTTCTATTTTTTATATGATTACTATAGCATAAAAAGGAAAATAGGAAAAGACGGAACAGGTCCGTGGGACTGTCCGTCTTTCTCGTGTGAAATCAACTCAGCGGAGTCGCCTTTCCTGTTACTTCATCGTATTGGAAGGCTACACTGCTGGTATTATAGTCAAATAAATAGGTGGCAACATAAATCAGAGTATCGTCAGGCTGGCGTTTGTAGGTCCTGACCGTATAATAATTATTTCCGTCTATTTTCGATATTCCAGGTGCTGCAATATATTCATAAGAGTCAATCGCTTCCGGCAGGCCAAGCTTTTCCTGGCCCTGGGCCCGGACGGAATCCACTGCCTGTTCAATGGTAGTGGTTGCTTTTGGCTGTTTTTCAAAATCCGCGATTATTTTTTTTTGCTGGTCCCACTGGTCCTTAAAATAGGTGCTCCAGGGCTGGTTTTCCTTACTGGTGGTTACGGTATAGCTATCCGCTTCAGATTCCAGGGTAATGGAAAGATAGGAAGTGGAATCTTTAGAGGGCCCGGCAAGCTGATAGATCTCTGAGCTGCTCTTAGGGGTCTCTTCTGCGGAAGGCTGTCCGGACTCTGACTGCGGGGATTTATCCGTTACGTTTATGAAATTCCTTTTTTCCTCCAGATAATCCATGTAGCTTTTTATATCAGCAGAGGTATCTTCCACATGGAAGTACTTGTAGCACGCCTCCAGGCTGGATGATTGAGAGGAAGCGTCGGCAGAAGATTCCTTAGGTTTTTCTGTCTGGTCATCGGTCTCTTTCGTTTCTGTTTCAAGGCTGGCTTCAGAAGCTTCCTGCCTTTCAAAATCGCGATCACCCACAATTTCAGTAACCGAAGATATATCTTCGTCTTTAGAAAAGTAGTAGGTCGGCGCTTCTTCTGCCTTTTCTTCTGACATATCCTTCTTTTGGGAAGTGAGCAGAATAATGGCCTGAACGGATCCCATAATAACGATCAGCAGAGCGGCAGCCATCAAAACGAGAACTCTTCTGTTTTTAGGCAAGAGACCTTTTCTTTTGTCTTTTGTAGCTTTGGATGGTTTCGCTTTATTTAGTTTGATTTTTCCTGCCTTCCCTTTTTGGGGCTTTGTCTTGGAAATCTTGTCTTTCTTGGATTTTTTAAGTTTTAGCATAAGATCATCCTTGTGTAATTATTGATGCAAAATACAGCTAAATGGCTGTATGGCATCGCTAACCATATATCGGTTGATTCCAGGCGAAAAATAAGGATTTCGGATAAAAAATGATTTGTTTAAACCGCAAGAAGCTTTTTTGCAGTTCCCATGATCATCTTATCCACGAATTCGGCCACCTCTTCCTTTGGAAGCTGCATATCTGTATCAAGCCATTGCTTTAAGACACCGGTCAGTCCATAGGTGATAAATTCGAGGTAATAGTTTAAGGTCACTTCTCTGGCAGCCGGATACTGCTCCCTAATGATTTCTATGCCGTTATTTAAAACAAGGGTATGGAAGTGGTTTACGAAATCATTGGAGGAGCTGTTCTCAAAAAGGATTTTACATATCTTTTTGTTCTCCTCAATATAATGAATGATTGGTATGACAACGGGCAGGAGCGACCCCTTTTTAAAGGCATAGCGGCAGTTGCTTACCATATCCTGAAAATCATTTAAGACTTCGGATTCCATCTCCTGTAACAGACTGTAGGTATCGGCATAGTGAAGATAAAAAGTACCCCGGTTTAAATCTGCCAGTTCCGTGATGTCTTTCACGGAAATATTCTTAAAATTCTTTTTTTCCATGAGTTCAAGAAGGCTTTCCTTTAATAGCTTCTGCGTTTTACGGATGCGGCGGTCCTGTTTTTGAGTTTCCATATGATTCCTCCAATTGTGTTTCTTGGCTTGCTTCTTATTTCAGAGCCTGAATCTCTGAAAATCATGAACACTATATCAAAGAGTGTTGAGAATTGCATGAAGAAAGATCTTTTGATTATTAATGGATTTTTCTTCATTCATTGATTATTGAAACTTATTTACAAGAGTATTATAATGTACACGTGTTCAAAAGTCAATTAAGGATCTGTTAAAAGAATAAGGATGGGTAATGGAGGAAACTATGAAAAAAGACAAAAGTTTATTTGATAGAATGGTACATATTATTGTGTTCAAGGGAAAGGAAATAGAGATTTTTTTCTTTCTTACGGCCATCATCTGTGCAATCTGTTTTCCTTTTGTAAAGGTCAATTACGATTTAAGCAAATACCTGCCGCAGTTTGCCCAGACAAAACAGGCCCTTGATGTAATGGAGGATGAGTTTGGGTATCCTGGTATGGCCCGGATTATGGTAGAGGATGTAAGCCTTCCGGAAGCTAAAAAAATAAGACAGCAGATATCGGATCTGGAAGGGGTGGATCTGGTCATAGGTCCGGATCTTACCACGAATGCCTATATGGGAGCATCCTTTGTGAGCCAGGGGATTACCGATATGATGTCTGTGGATGCGTTTTCTATGGAAGATTATTACCGTGACGGGTATGCCCTGATGGACGTAATATTTGAAAACGGCGATGATAGTCAGGTGACCCGGAAAGCGGTAGACGGGATTTATGAAATTGTGGGAAAAGACAGAGGTTATTTTGCAGGAAGCGCCGTATCCAGTAAAGAGCGGGAAGAGTCCATAACAAAAGAGATAACCATGGCTATTGGAATGGCGCTGGTAATCATCTGGGTGATCTTAACCCTTACCACAACATCCTGGATGGAGCCGTTTTTGTTTATTTTTGTCATGATAGTGGCCATCGTCATGAATATGGGATCCAACCTGATGTTTGGATCCATATCATTTTTTACCTTTTCCACTGCAGCCATTTTACAATTGGCAGTGTCCATGGATTATTCCATTTTCCTTTTACATACTTTTACGGCAATTAAGAATACCGGCATTGAGATACACGAAGCCATGGAATTGGCAGTAAAGGAATCCTGCAGTTCCATCTTGGCGAGCGGGGCTACCACCATTGTGGGATTTCTTGTGATTGCATTCATGCGTTTTACCATCGGCAAGGATGTGGGATTTGTGCTGACCAAGGGGATCCTCTGCAGTCTGGCTACCGTACTTTTCCTTATGCCGACTTTGATCCTGCACTTTAATGACAAGATTGAAAAAACAGCCCATAAACCGTTTCTTCCTTCCTTTGACCCGTTTGCAAAATTGATGAATCGAATCCGGAAACCTGTTTTTATCGTTGCTATTTTTCTGGCGGTTCCCTGTTATTTCGGACAGAATATGAACGTTTTCTATTACGGGGATGATGCCATTGGAGCCGGACCGGGAACCAGAGTATATGAGGATACCAGGGCCATCAATGAGGAGTTCGGAAAATCAAACATGATTATCGGAATTGTTCCCAATGGCTCTGTTGTTACCGAACGGCAGCTGACGGACGCCTTGGAGGACCTGGATTTTGTAAATTATGCAATGTCCATGGCAGGGACTATTCCCAAGGGTATCCCGGAAAGCTTTCTTCCGGAAAAAGTGAGTGAACAGCTCCGGAGTGAGCGGTACGCCAGACTTTTGATTTCCATAAACACGGTTCAGGAGAGCCCGTACGCCTTTGAATGCAGTCAAGAGCTGGAACGAGTGATCAGGGAATATTATCCGGAAGATGCTTATGTGATAGGCATGACCCCAACGACCATTGATATCCGTGACATATTGACCGATGACTATAATAAGGTTTCCCTGTTGTCTTTAGCAGGAGTGGCCCTGGTTGTTTTTGCTACCTTCCAGTCTGTTCTGGTTCCGGTCCTTGTTATTATACCGATTGAAGTGGCCATTTATTTAAACATGACGCTGCCCTATGTGTTGGGAGAGAGCTTGGTATATATCGGATACATCATTGTAAGCTGCCTGCAGCTTGGAGCTACGATTGATTACTCCATCCTGATGACCAATAATTATTTGGGCTTCAGAAAAACCATGAATAACACGGACTCTGCCATGGCTGCCATTTCAAAAAGTACCCTTTCCATCCTGACGTCAGGCGGTATTCTTACGGTTGTAGGTTATCTTTTGTTTTTTACGTCGTCCATACAGGCTATTTCCCAGGTGGGACGCCTTGTGGGAAGGGGAGCGCTCTTAAGCATGGTTTTGGTGCTTTCCCTTCTCCCTGCCTTGCTTAGCACCTTTGATAAGCAGATCCAGAAGCAGCAGCTCCGTTCGGCAATGAGAAAGGAAAAACGGCGTTTAAGATATGGAAAAGTGAAAGTAAAAGGAGAAAATGACCATGAAAAAGTATAATAGAATCCTGAGTATGGGCCTGGCTGCCATAGTATCCCTTGAGTCTGTATTGCCGGCTCTGGCTGCGCCTGATGTACCCCAGTATGATGAAACTCTTTATGTTACCATGGACCCTTATGGGGATATAAAAGAAAGCAGTATTGTAAAGAATTACTTAATGAATGGAAACGGCAGTTTAGTGGATTACGGAGTTTACGATAAGGTAATGAACTTAACGGACCATTCGGAACCTGTGATAGGAGAAGACGGATCCATCACCTTTTCTCCGGAAGAAACGGGAACCCGGTTTTATTTTGAAGGCCGGACAAAGACAGAGAAATCCCAGCTTCCCTGGGATATTAAAGTGAGTTACCGTTTAAACGGGGTAGAAAAAAAGGCAGAAGAACTGGCTGGTGAAAAGGGGCTTATTGAGGTCAATGTAGATCTTGTCCCAAATAAAGGAGTTTCCGAATACTACCGGAATAACATAGCTTTAATGGCCAGTACGGTTGTGGATATGGATAAAAACTTAAGCCTGGAGGCGGAGGGAGCCCAGATACAGTCCGTTGGTAATTTAAATATGGTTGTTTTCTTTGAACTGCCTGGGGAAGAAGGCCATTATTCCATCCGCATCGGTTCCGATGATTTTAAATTTTCAGGTATTGTCTTTGCCATGGTCCCTTTGACAGTGAGCCAGCTTGATAAGGTCGCGGATTTAAGAGATGCCAAGGAAACCATGGAAGATTCGGCGGATGCCATCAGCGACAGCCTGGATGTGGTTTTGGACACCATGGGGAATATGCAAAAAGGCATTGCAGATACGGCGGATGGTCTCAGGGGACTTGATAAGACCAGGGAGATATTTGCCGCTTCCAAGGGCAAGGTGTATGAGAATGCAGACGAAGCTCTGGCGGCTCTTGACAACTTATCCCAGACTCTGCGGCCCTTTTACAACCACACACAGAATGCCGGAACTGCTTTAAACGAGATCAGAACCCAGACAAATCATATGGTTGGGATCCTTGATGACCTGTCACCGGATTTAGGTGATCTGCAGGACAGCGTCCGGTACTTAAGAGATGAAGTGGAAGAGCTGCGAAAAATGGCGAAGAATAATCAGACGGATTTAAAATCCCAGGCTTTTTTGGCGCAGGTTAAAAAAATAGAAGGACGCTTAAATACCCTGACAACGGAACAGCAGCAGCTGGCAAATGAGCTTGCTTTTCTTGGGCAGGCGCTTCCAAAGCTGGCAGCACTCAACAATACCCTCAGTACGTCGGCGGCAGGGATTAAGGATGAGGACTTACAGGATTTAATCCAGGAGATCCAGGATGAAGGGCTGATGGATGAAGACGAGATATCTTCCTACTTGTTTAATGAGAAAGGGTACTCCATACCGGAAATCAATGCCCTCACCAGCTATCTGTCATCTGCATTAGGAACCGGTGGTAAGGCCACCCCAAGCAATGGATCCAGGGGTGCGATGGAAGCGGCCGCTCCATTGGCTTCGCTTCTTCCCAAGGTTGTAGACAGCGGCGCGGGACTGACAGGAGATTTGGGAAAAATGCTTGGGATGACCGAGATGCTGATTACAGACCTTTATTCTTTAAGAGGCCCTATAAACGGAACGATAGACGGAGTAATTGACATAGCCACCGCAACAGGGAATATCTGCGATACAGCCGACGACCTGATCAGCTCCACCGATGAATTAAATGGTATATTAAACCGCCATCATGATGAAATGATCTCGACCCTGAATGATGTTGGAAAAATGACAGACAGCGCCTCCAGAGGCATTGATTCCATGAATGTATTTTTCCGTTCCCTTGAAAACCAGATGAAGGTGGTTGGCGATTCCTTAAACATCAGCACGGAAAAGACCTTAAACGGCCTGGCCGGTACATTAGATGAGGCGGGAAATGGGCTGGATCAGACAGAAGTATTGAGAAACGCAAAAAATACCATCAAGGGGATGATTGATGACAAATGGGATGAATATACGATGGATGACACGACCATTTTAAATATTGATCTGGAAGCCTCACCGGTGTCCATGACATCGGCAAAAAATCCGTCTCCCAGGAGTATTCAGATGATTCTGCGTACCGAAGAAATAAAAGATAAGCAGGACAGCGATGACATAAATGTGGATGAGGACTTTTATCCTGACGGTAATATTTTCCACCGCATCGGAAATATTTTCAAATATATCTGGAGATCCGTAACTTCTGTTTTTAAATAATGGTATAACAGGACCCGTTTAGATTCTATCAGTCGGTCGGCGGAATACCGGAATTTCCAGGATGTGCACTGGAACCGGAAGAAGGACCATCTGGAATGCGGAAGAGATTCAAAATAGAAGGATTTCGGGTTTACTAAAAGGCAGCTGAAAAAGAGTGGGATTGTGATTCCCTCTCTTTTTCAGCTGCTTTTGTATAAATATATTTTAATATAAAAGAGTTTCCAATTCTCATGTTGTATTAAAAGATTTCATGAGCCTGATTGTGCTAAATTATCAAATTTCAGAACATACATTCGAAAATGCTTGAAAAAAAGGTTTGTCTATGCTACAATAAAGAAAAAGAACATGTGTTCGAGGTGTAAAAATGCTGATTCAGGAAGAATTGAGTGTTCAGGAAAAGCTTGAAATTTTATCAGATGCCGCAAAATATGATGTTGCCTGTACTTCCAGCGGAGTGGACCGGAAGGGAAAAGCAGGGACTCTTGGGAATACGACGGCAGCCGGAATCTGCCATAGTTTTTCCGCAGACGGCAGGTGTATTTCCCTTTTGAAAATATTGTTTACTAACCAGTGCATCTATGACTGCAAATACTGCATCAACCGATGCTCCAACGATGTGGTAAGAACTGCGTTTACCCCTGAGGAGGTATGCCAGCTGACGATCCAGTTCTACCGACGTAATTACATTGAAGGGCTGTTTCTCAGCTCTGGAGTTCTTCACAGTGCGGATTATACCATGGACTTAATTTACCAGACCCTTAAAAAGCTTCGTGAGGAATACCATTTTCACGGTTATATCCATGTAAAAGCAATCCCAGGTGCAGATCCGGTTTTGATTGAAAAAACAGGATTTCTGGCGGATCGTATGAGCATCAACCTGGAGCTTCCTACTGCCGACGGGCTTAAGAAGCTGGCCCCCGGTAAAAGCAGGAGCAAGATTCTAACGCCCATGAAGCAGATTCAGAAAGGAATCGCGGCAAATCGTTACGAGCTGATGGAATATAAAAAGGTTCCCTCCTTTGTACCTGCGGGCCAGAGCACTCAGATGATCGTGGGAGCTACTGGGGAAAATGATTTTCAGATGATGATGGTGGCAGAGGCGCTTTATCAGAATTATGATTTAAAAAGGGTTTTTTATTCGGCATTTGTACCTGTCAATCAGGACAGCAGTCTGCCGGCCCTGCCAGGGGGACCTCCGCTTTTGCGGGAACACCGGTTGTACCAGGCGGACTGGCTCATGCGTTTTTATGGATTTCAGGCGGGTGAGCTGCTTTCCGAAAACCGCCCTAATTTTAATGTACTTCTGGACCCAAAGTGTGACTGGGCCTTGCGTCACCTGGAATTATTTCCGGTGGAAGTGAATAGGGCAGATTATTATACCCTTCTGAGGGTTCCGGGAATGGGCGTGAAGTCTGTAAAACGTATCATTGCGGCCAGGAGGAATGGGCCTCTTGATTTCGACGCCTTAAAGAAGATTGGTGTTGTATTAAAGCGTGCGCTTTATTTTATTACCTGTTCCGGCAGGATGATGTATCCGGTTAAAATTGAGGAAGACTATATTTCTAGTCACCTTGTAGGTGAAGAGCAGAGGAAGGTATGGGACATCGGATCATCGGGGACCTTCCGCCAGCTTTCTATGTTTGATGACATGAATGTACCCGCTTTGGCAGATTTGGGAGGAGTCCGGCTATGAAGACAGTCTATTTGTGCGAGAACAGCGTGGAAGGCATTTTCAGCGGTGTATATACGGCTTGGACCAGCAGAAAGGGACATGAGAATGTGAAGCTGGGACTTATGGGAGATGAGGACACCATGGAGCTGTTCTGCCAGTATGAGGAGGTTCCGGTCAACGCCCAGAATGCAGACAAGGTAGTACAGGCAATCAGGGGGAAGATATCGGAGGAAGCCTATATTGCTGTATACAAATCTGCGTTAAGCAAGGAAAGGGACCGAGGGGATAAAATATACCGTTTTTTAATTTACGGCTTTCATTTAGGCGCAAAAGTTGTTCATATGCTCCAGGTCCAGGAGGTATACGATATTTTTCAAATGTGCCGTAATATTGATAATGAGACGCATCTGCTCACGGGTTTTGTGCGCTTTGTGGAGATGGAGGGAGATCTTTTGTTGAGCCGGATCGGACCAAAGAATGATGTGCTCGTTCTACTGGCTCCTCATTTTATGGACCGCCTGTCAGGAGAAAATTGGGTTATATATGATGAAAACAGGAAAAAGGCAGTTTTGCATCCGGCATTTCGAGCCTGGTTTTTGGTGGATATAATTTCGCCGGAGTGGGAGGAGCGAATGAAAAAAGCTTCGGATGAAGACGAGTATGAGGCTCTTTTCCAGCGATTCAGAAAAAGTATTTCCATTAAAGAAAGAACAAATCCAGTTTGCCAGCGTAATCATATGCCGCTCCGTTACCGGGCCTATATGCCTGAATTTTCCCATGGCTTAAAGGATTCCTGATCCTTTCCGGTTTCAGGCAAAACAGAGAAAAACATTGCCTTTTTCTTTATTTTCGGTTATCATAAAAGCAGGTTCCTGTTCAGGAACATTCCATATGCGTTTCTGCATGTTTTCCAGGCTTATTGTTTATGAAACTGAATAATGAAAGGAGAGGCGTTTTTTTGTACAGTAAAGTTCATAGTGTGGGAATTAAGGGAGTAGAAGGAGTCCCTATTCTGGTGGAGGCGGATGTCAGTGATGGACTTCCGGGTTTTTCCATGGTTGGTTATCTCTCCTCTGAGGTGAAGGAAGCTCAGGACCGTGTTAGAACGGCGTTAAGAAATTCCGGGTTTCGGCTGCCTGCAAGAAAAGTTACTATTAATCTGTCCCCTGCCGATATCCGCAAGGAGGGGACTGCTTTTGATCTGCCCATTGCGGTGGCTATTTTGGCTGCTTCCGGCATGGTTGAGCCTGCTTCTTTGCGCAATTGCGTGATTTCCGGAGAATTGGGGTTAGACGGAGAGATTAAACCAGTAAGGGGAGCTCTATCCATTACTGCGGCTGCAAAAAAGGACGGAAAGACTCAGTGTTTTCTTCCCAGTGAGAACGTCAGGGAAGGCTTAGTAATAGAAGGGATGGAAATTATTGGAGTGGATCATTTAAAAGACTTAACGGAACAGTTAAACTGTCCGGAAAGACAAATAGCAGGCTGCCATGGAAAAGACAGGGAGATGGGAAAGAAGCAGACTTATGACGTTGATTTTTCAGAGATTGGAGGCCAATTCCTCTTAAGACGGGCTACAGAGGTGGCGGTGGCAGGTATGCACAACATTCTTTATATCGGACCTGCGGGGACCGGAAAGACCATGCTGGCCAAACGGATTCCAACGATCATGCCGTCCCTGTCGATGGAGGAGGCTGTGGAAATATCAAAGATATACAGCGTTTGCGGGCTGCTCTCTCAGGAAGAGCCCTTGGTGGCAAAACGGCCCTTTCGAAGCCCTCATCATACCATTAGTCCAACGGCTCTGGCCGGTGGAGGACGGATACCAAAACCTGGCGAGATCTCCCTGGCATCCGGAGGCGTTCTGTTTCTGGATGAATTACCCGAATTTCAAAGAAATACCATAGAGCTTCTAAGACAGCCTCTTGAGGAGAGGAAAATAACTGTTTCCAGAATGTTCGGCGCATATGAATTTCCAGCGGAATTTATGATGGCGGCAGCTATGAATCCCTGTCCCTGTGGTTTTTTCCCGGACCGTAAAAGGTGCCGATGTTCTGAACTGCAGGTTCACAAATATTTAAGCAGGATATCAAAACCGCTGCTGGACCGGATCGATATCTGCACGGAATCCGGAGCGGTCACATACGAAGAACTGCAGGAAAGAAGAGGCGGTGAATCCTCTGCATCCATACGGAAACGGGTTGAGAAAGCGAGAAAGATTCAAAAAAAGCGGTTTGAAGGCCGCGGGATATACTTTAACAGTTCCATGAATAAGGCCCTGATTGAGGTGTCCTGCGGTCTTGGAAAAGAGGAGCAGGAGTTTTTAAGAAAGGTTTACGAAAATCTGGGACTTAGTGTGAGAGGTTATGAAAAGATACTAAAGGTATCCAGGACGATAGCAGATTTAGAAGGTTCTGAACGGATAAGAAAAAATCATCTGGCGGAGGCGGTGGGGCTGCGCAGCATGGAAGGAAAATATTGGGGAGGAATTTATGGACGGTCATGAGGAACGGGAGTATTTATACTGGCTTTGCCATGTTCCGGCGCTGGGAGCGGTAAAAATAAAAAAGCTTTATGATTACATTGGAAGCTATAAAGGAATATATAATATAGAAGGAAAAGAATTGGAACAGTCAGGGCATTTAAAACAGACAGAAGCTTTCCTTTTTGAGGAGATGAAAAGAAAAAAAGACGCCTGCAGATCAGAACTGGCGCAATTGGAAAATAGAGGAATTCATTTTGTTACACCTTATGACAAAGAATATCCGAAACGGCTTCTTGCAATTTATGGCTGCCCTATGGGTATTTTTTATAAGGGAAAGCTGCCTGAAGATGTGAGGCCGGCAGTTTCCATAATCGGAGCCAGAAACTGTACCAATTACGGAAAACAAATGGCCTCTTACCTGGCCAGGGAGCTTTCAGGTGCAGGAATCCAGATCATAAGCGGACTGGCATGGGGAATTGACGGAGCAGGGCATCAGGGTGCGCTGGATGCCGGCGGGGATACGTATGGTGTTTTAGGCTGCGGGATCAATATCTGCTATCCCAGGGAAAATTATGGATTATATGAAAGGATGGCGGTTCAGGGAGGAATCCTTACGGAGTTTATGCCGGACGAAGCGCCGAAGCCCTGTAATTTCCCCATGAGAAACCGGATCATCAGCGGGTTGTCGGATGGGATTCTAGTGATTGAGGCCCGGGAAAAAAGCGGTTCCCTGATCACTGCAAACCTGGGACTTGATCAGGGAAAAGAAATATTTGCCCTTCCCGGAAGGGTGACAGATCCCTTAAGCACGGGGTGTAACCGGCTTATTTCCGAAGGTGCCGGAATTTTGTTAGGTCCTGATTCTGTGCTGGAATATTTTAATTTACAGAGTGGTAATATATTAAGAGTTCATGAAAAAGATAAGAACGGACTTGTCAAAAAAGAAAAAATGGTGTATAGTTGCCTAGATTTGCATCCGATGAATCTGGATAAGATTATATCTTTAAGTGGATTGTCTGCCGGCGATTGTATGAGCGTACTATTAGAATTAGAGCTGAAAGGCTGTGTAGTGCAGACATCTCATCAATATTATGGTAAGAAACTATAGGCGAGGAGTTTGGTATGGCGAACTGTTTAGTAATTGTGGAATCACCCGCAAAGGTAAAAACGATAAAAAAATTCCTGGGAGCGAATTATGAAGTGGATGCCTCTAACGGACATGTGAGGGATCTCCCGAAAAGCCAAATGGGAATTGATGTGGAGCATGAATTTGATCCTAAATATATAACAATCAGAGGAAAAGGCGATATCCTGGCCAAACTTAGGAAAGAAGTGAAGAAGGCTGACAAGATTTATCTTGCGACTGACCCTGACCGGGAGGGAGAAGCGATATCCTGGCATCTGATGAAGGCTTTAAAGCTGGATGAACTGAAGGATAAGCAGGTGTTCCGTATCAGCTTTAATGAGATTACGAAGAATGCGATAAAGGCTTCCTTAAAGTCCCCAAGAGCAATTGATATGGATCTGGTGGATGCCCAGCAGGCCAGAAGGGTTTTGGACCGTATGGTTGGATATATGATCAGTCCCCTTCTTTGGGCAAAGGTAAAGAGAGGCTTAAGCGCCGGAAGGGTCCAGTCAGTGGCATTGCGTCTGATCTGCGACCGGGAGGAAGAGATCAATGCATTTATTCCGGAAGAATACTGGAACTTAGAAGCCGTTTTAAAGCAGGAAGGAAGCAAAAAGCCTCTGACGGCGAAATTTTACGGTAATAAAGGCGGCAAAATTGCCATTGGAAAAAAGGAAGAACTGGATGAGATACTGAAAGGTCTTGAAAAGCAGACTTATCAGGTAGAGGAAGTAAAAAATGGGGAAAGAGTTAAGAAAGCCCCTATACCATTTACTACCAGTACCCTTCAGCAGGAAGCATCTAAGGTACTTAATTTTTCAACCCAGAAAACCATGCGTCTGGCTCAGCAGCTATATGAAGGTGTGGAGGTCACAGGACATGGGACCGTGGGACTTATCACCTATCTGCGAACCGATTCCACCAGAATCGCGGAGGAAGCAGATATTGCTGCAAGAGAATATATTGGAAAGCAGTACGGCAGTCAGTATGTGGCAATTGGGGAACAGGCGAAAAAAAGCAATGCAAAGATCCAGGATGCCCACGAGGCAATCCGTCCTACTGATATCACACTGACTCCGGTTATAGTAAAGGAATCCCTGCAGCGGGATTTATTCAGGCTTTACCAGCTGATATGGAAACGTTTTACAGCCAGCAGAATGCAGCCAGCCATTTATGAGACCACTTCAGTCAGAGTAGGAGCCGGAAACTATATTTTCACACTTTCCGCTTCCAAACTGTCCTTTGACGGTTTTATGTCCGTATATGTGCAGGAAGATGAAAAGGAAGGCAACAATGTATTGCTGGGTAATCTGGTAAAAGGCAGCATTCTTAAACTGGATAAACTTGAGAGCGGACAGCATTTCACCCAGCCGCCGGCTCACTTTACGGAGGCCTCCCTTGTAAAAGGCATGGAAGAACAGGGCATCGGGCGCCCAAGTACTTATGCCCCTACCATTACAACGATCATCGCCAGACGTTATGTGGCAAAAGAAAATAAAAATCTCTATGTGACGGAGCTGGGCGAAGTGGTCAACAGAATGATGAAGCAAAGCTTTCCAAGCATCGTGGATATTACTTTCACTGCCAACTTAGAATACCTTCTTGATAAAGTGGGAGATGGTTCCGTCCAGTGGAAGACCGTTGTGAAAAACTTCTATCCGGATTTAAAAGAAGCGGTAGACAAAGCCCTTGTGGAATTAGAATCCGTGACCATCGCCGATGAAGTAACAGATGAGATCTGCGAGCTATGCGGCCGGAATATGGTCATAAAGTACGGCCCTCATGGTAAATTCCTGGCTTGCCCCGGATTTCCGGAATGCAAGAATACAAAGCCTTATCTGGAAAAGGTTGGCGTACCTTGTCCGAAATGCGGAAAAGAAGTAGTAATAAAGAAAACCAAAAAGGGTAGAATATATTACGGTTGTGAGGCAAATCCTGAATGTGATTTCATGTCATGGCAGAAGCCTTCCACCCAGTCTTGTCCCAAGTGCGGCGCTTACATGGTTGAAAAAGGAAACAAATTACTTTGCTCAAACGAGCAATGCGGATATAGCACTGACAAACAGGAAAAAGAATAATTATTAAGAAAATCGAAAATCTTCAAAAAACTATTGTTATTTGAAAATAATAATGTTAATATTTAATCATTAGAGGTGTATTTTAGTTTTTCACATAAATTCTTAAGGAGGTTTTCGGCTATGAGCGTACAGTTGTTGGACAAAACTAGAAAAATTAACAAATTATTGCATAACAATAATTCGCATAAGGTAGTATTTAACGATATCTGTGAAGTGCTGACCGAGATCCTGAATTCGAATATTCTTGTGATCAGCAAGAAGGGAAAGGTGCTGGGCATAGGCCTGACACCGGACATCGAGGAAATTCAGGAGCTGATCGCGGACCAGGTTGGCGGTTATGTTGATACCATGTTAAATGAGCGTTTGCTAAGCATTTTATCAACGAAGGAGAACGTTAATCTGGAAACGCTGGGTTTCACTGGTGACGATATCAGAAAATACCAGGCAATTATCACACCTATTGACATTGCAGGGGAAAGGCTTGGAACCCTGTTTATTTATAAATCCGATTCCCAATATGATATAGACGACATCATTTTAAGTGAATACGGCACTACGGTGGTAGGGCTGGAAATGATGCGTTCCGTTAATGAGGAGAATGCAGAGGAAACCAGAAAAGTGCAGATTGTCAAATCCGCAATCAGTACCTTATCTTTTTCTGAATTAGAGGCCATTACCCATATTTTTGAGGAACTGGATGGCAATGAGGGAATCCTGGTGGCCAGCAAGATTGCTGACCGTGTAGGGATCACCCGTTCCGTCATTGTTAACGCCCTTCGTAAATTTGAAAGTGCTGGAGTGATTGAATCCAGATCTTCCGGCATGAAGGGAACTTATATCAAGGTATTGAATGATGTGGTGTTTGATGAACTGAAAACCATTAAAGCCGGAACCATTAAAAGTGCGGCGGAGCGCCGGGAAATAAAAGATATGTAAAACCCTATATAGTATGAAAAAGGAGCGGAGAGAAACTGCTCTTTTTTTATATTAGTTGAATGAAAAAACGTTCAATCTTAAATTTGTGAATCAGCCGGATATGCCTGCACATCCAGTTGATTCATAAAAACACAAAATATGGCATCACGTGTTTGAATTGAACACTAAATATAAAAAAATACTTGCATCGCGTAGCAAGATATGCTATACTGGCTAAGCTGATAAAAAAACACGTCTGCGGATTCCAGAGGAAGGTGCCGGATACCGGTCTCCCCGGAAGCATAAGAAGCGGGCGGAAGTAAAACCAAATGGAGGTAGTAATATGAGTGTTATTTCAATGAAGCAGCTTTTAGAAGCTGGCGTACACTTCGGTCATCAGACAAGAAGATGGAACCCTAAGATGGCTCCATACATTTACACAGAGAGAAACGGCATCTACATTATTGATCTGCAGAAGTCTGTTGTAAAGGTAGATGATGCTTACAAGGCAGTATCCGATATTGCTGCAGAAGGCGGCAAGATCCTTTTCGTAGGAACAAAGAAGCAGGCTCAGGATGCCATCAAATCTGAGGCAGAGCGTTGCGGAATGTATTTTGTTAATGAGAGATGGCTTGGCGGTATGCTTACAAACTTTAAGACAATCCAGTCCAGAGTTGCAAGATTAAAGCAGATCGAGACTATGTCCCAGGACGGTACATTTGATGTTCTTCCAAAGAAAGAAGTTATTGCTCTTAAGAAAGAGTGGGAGAAGTTAGAGAAGAATTTGGGCGGAATCAAGGACATGAAGAAGATTCCGGATGCGATTTTTGTTGTAGATCCTAAGAAAGAAAGAATCTGCGTTCAGGAAGCTCATACATTGAGAATTCCGTTAATTGGTATCGCTGATACAAACTGTGATCCTGAAGAACTTGATTTCGTGATTCCAGGTAATGATGATGCGATAAGAGCCGTTAAGTTGATTGTATCCAAAATGGCAGACGCAGTGATCGAGGCAAACCAGGGCGAAGCAGTAGCGGAGGAAGCAGAAGCAGCTCAGGAAACAGAAGAGACTGTAGAAGCTTAATTATTCAGGCGATTAGATGCTTCGACCTGCTTTGAGAAGCGGGTCGAAGCTTTTTTTATACTGGAAAATGGTTCCTGTGAATAAAACGACCTTTGATATTATCGAAGAAGAAATGAATCAATTGATGGAGGGAAAACAAATGGCAGCAGTTACAGCTGGAATGGTAAAAGAATTAAGAGAGATGACCGGCGCGGGCATGATGGATTGCAAGAAGGCACTTGCAGAAACAGATGGTGATATGGAAAAAGCAGTGGAGTTCTTAAGAGAAAAAGGACTTGCAGCTGCTTCTAAGAAGGCAGGAAGAATTGCGGCAGAGGGTATCGTTACCACTGTTGTGGCCGAAGACGGAAAGTCTGCAGCAATCGTTGAAGTAAACAGCGAGACAGACTTTGTTGCAAAAAACGCTCAGTTCCAGGGGTATGTTGCTGATGTTGCAGCTCAGGCACTTGCTTCCCAGGCAAAAGATGTTGATACATTCCTTGCAGAGGCTTGGATAAATGACAATTCCTTAACAGTTGCTCAGGCACTGTCCAGCCAGATCGCAGTGATCGGGGAAAACATGAACATCAGAAGATTTGAAAAGATCGCTACTGACGGTGCGGTTGTTGATTACATCCATGGCGGCGGAAGAATCGGTGTTTTGATTGAAGCTGATGCAGAAGTGGTTAATGATACTGTAAAGGAAGCTTTAAAGAATATTGCTATGCAGATCGCTGCATTAACACCAAAATATGTGAAGAGAGATGAGATTCCTCAGGAATTCATTGATCATGAGACAGAAATCTTAAAGGTACAGGCTAAGAATGAGAACCCGGATAAACCGGATAACATTCTTGAGAAGATGATCGCAGGCCGTTTAAACAAAGAATTAAAAGAATTCTGTCTTGTTGACCAGGCTTATGTAAAAGATGGAGATTTAACAGTTGGCAAGTACTTGGAGCAGGTTTCTAAGGAAGTCGGCGGTAAGGTAGATGTGAAGAAGTTCGTACGCTTTGAGACTGGTGAAGGCCTTGAAAAAAAGGAAGATAACTTTGCAGAAGAGGTTGCAAAGCAGATGCAGTAATCTTGTAACAGGATTCTGGGGGGAATCCCATGGGTATCCATGGGATTTTTCTATTAAGACAGTGTCCGTTTACCATTGACAGATGTTTCCATATTAACGAACATCACTATACCAAAGGAGTTGAGGAAAGTGGCTAAATATATTTTAAAGCGTATCGCTATGGCGATTGTAACCATCTTTGCTGTTGCATCGGTTACTTTCTTTGTCATGAATATGGTGCCAGGCGGCCCCTTCATGTCGGAGAAGGCTATCAGTCCACAGGCCCAGGCGGCCCTTAATGAAAAGTACGGCCTGGATAAACCATTAAGCGAACAGTATGCGACCTATATGAAGGATTTACTTCACGGCAATTTGGGATTGAGCGTAAAACAGCGTGGCCGTACGGTAAATATGATCATTGAAACTAAGTTTCCTGTATCTGCAAGAATCGGCGGGATGGCTATACTGACTGCTGTTATTGTTGGTGTTCCATTAGGCAGTATTGCTGCATTCAAGCGCGGAACCACTGTTGATAATATTATTATTATCTTCAGTACTTGCGGTATCGCGGTACCAAGCTTTGTGGTATGTACTATTTTAATGTATGTTTTGAGCTTGAAGCTGGGGCTTCTTCCCACGTTTGGACTGGCATCGTGGAAAAACTACATCATGCCCGTAATTGCTCTGTCATTTTATCCGTCCTCTTATATCGCACGTCTGATGCGTTCTTCCATGTTGGATGTTATGGGACAGGATTACATGAGAACAGCACGTGCGAAAGGGCTTTCCCAGACGGTCAGCATCTTTAAGCATGCACTTCGTAATGCCATACTTCCGGTTGTTACATATTTAGGTCCGCTTTTAGCCTACACCGTAACAGGAAGCTTTATTGTTGAAAAGATATTTACGATTCCGGGCCTGGGATCTGAATTCATTGGTTCCATTACAGGACGTGATTATCCTCTTATCATGGGTACTACGATTTTCCTCGCTACTTTAATGGTTATCATGAATGTGCTGGTCGACGTTGCTTATAAATTCATCGATCCACGAATTAATCTGAAGTAAGGGAAAGGAGAAAGAAATGCCAAAGAATAAATTATCATTACAGCTTAATGTAGAAGACTTTCTCCCGGCAAGTGATGCAGAAAAAGAAAGCCTTACTGTCATGCGCAAGAGCGTTGGATTTTGGAAGGATGGAATCAGGCGCCTTAAAAAGAACAAGATTTCGATGATCAGCATTGCTGTGATCATTATTGTGTTTGTATTGTCCTTTATTGTTCCGCAGTTCTACCCATATAGCTATGAGCAACAGATCCGCGGAAGCGAAAATCTTGCTCCCATGCAGTATTCCCAAAAGGAACTGACTGCCATGGATGCAGGAGAGAATGTATTTCCCCATATTCTAGGAACAGATAACCTGGGACGTGATTATGCGGTCCGTGTCATGATGGGAAGCCGTGTATCCCTGATGGTCGGCCTGATTGCTTCCTGTATCATTTTGCTCATCGGATCCATTTATGGTTCCATCGCAGGCTTCTTCGGAGGCTGGGTGGATATGATCATGATGCGTATTGTGGACATGATTTATACAGTGCCGGATATTCTGATTATCGTATTGCTCTCGGTTGCTTTTGACCAACCTCTAAAAGCCTTGTCTCAAAAGGCCGGTTTTCAGTGGATACAGGTCATCGGCGTTAACCTGATCAGTATTTTCGTTGTATTTGCTCTGCTTTATTGGGTGGGGATGGCGCGTATCGTGCGAAGCCAGATCCTGATATTAAAGGAACAGGAATATGTAACTGCTGCAAGGGCACTTGGCGCCTCCAGCGGCCATATCATTAAGAAGCATCTGCTTACAAACTGTATTGGTACTTTGATTGTTACGACTACGCTGCAGATTCCGTCCTCAATTTTTACGGAAAGCTTTCTAAGCTTCCTTGGCCTTGGCGTTGCTGCGCCCATGCCTTCATTGGGAAGCCTTGCAAGTGCTGCATTAAATGGTCTGCAAAGCTATCCTCACCGTTTGTTTGCACCGGCTTTTGCGATTTCTATTATTATTTTAAGTTTCAATTTGTTGGGCGATGGTCTGCGTGACGCATTCGATCCAAAACTGAAAGATTAAGGAGGAGAGATGTGATGAGTGAATATTTGGTTAATATTGAAAATGAACGTCTGTCCTTCTTTACCCCCGCAGGAGAAGTTAAGGCTCTTAATGATGTATCCCTTCATCTCCGTGAGGGAGAGGTTTTGGGCATTGTTGGCGAGTCCGGTTCCGGTAAGTCTGTAACAGCCTATAGCCTTATGGGCCTTACCGCTTATCCTGGACGCTTGATTGGCGGATCCCTTCAGTTTAACGGCCACCAGATTGAGAAGATGACAGAGAAGGAAATGAGAAAGATTCGCGGAAATGAAATTTCTATTATTTTCCAGGATCCCATGACCAGCTTAAATCCGGTTTACACCATTGGAAACCAGATCACTGAAGTGGTCATGCTTCATACAAATAAGAATAATCAGCAGGCAAATGAAAGAGCAAGAGAGCTTTTGACCCTGGTGGGGATCAATGAGCCGGATAAGCGTTTAAAGCAGTATCCTCACGAGCTGTCTGGTGGTATGCGTCAGCGTGTCATGATTGCCATTGCCCTTGCATGCGAGCCAAAGCTTCTGATCGCAGATGAGCCGACTACTGCTCTGGATGTAACCATTCAGGCACAGATTCTGGAATTGATGATGGAATTGAAAGAAAAGCTTGGAATGGCGATCATCATGATCACTCATGACTTGGGTGTTGTTGCTAACATGTGCGACCGCATAGCAGTTATGTATGCAGGAAAAGTAGTGGAATATGGTAATACAAATGATATTTTCTATAATCCAAGCCATGAATATACCAAAGGTTTGATCCGAAGCATTCCAAAGCTTACGGAAAAAGAACACAACAAGCTGGTTCCCATTGAAGGAAGCCCTGTTGATATGCTGAATCCGCCGGCTGGCTGTCCTTTTGCGCCCAGATGCAGAGCCTGCATGAAGATTTGTCTGCGTGAAATGCCGCCATATACGGATATATCTGATATTCATTATAGTGCCTGCTGGCTGCTTCAGAAACAGGAGTATGAGCAGACGCAGAAGGGAGATGCATGATGGAAGATAAATATCTTGTAGAAGTGAAAAATTTACAGCAGTATTTCCCTGTTGCCGGAGGCAAGTTATTTGAGAAAAAAGTCGTAAAGGCAGTAGATGACGTTTCCTTTGGAATTAAAAAGGGTGAAACTCTGGGACTGGTTGGAGAATCCGGCTGCGGAAAAACTACCACAGGCCGTACTCTGCTCCGGCTTTATGAGCCTACCGCCGGAAAGATATACTTTGACGGAGAAGATATTACCAAGGTAAATATGCTCCCTTACCGCCAGAAAATGCAGATCGTGTTCCAGGATCCCTATGCAAGCCTGGATCCCCGTATGACTGTTGGGGATATTATCGGCGAAGCGATTGACATCCATCATCTGGCTTCCAATAAAAAGGATCGTTCTGAACAGATTATTTCCGTACTGTCTACCGTAGGTCTTAATTCAGAGCATGCAAACCGTTATCCTCATGAATTTTCCGGCGGCCAGCGTCAGCGTGTGGGCATCGCCCGTGCTCTGGCTGTGAACCCTCAGTTTATCGTCTGTGACGAGCCGGTATCGGCGCTGGATGTTTCCATTCAGGCACAGGTTGTCAATATGTTTGAACAGCTTCAGGAAGAAATGGGACTGACCTACCTCTTTATTGCCCATGACCTTTCGATTGTAAAGCATATTTCCAACCGGATCGGCGTTATGTACTTAGGAAAAATGGTAGAGCTTGCAGACAGCTATGAACTGACCTTCCACAGTGTGCACCCATATACCAAGAGCCTGATTTCTGCTATTCCTATTGCAGACCCGGAAACCAGCCGTAAATCCAAGAGAATTGTCTTGGAAGGGGATGTGCCAAGCCCGGTAAATCCGCCATCCGGCTGCCGTTTCCGCACTCGGTGCCCTTATGCAGATGAGCTTTGCGCTGTCCAGGAGCCGGAGTGGAGAGAGGTTTCTACCGGTCATTATGCTGCATGCCACCATTTGGACAAGGTGAACTGATTTTCATTGCCATTTTATGGTTTTTATGCTATGCTGAAAACAAATCGGCACAACAAGCGGATAACGTGTTGCTGTGCCGATAAATATATTCTATAGGAGGGAATTTATGAAAAAAATGTCACTTGTATTGGCTGCTGTTATGGCAACCGGCATGATTCTTACTGCTTGCGGCGGGAATAAATCGGCTGGTCCATCTGCAGGCGGCACCACTGCCTCGGCAAACGGGGAGACAACTGCCCCAGGAGGAACATCAGGAGGCCTTGACCTTGCAGTTCAGGTTGGCCCGGATCCGGAAACCATTGATCCCGCTTTAAATAGTGCGGCTGATGGTGCTAACGTAATCGTACATGCTTTTGAAACTTTGATGATTGTGGATTCAGAAAACAAAATTGTGCCTGGTCAGGCGGAGTCTTATGATGTATCCGAGGATGGTATGACCTATACGTTCCACCTTCGTGATGGTCTCAAATGGAGTGACGGAACTCCTTTGACAGCCAATGATTTTGTGTACTCCTGGAAGAGACTGGCAGATCCTAATACAGCAGCTCCTTATGCAGCAGATATGCTTGGCTTTGTAAAGGGCTATGAAGAGGCTGCAGCCGGAAACCTGGATGCACTTGGTGTTTCTGCTTCCGATGACAAGACCCTTGTAGTGGAATTATCCGCTCCCTGCGTATATTTTTCAAAGCTTGTTACCCATGCATCCATGGTTCCTGTACAGCAGGCATCCGTAGAGGCAAATGGGGAACAGTGGAGTTTAAAGCCTGAGACTTATATTTCCAATGGACCTTTAAAGATGATCGATTGGGTTCCAGGCTCTCATATTACTTTCGCTAAAAATGAAAATTACTGGAATGCAGATAAGATTACTTTAAATACTTTGAAATTCGTCCTGATGGAAGACGCCAATGCGGCTTACAGCGCTTATCAGACAGGCGAAGTGTCCATGATTAAGGATGTGCCTACAGAGGAGATTCCGGCGCTTAAGGGCAAAGAAGAGTTCCATGTAGAACCAGGCATGGGTATTTCCTATATAGATTTCCAAAACCAGAAAGAGCCATTTAACAATCCGGATGTTCGTAAAGCCTTAAGCCTTGCGATTGACCGTGATTATCTGGCCAATACGGTTATGCAGGGTATTGGTGCTCCTGCGGCAAACTTTGTTCCCCGCGGTGTTTCTGATGCGGAAGGCGGAACCTTCTTTGAAGATGTAACACGGAAGAATAACGGCGGCGACTTCTTTAACGTTGAAAATTATGAATCAGATGTTGCAAAGGCAAAAGAGCTTCTTGCAAAAGCCGGATATCCTGACGGAAAGGGATTCCCGATCGTTGAGTATATGACCAATGATGCAGGTTATAACAAACCGGTTGCAGAATATTTACAGAGCTGCTGGAAAGAAGCCCTTGGCATTAAAGTGGACATTAAGATCGTCGAGTGGGCTACCTTTACACCTACCCGCCGCGCAGGTGATTATCAGATTGCGCGTGATGCATGGAGCCTTGATTATGATGATCCTTCCAATCTGCTGAACTTAATGATGTCTACAAGCGGAAATAACAATGCTATGTACAATAATCCGGATCTTGACAAGCTGCTCAATGAAGCCAACTCTACAGCTGATGTTACAGAACATTATGCAAAGCTTCATGAGGCGGAAAACATGATCCTTAACGATGCTGCCATTGCACCCCTTAATTATCGGAATGAATTCTGGTTACAGGATACAAAGTTAAAGGGAACATGGTATTCCCCATATGGATACTGGTTCTTCCAGTTTGCTACTATGGAATAAGAAAGATTGTTTATTAAAAATACCCAGGAAATATTCCTGGGTATTTTTATTTTTGTGTAATATTATTTGATAAACCATTTTCCCATTGCTATTTTTCTGTTTTTATGTTATGCTAAAGAATAAGTCGCCGCAGTAGCTGGTTAAAGCGTTATTGCGTTGATAGAATATGATTTTTATTAGGAGGACGATCTATGAAAAAAATGTCACTTGTGTTGGCTGCTGTTATGGCCTCCGGTATGATTCTTTCCGCATGCGGCGGAAATAATACTGCTGGCACAAAAGCAGGCTCTGACACAACTACAACTGCGGCAGCCGGCGGCGAAACTGCAGCTCCCGCGAATGGAACTTCCACAGCACTTGATCTTGCTGTACAGGTTGGTCCAAATCCCGAAACCGTTGATCCGGCAATGAACAGCGCCGCAGATGGTGCGAATATAATTGTTCATGCGTTTGAGCCTCTGATGATCGTTGATCCAGAGAACAAGATAGTGGGCGGTCAGGCTGAATCTTTTGATGTATCTGAGGATGGCCTTACCTATACCTTCCATCTTCGCGATGGATTGAAGTGGAGTGATGGCACACCCCTGACAGGCGAGGATTTTGTATATTCCTGGAAAAGGCTAGCTGATCCCAATACGGCAGCTCCGTATGCAGGAGATATGCTGGGCTATGTAAAGGGATATGAAGAAGCAGCAGCAGGCAATCTGGATGCATTGGCAGTTTCGGCTCCTGATGATAAGACCTTTGTGGTTGAGCTGGCAGTTCCCTGCGTATATTTTTCAAAGCTGATTACTCATGCCTCCATGGTTCCGGTACAGAAGGCTACGATTGAAGCAAATGGTGACCAGTGGACCTTAAAGCCGGAAACCTATGTAAGCAATGGTCCTTTAAAGATGATTGAATGGGTACCAGGTTCTCACATTACCTTTGGTAAGAATGAAAATTACTGGAATGCAAGCAAAGTTACTTTAAATACCTTGAAATTTGTCCTGATGGAAGATGCCAACGCAGCTTACAGTGCATACCAGGCAGGTGAAGTTTCCATGATCAAAACCCTTCCTACGGAAGAAATCCCAAGTCTGAGAAATACCGAGGATTTCCAGATTGGATCTACCATGGGTACATATTATATAAGCTTCCAGACCCAGAAGGAACCGTTTAACAACCCGGATGTACGTAAGGCTCTTAGTCTTGCGATTGACCGTGACTATGTTGCCAATACGGTTATGCAGGGAATTTACACCCCGGCAACGAATTTCGTAGGCCCTGGCATCTCTGATGTAGAAAATGGTTCTTCCTTTGAAGAAGTGACTCGTAAGAATAATGGCGGCGATTTCTTTAATGTTGCCGATCATGACGCTGATATTACAAAGGCAAAAGAGCTTCTTGCTAAAGCAGGATATCCGGATGGTCAGGGATTCCCAACCATTGAATACATGACCAATGACCAGTTGTTCCATAAACCAATAGCTGAGTATTTACAGAGCTGCTGGAAGGAAGCACTGGGAATTAATATGGACATTAAGATCGTTGAATGGTCTACCTTTACACCTACCCGCCGTGCAGGAGATTTCCAGATCGCACGTAATGGCTGGTTATATGACTATGACGACCCCTCCAATATGCTGAACTTGTTTAAGTCCACCAGCGGTAATAACGATGGTAAGTACAACAATCCTGAAGTTGATAAGAAACTTGATGAAGCAAACTCCACTCCTGATGTTGCAAAGCACTATGCATTGCTGCACGAAGCAGAGAACATGATTTTAGAGGATTCCGCCATAGCTCCGGTTGCTTATTACAACCAGCCATGGTTACAGGATCCTAAGTTAAAAGGCTCATGGTATTCTCCATACGGATACTGGTTCTTCCAGTACGCTACCATGGAACAGTAAGGATCGTCTGAATTTTTTATAAAACACCCGGGAATTATTTCCCGGGTGTTTTGTTTTTG
This sequence comes from Lacrimispora sp. YZC11, assembly GCF_057543815.1. NCBI lineage: Bacteria > Bacillati > Bacillota > Clostridia > Lachnospirales > Lachnospiraceae > Lacrimispora > Lacrimispora sp. YZC11. The sequence goes on along the minus strand of NZ_BAAJYQ010000016.1, from coordinate 601,443 downwards.
CCCGGTCTTTGTTCCCTGCCTGCAAACTTCCTCTTTCCAACCATCCGAAAGTATGCTATAATCTCCTAAGACAATACAAAAGTACAGGAGAGTTAATGCTATGAACCCAAGACGTGTATTATTAAAACTCAGTGGCGAAGCTCTTGCCGGTGCGAATAAGACGGGCTTTGACGAAGCTACTGTTAAGGAGGTTGCACGGCAGGTTAAAATATCCGTGGAGGCAGGTGTCCAGTTAGGCATTGTCATTGGCGGAGGTAACTTCTGGAGAGGCAGAACCAGCGATGCCATTGACCGTCCCAAGGCGGATCAGATCGGCATGCTTGCTACAATAATGAACTGCATTTATGTTTCCGAGATTTTCCGTAATGCCGGGATGAGTACTCAGATGCTGACCCCATTTGAATGCGGTTCCATGACAGAGCTTTTTTCCAAGGATAGGGCTAACCGGTATTTTGCAGAAGGCAAAGTTGTATTTTTTGCCGGAGGAACAGGCCATCCTTATTTTTCAACCGATACAGGGATTGCGCTTCGCGCCATTGAAATGGATGCGGATTGTATTTTACTGGCAAAGTCCATTGACGGTGTATATGACAGCGATCCGAAGACAAATCCCAATGCTGTTAAATATGATGAGATTTCCATTCAGGAGGTCATCGAGAAGCAGCTTGGTGTCATTGATTTAACAGCTTCCATCATGTGTATGGAAAATAAGATGCCCCTTGCGGTATTCAGCTTAAATGAAAAAAATGGCATTGCCAATGCAATGCAAGGAAAAATAAACGGTACCATAGTGACCGCATAAACCAGGAGGACGATATGCAGGAGAGTTTAAAGGTTTACGAAGACAAGATGAACAAGACATTAAAAGCGCTGGAGAATGACTATATGACAATCCGCGCAGGACGTGCCAATCCGCATGTACTGGATAAAATCAAAGTGGATTATTATGGAACGCCTACCCCCATCCAGCAGGTCGGCAACATTTCCATTCCGGAAGCCCGCATGATTGTGATCCAGCCATGGGAGAAGAGCCTGTTAAAGGCAATTGAAAAGGCAATTCTCACCTCTGATCTGGGAATTAATCCGACCAATGACGGCAATGTGATCCGCCTTGTATTTCCGGAGCTCACTGAAGAACGCAGAAAGGATCTGGTTAAGGATGTAAAGAAAAAGGGAGAGGCAGCAAAGGTTGCTATCCGTAACATCCGCCGGGATGCCAATGACTTATTTAAAAAGCAGTTAAAGGCAGAGGAAATATCTGAGGATGAACAGGCAGAGGCTGAAGACAAGATTCAGAAGCTGACAGACAAGATGATCGCCCAAGTAGACAAAATGATTGAAGAAAAGTCAAAGGATCTTCTTACTGTATAAAAATTTTGAACAGGGGCAGGCATTTTGCCTGTCCTGTTTTGTGTTTTAAAAGGAGCGGCATTATATGGACAAGATGAATGGGAATATGGTGATTCCGGAGCATGTGGCTATAATATTGGATGGCAATGGCAGATGGGCAAAAAAGCGGGGGCTTCCAAGAAGCGTGGGCCACAAGGAAGGATGCGTGACGGTAGAAAGAACGGTAGAGGATGCAGCAAGGCTTGGAATTAAGTATCTGACGGTTTACGGCTTTTCAACGGAAAACTGGAAACGTACCTCAGATGAAGTGGGTGCCTTAATGCAGCTGTTCCGCTTTTATATGGTCAGGCTTTTAAAGGTCGCCAAAGCCAATAATGTGCGTGTAAAGATGATCGGTGACAGGGGACGGTTTGACCAGGATATTGTAGCGGGAATTGGTAAGCTGGTGGAAGAAACGAAAGACAATACAGGTCTGACCTTTATCATTGCGGTTAATTACGGCGGCCGTGATGAAATTGTCCGGGCTGTCAGGAAGATCATGAAGGATTCGGCAGATGGAAAGCTTTTGCCGGAGGATATGACGGAAGAAGTTTTTTCTTCTTACCTGGACACAGAGGAAATTCCTGACCCGGACCTTCTCATTCGCACCAGCGGGGAGCTGAGGCTTTCCAACTACCTGCTGTGGCAGCTGGCCTATACGGAACTCTATGTCACGGATTGCTATTGGCCTGATTTTAATATGGAAGAAATGAAACGGGCAATTGCAGCGTACAATAGTAGGGAACGAAGATTTGGGGGAGTGAAGTGATTCGGAGGGAGGAAACGCCATGTTTACAACCAGGCTGATAAGTGGAGTCATTCTCGTTATAATTGCTCTTTTTACAGTTGGAAGCGGGGGAGTCTTGCTTTTTGCCACAACCATTTCCATTTCCATGATTGGTTTGTTTGAGTTGTATCGTGTGATGAAGATACAGAAAAATCCATTGGGATTTATGGGATATTTAACGGCCCTGTCCTATTATGGGTTGCTGTGGTTTCATGGAGAGCAGTTTAAGATGCTCATGTTTATTGCTTTTTTGATGATCCTTATGAGTATTTATGTGTTTGCCTTTCCAAAGTATCAGATGGATGAGGTAACGGTGGCCTTTTTTGGAGTGTTTTATGTTGCTGTCATGCTGTCCTATCTTTATCAGGTCCGGACCATGGCAGATGGGAAATATCTGGTGTGGCTGGTATTTTTAAGCTCCTGGGGGTGTGATACCTGTGCTTATTGCGTGGGAATGCTTATGGGAAAGCACAGGCTGGCGCCTGTACTCAGCCCTAAGAAATCCATAGAAGGGGCAATCGGCGGAGTAGCCGGTGCAGCTCTTTTGGGATTTCTTTATGCATCTGTTTTTGGAGGGTCCATGACGGAGATACGCAATCCCCAGGCGGCCTGCGGACTGGCCTGTGCCATTGGGGCGGTAATCTCCCAGATTGGGGATCTGGCTGCATCTGCAATAAAACGCAATCATCAGGTAAAGGATTATGGAAAATTGATTCCAGGCCATGGGGGAATTCTGGACCGTTTTGACAGCATGCTCTTTACGGCACCTGCCATTTATTTTGCGGTGACATTTTTACGTTAAAGGATCATTTGGTTTAAATTTTGGAAACACCTTACAAGGTGTGATTTTTACCTGGAAAGAATGACAGTAAATTGGAAAAGAAAAGGAGTAAGCGGCATAAGATGAGGAAGATAGCAATCCTGGGTTCAACGGGATCCATCGGAAAACAAACTCTGGAGGTGGCTGAAAATCAAAAGGACATAGAAGTGACTGCTTTGGCGGCAGGCAGCAATATCCGCCTGTTAGAGGAGCAGATCAGAAAATTTCATCCAAAGATGGCGTGCGTGTGGAGAGAAGATAAGGCCAGGGAGCTGGCGGCATCGGTAAAGGATCTGCCGGTCCGAATAGTTTCCGGAATGGAGGGCCTTATTGAAGCTGCAACAGAATGCTCTGCAGACATTGTGGTCACTGCCATTGTGGGAATGATAGGAATCCGTCCTACCATTGCAGCCATTGAGGCTGGAAAGGACATTGCTCTTGCCAACAAGGAAACCCTTGTAACTGCCGGGCACATCATTATACCTTTGGCAAAGGAACGGGGAGTACGGATTCTTCCTGTGGACAGCGAGCACAGTGCCATTTTTCAGTGCTTAAATGGAGAAGATAAAAAGGCGATCCATAAGATCCTTCTAACGGCGTCCGGCGGTCCTTTCCGGGGAAAAACCAGAAAAGAGATGGAGTCTGTGCAGGTGGAGGATGCTTTGAATCATCCCAACTGGTCTATGGGCAGGAAGATTACCATTGATTCCTCCACCATGGTAAATAAGGGCCTTGAAGTGATGGAAGCAAAGTGGCTCTTTGGCGTGGAAATGGATCAGGTAGAAGTGGTGATCCAGCCTAAGAGCGTGATTCATTCCATGGTTGAGTTTGAGGATGGGGGAGTTATGGCACAGCTTGGTACTCCGGATATGAAGCTCCCGATACAGTATGCGCTTTTCTATCCGGAGAGGAGATTTCTTTCTGGCGACCGTCTGGATTTCTGGACCATTGGTCAAATAACGTTTGAAAAACCTGATATGGTAAATTTTCCCGGTTTAAAATTGGCATATTTTGCCGGAAAAAAAGGTGGAACACTTCCAACGGTTTTCAATGCTGCCAATGAACGGGCAGTTGCCAAATTTTTAAATAGAGAAATTACATATCCAGCTATAACTGATATGATAGAGGGAGCTATGAACGGGCATACTGTAAAAGAGAATCCCACAATAGAGGAAATTCTTGAAGCAGAGGCTGCAGCTTATGAATATATAGAAAGCAGGTGGTAAATTGTCCAGCGTTATCGTAGCGATACTGGTTTTTGGACTGATCGTTTTAATTCATGAATTAGGGCATTTTTTATTCGCAAAAATGAACGGAATCGCGGTGGTTGAGTTTTCGATCGGCATGGGGCCAAGGCTGGTCCGTTTTAAAAGAGGTGAGACCATTTATTCCATTAAGGCGCTGCCTTTGGGCGGTTCCTGTATGATGCTTGGGGAAGATGAGGAAGATCCCGATGAGCGGGCGTTCCAGAACAAATCCATTCCGGCCCGGATGTCAGTGATTGCGGCTGGCCCCATATTTAATTTTATTTTAGCCTTTTTCTTAGCGGTGCTTCTTGTAGGGATGAACGGATATGATACTACCTATATAAAAGAGGTAACCGAAAATTCACCTGCTTATGAGGCAGGAATCCGTCCGGGAGATAAGCTTCTCCGGATCAATGGGGAAAATGTATCCATGTATCGGGATTACATTCTTTATAAGCTTTTAAAACCTGAGGAGAAGATGAATCTTGTGGAATTTTCCAGGATGGATCCCTCTACCGGCAATGTAAGTATCCAATCCGCTTCCGTTACTCCCCAGCTTTCGGAGGCAAGCGGAAAATATTTAATCGGCATTATCATCGCACCTGAAAATAAGAAGGCGGTCTCTTTTGGCGAACTTGTAAAATATGGATACATGGAAATGGAATACGATGTAAAGCTGACAGTAAAAAGCCTTGGCATGCTCTTTACCGGGAAGGCAAGCGTCAATGATTTAAGCGGTCCGGTGGGCATTGTTGTCATGATTGATGATTCTGTTAAGGCCGGTCTTACGGTCAGCGTTGTAGCGGCGCTAATGAATGTGATCAGCATGTGTATCCTGCTGAGTGCAAACTTAGGTGTTATGAATCTTCTTCCCATCCCAGCCCTTGACGGAGGGAGGCTTTTGTTTCTGATCATTGAAGCCATCAGAGGCAAGCGCATGGATCCGGAGAAGGAGGGCCTGGTAAATTTGATCAGCATGGCGGCTCTTATGGCCCTAATGATTTTTGTAGTGTTTAACGATATCAGCAGGTTTACGTGAGTAAGCCATATTTAATCAAGTAACGAGCCAGACGAACATACTTCTATGTTCATCTGGCGGCTGCCATAATAACCGGATGAAACTCACGAGGCGGGTTGCTTCCGGTTTTGGGCGTGCCTGGGATTGGCAGTATGGGAAAAGGCATGCACAGAATGGAGGAACGTATGAGCAGAGAGAAAACAAGAGTAATCCGCATCGGAGACCGGGTAATCGGCGGCGGAAATCCTGTCCTGATCCAGTCCATGTGTAATACGAAAACACAGGATGTGGAATCAACGGTGGGTCAGATCAAAGCCCTGACAGAGGCTGGCTGCGATATTATCCGGGTTGCGGTGCCGGACATGGAGGCTGCGGCAGCCTTAAAGCAGATAAAAAAACAGATTGCAATTCCTCTGGTAGCTGACATTCACTTTGATTACCGGCTGGCCATCGCTTCCATAGAATCCGGAGCAGATAAAATCCGGATTAATCCGGGGAATATCGGATCAGCGGAACGGGTCAGGGCAGTGGTGGAAAAGGCCAGGGAATTTGATATTCCCATCCGGGTTGGCGTAAACAGCGGTTCCCTTGAAAAGAATCTGATTGAAAGATACGGTGGGGTAACTGCAGAAGGTATTGTGGAAAGCGCTCTTGATAAGGTCCGGATGATTGAAGAACTGGGATATGAAAATCTTGTCATCAGCATTAAATCTTCCAATGTGCTCATGTGCATCAAAGCTCATGAACTGATTGCCAGGCAGTCGGATTATCCCCTTCATGTGGGAATAACCGAAGCAGGTACTCTTGCTTCCGGGACAGTCAAATCCTCCGTGGGCCTTGGAATCATTCTGCATGAAGGAATCGGGGATACCGTCCGCGTTTCCCTCACAGGTGATCCGGTAGAGGAAGTGAAGACCGCAAAGCTGATTTTAAAGACACTGGGTTTGAGAAAAGGCGGTGTTGAAGTAGTATCCTGCCCGACCTGCGGAAGGACCAGAATTGATCTGATCTCTTTGGCAAACCAGGTGGAGAAAATGGTATCAGAATTTGACCATCTTGATATTAAGGTAGCTGTTATGGGCTGCGTGGTAAATGGACCGGGAGAAGCCAGGGAAGCGGATTTAGGTATTGCGGGAGGAATTGGCGAAGGCCTCTTGATGAAAAAAGGAGAGATTATCCGCAAGGTTCCGGAAGATGAGCTGCTTCATGCCCTAAAAGAAGAGCTAATGAAAATGCAATAGGTGATAGTATGTCAAAAAAATTTTTGGAGGTTTTTCCAAGTTTACATATTACAGAGGAATTACGGGAGCTTTTAAATCTGGTGGAAGTGGAGAAAGTCACTTTGGGCAGGGATAGAAGCTCTATTCGTATTTACTTAATGAGTCCGAGACTCATACATAAACATAATATTTACGGTCTTGAGAAGGGAATTAAAGACCAGCTGTTTCCTTCCAAGCGGATTACCATAAAAATTATAGAGCGGTTCCGCTTATCAGGCCAGTACACGCCAGGGAAGCTGTTAAAGGCCTACAGGGAGAGTCTTTTAGTGGAACTTAAAAATTACAGCATTATAGAATACAACATGTTCCGTAAAGCCGAATTCCAGTTTCCTGAACCAGATCTCCTTAAGATGACGGTAGAGGATACCATTGTTACCCACGAAAAAGCCGGGGACTTAAAAAGAGTTCTGGAAAAGATTTTCCATGAACGATGCGGTATGCCGGTAGAGATCCAGTATGAGTATGTGGCACCCAAAGAAAATGAGCTGGCAAAGCAAAAAGAGCTTCAGATGCAGCGTGAGGTAGCGGAAATTGTAAGCCGGACCTCCTTTGCCGCAAGGAGCGGTGAAGACCGGGATGAGTATGGTACCGGAAACAGCGAGGGAACTGCCGGTCCCTCCATGGCAGACGGCATATCCTTAGATGCCCTGACGGCAGGATATTCGGCTTTAGCCCCATCGGACCAGGCTCCCCAGACGTCTGCGCCCTCGCTGCGTATGGGAGGGAAGAAGGAAGCTGTAAAGACAGGCGATTCAGATACCGGGAAAAAGGAGTGGAAGGATTATAAAAAGGGCGGCGGCTCCTACGGGCGCCGATCGGATAATCCGGATGTATTATATGGCCGTGACTTTGACGGGGAGACCATTGAGATAGAAAAAATTGACGGCGAAATCGGTGAAGTGGTTGTCAGAGGTAAGATTTTAACTGTGGACAGCAGAGAACTGAGAAGCCAGAAGACCATTATGATCTTTGATGTGACGGATTTTACAGATACGATCACAGTGAAGATGTTCGCCAGGGAAGAGCAGATTGAGGATTTAAAAGCAGCAGTGGTTCAGGGAAGCTTTATACGGATCAAGGGTGTTACCACCATTGATAAATTTGATGGAGAGCTGACTCTTGGGTCAGTGGTTGGAATCAAGAAATCCGAGGATTTTACCGGGAAGCGGGTGGATAACAGCCTTGAAAAGCGGGTGGAGCTTCATTGCCATACGAAAATGAGCGATATGGATGGCGTATCAGAGGTAAAGGATATCGTGAAACGGGCAAAGCGGTGGGGAATGCCTGCCATTGCCATAACAGACCACGGATGTGTCCAGTCCTTCCCAGATGCCAATCATGCCCTGGAAAAGGGAGATAACTTTAAGATGATCTATGGCGTGGAAGGGTATCTGGTAGATGATTTAAAGCAGCTTGTGGAAAATTCCAGAAACCAGGGCTTGTCGGATTCCTATGTTGTATTTGACATTGAGACAACAGGCTTCAGCTCTTCTAAGAACCGGATCATTGAAATCGGAGCGGTAAAGGTAATAAACGGGGTTTTTACGGATAAGTTCAGTACCTTTGTAAATCCGGACGTACCCATTCCCTTTGAGATCGAGCAGCTTACAGGCATCAATGACAATATGGTTCTTCCTTATCCCAAAATCAATGAAATACTGCCTCAGTTTCTGGAGTTTTGCGGGGATTCAGTCCTGGTAGCGCATAATGCTTCCTTTGACGTGGGTTTTATCGCCCATAATGCGGCAAGGCTTGATCTGGCCTTTGATCCTACAGTCTTAGACACGGTGGCGCTTGCAAGGCTTCTCCTTCCCAACCTTAACCGCTATAAGCTGGATACGGTTGCAAAGGCACTGAATATTTCCTTAGAGAACCATCACAGAGCGGTAGACGATGCCGGATGTACGGCTGAAATATTCGTGGCATTTGTGAAAATGATCCGGGAGCGGGGGGTGGAGACCCTTAATGAGCTAAACGGATTAAGCACCATGACGGCGGATATGATTAAAAAGCTTCCTACCTATCATGTGATCATACTGGCTGCCAATGATGTGGGCAGGGTTAATCTATATCGTTTGATCTCTTACTCCCACATAGATTATTATGCCAGAAGGCCCAGGATCCCCAAAAGCGTGCTGAACAAGTACAGAGAGGGACTGATCGTAGGCTCTGCCTGCGAAGCCGGGGAACTGTATCAGGCCCTCCTTCGCGGCGTTTCCGATGCGGAGGTGGCAAAGCTGGTCAGTTTTTATGACTATCTGGAAATACAGCCTTTGGGAAACAATGCATTTATGCTCAGGGATGAGAAAAGTACGGTAAAATCGGAACAGGATCTGATTGATATCAACAAAAAGATCGTAACGCTTGGAGAACAGTTCGGCAAACCGGTCTGCGCCACCTGTGATGTTCATTTCCTGGACCCGGAGGATGAGGTTTACCGAAGGATCATTATGACTGGCCAGGGCTTTAAGGATTCCGACGAACAGGCGCCTTTGTATTTGCGGACCACAGAGGAAATGTTAAAAGAATTTGAATACCTGGGGCCCAATAAGGCGGAAGAAGTGGTAATAAAAAACACAAGAAAAATTGCCGACATGTGCGAAATGATTTCTCCGGTGCGCCCGGATAAATGTGCTCCTGTCATTGAGAATTCCGATGAAGATTTAAGAAAAATCTGTTATGACAGGGCTTATTCCATCTATGGAGAAAACCTTCCGTCAATCGTTACGGAGCGGTTGGAGAGAGAGCTTCATTCCATCATATCCAATGGATTTGCAGTTATGTATATCATCGCTCAGAAGCTGGTTTGGAAATCCAATGAGGATGGGTATCTGGTGGGATCCCGAGGCTCTGTCGGTTCTTCCTTTGTAGCATATCTGTCAGGTATTACAGAGGTAAACTCCTTGAGCCCTCATTATTATTGTACCTCCTGTCACTATTATGATTTTGATTCAGAAGAAGTGAAAAAGTTTTCCGGTATGGCGGGATGTGATATGCCGGACAAGGTTTGCCCGGTGTGCGGGCGCCCCTTGGCAAAAGACGGATTTGATATTCCTTTTGAGACCTTCCTGGGCTTTAAGGGTGATAAGGAACCGGATATTGACTTAAACTTCTCCGGTGAATATCAGAGTAAGGCTCATGACTATACAGAAGTCATCTTCGGCAAGGGCCAGACGTTCCGGGCAGGAACCATTGGTACCATGGCAGAGAAGACTGCCTTTGGTTATGTGAAAAATTATTATGAAGAGCATGGGGTAAGAAAACGAAATTGTGAGATCAGCCGGATCGTACAGGGCTGTGTTGGGGTCAGAAGAACCACCGGGCAGCACCCTGGAGGAATCATCGTACTTCCTCATGGAGAGGAGATCTATTCCTTTACTCCGGTACAGCGGCCTGCTAACGATATGAATACCATGACGGTAACCACCCATTTTGACTACCATTCCATTGACCACAACCTGCTGAAGCTTGATATTCTGGGGCACGACGATCCTACCATGATCCGTATGCTTCAGGATCTGATTGGATTTGATCCGGTAAAGGATATTCCCCTGGACAGCAAGGAGGTCATGTCTTTGTTCCAGAATACCTCGGCCTTAGGGATTACCCCTGAGGATATCGGAGGCTGCAAGCTTGGAGCTCTCGGCGTTCCTGAGTTTGGTACGGACTTTGCCATGCAGATGTTAATTGATACACAGCCTAAGTATTTCTCTGATCTGGTGCGTATTGCCGGTCTTGCCCATGGTACGGATGTATGGCTTGGTAATGCCCAGGCCCTGATCCAGGAAGGGAAAGCCACCATTCAGACGGCAATCTGTACCCGTGACGATATCATGGTCTATTTAATATCAATGGGAATGGAAGAGGGCCTTTCCTTTTCCATTATGGAGAGCGTACGAAAGGGAAAGGGGTTAAAGACGGAGTGGGAGGAGGAGATGATTGCCCACGGAGTTCCGGACTGGTATATCTGGTCCTGTAAAAAAATCAAGTACATGTTCCCGAAGGCCCATGCTGCCGCCTATGTTATGATGGCCTGGCGTATTGCCTATTGCAAGGTGTTTTATCCTTTGGCTTATTATGCCTCCTTTTTCAGCATTCGGGCCAATGGCTTCAGCTATGAGCTGATGTGCCAGGGGCGGGATAAGTTGGAGCATTATTTAAATGACTATAAGAAGCGGTTCGACACTCTTTCCAAAAAAGAGCAGGACACCTTAAGGGATATGAGGATCGTACAGGAGATGTATGCCAGAGGGTATGACTTTATGCCCATAGATATTTACCGGGCAAAGGCAAGGCATTTCCAGATCATTGACGGCAAGCTGATGCCGTCCTTAAGCAGCATTGACGGTCTGGGTGAAAAGGCGGCTGATGCCGTCGTGGATTCGGTGAAAGATGGAGCCTACCTGTCAAGAGAAGATTTCAGAAACAGGACAAAGGTCAGCAAAACCGTGTGTGACTTAATGGGGGACTTGGGACTTCTTTTTGAGCTTCCGGAATCCAACCAGCTGTCCTTGTTTGATCTGGGCTGACAAGGGGGGAATGACAATCCCTTGCGGCCCGGGCTTTTCCGGACGAGTCAGTAACAGAATTTTTTGGTAATTTTTCCAGAATTTAAAAAAAATAAAAAAATTTTGAAAATAAGGTTGACATACGCCGAAATATGTATTATACTACCTAACGTAATCGAGGCGTGGCTCAGTTTGGTAGAGCGCTGCGTTCGGGACGCAGAGGTCGCAAGTTCGAATCTTGTCGCCTCGATTCTGTATCAATAATATTTGCATATGGCCTATTGGTCAAGCGGTCAAGACGCCGCCCTCTCACGGCGGAAACCCGAGTTCGATTCTCGGATAGGTCATAATAAAAACCTTCAGGAGCAGCCTGGGGTTTTTTGCGTTAAGTGGAACAGTTATGGAGAATGGACGCTGTTATTTTTTGATTGATTGTATAAAACGGTTTGGAACACGTAGGTCTGTTATAGATAGATAATATAGGAGGAACCTGGTATGAAGAAAATTGTTGTAGTATATCAATCAAAATATGGAGCGACCAGAAAATATGCGAAATGGATCGCAAAGGAATTATCCTGTGATCTGTTTAATGGAAAGGACATAAAAGCAAGCAATTTAGAACCATATGATACCATCATTTTGGGCGGCGGCCTGTATGCCGGAGGTGTCAACGGAATTAAGTTATTGACAAAGAACTTCTCCAGTTTCTCCCATAAGAATCTGGTACTTTTTACCTGCGGACTGGCTGATCCTTCCAATACGGTTAATACGGAAAATATAAAAAAGGGCCTGAATAAGGTGCTTACGGAAGAAATGCAGGAAAAAATTAAAGTATTCCATTTACGCGGGGCCATGGATTATTCAAAACTCAGCCCATTACATCGGACAATGATGGCTCTTGTCTGCAAGATGACAGCAAAAAAGGATCGGGATTCTTTGACCGATGAAGATGAAGAGATGCTTGCAAGTTACGGAAAAAACGTTGACTTTATAAATATAGAAACAATATTGCCACTTATAAATTACATACGGAATTTATAAGTATGACGGGGTTAATATGGATTATATTTCGCTGGATGAGATAAAGGACAAATTGGATTTTTTTTATAAGATGTATGACGTAGTACGTTTGGTGGATCCCCTTCACAAAAGGGTACTGGACTACCGGCAGTCATCTTTGATTGAAACACCGGATGTATGCTATCATTATTGGGAGAACAACAGAATATGTGACAACTGTATTTCTATAAGAGCTTATAACGAAAACAAAAGCTTTGTAAAAATGGAAAAGAGCAAGGATGACGTTCTTCTTGTGACAGCTGTTCCCATTGAAAACGCCGCCAGTCCTGCGGTGCTGGAACTGTTAAAAAACGCAACAGATACAATGCTTGTCGGAAACGGAGATTATAATGAGGGTGAAATTTTTTCCCGCTTTATAAAAGAGCTTAATGATGCGGCAGTGAGAGATCCGCTTACTTCCCTTTATAACAGGCGTTTTGTGGATGAGCGCCTTCCGGTTGATATTATTGATGCCTTGTTAAAGCATAGGCCTTTGTCCGTATGCTTTATCGATCTTGATAACTTCAAATCAATTAATGACCTTTATGGGCATGAGGCAGGTGATATGGCGATCAAGGCGGCCGGAGAAGTCATTTCCCAAAATATTTATCCTGAGGATGTCTGGGCGGCAAGATACGGAGGAGATGAGTTCCTTCTTTGCTTAAACGGTGCCGATGAAGACTGTGCACGTACAACTGTTGACCGTATACAAAAGGAAATTGAAAAAATGACGGTAAAACAGGTTGTAAAAGGGGGACCTCTTTCTATTTCTTTTGGCATAGAAACCATGAGAGACATTCCTGTGACTGCGGAGGAGCTTATACGCAGGGCGGATGAAAAGATGTACAAGTCAAAAAAAGAAAAAAGTTCGGATATATAATGAAAATAAGATTAGAAGATAGAAAAGAACCACCCTGTAACTGTCAAAATGTGGTGACCCCTAAAAGTTAGACCTGAAAATCTGACTTTTGGGGGTCTGTACAAATTGAAGTACAAGAGTGGTTTTTTAATTCCTGTTTTTACTCGTTTTCGTTGCTTTTTGCAATTTCCTTAGTTATGTTTGCAATAGTTACTGCTTTTGCCGGATCATTTATATCTGTATTGTCAGGAATTCCAGTAATATTTACATTTCTTGTTACCTTGGCATCATATGTATTTGCCTTCATGATTTCTGTGATATCTAAGCCGGTTGTTTCTTTTACAGCTTCAATCGTCTTGGCTAAGACAGCTGGTACATAGCCCCCCATGGAAGTTACGCCTGCATCACCATTCCCGCTGTCAATGATGGTAACCTTATCGATGGCAGCCAATGGTTCTGCAATTGCTTTTGCCATCTCAGGCAATGCCTGCACAATCATTTCCATCATTGCGGCCTGCCCGTATTTCGTCATTGCATCCGCTTTCTTTTCCATTGCTTCTGCTTCAGCAATACCTTTCGCCTGGATTGCAGAGGCTTCTGCTTCTCCTTTGGCTATTATACCTTCGGCTTCCTGGAGCATAGCATATTTTTCTGCTTCAGCCAGGGCTTTCCTTGCTTCTGCCTCTTTTTCCTGCTCATACTTCTTCGCTTCCGCTTCACGCTGTCTTCTCGCTAAGTCAGCGGAAGCTTTCTGTTCCACTGCGTAACGCTCGGCATCGGCTTTCTTATTAATTTCGGCTTCCAAAGTCTGCTGCATTACTGCAACTTCTTTGTTCTTCAGTTCCGCCTCTCGTTCGGTTTTTGCAATCTGGGCATTTACCGTAGCTGTCTGAACTGTTTTTTGCTGTTCCTGGTTCTGAATTTCATAGGCTGCATCAGCTTCTGCACGTTTTGTGTCAGATTCTTTCTTTAGCTCAGCCTTCCTAATCTCAAGTTCATTGTTCTTCTGGGAGATTTCTGTTTGTGCAAGCACTCTTGCATCATTGGAAGCTTTATCGGCTTCTGCCTGGGCAATTGCAATGTCTCTTTCTGCCTGGGCTTTTGCGATAGAAGCATCTTTCTTGATTCTTGCCGTATTGTCGGCACCAAGATCCTTAATAAGGCCATTTTCATCGCTTATATTCTGGATATTGCATGATACAATTTCGATACCCAGCTTCCTCATATCTTTTGATGCTTTTTCCATAACCTGATCTGAGAAGGAATCTCTGTCAGTATTGATTTCCTTTAAAGTGAGAGTACCGATAATCTCTCGCATATTACCCTGAAGGGAATCCTGTAAGTCAAGTGTAATCTGATCCTGGTTTTTGTTTAAGAAGTTCTTTGCCGCTAATTTGATTCCTTCTTCCGTTGGTTCGATCCTTACTTTTGCAACAGCGTCAACATTTACGTTGATGAAATCATTTGTTGGCACTGATTGTTCTGTCTTAATATCCACCGTCATCTGGCCGAGATAAAGTTTATCCAATCTTTCAAGAAATGGGATTTTGATTCCGGCGCATCCAATTAAAATCTTTGGCTCTTTCTTCAATCCTGAAATAATGAAAGCCCTGTCAGGCGGAGCCTTTACATATCCGCTTGCTAAGATTCCAAGTAATATGATCACCGCTAAAAAAACCAAAGCGAACGGTAAAATAATTTGTAACATAATTTCTCCTTTCAATCTTAAAGTGTTACAGATGCATGGTACTGGGAAATTCTTTATATGAAGAAAAAACCTCGTAAATACGAGGTTTTTCATAAGCTCCCGGGGGAACTCGAACCCCCGACCCACGCATACGAAAATTGTTTTTCCGCATTGTGATTTGTAGAAAAGTGGGAAAAACCTCGAATTTACAATGCTTTTTCGATTTTTAATCTTTTGAAGAAGTAGGAATAGATATTTAGGGTTGTAGTTGGATCGGCATGACCAAGAACCCCGGCGACAGACTGTACATCCATATTATTTGAAATCAGAATGGCAGCAGCGGTGAGTATGATATCACGTAACACTTTTTAATTGCAATCAAAAATAGTCTTGGCTGCAAGATATTTCCCGAAATCATCCTTCCATTTTTGGTGAATCTTCGATGAATCCCATACATTCAGAATGTTCGGTTCAAAAACCATTTTTATCATTAAATCATGGCGGTTTGCTCTGTCAATACAAGATGAAAATGTCTGAATCTGTTGGATTCCAGGTATCTCAGTTGCATGTGAAAACAGATCATTAATTTGGCTGATTAATTCTTCTTTATTAGAAACTGTATCTATAAATTTTACAATGATATAGTGTGTCATAGTGCCTCCTTATATAGTTTGGTTTTATAATAGCACATTTTTACAGTTATTGAAAACAAAAGTTTTCCATTGTGGCAGAAGGGGAGAATACAAAATCGTAAATATATAGCAAAGGAAATCGTAGATAGATAAAAAATAGACAAATTAGTATTTAAAGTATTGCTGCACATTGGAAAATTAATATTGATAGTTAGTAAGTATGGTGGTATTCTACTCATGAACGTAATTTATATTTGACGAAAGAAAACAGGTGAATACTATGGTTGAAACAATATATTTTGCAGGTGGCTGTCTATGGGGTGTACAAGCATTTATCAAAACACTAAAAGGTGTTATTAATACTCAAGCAGGACGAGCAAATGGTTATTCAAATACTCTCGAAGGTGAGTATGATGGTTATGCTGAATGCGTAAAAACAGAATTTGACCCTGAAATTGTAACTGTTCCTCAACTAATGGATTATTTCTTTGAGATTATAGATCCTTACAGTGTGAATAAACAAGGTAATGATGTGGGAATAAAATACCGCACAGGCGTATATAGTAAAGTGCCTCGACATTTGGAAGATGCCAAGAATTATATAACAGAAAGAGCAGATAGGGACAAAATTGTAGTGGAAGTTCTTCCGCTGATGAATTACGTTAAAAGTGCAGATGAACATCAAGATAGATTAGATAGATGCCCTAATGACTATTGTCATATTCCTAAAGATTTATTACACAAATATTCATAGCTCACTGTTATGAGCATAATACGAAGCCGGCAAAATCAAATATATAAAGAAGACTACTAACTATCAGTATTAAGCTGGTAGTTTTTTAATGCAATAATTTAAAACAAGAAAACTGAAATTTATTTGGGAATAAGATAGGTGATATGTATGTTTTGGTGAAAAGTTTGTGAATCTGATTGCATTAGATATGGATTCATACGCAGCCAAATACGGTTCAAACCTCCGGAACGGCTTACGGTTTCTGTATGGGCTGAAAAGTACCGCCTTTTATCTCCTGAAAGCTCCGCAGAGGCTAGACCGTAGAGAAATACCAGAACGCCGTACTTAACCGAGGTTATGAACGCCGGCTGCCCCTGTTGCAACCTCCGGCATTAAAATAAACCGTACCAACGTAATAGGCTGCAGGCTGAAGTTGAAAAGCAGTATAGATGCAGGACGCCTGGGGCTGTCAGGGGAGGCCGCAGACGCATGGCAAAAAAAGACGGAAGCTGAATTTAAACTATGGGCGGAACGGAAAAACGCCTGTGATACCATTGGGGTAAATGATTATTATACAATATTGCTAAGATTAGTATTGTATCCTATTTTTATATTCATTAGTAATCACGGAGCCGGTGACGCTCACGCCGGATCAGGATGTGGCGCTGCAGTATCCGGGATTAGCAAAATAAATTATTTTTTGGATTTCAACTATTTCGATTTTTCGCTCCCCAATCACACAATTCTTCTAAAATGGGTAATAAAGTTTGTGCTCTATCTGTTAGACTATACTCAACTTTAGGAGGAATCTGGGGATACTCTTTCCGTTTCACCAGTCCATCCGCTTCCAATTCTTTTAATTGAGAACTCAATATTTTAAAGGTAATAGTTCCTATTTGTCTATGCATTTCATTAAAACGAACTGGTTGGTTTTCAGCTAAAAGGTATATAATAACCATTTTCCATTTTCCACCAATCACTGACATTGTATAACCAAAAGGGGTATCTTGAATATTTTTAACTATGCCATTAAAATCAGCCATACCCATACTTACACTATCCTTTCAAATAGTACCTTTCAATAAAGTACGTACTTTTTTTATATTTGAACTTAGTATATACTAAGCTCACATTAAAGTAAAGGAGCGATAATTATGACTGGTATTAAAACCTATAATCACGGCCTTCCATGGGAAGGCGAACACGGTATTGCCCAAGGTTACTGCGTTAACGGCATCTTATACATTTCGGGGCAATTCTCCCATGATATGCAAGGCACATTTGTTGGAGAGGGAGATATAGAGGTACAGACGAAACAAACATTAGAGAATCTTGATCGAGTGCTTGCAGAATTTGGTGCTACAAAATCAAATATTGCTGAGATTGAGATTTTTCTAATAGACCCGCAAGAACATTTTGAAAAATGCATTAAAATTTTTAAGGAGTATGTGGGTGATCACCGACCAGCTGGCACTCTCGTGGGTGTATCAAGTATGTCGTTTCCCGACCAGCTGATTGAAATTCGTGCTGTGGCACATATCGATTAATTTTTTTCAGGGGGTAAAGAGGCGCTATAAGATCAATTAGTAAAAATCATGATTGCTATTAGCGCAATGCAGTGAGGTGTAATGCACGATTGCTTTAACCCGTAGCAGGGCTTAAGTTGGAGCATGAGTTGTAGGTATCAATCAGAATGGAGCGCAGGGACGGAGTCAATTTTTAACCCATAACGCTCACACCAATGTAATAAATTAGTAAAAGGCGGGTACCTGTATTTGGGGCTCGCTTTTTCTGTTATGTACATTCTGTTTATGTGTTCGATTGACAAATCAGGACGGGGTGATGTAGTATCCGGGATTGGTTGGATGATAGAAGGGCAATCCTCAATTTCACGCCTTGTCTATTTAGCTCATACATTATAGTACAATCTTAGCTAAGGGAGGTATATAATATATGTGCTGCTTTAATAGATGTTGTGGATGCAATTTTGGATGCGGGTTTAATAGATGTTTCGGATGCGGGTTTAATAGATGTTTCGGATGCGGATTTAATAGATGTTGTAATTTCGGATGCAGATGTAATTTTGATAACGACTGCGATAATCGGTGTGACAGAGACAGGTGTGACAGAGACAGGTGTGATAGAGACCGGTGTGACAGAGACCGGTGTGACAGAGACCGGTGTGACTGCTAATAAAAAAAGACTGTAAAAACTTTAATAGCAGGCGATATAATTTTGGCGGGTATCCGGAACTCCGGCCCGCCTTTCTATTTGGAGTATCTATAGCCATTCTCGTAATTCACACCTTGTCTACCTGTCCCATATAATATTGTGAGTTCAGCATGAAAGGAGTCTAAGTATATGAGTAGTGAAACTTTAAAATGTAGATGCAAATGTTTTGAAAAGTGCGAACCTAAACGCGAATGTGAATGCGAAAAGAAACGCGAATGTGAATGCGAAAAGAAACGCGAATGTGAATGCGAAAAGAAACGCGAATGTGAATGCGAAAAGAAACGCGAATGTGAATGCGAAAAGAAACGCGAATGTGAATGCGAAAAGAAACGTGAATGCGAATGCGAAAAGAAACGTGATCATGATAAGGACTGCGAATGGTTCGGAAAAGCATTAAAAGAAGCTTACTGGAGAGGCTTTAAAGACGGCTGCAGAAAATGCAGACGTAAAGAAAATGAATGTGACGAACGTGAAAAGTATGATGAGTATGAAGATTACGAAGAGTATAACGAGTATTAAAGATAGTTAATGATAAGAGCGGGCTTCGGTATTCCGGGCCCGCCTAATAAAGTACTTTGCAATCTGCTTGTATCATATTATGATATTTACGCAGGGTGGCAGAAAGGGAAGCCACATGAATAAAGATAATACTCTAAAAGCAATCAATCTAATCAATTATAATGGCATGTCCATTAATCTAAATGATGTGTGTATGTCTCACACAGTATTCCAAAAAGGTCAAGTTTTAGAAGTAGCAATATACGAGGATATGATAGTAATAGTACCAGCCTTATCTCAAGATAATGGTGTAATTCATATTTGCCACTCTATAAAAAAGAGGTAGGGCATCTATCTTTCGTTAAGCTGCTCCACACAAAAACCATCGCAGTACATGGGGCAGTTCCCAAAAGTACCGCGCCTGCCAGATATTCCGTTGCCAAATCTGGCGAGATGAACACTTTTAAAATTACAAAGATAAACAGTGAGGCGATTGCATACATGGTAAATGGTTTTATAAACCAGTTAGTAATCCATGTAACAAACACCCTTTTGGATTTTTGCCAACATTTATAATACTTTGAAAATCTACTTTCATTATCATAGGGTAAATCATCAGCCAGATTAAAACTGCCATCGGGTATAGATAATTTGGCATACTCAAACTGATTCATAAAATCGGGGATAGCTGGTAAAAACCTTCCTATTAATGCTTATTATGTGTAAAAAAGATATAAAGCCTGCTAACTGCAAAAAGAGCAAGCGCAGTATACTCATTTTAGGATTTATTTCGATATAAAGGTTATTACTCTCTTCAAGGCTAGGTGATAGGAGATGGACACAAGCTGATTTAGCTGGGGCAAGTAAGAAAATTAAGATAGTGGGAAAGTGGTGGGATTGAGAAAAAATAGGATTTTAAGAAAGAAAAAAGTTTTATAGAAAGAAAAAAAGCCTTGAATTATCAAGGCTTTTTGCTAAGCTCCCGGGGGGACTCGAACCCCCGACCCACGCATTACGAATGCGTTGCGCTACCAACTGCGCTACGGAAGCAATCCGGTTTTTTATTATAAGGCCTAAACCTTTGATAGTATAACAGTTAAGCTGTAAAAAATCAACCCCTTCATGAAAAAAAACTTAAATTATGGAAGGATTGCCAAAGCTTACATAAAAAGCTATAATTAGTGAAAAGTTACAAGAGAGAAATCTTATCTCTTAAGGGTTAATTTTCTATCATGAACTGTCCATGGACGGTTAAGGCCTTTGATGAGATGTTATTATTAAATAAAGGAGAGACCCTGTCGCCGGAAGATGTCAGGGGGGTATGTGACCGTGATGGAAAAATGGGATAAAATCCGAAAGCACGTTTATGTCAGCGGGCGGGTACAAGGGGTGGGATTCCGCTTCCGGACCCAGCAGCTTGCCCGGGGCCTTGGCCTCACAGGCTGGGTGAAAAACTTAGATGATGGGAGGGTGGAAATGGAACTGCAGGGGCGGGAAGATGAAATAGACCGCCTGATTGACAGTTTAAGACAGGACCGTTACATTAGGATTGACAGCTTCCAGGCAGTACGAATTCCGCTGTTGGAAGATAAAGGATTTCAGATGAAGTATTGAAAGAGGCAAAAGAAAAGCGGGTTGTCCTTTCGGTGATAATCCGAATCAAACCCGAGACTTAGTGGTCACCGTGTTAAAAAACTTATCATATATTATAAATAATATAAAAGCGGAGATCAAAGGTGAATTTCGCTACCAATAATTATCTGCAGAAGTTATACGCGCAACAAGTCCCTTATATACAGAGAAAACTTGATCCCAATCGAATAAGTGTACCTATCGGTTATCAAATAGAAATTTTTGCTCAAGGATTAAATGCACCTATTGGTATGGTTTTCACGGAAAAGGGGGATATGTTAATTGCTGATTCCGGACTGGTCACCATGAATCCTCAAGTAATACGTATAAGTAATGAAGGCATGGAAGTGGTTGCTGAAGGCTTTAACGTTCCTCTGACGGGGATAAATTATAAAAATGGATACATTTATGTGTCGCATAAAGGAGTAGTAACAGTAATTAATCCCAATGGAACGAGACAAGATATTATAAAGGGATTGCCAAGTTTTGGGGACTTTAGTAATAACCGGGTCGAGGTTAGTAATAATGAGAAAATTTATTTTGGGCAGGGAACAGCAACAAATTCTGGTGTAGTAGGACTAGATAATAACTGGATTTTTGATCATCCGTATTTTCACGATTATCCAGGTTCTTATATAATTCTTAACCAAGCTAATTTTGAAACAAAAAATGTAATGATACCAGCTATGGAGTCGGCTATTACCGGATCTTTTTCTCCTTTTGGAGTTCCTAATATACAACAATACGAAGTTAGAAGGGGCACACGTTTAGCTTCAGGTAGTGTTTTAAGAGCAAATTTGGATGGCTCTAATATAGAACTGGTTGCATGGGGGCTTCGCAATCCATTTTGTATGAAATTTGATAACTCAGACCGGCTGATTATATCAAATCAAGGTATGGATACCAGAGGAAGCAGACCGATTGCCAATGCATTGGATGAATTGTTTTTATTTAAAACAGGCGCGTGGTATGGCTGGCCAGATTACTCAGGAGGGGAACCAGTGACAATGCCTAGATTTACACCAATTAGGGGTAGAAAACCAGAATTATTGCTTGAAACAATTCCATCTGCCCCGCCTGCCCCAACTGCCGTTTTTCCAACAGGTTCTACTATCATGGGATTTGATTTTAATGAAACGCCGGATTTTGGTCCTATAGGAGATATTTATATTGCATGTTTTGGCAGAGTCCAATATGAAGAGTCTAATGAATATATACATTCAGGCGTAGGCCATAGGATCATGAGAGTTAATATTGTTAGTGGGGAGATATCAACATTTGCGATAAATAAATCGGGATTTCCTGAAGAAAGCGGTTTGAGCAGGCCCACTGATGTTGTTTTCGGACCTGATGGCGCAATGTATATATCAGATATGGCAATAGCCGATATAGAAAGGCCAAATATGTATTTGTCAAATACGGGAGTAATATGGAGAATTAGAAAAATAGCGTTATAAGTGTGCTTTATTAACCAAATATTTGAAGAAAAAAAATATGTTTAAATGTTATTTTAGGTTGAGCCAGCAAGGAATATAATAATAAACCCTGCTGACTTAGCTGCAATTATTAAACATAGCTCTGGCTTTTTTAATATACAGATTTTTGGTACATATACATTTTATCAATTTGGTATTTTGAAGAAAATGGATAAGTTAGATGTGATTAATAAATCGGCAGAAGATTATGCGATGTGTACGTTAACAGCTTGTAAACCACGATTGCCATTGATTGTTTCGAAAACGACAGACTGACCATCTTCTAAAGACTTGTAGCCGTCCATAGCAAGACCTGAGAAGTGTACGAATATATCATTACCCTCTTCATCGCAAATAAAACCGAATCCTTTTTGTGCATTAAACCATTTCACTGTACCTTTATACATGAAAGATACCTCCTTAAAGTTATTGTATTTTCATAAAACAAAAATATCGCATATATGTGTAAATCATCAATAGAATAATGACTTACAAATATATGCGAAATCAAAACTTTATTAAAAATACTAATAAATCATAGCACGGAAGTGCGAAGAAGTCAAGCGAAAAAAGAAGATATAGAATTTGCCCCAAAACTATACATCACGCCATATATTTACAGCAATGCTGTAAAAAAATAAGTGGTGTTAAGACGTAAAAAGAGGACTCTCCAAATTTTTGGAAGTCCTTTTTATACGTAAATATAAAGAAAAAAAGCAGATAACGGGAATCGGACCCGCCTCCTCAGCTTGGGAAGCTGATGTTCTACCAATGAACTATATCTGCTTAATCTTATTTGACACGTTTTATATTATAGCATAGGGTGTAGGAAAAGTTCAATACTTTTTTATAAATTTAGTAAAAAAACTGCCAGAAACTTGCCAAAAATGGAAGAGGCATTGTATAATGGGAGATGACAATACCAGATGTGGAGGAGTATCATGGCAAAAGCACAGTATAATGCGGACAGTATTACCGTATTGGAAGGCCTTGAGGCGGTTCGAAAACGTCCGGGCATGTATATAGGAAGTGTTGGGACAAAGGGACTGAACCATTTGATTTATGAGATTGTAGATAACGCGGTGGACGAGCATCTTGCCGGTTACTGCAGCCAGATATGGGTCACCCTGGAAGCGGATGGGTCCTGTACCGTAAAGGATGCAGGACGTGGAATTCCGGTGGAGATGCACAAAAAGGGAATATCGGCAGAGCGCGTGGTGCTGTCTACCCTTCATGCAGGCGGTAAATTTGATAATGATGCCTACAAGACCAGCGGCGGTCTTCATGGAGTCGGTTCCTCGGTTGTGAACGCCCTGTCCGCCCACATGAAAATTAAAGTATATAAGAATGGTCTGATTCATTACGACGAATATGAGCGGGGCATACCAACGGTAGAACTGGTGGATGGCCTGCTTCCCACGTTAGGAAAGACAAAAGGGACAGGAACGGAGATCAACTTCCTTCCTGACGGGGAGATTTTTGAAAGGATCCGTTTTAAAGCGGAATGGTTAAAAAGCCGCCTTCATGAAACTGCGTATTTGAATCCGGAGCTTCATATCACCTATGCCAACAAAAGGCAGGGAGAAGAGGAAACCGTCATTTATCATGAACCGGAAGGAATCATCGCTTATGTAAAGGAGTTAAATGCCGGAAAGGATGCAATTCACGATCCGATTTATTTTAAGGGGACCCTGGATAAGGTTGAAGTGGAAGCTTCCCTGCAGTTTGTGGATACCTTTGAGGAGAATATCCTGGGTTTTTGCAACAATATTTTCACCCAGGAAGGGGGAACCCACCTGGCTGGATTTAAGACCCGTTTCACTCAGATGATCAATAACTATGCAAGAGAGCTGGGGATTTTAAAAGAAAAGGATGCCAACTTTACAGGAGCAGATACGAGAAACGGTTTAACGGCCGTGGTGGCAGTAAAGCATCCGGATCCTATTTTTGAAGGTCAGACAAAGACAAAACTTGCAAGCGCCGATGCCACAAAGGCGGTATTTACCGTGGCAGGAGATGAACTGCAGCGGTATTTTGACCGGAATCTGGAAGTTTTAAAGGCAGTGATCGGCTGTGCGGAAAAATCTGCAAAGATCCGTAAAGCAGAAGAGAAGGCAAAGACTAACATGCTTTCCAGGTCAAGGTTTTCCTTTGACAGCAATGGAAAGCTGGCAAACTGCGAAAGCCGTGATGCAAAAGAATGTGAAATTTTTATCGTTGAGGGAGATTCCGCGGGCGGTTCCGCAAAAACGGCCCGTAACAGGCAGTATCAGGCCATCCTTCCTATCCGCGGTAAGATATTAAACGTGGAGAAGGCCTCTATGGACAAGGTACTGGCGAATGCAGAGATCAAGACCATGATCAATACCTTTGGCTGCGGTTTTTCAGAAGGATACGGCAATGATTTTGATATTTCAAAGCTGCGGTATCATAAAATCATTCTTATGACCGATGCCGATGTGGATGGAAGCCATATCGACACCCTTCTTCTCACCTTTTTGTACCGGTTTATGCCGGAGCTTATTTATAACGGCCATGTGTTTATAGCCATGCCGCCCCTGTTTAAGGTAGTGCCAAAGCGGGGAGAAGAACAGTACCTTTATGATGAAAAGGAGCTGGAGCGCTACCGCAGGACCCATACGGGAGAATTTACCCTGCAGCGGTATAAGGGACTTGGAGAAATGGATGCAGAACAGCTGTGGGAAACCACTCTGGACCCTGAAAGGCGGGTGCTGAAACAGGTGGAAATCGAAGATGCCCGTATGGCTTCGGAAATTACCGAAATGCTCATGGGAAGCGATGTGCCTCCAAGGCGGCAGTTTATCTATGAGCATGCGGATGAAGCTGAGATTGACGCGTAAGGAGAAGGAGTAATGGCAGAAAAAATCATTAAAACAGAATATTCCGAGGAAATGCAGAAGAGCTACATGAATTATTCCATGAGCGTCATCACTGCCAGAGCGATCCCGGATGCAAGAGACGGATTAAAGCCGGTACAGCGGCGAGTATTATATGACATGAGCGAGCTTCGTTTAAACCATGATAAGCCCCACCGGAAGTCGGCGCGTATCGTGGGTGATACCATGGGTAAATACCATCCCCATGGAGACAGCTCCATATATGAAACTCTGGTAGTCATGTCCCAGATATTTAAAAAGGGGATGCCTTTGGTCAACGGCCACGGAAACTTCGGTTCCATTGAGGGAGACGGAGCGGCAGCCATGCGTTACACAGAAGCCAGACTGGAGAAGTTTGCAGAGGAAGTCTATTTAAAGGACTTGGATAAGACGGTTGATTTTATACCCAATTACGATGAAACGGAAAAGGAACCGGAAGTACTTCCTGTGCGTGTTCCAAACCTGCTGATCAACGGGGCGGAGGGGATTGCGGTAGGTATGAGCACCAGCATCCCACCCCATAACCTGGGTGAAGTCATAGATGCGGTCCGGGCATATATTGATAATCAGGATATTACCATAAAGGAATTAATGGAATATTTGCCTGGACCGGATTTTCCCACTGGCGGCATCATAGCAAATAAAAGCGATCTGTCTGCCATCTACGAAACCGGCGTAGGAAAAATCAAGCTCAGAGGCAAAATAGAAGTGGAGCTTGGAAAGCGCAAGGCAGATAAGGATAAGCTGGTGATCTCTGAGATCCCTTATACCATGGTGGGCGCCGGGATCAATAAATTCCTGATGGATGTGGCAGATCTGGTGGAGGGCAAAAAGCTTACGGATGTAGTGGACATCTCCAACCAGTCCAACAAAGACGGGATCAGAATCGTCCTGGAGCTGAGAAAGGATGCGGATGTGGAGAGAATCCGCAACATCCTTTATAAGAAAACAAAGCTGGAAGATACCTTTGGAGTCAACATGCTGGCCATTGCTAATGGGCGCCCGGAAACCCTGGATTTAAAGGGAATCTTAAAAAATTACCTGGATTTCCAGTATGAAAATGCCACCAGAAAATATCAGACCCTTTTGGAAAAAGAACTGGAAAAGAAAGAGATCAGGGAAGGTCTTATAAAAGCCTGTGATATCATTGATCTGATCATCGCAGTTTTAAGAGGTTCCAAAAACTTAAAAGATGCCAAGAACTGTCTGATCACCGGAGATATTTCCAATATAAACTTCCGGGTTAAGGGATTTGAAGAGGATGCGAAAAAGCTGTGCTTTACGGAAAAACAGGCAGGAGCTATTCTGGAAATGCGCCTTTATAAGCTGATCGGCTTAGAGATCCTCCAACTGGAAAAGGAGTATAAGGAAACGCTGGCTAAAATCGCTGAATATGAAAAAATCCTGTCCAGCCGCAAAAACATGGATGCGGTCATTAAAAAAGATCTGGACAATATCAAAGCTGAATATTCAACTCCAAGAAGGACTCTTATTGAGGATGGTAGGGAAGCTGTTTTTGTGGAAGACGCAGTTGCCATATCAGAGGTCGCCTTTGTTATGGACCGGTTTGGGTACTGTAAGGTGCTTGATAAGAATACTTATGAAAGAAATAAAGAAACCATTGAAACAGAGAATCCTTATGTGGTAAACTGTTTCAATACGGATAAAATATGTATCTTTACCAATACGGGAAACTTGTATCAAGTGAAGCTTCTGGATATCCCCGGCGGCAAGCTGCGGGATAAAGGAACGCCAATTGACAATTTAAGCAAGTTTGATGGTACCAGGGAAGAAATCGTATACTTATGCCATGCACAGGGCCTTAAGGGCCGTAAATTATTGTTCTCCACCAGACAGGCTCTTGTAAAGCTGGTGCCGGGAGAGGAATTTGAAACAAATAACAGGGCCGTTGCGGCTACCAAGCTACAGGACGAGGATGGTGTCATCAGCGTTCAGCTTGTGGAAGGACAGACGGATGTGGTGCTTCAGACGTCGGCAGGCGTATTTTTACGTTTCCAGACGGATGAGATTCCTGAGATGAAGAAGAATGCCAGAGGCGTACGGGGGATCAAACTGGCGCCCGGCGAGGAGTTGGAGACCGTGTATCTTTTAGGAGAGGATCCTGTCATTCATTACAAGGAAAAAGAGGTCCACTTAAACCGGCTGAAAATTGGAAAACGTGACGGTAAGGGCAGCAAGGTGCGCCTATAATGCTTTACTACAGCATACATTTTAAAGAAATGTATTTGTGGGGCGTACAAATGTATTTTTCTGGCGAATAAATATTGATTTTTTTTTCACTTTGTTATAGGATAGTTAAGAATTTAGCATATGATAAGAATACAAAATGAAAAGAAAAGAGGAGAAAGCGATGGAAAAAAAATTACGAGTTGGCGTTTTAGGAGCAACCGGTATGGTGGGACAGAGATTTATTTCTCTTCTGGAGAAACATCCATGGTATGAGGTGGTGACTGTGGCAGCAAGTCCTCGTTCTGCTGGCAAAACTTATGAGGAAGCAGTGGGTGACCGTTGGAAAATGACCACTCCAATGCCTGAGTCCGTAAAAAAATTAACTGTCATGAATGTAAATGAAGTGGAATCGGTTGCTGCCAGTGTTGATTTTGTTTTCAGCGCTGTGGATATGACCAAGGAAGAAATTAAGGCCATTGAGGAAGCTTATGCAAAGACCGGTACACCGGTAGTATCCAATAACAGCGCTCATCGTTGGACGCCGGATGTTCCTATGGTGGTGCCGGAGATCAATCCTGAGCATTTTGAAGTCATTAAAGACCAGAAAAAGCGTCTGGGCACGGATCGGGGATTTATTGTGGTAAAGCCCAACTGTTCCATTCAAAGCTATGCCCCTGTCCTGACGGCCTGGAAAGAATTTGAACCCTATGAAGTGGTGGCTACGACTTATCAGGCAATCTCAGGAGCCGGAAAGAATTTTAAGGACTGGCCGGAGATGGTAGAAAATATCATTCCTTATATAGGCGGGGAAGAAGAAAAGAGCGAACAGGAGCCACTTCGCCTCTGGGGAAAGGTTGAAAACGGAGAGATCGTGAAAGCCAGTGAACCGGTTATCACCTGCCAGTGCATCCGGGTACCCGTATTAAATGGACATACGGCGGCTGTATTCGTAAAATTCCGTAAAAAACCGACCAAAGAGGAATTGATTGACCGCATCGTGAATTTTAAGGGTATTCCTCAGGAACTGGAGCTTCCCAGCGCCCCCAAGCAGTTTATACAGTATTTAGAAGAGGATAACCGTCCTCAGGTAACCCTTGATGTGGATTTTGAAAAAGGTATGGGAATTTCCGTAGGACGTTTAAGAGAAGATTCGGTTTATGATTATAAGTTTGTGGGCCTGTCCCACAACACGGTCCGCGGAGCGGCCGGCGGTGCAGTTCTCTCAGCAGAGCTTTTAACCGCGAAGGGATATATCAAAGCCAAGGAATGATTGGATCATAAAGCTCCCGGCCTGCAGGGAGGGAGCTTTCAATAAAAGGTATATGGAGGAAGGAAAATGGCATACAAGAAAGAGCTTTGGGGAAACATGCCCGATGGAAGAGAAGTGCATTTGTATACACTGGTAAATAGAAACGGAGTTTCTGCTTCTTTTACAAATCTGGGTGCTGTTTGGGTCAGCATGAATGTGCCTGACAGGGCTGGATCAATGGTTGATGTTGTCCTGGGATTTGACAGTGCGGATGAGTATCTTTTAAATCCGCCCCATTTTGGAGCTCCCATTGGAAGGAACGCCAACCGTATTGCAGGTGCAAAATTCAGCATAAATGGAAAAGATTACAAGCTGGAGGCCAATAATGGACCTAACAATCTCCACAGCGGTCCGGACCTTTACCATAGCCGTCTTTGGGACAGTGAGGCAGAGGAAAATGATCTGGGAACCAGTGTCAGCTTTTCTCTTTTTTCACCGGATGGAGACCAGGGCTTTCCGGGGAATGCAAACATTACCGTAACCTATACACTTACTCCGGATAACAGCCTTGAAATTTCCTACCATATGATCTGCGATGCAGATACCGTAGCAAACTTTACCAATCACAGTTATTTCAACTTAGATGGACATGACGGCGCAGATGCTATGAAGCAGCGTGTCTGGATTGACGCAGATACATATACAAGGGCGGATGAAGGTTCGATTCCCACCGGGGAGTTCACCCCTGTTAAGGGAACTCCTATGGACTTCACAGTGATGAAACCCATTGAACAGGATATCAATGAAGAATATGAGGCGCTGATATTCGGCGGAGGTTATGACCATAACTGGGTCTTAAACCACCCGCAAGGTGAGGTTTCCCAGTGTGCCGCATCGGAATCAGATAAGACAGGCATCCGGATGGAGGTTTATACAGACCTTCCTGGAATACAGTTCTACACTGCGAACTTTTTAAAAAATGGAATGACGGGCAAAGGCGGAGCGGTATACGAAAAGCGTTGCTGCTATTGCTTTGAAACCCAGTATTATCCTGATTCCGTGAATAAACCGGAATTCCAGTCTCCAGTCTTAAAAGCCGGAGAAGAATATAAGACAACAACCATTTACAAGTTTTCTAATATAAAATAGAAATGAACAGATAAAATAAACCAGGGACGCAGGATACTGCGCCCCTGCTCTTTTATGAAAGGACATCTAGGTGTACATATGAATAAACAGGACAGAAAAGGGATCAAGGCATTATCTGCCTTGGGTCTGATTATAACAACCATCATATGGGGCAGCGGCTTTGTTGTGATGAAAAATTCGGTGGAAGTGGTTACTCCGGCTTACTTGCTGGCTTTACGTTTTACCATTGCTTCTGTTGCGCTGGTAGCTGTATTCTGGAAGCGGGTGAAAAAAATCAGTAAATCGGATGTGATGTGCGGGGGACTTTTAGGCGTATTTTTGTTTGTCAGTTATTTTTTCCAGACCTATGGGCTTAAATATACCACTGCCAGTAAAAATGCTTTTATCACCACATTGTACGTGATCCTGGTGCCATTTCTTCATTGGTTTTATAACAGAAAAAAGCCTTCCAGAAACAATGTGGCAGCAGCAGGAATCGCAGTGCTGGGACTTGCACTGTTGTCCCTGGAGGGAGACCTTTCCGTGAATATTGGGGATTTGATGACTTTGGTATGCGGCTTTTTCTTTGCGTTTCATATTGTTTTTATTGATCGTTATACCGAAGACCATGATCCAATTATCCTGACTGTGATCCAGATGGTCATGGCCGCAATCTTAAGCTGGGCAATTGCTCCTCTTTTGGAAGGTTCCTTAGATGTAACCGTGATTGACATTTCCATGATGACCAGTTTGCTGTATCTGGGAATCTTCTGCACGATGATCTGTTTTCTTCTCCAGAATATGGGACAAAAGCATCTGACTCCCAATACTTCCTCCATTATTTTATCCTTTGAAGCTGTATTCGGCCTGATGTTTTCCGTTCTGTTTTTGGGGGAGCAGGTGACGATAAAACTGGCTGCAGGATGTGTGCTGATGTTCACCTCCGTCATCTTATCTGAATATAAAAGGAAAGGTTCCGCAAAGGCATAGTTATCAGAAAGATTTGCCAGAGATTACCGTGAAAGCGCACGACTCAATGCGCAAAACAGTCGTTCATTTTATACCTTTTTCGCTGGGTGTATAAAATTTCAACCTTGTGCATTTCAAAAATGACCAATATAATCTGAATATAACAACAGAAAACAAATGATTTTCAAGGTTGAGATTGAGGGGGATTAAAATGATGAAATGTAAGAAATGGATCAGCGCAATGATGGCAGCAGCAGTAAGTGTATCACTTTTGTCCGGCTGCGGAAGCAAAGCGAAGATTAACACACCAGATGCATCTGACACAGCACAGGCAGATGGTTCTGCCGCTGCCCAGAACGAGGTCATTCGTGTATGGTCTGACAATGCACATGAAAAAGAGCTTCGTATGGAACAGATTGCTGAATTCAATAACACTATTGGCAAGGAAAAGGGTATTACAATTGAGTATACAGTTTATGGAGCAAACTGGGAAGACACCATAAAGGTAGCTGCACAAGCGGATGAGGCTCCGGATCTTTTCAGACCAAACGGTACGTTTTTGAAAGAATTTGTGGATTCCGGTTTTTTAGTCCCAATCAGTGATTTGCCAGGCAGCGAAGATTTCCTGGCCCGCTATGATGGGGTACTTGCAGTAAACCAGCACATTTTTAACGACAAGGTTTATACACTTCCTTACAACTTAACGACTACCAAATTCATTATTAATCGTGACTTGTTTGACAAAAATGGTATCAAGGATGCACCGAAAACCTGGAATGAAGTTCGCGAATATGCAAAAATCATCACTGAGAACGGTGGTGGTGAAGAGTTTGGTTATGTTTTAGGCCTCAAATCCAACTGGATTGCAACCTCTTATATTATTCGTCCGGCAGGCCAGAATGTAGGCCATATCGGATTTGATAATGATACTCTTAAATTTGACTTCTTAGCATTGCTTCCTCAGATAGAACCGATTATCGGAATGGTAAAAGACGGAAGTGTTTTACCGGGATCAGCAGGACTAGACGCAGACCAGATGAGAGCACAGTTTGCAGAAGGCCGTATCGGTATGATTCCTGGTGTCAGCTTTGATGTTGGTGTTTATAATGATCAGTTCCCGGCAAAATGTAATTGGGAAGTTGTTGATGTACCGGCTTTTGAAGACAGTGGTTCACCTTATAAAGAATTTTCTGATGCTACCTCTTTGTTAGGTGTTGGGAAAGCTGCTTTGAAACATCCGGAAAAAGTGCTTGAAGTTTTGAAATTCTTCTATTCTGATGAATGTGCAGCACAAATGTATGAAGCGTCACTTTACATTCCGTTCCGTTCAGAAGCCATTGCGCTTGCTGCAAAAGAACCAGAGAGAAAAGGCTTTAAAGAGTTTGCAAATGTTCCTGATAAAGTTTTAATGCTTCCTATGCCAGATACTTTTATTACCGTTGAAGGTACTGCTTACCGTGACGCGTTCCTTTCCCTGCTGTCAGATACCAATGCAGACCCGGTAGCCGTGATTACGGATGTTGAGAAGAGATACAATGATGCACTTGCGTCACAGGTAGATCCTGCAGTACTGGAAACATTCCGCACACCGGCAGACAGAGATATCAAGAGGTAATCATTTCAATTTGGAGGTAGGATTGTGAAAATAGATATTGCTGCTAAGAGCGCTGATATAATCAGAGAAGCAGACGTGTTGGTTGTTGGAGGCGGGCCTGCAGGTATTGGAGCTGCTGTTTCAGCCGGACAGGCAGGACTTAAGGTATTACTTTTAGAGAAAAACGGATTTCTAGGTGGCAATATCACAGCAAGTTATGTAGAGACCTGTAATTACTTTATGAAGAATACTCCTTTTCATAGCTGTGGCGTGTATTCCAGGATGGAAGCAGGATATAGGGAGAAGTTTGGGCGTTCCCAGGATATCAGACCCAATGCTCCCCACCGGTTTAACAGTGAAAACTTAAAAATTTATCTGGATACTTTTGTACATAGTGCTGGTGTTGAAATATTATTTCATTCATTTGTGAATGATGTTGTATTAAAAAATAATCGGATTGAAGCGGTGATTATCCAGACAAAGCAGGGGCCGGTGGCTGTCAAAGCCGGTATTGTAATCGACTCAACCGGTGACGGAGATGTTGCTTATTCCGCCGGAGTTCCTTTTGAACAGGGCAGAGACACGGATCATTTGTGCCAGCCCGGAACACTAAGTTTCCGTGTGGCTGGAGTGAATGCGGCTTTACTTATGGAAAACGGCGAAGACAAGTTAGCGGAGATCGGCAGGAAATACAAACAGGATTACCGTGCAGGAAAAACAGGACTTACCTGTAAACGTCAGGATCTTCCGTTTGGAAGAATGACTGCAGGAGGCCAGATCAGCTATGTAAACTATCCTTGTGCTTATGGCATCGACCCCACCGATATCGCAGACTTATCACGCGGAGAAGAAGAATGCCGGCAATATATTTTGGAAATGGTAGAATATATGAGCAAAAATTTCGTTGGGATGGAGCACGTGGAGCTTTCTTCCATTGCCACAGAAATTTGTTTCCGTGACAGCAGGCGCTTTGTGGGACGGTATAAATTGACCATAGAGGATATGGAGTCGGACCGCTGGTTTGACGATGTGATTGCAGTATATCCGCGTTTTTATGATATGCTGGCTCCGGATGCAGAAATGGATGGCGACGGAAGTGTGGAGGGCAAAGGCTACAAGGGACATATCTATGAACCTATTGAAGGAAACCGGTCATTCCAAATTCCGTACTTTAGCCTTGTACCAGAAAAGATTGATAATCTTTTGCTGAGTGGACGCAGTATCAGCTGTGACCATGTGGCACAAAGTGGTATCCGTGCCATATCTGCTTGTATGCAGACAGGTGAGGCAGCAGGAGCAGCAGCAGGGATAGCCCTAAAATCTGGTGTTGCACCAGTTGACGTAAATATAGCTGAATTACAAAATGTACTACGCACGCAAGGCGTTATATTACCATAATTGAATGTTATTTATACTTAAATCCCCCTACAAACGCTGCCTTACTACTTATAGATGCGGGTTTATAGGGGGTTTCCCTTACTTTGTGTATAGAGAGGTGATCGTATGGTTCAACCTAAAAAAAAGAAAATTTTTTTTAAGTCAGATACCGCACAAGCGGTTATGATGATATCGCCAATGCTCGTAGGATTTATTGTTTTTACTTATCTGCCAATACTGTACATTATAAGATATTGTGTGTACAATTATGATGGTTATAATAATTTAACTTTTATTGGATTGGATAATTTTGTACGTATTTTTATGAGAGACCCGGCATATTGGGAATCCCTGCTTAACACTGTCGTTCTTTCAGCGGGAAAACTAATCATCGAAATTCCTCTGGCACTGCTTTTTGCAGTACTGTTAAACAAAGGACTAAAGGGATCCGGATTTTTCAGAGTAATGCTTTTTTTACCTACTATAATTAGTACCGCAATCATTGGTTTGATTTTTTCCCTGATGTTTTCCGCATATCGAGGAGTAATCAATACGATGCTGACGGATATCGGGTTGATTGCTGCTCCTATTGATTGGTTTGGTTCCAAGTGGTCAGCTATGGCAGTGTTAGGTATGGCATCCATATGGTGTTATCTGGGAATCAATATTATTTTCTTTTTGATGGCGCTCCAAAGCGTTCCGGCGGAACTGTATGAATGTGCAAAACTGGACGGAGCAAGTGCCTCACGCACGTTTTTCAGTATTACGATACCTATGATTGGTCCCATTTTCCGGATTGTGCTGCTCAATGCTATTATTGGAAGCTTAAAAGTAAATGATTTGGTTTTGGCATCCACCAATGGCCAGCCCGGAGGCAGAACAGAGGTAGTTATGACCTATGTCTTTAAATACTTCTTTGGTTATTCCGGACGGAGAGTGGAGGTCGGCTATGCGTCAGCGATGGCGGTAGTCACGGGAGTTTTCTTGGGAATTATCACGCTTATTTACTTAAAATCAAGCAACAAAATGACCGCAGAATAGGAGGGGAAAGACAATGAAAAATAAAAGACTATTGTCAAAAATTTTTATATATGCGTTCTTGATTGTTGCATTGGTTGTTGCGATTTTTCCTATTTTCTATACACTGATGGCCTCCGTAAAAAGTAATCAAGAGCTGCTTGCCAATCCAAGTGCCATTTTCCCGGAAAAATTTATTTTTGATAATTATGTTCAGGCCTGGCAGCTGGCAAACTTTAAACAATATACACTTAACAGTGTTCATATGGCATTCTTCATCGTTGTGGGAACCATCATTACCAGTACCATTGCAGGATATGTTTTTGAACGTGGAAAATTCAGAGGAAAAGATATGATTTTTGCATTTGTACTTTCCAGTATGTTCGTTTCACTTGGCAGCCTTACGCTTTACCCCACATTAATGATTGCGAAATTCTTTCATATGAACAAGTCTTTATGGGGGGTTATCATCATCAGAGTGCTGGGCTTAAATGTCAGCAATCTTTTTATAGCCAGAGGTTATATTGCAACGATTCCAAAAGAAGTGGATGAAGCCGCAAAAATAGATGGATGCAGTTTCTTTGGTATTTACCGGCACATCATGTTTCCGCTGTTAAAACCACTGATTGCTACGGTTGGTATTCTGGAGTTTCGAAATGCCTGGAATGATTATATGATGCCTTTAGTATTTACAATGGCAAGTCCCAAACGTATGCCACTAGTTGTAGGTGTTGTTAATTTAAAAAGCACAGGCGAGGCAGCCTCCAACTGGAATGTTATGCTTGCGGGTACCGCGATATCTATTATTCCAATGATTATCGTGTTCCTTCTCTTTAATAAAAACTTTATATCCGGACTTACGGCTGGTTCCGTAAAAGGATAATGAAATTTCGTGTGATCAGGAGGGGTATATATGGCGTTGACAATTGCATTAATGTTACTATTTTCAATACTCCTCGTGATTTTTGATCACAAAAATCAGTATAGCTTTTTGTTTGCCGGAATGGCTTCCAGCATCAGTTTGTCCATGATTACACTGCTCGTGGAGATTCAGCGTGTAGGCAATTACAATGTCAGTTCCGGTGACTTGCTTGGACGGTTGGATACTCTGATATTTATGGGAATAAGCCGTGCCATGCACTTTCCCATGACAACGCTTATGATGGTCCGGAATGTTGGCATCTTTATATTTTTCTTGATGAACTTATTGTTTGTCCGTTCGTTTGCAAAGTGTATCAGAATGAGTTCACCGGTCAGGCACAAGAGAACTGTTGTTTTAGAGGTGTTTTTAATTTCATATTGTGTTGCTTATTTTGTATTTTATCATCCTGAAGTAGGGTATCACATTTATCTTGCACAGTTTCATGCGCAGCGGGAAATGAATAAGATCTTTCCTTTATTTATAACTGCCGTACATGTTTATTTAAGAAGTCTTGCTTATCTGTATCTTGGATATCCTATTCTGTTTTTGATCGTCAATTATAGAAAAGGGTACTTTACACTGTTTTTTGAACAGTTAGTCAGTCTTCTGGTAACGATATGTGTACTGAATTTCATGTTTGGATTTTTCTTTTTTTCAGACAATATGGTATTTGATATACAAAATGTTTTGCAGACCGGTTTTTGGAGGAGTTTAAAAGCTGGTTCCGTTCCTCAGTATTACGTGGTTATTTTACCTGCGGTTTCTTTTTTCGTATTGTTAGTGATTTCCTATCTTTTAATACGTTTTCAAACTACGAACCTGCTGTCATATATGAAGGAATATTATATCAAAAAAAATCTTCAGGAATTGCATGAAAACATGAGAGATGTCATGCATTCGGAAAAAAATGTTATTTTTAATCTGAAGATTTTGGCACAGGAAGCATTGAATTCTTATGGTACGGAAGAGGGCCTTACAAAACTGAAAAGAATCTTAGAATTAAGTGAAAGCCACATCGAATCTTTGACACAGACAATCAGTAATACAAAAGATTTGAATCTAAAAACGATTAACCGCAGTTTTTTTGATGCTATTGATATGTCCCTTCAAAATTCTTCGATTTCATCCAGGATACGGATTGAAAAAAATTACCTTTGTAAACAGGCTGATTGCAACTATGATCTTTACCATATGAGCCAGGTCATAACAAATTTGCTTGAAAATGCAGCGGATGCACTGGCTGATACTAGGTCGCCAAGTATCACGCTTACGGTGGATGAAAGCCGCGACTGGGTATATTTTTCTATGACTGACAATGGATGCGGGATTCCTCGTGATAAGATCAGTAAAATCAAAAAACCGTACTTTTCTACGAAATCGAAGCAAAGCAATTGGGGTGTAGGGTTGTCCTTTGCCTTTCGGGTAGTAAAATCACATTTTGGCCACATGCGGATTCGAAGCCGGCAAAATGAATATACCATATTTGAAATTCTATTGACGAAAGGAGCGCGGTGATTACAGTGGAGAAAATTAAAGTTATGATGGTAGATGACATCGAAGATATCCGCGAATATTTTGGGTCAATTTTGGAAAAAGAACTGGACATGGAGCTTGTTGCAAAAGCCGGGAGTGGAGCTGAATCCATTGCACTTGCCAAAGAGCTGAAACCTCATGTGATTTTGATGGATATTTTGATGGAATCACCTACTGCAGGTTTGGAAGCGGCAGAGCAAATCCTGGAAGATAATCCGGATATCAAAATCATCATTCTGACCATTCAGGAAGATGACAACCTTCTGTTTCAGGCATACTGTGTAGGCGTTATGGATTATATTTTAAAAACAGATTCGGTCTCCTATATCACCGATTCGATACGAAATGTCTACCAAAATCAGTTTTTGCTTCGGCCCCATGTGGCACAGAAGATCGTCGGCGAGCTTACCAGGCTGAAGGAGCAGCAAAAGAGCCTTTTATATGTTTTTAACATAATGTCCAGTCTGACAAATAGTGAATTTGAAATCCTATGCCTTTTCTTTAATGGCAGCAACAGCCGTGATATTGCAAAGTCCCGTTTTGTAACATCAACGACCATAAAGAGCCAGATAAACAGCATTCTTCACAAGTTTAAAATGAGAAATATGAAAGAGGTTGTTCATCTTCTAAAGAAAATGAAATTTGATGATTTTATGAATGAGCATTCACTGTAGGGAACCATTCGGGCAAAAGGTTATTACGGTGATATATGATGAAATTTATGTTAGCAGAAGGGGGTAATGCTATGCAATATAACAGATTGGGAACGACCGGGCTTTGGGTTAGCAAATTATGCCTTGGAACCGCGAATTTTGGGTTGGGTGACAGCAGAGGATTTCACGATTGGGGTGTTGTTGACCAGAAAACTGCGTTTGAAATTATGGATTATGCCATGGAGCATGGTATTAACTTCTTTGATACTGCCAATGTCTATGGAGGTCTTGACACGAGAGGCCTTTCCGAAGAAATCATCGGAAAATGGTTTAAAACTGGTGGTTTACGCAGAGAGAAAACGGTGCTGGCTACGAAGGTTGGCCGCATTTTTGAACAGGATCAAACCGATGGGCCAAATAACTGTGAAGGACTTTCCATTTATAAGATCAGACGGCATTTAGAGGCATCCTTAAAACGTTTACAGACGGACAAGGTTGAGCTTTACAATATGCATAAGCACGACCCGGGCACCAGCTGGGATGAGATTTGGGAAGGTTTTGAAGGGGTGGTACGAAGAGGCAAGGTGGATTATATCGGTGCAAGCAACCACGATGCATGGGAGATTGTAAAGGCACAGTCCATTGCGAAATCACGAGGCTTTATGGGAATTGTCAGCGAGCAGCATTTGTACACGCCCTTAAACCGCCTGGCAGAACATGAAATGCTGCCAATGGCCTTGGACCAGGGGATTGGTATCACGATTTTCAGTCCGTTATTTCGAGGGATTTTGGGTATTGATATGAGAAACCCTGACAAACATCAGCGCACTGCGGAAGCAGAATTTCATTTTCAATACCTCCAAAAACAGCTTTCCGAATTTACGGACTTGTGCGTGGAAATTGGTGAGTCTCCGGCGAATGTAACCTTGGCTTGGGAATTGCGTCATCCGGCAGTCAATTCGATTATCATCGCACCAAATTCTGTAGAGGATTTGGAGGAACTGTTCCGTTCGTTGGAAATTACACTGGATGAAAGTGTGCTGCGGCGTATGGATGAAATCTTCCCGCCTTTGGAGGAATTGAATCCGTATGTACCACGTACCATCAATAGAAGGTAAAATAAATGGATCATTTGATATTTTTTGTTCCTAAGTATGAGGAACTGTTTCTTAAGGATGCTTCGTTTGAAAAACTGTCCACAGGTTTTTCCTTTTCTGAGGGACCTGTTTGGGACATCGCAAAGAACTGCTTATATTTTACGGACTTCGCCAATGATATCATTTATAAGTGGACAAAAAAGGAAGGCAGCGTACCATACCGGACAGCTGCCAACCGGCCCATAGGATTAAGCCTTAGTTATGACGGACGCATTATCTCTACGGAAAGCAGCGCTCACCGCATTGCTTACGCCGATGAGAAGAAAAGTGAACGGATTGCCGGTTTTTATCAAGGGAAATGGTTTAACAGCCCCAATGATGTTGTGGCAAAGAGCGATGGAAGCATTTGGTTTACCGATCCCTATTCCACTGCGATGGGAGCGAAAAAAGAGCTGGACATGGATGGGGTTTACCGGATATCACAAACAGGAGAGGTGACGCTGGTAACCGGGGAACTTGGAAGGCCTAATGGCCTTGCTTTTACACCGGATGAAAGCAGTTTATATGTGAATGATACAAATTTACAGCAAATATTCAAAATTGATCTGTTTGAGGATGGTTCTTTTGGTGAGTTGAAATTGTTTGTAACTCTGGATCCCTCTTATGGAGATGGTGCTCCGGATGGCATGAAGGTAGATGTTGCAGGGAATGTTTGGGTCACTGGTCCAGGTGGATTATGGGTGATCACACCGGATGGAATACCGGCTGCAGTGCTAAGAACTCCGGAATTTGCAGGAAATTTCTGTTTTGGTGGGCCGGATAACCGTGTGCTTTTTATTGCGGCATGTTCGTCACTTTATGCCTATCCAGTTGCGATTTCCGGCATTATCCCAAAGCAGAAAGGGAATGATCATGGTTAATCTGACTTATGAAAATCGTCATGGTATTGAGACGGTCATTTTAAGTAATGATTTTGTCAAAGCCGTTATTCTTGCCGGAAAAGGTGGTGATTTACTGGAATTCACCTGGAAGCCACTTAAATATAACTGCCTGTACCGCTCTGATGTGTCAATGGATGACTTTGAACATTTGAATCTTCATGAGAAGCGGCTGCTTCATCACAGTGACCATTTACTTGGCGGATGGGTAGATGCCCTTCCCCATCGTGGAATCTATCAAAATATAGAACTTAGTCAGGATAATGGCGGCATTGCGGCAACGCTTCCTTGGCACTGCGAAACGGAGAAAAACGAAAAAGAAGTGATCCGTGTCCGGCTGTGGGTTGATTTACCTGTGTTTCCAATGCATGTAGAAAAGACATTTACATTGTATGAGGATTCCAGCTCTCTTTTCATTGAGGAATCGGTTACAAACCGTGGAGAGACAGAAATGAGTTTTACTTGGACTCAGCATGCGATTTTTGATTACCCGGAAGATGCTGTTTTGGAAATTGATTCGGATCTGGCATTTAAAGCATGGGATCATATGGCAAGTCCCGGACAGCCACTTGAAGCCTATGAAGCAGACATGAAAAAGGCAGTGTTGTCTAACTCAGAGTTTGTCGTTTACAATCATCTGAAAAAAGGGGAAGCATCATTGACTAACCAAGAGAATCAATTGGAAGTGCGTTTGAATTGGGATATTAACCAGTTTCCCTATCTGCGCTCGCTTTATCAGGATGGCTTAATCGGTTTGGAACCGGGAAATGATTTGTTCTCAGGTTTTGAACATTCTCTTCAATATCATACCTATACCGTTTTAAAAGTAAAGGAAAAAATAGAAACATCGTTTGTATTAAGCTTCAACCAACGATAGCTTCAATTAATGAGGGAGGATATACCATGGATTTTCTTCAAACAAGGGGCAGAGATATCATCGATGAGCATGGTTCTGTCATATACCTGCGCGGGATTTGTATTGGCGGGTGGATGAATCTGGAAGATTTTATCAATGCCTATCCGGGAACGGAAAGTGGAATTCGAGATCATATTTCGCAGATTTTGGGAAAGAGGAAAGGTGAGCAGTTTTTTGAATTGATGAGTGATAATTTTTTTGCAGAAAAAGACATTCAATTTATCGCTCAAACAGGAGCAACCTGCGTCCGCCTGCCTTTAAATATCAGGCATTTTGAATCGGATGATAAGCCATTTGTCTACAATCAGAATGCTTATAAAAAACTGGATGCAATTTTGGATTTATGTGAAAAATACGGCGTATACGCCATTTTAGATATGCACGCTGCACCCGGATGGCAAAACTGTCACTGGCATTCTGACAATGAACGGGGTGTTTCATTATTATGGAGGCATTCCCATTTCCAGGATCGGCTGATTGGCTTTTGGCAGGAGACCGCAAGGCATTATGCAAACCGGGCAGTTGTTGCCGGATATGAACTGTTAAACGAGCCAAGCTCTGGCAATCCAAGTGGGGAGCATCCCTTTGATTTTTATCAGAACTTTCATCCGGACTGGTTTCGTATCAATGATCTTTATAAACGCACCAGTGCGGCAATCCGTGAAATCGACCCTAAGCATATGATCTTTTTGGAAGGGGATAATTACGCAAGGCTGTTTTCCGGGTTTGACGAACCATTTGATTCGAATCTGGTTTACAGCAGCCACAATTATACCAACCCTGGGTTTGGTCCCGGTAAATATCCTGGATACTATAATGGCATCTATTGGGACAAAAATCATCATAAACTGGAGCTGCAAATTCAAGAAGGCACGATTTATGCTGAAAAATATAATGTCCCATTGCTCATAGGAGAATTTGGCTCCCAGTATCACGGAACTAGTGAAGATGTGGTATACCGCCTCGATTCCATGAAGGATCAATTGGATATTTATAATGAAGCCGGACTGAACTGGACAGCCTGGACCTATAAGGATGCCGGTATTATGGGACTTGTTACTCTTAGCCCCAAGTCAGAATATATGTGTATTGTGGAGCCGGTACAGGAAATGAAGAGAAAACTGGGGGCTGAAAATTTTGTTGCCCAATACTGGGATTGCCCTGGCAGAAACCAGTCTCTCGCGCTTGCGGATTTGATTCTTACCACTTCACAAAACACAGAGCTGAATTTAAACGATACGGCATATACCTTTAATTATGCGGCCTTGACCGGATTTGCAGCTGCGATGCTTCAACCGTCGTATGCGAAGCGTTTTGCAAATGTTACATATAAAGACATAGAGCGGATTATGAGTGCCTTTCTGTTTGAAAACTGTGAGGTGAATCATGCTTATCATGAGATTCTTAAATCTGCACTTGCCAAATAAATAAAGAGATAAAAAAGGAATTATAGGAGGAACAATGCATGAAGATAGCAATGTTAGAACCACTGGCAGTAGAAGCAGCTTATCTGGAAAAATTGGCAAAGCCATTCATTGAAGCAGGCCACAGCGTTTCACTTACGACAAAATCCCTGACCCAAGAGGAGCAGCTGGAATTGGCAAAGGATGCCAATGCGATCATTATCGCCAATAGTCCCCTTTCCCCGGAACTGGTAGATGCTGCTAAGAACCTAAAAATGATTTCTGTGGCATTTACAGGTGTTGACCATGTGCCGGCTGCAAATGTAAAGGCCAAAAATATTTTGGTTTCCAATGCCCAAGGGTATGCAACGGTATCGGTTACAGAATTAGTATTTGGATCCGCCATCGCTGCACTGCGCAACATTATTCCTTGTGATGCAGCAACCCGTGAAGGAAGAACCAAGGAAGGCTTGGTGGGAACGGAGCTGTTTGGCAAGACATTTGGTATTGTGGGTTTTGGAGCCATTGGGCGTTCCGTTGGAAAAATCGCGCTAGCATTTGGGTGCAGTGTACAGGCATATGATCCGTTTTTAAAAGTGGGAGAGGTTTATGATGGGGTTCCGGCTGTTGAACTGGAAGAACTTTTAAAAACCAGTGATATTATCTCCTTACACCTTCCGCTTACAGAGGAAACTCATCATTTGATCAATAAAGAGCGTCTGGCACTGCTTAAAAAGTCTACTGTACTCATCAATCAGGCCCGGGGGCCGGTCATCGACTCCGAGGCACTTGCGACTGCACTAAATACTGGACAGATAGCAGCAGCTGTTATTGATGTATTTGACCAGGAACCGCCGATCCCTGACTCACAGCCGCTCTTGCACGCTAAAAACACGGTGCTGACACCTCACATAGGTTTTGCATCGAAAGAATCAATGATTCGCCGGGCAGATATCGCTTTTGAAAATGTACAGGCTTGGCTGGATGGGGAGCCAATTAACGTAAAACTTGGTGATTAAAATGTAAAAAACGAGGTATTTCGGAGTTGGAAAATTTTACAACTGCAAAGTACCTCGTTTTTTGTTTGCAGAAGTGAGAAATACAATTAGGAAAATATTTTCAATCGCATGGAAACACCACCTACTCTCTATAAATGTGAGAAATTTGACAAAAAAACAATAAAAAAAGCCCTGTTTTCAAGGCTTGAAGGGTTTCTGTACTTTATTCAACTGTCAAACACCCCGAACGGTTCCGCAAAGGCATAGTTATCAGAAAGATTTGCCATTCATGAATTTTAGTGTTATAATGAACAGGTTACTATCATAAGGCGGTAGGTAGATATATGTCGAAATCGTTATACATTGCAGAAAAACCAAGTGTGGCCCAGGAGTTTGCCAATGCTTTAAAGGCGAATGGAAGGCGCAGGGATGGATATATAGAATCGGATCAGGTGATCATAACCTGGTGCGTAGGGCATCTGGTAACGATGAGCTATCCGGAAAGCTATGATCCCAAATTCAAGCGGTGGAGCTTATCCACGCTTCCTTTTCTTCCCAAGGAATTTATGTACGAGGTGATTCCAAACGCTGAAAAACAATTTAAGATTGTAAGCAGTCTGCTGAACCGTCCTGATGTGGATACCATTTATGTATGCACGGACTCCGGGCGGGAAGGAGAGTACATATACCGCCTGGTGGCGCAAATGGCAGGAGTGAGGGACAAGAAACAGAAACGTGTATGGATTGATTCCCAGACAGAGGATGAGATTTTAAGAGGCATCCGGGAAGCCAAGGATGAATCCGAATACGATAATCTTTCCGCCTCAGCCTATTTAAGGGCGAAAGAAGATTATCTCATGGGAATTAATTTTTCCCGATTGCTTACACTAAGATATGGGCAGCATATTTCCAATTACTTAAAAAGTGGGAAGAATACGGTAATATCC
Source organism: Lacrimispora sp. YZC11 (assembly GCF_057543815.1). Taxonomy (NCBI): domain Bacteria; kingdom Bacillati; phylum Bacillota; class Clostridia; order Lachnospirales; family Lachnospiraceae; genus Lacrimispora; species Lacrimispora sp. YZC11. Next base: position 557,759 of record NZ_BAAJYQ010000016.1, on the reverse strand, counting down.
GTCGGCCGGGTCATGACCTGTGTCATGGGGATGGTGGTGCGGAGAGAACGGGAGGTTAGGGACTTTGTTAAAACTCCGTTTTACCGTGTAATCGGAACCTTTTCCAGAGAAGATGCAGCGAACCCCGAATTGTCGGGTATGGATTTTGACGGGGAGTGGAGAAGCGCTCCTGGATCCAAATATTTCGAATCCCCGTTCCTATATAAGGAAAACGGCTTTAAGGAACGAAAATATGCAGAAGAGCTGATAAACACCCTGTCTCTCATGGATCCCATGGAAGGAACCGTTGCTTCCATAGAAAAGAAAAAGGAAACAAAGAATCCTCCCTTGCTTTACAATCTGGCTGAGCTTCAGAATGACTGTTCCAGAATGTTTAAGATCAGTCCTGATGAGACCTTAAAGCAGGTTCAGGAGCTTTATGAGAAGAAACTGGTCACTTACCCAAGAACTGATGCCAGAGTTTTATCTACGGCGGTTGCAAAGGAAATCCATAAGAACATAGCCGGGCTTAAGGGCTTTGAACCTTTGGCAGAAGCAGCGGCAGAGGTTATGGAGAAGGGCTCTTTTAAGACCATTGAAAAAACCAGGTACGTCAATGATAAACAGATAACGGACCACTATGCCATCATACCCACCGGTCAGGGACTTGCCGCGTTGAGGGGACTGTCTCCCCTGGGATTGAAGGTTTATGAAGTCATAGCAAGAAGATTTATAAGTGTCTTTTATCCCCCGGCTGTTTATCAGAAATATGCCCTGGAGCTTGTGGCGGATACAGGGAACCCCGCTGCAGATTCTGCCCTGGATCATGTGCCGGGAAAGGAACATTTTTATGCCAATTTCCGGGTCATGCTGGAAGCGGGTTATTTAAAAGTTGCAGAGGTATCCTGGGGAAAAAAGAAGCAGCAGGATCAAGGAAACGGTGAAGCGTCTTCTGAGGACAACGGACAAGAGGAGAACAACCAGGAGTCCTCTCAGAATCAAATGGATAATCCCGCATTCGTTGCCATGCTTGGCACCCTGAAAAAGGGAATGAAGCTTCCTCTTAAAAAGCTGATGATTAAAGAAGGAGAAACTTCCCCTCCCAAGCGCTATACATCCGGTTCTATGATCTTAGCCATGGAAAACGCGGGACAGCTTATAGAAGATGAAGAGCTCCGCGCCCAGATAAAGGGAAGCGGAATAGGAACCAGTGCTACCCGGGCCGAAATTTTAAAAAAGCTGTGCAATATCAAGTATCTTTCCTTGAACAGCAAGACCCAGGTAATTGTTCCCACTCTTTTGGGAGAGATGATTTTCGATGTAGTCAATGCTTCCATCAGACAGCTTCTTAATCCGGAATTAACGGCAAGCTGGGAAAAAGGGCTGACTTATGTGGCCGAGGGGTCCATAACCCCGGATGAATATATGCAGAAACTGGAGAATTTTGTTGCCGGGCGGACCGCAGGAGTTTTAAGACTCAATAATCATTACGATCTGCATGGTGTATTTGATGCCGCGGCAGCTAATTATAATAAACAAAAATAGGAGATTATAAAATGAAAAAAGAAGATATGACAAACCAGGACTTATTTGATACTTCCCATACGATAGCAAAATTATTATTTGAGCAGACCACTTATCCATGGGAAATTATCCCGAAAATCAGTGAATTCATTGTTTCTCTGGGAGAGCGCCTTCCAAAGGATGAGTATGTTCACGTGGGAAAAGCAGTATGGATCCATAAATCCATAAACCTTCCGCCAACAGCCTGTATGGGTGAGCACGTAATCATCTGCAAGGGCGCACAGATCCGTCATTGTGCATTTCTCAGAGGCAATGTCATCATAGGAGAAGGCGCTGTGATAGGAAACTCATCTGAAATTAAGAATTCCATTCTTTTTGACGGCGTACAGGTTCCCCACTATAACTATGTAGGAGATTCCATCTTAGGCTATAAGTCTCATATGGGCGCTTCTTCTCTGGCTTCCAACGTAAAATCAGATAAGTCTTTAGTTACGGTTCATGCAGAAGACGGGGATATTGAGACCGGGCTTAAGAAATTCGGTGCGGTCATAGGCGATTTCACTGAAGTTGGCTGCGGTGCAGTCTTGAATCCAGGAACCGTGATCGGACCGAAATCCAATATTTATCCTCTTTCATGCGTCAGAGGCTGTGTAGACGCTAACTCCATCTATAAGAACCAGGGAGAAATCGTAGAAAGAAAAATGATTGAGGAATAAGGAACAGTACAATGGATAAACAACACACTGCGGCGAAGAACGGAACCTTTGGTTCGCGGATCGGGTTTATTCTCGCCTCTGTCGGCTCTGCGGTAGGTATGGGAAACATCTGGATGTTTCCCTACCGCCTGGGGCAGTATGGAGGAGCCGCTTTTTTACTGGTATATTTTGGCTTTGTGTTTTTGTTTGGTATGGTCGGTCTTTCCGGCGAGTTTGCCTTTGGAAGGCTGACTGGGACAGGCCCAATTGGTTCCTATGACTATGCCATGAAGACCAGGGGGAAAAAGGGAGGCGCTTTTATTGGAGCAATTCCCTTGATTGGCTCTTTTGGCATTGCCATTGGCTATGCCATCATTGTAGGCTGGGTTCTTAAGTATCTGTTCGGTTCCCTGACCGGCGTGATGATGACCTCGGATACAACGGAGTACTTTTCCGGCATGACAGGAAAATTCGGCAGCGTGCCATGGCATTTCCTTGTGGTGGTCCTTACTGTGGCAGTGTTGGCAGGAGGAGTTTTAAAGGGCATTGAAAAAGTGAATGCAATCATGATGCCAACTTTTTTTATCCTGTTTGCGATCATTGCGGTCCGGGTCTTTTTTCTTCCAGGTGCTCTGGCAGGCTATGAATACCTGCTGGTTCCCAGATGGGAGTACTTATTGAAGCCGGAAACCTGGGTGATGGCCATGGGCCAGGCATTCTTTTCCTTATCCATTACAGGTTCCGGGATGGTCATTTACGGAAGCTACTTAGATAAAAAGGAGGATATTCCCAAAGCAGCCATCACCACCGCATTACTTGATACAGTTGCGGCACTGTTGGCTGGTTTTGCCATCATTCCGGCGGTATTTGCTTTCCAGATGGACCCTGCAAGCGGTCCGCCTCTCATGTTCATCACAGTACCAAAGGTCTTTTCCATGATTCCGGCAGGAAGATGGGTGGCAGTGCTGTTTTTCCTTTCCGTATTATTTGCCGGCGTAACTTCTCTGGTAAACATGCTTGAGGTGTGCTCAGAGGCTGTCCAGACCCACTTGCATTTACCCCGCAAAAAGGCTATTTTTTTGGTGGGGGCCGCAGTATTTATCCCCGGGCTTTTCATAGAATATGAGCCGTATATGGGATTCTTTATGGATCTGATTACAATATACGTAGTTCCTTTTGGCGCTGTTTTATGCTCAATCATGATTTACTGGGTTTTAAAGGATGGAAAGATCATGGAAGAATTAAACAGGGGACGGAAGAAGCCTTTAGGGGCAGCTTATCTTTTTACTGCAAAATACATCTATGTTTTTCTTGCGGCGTTAGTGTTCGCGCTCAGCATTCTATATAAAGGCATCGGATAAAATATAATCAAAAAGAAACGCGCTTTGAAGCGGCATTATATGCCGGATCAAGGCGCGTCTTTATGTGGTCCTTTGCTGTCTGCTATTTTGTACCGAAGATTCTATCTCCTGCATCTCCCAGGCCAGGGCAGATATAGGCGTTATCATTTAACTGGCGGTCCAGATGTCCGATGTAGATCTGTATGTCCGGATGTGCCTCGCGGAGTCTCTTTAAGCCTTCCGGAGCAGCGATAATAGCCATGAATTTGATGTTTCTTCCGCCATGCTGTTTGATGAAATCCACAGCGGCTGCTGCGGAACCGCCGGTTGCCAGCATGGGATCAGTCACAACAATGGTTCTCTGCTCGATCGGGCTTGGCAGCTTACAGTAGTATTCGTGAGGCTCATGGGTAACTTCATCCCGGTACAGGCCGATATGACCTACTTTTGCGGAGGGAACCAAAGCCAGGATTCCGTTGACCATGCCCAGTCCTGCACGAAGGATAGGAACGACAGCCATTTTTTTACCGGCAATCATAGGAGTCATGCAGGTCTCAATGGGAGTTTCCACCTCTACATCCTGTAAGGGGAGATCTCTTAAGGCCTCAAATCCCATCAGCATTGCGATTTCTTCGATGAGAGCACGGAACTCATTGGTGCCTGTCCTCTTATCTCTTAAAATAGAGATCTTGTGCTGAATAAGCGGGTGAGTAAAAACGGTTACATTTTCCATTGAAAAGTCCATAATTGTTTTAAATCCTTTCTTTATTCTCTTAGAGTATCAGGGTTTCCGGTAATGTGAGGTTCATGAGAACAACGATTATGACTGCAAGAAACGGACCTAAGATGTTTCTTGCAATAGAGTCTGCTTCAACATTAAGTTCCCCAAGCTGTGCGAATCCAAGTTCGAATATCAGAATCAGATCAACGATGGCCCCCAGGCCCAACTTAGGAACTAACGTAAATGTCACTCCATTTAAATGCTGTAAGCAATCAGGGCGAAAATAATTCCACCCTGTGCTAAAAGTGAGTTTCCTGGGATCACGGTTCCTTCCGGCCGGATAACTGCGGTGGCAGCGGCCAGAAAAACGAAGGAGGAACCAGGAAATACAGGAACCTTAAATTTAGTACAGCAGTGGAATATTAAGTTGCCGGCACCTGCGGAAAATAATGCCAGCGATGGATTGTGACCTGTCAGTAAGGGTATGCACGGTTGCACCGAAGGTGGTGAACTGATGTTTGGTGCTGAGCAGATAATCTTGGGTTGTCAGTTTTGCGTTGTTACTCATTTTTCTACCCCATTTCTTTTTATTTTCCGTCCTATTTTATCAGAGAAAGAGGTAAAAGGCAACTATTTTTCCTATTTTGTCTCAGGAGTATATTTTATCAGCGCAAAATCACCCAGGCTATGAGGTACAGGAATGGAAACAATAATGGTGCCGTGATCTTCATAGCTAAAGGATTCCGGAAAGGCAGGAGTGTGGCCTGAGGATGCTGCTTCCATGGGAAAATCCGCTTTTTGGAACATTTTGGCATATGTTTCCAGGCGGGTTTGATCAAAATAAGGAATTAAGGCTTCCGTAAGTTCAGGAGAGGCATCATAGAGCTGGCAGCCATCGGAACGGATGTATTCAGCCAGCAGATTTGGATCGGCATAATCCGTGAGTCTTATATCCTTTGCCAGAGACATATCAACCGTGTTGGTAAAAAATACATTGATCGGATGCGCTGCTCCAGCCCCGGAAAAAAGTCCGGTGTATACAACTGTGACGCGCTTCCTGTCTACGGAGTTTACTTTTGCTGTAAGAGAAAGGCTGTCCTTTTCCGAGTTGACGGAATAGGCTTTTAATATCTCCAGGGCATTGCTTTTTAACAGAGTGTTGATTTTTTCTTCCATTGCCCCATCCTCCATTCCGGAGACTGCCGGATACTGAATGGAAACATTCCCCTCCTTATAGGTGTGGAGGGCAGCGGTGATACCAGGGGCAGAGGTGTTCTTGCCTGTTTCCTTTTGCTGAGCCTGGTTATCCGGGTTTTCGATTTTTACAGGTTCTGGTGCTTCTGTGGCAGCGGACATGGATTCTCCGGATGCAGCGGCAGAGGTGGCTGGCAAATCGGTTTTAACATAATTCCTTTGACCGCAGCCGCTTAAAATCAGGGTGCAGCCGATGAAAAGGGCTGGGATAACAGTGTTTCGTTTCATAGGATTACCTCCCTTCATTTTTACGGATTTTTTTACAGTATATCACAAATATTGCAGATGTGCCCGTGATTTTCCCCGAATTAAGAAAAATATAGGAAATTACTGGAAATAAAACGCTGCAGAATAGAGAAAAGGCCCTGGAAATCTGAAGAGATTCAGGTTTCCAGGGCCTTGTTCCCTGCCAAGGGTGTAGTGCCGGCAGTGGGACTTGAACCCACACGATGTTGCCATCAACGGATTTTGAGTCCGCCTCGTCTGCCATTCCGACATGCCGGCCTATGCTTGCAACGCTCATTATTCTATCATAGGATTTTCCATTTGGCAAGTGTTTTTTTGCGATTATTAAATTGAAAATGAGTAAAATATATTGTATGATAGACAATAGATGTATTTAAGGAGGTGTCTGGGCCATGACATGTAAGGAAGTGGAACGTCTGGTCATGCCATATATCAATGATGAACTGACGGACGAAGAGCTGGGGGAATTTCTGGAGCATATGGAGTCCTGTCCGGATTGCCGGGAGGAACTGGAAATATACTTTACTGTGGACGTGGGAATCAGGCAGCTGGATTCCGAAACGGGGAATTATAATATTAAAGGAGCGCTGGAATCAACCATAGAACAGTCCAGACAAAGGCTTCAGGTCATACGGTGTATTAAAATCGCCAGATATGCGGTGGCTACAGTAAGTATAATAGCATTGGTTTTTACGGTCCTCCTGCAATGCCGGATCTGGCTGCAGTGGGGCTTACTATAATGGGAAAAACTACCCTGTGGGTATACCTTTATGCCTAAAAAACGTGGGCAGGAAAGAGGAAACACCCTACGGGTATACCTTTATGCCCAAAAAGCATGGGCAGGAAAGAGGAAACATGAGCAGAAAAAAAATAGTATTAGTAGATGGAAGCAGTATGCTAAGGAACGCCTTTTATGGCCTTCCTTCCAATGGAGCGAAAGGGATTCAAAGCCTGATCATGAAGCTTTTGGAGGAAAAAGGAGCGGATTACCTGGCTGTGGCCTTTGATTCCGAAACAGAAGGCATCCGTAAGGAAATGTATAAAAACACGGCGGTGTACGACGGGCTTATAAAAGAGGAAGAGCGTTTAAGGGAAGCGCTGCTTACTCTGGATATTCCTGTTGTTAAAAAGGAAGGATATGCATCTTCCGATATTCTGGCTTCCTTGGCAAAAAGATGTCAGGAGGAGGATGGGGAAATCGTGATCCTGTCTGAGGAGCGAAAGCTTTTACAGACAGTGGAAGAACATGTGACCCTTAAGATTCCGGTTGTCAGGGAAGAGGGACTTGAGTTTCAGCCCTATACCACAGAGCTTATACGGGAAGAATTCGGCCTGGAGCCGGAGGATTTAAAAGGAGTTTTTGCACTGGCCGGGCCATGGGGAATTGGGGAGAAAACTGCCTGTCAGCTGATAAGGGAACATCACAGCGTTGAAAATATTTATAATCATATGGAATCAATAGAGTCTCAGAGAATCCGGGAAGCACTTACCGGGAATCAGGAAGCAATAAGACGGAAGGAAGAGCTTGCTGCCCTTCACAGGGATTGCGATGTCCACCTGGATTACACGAAAACTCTTGAACAGGCAGAGATTCAGAAAATTATCGATATGGATTTTGTTCCAGCCGCTTTCCCGGGAGAAGAAGAACCCTCTCTGGAATCAAGCTTTCGTGCAGTTACAGACCTTTCAGAGGCTGAAGCCATATTCTTAAAGTGCGGAGAGGGCTGCCGTCTGGGATTGCAGCTGGTGGTTGAGGACAAGGCCGTATCAGCCCTGTCACTTTGCCTCAGTGAGACAGAGTGTTACTGCTTTATTCCTCAGGCGGCTCTTAAGCCGGAATACCTGGCAGAGAAAGCAGAGGAGATCTGTAAAAGAGCGGGGCAGGCAGCCGTCATTCATTTAAAGAGCCAGCTGGCGTTTTTAAAGCTCACACCGGAAAGTCCGGTGATTGATGCAGGCGTTGCCGGATATCTTCTGAACCCGCTAAAGGATTCCTATGAATACAATGATCTGGCGGAAGATTACCTGGACCTTTCCGTCCCATCCAAAACAGAGCTTATAGGAAAAAGCTCCTTTAAGCGTGCATTGGAGGAAAACAGGGAGAAAGCGGTTTCCTGCATCTGCTATATGTCCTATGTCGCCTTAAAATGTCATGACCTGCTTCGGGAGTCACTGGAAAAGGCAGGCATGGATAAGCTGTTTTATGAGATCGAAATGCCTTTGACCTACAGCCTGTTTCATATGGAAGAAGCCGGAATCCGCGTGGAGAAGGATCGCCTGAAGGAATATGGTGACCGTTTAAAGGTACGCATCGCGGAGCTGGAGCAGAAGATATATGAAGAAACTGGAGAAACCTTTAACATCAATTCTCCCAAGCAGCTGGGAGAGGTGCTCTTTGATCGTATGAAGATTCCTGGAGGGAAGAAGACAAAAACCGGTTATTCAACGGCGGCGGATGTATTGGAAAAGCTGGCACCTGACTGGCCTGCGGTCAACTTAATCCTGGATTACAGACAACTGACGAAATTAAATTCCACCTACGCAGACGGGCTGGCAGCTTATATTGGGCCGGATGAGCGGATTCACGGTACCTTTAACCAGACGATCACAGCTACGGGAAGAATCAGCAGCACGGAACCCAATTTACAGAACATTCCGGTCCGCATGGAACTGGGAAGGGAAATCAGGAAGGTTTTCGTGCCTCAGGCTGGCTGCCTGTTTGTTGATGCGGACTATTCTCAGATCGAACTGAGAGTGCTGGCCCATATGTCAGGAGACCAGCGCCTTATCGGAGCCTACCGGCAGGCGGAGGATATCCATGCCATCACGGCTTCCCAGGTATTTCACGTTCCGCTTGATGAGGTGACTCCTCTTCAGAGAAGGAATGCAAAGGCCGTAAACTTTGGCATTGTATATGGAATCAGTTCCTTTGGGCTGAGCGAGGGCTTAAGCATCACCAGAAAAGAGGCCTCGGAATACATCAGCAAATATTTTGAAACCTATCCGGGAGTGAAGTCATTTTTAGACGGTCTTGTGGCTGAGGCAAAAGAGCAGGGCTATGCAGTCAGCATGTTTGGCAGACGCCGTCCTGTTCCCGAGCTGAAATCCTCCAACTTCATGCAGCGCTCCTTTGGAGAACGGGTCGCCATGAATTCCCCCATTCAGGGTACTGCGGCAGATATTATCAAGATAGCTATGATCCGGGTGGACACTGCTTTGAGAAAACAGGGATTAAGATCCCGGATCGTCCTTCAGGTCCATGATGAGCTTCTCATTGAAGCATATCAGGACGAGGTTGATAAGGTAAAAGAGCTTCTGGCGGAAGAAATGAAGCATGCAGCGGATCTTGCGGTATCCCTTGAGGTGGAGGCCAATGTAGGGGATTCCTGGTTCGATGCGAAGTAAAATACCTTGCAGCAGGCTACAAGGTATTTTATGGGCTGTCGCCAGATGAACATGCAGGCATGGCTGGCTCGCTGCTTTCACGAGAATAAAGGGTTGGTGTTAGGATGAGAGTGATTGGATTGACCGGAGGGGTCGGAGCAGGAAAAAGCCTGGTTCTTTCTATTTTAAAGGAGGAATACGGTGCGGAAGTGATCAAAGCGGATGAAGTGGCCCATGAGCTGATGGAGCCGGAAGAGGAAGGGTATCTGGCTGTAACAGAAGCCTTGGGTGAGGGCCTTCTAAAACCCAATGGAACCATTGACCGTAAGGCTTTGGCCGCACGTATCTTTCAGGATGATAACGCTAGGAAAACCGTGGATGGCATCATTCACCCCTTGGTATGGAAAACCATAAGGAATAAAATTTCTGCTTCCCAAGCAGGGCTTATTGTGGTAGAATTTGCAATTATGAATGAAAAAACAGATGACAGCTGGGAGGAGATGTGGTACGTCCGTGCATCAAAGGAAAACCGGATCCGCCGTTTGGCGGAAAACAGGGGCTATACGAGAGAGCATTCGGAACGCATCATAGCGAGCCAGGCCCCTGAATCGGAGTATTTAAACCGCTGTACGCGGGTGATTGAAAACAACGGCTCCATGGAAGATGTGAAGGACCAGCTGGCTGAAATATTGAAAAGCTGAGGGAAACACCCTGCGGGTATACCTTTATCCCCAAAGAGCAGGGCTGGAAAGAGGAAAGCATGAGATTGGTAAGTATTGCAAGCGGAAGCAGCGGAAACTGCATTTATGTGGGCTCCGATTCCACGCATATCCTGGTGGATGCCGGGATAAGCAACAAACGGATTCAACAGGGATTAAATGAGATAGGAATAAAAGGTAGTGAGCTGACAGGAATCGTCATTACCCATGAGCATTCCGACCATACAAAGGGACTGGGAGTCCTGGCCAGGAAATATGGGGTTCCCATTTATGGGACAAGAGAGACCCTGGAAGAGATTTCAAAGCAGAAGTATCTGGGGGAATATCCCAGAGAGTTATTTTGTGCCATCAGGCCTGACGTGGATTTTAATTTGGGAGATCTGGAAGTAAAGCCCTTTTCTATTGACCACGATGCGTCGAACCCGGTGGCTTACAGGATCCAGCATGGCTGCAAGTCCGTTGCGGTTGCCACGGATATGGGACATTATGACCAGTATATTATTGAGCATCTTCAGGGACTTGATGCGGTGCTTATAGAGTCCAATCACGATGTAAATATGCTGCAGGCAGGGCCTTATCCCTATTATCTGAAACGCCGGATCCTGGGAGACCACGGACACCTTTCCAATGAGAATGCGGGGCGGCTTTTGTGCTGTATTCTCCATGAAAACTTAAAGAAGATTCTGTTGGGTCATTTAAGCAAGGAGAACAATTATGAAGAGCTTGCTTATGAGACTGTAAGGCTTGAAATCACAGAAGGAGATAATCCATTTAAGGCATCGGATTTTTCCATAGCGGTTGCAAAAAGGGATCAGATGTCAGAAATTATCACTATATAACGTCCGCGAAAGCAAAACCGGAGGTTTTGTGAGCTGAACTGTGGACTTATGATCTAATGAATGAGGAGAGATATTATGAACAAAACGATTATTACAGTAGTTGGAAAAGACACCGTAGGGATCATAGCAAAGATTTGTACTTATTTAGCAAGCAACCGTGTGAACATATTGGATATTTCCCAGACCATTGTCCAGGGCTTCTTTAATATGATGATGATCGTGGATATCAATGATGCAGCAAAGCCTTTCGGTGAGTTGGCTGACGAGCTGGAAGGGATTGGCGATGAAATCGGAGTAAAGGTAAAATGCCAGCGTGAGGAAATTTTTACCAGCATGCACCGTATCTGATGACAAGTTCAAGGCATAAGAAAAGGATGGGTTCCCGATATGTTAAATATGTTTGAAGTTAATGAAACCAATAAAATGATCGAACAGGAGCTGCTTGATGTACGTACCATTACCATGGGTATCAGCCTTCTTGACTGCAGTGACAGTGACTTAAAAGCGGTGAATGAAAAAATTTATAATAAAATCACAACCGTTGCAAAAGATCTTGTGGCAGTAGGTAAGGAGATTGAAAAGGATTTTGGAATTCCCATTGTGAATAAAAGAATTTCTGTAACTCCCATTGCCATAGTCGGCGGCGCTGCCTGCAAGAGTCCGGAAGATTTTGTGACCATTGCACAGACCCTGGACCGTGCGGCCAAGGAAGTGGGCGTGAATTTCATCGGCGGCTATTCTGCCCTGGTGAGCAAGGGAATGACCGCAGCGGATAAGAACCTGATCCGCTCCATACCAAAGGCCCTCGCCTGTACGGACCGTGTATGCAGTTCTGTCAATGTAGGTTCCACAAAAACAGGCATTAACATGGATGCAGTGGCCCTTATGGGAGAGACTGTAGTGGAAACGGCAAAAGCCACCAAGGACATTGATTCCCTCGGCTGCGCCAAACTGGTGGTATTCTGCAATGCGCCGGATGATAATCCTTTTATGGCAGGAGCGTTCCACGGGGTGACGGAAGCAGATGTCATCATTAATGTGGGTGTCAGCGGTCCGGGGGTTGTTAAGACCGCCATAGAAGCAGCCAGAGGAAAGGATTTTGGGGTTCTTTGCGAGACGATTAAGAAAACTGCCTTTAAGATAACCCGTGTAGGCCAGCTGGTTGCCCAGGAGGCGTCAAAAAGGCTGAATGTTCCTTTTGGAATTATTGATTTATCTCTTGCACCGACTCCTGCCGTTGGCGACAGTGTGGCTGAAATCCTGGAAGAGATCGGTTTGGAACGGGTAGGCGCACCAGGTACCACGGCGGCCCTTGCCCTGTTAAATGACCAGGTAAAAAAAGGCGGCGTCATGGCCTCCTCCTATGTAGGCGGTTTAAGCGGCGCGTTTATTCCGGTCAGCGAGGATCAGGGAATGATCGATGCAGTAGCCATGGGAGCCTTGAATATAGAGAAGCTGGAGGCAATGACATGTGTTTGCTCGGTTGGTCTTGATATGATTGCGATTCCGGGAGATACACCTGCCACAACGATTGCAGGCATTATTGCAGACGAATCCGCCATCGGCATGGTAAATCAGAAGACCACCGCAGTCCGCATTATTCCGGTTATAGGAAAATCCGTGGGGGAGACAGTGGAATTCGGCGGTTTATTAGGATATGCTCCTGTTATGCCGGTCAGCCGGTACTCCTGTGAAAAATTTATAAACAGAGGCGGACGTATTCCGGCGCCCATTCACAGCTTTAAAAATTAATTGCTGTGCAGGAAGGATACAGGAGATGAATATTTATTTGATTCGCCATGGACGGCAAAGCAGCAAGCTCTGTAATATTGATGTGGATCTATCCGAGGCAGGCCGCCGCCAGTCGGCCTTAGTCGGGGAACGGCTGGCCTCCATAGGCATTGAGGCGGTATATTCCAGTCATTTGATCCGGGCGGTGGAAACCGCCAGGGAGGCAAATCGGTACTGGAATGCAAAACACATTATCAGGCAGGAGCTTAGGGAGATTTCCTTTGGAGAAATGGAAGGCATGGCGGATGAGGAGATAGCAGCAAGGTTTAAGGATTTTAAGAAAGAACAGGAACGGATGGAACACGATTTGCCCTATCCCGGAGGCGAGTGCGCCGGGGATGTAATAATGCGGGCCATCCCTGTCCTTGAAGAAATTGCTGAAAGCGGTTATCAGAATGCAGCGGTTGTGACACATGGGGGAGTGATACGCACCGTGACCACAGCACTGCTTCATATGGAACCCAAATATTACCGTCTCCTTGGAAATTCCCTTGAGAACTGCAGCATCACGGAAGTGCGCTGGAATGAAAAAACAGGGCATTTTTTAATGGAACGTTTTAACGATTTTGCACATCTGGAGCCTTACCCGGAGCTTTTGCGGGCAAGCTGGGTGGATGCAGAAAACTGAAAGCAGAAAGGAAGGAAGGAATTGCCTGATTTCATGGAACAAAAGGAAAAAGAACATTTAATTCAGATAGTCAGAGAGTTTCTTGATGAGAATCTGCTTCGGATCGTAATCAGCAATCCATCGGATAAGCAGGGCGTTTCCAAGGTAAAGGTACGCCCGCTTTTGCTAAAGGAAAATCTGGTTTTTCAGGCGGAAGAGCTGGTGGGACCCCAGGCTTTTCATAAGAATTATTCTGCAGGGGAATGCGTCACCTATATTGCGGATCTGTTGGATGGAAAGCTGCGCCAGATGGAACTGGATTCCAGTAAGGGACAGGTAAGAGTTCTGGTGAGCAAAAAGGGAAGCCCTAGCATCAAGGTGAAACGGCAGCAAAAAATTGAGGCACCTTCCCCGGTTCCCCAACATAACAGACAGAAGAGCTATATTTTAAAAGAAGGCACGCCGGTCCCCTTTCTGGTGGATTTAGGAGTCATGACGACGGAAGGTAAAATCATTGCTTCCAGGTATGATAAGTTTCGCCAGATCAACCGTTTTTTGGAATTTATTGAGGATATTCTCCCCAGGCTTGACAAGAACAGAGAGAATGTGATCATTGATTTTGGCTGCGGAAAATCCTATCTGACCTTTGCTATGTATTATTATCTTCATGAGCTGAAAGGGTATTTGATCCGCGTCATCGGGCTGGACTTGAAGCAGACGGTCATTGATGACTGTAACCGCCTGGGAGAACGGTATGGATATGATAAGTTAAAATTTTATCATGGAGATATCGCTTCCTACGAAGGCGTGGACCATGTGGATATGGTGGTAACTCTTCATGCCTGCGATACCGCTACGGATTATGCCCTGGCAAAGGCGGTTCGTTGGGGAGCTTCTGTCATTTTGTCGGTTCCATGCTGCCAGCATGAGCTGAACAAAACCATGCATCAGGAACTCATGGCTCCCGTATTTCAATATGGATTGATCAGGGAACGAATGGCAGCCCTCTATACCGATGCCCTCAGAGCTGAAATTCTGGAAAACCAGGGATACCGTACCCAGATCCTGGAATTCATCGATATGGAGCATACGCCGAAGAATATTCTGATCCGGGGAGTAAAGCAGGGAGGAAAGAAGGATAACCGCAGGGAGATCCAGGAAATTATGGAATTTTTCCATGGGAAGCTGACCCTTGCTGACCTGCTGCTAAAAGAGGATATAAACTAGAAAGCAGATGGTAATTTCTGGTCATCTGTGATATGATATAAAAAATAGTTTAAGGAGGAACGATCAGTGCCTTTCATTAACTCTAAAGTAAACGTCACATTATCGGAAGAAGAAAAAACAGAACTAAAAACTAAGCTTGGACAGGCCATCAGCCTTATTCCCGGTAAGACGGAAAACTGGCTCATGGTTGGCTTTGAAGATAACTGTTCCCTTTACTTTAAAGGGAAAAATAATACAAAGCTGGCTTTTGTGGAAGTGAAGATTTTCGGACACGCATCAGAGAGGGATTATGACCGTCTGACTGCTGAGATCTGCAAAATCTATAAGGATGTGCTTTCCATTGCCCAGGATAAAATTTATGTAAAATATGAGGAAGTGGATCACTGGGGTTGGAACGGGGGAAACTTTTAACTGCACAGCTGATTCTTAGGTCAGGAGGAATGGCTTATGGAGCTTTGGGATGTTTATGATGAAAACCGGGTGGCCACTGGAAAAACCCATGTCCGCGGAGTTCCGCTGGGCACAGGAGAATACCACCTTGTATCGGATGTATGGCTGGTTAACGAGAATCAGGAGATTCTTCTGACCAGAAGGCATCCGGATAAGCCCTATGGCCTTATGTGGGAATGCACCGGGGGCTCTGTTCTTGCTGGAGAAACAAGCGTGGAAGGAGCCCTTCGGGAGCTTTTCGAAGAGGTTGGGATCCGGGCAGAAAAAGAACAGCTCCTCTTGATTCATGCCATTCGTCTGAAGGAGCGGTTTGTGAACACCTATATCACCAGACAAAAGGTTACCATGAAAGACATAACCATTCAGCAGGAAGAAGTGGTGGATGCGAAATTTGTCACGTTTGAACAGCTTCTTGAAATGTGGAAACAGGGAATCGTAGTTCCTAAATCCCGGTTTCTTCTATATAAAGATAGGATCAGTGAATTCCTTTATCCGCCGTCATAGGATGACGACGGAATGAGTGAACTCATTTTTCATTCTTATGCGATATTTGTCCTGTACAATGGTCTGATAAATGTGGGAGCAGTAAAAATCCTGCCGGAGCATGGACCAGGCTGCTCCGGAAAGAATGAGCCTGGCATCGGCAGTTTTTGTGATGAGAGGGATGCTCCCTCTCTTTTTTATTTCTCCCATAAGGTCTGCGGAAGTTTTTTTAAAGCCTAAAACACGGGCATATGGGGCGTAACCGGCGTTCCGGCCCAGAGTGACTTGATGGGAAGTGATCCCAAGGGCAATATGGAGGAGAGCCCGGCTGATCCGCGTATAAGTATACTGCCTTGTTTTTAGGTGGTTGATTTTTTCCTCAAAAGGAAGGAAATCCGTAAGCTGCCTTAGAAGCCTGGCCGCCAATTCCTCTGAAACATCGGCATACTTCTCAAAGGGAATCCCCTCGTAATCCAGTTTAAGCAGGGTAGTGTTTAACAAAGCACTGAAATCATCAGGAAACACTGGAAAGCCTTGGGCCATCATCTGTTTTACAGGATCCGGCACCTGTATCTGGGAAGACTCCTCCAACATCAGAATATCCGGGTTTTCAAGAAGGGCTTTCCGGATTCCGGTGGCAGAACTGAAACCTTCCGGGGTCAGGCTGGTATCGTGATATCCATACCCTTTTCTGGAAATGGTGACAGGGGTCATTGGGCTTTTCTGCCGGTAAAGGGCCTTACAATATTCGATCCCCAGGATGTTATTTGGGGATGCCAGAATGGAGGCCTCCTCCCCGTCCAGGATCCCGCAGGAGATGAGGGCCCGGTTTCTGGCTTGGGGAAAGGTAGCTCCCTTTTTCAGTTCCCTTCGCAGTTCCTCCGTATAAACAGGGGGTTCTGTGGCTAAAATAGAAGCAATACCGGAAAGTTTTTCCACGTTTCCGCATTCGCTTCCAAAGCAGAGATCGCCAACCACTCCAAGATTATTAAGGAGGGCGACTCCACAGGCAGCAAAATCCTCTGCGCTGCTGGAGGCAAAGACTGACGGAAGCTCGATCACAAGGTCGGCACCGCAGGACAATGCCATGGCTGTTCTTGTATATTTATCATAGATAGCAGGAGCTCCTCTTTGGACAAAGTCCCCGCTCATGACAACGATGCAGTATTCCGCCTGCGTTAGTTCCTTGGCCATCCTGATATGGTAGGCATGTCCATCGTGGAAAGGATTGTATTCAGCGATAATGCCAACGGCAAGAGAATTTTTATTTTTCATCTTAAAAAATATCCTTTTTCTTTTTCTTATCCTCTATTATGCGATTGTTTCGCAAAAAATGCAAATTATTTTAGCACAACACTTGAAATATTTAGCGAATACTCATAGAATAGAGTGAGAATCGGTGAAAAACATCGATTAGAAGAACAGGAGAACAGATAGGTATGAATTTTATCGTTGAAACATCAGCTCGACATGTACATCTAACTCAGGAACATCTTGAGATTTTATTTGGAAACGGCTATGAGTTAACAAAGAAAAAATCTTTATCCCAGCCAGGCCAGTATGCCTGTGAGGAGAGAGTAACTGTTGTTGGTTCCAAGGGCGAGTTTAAAGGTATTTCCATTTTAGGCCCGGTTAGAAAAGCGACTCAGATAGAGCTTTCCGCAACCGATGCCCGTTCCATTGGAATTGCTGCGCCTTTAAGAGAATCCGGCGACGTTGCCGGCAGCGGTGCATGCAAGATTATTGGACCTGCTGGTGAAATTGAGATAACAGAGGGCGTGATCGTTGCAAAGCGTCATATCCATGCAACTCCTGCAGAAGCAGAAACGCTTGGTGTTAAAGATGGTGAAGTTGTTTCTGTGAAAATTGACACAGATGGTAGAAGCCTTATTTTCGGAGATGTGGTTGTGCGTGTAAATGAAAATTATGCTTTGGCAATGCACATTGATACAGATGAATCCAACGCAGCAAGCTGCGGCAGAGAACAGTACGGCGAAATTATTAAATAAATGAAGGAGAATCAAAGAAATATGAAAATTTTAGTTATTAACTGCGGAAGCTCTTCCTTAAAGTACCAGCTGATCGATATGGAAAACGAGGGAGTCTTGGCAATAGGCTTATGCGAGAGAATCGGCATTAGTGGTTCCAAGCTGTCTCATAAGGCAGAAGGAAAAGAGAAAATGGAAGTAGAACAAGAGATGCCGAACCATACCGTTGCTATTAAGCTGGTTTTGGATGCATTGGTTGACCCGACATACGGTGTAATCAAGGATACCAGTGAAATCTCTGCAGTAGGACACAGGGTTCTCCATGCAGGAACGATTTACAGCGATTCCATCGTAGTAAATGAAGACGTAAAAAAAGTTATCCGTGACTGTTTTGATTTAGGACCTTTGCATAATCCTGCAAACCTGATGGGAATTGAAGCATGTGAGGAAGCAGTACCGGGAGTTCCTAATGTAGCGGTATTTGATACTTCTTTCGGTATGGGTATGCCTGATAAAGCTTCCATGTATGCAATTCCGAATGAATATTATGAGAAATACAGCATTCGCCGTTACGGCTTCCATGGGACTAGCCACAAATTTGTATCCAATGAAGCTTTAACATATTGTGATCTGGATCATGAGAACGGCAAGGTGATCGTTTGCCATTTAGGAAACGGAGCCAGCATTTCTGCCTCCATCGGCGGCAAGTGCGTGGATACCAGCATGGGTCTGACTCCTTTAGAAGGACTGATCATGGGTACCAGAAGCGGTGATATCGATCCTGCTGTTGTACAGTTTATCTGCAATAAGGAAGGCAAGAGCGTCAATGAGGTACTGGATATTTTAAATAAAAAATCCGGTATCCTAGGTATGTCCGGCGGTATTTCCAGTGATTTCCGTGATGTTCAGAAGGCACAGGGAGAAGGAAACCATCTGGCTGATATTGCAATCCAGGCATTTATTTACCGCGTGGCAAAATACATCGGTTCTTATGTAGCGGCAATGAACGGTGTTGACGCCATTGTGTTTACTGCAGGCGTGGGTGAGAACGATAAGCCTATCAGAGGTGCGGTTTGCGAATATTTAAGCTATCTTGGTATTTCCATTGATGCGGAAGCCAATAAGGCTAGAGGAAAACGTGTCATGATCTCCACACCAGATTCTAAGGTAAAGGTATGCGTAATTCCTACCAATGAAGAGCTGGCTATTGCAAGAGAGACAAAGGCTCTGGTATAATCCAGGGTAAAACAGTACATGATGTTGTGTATGGGCTATAGTTCAGCCATACCATTCATAAGCATGGCTGAACTGTTACTGCAAATATGGAAATATTTGTTGACAAATGTTGCACCCATATGTATAATAACATAGGTGCGTATTAGGAGACTAGTATGCTTATTAATTTAACTGAGTTGTTCACCCTGGAAGGGAAAGAGAAAACTTACACACCCGATCTTGAAATGAAGGTCTATCACGGGCCCAATGGTGATTATGAAGTGGTGGATGCAGAACCTGTGCTGCTGCGGATTATGAATCTGGGAGACAAAAAGCTGGTAGTGGAAGGTAAGGCGAAATTAGCTTTGCTCATTCCATGTGACCGTTGCTTGGAGCCGGTGCGTGTTGACCTGGATTTTGATGTAATCCGTGCTCTTGATTTAGGTGATACGGATACGGGAATTGTAGAAGATTTCGAAGAACAACCATTTGTTAATGGTTATAATCTGGATGTAGACCAGTTGGTTTGTGATGAACTCATACTGAACCTGCCTATGAAAGTTCTCTGCAGCGAAGACTGCAAGGGGATTTGTAATAGATGTGGAACAAATCTCAATCACGAGACTTGTGACTGCGATATTAGGCCTACAGACCCTAGAATGGCAGTCATCCAGGATATTTTTAAACAGTTTAAGGAGGTGTAACCATGTCTATCTGTCCAAAGAACAAATCTTCTAAAGGAAGAAGAGACAAACGTAGAGCAAACTGGAAGATGAGCGCTCCAAACTTAGTGAAGTGCAGCAAGTGCGGTGCACTTATGATGCCTCACAGAGTATGCAAGGCTTGCGGTTCTTACAACAAGAAAGAAATTATCAACGTTGAGGCCTAAATTTCTACGGATTCTGTGGAAATAAGATTCAATACCGTATCAGACCTTAATTAGAAAATTACTTTAAAAAAAGCTGTTACTCAATTATTGAGTAGCAGCTTTTTTAAGTTTTATCGATTATTTAATAAAAAGTACTTATAGGCGGCCCGTATCGCTTCTTTTGCGTTGTTATTGATGAGAGGAATCCCGTGACCTCCTAAAATAATGTTTGGATCTAAATTGAGATTCCATAATTTTTGAAAGCTCATCCCCAATTTTTCAGCGTTATAACTTAGGTCCCCTTTCCAGCCGGTTCTAATATCTGTCCCAGTTTCTCCTTCTACGAAGAACATGTCTCCTGTAAATAAGATCCTGTCATCATCAACCTTGGCATAATAAAGGATAGTTCCATCTGTGTGTCCGGGCATAGGGTAAACGCTAATCTGCAAGTCATTAATCCTTATATTTTGATCCTCCTTAAGTATAATATCAGCAACACAGGGAGGAGCCACGTGATTTGTAAAGGGACTACATGGCCCGAAGTCACCTTTTTGGAGCATTTCATTGTCTGCACCAACATAAAGTTTTGCACCTCGGGATTGAAAATAGGCTGCACAACCAGCATGGTCATCATGACCGTGGGTCAGGAGAACAGCTAATATTTCTTCCTCATTAATCTTCCAATAAGCTAAATTGTTCCGGATAGTCGTCAGCGCGTCCGGTTTACTGCTGTCAACCATGAGATAACCATTCTTTGTTTTAATCAGATAGGCATTTCCTAATTCGCCATAACTGCCTCCAGAAATCAGATAAAGTTTATCTCTAATTTTCATTGTGATTCCTCCTGTTATAGTGTTCAATATATTCTTCCAATTCTGTTTTAATGGTACTGACCTTCGTACCATAGATCACCTGCAGATTATTTCCTTTTTGAACAACTCCTGCAGCACCTGTAGATTTAAGGAGTGCTTCATCGGCTTTTGCTGCGTCTTTCACAACCACTCTTAAACGAGTGGCACAATTATCTAAATCCACAATATTATCCAGTCCACCCAGCCCCTCAACGATTTGTACATACATATCTGTGGCTGTGCCGGATGTTCCTTTTGTCTCAGCTTTCTTCTTTTCTAGGTAATCCGATTTCGTATATAATTTAGATTCCCCGTCGTCTTCCCGGCCAGGTGTTTTTATATTTAATTTCGTGATTGCAAACCGGAAAACCACATAATAAATGATTGCATAAGCGAAACCTACGAGTAATACTGCAATCCAGTTTGTTCGTGCGTTCCCGGGTAAAATACCATATAAGGCAAAATCAAGGGCGCCGCCTGAGAAGGTATAACCCACGCCTGCATTCAGTATGTTTACAACCGCAAAGGAAATGCCGCCTAAAACACAATGGATACCAAAGTATAGAAGCGGTGATACAAATAAGAATGAAAACTCAAGCGGTTCTGTAATGCCTGTCAAGAATGAGGCGAGGGCGGAGGAGAAGAGGAGGCCCTTAATTTCAGCTTTTTTCTGTTTATAAGCCGTATGATACATAGCCAGGGCAGCAGCCGGAAAGCCGAACATCATAATGGGATAATTGCCGGAGTAGAATTTTGCAACAGATGGACTGATAACGTCTCCATTTGCAAGCTGGGCAAATAAGATGTTCTGAGCTCCCTCTAAAACCGTTCCATTGACCTCAGCGGTTCCGCCTAAGGCAGTTTGCCAGAAAGGCATATAAAAGACGTGGTGCAGTCCTGTTGGTATCAGTGCCCGCAGAATAAAACCATAAAGGAAACTACCGAAATAACCTAATTTAGCAATCCCTATACCAAGCAAGGCGATCCCTTGTCCCAGTAGCGGCCAGAGGATGGCAAATACAATACCCATAACGATAGCTGCGCAGGCAGAAATGATCGGGATAAAGTGGGTTCCTCCAAAGAAGGATAGCATGTCAGGTAATTTTATTTTATAATATCTGTTATGAAGCCTGGCAACTGCTAAGCCGATGATTACTCCGCCTAAAACACTTGTATTCATCGTATTTTCAAATCCTAAAAAACTGCTTATTAATCCGGGAGTTTGATTCAGCTTTTCTAAATCCATAAAATTCTTTATAATGCTCATGATGACCATATTCATGACAAAATAGGCAATAACGGCGGATAAAGCAGCAATCTCTTTACTTTTTTGAGCCAGGCCAATCGCAATTGCTACGGCAAATAAGAGAGGAAGAAGCCCGAAAACGATATTCCCGCTATCTGCTATAACCCTTAGAGACTTATATAACCAGCCTCCTTCTTTTACGATTGATCCATAAGCCGAACTGGTAAATGTAGAACCGATACCTAAAAGAAGACCAGCAATGGGGAGGACAGCAACGGGTAGCATGAATGATTTTCCGATTTTTTGTAATGTACCAAAGACTTGATGTTTCATAATGTATTCCCCTTTCTGCCGCTGTCGCTGGCGGCGTAAATAGAAATGAAAAATGGATGCGACGAATGAGTAGATCAATGGTGATAATTGAATATTACAACCATATGCATTATTTTGCAATATATTTTTTGAAATAATTTTAACTATTGCAAAGTAATGCACAATGTTGTATACTTAATGCGTAAGGAGATGATAAACATGCTTGTGGAAGAACGCTTAGCAAAGATTCAGGAAATCGTTGAAAAAAAGAAGAATGTAACAATTGAAGAATTGGTGGATCAATTAAATGTTTCTAAGGACACCGTTCGACGTGATTTAATTAAGCTTGAGAAGAAAGGTGTATTAAAGAGAACTTATGGAGGTGCAATTTCAGGGAAAAAAGAAGCCCTGATTATGGGTTACGAAGAAAGGTCGAAGATTTATTCCACCCCAAAGAAAAAAATTGCAAAAGCTGCAGAACCACTTATTTCAGAATTTTCCTCTGTTATCTTCGACTCTTCAACCACGGTGGAAGCGGTGATCCCTTTGCTGGCTTCCAAAAGCCTGACCGCCATTACCAATTCTTTAACGCATGCGGTTGAGCTGGCAAAACACGGAAATAAGGATATTAAAGTGGTGGGAGGGAAACTGCACCAGATACAGCTATTTTTATACGGCAGCGATACGGTGCTGGAATTATCCCAGTACAGAGTTGACTATACACTGCTGGGAGTATTCGCAATAACTGGCTCCGGGCTTTATATCCACACGGAAGAGGAAGGCCTGGTCAAAAGAGCTATGGTCAATTGCGCCAAAAAGGTCATCGCAGTTGCTGATTCTACGAAAATGGATACAACAGGTTTCTTTAAAGTCTGTGCTTTAGAGGATATTGATGTTTTAATAACGGATGTAGAACCCTCCCCGGATTTCCAACGTGATCTGCAGGAGCATGGTGTTGATTTAATTATCGCCGGATAAAACTGCAATTTATTCATAAAAGGAGATATGATGATAAATTTTGATCGCATTTATTTAGATACAAATTTGCCGGAGCCAAAGACCTACGATGAAGTACGTCCTGTTTTGTTGTCGGATCAAACGATGGAGGAGCGGTATCAGAAGATAATAGCTGGAATGAAGGAAAGAAAACTCGATTATCTGGTAATTTATGCAGACAAGGAGCATAGTGGGAATTTTGAATACTTAACCGGCTTTATTCCGCGCTTTGAAGAAGCTTTGCTGATCTTAAAACAGGATCACATAGTATATTACCTCTTGGGAAATGAAAACTTAAAGATGAGCCAGTATACCAGGCTCCCTGGCGATGTTATCCATGTCCCTTTCTTTTCACTGCCAAACCAGCCCATGGAAAGTGATATTACTTTGGTCTCTGTTTTTGAACGGCAGGGGTTGAACCAGGCAAACAGGGTAGGGCTTGTGGGCTGGAAGCTATTTTCGGGTATTGAAAGTGAGGGCGGTCCCTTTGATATTCCTTACTATATAGTTGAAGCATTAAAGAAAAGCGTCCGTCCGTCCGCAGATTTAGTGAATTCAAATGATTTATTTATCGGACCCGATAAAGGTGCCCGCATTACCAATAATGCAAATGAAATTGCTCATTATGAATATGGAGCCAATCTTTCCTCCAACTGCATTTTAAATGCATTAAATGCAATCGAGGTGGGCAAGGAAGAAATTGAAATAGGCAAATACTTAACGGCAGACGGTCAGGTCAATACGGTGGTGCCGATTGCCGCAACCGGCGAGAGGTTTCAGCAGGCGAATCTCTATCCCACTGCAAAAAAGATTCAACGCGGAGATGCATTTTCTGTTACAACAGGCTTCAAAGGAGGACTTTCAAGCAGGACAGGTCTTGTGGTCAGTAATGAGGCGGAACTTCCCCGGAGCCAGAAGGATTATCTGGAAAGAGTGGTTTATCCTTATTACAATGCAGTCGTTGCATGGCTGGAAAATTTAAGGATAAATAAATCGGGAAAGGAAATCTATCAGGTTATAGAAACAGTCTTGCCGAAAGAACAATATGGCTGGTCTTTAAATCCAGGACATTTAACCGCAGATGAGGAATGGATGTCGTCACCTATTTATCCAGGCTCAGAAAATAGAATTCAAAGCGGTATGATTTTTCAGATTGATATCATTCCATCCATACCAGGATATACGGGTGTAAGCGCTGAAGACTGCATTGCCATTGCGGATGAAGCTCTGCGAACCAGGATCCAGGAAGAATATCCTGATTTATGGAAACGGATTCTTCACAGAAGAGTATATATAGTTCAGACATTAAATATCTCCTTACCGGATGAAATCCTTCCGTTATCAAATACGGTTGGCTATTTAAGACCTTTCCTGCTTAACAAATCGGCCGCAATTTGTTGTAATAAGTCTTGAACGGGTATTAGGACTGTTTTGTAAATCTTATTTAATGAAAGAAAGACGGCTGTTAGCCGCCATTCATAAAACAGGTTTAAAAGTAGTTAGGGGCAGGCAGACTGACCATTGAGAATGAGTGTGAAGCAATCCCGGAGACAGAGCTTGCGAAGCTGTTTGAACCGTCTTATACCCGCAGTCGCAATTGTGATAAGATTAACAGCGGTACGGGTCTGGGACTTTATATTAAAAAGGAGCCTGGTACGGCTGGACCTGGGATTTTCCATCAGCCTGGCAATATAACGGGCAATCCGATCCGCATTTCTCATAATGTGCCAGACCGGTTTCAACGAATATAATAGGATTTGCCCTTGCGGTGTGGAACTGCAAGGGCTTTTTCGATTTCCTACAACCCTTTATAAATATGATCGGACAGTTGCTTTTCGCTGGTGACGATGGATAGCGGTTAAATCCAATCTATCCGGGAGATTTCACATTTATCCAGTTACAGAACAACAGAATGGTAAGTGCTTTCATAGATTTAAAATCCTTCATTTATAATATCAAAATCATGCATTAGGATGTCAGTATTTGCAATGTTTTGTACCATATTTGAAATGAATTATGAAGAGTTAGGTGCTATAATTAATTAAAGAAATATGTAAGCGCTTACATAAGAGTAAAAAATATAGAAAAAGTGAAAACACTTACACAGGCTTTTAGACCTCATTAATTTATAAAAAAAGAAAAGGAGAGAAAACCATGGAAAAGGTTAAACAGTGGGCAGCGGCAGGGGTGGCGGCTGCTATGGCATTGTCCTTAAGTGCCTGCGGCGGAAGCAAAAGCGCAAATGAGACAGCGCCTGTGGCGGCGGAGACGGCTTCTGCGGCGGCAGGAGAGTATGTTCCGTTAAACGGGGAGGACCCCATTGAATTTGCCGGAACTAATATCACGTATCAGGGAAAAACGATTCCTCTCGGTCCAAAGGCAATCTATCTGGATGGTTCCCTGGCCGATGAGACGGCAGACCGCTATGACTATGTGTACAATGACATAACAGAGGCTTTAAGTGCCCAGGCGTTGGCAAATGGTACGGAACAGGAACCTATGACGGTTTATATTGCGCCATATGTGTACTGGATTGACGATCCG
This sequence comes from Lacrimispora sp. YZC11, assembly GCF_057543815.1. Lineage (NCBI taxonomy): Bacteria > Bacillati > Bacillota > Clostridia > Lachnospirales > Lachnospiraceae > Lacrimispora > Lacrimispora sp. YZC11. The sequence goes on along the minus strand of NZ_BAAJYQ010000016.1, from coordinate 532,480 downwards.
GAAGCGTCTGATACCCTGGAAAAAACTGAAGGCTATGAGGTCCCATACGGTATGGTGGTGGACTGTGAGTGGCTTTCGCTAAAGGGCCTTACCCAAGACCCGGACCATGTGGTTTTGGCAGGCAACCGGGGCCAGTCCCACGGCGCCGACGGAAACTATACGATATTCCGGTTCAATAACAATGGAACCGGACTGCAGGTTCAGAACTTAACGATTGGCAATTACTGCAGCGTGGACTTAAATTATGCGTTGAAGCCGGAGTTAAATCAAGAGAAGCGGACCTCCACCATTACACAGGCCCAGTTGGCAGATTTGTCCGGGGATAGGATGTTTGCGGAAAACTGTAATTTTATCAGCCGCTTAAATCTTCGTCCCATCAATGGCGGAGAAAGAAGCTTGTACAATAACTGCCATTTTGAGAGCACTGATGATGCCATCAACGGAAATGCAGTTTTCGTGGGCTGCGATTTTGATTTTTACGGAAACAGACCGCTGGCCGAGGCAACAAAAACCGGTTCCGTTTTTTTAGACTGTACGTTTCGGTGTGTGACCTTGACTGTGGAAACAGAGCCGGTGCAGTATTTTACCAAGCGCGGGGGTGCGATAACGGCAGTGGACTGTACGTATCAGAGCAATTTTGACATTCCGTTTGAAATTGCCTGGACTAAATATCCGGCAGCTTCTTTAAAATGCTATCAATACAACATCCTGCACAATGGGAAACCCATTACAATTGCAGGCGAGGGCGCACAGGAAACAGTGGATATGACCGGAGCGGAGGTTTTGAAAGCTTACCGGATAGAAACGGATGGAAAGAGTTACTATAATACCTACAATCTCTTAAGGGGGAACGACCAGTGGGACCCGCTGGATGTAAAAGCTGCCGTTACTGCGGCAGGAGCAGACAAGATACCGACCATGCTTTCCCTGGAGACAACGGAAGATACCATTGTCTCTGGCAGCAATGAGGCTGTAATTTCCAGCAAAGTGCAGTATTTCTATCAGACGGAAGAGACAGGCAGCGCCGTAACCTATTCAATTTCCGATAAAGATGGGGCTTATGTAAAGCTTGCCGATCATGGAAACGGGACCTGCACCATTCAGGGTATCAATGAGGAGGACGAGACAAAGCAGGTTATGGTTCACGCAAAGACACCGGAGGGACTGGAGGCATCCTTGGAGCTGACCGTTAAGCCAAGTGTTCTGGAGTCGCCATCCTTCACAAAGAAATTGACGGTTCAAAAAGAGAAGGAGGGCTATCTGACGGCTGAATACGGCCTGGAGCTGGGAGACAGGGCAGACCAGTCGGTGATTTCCTGGTACCGCAGCCAGGATGCAGCAGGGAGCAACCCGATTCTGGTGGCTGTTTCAACGCAGGATCAGCCGAAATACGAATACCGGCTTACGGCGGGTGATATAGGCAGCTATCTGACCGCCAAGGTGGAGCCAAAGCACATCCGAAGCTATCCGGGATCAGCCATGTCAGCCATGTTCTCAGACAAAATCACGGCAGCAGATGTGACGGCCCGCAATTTCCACACCGATTTTTCTGATTTTCCGGTGGTCCGGCAGACGGAAATTAAGCCTGGATACTGGACCGTGGATGCGTTCCAACCGGCTGACATGAAGGATTACAGCGGCTGGAAGGGGGAGGACACCGATCAGCCCTGGATTTATGGTGAGACGGGAGACGGCAGTGTAGGAATGGGTATTTATCAGGGAACCCAGGGCGTACGGCTTATGTATACACCTGTAGCAGGAACGTATGGCAGCATGAGCTTCAAGCTTCTGGCAGATCCGGCAAAAATAGCGGGCCAGGGCTTCGGGAGCGCAGGCCAGTATATGGACTTATGCTTAAAGTTTGACACGGAAACACTGACCGGCTATGGTCTGCGGATTATCCGCACCGAGGCAGCCTCCAATGCCTGCACCTTTGTTCTTGTCCGGTATGAAAATGGACAGGTAAGTTACATATCCGATGAAGTCCTTTCGTCCTGCTATTTAACCGGCTGTGAAATTACTATGAAGGCAGAGGGGACGAAGCTGACCGCCCATGTGGAAACGCAGACTCCACAGTTGGCAGATCAGGCAAAGGATGGTTATATGCATTCGGTGGATTTGAGCGGAGAGATAACAGAGAACGGTTTTGGCGGCGTGAGCCTATTGCATACCGGGACCACAGGCTCAGGCGGGTGGCAGAATACGACCATGCTGCATGAACTGGATGTGGAGTGGCTGGGGGAGAATCCTCAGAATCCATAGGCTGAAATGGTACCCTGACGGTAAGACACAAAAAAGTGGTTGTGCCTGACTATCAGGGTACTTTTTATGATATGATACTGTAAAAAGATTTAAGGAATAAGACATACTGTTGTCGTGTTACTTGTATTATACTATTTGCAGGAAGTAAAATAAAAAGTATAAAGCAAGGAGAAAGTTAAATGAATAGATTAAATGTAATATGTTTAGGTGTAAGGAGTATGGAAGATTCGATTCGATTTTATAAAGATGGATTAGGTTTTCAGACAAACGAAACAGACTATAACCCTCCAGTCATCTTTTTTAATACCTCTGGTGGATTAAAACTGGAACTATATCCACTCGATTTATTAGCGAAAGATATTAACAATAGCAATCCTCCTCATATTCACTCTGGTTTCAGCGGTATAACATTGGCCTATAATGCGAAAAGCAAAGAAGAAGTGCATCAAGTGATTGAATTAGCAAGAAAGGCCGGTGCACAAATTGAAAAAGAACCGCAGGATGTCTTTTGGGGCGGTTACCATGCTTATTTTTCGGACCCAGATGGTTATTTTTGGGAGGTTGCATACGGTCCTGAATTTAATTTTGATGAGAAAGATATGCTAATTCTATAAATATAAAAAAGCCGCTGTTCATCATTTTTTCAGAAGGTTTAAAAAAGTACGCCCATCTAATAGGAGCACGGCGGCAAACGAGAGATTGCCGCCGCGCTATCTTTTTGCCCTTCTTCCAGTCATAATAACTGTCTGCCATGGATTTCCCTTATATCTGGTACTATTTTCTGCTTATATGAAAAAAGTCCTGAACCAATTGTAAAAAACGATAAAAAACTCTTTACATTCGTTGATAAATATGTTAATATGCATATGTAACCGGTTACATAAAGGAGATTTTAAAAATGAATATACGGGATATTGCCAAAAAGGTGGGTGTTTCTTCTGCGACCGTGTCCAGAGTGATTAATCAGTCCGGATATGTAAAGGACGAAACGAAGCAGAAAGTTTTAGCAGCAATTGAAGAAGCGGATTTCGTACCGAATGCCATAGCAAGAAGTTTAAGCACCCGCGATTCTTCCAGTATTGGTGTTATTGTTCCGGATATTGCCAATGAATTTTTCTCCAGCGTCATAAGCGGAATGGGAGAGCTGGCGGCCAATAAACAGTATAACATTGTTTTGTTTGATACAGGTGAAATGCAGGAAAGAGAGCACCAGTACCTTCAGATGGCAGAAGGCCAGAGACTTTCCGGATTGATTATCACCCCGGTTTCCGAGCTTGATATGATGACTCGGGATAAGCTGATACAATTTGAAAATAAGGGAATTCCGGTGGTTTTAGTTGACCGTAATATTAAAAATTCCAGTCTGGATGGGGTTTTTGTAGAAAATGACGCTGCTGCTTATAAAGGAGTGGAAGCGTTGATCCAGGCAGGTCACCGTAAGATCGCAATTATTACAGGTCCCAGTACTTCTATGCCAGGGAAGGACCGGTTAAAGGGATACAAGGCGGCCTTAAGTGATTATAAGATTGAACTTAAGGAAGATTATATTGTATCCGGAGATTTCAAGATCATCAAGGCATATGAACGGACAAAAGAATTGCTGCGGCTTCCGGATCCGCCGACTGCGATTTTTGCCTCCAATAACCAGACCAGTCTTGGTGTGCTCAAGTATCTTACCGAGCAGAAACTTAAAATAGGCAGGGATATATCAATCGTAGGCTTTGACCAGATCGAATCCCTTAAAATAATTGATTACAGGCTGTCAACCATTGAACGTGATGCAAAGAGGCAGGGATATGAGGCAATGGGAATGCTGATTGACAAGCTGTCCCATAAGGAGAGCAAAAGCTCCGGAAGAAAAATCTTTGTACCGTATCAGGTGGTGCTTCGCGGGTCAGAATTAATAAAATAGGCTGCGGTGAGCAGTTTATTTTTACCCCTAATATGTAACCGGTTACATATTAGGGGTAATAGATAATAAAAGAAAAGAGGAGAAGAAAATGGAAATTGCAAAATTAGTGGATCACACGATGCTAAAGGCAGATGCCACATCAGAAACAATTAAGAGATACTGTTCAGAAGCAAAAGAATATGGATTTGCATCAGTGTGCGTGAATACTTGTCAAGTACCTCTCGCTGCACAGGAATTAAAAGGCAGCGGTGTCGCTGTTTGCTGTGTGGTAGGTTTCCCTCTGGGAGCGATGTTAGCTTCCGCAAAAGCGTTTGAAGCTGCCGAGGCTGTGAAGGCTGGGGCAGATGAAGTAGATACGGTAATGAATATCGGCGCCATGAAGGATAAAAATTATGATCTGGTGCGTGATGATATAAAAGCAGTTGTGGAAGCCTCCCAGGGGAAAATTGTTAAAGTTATTCTAGAAAACTGCCTCTTAACGAAAGAGGAAATTGTAAAGGCCTGTGAGCTTTCTATAGAAGCCGGAGCAGATTTTGTAAAGACATCCACAGGTTTTAGTACAGGTGGTGCTGTGCCAGAAGATGTGGCACTTATGAAGCAGACGGTAGGGAACCGGGCAAAGGTAAAGGCAAGCGGAGGAATCCGTACACCGGAAGAGGCCAGGGCCATGACAGAAGCCGGAGCGGACCGGATTGGGGCAGGCAACGGAATCGCCTTGCTATAAGAAAAAGGAGAAGGATTATGGGGAATAAAGTAACAGTTTTCGGAAGCTTTGTAGTGGATCTGATGGGAAGAAGCCCCCATCTTCCGGTCCCGGGAGAAACCGTTAAAGGAAGTATTTTTAAAATGGGTCCGGGCGGCAAGGGATTCAACCAGGGGGTAGCTGCCCATAAGGCGGGAGCTGATGTGACCATGGTAACGAAGCTTGGGGAGGATGCATTCTCAGATGTGGCTTTAAATACCATGAAAAACCTGGGAATGGATACCAAGCGGATATTCCGTACCGGACAGACAGAAACCGGCTGTGCGCTGATCATGGTGGATGAAAACACCAGCCAGAATGAAATCGTCGTCATTTTAGGCGCCTGCGACACGATTACAGATGAGGAAGTAGAATCTATTTCAGACCTGCTGGATCAGTCAGAATTTCTGCTGACTCAGTTGGAAACCAATATTTCTTCCGTGGAAAAAGTAATTGATCTTGCATATGAGAAAGGCGTAAAAATCATTTTAAATACGGCTCCTGTACAGCCGGTCAGTGACAGTATATTAAGTAAGGTGGATTTAATCACGCCTAATGAGGTAGAAGCTGAGATATTAACCGGGATACCGGTGGATGGGGAAGAGAATGCAGGAAGAGCTGCAGACTTCTTTTTTGAAAAAGGAGTTAAAAATGTACTTATTACGTTAGGGGGAAAAGGAGTTTATTTGGCAACTCCTGAGAAGAGGGGCATCCTGCCAGCTTACCGGGTCAGCGCAGTTGATACAACCGGTGCTGGGGATGCATTTAATGGCGGCCTGGTGGCAGCCTTAGCAGAAGGAAAGGATCTATGGGAGGCGGCAGCCTTTGCCAATGCATTAGCTGCTATTTCTGTACAGAGGATTGGAACCACACCGGCCATGCCTGACCGGGAAGAAATTGACTCATTTATCAGAGAGCAGAAGAAGGAGATACGGTCATGTTAAAAACAGGAATTTTACACCCTCAATTAGCAAGAGTCATGGCAGAACTCAGGCATATGGATATGCTGGTAATCGGAGATGCCGGACTTCCTATTCCCAAGGGAGTGGAACGGGTGGACTTGGGCTGGAAGCCGGGAAGTCCTGCTTATCTGGAGGTACTGGAAGAAATAGAAAAGTATATGGTAACGGAAAGGGCTATATTTGCAGAGGAGGCACTTGCAGTAAGCCCAGAACTACATAAAAAGGCACTGGCTCTCCTGCCGGAAGGAATTCCGGTGGAGTATGTGCCCCATACGGAGTTAAAAAAGATGACTGAGGGGGCCAAGGCAATCATCCTGACAGGCGAATTTACAGGATATACCAACGTAGTACTGGTCTCAGGATGCGCATATTGACCGGAAGCAAAGGGGAAGTGGTGAAAACATATGGGAGGAAGGTTAGTTTTAAAACTGGAATCAATCGTAAAGACGTTTCCCGGTGTCAAGGCTCTTGACGGGGTTCATCTGGAGATTTTTGAGGGAGAAGTCCATGCCCTGTGCGGAGAAAACGGGGCAGGAAAATCTACCTTGATGAAAATAATCGCGGGAGCACAGCCTTATACTTCCGGTGCCATGTATCTGGATGGGAAAGAAGTGGTGTTTCATTCCGCCAAAGATGCGGAAAAACATGGGATCGCCATGATCTATCAGGAGTTTAATATGGTTCCGGAGCTGTCTGTGGCAGAAAACATGTATCTTGGAAGACTTCCTGTAAGTCCATTGGGGAAAGTGGATTGGAACAGGCTGTACCAGGAGGCACAGGAAAATCTGGATCATCTGGGCTTAAAGTTCAGTGCAAAGACAAAGGTCAGAAATCTGTCAGTAGCAGAGGCTCAGATGACGGAGATTGCCAAGTGCCTGACCATCGGGGCAAAGATCATCATTATGGATGAGCCCACCGCAGCACTGGCAGAAGAGGAAATCCAGATTCTCTTTAGGACAATTGAGGAACTGAAGAAAAAGGGAATTGCAATCATTTACATATCTCACCGCATGGATGAAATTTTTCGGATTTCAGACCGTCTTACCGTTTTCCGCGACGGAAAATTCGTTGCATCAAAAACCATTGGAGAGACGGATTATGATGATGTGGTATCCATGATGGTCGGACGCAATGTATCCAATCTGTATCCGGTTAGAGATTACAAAACCCAGGAAGTGGTATTTGAAGCCAGGAAAGTAAACAGCCGTGGGGTACACGATGTCAGCTTAAAGCTTCACAAAGGGGAAATATTAGGGATTACAGGTCTTTTGGGTGCCGGTACCATAGAACTTTCCAAGTTGATTTACGGTGCCATTCCAATGGACAACGGTGAAATTTACGTACATGGTAAAAAGAAGGATTGTTCTTCTCCCAGAAAAGCATTAGAAGCTGGAATCGGGTTTGTCTCGGATGACAGGAAGCAGGAGGGGCTTGTTTTATTAAGAAGCATCAAAGAAAATATCTCCATGTCTTCTCTAAAAAAGCTGACCAAAGGATTCCGGCTGGATAACAGGCTGGAAATGGACCGTGTAAAGGAACAGGTGAAAGCGCTTAATATTAAAGTCAGTTCTGCACAGCAGCTTGCCGGAAAGTTAAGCGGCGGAAACCAGCAGAAAGTAGTGTTTGCAAAGGTGCTTTTAGCGGATTCTGATATTCTGATTTTAGACGAGCCCACACGAGGAGTCGATGTGGGGGCCAAGGCGGAGATCTATGCCATTATGAACAAGCTGACGGAAGCGGGCAAGAGTATCCTTGTAATTTCTACGGATCTTCCGGAATTGATTGGAGTCAGTGACCGCGTCATTGTCATGCGGGAAGGACGAACGGTGCTAGAAATCTCCAAACAGGAAATGAATCAGGAAAAAATATTAGCACATGCGTCTGGAGGGGTAAGTGAAAATGAATCAGGAAACTAAGAAACGGTTAATAAACCAAATTAATATATATCGATCAGTTTTGATCTTACTGGTAATCTGTATCTTTGCCGCCTTTTTGTCAGAAAGCTTTTTAAGTGTTTCCAACCTGTTTAATGTTTTTAAGCAGGTGACAGTTGCCGGCATCATCGGATGCGGCATGACCTTTGTGATCCTTACCGGCGGAATCGATTTGTCCGTAGGTTCCATTCTGGGGTTTGCCGGAGTTGTAGCCTCCGGTGTGCTGGCGTCCACTGGCAATACCTTTCTGGCCGTACTTACAGCAGTCGCAATCGGAATTACCTGCGGAATCGTAAATGGATTTTTTATTTCTCAGTGCGGGATTCCCCCGTTTATCGCTACCCTTGGCATGATGACCCTGCTTCGGGGCTGTGTTTTGGTTTATACCAAAGGTTCTCCTATTCCGGTCAAGATAGATTCCTATAAATTTATTGGAAAAGGTACGGTTCTGGGGATTCCGGTGCCTGTTATTATACTGATAGGGCTTTTTCTGCTGGCACATTACATATTGACGCAGACCAGCTTTGGACGCAGCATTTATGCCTTTGGCGGAAACAGGGAAGCAGCCCGCTTATCTGGAATTTCCGTAAAAAAGACGGAGTGGATGGCTTACATCATTAATGGCTTTTTAAGTGGCATTGCGGCAGTGGTTTTAACAGCCAGACTGGGGTCTGCACAATCCACCAGCGGACAGGGGATCGAGATGGATGCCATTGCAGCAGTCATACTTGGAGGTACCAGCTTAAGCGGTGGAACAGGATTTGTTCTGCCAACTGTGGTAGGTGCCATGATCATGGGTATTATCGATAATATTCTTACGCTTATGAACGTAAATCCCCATGCCACCAATATTGTAAAGGGCGCAGTTGTACTCATCGCAGTTCTGGTGGACAAAAAGGTTAAGGATTTATCTGCGAAAGCAGAATAAATAAAACTATTAATGTAAAAAAGAAGGGAAGGTAAAAGATTATGATCAAAAGAAAACACATGGCAGCAGTAGCAGCTGCAGGACTTGTTCTTGCATCACTGGCAGGATGCAGCAGCGGAGAGAAGGCGCCTGAAACCAAACAGGAGACCGCACAGACAGAAGCAGCTACGACTACAGCGAAAGCTGATGCAGAGGCTGGGTCAGGGGAAAAGAAATACGTGATAGGACTTGCGATGAATACTCAGACAAACCCATTTTTCGTGGATGTCAAAGACGGAGTACAGAAAGCCGCAGATGAATTAGGAGTGGAGCTTTATATCACAGATGCTCAGGATGACCCTGCAATTCAGATGAAGGATGTAGAAAACCTGATCACTAAAAAACCAGACTGTATCATCATTGATACCTGCGATTCCGATGCAATTGTTTCTTCCATTGAAGCATGCAACGAAGCCGGTATCCCGGTGCTTACCATGGACCGTGAAGCCAGCGGCGGGGAAGTGGTTTCCCATATCGGTTACGATGCCATCAAATCCGGTAAACTGGCTGGCCAGTATCTGGTAGACACACTGGGAGGCAAAGGTAATATCGTAGAAATCCAGGGTATTATGGGAACCAATGTGGCTCAGAGCCGCTCCAAGGGCTTTAACGAAGTTATAAGCCAGAATCCTGACATGAAGATCGTTGCCTGCCAGGTTGCAGATTTTGACCGTTCCAAGGGCATGAGCGTAATGGAGAACATTCTTCAGGCCAACGACCACATCGACGGATTATATGCAGCCAACGATGAAATGCTTCTCGGTGCTTTGGAAGCGATCGAAGCTGCCGGACGTCTGGATGAGATTACCATGATCGGCTGTGATGCCATTGATGACACCATTGAAGCAATTAAGGCAGGAAAGGTTGAAGCAACGATTGCAGAACCTCCTTTCTTCCTTGGAAAAGCAATTTTGAACTCTGCATACAATTATCTGCAGGGCAAAGACGTAGACAAGTATGTAATTCTGGACAATGAACTGGTAACCGCTGATAACGTAAATGAATTAGTCACAAAAGAATAATCGATATTTATATTGGCTGCGGCATCAGACTGGATTGATCGGTCTGATGCCGCAGCTCTTTATATGGGACGTGACAATATTTGTAAATTCTGAAAAGATTTTCGTTTTTGTTTGTGATATAATTTCTACAGTTTTTAATAATGATGAGCCGCATTCAAAAATATGAGACAGGAGGTGTTGTCATGATTATATCACTTGATCCAAAGACCGTAGATAAATTAACAAAAACTGAGCTTGAAATCGTAAATTTTATTAATACACATGAAGATACCCTTCCTGAGATGTCAATTGTAGATATTGCATTTGAGACATATTCTTCTCCCTCTACCGTTTCCAGAGCAATCCGGAAGTGCGGATTAAACGGATTCAATGAGCTCCGGTACCGCTCCGTTAATAAGGCAAAAAGCGAGGAAATACAAGGCATAAATGAAATACTCAATAAAACCCTTATTGAGGCACAGAAAGTTCATGAACGTATTTCCCTTACCGATGTCCTGGAGATTATTAAATGCCTGGATTCCGCCCGGCAGATATCGGTTTTTGCAAGAGGGCCCACAACTTATGTTGGGCAGGAGTTTTCCTTAAAGCTTCAGCTTCTGGACTATGATGTCTTTTACACAGACGATCCCAACATCATGCAGGTAAAAGCTTCAAAACTAAAGGCAGACGATGTTTTGTTTCTCTTATCCTTAAACGGAGAAACTCCAGAGCTGATCGCCTCTGCATTTACAGCCTTTCACCGTGGAAACCGAGTGATTACCTGCTGCTGTAATGAGAAGTCCAAACTGTTGTTATACAGCAATTATTCCCTTATCGGATATAAGCATTCCCATCAGGCAATCAAGGAATTTGAAGTCTCATCAAGAATTGCATTGCATATGATTTGCAGAATTATCATTGATTACATATCAACCTATCGAAAGAAATAACAGGGCGGATGAAAAATCCGGCCCTTTTTTTGTATCTTGGCTTTGCCGGGTTTTCAATTTCTGAAAAGATTTTCATGGGATTTCTTTATATAATGGCAAATGAGCAGAAGTTCTGAAAAAAGGTGAGGTGCAATAGAAGATGATCTATACTTTGACTACAAATCCTGCGATTGATATGAATATTTCAACCAATGGGATACAGGCAAAAGTAGTAAACCGGACGTATGGTGCTGTTTATACTCCCAATGGTAAGGGGCTGAATGTAAGCTATTGTTTGAAACGGTTCCATATCCAATCAAAAGTTCTTGGCTTTTTTGGAGATTTTTCAGGAAAGTATATCGTTGAAGAGACTCAGAAGAAATCCATTGAAACCTTTCCGGTCTGGGTGGAAGATATCACACGGATTAATATTTTTATAAACGATGGGAAAGAGGAGTTCAAGTTTGTAAATGAAGGGTCCTATGTATCTGACCGGAAGCAGGAGGATATGCTCCGGATTATGAACGGACTTGCTGATTTAGATACGCTGGTAATCAGCGGAAGCCTGCCAAAGGGGATCGGAAACCAGTTTTATGATGAGGTAATGGAAATATGCAGAAAAAAACAGGTAAAGGTAATTTTAGATATCAGTTCCGATTACTTAAAGGACTTAATGCATTATCGGCCATACTTAATTAAGCCCAATGATGAGGAAGTAAAAGATATCTTTGGAATCATTATGCGGGATGAAGCTGATATGGTCGATGCCCTCCACTATCTGCACGAGAAGGGGGCACAAAATATCCTTATTACACTGGGGGATCGGGGATCCTATTTTTATAATGGGAAATCTGTATTTTTTGCAGGTACAAAGAACGTTGAGCTGGTCAGCTCTGCCTGCGCGGGAGATGCATGCCTTGCCGGATTTTTAAGCGTATGGCTTGATCAGCCGGGGGAGGTAGAACAAGCATTAAAGCGTTCTGCGGCAGTAGGGGCAAACGTGGCTGAGAGCAACGGATTGGGACCCATGGATAAGGTAGATGATTATGAGAAGGAAATTGATGTAAGAAGGGTGGAATAAACATGTGGCTGTTTCATGATTGTCACAAGAATAGGAGAGAGAAAAATGCCGTTAGTTACTTCTAAAAAAATGTTACTTGATGCCCAAAAAGGAAACTATGCAGTCGGTGCCTTTAATGTGGAAAACATGGAAATGGTTATGGCTGTCATTGATGCGGCGGAGGAGCTTCAGGCGCCGGTGATTCTGCAGACGACGCCGTCTACAGTAAAATACGGAGGCTTAAACCTGTACTATGCGAATGTAAAAGCAGCAGCCGAACGCGCTTCTGTCCCTGTGGCGCTTCACCTGGATCATGGCAGCAGCTTTGAACTGGCGATGCAGGCCCTTCGTGAGGGATATACCTCCATTATGATAGACGGTTCCCATTTGTCCCTGGAAGAGAATGCGGCTATATCAAAATCCGTTGTGGATGCATGCCATCCGTCTTACATACCGGTCGAAGGGGAGCTGGGGCGTGTGGGAGGAAAGGAAGATGATCTGGAGGGCGGTGACGGAGGATTCACATCACCGGATGAAGCCGCTTATTTTGTGGAAAAGACAGGAATCGATTATCTTGCGGTATCCATCGGAACAGCACATGGCGTATATTCCGGAGTTCCCAATATCCGCATTGATATACTAAAGGAAATCAGGAAGAAGGTTTCCATACCCCTTGTTCTCCATGGAACCTCCGGGCTTGCAGATGAAACGGTGCAGGAATGCATCCGGGAAGGCATTTGTAAAGTCAATTATGCGACGGATTTACGAATCGCATTTAGCGAAGGGGTGAAAGCGGTTCTAAAAGAAAACCAATCCGTTATTGATCCAAAAACTTATGGCAAAAGAGGCCGAGAGTCTGTAAAGCAGTATGTATGGAACAAAATTTCAGTTTGTGGCAGCGGGGGGAAAGCAGGAAATTATGAATAAGCTGATCAATAGCCAGGAGCGGATGGTACCGGAGATGCTGGAAGGCTATCTATCATTAAATCCGGACCTGTACTGCAAGGTACCTGGCGTTATGGGTATTAAAAATAAAAGGGAAGAAGATAAGGTGTCGGTGGTCATTGCCGGAGGATCTGGGAATGAACCGTGGGTTCTGGGATTTGTAGGAGATGGCCTGGCTGACGGAGCTGCCCTGGGAAATGTTTATACGGCGCCGCCTTCCCGTACCGTATTGGAAGTGACAAGGTCAGTGCCTCATGATAAGGGCGTCATTTTTATCGCGGCAAACCATGCCGGAGATGTGCTGAATTTTGAACTGGTGCGGGAGCTGGCCGAATTGGAAGGAATTAAGTCCCATTGCATTTATGTATCCGATGATATTTCGTCGGCTCCCCTGGAAAAAAAGGAGGAGCGCAGGGGGATATCAGGAATTTCCTTTGTGGTTAAAATTGCGGGGGCAGCATCAAAAGAAGGCTATGGTCTGGAAGAAATGAAACGGGTGGTTGAGAAAGCAGTCAAAAACACCAGAACCTTTGGTGTAACAACCTCCCCGGGATATATGCCCGGGTCAGGAGAGGCGATGTGCGAGCTTCCGGATGGCTTTGTGGAGTTTGGAATGGGATTTAATGGAGAGCCCGGAACGAAACGGGAAGAGCTCTCGTCAGCAGATGCGATAACAGAAGCGCTCATGGAACAGTTGTTAAATGAGGTCCCGGCAGGCTGTGAGGCTGCATTTATGGTGAATGGTTACGGATTTACCAGCATGCTGGAACTTTGCATCGTAAGCCGGAAAGTGAGTGAAATTGCAGAGGCAAACGGAATTGTCAATGTTCATTCATTTATTGATACCCTTTTTTCACCTCAGGGAACCGGTGGCTTTTCCGTATCAATACTGATCCTTGATGATGAGTTGAAAGAATTATATCAAAAACCCTGTAAATCCCCATTATTCCGGTTTCAAGGAGGCAGCAGATGAATGTGGATCAACTAAATGCGGATCAGGTAAAGCAGCTTTTTCTGTGTGTTGCCGACCGGATTGTTATAAATGAGCCGTATCTGACAGAAATTGATATGAAAATAGGTGATGGAGATCATGGCACGGGAATGGAACTGGGATTTAAAGCGGTCCTGGAACAGCTTCCTTCCCTGGAAGCAGAATCCGTGGAATCCGTATTTCAGGAATTGGGGCGGATTCTGCTTGATACCATGGGCGGAGCCTCAGGCGTTTTGTTTGGTACCATGTTTATCAGCGGTGTTATCCGTCGAGAACCATCCTGTTGTTTTGGGCTTTCGGATTTTGCGGAAAGCTTCCGGGTATCCCTGGATGCCATTATGCAAAGAGGGAAGGCCAGGGTCGGAGATAAGACTATGGTGGATGCATTGGAGCCAGCCGTTGCTGCGTTAGAACACGCCGCTTCCCAGGGGCTGACCATCCATGAGGGATTCTCCATGGCTGCAACAGCAGCAAAAAAGGGTGTTGAATATACAAAAGAAATAAAAGCCAGATTTGGAAGGGCTAAATATTACGGGGACAAGGCGATTGGACTGCAGGATGCGGGTGCTACATCCGTATGGCTGATTTTCCAGGCTATGTCGGATTGGGTATCAAATAACTTGATATAAATAAAAATTATGGGAGGTTACGCAACATGAAGAAAGCATTAAAGAGATTTTTAGTCGCAGGAGCAGTAGTTTTGAGTCTGGCGGGATGCCAGAAAGCCGCACAGGAACCGGCAGTGGCAACAAATGCGGGAAGCGAGGAGGCTTCAAAGCCTAAGGAAACCAATGACAAAAGCATCACAGTGGGTGTCAGCCTGTTAAACAATGCGCATGTTTTCTATAATAACATAGAGGCAGCTATGAATGAAAAGGCAAAAGAAATGGGATATCAGCTGATCATCCAGGATGCGGCCGGAGACGGCAACAAACAGCTGAATCAGGTACAGGATTTTATTACACAAAAGGTAGATGCCATCGTCATTTGTCCAACCAACTCCGCTGGAAGTAAATCCATGGTGGAACTGGCTGATGCAGCCGGTATACCGGTATTTACCATGGATGTTGCGTCGGATGGAGAGGTAATCAGCCATATTTCAACCGATAATTACAGAGGCGGAGAACTGGCTGCAGAATATGCGGTAGAACATATCCTGAAACAAAAAGCCGGTCAGGCGGCAGTTATTACATATGCAGAGATTGAAGGCTGCGTACAGCGTGAAAAAGGGTTCACAGAATGGCTTAGTAAAAATGCTCCCGTTGTATCGGTTGTGGATGTACAGAACTATTCAGGAGACCAGGGAAAAGCGGCAGAGGTTATGCAGAATATGCTGTTAAAGCATGAAAACCTTGATGTGGTATTTTGCGTCGGCGATCCCGCGGCCGTAGGCGCCATGTCCTCCATTGATGCGGTGGGAAGTAATGTAAAAGTGATTGGTTTTGACGGAAACCCGGAAGGTGTTGAAGCGATTTTAAGCGGCGGAAACTGGATCGCTGATATTGCTCAGGATCCGTCAGCCATTGGAATAACAACATTGGAATGCATTAAGAAGCATCTGGCAGGTGAGTCTGTTGAAAAATTAATTCCGATTCCACCCAGAGTGGTTGACGCAAGCAACTTAAAATAATACAACCTATAACGGAAGGAGTGAGATGCAATGAAAGAACAGGCTTTCGTTGCTTTAGAACACATTAGTAAATCCTTCCCTGGCGTAAAAGCACTGAATGACGTTTCCATCAATTTTTCCCCTGGCAGAGTCCATGTTCTGCTGGGGGAAAATGGTGCAGGGAAATCTACAATTATTAAAATTATCTCAGGGGTATATCAATCGGATGAAGGGAATCTGATTGTCAGAGGAAATAAAGAAAGATTTGAAAACACCAGAGAATCCTTAGGGAAAGGAATCAGTGTGATCCATCAGGAGCTCAGTGTGATACCGGATCTGACGATTGCTGAGAACATCTTCCTTGGAAGGGAACCAAAAACCCCCTTAGGGCTGATTGATAAGCAGAAGATGAATCAGGAAGCCGGTAAGCTGCTGGAATCATTGGGAATGCAAATAAACCCCAGGACATTTATCAGAAAGCTGGCCAATGGGGATAAGCAGATGGTCGAAATCGCCAGGGCGGTATCCCAAAACAGTTCAATGGTCATCATGGATGAGCCTACCTCCTCCTTGTCGGAAAAGGAAGTGGGGGCATTGTTTAAAGTCATAAAGTCTTTAAAGGAAGAAAATGTAGCGGTTATTTACATATCCCACCGTTTGAAGGAAATACGTGAAATAGGGGATGATATTACGATTTTAAGAGATGGAAAAGTTGTAGTAACTCTGCCTTTATCTCAAATTTCAGAAGAAGAAATGATCAACAAGATGGTCGGAAGAGAAATGAAGCAGTTCTATTTCCGGTCAGAAAATGCAGTGAAGGATGAAATTGTGTTATCCGTAGAAAACCTGGGACGAGGCGGCATGTTCCACAATGTCTCATTTCAGCTGAGAAGGGGAGAAATCCTGGGTGTTGCAGGATTGATCGGTGCTGGACGGACAGAAGTGATGAGAACTGTTTTCGGAGCGGATGCCCCGGACTCTGGTTCTATGTTTGTCCATGGCAGACCATACCGGCCGAAATCTGTAAAGGATGGGGTTGCCTCCGGGATTGGCCTTGTTCCGGAGGACAGAAGGGGCCAGGGGCTGCTTCTTGAAAATAATGTAGCCATCAATACGACGTTATCCAGCTTGTTTCAAAGGTCTAAAAAGGGATTGATCGACTTCGCCTGGGAAAAGGCGGCGTCAGAGGAATATGTGAAAAAGATGGGGACGAAAACTCCCGGGATCAAGACCAGGATCAAAAATCTCTCAGGAGGTAACCAGCAGAAGGTGGTCATTGCAAGGTGGCTTCTTGCAGGCTCCCGTATTTTGATCATGGACGAGCCTACCAGGGGGATTGATGTCAATGCAAAAGCTGAAATCTACAACTTGATGAAGGAGTTTGTAGAGGCAGGAGGCAGCATTATCATGGTTTCCTCTGATCTGCCAGAAATTCTTGGAGTTGCAGACCGGATTATGATCATGAGGGAAGGGACTGTTTCAGGATTTATAGATACCAAAGAGGCTTCGGAAGAAAAAATCATGGGATTGGCAAGTATCAGCACAGAAAGTTCCGGGAGGGCAAAAGAATGAATAAACAAAAACCAAATAAATATCTGACATTTGCAAAAGACAATACCATGCTGATTTTCCTGATCCTTTTGTTTGCACTTTGCCTGATGTTTGTTCCCAGGTTTGCAACCATCGGTAACTTTAAGAATGTATTGATTCAAATTGCAATTAATGCATTGATTGCAACCGGCATGACTTTTGTGATTCTTTCTGATGGAATTGATTTATCCGTTGGCTCTGTTGCGGCACTTGCCGGTATTGCAGCAGCAGCCTGCATCAAGCTGTTTCCGGATGCCGGCATAGGGCTGAGCTTGTGTGTGATTGTGGCAGCATCTGTTGTGGTCGGAGGAATTTGCGGCAGCATCAACGGATTATTTGTATCTGTTTTAAATGTTCCGCCCTTTATCGCCACGCTGGCGATGATGAATGCCGCAAGAGGTCTGGGATATGTTTTTACAGATGCAAAACCGATATTCGGACTTCCGGCTTCTTTTGGCTGGGTAGGACTTCGCTCGGTTGGTCCGGTGCCGGTATCTGTCATACTCATGTTTTTGGTGATTGGTACTGCCATTTTTATTCTTGGAAGAACCTGTTACGGCAGATACATTTATGCGGTAGGAAGCAATACGGAGGTTGCAAAGCTCAGCGGAATCCAGGTAAGGAAGATCAAAATGTCTGTTTATATTATCTGCGGAATCTTAGCGGCCCTTGCAGGTGCGGTATTGGCTTCTAAACTGCAGAACGGTCAGGCAACTGCCGCAGCCGGATATGAGCTGAATGCCATTGCTGCTGTAGCTATGGGAGGCACCAGTATGTCCGGAGGACGGGGCGGTATGGTGCAGACGATCTTTGGACTCTTTGTCATCGGAATCATAAATAATGCATTGAGTCTGTTAGGCATATCCTCTTATTGGCAGACCATTGCCATGGGAGTTATTATTCTCATTGCAGTAGTGATTGACCGGTTACAGAGCAATGAGTGATGCTGGTATTGATTAGTTTCCGGCAAAGGTTACTTCTTTTAACCAGAGGCATTGCATGATATAATGAAGCCGGAAAAGGAAGAATAACATCAATAAAAGCAAATATAAATATTTGATTTTTGATATTTATTGAACATTAAAGCAAGGAGTCCTTTGTTGATAATTAAATCTGTGTTTATCCGCATCAAAAATATCAGGATTTACATCTAAAACTCAGGTATGATTGATTTGAAAGGAGGAATCAGGCAATGAATACGCTGGCTCAATTTAATGATGCAATGGCATATATTGAAAGAAATTTGATGTTTGATATTGAACCGAGTCAGATCGCACGCATATCCGGCTGTTCAGAATACCATTTTCGCAGAATGTTTTCTTTTCTAGCAGGAATGCCATTAGGTGAATATATTCGCCGCAGGCGGCTATCGGCAGCAGGACTGATGTTACAGACTGAATCGGTAAAAGTCATTGATTTAGCACTGCAGCTTGGCTATGAATCACCTGAAGCTTTTAGTAAAGCATTTCAAGTGATGCATGGAGTAACCCCTTCACAAGCTAAAAAAGCAAACACTGAACTTAAAGTCCTGCCTCCAATGACCTTTCAATTAACAATCAAAGGAGGAATGGAAATGAATTATCGGGTTGTCGAAAAAGACGAATTTTATGTTGTTGGATTTAAAAAAAGAATTACAGTGCAATTTAAAGGGGTCAATCCGCAGATGGACTCATTGGTACAAAAACTAACTCCTCAAATTATTGATGAGCTAAAAGGATTATGCGACGTGGAACCAAAAGGAATGCTCAGTGTTTCTGCGAATTTTCATGAGCGTACCACGGAAGGCTCACAACTTGACCAGTATATCGGAGTTGCCACTTCCAAAATGGCTTCTGACGGCTATGATATCCTTCATGTTGCGGCATCCACTTGGGCGGTATTTAAAGTGGTTGGTACGTTTCCGGATGCGATTCAGGACACATGGGCTAAGATTTATGGAGAATGGTTCCCGGCATCGGGATATGAATTGACCGGGGGACCGGAGTTATTGTGGAATGAAACCCCTGATACGAGCAGGCCAGATTATAAAAGTGAGATATGGATCCCTGTTCGCAAAATTGGCGGTTAAATGCACGAAAGCATTTAAACTGCCAGCCGGCATATAAAAAGCCGTCATCTGGCAGGCAATACGTTATGTCCAATGAAAAATGCATGATCAAGCGGCGGTTTTGTAATCGAAAAGATTCAAGGCCGTCGCTTTGCTTAGAGTATAAAGTGGGGAATCGATGACCTGCTTGATATTTTGGCTCAGTTATGCAATGATAGTGGTATGGTAATTATAAAAAACATATCATACGGAATTATGTCACATGCTGTTTTGTGACAATTACTGTAGAATAAATTCAAGCCCAAAGGTGAAATAATAATAATGGATTAAATAGTAAGGGCGTAAAGCATATAAAAACGGGGCTTCTGAATTTTCAGAGCCTTGTTTTTCATTTTCTGCAACTTTTTTGCATCTGAAATCATCTATATAACA
This sequence comes from Lacrimispora sp. YZC11, assembly GCF_057543815.1. Classification (NCBI taxonomy): domain Bacteria; kingdom Bacillati; phylum Bacillota; class Clostridia; order Lachnospirales; family Lachnospiraceae; genus Lacrimispora; species Lacrimispora sp. YZC11. Next base: position 513,097 of record NZ_BAAJYQ010000016.1, on the reverse strand, counting down.
GAACGGCAAAAATGTCTGTTAAAAGACAGAAAGGGTAACAAATGAGACAAGAGAACTATGATAAGATGACAGGCTACATCATTGAAAATCAGAAAAAATTTTACCGGCTGGCATTCAGCTACACCCAAAACCAGGAGGATGCCCTGGATATTGTTCAGAATGCTGTATTAAAAGCCCTGGATCATTATGAATCCTTGAAAAATTACGACGCTATTAAAACGTGGTTTTACAGAATACTTGTAAACGAAAGCATTTATTTTTTAAAGAAAAATAAAAAAGAGATCGCCTCAGGAGAAGACCTGGGTCTGGAGATACCCTATTATGAACAGGGCTTTGAACCATCGGATGACCTTTATAACGAGATCAACCGGTTGGATATAGAAATACAAAACATCATTAAGCTTCGTTTTTTTGAAGAAATGTCGCTGAAAGAGATTGCTAAGATCACCGGTGCCAATTTAAACACGGTAAAGGCAAGACTGTACCGTGGCTTAAAATTGTTAAAGCAGAATATTCAGGAGGTAAACTTATGAACCAGTTGGATGATGCAAAAAAGAGATACGATGAGACTCCCATTCCCGAGGAATTAAGCGGACGCATACAGGGTGCCATCGAGCAGTTTGAAGGAAGAAAAGCAACAAGCACCAGGAATAATAATGGGAATGGAAAGAGAAGGTACTATAAATGGGGATTGGGAACAGCGGCAGTTTTCCTTATTACATTTACTGCAGCACTAAATATAAACACAGCATTTGCTGAGGAGGTGCATCAGCTTCCGGTTGTAGGTGCCATCGCAAGGATCCTGACTGTAAGCTCCTATAAAAAGACTGTTGGGGATGAAAAAATTTCGGTAGAAGTGCCGGGAGTTGAATTTATCCAAAAGGACACCCATGGACTTTCCAAGCAAATAAATGAAGAAATCCAGGAAATCTGCAGCAAATATGCGGATGAATCATTGGAGCGTGCACAGGATTACAAACAGGCATTTTTGGATACAGGAGGAACAGAGGCAGAATGGGCGGAACATAAGATCGAGATCAAGGTGTGGTATGAGATCAAGGCCCAAAGCGAAGACTATCTTTCTTTTGTGGTAAGGGGAACAGAGAGCTGGACCTCTGCCTACAGTCAGGAAAAGTACTATAACATAGATCTAAAATCAGGAAAGCTATTATCACTAGGAGATGTTCTTGGAGAGGATTACATCAATAAAGCAAACGAGAGCATTAATAGCCAGATGGAGGAAAAATCAAAGGAAATTGGTATTCCATTTTTTACTCCTGAGGAGGGCGGTTTCGAAAGCATTACTGATGAGACAAAATTTTATATGAAGGATAATGGGAATCCGGTTATAGTTTTTGACAAATATGAGATAGCGCCTGGAGCTGCCGGGTCTGTCGAATTTGAAATAGTAAGGTAAAGAGCAAATCATGTTTATGGCTCTGTAAGGAAGGCTGACTGGAAAACAAGCGTATCGTTCCCGATGGACCATATGCTTGTTTTCTTTTGCAGGCAGGCCGATATCATCTCCGCCTTGCACTTTTTATTCTTATTCGTTACAATTGAACTCTCCACTATAACACCAGACTTTTTAATGATGCTATTATGGTGGAATAGAATGGTGGTGATAGATTAAATGAAAACTTACATGACATCTGAAATTGCGTGTAGTATAGGAATCCATTCCAATACAGTACGGCTTTATGAAGAACTTGGGCTTATTCCCAAACCAGAGCGGAAGGAAAACGGTTATCGCATTTTTACAGATTTTCATATGGAACAAATTAAATTCGTAAGAATTGCGCTAAAGGTCGAGGTTTTGCAAAATGGATTGAGAAAACAGGCAATTACGATTATTAAGACCTCAGCTTCCGGAAATTTTGACAAGGCGATTGCCTTAACGGAACATTATTTGCAGCAGATAAAAAATGAGCAGAGTAATGCGGAAGAGGCCATAGAGATTACCCAAAAGCTGTTATCAGGCAGCAACCAGGGACAAGAATCCGAGACTATGGTTTTAACCAGAAAAGAAACGGCCGATTATTTACAAATTTCAATGGATGCTTTAAGAAATTGGGAAATGAACGGTCTGCTCACTATAAAACGAAAACAAAATGGCTACCGGGTTTATACGGATGAAGATATTCGGCGGCTTAAAATCATACGTTCCCTGCGCTGTGCAAATTACTCCCTTTCTGCAATTTTGCGAATGCTGAATACATTATCCCAAAATCCCAAAGCAGATATCCGGCAGGTGATTGATACACCAGACGAAAGCGACGATATTATATCTCTATGTGATAAGCTTCTCACTTCTTTGCATTATGCGGAGGAAAACGCGAAAGTTATGCTGGCGCACCTTGGGAAGATGAAAAAACAATTTGAATCAAACCCTACACTTTAACACCAGACTTTGCTCTGGTGTTATTCTTTTTGTGAAAAGAAAAAAGGAGGGATTTTATCGCATGGAAACAACCATTGAAGTAAACGGGCTGTGCAAGTCTTACGCCCAAGTGAAAGCAATAGAGAATATTAATATCTCAATTTGCCGCGGGGAAGTGTTTGGCTTGCTGGGAGCAAACGGAGCGGGTAAAAGTACGGCAATCGAATGTATCCTGGGAACGAAAAAGCAGGATAGTGGAACGGTATCCATTTTGGGAATGAATCCGCAAAAAGACCGGAAAAAACTTTTTGAGAGGGTCGGTGTTCAATTTCAGGAGGCCAATTATCAGGACAAAATCAAGGTAGATGAGCTTTGTGAAGTTACTGCTTCGCTTTACAAAAACACCCTGGATTATGGTGTTCTTCTGGAACAGTTCGGACTTTCGGAAAAGTCAAAAAGCCTGGTCAGTGAACTTTCAGGAGGTCAGAAGCAACGGCTTTTTATCGTGCTTGCGCTGATCCCGGATCCCGAAGTAGTGTTTTTAGACGAGCTGACAACAGGATTGGATGCCAGGGCACGGAGGGAAGTGTGGAGGAGTCTTTCTCAGTTAAAAGAAAGAGGAATCACCATTTTGCTGACCTCCCATTTTATGGATGAGGTGGAAGCTCTTTGTGACAGGATCATGATTTTGAAGAACGGAAAGAGTATATTTTGCGGTTCCATAAAAGATTCGGTCGCGGCAAGTCCTTATGAAAAGCTTGAGGATGCATATCTTTGGTATACTGACGGGGAGGGTGAATATGAAAACATTTAAAACGTTGCTAAAAACAGAAGGAAAATTGTCCCTTCGCGGGCTGGACATGTTTATTTTTGCTATTTGCATGCCAGTTATTGTAGTTGTAATCTTAGGAGCAGTTTTTGGAGACAAACCCGCTTTTGATGGTGCAGATTATACGTTCCTGGAACAATCCTTTGGTGCGGTATCAGCCATTGCCATTTGTGCCGGAGGTGTGATGGGGCTTCCCCTGGTTGTATCTGATTATCGAAGCAGAAAGATTTTAAAGCGGCTTAAGGTAACGCCCGCTGATCCCGCCCTTATCTTGGTGGTGCAGGTTGCAATTTATGCGCTTTATTCGATTGCCTCCCTTATCCTTGTTTACGCAACAGGGGCGTTATTGTTCGGATTTCAATTAAAAGGCTCATGGCTTTCGTTCCTGGGGGCATACTTGCTGGTTATGCTGTCCATGTTCAGCATTGGGCTGTTAGTGGGAGGAATTGCACCGAACACGAAAATAGCTGGTGCCGCCGCCAGTCTGCTGTACTTTCCAATGCTTATTTTTTCAGGCGCCACTCTGCCTTATGAGGTAATGCCTGCTGCGTTTCAAAAAGCGGCGGATATCCTTCCATTGACACAGGGAATTAAACTTCTAAAGGCTGCTTCACTGGGTCTTCCAATGGACAGGGTTTTCATTCCGGTTATGGTGATGATCGCGATTGCAGCGATATGTATCAATATTTCCCTCCGCTTTTTTAAGTGGGAATGAGAGATTGGACTGATCGGCTTTTCAAAATTTACAATGTTCATGTATTACGGCTGCTTTTCTTTTTTACACTACTTCCTTCACCCGGGCGAACATGTTATAATGTCAAAAGAATCGGGGGATAGCAGGGGGTTAAACATGTTAAAAGTATTGATAGCAGATGATGAAGAAAAGATCTGCCAGCTGATCGAGAAGCTGATCGATTGGCAAGCACTGGATATGATGCTCAGCGGTGTGGCAAATAATGGGATAGAGGCGCTTGAAAAGATAGAAGCCCTTTCTCCTGATGTAGTGATTACGGATATCAGGATGCCGGGATATGACGGCCTGGACTTAGTGAAAAAGACCCGGGAACTGAATTTAGGCGTGGAGTTTGTGATTATCAGCGGATACCGCCATTTTGAATATGCCCAGACAGCGATCAAATATGGGGTCAGCGATTATTTGTTAAAGCCAATCAAAAAACAGGAATTAACGGAAACTCTGGAAAAAATAAGAGTAAGGTATAATGAAAAAAGCGAGCAGCTGACCTACGAGGAGCGGGTCAGGTTGGCGAGGAAAAGCGACGCAGAGAGACTGCGGACCACCTGGTTTTCCAATGTCCTGTACCGGGACCGGAGCGAGCAGGATTGCTCCAGCCTGGAAGAAATCAATAAGCAGTATTATTATCAGTTAAAACAGGGATGCTTTCAGATCGTTTGTGTCAAATTTGATGGAATTTCCATGCCTGACGAGAAAAACCTGGAATTTCTGACAGAAAAGACAACTCAGATTGCAGAGCAGATGCTGAAAGGTCATGTATTCGACTGGGAATTGTATGTGGAAAACAGCCATATTTATCTGTTCCTGAATTATGGAGAGGAAAACAGGAAGTTCATCCGCCGGCAATGTAAAAATATATTAAATGAGCTTGCTGTGCTGGAATCCATTCTGGAAGGGCTTCGAGTGACCATTGGGTTTGGAACAACCGTATGGAATATCGCCCAGCTAAGAAGTTCTCTTAAATCCGCCAGGTATCTGGTGGAGCAGCGTCTGGTAGCCGGAAACGGTAAGCTCCTGGAGGGGGAGCTGCGCAGCTCCTTTCATCTGGCATCAAGCCAGTGGTTCACTCAGTTTAACCAGAACATGAACACGGCTTTGGAAAGTCTGGACAGGCAGCAGGTGGGGGATTGCCTGATGAAACTGAAAGACGGGCTTCTGGAGCAGCCGGATATGACCGGGCATGAAATTCTGCAGATGTGCAGAGAGGTCTGCAATCTGTATCTGTTTTTCATGAAAAATCATAAAATCCCCATTGAACAGAATTTTATGGAACGGTTTAATCAGGGAGTGGAATTTTGTTCTTCTGCAAGAGAGGTCCTGCGCTATCTCATAAAAGAGATTTCCGCTTCCTACGATAAGGCCGTGGCCGGAAAGATGCAGGAGAATAACCGCCCCATCCGCATAGCCAAAAAATACATCAGGGACCATTATCGGGAAGCAATTACCTTAGAAACAGTCAGTGAAGTCGCCGGATTCAATCCTACATATTTCAGTTCCCTGTTTAAGAAAGAGACAGGAAAGAACTTTTTGGAGTTTCTATCCGAGGTGCGTATGGAACAGGCGAAAGGCCTTCTAAAGGAAACAAATTTAAGTGTTGCATCCATATGTGAGGAAGTGGGCTACAGTGATGTAAAGTATTTTACAAAGAATTTTACCAAATATTCCGGTTTAAAGCCAAACGAGTATCGGAAGCTTTATTCCTGATGGGAGGCGTATTATGAAGGAAAGGTTTCGGTTTCTGTCTATCAGAGTAATTCTTCTTTTGGCAGGTATTTTGACCGGGTTCATGCTTTTGCTTTGCTATGCCCTGTACTTAACCATGGGTCAGCCGGAGCAAATTTGGCTTATAATGGCGGCTTCCGTTCTCCTGGTCTTGTTTTTTTACAACGGATATTATGGAATTTATAAGCCCATGCAGGAAACCAAACGAGTGGAACGGCAGTTTGCCTCTGGCAGTGTTTTAAATGACTTATTTAAAATACGCTATCCTTATTGCCCGGAATCCGAGAAAGTAAATCAGAGATTTCTGGAAATGCTGGGAACCAGGGAACTGATCAATGTATCAAAAAAACAGGCGGAATATCTTGCCCTGCAAAATCAGATCAACCCTCATTTTTTGTACAATACTCTGGAAGGAATACGGAGTGAGGCGCTGAGCCTTGGCGTGGACAGCATAGCGGAGATGACAGAGGCTCTTGCTACCTTTTTCCGTTATACCATTTCCAATGTAGACCATCTGGTAAACTTAGAGGATGAGCTTGCAAATATTGAGAACTACTATTATATCCAACAGTTCCGCTTTGGCAAAAAATTACAGTTGAATATTCAGTATACATGTTCAGAAGAGCTGGATGAAATGGAGATTCTGCAATACCGTCTGCCAAAGCTGACTTTGCAGCCTGTTGTTGAAAATTCTATTTATCATGGGATCGAACGGAAAATAGGGGAAGGGCATCTGATCATTAAAATTTCGGTGACGGATTCCAGGTTGATCATCAAGGTATCTGATGACGGACTTGGGATGGAGGCCGACAGGGTGAAGATGTTAAATGAAAAGCTTAAAAGCCTATCCTTAGACGACGTGAACCCTGATATAGACCGGAAAGGCGGCATTGCAATCCAGAATGTCAATAACAGAATCAAGCTGCTTTTTGGAGAGGAATATGGCATCCATGTCTACAGCCAGGTGGAGGCAGGAACGGATGTGGAGATATCCCTTCCGCTGGTAAAGGATTAACAGGACAAAGAGGTGATGAGATGAGAAAGGAAATTCTCCGGCTGAATCATGTTACCCTGGAAGAAAACGGAGAGCGTTATCTGGATAATCTGGATTTTTATATTCTCCAGGGAGAGATTATGGGGCTCATCATATCCGATGCAAAGGGCTGTTCCCAGTTGACCCGCCTCATCTGCCATAATATTCCCATAAGCTTTGGCGGAGTATATTATGAAGGAGACCGGGTAAATCATTATTCCCATGCGGACTTTTCCGACAACCGGGTTTATGTCATTGAGGAGAGGGGACGGCTCATAGACAGCCTGACCATATCTGATAACCTGTTTGTTATGCGGAAGGGATTTAAAAAGTATATCATTAACAGCAGGGTGCTGGATCATCAGGTGGAGCTTTTGATGGCAGAGCTGGGGCTGTCCATTGATCCCAAACGCCGGGTTTCAACCTTAAGCGCCTTTGAGCGCTGTGTGACTGAGCTTTTAAAAGCCATTCTGGCTGGGTGCCGTTTCATTATTCTGGACAGGATCAGCAATTTTTTAAGCCAGATGGAACTAAAACAGTTTCAGGATATTATTAGGGAGCAGGCAAAGCGGGGGACCGCATTTCTTTATATGGGTAACCATCATCAGGAGGTGTTCCAGATTGCGGACCGGGCGGCTCTTTTTCATCAGGGAATCATATGGAAGGTGTTTGAAAAAGAAGAAATGGTGGAAACGGCCCTTCAGCCTTATACCATATCTTTTGACTTATCCGGCAGCCAGATCCGGGAACCTAAGGAGGAGGCTGTTCTTAAGTTGGATGGAGTGCATTTGAATGGGAAAGAGCCGGTAGGGTTTTCTCTGCGAAAAGGGGAATGCCTGATGATACTGGATACGGATAATCAGACATGGGAGCCTCTGGTGGAGGTTCTCTCCGGCAGCAGGGGAATCCGGGCCGGCAGAATTTACCTGGGAGAAAGGGTTTTTGCAGGGGAGGAGCCTACGGACTTTTTTAAGAAGGGTGTAGCCGTCATTCCAGATGATCCGGCAGAAACCTTTCTGTTTAGGGATATGAGCTATATGGAAAACCTGACTTTTCTTCTGGACCGAAAGGTGTGGTTTGGGAATTTAAAGCGCAGCCATCTTCGCAGTGTGCGTAAGGAATATATGAAAAAGGTGGGATCCTGTATTGATGCGGGAAAGATTGACCGTTTAAGCCTGCGGGAAAGATACGGCCTTGCCTATTACCGGATCCATCTTCTTCACCCTAAGGTCGCCGTGTGTGTACAGCCGCTGGCAAAAGGGGACATGTACTTAAGGCGTTATGTGCTGGATCTGATCCAGGAGCTGAAAAACAGCGGGATCTCGGTACTCATTCTCACCAGCAACCTTGCCGACAACATGGATGTATCAGACCGTATGATAATTCTGCAGGATGGAAAGGTGGCGGCAGAATACGCGAAAGAGGAATTTTATAAAGTAGGCTGGTAATGAAAAGGATTAACAGGCGGTCTGGCTGCCTGTTTTTCATTTCTGCAAGGGATTTGATTGCCAAAGAATACCCCCCTTAAACGGAAGAATCTCCCCTACTATCCATGGGTTTCCGATGATATACTGTTTACAGAAGCTAGAATTTGAGAGAAATATGAGGGTGATAGGTATGCAGGAAGATATTGTGCGGATGCAGAATATTACAAAAACATTCCCCGGTGTAAAAGCGCTTGACGATGTTTCGTTTTACTTAAAGTCAGGCGAAGTTATGGCATTGTTGGGTGAAAATGGTGCAGGAAAATCAACACTTGTTAAAATATTGAGCGGTGTCTATGAAAGGGATGGAGGGACCATTGAGGTATTCGGTTCTGATATCCGGGAAATGACCACACAGAAGGCAAAGGAACTGGGAATAGCGATCATCCACCAGGAGCTGAACATGTGTCAGCATTTGACGGTAGCGGAAAACATTTTCCTGGGACGGGAGCGGACAAAGGGAATGGTCCTTTCTGAAAAAGAGATGAATAAGGCGGCGGCCGAGATTCTGGGCCGTATGAATATTGAATTAGATCCGGAGGAGCTGGTAGGAAGCCTTGCGGTATCCAAGCAGCAGATGGTTGAGATTGCCAAGGCGCTTTCCATGAATGCCAGGGTCCTGATTATGGATGAGCCTACGTCAGCCCTGACATCTAAGGAGATCAATGACTTATTTACAATCATTAAAAAGCTGAAAAAGGAAGGCTGCGGAATCGTATACATATCCCACCGTCTGGAAGAGCTGAAGCATATCGTGGACCGGGTCACCATCATGAGAGACGGAAAATTTATCACATCCATGGATTTTGATCAGAATCGGATGGAAGAGATCATTTCCCACATGGTCGGCCGTGAAATAAAACAGAAGTTCCCCCGTGTTTCATGTCCAAAAGGGAAAAGAATCCTGGAGGTCCGTAACTTAAATGCCGGGCGGATGGTCCGTGACATCAATCTGGAACTGTACGAAGGCGAGATCGTGGGCATTGCAGGGTTAATGGGGGCAGGAAGAACGGAAACCACCAGGGCCATATTCGGAGCGGATCCTAAGGAAACAGGGCAGATTTTACTGGATGGGAAAGAGGTCACCATACATAACGTGGAGGATTCCATAAAAGCAGGCATTGTACTGGCTCCTGAGGACAGGAAAAAGGATGGCCTTTGCACGAAGCTCAGCATACGTGACAACATCTCTCTTCCCAATCTGGATATGCTGTGCGGAAGGCTGGGGATCGTTAACAGGAAAAAAGAGAGGGAAATGACGGATAAAACAGTGGTTTCCTTACAAATCAAGCTGCCCAATGCAGAGGTGAATGCCGGAAGCTTATCCGGCGGTAACCAGCAAAAGGTGGTGGTGGGCAAATGGCTGGCAAGGAATTCCCGGGTGGTGATTTTTGATGAACCTACCAGAGGAATCGACGTGGCGGCTAAGGTAGAGATCTATAACCTGATGAACGAATTAAAGCAAAAAGGGATCGGCGTTTTGTTCGTTTCGTCGGAAATGCCGGAAGTCCTGGGCATCAGCGACCGGATCATTGTCATGTGCGACGGAAAGATTACAGGGGAAATAATGACAACTGAGGCGACACAGGATCAGATCCTCAAATTTGCGACTCAGTTTGAAAGTAAGATCAGTTAAGAGAAGAGCAAGGAGAGGTAACATGAATAGTAAAAGACAGAGTTGGTATAAAAGGCTGTTTGCCGTTCGCGGGATGGGGCAGGTAGTCACCGTAAGTGTGGGACTCATTGTCATGTGTGTTGTTTTTGGCATCATAAACCCTACATTCTTTTCCGGGAAAAATGTTGCGAATCTATTACGCCAGATTGCGCCGATCCTGTTAATCGGCATCGGCCAGTCCTATGTATTGATCACCGGTAACATTGATTTGTCCATTGGTTCCGTTGTCGGCATGAGCTGCATGATATCTGCGACCATGATGACAAAGGGCATAAATCCGTGGGTAGCGGTACTTCTAACCCTGATGTGCTGTCTGATCGTAGGAGTGGTCAACGGCCTGCTGGTAGCTAAGTGCAAGCTTCCACCCTTTATCGCAACCTTAGGCACCATGACGATTGCCAGAGGCGTTGCACAGATCGTAAATAATAACTACAATACTGATGCCATCGGAGACGGGGCAAAGGGGTTTCGGGATTTCTTTTATTATGGAAAGGCCGCAGGAGTGTATAATACGGTGATTATAGCCATTGTTTTATGGCTGGTATTTAATTTCCTGTTAAGTAAAACTAGAACCGGGCGGCATATTTATGCAATCGGAAGCAATATAGAGGCCTCCAAGCTATCCGGGGTAAATATCGTCGCCACCACCACAAAGGCTTATCTGGTCAGCTCCTTTTGTTCCTGCATCGTAGGACTGGTGATCTGTGCGACAAGCGGCATGGGCACCATGGATGCCGGCAATGCCTATGAAATGTATGCTGTGGCGGCTTCCGTAATCGGAGGAGTGTCAACATTAGGCGGCCAGGGAATTCTCATCGGTACGGTGATCGGTGCTTCAATCTGGGGCGTACTGCAGAATGGCCTTCAGTTTGCAGGTGCTCCGGTTGCGATCCGCAACATTGTCATCGGCGCCATTGTAGTGATCTCCGTATTGATCGATGTAATTGTAAGAAGCGGTAAGCTTGGTAAGAAGAATAAGTTAGAACCATAAACAAGGTATTGGAGCCTGAGGCTTTGATATAGGCAGATTTTAAAATATCCAAATTTAAGGAGGAAAAGGTTTATGAAGCGGAAAGTATTGGCGGCTATTCTTTCTATGGGAGTGATTGCCTCTATGGCAGGATGCAGCAGCGGGCAGAAAGAGGCAGCAGCTACAACTGGGGCAACAACAGCGGCTGCAACTGAAGCTGCAACCACAGCAGCAGAAACTGCGAAAGAGGCAGCTTCCGGCGGAGGCTCACACAAGGTTTATCTGATCACTATGGATCAAATGGACCAGCACTGGGTAAACGTGGATGCAGGTGCCCAGAAGGCTGTAAAGGAGCTTGGAAATGTAGATTATAAGTGGCTGGCTCCGGATGTAAAGGATGACGCAAAACAGATCGAATGTATTAACAATGCCGTAGCAGGAGGCGCACAGGCCATTTTACTGGCGGCTAACGGTCCTGATGCAGTAACTGCATCGTTACAGGAAGCAATGGACGCAGGAGTGAAAGTAGTATATGTAGACTCCGCAGCATCCCTGCCGGCAATCCAGACCCTTGCAACAGATAACAAAGCTGCAGGAAAAACTGCAGGTGACGAAATGATCAAAGCCTTAAAGGCCAATGGAATCGAATCAGGCAAGATCGGCATCGTAAATGTGAATGCTGCAACCGCATCCACAGTAGCCAGAGAAGAAGGCTTCCGCTCTGCGTTTGAGGGAACAAAGTTTGAGATTCTGGAAACACAGTACGGAGAAGGCGACGCGGCAAAATCCAAAGATATTGCTGCAAACTATATCACCCAGGGCTGTGTAGGTATTTTCGGAGCCAATGAAGGTTCTACCGTAGGAGCCGGCAATGCCATTCAGGAAGCAGGCGAGACTGTAATCGGCGTAGGCTTTGACAAATCCGACATGATCCTTCAGCTGATTAAGGAGGGCTATCTCCTGGCAACCATGGCTCAGAATCCTGATGTTATGGGATATGAAGGTATAAAGACAGCAGTTAATGCCCTGGAAGGCAAGGATACAGGAGACAAGAACGTAGATACAGGAGTTTCCGTTCTCACAAAAGAAACAATAAAATAAAATGCGGCATAAGCGCAGATACATTTCATAACAGTGAAAGAGCAGGGACGGTACTTCGGTTCCTGCTCTGTTGGCATATTTTTCTTAACGAAGGCAAGAGAGCCGTACGACGAGCCGTCAGGTGATTCGAATTTACTTATAATAATAGAAGGACTGAGGTATTACGATGCATATAATGGGATTTGATATAGGAGGAACAAAGTGTGCGGTGTTTCTTTGCCGCCTGGAGGGCGATGCTATTATATGGAATGATCGGAAGGAAATACAGACAACATCAGACTGGAGAACAGTGCTGGACACCTTATGCGTTTATGGGGAAAAGATGCTGGAAACCCATGGAGTCTCCCGGTCTGACTGCCGTATCGGGATATCCTGCGGTGGGCCTTTGAGTCCTGACCGCAGGATCATTTGCTCTCCGCCTAACCTGTCGGGATGGGTCGAAGTTCCTGTTGTTTCCTATCTGTCAGAAAAGCTCCGGATGCCAGCCAGGATGTTAAACGATGCCGATGCCTGCGCCCTTGCAGAATGGAAATATGGGGCTGGAAAGGGATCTCTTCATATGGTATTCCTCACTTTCGGAACCGGCCTTGGTGCAGGATTGATTTTGAATGGGCGTTTATATACAGGAGTATGCGGTATGGCAGGAGAAGTGGGCCATGTACGCCTTAAGGAGGATGGGCCGGTGGGATACGGAAAGGCAGGGAGCCTGGAAGGATTTTGCAGCGGCGGCGGAATCCGTCAAATGGCAATAGATAAAGCGGAGAAGATGGAAAAGGAGGGAAAAAAGGCTTCCTTCCTGACAGGAGAAAAGGAGGAGATCAAGGCAAAGGATGTGGCGGAAGCCGCCAGAGCAGGCCATAAGGATGCCACAGAATTACTGAGTGAGTCGGGTAGGTATTTTGGATTAGGACTGTCCATGCTTATTGATATCCTGAACCCGGAGGTAATAGTGGCCGGCAGCATATATGCAAGAGCACATGAATACATGGAAACAGCCATGTGGGAGGAAATACGAAGGGAGGCTCTTGCATCTTCGGCCGCCGCGTGCAGGATCGTACCTGCCCAGTTAGGAGAGAGGATAGGGGATTATGGAGCCGTTATGGCTGCGGTTTATGAATGAGCAAAGAATCATTTCCATATTTTTTCAAAAGAACGGTGACAACAGACAGGGAACATGGTAAAATAACGTTTGCGCCACCTGGAAAGAGCTGGCATAATACATGGACAAAGGATGAAGATTATGGAAACTGATATGACAAAAGGAAATCCTCTTTCCGTCATTTTAAAATTTACGCTCCCCCTTTTCATTGGTAATATCTTCCAGCAGCTCTATAACATGGTCGATACGATTGTCGTAGGCCGTTTTGTCGGACCTGACGCATTGGCGGCGGTTGGCTCTACGGGAACCATCATGTTTTTAGTCATTGGATTTTCTCAGGGAATGAGTACGGGATTTACAGTCCTCACCAGTCAACGGTTTGGGGCGGGCGATGAAAAGGGAGCAAGGCACTCCGTAGCCAATGGCACCATCCTGTCAGCCTTTGTCATAATACTCATGACGGCCATAAGCCTTTTCTTCATGAAACCTCTGCTACGGCTGATGAATACGCCTGATAACATTTTCGAAGATGCATATACCTATATTTCAATCATATGCATAGGGATCGTTACCAACATAATTTACAACCTGTTTTCTTCCTTTTTAAGAGCAGTGGGAAACAGCCGGGTCCCTCTTTTGTTTTTGGCGTTTTCCTCAGGCTTGAATTTAATATTGGACCTTCTTTTTGTTATCGTCTTTCAAATGGGAGTGGCAGGGGCGGCATGGGCTACCAATGTATCACAGGGTATATCTGCAGTTCTTTGTATTTTATACATTTATAAGAAGGTCCCGGCTTTGGCTCCTGATAAGAACCAGTGGAAGCTTACCAGTGCGGATACAAGGCATCAGCTTTCCGTGGGAATTCCTATGGCTCTCCAGTTTGGGATCACTGCCTCTGGAACCATAATCATGCAGTCGGCCATTAACTTATTTGGCTCAACGGCTGTTGCGGCATATACGGCAGCCAACAAGTTTCAGAATCTTGTAGTCCAGGGAATGATCGCCACGGGACAGACTATGGCTACCTATTCCGGACAGAACTATGGTAAGGGAGATATTAAAAGGATCCGTTATGGCGTCAAGGTTGCGCTGGGGATAGGGGGCGCCTATTCCGTGCTTTGTTCGGCAGTCATTTGCCTGACGATTCCCTTTGCCTTAAGTCTGTTTTTTTCCGGCAATGTGGACATTTCGGCCATGCTGCCCTGGGCGAAAACCTATATCTATCTGTGCGCCGCCTTTTATATTCCCTTGGGAACGATTTTCATATTCAGAAATACCATGCAGGGCTGCGGCCATGGCTTTCTGCCCATGATGGGCGGAGTGGTGGAGTTGGTAGCAAGGTTAGCAACAGCTGCTTTGGCCATGCGGCTGCTCAGCTTTCCTCTGTCCTGCGCCTGTGACCCGGCGGCCTGGGTCAGTGCGGCGCTGTTTACAGGAATTTCCTATTTGTTCGTCATGAAAAAGGTGGAAAAAAGGTTGGTTTCCCGAAGCCTTTAAATTTCTCAATATTATTATTGATTTATAGTATAATATTTAGTATATTATGTAATAGATTATCTTAGGCGATATCTGAAAGGAGAATCATGATGATAAAAGTAGCTGTTGACGCCATGGGCGGCGACTATGCACCGGCAGAGATGGTTGCCGGAGCCGTAGAGGCGGTAAACGCGAATAAAGAAATCCAGGTTCTCTTAGTAGGGCAGGAGCATATTGTATCAGAAGAACTGAAGAAACATACGTATCAAAAGGATCAGATACAGATTGTGAATGCGTCAGAGGTAATCGAGACGGATGAACCTCCGGTTAATGCCATACGAAAGAAGAAAGATTCTTCCATCGTTGTGGGGATGAATCTGGTAAAACAGAAGGAGGCGGATGCTTTTGTATCGGCTGGCAGCTCTGGTGCCATACTGGTTGGTGGACAGGTGATTGTCGGACGGATAAGAGGGGTGGAACGACCACCGCTGGCTCCGCTTATTCCAACGGAAAAAGGAGTTTCCCTGCTGATTGACTGCGGAGCCAATGTGGATGCCAGACCATCTCATTTGGTACAGTTTGCCAGAATGGGATCCCTTTACATGGAGCATGTAGTGGGAGTTAAGAATCCAAGAGTGGCTATCGTCAATATTGGCGCAGAAGAGGAAAAGGGAAATGCGCTTGTAAAAGAAACCTTTCCACTGTTAAAGGAGTGCAAGGATATCCATTTTACCGGAAGCATTGAAGCCAGGGAGATTCCGCATGGCGGTGCAGATGTCATTGTTTGTGAGGCATTTGTAGGCAATGTAATCCTGAAGCTTTACGAAGGAGTAGGAGCAACCTTAATCGATAAGGTAAAACGCGGTATGATGGGAAGTTTAAGGAGCAAAATCGGAGCTTTGCTAGTAAAACCTGCTTTGAAGGAAAGCCTAAAATCATTTGATGCATCTCAGCACGGCGGAGCACCGCTTCTGGGACTGAATGGCTTGGTTGTAAAAACCCATGGGAATTCAAAGGCAACAGAAGTGAAGAACTCCATACTTCAGTGCGTAACCTTCAAAGAACAGGGAATTAATGATAAGATAAGAGAAAGTCTTAAAAAGAATGATGAAAATCAAGAATAGGAGAGAGGAAGGAAAAGAGATGGAATTTGAGAAGTTACAAAACATAATTGCAGAGGTATTAAATATTGAGCCGGATGAGGTGTCCATGAACTCCACATTTGTGGATGACCTTGGTGCTGACTCCCTTGATGTGTTCCAGATTATTATGGGCATTGAGGAGGAATTTGATATTGAGATTCCAACGGAAGTGGCAGAAAACATCGTAAGTGTCAATGACGCAGTAGAACAGATCAAGAATGCTTTAAATTAATAGATGTGGGTGCTGCCGGGGACTTTTAGGTCTGTCCGCAGCACCCTCTTTCATAATAAGAAGAGGTGTATGATGAGCAAGAATTTAAAAGAACTGGAGGAGCGGATCGACTACCGTTTTTCGGACAGGCGTCTCATGACACAGGCAATGACTCATAGCTCCTATGCCAATGAACACCGGTTAAATAAGCTGGAATGCAACGAACGCCTGGAGTTTTTAGGTGACTCTGTGCTGGAAGTGGTTTCCAGTGACTGCCTGTATCACAAGTATCCGGAAAGACCGGAGGGGGATTTGACAAAGATACGCGCCAGCATTGTCTGCGAGCCGACCCTTGCCTATTGTGCAGAGGATATAAGGCTTGGAGAATATCTTCTTTTGGGCAGGGGAGAAGAGGCCACCGGAGGCAGGGGGCGTGCGTCGATTGTATCGGATGCTATGGAAGCGCTGATTGGGGCCATTTATCTGGACGGTGGTTTTGCTAATGCAAAAGAGTTTATCCTTCGTTTCATTAT
The DNA here is from genome assembly GCF_057543815.1 of Lacrimispora sp. YZC11. NCBI lineage: Bacteria > Bacillati > Bacillota > Clostridia > Lachnospirales > Lachnospiraceae > Lacrimispora > Lacrimispora sp. YZC11. The sequence continues at coordinate 496,688 of NZ_BAAJYQ010000016.1, read as the reverse complement.
GAATGATCTGGAACATAAGCAGCTCTTTTATGATAGCAAGACTATCTTGCAGGAGATCGTACAGAGTAAGACAGAAGAGCCCTTGAGCTATGAGCTTTTGCGGGAAGAGGGACCGGATCATAACAAGGTATTTGAGGCTCAGGTCCTTATTGGCCAGGAGATAATCGGCCAGGGAACCGGACGGACCAAAAAGGCAGCGGAGCAGGTGGCTGCCTATCATGGGATTCTCAGCCTTAAGAATATGGAAACACCCTGCGGGCATCCCTCTATGTCCAGAGAGCATGGACAATAAATAGGAAACACCCTGCAGGTATCCCTCTATGTCCAGAAAGCATGGACAGTAAATAGGAAACACCCTGCGGGTATCCCTCTATGTCCAGAAAGCATGGACAGTAAATAGGAAAAGAAAGGGCAGGCCCAGTAGAGCCTGTCGGCGTGAACTATGTATTTAAAAAGTATTGAAATCCAGGGTTTTAAATCTTTTGCCAATAAGATCGTCTTTGAATTTCATAATGGGATCACCGGCATCGTAGGCCCTAACGGCAGCGGCAAGAGCAATGTCGCCGATGCCGTGCGCTGGGTGCTTGGTGAACAAAAGGTAAAGCAGCTTCGAAGCTCCAACATGCAGGATGTGATTTTCTCCGGAACAGAACTGAGAAAACCCCAGGGCTTTGCCTATGTTGCCATTACCCTTGATAATTCCGATCACCATCTGGCTATTGATTACGACCAGGTAACAGTTTCCCGGAGAGTATACCGTTCCGGTGAAAGTGAGTACATGATCAATGGCAGTGCCTGCCGTTTAAAGGATATTTATGAATTGTTCTATGATACCGGTATCGGAAAGGAAGGCTACTCCATCATCGGACAGGGACAGATTGATAAAATTTTAAGCGGAAAACCGGAGGAGCGCAGAGAATTATTTGATGAGGCCGCCGGCATTGTTAAATTTAAACGGCGAAAGCTCATCGCCCAGAAGAAGCTTGAAAATGAAAAACAAAACCTTATCCGTGTCAATGACATTCTCACAGAGCTTGAAAAGCAGGTAGGCCCTCTGGGAAGGCAATCTGAGGCGGCAAAGGAATATCTCCGTTTAAAGGAAGATTTAAAAAAATACGATGTCAACCAGTTCCTGATGGAGACTGAGGGCATCCAGGTACAGTTGAAGGAAAACCAGGAAAAGGATACCATTGTATCCCATGATCTGGAGGAGGCAAAGCAGACATCGGAAGGGATCCGGGAAGAATATGATGTTCTGGATACATATTTAGCGGAGCTGGAGGAGGCTATCAGCAAAGCCGGGAATGAGAAAAATAAATCCAACATGGAAATGGGAAGCCTGGAAGGCCGGATCAATGTATTAAAGGAACAGATCAATACGGAGCAGATGAATGCGGAGCACATTGCCGGACGCATGAGGGCTATCCATGCTGAAATCCAGATGAAAATGGCTCAGGCTGCCACTTATGAGGAGGAACGTTCCCTGATTGCCGGCCAGGTGAAATCCGCAGTAAATGAACTTAAAGAAGCGGAAGAAGTCCTGTGTTCAGAAGATGAGAAAATCCACCTTTTTGAACAGCAGATTGAGGAAGGAAAGAGCGGCATCATTGACATCCTCAATGAAAAAGCTTCTCTGACCGCAAAACAGCAGCGGTATGAAACCATGCTGGAACAGGTAGATGTGCGCCGTTCTGAGGTTTGCCAGAAGCTGTTAAAATTTAAAAGTGATGAGTCGGAGCAGGATGAACGGCTGGAAGCTCTTCAAAAGGAAGCAGATGAGATAGAAACCAGAATCTCGGAAAGCCAGGAAGCCCAGGCGTTCAGTGAGAACCGGGCAGAGGAGCTGGAAGGCGAGGTCAAACGGCTTAACAAAAACTTAAATGACAAACAGCAGGAGTATCATACCAGTTATACAAAGCTGGAATCTTTAAGAAACTTAGCTGAACGGTATGAAGGCTATGGCGGCAGCATCCGCCGTATCATGGAGGTAAGGGACCGGATCCACGGCATTCACGGGGTTGTAGCGGATTTAATCAAAGTGCCGAAAAAATATGAAATTGCCGTTGAGACCGCTCTTGGCGGAAGCATTCAGAATATTGTTACTGATTCAGAAGAAACTGCCAAGCAGCTTATTGAATATCTAAAGAAAAACCGGTATGGAAGAGCCACCTTCCTTCCCTTAACCAGCGTCGGCAACAGAGATTCCTTCCGCCAGGACAGGGCTCTTACGGAACCGGGAGTTTTGGGGCTTGCCAATACCCTGGTGGAAGCGGATGGCCGGTATCAAGGCCTTTTAAATTATCTTCTGGGCCGTGTGGTTGTGGTGGATACCATTGAACACGCCATCGCACTTGCAAAAAAGTACCAGTATTCTTTCAGGATCGTAACGCTGGAAGGAGAGCTCCTCAGCGTAGGCGGATCAATGACGGGCGGCGCCTTTAAAAATGCCAGCAACCTTTTAGGGCGTAAGCGTGAGATGGAGGAACTGGAAGGGATCTGCTCCAAGGCTCTTACAGATGTGGAGCGGCTGGAAAAAGAACTGGTGTTGAACGAGGGACTCCTTGGGGAAAGCAGGGAAGAACTGGAAAAGATCCGGACGGAAAAACAGCAGCTTTATTTAAAACAAAATACGGTTAAAATAAATATACGCCGGATTGAAGATAAAAAAGAAGAAATCAAGGAATCTTACGGAGACTTAGAGCGGGAAAACGGCCAGCTTGAAGTACAGATACGTGAAATCAGTGCCAGCCAGCAGGAGCTTCTTTCATCTATTAATAAACTGGAAATGCAGAATCAGGAAACAGTCGGAGAGCTGGAACGTTTAAACGGCCGGCTTGAAACTGCCAGAGCAGACCGGGAACAGCATTCCAAGGACTTATCGTCAGTCCAGCTGAAAACTTCAAGTTTAAAGCAAAAAGATGATTTTGAACTGGAAAATATCCGGCGTGTAAAGGAAGAAATCCATCGTCTGGAGGAAGAGCTATCCGGTCTTTCAAACGGGACCCATGGCTCCAATTCCATTATCGAAGAGAAAGAAAAGGAAATTGAAGCATTAAAGGGCAAAATCCAGGAGGAAAAGAGATACTCAGATGAGCTGGAAGGAATCATAAACGAGAAGTCCACACAAAAAGAGGCCAGTTCCAGGGAGCAGAAGGAATTGTTCCGAAAAAGGGAGGAACTTACGGGAAGGATCAGCCTTTTGGATAAAGAACTCTTCCGCCTGCAAAGCCAGAAAGAAAAGCTGGATGAGTGGCTGGAGGGCCATATCAATTACATGTGGAATGAATATGAACTGACTTTTTCCACTGCAAAGGATTTGAGGAACCAGGAATGGACGTCACTGCCTGAGATCAAGCGCATGATCCAGTCTCTGAAAGAGGAGATCAGGAAGCTGGGCAATGTCAATGTCAATGCCATTGAGGATTACAAAGAGGTATCAGAGCGTTATGAATTCATGAAGACCCAGCACGATGATCTGGTAACTGCAGAGGGCACTCTGTTAAAGATCATCGATGAACTGGATACGGGAATGAGAAAACAATTCGAGGAAAAATTCCGTGAAATACGGATGGAGTTTGACAAGGTGTTCAAGGAACTTTTCGGAGGAGGACGGGGCGCTTTGGAGCTGGTGGAAGATGAGGATATCCTGGAAGCGGGAATTCAGATCATCTCCCAGCCTCCCGGCAAGAAGCTTCAAAATATGATGCAGCTTTCCGGCGGGGAAAAGGCATTGACGGCCATTGCGCTGCTGTTTGCAATCCAGAACTTAAAACCCTCTCCATTCTGCCTTCTGGACGAGATCGAAGCAGCCCTTGATGATTCCAATGTGGACCGTTTTGCAAAATACCTGCATAAGCTGACAAAATATACGCAGTTTATTGTTATTACACACAGACGTGGTACCATGGTATCTGCAGATCGTCTGTATGGTATTACCATGCAGGAGAAGGGCGTTTCAACGCTTGTATCTGTAAACCTGATTGAAGAAGATTTAGAAAGTTAAGGAGGCCGACTATGAGTGAGAAAATGGGATTCTTTGGGAAGCTGGTTGCTGGGCTGCAGAAGACAAGAGATAACATCATTGCAGGCGTGGATTCCATATTCAGCGGTTTTTCAGCCATTGATGATGAATTTTATGAGGAAATTGAAGAGATCCTGATCATGGGAGATTTAGGAATCCAGACCACCATGTCAATCATGGAGGATTTGAGAAGAAAGATAAAAGAACAAAATATCAAGGATCCGCTGGAATGCAAACAGCTTCTTATGGACAGCATCATGGAACAGATGGATTTGGGGGAAAATGCCTATGAATTTGAAAAACAGCGGTCCGTTCTTTTGATCATCGGTGTAAATGGAGTGGGAAAGACAACATCAGTGGGCAAGCTGGCCGGGCAGATGAAGGATGACGGAAAAAAGGTGATCGTAGCTGCGGCGGATACGTTCCGTGCGGCAGCCATTGAGCAGCTAAGCGAGTGGGCCAAAAGGGCAGGCGTGGACATCATTGCCCAGCAGGAAGGCTCTGATCCGGCGGCAGTTGTCTATGATGCAGTTGCTGCGGCAAAATCCAGGCATGCGGATATTTTAATCTGTGATACCGCAGGCCGCCTGCATAACAAGAAAAACCTGATGGAAGAGCTGAAAAAGATCAACCGGATCATTGACAAGGAATACCCTGAGGCGTACCGGGAAACTCTGGTAGTGCTGGATGGGACCACAGGACAGAATGCTCTTGTCCAGGCAAAGCAATTTATGGAGGTTGCTGATATTACCGGGATTATCCTTACAAAGCTTGACGGAACCGCGAAAGGGGGAATTGCGGTCGCTATCCAGTCGGAGCTGGGAATTCCTGTAAAATATATTGGGGTAGGAGAGAAACTTGATGACCTGCAGAAATTCAATGCAAAAGAATTTGTAAGCGCATTGTTTCACGTAGAAGAGAAAGAAGAGGCGTAAAGTATGTTGACATTGGAAAAGTTTGAAGAAGCATCAGAAGCCGTTAGCAAAATAATTCTGGAAACGAAACTGGTATACAGCGAGTATTTCTCCACCCAAACCGGCAACAAGGTATATTTCAAGCCGGAAAATATGCAGTATACCGGCGCTTACAAGGTGAGAGGGGCTTATTATAAGATCAGCACCCTGTCGGAAGAAGAAAAATCCAAAGGTCTTATTGCTGCCTCTGCAGGTAATCACGCCCAGGGAGTAGCCTATGCGGCTAAGCTGGCCGGCATTCCGGCGACCATCGTTATGCCCACCACTGCACCCCTGATGAAAGTGAACCGTACCAAGGGCTATGGTGCGGAGGTCATTCTGGAAGGCGACGTCTTTGATGAGGCATGCAATTACGCCTACCAGCTTGCAGAAGAACGGGGACTTACCTTTGTCCATGCCTTTGATGACTTAGACGTGGCGGCCGGACAGGGAACTATTGCCATGGAGATCATCAAGGAACTTCCTACCGTTGATTATATCCTGGTTCCCATTGGAGGAGGCGGTCTTTGTACCGGAGTTTCCACTCTGGCCAAGATGTTAAACCCCAAGATCAAGATCATCGGCGTGGAGCCGGCAGGTGCCAACTGTATGCAGGAATCCTTACGTCAGGGAAAGGTGGTTTCCCTTCCGGGCGTCAATACAATTGCAGACGGAACTGCCGTGAAATGTCCGGGAGGAAAGCTTTTCCCCTACATCCAGGAAAATGTGGATGAAATCATCACGATAGAAGATTCTGAGCTGATCGTGGCATTCCTTGACATGGTTGAGAACCATAAGATGATCGTGGAGAATTCAGGACTTTTAACGGTTGCCGCATTAAAGCATATGAACGTAGATAATAAAAAAATAGTTTCCATCTTAAGCGGAGGAAACATGGATGTAATCACTATGGCTTCCATTGTCCAGTTGGGCCTGATGCAGAGAGACCGCATCTTTACGGTATCCATTCTTCTTCCGGATAAACCAGGAGAGCTTGCAAAGGTGTCCGCACTCCTTGCAAAAGAACAGGGAAATGTCATCCGTCTGGAGCACAACCAGTTTATCAGCATCAACCGGAATGCGGCAGTGGAACTTCGCATTACCCTGGAGGCATTTGGAACAGAACATAAGAATACCATTATGGCATCGCTTACGGCAGCGGGTTATCGGCCGAAGCTGGTTAAATCAAAAGGGACTTACGGGGATTGAGAATCATGATCCATAATACAAAATGGGAATCCGTATACACAATAAAAGCACGGGATTTTACCGTGCTTTTATCCGTTTTAGGTTCTAAACTAATGGATGCTGCAGAGGAAATTGCTTCAAAATATGCGGATATAGTTTATCTTGGAGTAGGTTTACACAGCGGATATGGCAGTGCTCAAAGAATGTATCATAAGCGTGGCTATATGCCTGACGGCAAAGGTGTCTGGTATAAAGATAGAATAGCAGAACCGTATGAAACTTATTGTAACGATGATAACTTAAATCTATATTTCAGCTAAAAAATAAGATAGCCAATAGGAGCATAATTTGAAGTCAATAAAATGAACATACAAAGAAAACTACAAGCTTATATAAAGTAATTTTTATCTTTGAGATATTTCGGATTTCCGGTTATCAAACAAGAGAAAAGGAGCAAAACAATGGATCACGAAAAAATTATATGCTATTGTTCGAAGGTTACAAAGAGGGAAATTATAAATGCATTAGTTAATGGTGCAAAAACGTTAGATGATATCAGGAAAATGACAGGTGCCTGCACTTTAGGAAAATGCAAAGAACTAAGTCCAAGGGGAATGTGTTGTTCTCCAACAATTATAGAGATTATAGAACAATATAAAGTAGAGAATTAAATAAAGAATTAAATAAAGAATGGTAAGCATAGGGAGAGAAAAATTGTTTTAATTACATTAAGAAGCAGTACCGGAAAATTACTATCCGGTACTGCTTTATTTCTCATATTGGTAAAGTTTTAACTATTCAATTCCATGTTATGATGAATGATTGATTTTTTCTGCAATCTGCATAAGCCTTGGAAGGCAATGGTCAAAAAACATCTGATAGGATTTGCAGAAGTAATTGCGGCTGGTTTCTTCCAGGGACATGACGCGGTGGCGGTAACAGCCGCCCCTGCACAGTGGAGAGTAAGTACAGGCCTGGCACTGGCTGTCAGGCGCTTTCTGGGGAGAAAGAAAACCGATTTCCATCCGTTTTTTGTGTATCTCATCAAAACCGGCATTGTTTAAATTGCCCAGCTTGTATTCATCCAGAACAAAGAAGTCGCAGGGATATACCTCACCGTCGGCTTCGATAACGTTTTGAATGCTGCAAAAACCGTTCATGTCACAGGCTTCTGCTTTCCCTGTCAATAAAAGAGAGAGATAATTATAGAACTGGCGGATGTAGATTTCCCTTCCGGCGCTAAAGTCCTCATACCATAGGTCAAACAAATCACACAGGAATTGCCCGTATAACTCCGGTGTAAGGGAATATTCCATGGTTCCCGGAGCGGCATCCAGAGGATCCAGACAGGGGATGAACTGTAGGTAAGAAAAGCCCATTTTCTTATAATACCGGTAAATCTTTCCAATGGAGGAAGCGGTTCTCCGGTTCACCACTGTAAGGATGTTATATTCCACTCCATACCTGTTGAACCAGTCCACTGTTTTCATGATATTTAAAAATGTGCCGCTGCCGTTTCCGTTTTTCCGGTAGGCATCATGGGTATGTATGGTCCCGTCTACGGAGATCCCCACCAGAAAATGTTCTCTTGCAAAAAATTCCGCCCATTCCGGGCCCAGGCCATAGCCGTTGGTCTGAAGGGCGAAATGTATTTCCAGATTTTTATTATTATATTCCTTTGAAAGTCTTACAGCCTCCTCAAAAAAAGGAAGACCGGCAAGTGTTGGTTCCCCTCCCTGGAAGGCGATGGTGCAGGAAGTGTCCGCGTAGTCCAGGGATTTTTTTATGACATTTTTTAAAGTTTCATCCGACATAAAGCCATAAGAGCCTTGTTCTCGTTTTTCCGTGATGTCGTGATAAAAGCAATAATGGCATCTCATGTTGCACATACCGGAAGCCGGTTTGATCAAAAGATTGACTGGAGGCATGGATTTAACTCCCTTCATCAGTAAACGGATAGGTGATCCGGTTTTCGTGTTCTCTTGGTGATATGCCAGTAACCTTTTTAAATACCTTGCTGAAGTAATAGGGATTATCAAACCCCAGTTTATCAGAGATTTCATACATTAAGTACTGGTGGGTATCAATAAGTTCCATGGCATGCTGTATCTTGACCTGGGCAATATAATCGGATAAGGTGGTCCCTGTCAGTTTTTTAAAGGTGTTACTTAAATGCCCGGAGCTTATGTTTAAAGCTTCCGCGACATCGGCCAGGGTCAGCTTTTCCATGTAATGCTCCTTAATATAGCTTCTGGCCAGTTCCACCAGCTTGTCGGAACGGGTGGATTTCCGGTCCTCCAAAAGTCGGCACAGCTTGTGGCAGAAGCTTCTCAGCCATTCTAAGATGTCTTCCAGGCTGTTAAAATGATTCAGCTGTTCAGCAATGTTGATGGTGTAAGGGAAGATCTCCTGATAGCTGTCATCCCCTGTTTCAAAAAATGAATAGAGATAGGTGTAAATGTTGATGCAGGCGCTGGTGGCCTGTTCCTTACGAGGCCTGTTATCCCGGAACAGGGTGATGATTTCCTCAAAGATGGTGGCCAGCTTTTCACTATCATTCTGGCTGATATAAGCAGCCAGTTCCTTTTTAAATACATTGATATTGAATTTCTTTGCCTGGCTGAAGTGAGAGGTCTGTCCTTCGTAAAATACCACCGGGGATGAAGAGTCAAAGTAGTAATAGTCCAGTGCCGTCAAGGCTTCTGAGAATGCCTGCGGAAGCTCTGAAATCTTTTCTTTTGCCCTGCTGACGCCGTAAACGGCGGAAAGTTCAAAATAAGTCTTTAAAGCAACGCTGAACTTCTGGCAGAATTCCCTTATAACGCTTTGGGAAAAGGCTTCCTTTTTTAAGGAAGCTGTAATGAGAAAGGTATCCTGCCGGTATTCCAGGACGGTAAAATGAAAGAAAAATCTTGCCGCAATTCCGCCCAGTATATCGATAAGCTGCCTGCTGACGGAATGCAGGTCATAGCTTCCACCGCCTGTTTCAAAGTCAATGTGGATAGGGTTTAAGGAAAACAGGATGACAAAAGGAGCCGGATACTGCGCCTCCAGTTCTTCAGGGATATCAGAAACTTTCTCCTGGGAAAGAAAAAGACGGCGGAACGCTGTCTTTGCCAGATCCTCCTGGTTATTCTTAAGCTGGCTGTCCAAAAGCCGGTGCTGCTTATTTGCCAGCAGGTCAAAGGCCTCCTTGGCCCGTTCCAGAGCGGCCACAAGAGCCTCTTCATTGAGATCGATTTTCACCAGATAATCGGAAGCGCCCAGTGAGAGGGCCTTTTTCACCAGATGGAATTCCTCCAGGTTCGTTAATACAATAAAAGCAAAGTCACAGCCGTTTTCCTTGCATTTTTCCACCAGATCCAAACCGTTCAGCACGGGCATCCGGATATCCGTTATGACGATATCCGGATGAAGATCCATGATCATGTCATAGGCAGAAGGGCCGTTGGTTGCCTTTCCAATAATAGTGCATTCATAGTTTTCCCATATGATCAGGGAAGCGATGCCAGCTAGTATGAGCGGCTCGTCGTCTATAATAATAATTCGGTACATGCTGTCTTTATACCCCTTTGTCAGCCCTTCTAAAATTCCAGAGGAAGGGCAATGGTAATCAATGTGTATTGGTCTAATTCGCTTTCCAGTTTTAATCCGTATTCTTCTCCGTAAACAAGCTTTAATCTCCTGTCTACGTTTGGAAGGCCGATTCCGCTCATGTTGCTTCTCGTGATGCGGGAAGTATCTGTCAGCAGTGTATCAATGCCCTCCGGGGAAATGCCGATGCCGTTGTCCCTTATTGTAATATAGAGAACGCCGTTTCCAGCAAAAGCATGTATCTGTATCAGCCCGTTTCTTCCGCTTGGTTCGATCCCGTTAAAGATGGCGTTTTCCACAAGAGGCTGAAGGGTCAGTTTCACAATTTTGGCATCGTATAAAACTTCCTGGTCAACCTGGGTGGTCACATCAAAAAGTTCAATATACCGGATCTTCTCTATAATAACATAATTCTGCAAAAAATCCAATTCCTGACGGAGGGTTACTTTTTCATTGAATCCCTTTGCCATGTTCTTTAGCAGAGAGGAGAGGGCAGTGACCACCTGGACAATCCCGCTGTTTTTCTGCATGGTTGCGATCCATTTGATTGAATCCAGAGTATTGTAGAGGAAATGGGGATTGATCTGGGCCTGAAGCATTTTGATTTCTAAATCCCTTTTTTCTTTTTCGCTTTGAAGTCTGGTTTCCAAAAGGTCGGAGATCCGGTTGGACATCTGGTTAATCTGTTTTCCTATACTGCCGATTTCATCATCTGTTTCAATGGAGCGGTCCGGGTTGAAGTTTCCCTGAGAGATGAATTCCAGGCGTTTTTTCAGACGGCTGATTGGAGCGCTCAACTGGCGGGATATAAACCAGGACAAAGTAAGGCCGATGCCACAGCAGAAAAAGAATATGAGGGCAATGGTACCCCCAATCACGCCATGATCTAAGTTAAGGTCTGAAATTGGAAGGATCTGAAAGAAAATCAGCCCGCTGACGGCTTGTCTCTGATAGGAAATAATGCAGTCCTTTCCGTTTAGCAAGGTGCGGAAATTGCCCTGAGGGTCTTTAAGGTTTTTAAAAGTGACCAGCAAATCGGAGACATCATAAGCATTTCCATTTACAGAAGAAATGATGCTTCCATCTAAAGTGGCTGCATAGAGAATCTGTCCATCCCCCATGCTATTTAAGGTATCAGAAAACAGGCGGGGAGAAATCGCCAGAAATATCCACGCATCTTCCGGCTGGCTGCCGTAGGCATATTTTAAAGGCCTTAAAAGAGGGAGAAGCTTTGGGGTGTAATTCGTTGGAGAAAAAGGGTTGTCCTCAAGGGAAAGGAGATACTGTGTATTTTCCCGGGAAAGCAAATCATGGAACCAGGGAGCACTTTGGATGTCATAGACATCGTGAGTGGAGCCATAGGCGTTTCCTGCCTGCAGGACCTCCCCATCGTTATAAAGTGCGATTTTATAAATATATTTGCTGTATCCTGAAATTGCACAGAAATCCTTCAACACATTGGAGGCGTACAGCTTAATATAAGCAGATTCACCGTTGTCTGACCGTTTTAAGGAGGGAGCAGAAAATAAAGACTTTCTTTCGGAACAGGTCACAACAATGTTGACCATTTCCTCATAGGCCACTTCCATCCGGTCGGACAGAATCTGGATGCGGTTGACAGAATTTTCCGTTTCGTTCTGAATTGCATCCTTATAATAAGAGCGATAGTTATAAAAGCTTACGGCGCAGGCAATGCTTATAACTACCAGAAGATTATATAGAAGAAATTTGTACTGGAATGTGCGGGGCATGGCAAGGATCCTTTCTGAGCCACTGTCTCTTAATTAATTAATAATATCATATCCTTTATTCCGTAGAAATTCAATGAAATAGAAATTAATCTTAAAATAGTATAAAAATCTGAATAAAATATATGTTTGAATCTGCGAAAACCTGGTAGGGGTTAAAAAAATAATAGAATTATGCAAATCGTTTATTCCGATATGAACTCAAATCTGGTATCGTTATAGCATAAAGAACACACGCGCGTAGTTCTAAAAAAAGGGAGGTTTCAATCTAATGAAATTAAAACGGGTTTTAACTATGATGTTAGCAGCCGGAATGGTATGCGCATCTTTGACTGCTTGCGGCAGCAAAACAGCCGAGAGCAGTGCGGCAGATACAGCAGCAGGAACAACTGAGAAGGCAGAAGAAACAAAAGCAGATGACAAAGCACAGGGAACAGGTGAGAAGAAAGTTCTTTCCGTTACTACTTGGGATTACGATTCATCACCACAGTTCCAGGCAGTAGTTGATGCCTACATGAAAGAAAATCCTAATGTAGAGATCAAAGTCATTGATACATCAGCTGACGAATACAACAATTCCTTAGGAATCAGCTTATCCGCAGCACAGCCGGATCCGGATATCATCTGGGTAAAGGATATGGGCTCCATGCTTCAGATGGCAGATAAGAAGCAGCTTCTTCCTCTGGATGATTTTATGAAGAAAGATAACTTTGACACATCTGTTTACAATGGCGCTGCTGAGCAGCTTCAGTACAACGGAGTTACCTACGGACTTCCATATCGTTCCGACTGGTATGTGTTATATTACAATAAGGATCTTTTTGACGCAGCAGGCGTTGCTTATCCTTCCAATGATATGACTTGGGATGAATATTATGATCTTGCATCAAAGATGACTTCTGGAGAAGGCAGCTCAAAGGTTTATGGTGGACATAACCACACCTGGCAGGCACTTGTAACAAACTGGGCCGTTCAGGATGGCAAGCACACTGTTGTTGAAAAGGATTATTCCTATTTAAAGCCATGGTATGAGGCAGCTCTTTCCTTACAGGATAAAGGCAATATTCAGGATTATTCAACTTTAAAGACAGCAAATATCCATTACTCTTCTGTATTTAAGAATCAGCAGTGCGCTATGATGCCAATGGGAACATGGTTTATCGCAACCATGATCCAGTCCCGTGCAGCAGATGAAACTTCCTTTAACTGGGGTATCGCAAGGATCCCACATCCTGCAGATGCAGAAGCTGGCTATACGGTAGGAGCTCTTACTCCTCTTGGAATCAGTGCTTACACTGACGAGCCTGACTTATCCTGGGATTTCGTGAAGTTTGCAACAAGCAAAGAAGCAGCAAATATCCTGGCTGAACAGGGCGTATTTACCGGTATCCAGACAGAGGAATCCTTAAAGACCATCGCTTCCGCACAGTTCTTCCCAGAGGGAGAGTCAAATATTGAAGCACTGTCTTATACCCACTATACATTTGACCGTCCTTTAGACCCACAGATCGAAGAAATCCGTAAGGTACTTGATGAAGTTCATGAAATGATCATGATCAAGCAGTATACCGTTGATCAGGGAATTGAAGAACTGAACAAACGTGTTGCAGAGATCAAAGGCTGGTAAAATATAATTAATTGCCCGGAGAGCGCCTTTTCTAAAATTACAGCAAGGCGCTCTTTTTGTGGCAAAAAGCAGGTGAAAAGGAGGTTAACCCTGTATGAAAGAAGTAAAAAAGACAATGAAGTCTCATCAAATGAAGGCAATCCGAAGTAACCTGATTGGTTATTCATTTATTCTGCCTAATTTAATCGGATACGCTATTTTTGTATTCATTCCTGTAATTTTTTCTTTTGTCTTAAGTGTAATGAAATGGGATGGCTCTCAGGCTCCCATGGAGTTTGTAGGTTTAAAGAATTTTGCTCAGATTTTTAGTGACAGAATATTTGTTCAATCCTTTGTTCACACCATTCAATATGCATTGCTTACGGTATTCCCAACCTTAGTGCTGTCGCTTTTACTTGCAGTTCTTTTGAACAATAAGTTAAAAGGAATCGCTATTTTCCGTACTGCGCTGTATTTCCCTTATATTGCCTCTATCGTGGCAGTAGGAGCAGTGTGGAATATGCTGTTTCAGCCGGATTTTGGGCCGATCAATGAATTCTTGAAATTCATCGGCATTTCAAAGCCGCCCAGGTGGGTTGTGGATGTGAAGTGGGCTATGGTGGCCATTTCCGTGGTCAGTGTATGGAAGTATATGGGATACTATATGATCGTGTATCTGGCAGCCCTTCAGGGAATCTCAGGATCTCTTTATGAAGCGGCCGGAATAGACGGTGCCAATGGCTTTCAGAAGCTTCGGTATATTACCATTCCCATGTTGACTCCCACCACATTTTTTGTGCTGATCATGCTTACGATCCAGTGCTTTAAGGTATTTGACCTTGTATATGTTATGACAGGCGGAGGTCCCGGCAACGCCACCAAGACCCTGGTTAATTATATATATGAAAAGGCATTTACCAGCTGGCAGTTTGGACCGGCAAGTGCGGGAGCCATTGTTCTGTTTGCAGTAGTGCTTATTATCACCCTGATTCAGTTTGCAGGTGAAAAAAAGTGGTCTAAGGATTTGATGTAAGGAGGGAAAGCGATGAAAACAAAAACAAAGGACTTAAGGATACTTCTGTATCTGGGATTGATTGCTTTATCCCTCTTCATGCTGGTACCGTTTTACTGGATGGTAATTTCTTCTTTAAAGCTTAATAAAGACGTATTTTCCATACCAATGAAATGGTGGCCCGATTCAATGCATTGGGAGAACTATAAAATTATCTGGAAGAAACTGCCCCTTGTGACCTTCTTTATCAATACCGCCAAGCTGACGGTCATCACGACCATAATCCAGCTGTTCACCAGCTGCTTTGCTGCTTACGGTTTTACGAAGACACGTTTTAAAGGCAGGGATTTAATCTTCCTTATGTATGTTACCACTATAGCCGTTCCATGGCAGGTTTACATGGTTCCCCAGTTTATTCTGGTTTCCAAGCTTGGTCTTAACGATACCCACTTAGGATTGATCCTGATGCAGGCCTTTTCCGCATTCGGTGTATTTTTAATCCGCCAGTTTTATATCAGTATTCCTGACGAATTATGCGAAGCAGCCAGGATCGACGGGTTAAACGAGTACGGCATATTCGGAAGGATCGTATTTCCTCTTGGCAAGCCGGCAATGGCAACCCTGACCATCTTTACGTTTACGAATGTATGGAATGATTTCATGGGACCGTTGATTTATTTAAAGACAAAGGAATTAAAGACCATTCAGCTGGGTATTCGGATGTTTATATCCCAGTTTGGAGCGGATTATGCATGGATCATGGCAGCCTCTGTATGCTCTTTGATCCCGGTTATCATTGTATTCTTAAGCTGCCAGAAGTTCTTTGTAGAGGGCGTTGCAGCCAGCGGAATCAAGGGCTAACTGGAAACGGAAGGGAGAAGCAAATGGCACAGACATTGGAACAAATAAAAACTTATCCTGGAATGGAAGAGGGCATGGTTCAAAAGGCTCTTGATGATGCTGTAAAGATCGTCAAAGAAAACCTTTCGGTATTTACGGATAAATTCCAGTCTTCCAACAGTTTTAACGGATTTTATGAAGCAACAGAAAATGTTGAATGGACAACAGGATTCTGGACAGGAGTGATCTGGCTGTCTTATGAACATACGGTTGATGAGGCATTCAGGAAAGCGGCGGAAGTACAGGTAGAAAGCTTCCTTAACAGAATCGAGAACAAGATTGACGTAAACCATCATGATATGGGGTTTTTATTCAGCTTGTCCTGTGTGGCAGCCTACAAGCTGACCGGCAATGAGCACGCCAAAAAGGCGGCTCTGTTGGCAGCGGATCATTTGGCAGAACGTTACCGGGAGAAAGGAAAATTCCTTCAGGCCTGGGGTAATCCGGGAGAGCCGAAGGAATACAGGCTGATCATTGACTGCCTGTTAAATCTTCCTCTGCTTTACTGGGCAACGGAAGTGACGGGAGATCCTTCTTATGAAGAAAAGGCGGAGAACCACATTAGAACTGCTATGAAATGCATTCTGCGTCCCGATGATTCCACTTACCATACTCATTTCTTTGATGTGGAAACAGGGGAACCGACTTATGGCGTGACCCACCAGGGAAACCGCAATGGTTCTGCATGGGCCAGAGGTCAGGCATGGGGCATATACGGAATCGCCTTAAGTTACCGGTATTTAAAAAATACAGAATACATGGATTTATTCTGCAGTGTAACCGATTATTTTATCGAGCACCTGCCGGATGATCTAGTTCCTTACTGGGATTTTGATTTTGATACGGGAAGCACAGAGCCGAGAGATTCCTCAGCTTCTGCCATTGCTGTCTGCGGAATCCTGGAAATGGCAAAATATCTGGATAAAGATAAAGCCATGGTATATTTAGATGCGGCTGACCGGATGCTAAGGGCACTGACAGATCAATGCGCCAACAAGGATTATAAAAAATCCAACGGACTGCTGCTTCATGGCACCTACGCCAGGGATTCCAAGGAGAATACCTGTACGAACCGGGGCGTTGATGAGTGCAACACCTGGGGTGATTATTTTTACATGGAGGCTCTTACCAGGCTTTCAAAGGACTGGGAGCTGTACTGGTAGGAACTGTGGAAGAATAAGGAGAAAAAAGAATGAAAACTAATCTGCTGTATGTCTTTGCCGACCAGTGGCGGGCTCACGCCATGGGATTTATGAACATGGACCAGGTGGTGACTCCAAACATTGACTCCTTTGCCCAGGAGAGCATGAGGTTTACCAATGCTTACAGTACGTACCCCTTATGTTCTCCTCACAGAGCTTCGCTGATGACAGGGAAATACCCCTTCCGCGTGGGGATGTGGACCAATTGCAAGATAGGACTGGAAGAAAAGGTCATGCTAAGGCCCCAGGAGTTCTGTATCGGAGATGTGCTGAAGACGGAAGGATATCGTACGGGCTATATTGGCAAATGGCATCTGGATGCCTCGGAGCTTAACTTTACCTCTGATCCAAAATCAGGTGCTAAAGACTGGGATGCTTATACGCCGCCTGGGGAAAGAAGGCATGGGTTTGATTACTGGCTGTCCTATGGAGCCTGGGATGACCATCTGGATCCCCATTACTGGCAGGATGATGAAAAACAAATAAAACCAGGGAAATGGTCTGCGGAATTTGAAACAGATAAGGCCATCGAATATATGGAAGCCAGAAAAGAGGAGGAGCAGCCTTTTGCGCTGTTCTTATCCTATAACCCGCCCCATCTTCCCTATGAACTGGTGCCGGACCGGCATTACGAGAAGTTTAAGGATTTGGAAGTCCATTACCGGGATAACGTACCGGAGGAGATGCGGGAAAAAGGTGGGCTTTTAGAAACCCAGACAAGGCAATATTATGCTGCAATCCATGGGATTGACGAGCAATTCGGAAGAATCCTTCAATATTTAAAGGATCATAATATGGAGGAAAACACCATTGTCATCCTGTCTGCGGACCATGGGGAAATGCTTGGTTCCCACGGGCTGATGAGTAAAAATATCTGGTATGAGGAATCCATCCATATTCCCCTTATGATCCGTCAGAAGGAGAAAATTAAGGCAGTGGACAATGATGGAATCTTTGCAAGTCCGGACCATATGCCTACCGTGCTGGAGCTTTTGGAACTTCCGATACCGGAGACATGCGAGGGCTACAGCCATGTAAAAGGAATGTTCGGTGAGGACGAGAACGAGCCCCAGGATATGCTGATCTGTTCTTATCCAGGCGGAGCGGAGATGGTAAAGGCATTTTCCGACAAAGGCCTCAGCCATAAGGCTTATGGCTGGAGAGGAATCAAAGATAAGCGTTATACCTATGTCATTTTTAACGGTTATGCTCCGGGAGAGGAGCAAAAGGAATATCTTTATGATAATATAGAAGATCCTTATCAGAAGAATCCGGAGCTGCTGGAGCCGGACTGCCAAAGAGCTGAAATACTGGCATACAGGGAAACGCTTAAAAATTACCTGTATCAGACGGACGATCCGTTTTTATGGAACCGGTAAGATAAGTTTAATGAAATAGGAGGCAGCCGATTATTTTATCAGTTCCCTCAGATTGCAGACAAAGTCAAAATTTATCTTATAGCACTTTATATTTATTCTCTAAATATTAAGTGCTATATTTTTATTGTTGGGTTTGCTATAATAGGTTTTATCTAAAAATCAGGAATTTGACGAGGTGGATGATATGAATCTAAAAGAAAGAGCAAGCCAATTAAAAACAGAAATTCCCGCTTTGTTATTATGCCTGAAAAGCAAAGAAGCACCGCTGGCAGCTAAAATTATGGCTGGAGTAACGGTTGCCTATGCGCTTTCCCCTGTTGATTTGATCCCTGATTTCATTCCGGTACTGGGGTATTTGGACGATATTATCATATTGCCCGTGCTCATTGCACTGACCGTGAAGCTCATACCCGAGAAGACTTTCAGTCGCTTTAAAAGAGAAGCAGAAGGTATGTGGGAAAACGGAAAAATGAAAAAATGGTATTATGCAATTCCTGTTTTGGTAATTTGGATGCTGATTCTCTGGCTAATCATTAAAGCGATATTCTTTTGAATTAACTTTTAAAATTTAATTGACAGTTAACGATAGCAAAGTATTTTTGGCGCTGTTATTTAACATAATCAGAGTACAGAGCCTTTGTCCTGCAAGCGCTCTCCTTCCAACCATTAAATCATTTAGATCTATATATTACCCATTTTTGTACTCAAGCCGAAGCAATTTAATAGGAGGCAGCCGAGATATCCGGCTGCCTCCTATTAATATAAATAAAGTTCACGCACAATTCTGCTATAAATTAGAGGTGTAAGCACTCTAACTTAATCGACTGAGAGCTGAATAATCAGCTTACTACTACTCAATTATGGATGAGTGAATGCTGTTTAAAGCTTTCTGAACTTTTCCCATCATACGTATGGATACGGAGTAGGTTTCCCTATTATCCATGTAAAGCAAAGCGTTTTCCCTGGTATATTTTAATACGTGCTTTAGATTTACAATAGTGGAGCGGTTGCATTGACAGAATCCAGAATTCAAGGTCGCTTGGAATTCCTTCAATGAGCCAGCGATCTGCCGGATTCCGGTTCTGGTATGAACGGTGATCTTGTGGGAATCATCACTGGTTGTAATAGCTACAATATCATTTTGATCCAGAACCAGAGAATCTTTATCGACCTTTATGGACAAAAGGCGGTTGGATGAATCCAGCTGAGCTTTATAATTTCTTTCTGCATTTTGAATGCAGGAGCAGATTTGCTCTGGTAAGGTTTCCGTTTCATCTTTTGTAATAAAGTCCATTGCCTCCACTTTATAGCGAAAGGTAAGAACAGCCATTTCGCTGTGAGTAGTTACAAAAACAACATAGCCCCTTGGATCATATTTACGTATTTCCTGTGCCAGCTCAATTCCATTTTTATTTGAATGCAAATCAATATCTAGAAAATAAAGTCCGATAGTGCTGGAGCGCTTTCGTATGGAAAGCAGTTCTTCCGGTTTTGAGGTTGAACAATAAAGTCTGGACTCTGTTGCGTTCATTACTAAATATTTTTCTATGATACTTTCCCAGCGGTTTAATTGCCTTTTATCATCTTCACAAAGGTATATGTGGATCATTTTAGTACTCCTTATTAATCTTATGCATTAGGATTAGTTCTTGTGTGAAATAAGGCTCTTCATATGTAGTATTCCAGATGGTATTTTCATAATTATTTAAGATCGTATCTACATTAAAAAGACCGACTCCTCTGTTTTCGCCTTTTGATGAAATTTCATGGCTTCGAAGCTCTGATATGGCATAAATCGGAGGAATTGCAGTGTTTTGAATGATGAGATAAAGATCTTCCTCCTTATAAAACATACAGAAACGCACTTCTTTTTCTACTGTTTCCATAGTAGCTTCTATAGAATTGTCTAAAAATATACCAATGATCCGGGAAAGGTCCAAGCAATCCATGTTCAGATCATTAATAGGCTCAGTCAGTTCTATTTCAGCTTTGATGCCTATCTCCATCATATAGACGAATTTTGAGGAAAGCAGACTTTTTAGGGCAGTACTTTTAATATTGGAAAGAGTCCCTAGTTTGGTATCCGATTCAGTGAATGCACGACTAATTGGAAGAATTCTTTCGCCGTAATATTCCTTCAAACTTTCCATATCATTTTCTTTTAGAAAACCTGATAACGTGCTTAGGATATTCATGTAATCATGTTTGAATTTACGCATAACTCCATAGGATTCTTCTAGCCTGTCAGTGTAAGTTCTCAGGTTTTCAAATTGAGCCATTCGGTGTTTATAGGCTTGTTCTGCTAATGTAATCTTATAAATATAATACATTAGAAAAGCTGTGATTGCAAATAATATTAAAAATATAATTCCGTTTAGGGCAATAACACCGTAATTATAACCTAGATGTTCACCATAAGAAAAATTAAAAATATAGAGAAAAACAAGGAATAATAAATCTATAAAAACGGCCGTTAGTAGATGCTTGTTAATATAAAAGTTCGAAATTTTTAAATTCTCATGAAAATACCAACCTATTAATTTTGTTGTTATTCCACTAAATATACAATAGGTAACAGAAAAGATAACTGTTAGTTTTTCATGGGTAAGTAAAGCCTCCATATCCATTTTTAATAAGGCACCCGCTATCCACATAAACAAGTAATTAAAAGCTACTATATAGATATAGCCAAACAGGTAGCAGCATAAATTAAAAATTCGATTTTTTGCAAATAACAGAGTAAAAATTATAATTCCTATACTAGTCAAAAATGTACTTGTTTGTCCAAGGGTCCCTTCAAAAAAGAAAAAGATATTGAAAATATATAAAAATATTAATGCTCTTTTAAAAATTGAATATTTATGTGGCAGTAAGTTGACATAAGAAAAATAAATGCATAAACTTCCGGCCAGGGTACAAATTAAATTATTCATGATTCACCCCACTTTAATGAATATAAATATTTTACCTTGTTATGAAGGGAAAGTAAAGAATATTGTATTAAAATTAGAAGTAACTTACGTTTGGGAAGAAAAAAGCAACGAAAATAGCAAAAATATATTTTTGTCCAAAATCATGATAAGATTGGAAACAAATGGTGGTGAAAAACATGAGTATTTCAAAAATAGCTGTTGAAGTTTGTAATTGGATGGATAAGACAAGTCATAAAAATCCAGAAGAAAACGAGATCATACAGTACGGATTAGAATTGTTATTAGATAATGTTTTAAAATTTATCCTTATTCAATTGATTGGAATTATTATTGGAATGGGTAAGGAGACAGCTGTGGTTTTGTTTTCTTTTTGTGGTTTGAGATTGCAGGCAGGAGGAAAACACGCCAAAACAGGTATAGGCTGCACCTTAAGTATGATTGCTATTTGGGCTGCATCTATCATATGTAACATGTTTATTGAAATTAAAATATCAATGATGCCTTATATCTATGTATTTTGCACTTTATTAATAATTATTTGTGCTCCCAGAACTATTAATATTCAACATTTTTCTTTAAAAGACATATGGAAAAAGAAAGTGTTCTCTCTTGTTTTTTTAACGTTGTTATTAGTCGTTGCGACGTTAAATTCGGAATTACGGGGATTAATTGTGTATCCGGTTTTTATTGAAGTAATAACATTACTTCCTAGAAATAAAACTAACGAAAAGGAGAAAGATGAAAATGAAAAAAGAAACCATTATGAAATTTCAGAAGACATTAACAAAGATTTCGCTTAATTCAATAGGCAGGAGCATTCCGATTGGAGTTTATGAAAGAAAAATTCCGGAAGCAGTGTTAAAGATGCGCAATGAGAATACAAAATAGGAAATTAATAAGGAAAAGAATTCTGTCCTTAAATTTAAGTGCAGATAGTCCGGTATGAGTATATAATGATAATATTTTCATTATAAATAGAAAAAGCGCTGTTATGCAATGAAAATAATACATATAAATTATTGTAAAATTTTCAAATCCAACTAGTTGGAATATTACTGTAGTAACAAGGGGGAAACTTTTGTCTGGATTAATTATGATTCCTATAAACAGTTTAAATAAAAACATATGGAATTTGTGTTCGTTCAGAAGTTTTATGGATACTCAGTAGAATAAGGTAAAAAATGCTGCCCTTTGAATTAAATTCAAAGGGCAGTTAGTCAATTATATGAAATTGGATAGGAATTGTTTTAGACTGGTTTATTGCATAGACCTTTCCTGTACAAAGGGCTGACAAAGATAGGAGAAAAGCAGATGAGAGAAAACTTATTTCGTAAAATTCTTGGGCTGGAAAAGAATTTAGCAGATGCTTCTGTGCAAAAGAATATCATGTCGAAGCACAGAAAGAGAAAGATCATTCCAGATGAATATTTTATAGATGTGATAACAATCATACCGGAAAGGAAAGCTGTGGCTAAGTTTGAGAGTATTGATATTTAGCCGGAGCAGGTAACGAAGGAATGTTAATAAAAACGGGTATCAACGAAGGGGTGTGGCATTCTTTCCGGGAATATCCTAAAAATTGTGTATACCTCCAAACGGATGTAAGATAGAATTACTCTGTTTGGAGGTATTTTTATGGCAATAAATTACTTATGGAGATAAATCTTATTTCGATGAAATATAAATGCTATTGAAATTGTGCTAATATAATATATCTGATAATAATATATTTCTACGAATACTATTGTGTAAATGCTATATTTATTATAAAATTGATTCCGTACAGAGTAAATAAATGGGGGTAATCGGAGTGAAAAGACTGCTAGCAATGCTATTGGCGATAATGATGCTGTTTCCAAGTACAGCGATAGCTGCTCCAAATAAGGGGTTTAAGCTGCTGACAACACCAGAAAATGAGTTGTTGATCAAGTACGTTGAGGATTATTGCCGCCAAACGAATGTTGATTTAAGTGTTACCTACATGGGTGATATTGATGCAATTAATGAGCTGAGTGTAAAAAGTGATCAATATGATGCAGTATGGCTATCCAATTCTATGTGGCTGTATCGTCTGGACCAGTCGGTATCCGTAACGGATTCAAAATCAACAGGGATTGTACCGATTGTAGTGGGAATAAAGCCTGAATTATACAGCGAATCTATTAAAACAATGGGAGATCTGATGCAACTGGAAGGCGGATTTGGAATACCTTCTATCACTCGTTCCGATGCAGGGGCCAGTTCCTATTTGGGAATTTATTATTCCTTATGCGGCTCACCCAGAATGCTGACAATGGATCAGGCGAAAGACCAGGAAATAAGAGATCAGATATACTCTTATATGAAGGAAAACAGTGAAATATATAGTACATATGAAGATTTAGTCCAACTTGTAAAAGCCGGGAAGAATGATTATTATTATGGATACGAATCTGAATTTATCAGATTAAACATGGAATATGGCACTACTTTAAAGTTGTTATATCTTGAAGATGGTGTGCCGCTGGCAGATAAACCATTTGCATATGTTGATAATAAAGACAGCCGCAAAAAAGAAATCTTTTTAGGAATACAAAATCATTTATTAAAGAATTCCACACAAAAGGAAATGTGCCGGGATGGGATCAGGACCGGCTATGGTGGTCAGGTCCCATATGCAAAAAAGGAAGTTTTTAATTCGGATTGGGGAATTGATACACAAAAGTATCTTGCACCAATGAATTATCCTTCCAAGGAAGTAACCACGGAATTATTGAATTTCTATACATATGGAGTAAGTAAGCCTGCAAATTATATTTTCTGCCTGGATTTTTCGGGCAGCATGCGGGGAGAGGGCCATAAAGATATGGTAGAAGCAATGACTACACTTTTTAATGATGAAATTGCTTCAAAATACTTTATTCAAATGAAAGAAACGGATAAGGTTACCCTTATTTTGTTTAGCAATTATGCAAATGAAGGAGTTAAAATTTCTTATGAGGATTTTGGAGAAATTCCAAAAACACTTAAATCCATAAAGCCTGAAGGTGGAACCAATATTTATAAGGCATTAATTGAAGCATCAAAACATGTGATCTCCACATCTTCAGGGTATAGCAATTATGTCGTTCTGCTCACAGATGGGCAGAGTGAGGAGGATTTTAGAGATACATTTATTAAAAATTACAATGTACTGAAAGAAAAGTATCCAATTTATTCTATTACGATGGGAAGCGCAGATGAGGAACAATTGGAGAAATTAGCAGAATTATCAGGAGGTAAAATATTTAATGGGAAAACGGACCTGGTTTCTGCATTTAAAACATTGAGGGGGTATAATTAATGGGAAGTCTGGCCGTGATACTTTCTTTATGCACAGTTGTGGCAGTTGGAATTGTATATTTTTTTACAGACAACATAATCTTATCCCTGCTGGTTTTGGCTGTTGGATTAGCTCTTGCGTTTTATTTGGATAAAAAATGGCGGCTGGACGAAGCAAAGGACAGAGTCAAGGATGCGGATGTAGAAAACAGAAAAAGGATTCTGGAGAGTTTCAATAAACTGAAAGACTATAAGGAGCAGATTGATCGTCAGCATCAAGGTGTTATGTCCAGTGCAGTTGATAACATTTATGATACTTCCAATCACATACTCCATGATAACAGCATTGACTTGAAGTTTGTCCAGCAGGTAGGACTCTATATACCCAGAATTAACAAGATATTGGATACATACCTTTTAAAGAGTGCGGATACGGTATTTAAAAGTCAGTCACAGGAATTTATGGTACGGACATCCGATGTATTTACCAAGCTGCTGACAGCATCTGGAAGCCAGGATGTAAAAGAAGCGGAATCATTGATGCAGGCTCTTGAAGAGACTTATCGGCAGCATGGATTTTCAAGTAAAGACGACGGGGGAAATTTATCATGAACAGTAAATACAAAACATATCTGATTATAGGAATCGCAGCGCTTGCCTTGGTTGTTATTGGTGTCATTTACTCCGGAAAACAAAGAGTAAGCGTTCAGTATTCTGAAAAAGCGAAAAAAGTATATGTTGCTATGGGCGGTGGAAAAGAAGGATTCATAAAAGATGAAGAAGTAAAGTCAATTATGGCAGAGAAATATAACATAGAGATAATTTCTGATTCCTGGAGCAATAATAAACTTGTTGCCGATGATGTGAAACTGGTAAGAGAGGATGGTACGCCTTATGACGCAGTATTCTTTTCTGACCAGAGATTTTATGATTATTTCAAAGCGAAGAATCTGGCAAAAAGTCTGGAAGGTTCCATAGCGTTAAATACTCCGGTAGTTATCTATTCATGGGACCAGATCACCGAAGCACTGATAAACGAGGGAATTGTAGAAGTGCGGGGGGAAACTTATTTTATCAAGGATATGAGCAGTCTGATGACCAGGATTCAGGAAGGTCAGAAATGGTCAGATATCGGGTTGGCCAATGTATTCGGAACAATCAATATTGCATCAACCGATCCGGTTACCTCGTCTCCCGGGGCAACCTACTATGGACTTTTACTCTCTATCATGAATGGCGGAACCGTTACAGATAACACGGTGAAATCAGTTCTCCCGGATATTAAGAAATTTTATGAATTCAGCGGATTTATGAACAATACACCTGCAGATCTGTTTGATTTATATTTAAGAACAGGAATGGGAGCCAAACCATTGATCGTTGATTATGAAAAGTCTATGCTGGAGTTTGCTGTCAATAATCTGGAGGGATATGAGCAGGTAAGAGGCAGAGTAAGGATTCTGTATCCGGAGCCTACGATCTGGAACAGCCACTGCCTTCTTACTCTGACAGAAAAAGGAAATCGTTATCTTGAGGCTCTGAATGATCCTGATATCAAAAAAATTGCCTGGGAGAGGTATGGATTCAGAACGGGACTTATGGGAGGCGACAATCTGGATGAACTCCCAGTTGACGGGGTGGCCGAAGAACTGACTTCCGTGGTACCAGGTTTAAAAAAGGAAATATATGATCTCATGATAAATGCATTGAAAGAATAAATTTTAAATATTGGGAGGTACGGTTATGTCGGATATAGGATTGGAATTACCCTCACAAGCAGTAGCGGCGTCTCAAGTGCTTAATGAAAAGGAATATGAAGAGCAATATCACTATCTGTCTATGGAAGCCTTGGAAGAGGATACCCGGAAACAGCTTCAGGAGTTTGTTGAAAAACTGGAGATTAAGACTCCAATGGATGTCCAGAATTTTGGAGTCAACACACAAAGGGAATTGTCTGTGATATCTGATTCCATCTTAAAAAGTACGAGAACAAGAGATACAGGCCCTATCAGTAAGGATATTACGGAGCTTATTCTTGTTTTGAATAATTATGATGTAAAAGTAAAGGAATTGCAGCAAGAGAAAGACAATATTTTTGAGAAGCTCCTCAGTGGTTTTAAATCCAGAACCTTAAAGATTCAAACAGAATACTCATCGGTAGCAGCCAATATTGACAGGGTTGTCAATGTTTTGGAAAACCATATGATTGAATTGAGACAATCCCTGGCTACTATGGAGAAATTATTTGAGAGTAATGATAAATATATAACACAGCTTAAGCATTATATTATAGCTGGAAAAGTAAAGCTGGAAGAGCTTCAGGCAAAGAGACTGCCGGAATTGGAACAGCGTGCCAATACAAGCGGAGATCCCCAGCAGATACAACAGGTCAGTGATTTCAGGGAAGTGATATATAAATTTGATAAGAAAATACATAATCTTCTTGTATCCAGGATGCTTTCCATTCAAATGGCAGCGGAGATCCGGATGATACAAAAGGTTGATACACAGATATTAGAGAATATCAGTGATCAGTTGATGCTGGCGATTCCTATGTGGAAAACTCAAATGGTCGTTGCAATAGCGGTAAACGAAGCAGCGGATGCAGATAAATCTTCCGAGCTGATTGCCAACAGCATCAATAAATCCATGACTCAGACAGCGGAGATGCTAAAGGATACTTCTCTTAAGGTGGCGGCAGCGGCAGAGCGTTCTGTGATAGATGAATCAACCATTCAGAGTATCAATAGAAACCTTGTAGATACAATTTCCGGTGTATACGAAATATCGAAGAGAGCACAGCAAGAAAGGGCGGATAAAGAAAAACGTCTGCTGTCTTATGAGACAGAATTAAAGAATGTGCTGGTGATTAAATAGCTGTTAAAAATTAAAAACCTCCAAACTGATATAAAATAGAATTACTCAGTTTGGAGGTGAAATTTACTTACATTCTTCCAAAGGTATCTTTGGATCTGCAACCATGGAATAATTGGTATGGTAGATAACAAAGCCAGGTGCCGCTCCGGCCACCTTTTTAATCTGCTTTTTCTGCACATAATCCACTTCTACTTTATCGTTTTCACGGCCCTTGGAATAGTAGGCGGCTAAAGCTCCGGCTTCTTCAAATACCCGGTCGGGGAGCTCTTTTCCTTCGGACTTTACGATTACATGGGACCCGGGGATTCCTTTTGCATGGAACCACCAGTCATTGTTACCGGCCACTTTAAAGGTCAGTTCTTCATTCTGATAATTATTTTTCCCTACATAAATATGGAATCCGTCAGTAGAAAGGTAGTGGAAGGGCTTGCTTGTGATCTTAGGCTTCTTGTCACCGGCCCTGCGGTGCTTAATATAACCGTACTCCATCAATTCTTCTTTGATCTGTACAAGATCCTCTTCCATTAGGGCGATGTCCAGGGCGGCACTTACAGATTCTAAATGATCGATTTCCTGTTTGGTTTCCCTGATCTGTCCTGTTACAGCTTCAAAAGTACGTTTTAGTTTGTTGTACTTATCAAAATATTTCTGTGCATTTTCCTTTGCAGATAACTGATCATCCAGAGGAATGGCGATTTCCTCATTGGTGTAATAATTAAGGCAGACTAACTGCTTATCCCCTCCGGTCAATTCATAACCATAGGTGTTGATAAGCTCGCCATAAACCTTATACTTGTCCCGTTTGTCCGTATCCTTCAGCTGTTTGGACTGCAGGTCGTATTTTTTATAATTACGCTCCAAAGCATTCTGTACGATTTTCCGTAAGTCCACGGATTTCTGGCGGATTCTGGTGATGGTATTTTTTGAGGCATAATAGGTTTCTAAAAGAGAACTGATGGAATCAAAGCATTGGGAAACATAGCCTTCCCCTTGATAACAGGTTAAGGGAAGGGCGGCGAATTCCACAGGTTCTTCCTTTTTATATATGATATTTGGAGTGAAATGCCCCTGCTTTACATCTTCCCTGATAAAGGAAAACATGTGATACAAATGAACCAGCTCCAGTTCCGTCAATCCATTGGCAGATCGATCCCCGTCAATGGAGGCCAGTTTGCATAGCTCATGACCCATAATAGGGCTTAAACCGGTCAGTTTCATATACAATGCTTTTTGTACAGGGGCAGCCGTATGTCCGATTACATCAATGAATTCCTCTTGGGTGATGGTCAGCGGGTCCTTTTTCTCTATGGTCTGTGGGATGAAATAGGTTCTTCCCGGCAAAACCTCACGTACGGAGCTGACCTGGGCGGAAATGTGCTTGATGCTGTCTAAAATCAAGTCTTCTTCATTGCAAAAAATGATGTTGCTGTGTTTTCCCATGATTTCGATGATTAGTTTTTTTGTTCTTTTGTCACCTAAATCGTCGAAATGCTCTACTTCTATGCATAGGATCCTCTCCAGTCCTGGCTGGCTCACCCGGATGATGCGCCCATTTCCAATGTGCTTTCTTAAAAGCATACAAAAATTTGGAGCCGTCATGGGGCTTTGCTTGTTTGTTTCCGTAAAATAGAGGAGGGGGAGACTGGCGCTGGCCGAAATCAGGAGCCTCCATGTATTTTTTTGGTTTTTAACAGTAAACAGCAGTTCATCCTTCTCGGGCTGGGCAATTTTTGCGATTTTTCCGCCTTCCAGCCGGTCTTTCATCTCTGCTGCGAGATTTGCCATAACAATTCCGTCTAATGCCATTGTTTGTTTCCTCTTTCCTGCCCACGCTATTTGGGCATAATGGTATCCCTGGAAGGGGTTTCCTCCGGTAAATGGTCTATATAATAAGGATAGTATAGCACAGAATCAACTTTCTGTAAAATTTAAAACCAATTGACTTGTATTTTATTATGAATTATAATGGATGATATCTATGGCGAAAGAGAGGCATATGGAATGATCAAGAGCATGACAGGTTTTGGCAGGTGCGAAACCGTCACGGATGAGTATAAGATTTCCGTAGAGATGAAAGCTGTAAATCACAGATATCTGGATTTAAGCATAAAGATGCCAAAAAAGTTTAATTTCTTTGAAGCAGGAATCAGGAATCTGTTAAAGAATTATATCCAGCGCGGTAAGGTTGATGTATTCATCTCCTATGAGGATTACACAGAGAATAAACTGTGCTTGAAGTATAACAGCGCGCTGGCTGCCGAATATATGGATTATTTCGCAAAGATGGAAACACAATTCGGAATTCAGAACGACATCAGGGTATCGACTCTGGCCAGATGCCCGGAGGTCCTTATCATGGAAGAGGTGCCGGAGGATGAGGAACAAATGTGGAAGCTTCTTTCAGAAACCATCGAGGAAGCGGCAAAACGTTTTGTGGAAACCAGAGTGACAGAAGGAGAAAACTTAAAGAACGATCTCCTTGGAAAGCTTAAGTTTATGACTGAGCTTGTGGAATTTATTGAAGAACGGTCCCCCAGGATTCTTTTAGAATACAGGGCAAAGCTGGAGGACAAGGTGAAGGAACTGCTGGCAAACGCTTCTGTTGATGAAGGAAGAATTGCCGCGGAAGTTACGATTTTTGCTGATAAAATCTGTGTGGATGAAGAAACCGTACGGCTCAGAAGCCACATTGAAAATACCTCTGCAGAGCTTAATGCAGGCGGAAGTGTGGGTAGAAAACTGGATTTCATCGCTCAGGAGATGAACCGGGAGGCGAATACCATTCTTTCTAAAGCCAATGACCTGGAAATTTCCGATAAGGCCATCGCACTGAAGACCGAGATTGAAAAGGTAAGGGAACAGATCCAGAATATTGAGTAGGAGAGTATCAGAAACATGAATGAAAATGGCATATTGGTAGTCGTATCCGGATTTTCAGGAGCGGGCAAGGGAACCTTGATGAAGGAGCTTCTGAAACGGTATGATAATTACGCGCTGTCCATTTCCGCCACTACCAGAAATCCCAGAGAGGGAGAAGCAGACGGCAGGGAATATTTCTTTGTGGCAGAAGAACGTTTTAAGGATATGATAGAAAAAGAAGAATTGATCGAATATGCCCAGTACGTCAACCATTACTATGGCACGCCCAATGAATATGTTTTAAACCAGATGAGAATGGGGAAGGATGTTATCCTGGAAATTGAAATTCAGGGGGCACTAAAGGTAAAGAAACGTTTCCCTGAAGCGATTTTGGTTTTTGTTATGCCTCCCAATGCAGAAGAATTAAAACGCCGTCTCATCGGCCGCGGTACGGAAAACATGGATGTGATCAATGCCAGGCTCCGCCGGGCGGCTGAGGAAGCGGAAGGCATGGAGGCCTATGATTATATCCTGATTAATGATAAGATAGACACTTGTGTGGAAGAGATGCACCGCATGATCCAGGTCCAACATAACCGGGCTTCCAATAATATGGCGTTTTTATCCCATATTCGGGAAGAATTAAAGAATATATAAAGCCGATTGAGAAAGGGGAATAAAAGATGTTACATCCATCTTATTCAGATTTAATTAATGTAGTAAACAGCGAGGTAGAGCCAGGAGAGGCTCCTGTTGTGCAGAGCCGTTATTCTATTGTGATTGCCGCAGCAAAAAGAGCAAGGCAGATCATCGGCGGCTCAGAGTCAGAGATTTTGGATGCTGGCAAGAAACCGCTTTCTATTGCCGTAGAGGAATTGTATGAGGGCAAAGTGAAGATTTTAAGCGAAGCGGATGCAACAGAAGAAGACGATAATTAGGAAGAAGGCCGTCTCCCTTTTGGATGAGATGGCCTTTCTCATGAGATAATCTACTTAACGAAGGCTGTGAGGCTGCTATTTGATTCGCTCTGCTCACCGAACGGCTGATCTACTAACCTTTTATAATGAAAGACAGGAGTTTAAACATGAAGTTATTATGTGTTTCACTGGGCTGCGACAAGAATCTCGTAGATACGGAGATGATGCTGGGCCTTCTGAATAAAGACGGATATACGTTTACGGATGATGAATACGAGGCGGATGTGATTGTGATCAATACCTGCTGCTTCATCGGTGACGCAAAAGAGGAAAGCGTAAATACCATACTGGAAATGGCCCAGAGAAAGGTAGACGGCAAATGCAAGGCATTGATTGTAACCGGCTGCCTGGCCCAGCGGTATAAACAGGAGATCATAGACGAGATCCCTGAAGTGGATGGTATTTTAGGAACTTCCACCTATGACGAGATTTCTCACGTTCTGGCAGAAGCCCTGGGTGGAAAAGAACATGTTCAGTGCTTTCACGATTTAGACGGGCTCCCGGAACTTGAGACAGAGCGGATTCTTACAACAGGAGGCCATTATGCCTTTTTAAAGATTGCGGAAGGCTGTGACAAGCATTGTACTTATTGTATCATTCCTTCTCTGCGGGGAAATTACCGCAGTGTTCCCACGGAACGCCTGATAAAAGAAGCAGAAAAGCTGGCTGAAAAGGGTGTGAAAGAGCTTATTTTAGTCGCTCAGGAAACCACCCTTTATGGAATGGATCTATATGGTGAGAAATCACTTCCAAAGCTTCTTAAAAGCTTATGCCGCATACCCGGGATTCAGTGGATCCGGATCCAGTACTGTTATCCGGAAGAAATCACGGATGAGCTGATCCAGACCATAAAGGAAGAAGAGAAGATATGTAAATACCTTGATCTGCCCATACAGCATGCCAGCGACCGGATTTTAAAACTCATGGGCCGCAGGACCACTAAGGTCCAGCTTCG
This sequence comes from Lacrimispora sp. YZC11, assembly GCF_057543815.1. NCBI lineage: Bacteria > Bacillati > Bacillota > Clostridia > Lachnospirales > Lachnospiraceae > Lacrimispora > Lacrimispora sp. YZC11. Next base: position 465,184 of record NZ_BAAJYQ010000016.1, on the reverse strand, counting down.
GGAAATCGTGGAAAAGCTTCGGAAAGAAATCCCGGATATGGCTCTTAGGACCACCCTGATCTCCGGATTCCCAGGGGAAACCCAGGAAGATCACGAAGAACTGATGGAGTTCGTGGATGAGATGGAATTCCAGCGTTTGGGAGTGTTTGCATATTCCGCAGAAGAAGATACACCTGCCGCGGAATTCCCGGATCAGGTTTTGCAGGAGGTAAAAGAGGAACGCCGTGATGCCATTATGGAACTTCAGCAGGAGATTTCCTTTGAATTTTCCAGATCAATGATCGGGAAACCCCTGGAGGTTATGATAGAAGGCAAGGTGGCGGATGAAAACGCTTATGTAGGCCGAACCTATATGGATGGACCAGGCGTTGATGGAATGATTTTTGTCCAGACCGGTGAAGAACTGATGTCAGGTGATTTTGCCAGGGTCCGCGTGACAGGGGCTATGGAATATGATTTGATAGGAGAGTTGGAGGATGAATTTACCGAATAAGCTTACGATTTTAAGAGTTATTATGATTCCGTTTTTTGTTCTGTTTCTGCTGCTTGACGGGGGTGCAAATGCATCATACCGTTACATTGCGGCTGCCATATTCATTGTAGCCAGCTTTACGGACTTACTGGATGGAAAGATTGCAAGAAAGTATGGTCTGGTGACTAATTTCGGCAAGTTTATGGATCCTCTGGCGGATAAGCTGCTGGTTTGTGCCGGACTTATCTGCTTTACAGCCCTGGGCCAGCTTTCGGCCTGGATCGTTATCGTGATCATAAGCCGTGAATTTATTATCAGCGGTTTCCGTCTGGTGGCTTCCGATAATGGCGTGGTGATTGCAGCAAGCTATTGGGGAAAGTTTAAGACGGTGTTCCAGATGATCATGTCGGTTCTTCTTATCCTGAATATTCCGGCATTATCCTTTGTCACAACGGTGTTTATCTGGATTGCCACCATACTTACTGTGGTTTCACTGGTTGATTATATAGCAAAAAATTATCGCGTTCTTATGGAAGGGAGTATGTAATCATGGTTGTTGAACTGATTTCAGTTGGAACGGAACTTCTTCTTGGAAATATTGTAAATACCAACACTCAGTATCTGGCGGAGAAATGTGCTCTTTTAGGTCTTTCCATGTACCATCAGGTTACGGTGGGCGATAACCGGGAGCGGCTTTCGGAAAGTTTTGAGACGGCCTTAAAGCGCTCGGATGTTGTCATCCTGACCGGGGGCCTGGGGCCTACGGAGGATGATCTGACAAAAGAGGTCTGTGCGGAGGTTATGGGACTTTCTCTGGTGGAAGATGTCCATACAAAGGAAAGAATCAAGGAGTATTTTAAAAACAGCATTTATAAAGAGATTCCAGATAATAACTGGAAGCAGGCTCTTGTTCCCCAGGGAGCGGTTGTACTTGACAATAACAACGGTACTGCTCCCGGTCTGATTATGGAAAAGGATGGAAAGGTGGCAATCCTGCTGCCAGGACCTCCGGGTGAATTAACCCCTCTGTTTCACGACCAGGTATTCCCATATCTTCAAAAGCTCCAGCCTGAAGTGATCCGTTCCCAAATGGTCAAGATCTGCGGACATGGGGAGAGCCAGGTAGAGAATAAGCTTCTTGACCTCATTGACGGCCAGTCCAATCCAACGATTGCCACCTATGCGAAAACCGCTGAGGTGCATTTAAGGGTCACGGCAAAGGCATCAAGTGAAGAGGAAGCCAAAAGCCTTTTAAAGCCGGTGGTAAAAGAGATCAAAAGCCGTTTTGGGGACGATGTGTATACCACAAAGGAGGAAGAGACCATTGAAATGGCAGTTGTCCGCCTCCTTAAAAAATATGAGCTGACAGTGACTACGGCGGAATCCTGCACCGGAGGGCTGATCGCAGGGCGTCTGGTGAATGTGCCGGGAGCTTCCCAGGTGTTCCGGGAAGGCTTTATCACCTATTCCAACAAGGCTAAGAGAAAGCATCTTGATGTTAGCAAAAGTACCTTGAAGAAATACGGTGCGGTCAGCGAACAGACTGCTAAAGAAATGGCTATCGGAGGTGTTTTTGCGGCCGATTCTGATGTGTGTATCGCAGTGACAGGGATTGCAGGACCGGATTCTGATGGAGAAAAACCGGTAGGACTGGTTTACATGGCCTGCTATATGAAGGACAAGGTTTCAGTGGAAGAATATCATTTTAAGGGAAACCGGGAAAAGATCAGGGAACAGTCCGTGGTAAAGGCTTTAGACCTGCTGCGCCGTTCTATCCTTAAGAATTACCATTCATAAACCTTCCGGGAGGAGATAAATTTGGAGACCCGTTTGCTGAAAAAACAGATGACTGCAGCGTACCAGTACTCCTATGTAAGGCTGGTGCTGAATTATTATACTTTATTTGAAACCATAGGGGAAGCGCCGGTGATTCCGGAGAGGATTATTGCTTACTGTCAGCAGCTTAACGGGCTGCTTAAGGAGCATTGCTCCGGGAAAGATGTGGAAGAGGGGCTGCTGAAGCTTCGTGAGGATATCACTCATGAAGTAGAAGTCCTGACTTCCTATACCGACTGCTTTCAGATTTATGAATATGTTTTAAACCGCTTGGAACGGAAGTTTATTACTTTGCCGGAAACCGGACATGATGATGAGAGCTTTGCAAAGCGTCTCACCGGGTTCGTAACAGATACCAGGGAAACAGCTGTTATAAACGGAAGGATCAGGCAGATCATCGGGCAGCTTCCGGCCCGTTTAACGAAACAGAAGTTTTTCAGCCTTGTCATGGAAGGGCTGTCCGTTTATATTGGTTCTCCCTTGGAAAATCTTAATGATATGATGTATACCCTCCGCACGGAATCCATGGCAAAGCTTCCCTCGGGAATGGAAGAGGGGCATAAGGGCCTTTTTGAGCTTTTGGAACAGTTCCGCCGCGAGGATTACGGGAATATGACTGCCGAAGGCTATGAAGAAGCTTCTTCAAAGCTTGCTCTTGCCTGCGAGGGTCTTATGGATGAATCCGGCCTTTACATCATGCTCCAGGACATTATCAATGATTTTTGTGTCATGGTGTTTGCTAAGCCGGAAACGGTCATTGATGTGAAGGAAGAGGAGCTTTACTGCTCCATGGCAGCAGAGATTCTGGAAAAATTCACAAACGAAGATTATTCCCCTGCAAACGAAGATTTTTTTGACAGGCTAACCCAGCTGGAGGGAAGGCAGGAAACTTACTATGAGCGTTATTTAAGGACGGAACTGCCGGAAGAGAGCGATGAACGGAATAAAGACCCGGATTATGTGAAAGCTGTAAATGTAGACAAGCTTTTATCCGGAAGTTCTTTTGTGGAACTAAAAGGACGGAATACGGAGAAAGAGACAGGTAAGGCGGAGGAAACGGCGGTTGTTGACCGTTCCTATCTGGAGAAAACGGCAAAGGAGTACTTTGAGGAGCTTGAAGAGGTATTCTCTGGCGTTTCCAGGCCGGTGGTCCGCGCCATTATGGCTAAGGTTCTGTCAGACCTTCCTGTCTTTTTTAATTCAATTGAGGAAATACAGGCATATATTGAAGGAAGCTTAAAAAGCTGCCTGGATGAAACGGAAAAGGAAACTTGCAAGGAATTATTGGAAGAGCTGATGGATGATGAAAATAAGCTGGTTTGACCGTTTGTACGTAGGCGAGAAAGCGAAGAAGAAACGTTACCGGATCATTCAGGGAATCCGCAGGTTAAAGCCCGGACCTGGGACTTATGTGATTACGCCTGCTGCAAATGGGAATAATATACTTGATATCTATCCGGCAATGTCGCTTTTATGGCCCATTTACCGGGAGGAAGAATTTCTCATTTTAGGCATAGCGTCCGATTATTGGGAAGCGTTAGAGGTGGCCGGAAATATCATTGGTGATATGTACCGGAAAACAGGAGGCTTTGATCTGCCTGCTTTTATAGGGGAAGGAGCCGGTAAGGTGTGAGGTGTTCATGCTTCATATAATTTTGTTTATACTTAAAATCTTAGGGCTGCTGGTGCTTATCGTTTTAGGGCTTATCCTCACTGTGGTTCTGCTGGTCCTTCTGGTCCCGGTCCGGTATCGGGCAGAGGGTTCTTATGACGGAAAGGTGAAGGGAAAGGCCAGGATTACCTGGCTTCTACATATCCTTTCCGTGACAGCCCAGTACGAGGAGGACTTAATTGTGAGGGTCCGGTTTTTTGGCTTCCGCATAGGAAAGCCCAAGAAGATGGATTCAGAGCTTAAGGAAGCTGGAGAGATCATGGTTCAGGCCATGGAAGTAATGGAGCCGGAACCCATAAGAGAAGCACTGGAAGTAAAAGATGAGATCCATGACAGGATCCAGGAAAAACCCGGGAACCTGCCGCCTCCAAAGGAGGAATTAAGGAAATTTACGCCTCCAAAGGAAGATCCAAAAAAGAAAAAAAGATTCGGGGTTATGGAGCTGTTTGCAAGAGTCAAGAATAAGGTTCTTATGACTTTTACAAAACTTAAGTTTTTTTTCATGCGGATCTGTGATACACTGACAACAATAAAAGACAAAAAAGATGAGATTCATGCCTGGATTTCCAATAAGGAAAACCAGAAAACCGTAAAGCTGCTTTTTAGGCAGGGAAAAAAACTGATCCGCCATATCCTTCCCCGCCGAGGGAAGGGAAAAATAACCTTTGGCTTTGACGACCCGTATTTAACCGGACAGGTGCTTACCTATGCAAGCGTTATTTATCCGCTCTGTCATAAGCATTTAAACCTGTATCCTGTTTTTGACCGGTCTGTGTTTACTGCGGAAGGAACGTTTCAGGGCAGGATCCGTACGGGAACGATTCTTTTCATTGGATCGCGTATGCTGTTGGATAGGAATTTCAGGCGTTTATTAAAGGGATGGCTTCATAAAGGAGGAATTGCTTAACGTGGCAGAGAATAATTTTACATCTACAGTAGAGTCGCTGTTTAAGGGAATGGATTCTTTTGTAGCGACAAAAACTGTAGTAGGAGATGCGGTAAAGGTAGATGATACGATCATCCTGCCTTTGGTGGATGTGACCTGCGGCATGGCTGCCGGATCCTTTGCAGGAGATGCAAAGCAGAATGGGGCAGGAGGCATGCATGCAAAGATGAGTCCCAGTGCGGTGCTGATCATCCAGAATGGAATAACAAAGCTGGTAAATATCAAGCAGCAGGATGCTGTAACGAAAATTTTGGATATGGTGCCGGATTTTGTCAACAAATTTGCTGGCGGAACAAAAGAGGTTTCTCCGGAAGCCTTAAAAGTGGCGGAGGAGATGGCCGCCGCGGAAGATAAGAAAAAAACGGAAGAATAAGAAAGGGATAAGCCGCATAGGATGTCATATAGCCTGAATGGATTGAGGGATGATATGAGAAGAGTATGCGGACTTATGCTGTTCTGCTTTGGAGCGGGCATGGCAATTCTGCTTTTTATCCCGGCGACTATCGTAACGATCCTGTTTATCATCGGATGTCTGGTACTGGGATATAACCTGTTCTGCTGCTGAGCAAGTAATGCTGTTAAAAATAAATGGGGCCAGCCTTTAAAAAGGGCCGGCCTCATGAAAAAGACAAAAAAATACTCCTGACTGATACCAGCCAGGAGTTTCCTTCGATTAAGCTCTTTCAACTAATCCGGATCTTAAGCAGGAAGTACATACGTACATCTTCTTATTAGCGCCGCCATTAACTTTTACTTTAACGGACTTCACATTTGCTTTCCACATCTTATTAGATCTTCTATGGGAATGGCTCACTGCGTTGCCAAAGTGAGCAGCTTTTTCACAAATTGCACATTTAGCCATGATTGCACCTCCTTAAAAGCGACTTGGACTTTTTATGGTTGAAAAATCCACAACAAATGTATGATAACAGAAAACACATGGATTTGCAAGTGAAAATTAAAAATTTGTTTCTTTTTTTGGAAAAATCATGTATAATCAAAACAGACAGAAAGAACGGAGGTAGAGACTATGAAGGGTTATATTAATAATAAACTGGGCGAAATCCAGGTAAGCCCTGATGTTATCGCTATGTATGCCGGAACGACCGCAGTGGAATGCTTCGGTATCGTCGGTATGGCGGCTGTCAGTATGAAAGACGGACTTGTTAAGCTTTTAAAACGGGAAGGCCTGACTCACGGAATCAATGTGAACATCCAGGACAACCATATCACCATCGATTTCCATGTAATTGTAGCCTATGGGGTCAGCATTTCTGCGGTGGCGGATAACTTGATTGAAAATGTAAAATACAAAGTAGAAGAATTCACAGGTATGACAGTAGATAAGATTAACATCTTTGTCGAAGGCGTAAGAGTGATTGATTAAGGAGGAAACTACCCGTGGGTATGAAGTATATAGACGCCGAAATGCTGCAGAAGGCATTTCTGGCAGGAGCAAAGGGACTGGAAGCAAAGAAAGAATGGATTAATGAACTGAATGTGTTTCCAGTGCCGGATGGAGATACCGGAACCAACATGACCATGACCATCATGGCGGCGGCAAAAGAAGTAGCTGCCATTGAGAATCCTACTATGGAAGCGTTAGCAAAAGCAATTTCCTCCGGTTCTTTAAGAGGAGCGAGAGGAAATTCCGGTGTGATCCTGTCCCAGCTGTTCCGGGGTTTCACAAAAGAGATCGATTCCGTCAATCAGGTGACTGCCACAGTTTTAGCCAATTCCTTTGTTCGGGCAACTGAAACTGCTTATAAAGCAGTAATGAAGCCCAAAGAAGGAACCATTCTTACCGTAGCCAGAGGCATGGCAGAAAAGGCGGCGGAGCTGGTTACAGAGACAGAGGATATTCTTGAGTTTTGCCAGAAGGTGATTGATCACGGTGATTACGTATTGAGCCAGACACCGGAGATGCTTCCGGTTTTAAAGCAGGCTGGAGTTGTGGATTCCGGCGGCCAGGGCCTTATGCAGGTAATGAAGGGAGCCTTTGACTGCCTGTCAGGCAAGGAGGTGGACTTATCTGTAGAGGTTGAAAGGCGGCCGGTTGTTACTGCTGGAGCCTCAGGAGCGGAAACTGCTGACATTGATATCCGGTTCGGTTACTGTACCGAATTTATCATCAATCTGGAAAACCGCTATGATGATAAGAAGGAGCACGAATTCAAGGGATACTTGGAATCCATCGGCGATTCCATTGTGGTTGTTTCAGACGATGATATGGTAAAAGTCCATGTCCACACCAATGATCCGGGACTTGCGATTCAAAAGGCCCTTACTTATGGCTCTTTATCCCGCATGAAGATTGATAATATGAGGGAAGAACACCAGGAAAAACTGATCAAAGAATCGGAAAAGCTGGCGGCACAGCAAAAAGCTGAGGTCGAAAAAAGGGCGGAACAGAGAAAGCCCTATGGCTTTATATCCGTATCTGCCGGTGAAGGTCTTGATGAAATATTCAGGGGGATCGGTGCAGATTATCTGATCCAGGGCGGTCAGACCATGAACCCAAGTACAGAGGATATGTTAAATGCCATTGATAAGGTGAATGCCGGCACCATCTACATTCTGCCAAACAATAAAAACATCATATTGGCTGCAGAGCAGGCTAAAAGCCTGGTAGAGGACAAAAAGGTCATTGTTATCCCTTCAAAAACCATACCCCAGGGCATTACTGCAATCATCAACTTTGCCCCGGATTTATCACCTGAGGATAATGAGAGGATCATGACGGAAGAGATGTCCCGTGTAAAAACCGGACAGATTACCTATGCGGTCCGCAATACCATGATCGATGATATTGAGATCCGTGAAGGGGATATCATGGCACTCGGCGACAATGGAATTCTGGCTGTTGGAAAGGAAATCGAATCCACGGTGCTGGAAGCCCTTGAGTCCATGGTAGAAGAAGAATCTGAATTAGTAACTGTCTATTACGGCAAGGATGTCAGGGAAGAGGATGCAAAAGAGCTTAAGGAAAAAGCGGAAGTATTGTTTTCCCACTGCGAGGTAGAGCTTCATGCAGGCGGACAGCCGATTTATTATTATCTTATATCCGTAGAATAAAAAAGAGCCAGCGGCATTTTTATACCGGGCAGACGAGGCCTGTCTGCCCGGTTTTGCTATGCAGGAAAAAAGAGAGGAGGGGAACCCGGCTTTGAATTATGAGTCTATTGATTCCTTAAAGGGGATCGGAGAAAAAACAGGAAAATTGTTTCAAAAGGTTGGAGTGATAACCGTTGGAGATCTTCTGGAATATTATCCGAGAGCTTATGACACCTATGAGGAGCCTTGTTCTATTGGGGAGCTTAAGCCGGATCAGGTGATGACAGTTGCCGGGATGCTTTTTAAGACTCCGGATGTAAAACGGTACAGCCACATCCAGGTCATCACAACGACTTTAAAGGATATGACGGGAACTCTTTTGCTCACCTGGTACAATATGCCCTACCTTCATTCCACTTTAAAAGCGGGAATGCGCGCTGTTTTCCGTGGCCGGGTGGTGAAGAAAAACGGCCGTCTGACCATGGAACAGCCCGAGATATTTACGGCGGAGGCTTATGAGCAGGTGGTCCATTCCATGCAGCCTGTATACGGACAGACCAAGGGACTGAGCAATAAAACCATTGTCAGGGCTCAAAAGCAGGCCTTAAGCCTCCGTGGCATGGTGCGGGATTATATGCCTGGGGATTTGCGCAAAAAGCACGAACTGGCGGAATATAATTTTGCTATTGAACATATTCATTTTCCGACGGACCGGAATGAACTGCTGTTTGCCAGAAAAAGGCTGGTGTTTGATGAGTTTTTTCTTTTTCTAATGGCGGTCCGGCGTCTAAGAGACAAGAGAGAGGATAAAAAGAGCGCTTATATTTTAAATCTATCCCCCCAGGTGGAGGCTTTAAAGAAAAGTCTTCCCTATTCCCTGACCAATGCCCAGGAAAAGGTTTTATATGAGGTATACGGCGATTTGTCAGGTGGGCAGGTCATGAACCGCCTTATTCAGGGAGACGTGGGCTCCGGTAAGACGATCATCGCTATACTTTCCCTTCTTCAAGCGGCGTATAACGGATACCAGGGGGCCCTTATGGCGCCTACGGAGGTACTGGCAAAGCAGCATCTTGAATCCATGACAGAGCTGTTTGCCATGCATCAGATCGATAAAAAACCCATACTTGTTACGGGCTCCATGACAGCAAAGGAAAAAAGAATTGCTTACGAAAAGATTGCTTCCCATGAGGCGGATATCATTATCGGCACTCATGCCCTTATTCAGGAGAAGGTGGTATACGATAATCTGGCACTGGTGATTACCGATGAACAGCACCGGTTCGGGGTAAGCCAACGGGAAATGCTGGGGAAAAAGGGGGAAGAGCCTCATGTTCTGGTAATGAGCGCCACACCCATCCCGCGGACCCTGGCCATTATCATTTACGGAGATCTGGACATTTCTGTCATTGATGAGCTGCCCGCAAACCGATTACCCATTAAAAACTGTGTTGTGGATACCGGTTACCGGGAGAAGGCTTATGAATTTATCCGGAAAGAGGCAGCAAGCGGCCGCCAGGCCTATGTGATCTGCCCTATGGTAGAAGCAAGCGAAATGATTGAAGCGGAAAATGTAGTGGATTATACGAAAATCTTAAGGGAGGCGCTTCCGGGAATTTCAGTGGAATACCTTCACGGGAAAATGAAGCCGAAAGAAAAAAACGGGATCATGGAAAGATTTGCCTGCGGGGAAATCAAGGTTCTGGTATCCACCACTGTAATCGAGGTAGGAGTAAACGTTCCCAATGCAACGGTTATGATGATTGAAAATGCAGAGCGCTTCGGCCTGGCTCAGCTTCACCAGCTGAGAGGCCGCGTGGGGCGGGGGAAATACCAGTCTTACTGTATTATGGTAGGAACCTCGGACCAGGAGGGGACGAAAGAACGGCTGGATATCTTGACCCAGTCCAATGACGGCTTTTTTATTGCTTCAGAGGATTTAAAGCTTCGGGGACCAGGTGATGTTTTCGGTATCAGGCAGAGCGGAGATCTGGAATTTAAGCTGGGGGATATATTTACGGATGCAAACCTGTTAAAGACCGTTTCAGATGAAGTGAAACGGCTTTTTGAGGAGGATCCGGAGCTTATGAAAGAGGAGCACCAGGAGCTTAATGGCAAGCTGAAAGAGTATCTTGAGAAAAGCTATGATAAGCTTAATTTGTAGTTAAAATTATCTGGATTTATGATTTTTGCAGAAAATATTTGCAATAATCGACGGCAAATGATAAACTTATTTACGTAAAATTATCAAGTCAGGAAACAGGAGGAATGTAATGAGTAGATTAGCTTTAAAAATGGATGCCAAAGATGCCATGAGGGAGGCACTGGTAAGCCCTTATATGGTTACAATAATTTTAGGTGTCATTACGATTGTATTATCTGCTGTGCAGGGATTTCTGGATATATGGCAGGGCATGATAGATAATGCAGGCGCTTATGGGGATATAGGCCAGACTGGAGCGTTTGCGGCCAGCAGCGTTATTTTTGTAATTATTAATATTATTATCAGCACTATTATCCAATTCGGATATCAGTCGTACTGTTTAAAGGTTGCTAACAGGGATAATACTATGTCATACGGTGATTTATTCGGATCTGTAAGGTATTTCTTTAAAGCCCTGGGACTGCTTCTCATGGTGTCCCTGCTTACATTTTTGTGGGCTTTACTTTTTATCATTCCGGGAATTATAGCTGCTTACCGCTATTCACAGGCTATTTTTGTTCTGGTTGAGGATCCAAGTAAAGGTATCATGCAGTGCATCCGTGAAAGTAAGGAAATGATGGTAGGACATAAGTGGGAATTCTTTGTTCTGGAACTGTCCTTTATTTTATGGCAGCTTTTGGGCCTTGTCACCTGTGGTCTGGCTTTCATTTATGTATATCCCTATATGAAGGTTACTTTTGCTAATTATTATAATGCAGTAAAGCCAAAAACTGTTGTATATGAGGAAGCAACTGTATTTGAGTAAACGATTAAAGGGTTCAATTCTTTTTTAAGAGGTTGGACCCTAATTATTTATAAAGATTTGCTGCTTATACGGCAAATAAGTGGAGGAGCACGGAAGATGAAGTGTGTGTTAATTGGAATTGCCGGAGGAACCGGTTCAGGGAAGTCAACCTTTACCAACCGGTTAAAGGAAGCATTTTGCGACGATATTGCGGTTATTTATCATGATAATTATTATAAAAAGCAGGATGGGATCTCTTTTGAAGAGAGAAAGAAAATGAATTATGACCATCCCGAAGCTTTTGAAACGGAGCTTTTACTGGAGCAGCTTCGGAAACTGCGGGCAGGAGAAGCGGTTGATGGCCCTGTTTATGATTATTCCATGCATAACCGTTCTCAAGATGTGGTGAAGGTAGAGCCTAAAAAGGTTATTTTAGTCGAGGGGATCCTGGTTTTTGCGGATGATCGCTTGAGGAGCATGTTTGATATAAAAATCTTTGTGGAAGCTGATGCCGATGAACGGATCCTTCGCCGTGTGATCCGGGATGTGAAAGAAAGAGGACGGGATATCGAGGGTGTTGTGGAACAGTACTTAACCACAGTTAAGCCTATGCATTATTTGTTTGTGGAGCCTACGAAGCCCATGGCGGATGTTATTATAAACAGCGGCATGAATGAGGTTGCATTCCAGTTGGTCAAAACGAATATTGAAAAGATATTGGAGACTGGTCAAGAGGATTAAAACCGTATTTTCATGAGAATGTTTATGAAGGCTCGATTTTTTTCCTAAAAAATTACATTTTACGAAAAACCTTCTAGTGTATTTCATTCTATTCCAGCCATAATAGGAGTGTAGCACAAAACACACCATGAATTATTAAAAAAAACAAATCATGGTGAATAGATGAGAAGGAGGCATATCATTATGTCAGGTAGATCTAATACTACAAATGTACCAGAAGCAAAAGAAGCAATGGATCGTTTTAAAATGGAAGTTGCCAACGAGATTGGTGTTCCGTTAACAAACGGTTATAACGGAAACTTAACTTCCGCTCAGAATGGTTCCGTAGGCGGTTATATGGTTAAGAAGATGATCGAAGCCCAGGAAAGACAGATGGCAGGTAAATAACCTGTAAAAAACAAAAAAACACCCTTCGAATAAACATTATAACCAGTAAACTTGGATAATAGAAGGGAAACCGGGAGCTGCAGTTTCGTAACTGATATTCAGTTATAGGAGCTGCGGCTCCTATTTTTTGAGGAATTAGTTGTATATCTTCCGGATTCATATTATAATGATTTGGAAAAATAAAGTGAGGAATTATCATGAGAGTGATTGCCGGGAAAGCCAGAAGGCTTGTTTTAAAGACCATAGAGGGGCAGGATACACGGCCCACCACAGATAGAATTAAAGAAACGCTTTTTAATATGATTCAGGGGGACATGCCTGATTGCTGTTTTCTGGATCTATTCTCCGGAAGCGGAGCTATTGGAATCGAGGCGCTGAGCCGGGGAGCCAGACTTGCAGTCATGGTGGAGCAGAGTCCGGGAGCAGCGGAATGCATTCGTGAGAATTTAAAGACCACAAAGCTGGAAGATGGCGCCGCTGTGTTGAACTGTGACGTCACTACAGGACTTAGAAGACTGGAAGGGAAAGGGTATGTGTTTGATTTTGTTTTTATGGACCCTCCCTATAATAATGATTGGGAAAAAAAGGTCTTGCAGTATCTGGCCGCTTCCAGCCTGATTGATGAGGAAACGACCATTATTGTGGAAGCCTCTTTAGAAACCTCTTTTGATTATCTGGAGAATCTGGGATACAGGATTGTAAGGGAAAAGGATTATAAGACGAATAAACATGTGTTTGTTGCAAAGAATTAATATAGGAAATTTCCCGGAAAGCATGGGAAATAAATGGAAAAGGAAGTAATCGTATGAGAAAAGCAGTTTATCCGGGAAGCTTTGATCCGGTGACATTTGGCCATTTGGATATTATTGAGCGTTCTGCCAGGATGTCGGATCATCTGATCATAGGAGTTTTAAATAATAATTCAAAAACGCCGTTGTTTTCTGTAGAAGAACGTGTTAATATGTTAAAGAGCCTTACCAAAGATCTTCCCAATGTGGAGGTGAAATCGTTTGGAGGGTTATTAGTTGATTTTGTACGAGCTAATCAGGCGGATGCAGTTATTCGCGGGCTTCGGGCTGTAACGGATTTTGAATATGAATTGCAGATCGCACAGACAAACAGGGTTATGGCCCCGGAAATTGATACTGTGTTTTTGACGACGAATTTAAAATATTCTTACTTGAGTTCCAGCATTGTGAAGGAGATTGCCGCCTACGGCGGGGAGATAAACACGTTTGTACCTGCATGTGTTGCGGAGCGTGTAATGAAGAAGATGGAAGATAGAATGAAATAAGGGTAAGGAGTGTTCGTATTATGATGAGCAGAATTGAACAGTTAATCGGTGAAATTGAAGAATATATTGACAGCTGCAAGTACCAGCCGCTCTCCAACAGCAAGATCGTGGTCAACCGGGATGAGCTTGAAGAGCTACTGGTAGAACTCCGTCTGCGCATTCCGGATGAAATCAAGCAGTATCAGAAGATTATCAGCAACCGCGATGCCATTATGAATGAAGCCCGCCAGCAGGCGGATTCTATTCTGGTCCAGGCCAATGCTCAGACAAATGAGCTGGTCAATGAGCACGAGATCATGCAGAAAGCATACACCCAGGCCAATGATATCATTGAACAGGCCAACAGCCAGGCCCAGCAGATCGTGGAACAGGCAGTATCTGACGCCAACGGCATCAGGCAAAGTTCCGTTCAGTATACGGATGATATGTTAAAGAGCCTTCAGACCATTATCAGTCATTCCATGGAAGGGGCCCAGGGCCGTTTTGACGCTTTTATGACTTCCATGCAGTCAAGCTATGATATCGTCTCTTCTAACCGCCAGGAGCTGACAGGAGCTGTTATGCCCATGGCAGAAACAGAAGAAAACGAGACAACAGAATAAATAGTATGATGGTAAGGAAGCTGTGAAGTACTTTCCAAGCTACATAGTGCCGGATGGATAATCCGGCATTTTTTATAACACTCTTTGTCTGGAAAATACCGGATAATCCTCCGAATGCGGTTACGGTTCCGATCCACAAGCCGCCGGAGATTCCTGTAAAGGCCTGGGAAACGGCCTTGATTCCTGTGGTGATTTCAACAAATCCCAGGATAACAGCCTTATACTGGGGGAGTTCAATGGGAAGCTTTGTTATGTAGAGGGCCAGGATGGAAAAGAGCATGATATATCCCCCGATTTTCACCATGACTTCGCAGGAATCCATCAGGCTGTCGTCAAAGGACTTGGAAGATTCTCTGGTTACGGGGAAGGACAGGGCAGGCCCATTTATGCCATAACAGCTCCGGGCTGCAATGGAAATAGGAATTATTGGCAGGTAGACACAGGCAAGTAGGAGCCAGACCGGTACTGTTGGGGGAAGGCCCCCGGCAGCATAGCCTAATAAAAACATGGGGCTTGGATGATTGCAGATGGCTAAAAGGTATCTTCCTTCTTTTTCCGAGATACGTTTATTATCCATGAAATCACTGCAGGTTCTTGCTCCCATGGGATAGCCGCAGAGAAGGCCGGAAATAAGGGTATAGCTTCCTGCATCCGAAAGGCAGAAGAACCGATAGAGGATCCTTCTGACTGGGAAAATAAGGATTCGGATTGCATTTAAGGCCACAATGACATTAGAGCATATCATAAAGGGCAGAAGGGTGGGCACAACCACAGAGCCCCATAAAACAAGTCCGTTTCTTGCTCCTTCAAAGGCAATGGCTGGATAACGGAGCAGCAGAATTAAGGCAGCAACGGAAAGCAGACGGAAAAAGGATTTTTTCATGTACACCTGAATAGATTGTTTTATACAATTATATGAAATGGCATGACTGATATGATGGTGATTCTTCTTTTCATCCTGATCCTTTCCGTTTTCCAGGTAACTATGATCGATTACCTGTATAATAATCCTACCTTTTACCAGCTTGATGCTTATACCTGGGAAAGCGATGATTTCAGGAGCTTACAGCTTGGAAAAATGGTGGCGGAATGGGATTCTCTTGATTATGATACTTTGACTTCCTTAATGGTGGAGCATCAGTATGATCTGACTGGGGTAACAGACCGTGATACCCATACGGACCGACTTTTAAAGGTAAAGCCGGCGGAGTATAGAAAGCTTCGCCAGGCCTACGAAACCATTTTAACTGATTTAAAGTTTTTTCCGATCCCAACAAACGTCCAATCCGGTTCTCCGGATATAAGCTATCAAAACGGCTGGATGGATACAAGGACCTATGGGGGAGAACGTGGACATGAAGGCTGCGACATCATGGGAACGGAACAGCCCAGAGGGCATTATCCGGTGGTCAGCATGAGCGACGGAGTGATAGAAAAAGTGGGGTGGCTGGAAAAGGGAGGCTGGCGGATCGGGATACGGACTCCAAAGGGAGCCTATCTTTATTATGCCCATCTTTACGGCTACAGCAGACAGTGGAAGGAAGGGGACGAAGTATCGGCAGGGGAGCTGTTAGGGTTTATGGGAGACACCGGCTACAGCCAGGTAGAGGGGACTACCGGCAATTTTCCAGTCCATTTGCATCTGGGGATTTATTTACGGACCGACCATTATGAGGAGATGAGCGTCAATCCATACTGGGTCTTAAAATATCTGGAGAAATACCGGTTGAAATATTCGTATTAGCATATTATCGGAAGCAAAAATCGCTTCCGATAATCGGATGGGCGGGCTAGAAAGCAGTTTGGATAATCGGAAGGATGACCGATAAAGCCGGCCTTTTATCGAAACTTGCCTTGCAAATTTCGAAAAGCTATATTAAGATTGCTTACATAGACATTCGATGAGCCAAAGGCGAATTGAACATCCTAAACATATAGGAGCGACAACGTGAAAGAACGAAAAATCTCGGAAGAATTTTTAAACAGAATGAAAAATTTATTAGGGGAAGAGGAGTATGAGGCATATTTAAGAAGCTTTGATGAGGAACGGCTCTATGGGCTGCGCGTCAATACCCTTAAAATAACCCCGGAAAAATTTACTGAAATGACAACCCTTAAGCTTGAACCCGTTCCCTGGATCCTTAACGGTTTTTACTATGAGGGAGAAGAACGTCCGGCCAAAGATCCTTATTATTACGCCGGGCTTTACTATCTCCAGGAACCCAGTGCCATGACGCCGGCAAGTCTGCTTTCCGTGGTACCGGGAGACAAAGTCTTAGATCTGTGCGCAGCGCCTGGAGGGAAAAGCACGGAGCTGGGGGCAAAGCTGAAAGGCAAAGGCCTTTTGGTATCCAATGACATCAGCAATTCCAGGGCAAAGGCCTTGCTCAAGAACTTAGAATTGTGGGGAATCGAAAATATTTGTGTCACCAGTGAGGAACCAAAGAAATTAAAGGAAACCTTCGGTGAATTTTTTGATAAAATACTGGTAGATGCTCCCTGCTCGGGAGAAGGGATGTTCCGCAAGGATGCAGATATGGTAAAAAGCTATGAGGAACACGGTCCGGAGTATTATGCCGGGATTCAAAGGGAAATCATGGATCAGGCAGTAGACATGCTTGCTCCCGGCGGGCTTCTTTTATACTCCACCTGTACGTTTTCTGCCTGTGAAAATGAAGATATTATCAGCCGGACCCTGGATTGCCATGAGGAGATGGAGTTGATCAAGCTTCCTCTTTTTGAAGGGGCCAGCAGCGGGATCGGCCTCCCCGGCTGTCTCCGCCTTTTTCCCCATAAGATCAGGGGAGAAGGGCATTTTATGGCATTGCTGAAAAAGAAGGACTGCACGGCAGGAGATGGAATTTTCGGGAAAACCGGCAGCAAACAGCCACCTCTGCCTGATGAACTTTCTGATTTCCTTTCCATGGTATCAAAGCCTATGGAGCGCTCCCGTATCCGGATAAAGAATGATGCGGTTTACTATTTGCCCGAACTTTTTCCGGAGAATACCAGTGGTCTGCGCTACTTAAGGACCGGACTTTTGCTGGGTGAGATGAAGAAGGGACGTTTTGATCCGGGACAGGCTTTTGCCATGACCTTAAAGCCGGAAGAGTTCAGACAAGCTATCTCATGGGAAAAGCAGGATGAGAGGGTGATTCGCTATTTAAAAGGGGAAACCATTTTCTTAAAGGAAGGGGAGGAACCAATAAAAGGCTGGTGCCTGGTCTGTGTGGAAGGCTTCCCTCTTGGCTTTGCCAAGGGAGGCGGATCGACATTGAAAAACAAATACTATCCGGGATGGCGGTGGCAATGATGAAGGAATTAAGACTTGATAAATATTTAACGGAGATGGGAGAAGGAACGCGAAGCCAGATCAAGGAAATGGCTAGAAAAGGCAGGATTCTGGTAGACGGCATAACGGAGAAAAGGGCGGAGCGCAAAATCGATCCGGAGCAGCATCAGGTATCCGTGGATGGTCGTCCGGTTTCCTATGTCCGGTATGAATACTATATGCTGAACAAGCCTCAGGGCGTGGTATCAGCCACTGAAGATTCCCGTTACGAAACTGTGGTAAGCCTTATCCGGTCACGGAAGCGGGATGACCTTTTCCCGGTGGGACGGCTGGATATAGATACGGAGGGGCTTCTTCTCATCACCAATGACGGAGACCTGGCTCATCAGCTTCTGTCACCGAAAAAGCATGTGGATAAGGTTTATTTCGCCCAGGTTTTAGGAGAGCTTCCGCCTGATGCAAAAGAACGCATAGAGGAAGGACTTGTGCTTTCCGATGGAACTCCCACGCTTCCGGCTCATTTGGAAGTATTAAGGCAGGGAAAAGAAGAAATGCCTTCTGAGATCCGTTTGACAATCCGGGAAGGAAAATTTCATCAGGTGAAGCGGATGTTTGAAACTCTTGGGTGCCGTGTGATATACTTAAAGAGGATGTCTATGGGAATCCTGGTATTAGATGAAGCGTTAATGCCGGGCGAATACCGCCCGCTTTCAGAAGAAGAGATCCGGGAATTAAAAAGTCATGGAAATACTCTTCGGGCATACCTTTAGGCCCAAAGCACATGGGCAATAACAAGGAAAGGGAGACAAAAGCAGAGAATGTTAGAGCAAAAGAAAGCAGTGATTTTTGACCTGGATGGAACACTGGTTGATTCCATGTGGATGTGGAAATCCATTGATATAGAATTTCTTGGCAGCAGAGGGCTTGCATGCCCGGAAGATCTGCAAAAGGAGATTGAAGGGATGAGCTTTTCGGAAACCGCTTTTTATTTTAAAGAGCGTTTCAATCTGAAGGAATCCCTTGGGGAGATCAAGGCTGTATGGACGGAAATGTCCATTGAAAAATACAGGAACGAGGTTTTGTTAAAACCGGGAGCAGGCGAGTTTCTTAAATACATTGCCGAAATGGGATTAAAGGCAGGAATCGCCACCAGCAACGGACGGCAGATGGTGGATGCGGTGATTGATTCCTTAAATATCGGGCAATATTTTCAGGTAGTTGCTACCTCCTGTGAAGTAACTTATGGAAAGCCTGCGCCGGATATTTATTTAAAGGTTGCCGGGGAGCTTTCCGTAACTCCGGCCCATTGCCTGGTTTTTGAGGATGTCCCTGCCGGGATTCTGGCAGGAAAGCGGGCAGGAATGACGGTATGCGCCATTGATGATGAATTTTCCAGAGATATGGAAGAAGAAAAACGGCAGATGGCTGACTACTTTATATACGATTATCACCAGATACTGAAAAGAAAGGTCGAAAAATCATGATGCACGATTATCTTCCCATGAACCGGTCTGATATGAATATCAGAGGGTGGAAGCAATGTGACTTTATCTATGTCACCGGAGATGCCTATGTGGACCATCCATCCTTTGGCCATGCCATTATCAGCCGCCTTTTGGAGGCCCATGGCTATAAGGTGGGGATCATATCCCAGCCGGACTGGAGGGATCGGGCCAGCATCCAGGTTTTAGGGGAGCCCCGCCTTGGATTTTTGGTTTCAGGCGGCAACATGGATTCCATGGTAAATCATTATTCTGTTTCGAAAAAGCGCAGGCAGCAGGATGCCTATACACCGGGTGGAGTCATGGGAAAGCGCCCGGACTATGCGGTTGCTGTTTACTGCAACTTAATCCGGTCCGCCTATAAGAAAACGCCTGTCATTATCGGCGGCATTGAGGCCAGCTTAAGGCGTCTGGCTCATTACGATTACTGGTCAGACCGGTTAAAGCATTCCATCCTGATCGATTCCCAGGCGGATCTTATTTCCTATGGGATGGGGGAAAAGTCCATTGTGGAAATTGCAGATGCATTAAACAGCGGGATTGACATCAAGGATATCACCTTTATCGATGGGACAGTCTATAAGACGGACAGCTTAGAATCCGTATATGATGCCCAGATTCTTCCTTCTTACGACAAAATGAAGGCTGATAAACTGGAATATGCAAAAAGCTATTACATTCAGTATAATAATACGGACCCATTTACCGGAAAACGTCTGGTGGAGCCATATAAGGACAATTTATTTGTGGTCCAGAATCCTCCGGCCAAGCCTCTTTCCATGGAGGAGATGGATGAGGTCTATGCTCTACCTTATTTGAGGAATTACCATCCTTCTTATGAGGAGCTTGGGGGAGTTCCTGCCATCAGGGAAATTAAATTCAGCCTGATCAGCAACCGTGGCTGCTTTGGTGCATGCAGCTTTTGCGCCCTTACCTTCCATCAGGGCAGGATCATACAGGCCAGAAGCCATAATTCCCTTCTGGATGAGGCAAAGCTTTTGACAGAAGAGCCGGACTTTAAGGGATATATCCATGACGTAGGAGGACCCACGGCGGATTTTAGGTCCCCGGCCTGTGAAAAACAGATGACAAAGGGAGCCTGCCCCAACCGGCAGTGCCTGTTCCCGGATCCTTGCAGGAATTTAAAAGCGGATCATACGGACTATATTGAATTGCTGAGAAAGTTAAGAAACCTGCCAAAGGTGAAAAAGGTATTCATCCGTTCCGGCATCCGGTTCGATTATGTGCTGGCGGACTCTGGCAAAAAGTTTCTAAAGGAGCTTTGCCAGTACCATGTCAGCGGACAGTTAAAGGTGGCCCCGGAGCATGTGTCGGATAAGGTGCTTTCAAAAATGGGAAAACCCCGGAACCAGGTATACCGCCAGTTCGTAAAGGAATATAACGAAATGAATGGGCGGCTTGGCATGAAACAGTATTTAGTCCCCTATTTAATGTCCTCCCATCCAGGCTCAGGTCTTTCGGAGGCCGTGGAGCTTGCGGAATATTTACGGGATTTAGGATATATGCCTGAGCAGGTCCAGGACTTTTATCCAACTCCTTCTACCATATCCACCTGTATGTATTACACGGGATATGATCCCCGGACCATGGAAAAGGTGTATGTGCCGGTGAATCCTCATGAAAAGGCCATGCAAAGGGCACTGATCCAGTACCGGAATCCGAAAAATTATGAATTGGTTTCTGAGGCATTGAGACTTGCAGGCCGTACCGATTTGATCGGTTATGATAAAAAATGCCTGATCCGTCCGAAAGCAGGCACTCCTGGAGGTTTCTCAGACAATAAAACAGGGAAGAATCTTGGCAGCGGGAATAGAAGAACAGCTTCAGAGACTAGAGACCGCCGGGAACAAAAGAAAAAGACCATAAGAAACGTCCATAAAAAAGCAGGTAAAAAATAAATCCCAAAATGCGTGGGTAAAAATAAAAGAAAAGAAGGAATCAATTATGAAGATTGCCATTGTAACAGGTGCATCTTCCGGCATGGGAAGAGAATTTATCATGCAGATTGCTGACCGTTTTAATGGAATTGGAGAAATATGGGCTATTGCAAGGAGAGAGGAACGGCTGGAGGAGTTGTCCCCTCTTGTTCCGGTTAAGGTCCGGTCCTTTGCCATTGATTTAACGGATGATAGCAGACTGATGAGCTTACAGGATATCCTGGCGAAAGAAAAGCCGGATGTAAAGTGGTTAATTAATGCGGCAGGCTATGGGAAAATCGGCGACGTGGGTACCGTAAACATAGGGGATGAAATGGGCATGGTGGAATTAAACTGCAAAGCCCTTTGCGCTGTGACCCATATGGTTCTTCCCTATATGTCGGAGAACAGCCGTATCATACAGTTTTCCTCTGCTGCCTCCTTTTTGCCTCAACCTGGATTTGCCATTTATGCGGCTACAAAATCCTTTGTGTTAAGCTACAGCAGGGCGCTGAATGAAGAACTGAAGAAAAAGGGAATCTATGTGACGGCAGTATGCCCGGGACCTGTGAAAACCGAATTTTTTGATATTGCGGAAACCACGGGAAAGATTCCTCTTTACAAGCGGGTGGTCATGGCAGATCCTAAGAAGGTGGTAAGTCTGGCTTTGCGGGACAGCATGATGGGGCGTCCGGTTTCCGTATATGGAACCACCATGAAGACCTTCCGGCTTTTGTGCAAAACAGTGCCTCACACCGCCATCTTTCGTCTTATGAAGGGGTTAATGAAGGCTATATAAAAGAGCAGGCAAAGGAAGAGGAATACAAAAGTGAAACGATGCAGGAAGGGACAGTACGGTTACCGTAATTATCACAGAAGAACAGAACTTGGGAAGGTCCTTGCCGGGGCGGCTCTGATACTCATACAGCTATTGGGCCGGGCTATGGCAGACAGCTCATCCTGGAAAAACATACTGACGGTCACAGCCATTCTTTCCGTACTGCCGGTGGCCAATTGGGCTTCGCCCCTTCTGGCCTCATGGAAGTACAAAACGCTGCCGGAGGAACTATATAAAAAAGCTTCATCCCATGAAGGAAAATGCAGTATGCTTTACGATCTGATTATCACCTCCAGGGATGCAATCCTACCGGTGGATGTGGCTGCGGTTCATCCTACCGGTGTCTATGCTTACTGTACCGCCAAAAAGTTCAATACAGGAAAAGCAGAATGTTTTTTTAAGGACATGTTCCTCGGCAATCAGCTAAAACTGGATGTAAGGCTCATTCTGGATGAAAAGGAATTTATCAATTGCCTTTCCAGCTTGAAACCGGAAGCAGAGTATAAGGATGACGGCAGCGTGGAGCGTGGGATCAAGCTGTTAAAAAGCCTGTCCATGTAATCGGCAGGACAGAAATACCCTTTGGGTATACCTCTATGCCAAAGTTCGTGGCAAGGTTAAGAAAGGACAGAACATGCAGTCTTTGATTGTATCGAAAAATGAAGCAGGGCAGCGTTTGGATAAGCTGCTTTCTAAATATTTGAATCTTGCAGAAAAAAGCTTTCTTTATAAGATGATGAGAAAGAAGAACATCATCTTAAACGGCAGGAAGTGCGAGGGTTCGGAAAAGCTTGTAGAAGGAGACGAGGTCAAGCTTTTTCTTTCTGATGAAACCATCGGAAAATTTTCCCAGGTGAAACTTCAGCAGGTAAAGAAAGTATCTTTAAACATTATATATGAGGATGAGCACATCCTTTTGGTAAACAAGCCGGCAGGTATGCTCTCTCAGAAAGCCAGGGAATCAGATGAATCCCTGGTGGAATACATGATCGATTATCTGGTTTCAAACGGCCAGTTATCCACAGACCAGTTAAGGAGCTTCCGGCCTTCCGTGTGCAACCGTCTGGACCGGAACACCAGTGGTCTGGTGGTAGGAGGAAAGTCGCTGGCAGGCCTTCAGATCATGTCCGCCTCCTTTAAGGACAGGAGCATTCACAAGTATTACCAGTGCGTGGTAAAGGGACAGATTTCAGACAGACAGGTAATCACTGGCTATTTGACAAAGTCGGAAGCTTCCAATCAGGTGACGGTCCATAAGCAGGAGGTCCCGGGGAGCGCTCCCATTGTGACGGAATATGAGCCGGTTCAGCGGCAGGAAGGTTACACCCTCCTTAAGGTTACCCTGATCACAGGACGCACCCATCAGATCCGTGCCCATTTATCCTCTATCGGGCACCCAATCGTAGGAGATTATAAATATGGTGACAGCAGGGTCAATGAGGAAGCAAAAAGACTTTACCATATCAATTCCCAGCTTCTCCATTCTTATCAGGTAACATTCCCTGAGCTGCCGGAGCCTCTTTCCTACTTATCAGGCCGGACCTTTTATGCGCCTTTGCCAAAGACCTTTTCAAAAATATGCAGGGAATGGAGATAGGAGGCGGAGATGGGAACCTGGAATACCAGAGGGTTAAGAGGCTCTGCCCTTGAAGAACTGATTAACCGCAGCAATGAAAGCTATCGGGAAAAAGGATTGGCCTTGATCCAGAAGATACCTACGCCGATCACTCCCATTTCCATTGATAAGGAAAGCCGCCACATCACTCTGGCTTATTTTGACCAGAAAAGCACGGTGGATTATATTGGAGCTGTACAGGGAATACCGGTATGCTTTGATGCAAAGGAATGTTCGGCGGGCACATTTCCCCTTCAGAACATTCACCCTCATCAGGTCGCTTTTATGGAAGAATTTGAAAGCCAGGGAGGCATTGCATTCATCATTTTATCTTATACCCAGAAGGATGAGATTTATTATCTCCCATTTGACCAGCTGAAATGGTTCTGGAAACGGATGGAGGATGGTGGGCGGAAAAGCTTTACCTACGAGGAAGTGGATAAAACCTGGCGGATCACGAGCTACCGGGATATTTTCGTTCACTACCTGGAATTGATCCAGAAAGATTTGGATAGAAGAGATTGACAAGAACCACTTTTTCCCCTATAATTGACTACACGTTATCGAATTATCACTTTACCATAAGAAAGTGACATAAAATGATAAACCGTGAAAATAATTTTCTTCACTGCATTTATGGCGGCTTATCATGGAAATGCGAAGCAGAAGACGGAGGTTATTATGGCAAATAAACTGTTACATACGCCGGATGGAGTCCGGGATATTTATGGAGTGGAGTGTACGAGAAAGGCCGCGGTGCAGGAGAAGATGTTAAAAGTTTTCCATTTAAGCGGATATCAGGACATTGAAACTCCCACCTTTGAATTTTTTGATATTTTTAATGAATCCCGGGGAAGTGTCAAGGCAAAGGAGATGTTTAAGTTTTTTGACAGGGATAACCACACCTTAGTGCTGCGCCCGGATGAGACGCCTGCCATAGCCAGATGTGCGGCCAAATATTTTCTGGATGAAGACATGCCCATCCGTCTTTGCTATATTGAAAGGACCTTTATCAATAACTCCAGCTATCAGGGCAGACTTAAGGAAGCCAGCCAGACCGGAGTGGAGTTTATTGGAGATGATTCTGCGGATGCGGATGCAGAGATCCTTTCCATGGTGATCAGGGCCTTGAAGGCGTCAGGATTGACGGAATTCCAGGTGGAATTAGGTGAAGTGGATTTTTTCAAAGGGCTGATAGAAGAGGCCGGCATGGACGAGGAAATGGAGGAGGCTCTAAGGGAGCTTATTGAAAATAAAAATTATTTTGGTGTAGAAGAACTGGTGATGGCCCAGCCCATTTCAAAGGAGTTAAAGCAGGTGTTTTTAAAGCTTCCGGAACTGTTCGGCTCCCTGGATCAGATCCAGGCGGCCCGGGAACTGACTTCCAATCTAAGAGCGCTGAAGGCGATTGAGCGCCTGGAAGAGGTACACCGGATTCTTGAATATTACGGGCTTTCTGATTACGTTTCTTATGATCTTGGCATGCTGAGCCAGTACCAGTATTATACCGGCATTATTTTTAAGGCTTACACGTATGGAACCGGAGATTACGTGGTCAATGGCGGCAGATATGATAGGCTCTTGGAACAATTTGGAAAGGATGCTCCTGCCGTGGGGTTCGGAATATCGGTGGATGAGCTTTTACTGGCTCTTTCCAGGCAGAACATCGAGATGAAGGTTGATCTGGTGAATACCATGATCCTTTATGAGAAAGATGCCAGGGAAAATGCCATCCGCCTTTCCGGTCATTTCCGAGGTTCCGGTATGGCGGTCCAGCTCCAACTGAAAGACCCGGCCCGTTCCCTTGAGGACTATCAGGCTTACGCAAGGCGCAGGGATCTAAATAATCTGCTGTATTTAGACCACAGCGGGTTTTCCGTAAAGGTCATGAACCTTATTCTGGACCGCTCAGATGAGATACCGCTGTCGGAATATTTAAAATAAATGGGGGAACTTATGAGATATCTGACTTTTGCCCTGGCAAAGGGGCGGCTTGCGAAACAGTCACTTGAAATGTTTGAAAAAATCGGGATCACCTGCGAAGAGATGAAGGACAAGGATTCCCGGAAGCTGATCTTCACCAATGAGGAACTGGGCGTGCGTTTCTTTCTTGCAAAGGCCAGTGATGTGCCTACCTATGTGGAGTATGGAGCGGCTGATCTTGGCATAGTGGGAAAGGACACCATTCTGGAAGAAGGAAGAAAGCTCTATGAGGTCATGAACCTGGGGATAGGAAATTGCAGGATGTGTGTTTGCGGCCCTCCATCGGCGGGTGAGCTTTTAAAACATCATGAAAGGATCCGTGTAGCCACCAAATATCCGGCCATTGCCAAGGACTATTTTTACAATAAAAAGCACCAGACAGTTGAAATCATAAAGCTTAACGGCTCCATTGAGCTGGCGCCGATTGTAGGGCTCTCCGAGGTCATAGTGGACATAGTGGAAACGGGTGCCACCCTTAAGGAAAACGGGCTTACGGTATTGGAGGAAATTTGTCCCTTATCCGCCCGTATGGTGGTCAATCAGGTAAGTATGAAACGTGAGAATGACAGGATCACAAAGCTGATCCGTGATCTGCGTACCTTGCTGCAGGAGGAAAACCGATGAGAATAGTAAAGCTTAACGAAACTTCCAGACAAAATATTCTTTCTGATCTGTTAAAAAGAGATCCTAATAATTATGACGCATATGCCGACACGGTTCAGGAAATCGTGGATACGGTTAAACGGGATGGAGATAAGGCGGTATTTGCCTATACAAGGGAATTTGATAAGGCGGAAATAAAGGCCGAAAACTTTAAGGTGACTGGGCAGGAGATTGAAGAAGCCATGAAGGAAGTGGATCCGGAGCTTATGGAGATCCTTCAAAAATCCATGAAAAATATCCGGCAGTTTCACGAAAAGCAAAGGCAGTACAGCTGGTTTGACAGCAAAGCGGATGGCACCATCCTTGGCCAGAAGATCACATCCTTAGAAAGCGTGGGCGTTTATGTTCCGGGCGGAAAGGCTGCTTATCCGTCTTCGGTCCTGATGAACATCATTCCGGCAGAAGTGGCGGGTGTGAAACGCATTGCCATGGTGACTCCGCCGGGAAAGGATGGAAAGATCAATCCAGTCACCCTGACAGCAGCCCATTTGGCGGGAGTTACAGAGGTTTATAAGGTGGGCGGAGCACAGGCCGTAGCGGCTCTTGCCTTTGGAACGGAATCCATCCCAAAGGTCAACAAGATTGTAGGGCCCGGGAATATTTTTGTGGCTTTGGCAAAAAAGGCGGTTTACGGACATGTGAGCATTGACAGCATTGCAGGACCAAGCGAGATCCTGGTGCTTGCAGATGAGAGCGCCAATCCCCGTTTTGTGGCGGCGGATTTGCTGTCCCAGGCAGAACACGATGAGCTGGCTTCCGCTATTTTAGTAACCACCAGCATGGAGGTTGCTGAGCGGGTGTCAGAGGAAATAGAAACCTTTACCAGAGAACTGCCACGCAGGGAGATCATTGAAAAATCCCTGGATAATTACGGCTACATTCTTGTGGCAGAGACCATGAAGGAAGCCATCCAGACAGTCAATGAGATTGCTCCGGAGCATTTGGAGATTATTACCAAAAATCCATTTGAAGATATGACCAGAATTCACAATGCAGGCGCAATCTTTATTGGAGAATACAGCTCTGAGCCCTTGGGAGATTATTTTGCCGGACCCAACCATGTACTTCCTACCAATGGCACGGCTAAATTTTTCTCAGCCTTAAGTGTGGATGATTTTATAAAGAAATCAAGCATTATATATTACTCAAAGGAAGCTTTGGAAGAGATCCATAAAGATATTGAAGCTTTTGCCGAGGCAGAGCATTTAACCGCCCATGCCAATTCTGTGAAAGTGAGATTTCCACGAAAGCAATGAGCAGTGCGAAATGGGACAGGGAAAGTTTTTCGTTGTGCTTGCACATAAGAAAAACTTTCCATGACCCATTTCATAGGGCGAAAGCCCGTGAGCTCGTAAAACCTCCGGTTTTACGAGCGCCACTGCGGACTAACCAACAATAAAGCAAAGAAAGAAGGCTAAAAGATGGGACGAAGTGCAGAGATTTCCCGGATAACCCGTGAGACAGATATCCGGCTGAACCTTGATTTAGACGGCAGCGGAAAGGCTGACATCCATACGGGGATTGGATTTTTTGATCACATGTTAAACAGCTTTGCCCGTCATGGTTTTTTTGACTTAACCCTGTCGGTAAAAGGAGATCTTGAGGTGGATACCCACCATACGGTTGAAGACACAGGCATTGTCCTGGGAACTGCCATCAAGCAGTCTCTTGGTGATAAAAAGTCCATCAAGCGCTACGGCAGCATAATCCTCCCCATGGATGAAACTCTGATTCTTTGTGCTGTTGACCTATCCGGCAGACCATATTTAGGCTACGATGTTTTGCTTACCGGGGAACGGGTGGGGGATTTTGAAACAGAAATGCTGAAGGAATTTTTCTACGCTGTTTCTTATGCTTCTGAAATGAACCTGCATATCAGAAAACTGGCAGGAGAGAATAACCACCATGTGATCGAGGGAACCTTCAAAGCATTTGCAAAGGCCTTGGATGAGGCAACATCCCCTGATCCAAGAATCACAGGGGTACTGTCTACAAAGGGAACATTATAAAGGAGAATCCATATGCAGCTTTATCCAGCAATTGACTTAAAAGACGGGCAATGCGTCCGTTTAAAACAGGGAGAATTTAAGGAGATCACCGTTTATTCCCACAAGCCGGAGGAGGTAGCTGCACTCTGGCAGTCCCAGGGAGCCACGTTTCTTCATCTTGTGGATTTAGACGGGGCTTTGGCCGGCCGTTCTGTGAATGATAAGGTGATCAAAAAAATAGCGGATACCGTTTCCATACCAATCGAGATTGGCGGCGGCATCCGAAGCGAAGAGGCAATTGAATCCATGCTTTCCCTGGGAGTAGCCAGGGTGATCATCGGGACAAAAGCCGTCGAGAATCCGGAATTTATCCGGGACATGGTGAAAAAGTTCGGGCAGGATCGGATCGTGGCAGGCGTTGATGCAAAGGATGGAATGGTGGCGGTGGAAGGCTGGGAAAAGATCAGCGGAATTTCTACATCAGAGCTTTGCGGCAGGATGAAGGAATACGGCGTCCGCCATATCGTTTACACCGACATATCCAGGGACGGGATGCTGACGGGCCCAAATGTGGAGTATACGAAAAAGCTGACGGAAGAAACCGGAATGGATATCATTGCCTCCGGCGGAATGTCTTCCATGGAAGATTTAAGGCAGCTTTTCCATGCAGGTGTCCGTGGTGCGATCATCGGAAAAGCGTTGTATGAAAAACGGATCGATTTAAAAGAAGCCATTGAAGCCTTTGAAAAGCAGGATCATCAGGGAGGATATGATGATGGAGTATAAAAAACTAATTGCAGGTTTTGGAATCCGGGAGGGGAAGGCAGTCAGGCTTGATGACCAAAAGACGTGCTATGGGAATAATCTTTTGACACTGGCCTGTTTTTATGGAGACAGCGGGGCTGATGAGCTTTTTCTGTATGATCTGTCTGAGACAGAGGAAGATCATGAAGGGACAATCGGCCTTATGAAGGAGATTGCAAGGCTGTCTGATATTCCAGTGATTTTAGGGGGAAGAGTCAGGCGGCTGGAGGATGTGAAGAAATACCTATACGCAGGCGCAAAGGCAGCGTTTCTAGATGTAAGCCTGGATGAAAATGTGGATTTGATGAAGGAGGCGGTGGACCGGTTCGGAGATGATAAGATTTATGCTTATCTTCCGGACTGTTCGTATTTGGAACGGACCAAGGAATATGCCCAGCTGGGAGCCTCCGTCATGATCCTGGGTGATGCCGAGGTCACTGAGGAAAAGCTTCAGGCCGTTTCGGCCTGTGAGGAGTCCTTTTTGATCACCGGCTGTGGGGAAGATGCGGAGCTCTTTGCCTATGCTCTTGGAGTGGAGAACGTGGAAGGTCTTGTGGGAAGCTTTGATGTGGAAGTAAGCTGTATGGATTTGAAGCAGGATCTTAAAGCCCTGGGAATCGGAGTAGATACGTTTGAAAGCCAGATAAGCTTTGACCAGTTTAAACTGAATAATGATGGGCTGATTCCTGTGATCGCCCAGGATTACAGGACAGGAGAAGTGCTCATGCTGGCCTATATGAACGAAGAGGCCTTTAAGGAAACCCTTAAAACCGGCTGCATGACCTATTACAGCAGAAGCCGCAGAAGCCTTTGGCGGAAGGGGGAAACCTCCGGCCACTATCAGTATGTGAAGTCTCTGGCCCTGGATTGTGACAATGATACGCTGTTAGCGAAAGTGAACCAGATCGGAGCTGCCTGCCATACAGGAGCTAGAAGCTGTTTTTATCAGAGTCTGGTAAAAAAGGAGTATCAGGAGAGCAATCCTTTAAAAGTGTTTGAAGAGGTATTTAAAGTAATTCTTGACAGAAAGACGAATCCAAAGGAAGGTTCCTATACTAATTACCTGTTTGACAAAGGCCTTGATAAGATATTAAAAAAGCTGGGAGAAGAGTCAACGGAAATTGTCATAGCGGCCAAAAATCCAAATCCGGAGGAAGTAAAATACGAAATATCAGATTTTCTTTATCATATGATGGTGCTGATGGCTTATAAAGGCATATCCTGGGAAGATATTACCAGGGAACTGTCCAACCGCTGAACTTAATAAAAACGCTGGAAAGGATGCTCACTTTTCCAGCGTTTTTTGTGTACATAGAGCCATGGACAGCCTGGTTGTTCCATGATATAATAAAAAAATGGAAATTATGGGAGGCTATGGTATGAAAGAACAGATGACAAGTAGGATGAAACGGATGACACGGATTTACCACTGGGTGATACCGGTTGTTTTCCTGTATATCACTGCCGTTTCTTTTTTGGGGGCAGGAATGGGAATGAAGCTTTTGGGAAATACGAAACCTGCTGCGGAACCGACGGAGTTTCATGTCTATGACGGAGCAGATATTTACAGCAGTTTAAATGCCCAGATGATGACCCAGGAATTTGCATCGGATTTTAAAGAAACTAATCATTATTACTTTGCTTATGATGAAAACCTTTTACCATATATTGTAGAGCTCCATGGAGACCTGGCTGAGGAATATTTAAAGATCCAATCCTATTTGTACGATGAATCAGAGGAAGCGCCGGAGCCGGTGACATTTTACGGCATATCATCGCCCATTGAGGATGATATCCGGGAATATGCCATCGAAAGCTACAATGACATGTGGGGAGAGGAACTTGTAACGGAGGATAATTTTTCGGATTATTTCGGAGAATACTATTTAGATACCACCAGAAAACCGGTCTCCAATGCTTCTGGAACGGTTTCGCTCTTTTTTTCGTATGGATTTATGGCTGCCCTGGCAGGAACCCTGATTTTGGCAGGGAATTTAAACAGCCGGAAATTTAAGAGAAGCCGGTCTACGTTAAAGGCATGGCCGGGAGAAAAGCTGCTTGTATTAGACAGACAGCTTAATGATCCCCTTACCTCTTCCTATGAAAAGGAACAGCTTTATTTGACAAATGATTATATCATCACCAATGCAGAGGGATTTGATATCATCTCATATGTGGATATTGAGCGGATTTACGATACTTCTCCTGTAACAGGAAAAAGGCTTATGGTTGAAACAAAGGATCAACAACACCATACCCTTGCTATGGAAAAGGGAGGAAGACAAAAGAACAAGGAAGCGTTCCAGGAACTCACCAGCCAGGTAAAGAGGAAAATTGCAGATAAAAAAGAGGAATTGCCGGAAGATTATCTGATTGGTAAATATCACATGAGTCTTGAAAATACGGATCCTGAAGCAGTCCTTCAAGTATCCGCCGCTCTGGAGGAGAAGCCGTCCAATCCGCTTTTGGGTGTGATCGGTGCGCTGTTTGCCTCTCTTTTGGGAGTTGGGCTGTGGGTCCTCATCGGTCAGGTGGGATTTGTTGCCGGAATTGCCGGATTTGTTATGTTGAAACTAGCCTTAAGCGGCTACCAGAAGCTTGGAGGCTCATTGGACAAAAAGGGAGCCGTCATCTGCCTCATCATAACAGCCGGAATGATTGCCGGGGCCAATCTTTTGGATTATGCAGTATCCATGACAAGGGCATACTTCCAATATGAAGCCAGTTTTGAAACTTTGGCTTATGTTTTCTCAAATTTTGGAAAACTGATGTCTGATACGGATATGTGGAGAGGATTTTTCATTGACCTTGCCATAGGATACGGCTTGTCCGTATGGTCCGCGGCAAGCGCTATTAAAGCCATTTTAACTATGAAAAATAAATTTTAGAAAAAGAGGCGATTTTATTATGTCACAAGTATTAGATAATTTTTTAAAGTATATATCCTTTGACACCCAGTCTAAGGAGGATATGGAGGCAGTTCCCAGTACGGAAAAGCAGCGGGTATTGGCTATGGAACTGGCATCCCAGCTTAAGGCTATGAAAGCGGAGAATGTGATGGTGGATGAGCACAGCTACGTGTATGCCACCATACCTGCTACTACAGATAAGGCTGTCCCGGTACTTGGCTTTATTGCCCACATGGACACAGCTCCTGCATATTCCGGGGCAGGAGTAAAGCCGCAGATCGTAAAAAATTATGACGGCGGCGATATTCAGATGAATAAGGAAACCGGTCTGGTCATGAAAACCAGTGATTTTCCGGATCTTTTAAAATACAAGGGACAGGATATCATTACAACAGACGGCACAACCCTGCTTGGGGCGGATGACAAGGCCGGAGTTGCTGAAATCATGGCTATGGCAGAGTATCTATTATCACACCCGGAGATACCTCATGGAACAATCCGCATTGGCTTTACACCGGATGAAGAGGTTGGAAGAGGAGCAGATTTCTTTGATGTAAAAGGCTTTGGAGCAGATGTGGCTTATACCGTTGACGGCGGCGGATTAGGGGAATTGGAGTATGAGAATTTCAATGCGGCTTCTGCAAGAATCATTGTCCATGGCTCCAGCATACACCCGGGGTCTTCCAAAGGAAGAATGAGGAACGCCCTGCTGATGGCTATGGAGTTTCACAACATGCTTCCATCCGCTGAGAATCCTATGTACACAGAAGGATATGAGGGATTTTACCATTTGGATTCCATGTTCGGAACGGTGGAGGAAGCCCGTTTGGATTATATTATCCGGGATCACAGCAAAGAGAGATTTGAAGAGAAAAAGGCATTTATGGAGCGGGTGGCGGAATATCTCAACAAACGCTATCTGGCAGGGACCATAGAGCTTACACTAAAAGACAGTTACTATAACATGAAGGAAAAAATCCAGCCCCATATGTACCTGATCGACGTAGCAAAGGCTTCTATGGAGGATATCGGAATAGAGCCTATGGTAACGCCTATCCGCGGAGGTACGGATGGTGCCCGTTTGTCCTATGAGGGCCTTCCCTGTCCGAACCTGTGCACAGGAGGCTATAACTTCCACGGTAAGTTCGAATTTATCCCGATTCAGTCCATGGAAAAAGTGGTAGAGCTTCTTCTAAAAATCGTGGAGAAATTTACGGAAAGAGAATAAAGAGGCAAATGGCATCCTGATGGCGACAATCTGAGAAACACAAGTGGAATATGAAGGAAAAATCAATGGTGGGAGCCAAGTTTACCCGGCTCCTGCCATTTTTGATGTTATGAACATGGAGAACTGTTTCGTTAGGCATGCAGAGGCCGCGAGTTTTTGTAAACATCTATTCTAACGGTCCTTCTACCAACCGCTTATCTAATCCTTGCTGGATTTCCATATCATAGGAATCAATAAAATATCCTCTAACTAAGTCTGCATGATTCCCGAACCAAGGATCTACCACTATTTTAATAGAAACATCCGTGGCTTCTTGCATAAACCTATCAAATTCTGCATCATTCTTCACAGTGACTACACAATAATCGCCGCCTAGATCGTATCCCATTTTTTCTTTCCAATTATTAAGATACTTTTGCAAGTCTAATGGACTTGATAGCATAAAAATGTAGCCGTCCAATACAGCAATAGAATCTTTGACCGTCAAATAAACTAATGGAGTATAGTAATCTCCCTCTACATCAAACAATTCATGTATGGTGGAAGTGAAAGGAACACATTCAAAGGAGAGGCATTGCCTAAATTCTTCACCAACCTCTAGTTTATCTACCAAACTAGAATAATTACCATATGCGTTTGAAAAGCTTGTATATCCAAATGGATCTTCCGTCAATTGATTTAATAATAAGTTATGTAAGTCGACCTGTGATTCTATATACGCATGAGCACCTCTTACGACATAGCCGCGTTGAGTCACATAGGTATTATCACCATTTTCCAAGTTGGCTTTTATACAGTATCGGCCCTTCATTGCCGGTTGTATATCATTATTCCATAGAATGTGACTGTTATGAATTCCCATAGCTTTGAGTTGCTCTAATAGCCGCTGACCCTTTGCCTTTGACCAGAATGCATAATCAAAAGATTTTAGATAGGAGTATCCATCAAAAACTGGTCCCTTAACTAGTCCCAAGACTCTATCAACAGGCCGGGTACATTCAACATGTGCGCAGCCTATTTTTAAAGACTCTGCAACATTGTCGATTTCTAACATGTAGCTTTCTTTCCCGGCAATTGGTTCTTCACAATGAATACAATATAAATTTGTTTCTTTGGTCAACTGCTCCGTAACCCATTTCTTATGTAACTGTGCTTCTGGAAAATGATCTTCCTGGCCGTCGCCATGTCCTAACATGCTGATGATAGATGTACCCTCTGGCCTACAGGTTTCTAAATATCGTTCCATACCAGTAATTGAAGAACATCGATGAATGACTTCAACTTCTATTTCGCCAGGCATTATTAAGCGATTGTCCGGATAAAATTGTGATATCTGTTTTTTTCCGGTTTCATCGAATCTGTATAGTTGAAGAAGCATCAACGAGTCTTCGCTGAATTGCTGTAAATTATCAGAATCTTTTTTTATAAATTCAAGTAATTGATGGGACCGCCCTAGCACAACGTCGTATCCAATTTGGGCTTCACCATCTAAGGCGGGAGTGAAGAATTTTTCTTTCTTTTTTAGCATTGCAGAGCAACTATATTTGTCCTGAATATAAGACCGTGTTGCTATACTCCGGTTAGTAGCGAAGTCAAGTGAATCTACAATTAGTGAGCGCCACAAAAAGTCGTATTGTTTCGAATTAAAAGAAGCTAACAACATTTTGCAGGCCATTTCTCCGCTTAGCCCATCCTCTATATCAAATACAACGATATAGATACGCTCGCAAAGACACAATAGCGTGGGTAAATCAATTTCAGCGTCTATATGATTTTTATATGCCAAACGAATTGAAGAAAAAAAAGTATTTAAAATATCATTATCAGATTTGTTGAGACATAGGTTTTCAATTTTCCGATTTCTCCGAACGTTGTTGAGAAGCCTGCGAAGCCTATTATTAATAGTCCCGGAACTATCTGACGATACGGCTAAATAATACTTTCCTTTGTTAATGCCGGTTAGATACTCTCCCACAAACTGAAAGGCGACTTTATAAAATTGGCTATCCGGCCTATCACTAAGTGATAACGAACGTTTAGCCTGAATGTAATAGATGTCGCCCAAATTGTTTTCCAACACTAAGTCGTCTATTTCATCGTTGCTTTCAAAACGTATTGACTCGATATTTCCATTACTCCCTGGTAACCAAGAATCCAAGTAGGAATCTGTTAGCATAAGAGCTAAAAATTGAGCAGCTATCCGCTGTTGATAATTGATTCCAGCATTGGTAGGCTGAAGTGCCATTGTAATCCCTCCATTTTTCCTGTTATCTATTTTTTATTATACTCAATTTGTTATCTTATCACAAGAAATAATATGATTATCAAAACCAATTTCCATTATGCTATGCATGTAAAGATCCTGTTTACTTTCATAAATACAGCTTGCTGGCCACCTGCAGACCGTTAACAGGATTGTATTCTAACAAGCTCAATAATTACATTTCGATCAAGCGGTGCTCCGGGACTCCGGACCAAGTTCGAGGTATTGACGAAGACCCTTAAAAAGCACCACCTTAATTTTGCATAGTAGTATAAATTTCAGTGCAATGCTACCTGCGATATTCCATACACCATTTAATACAATACAAAACTGTGGATATAACAAGTAATATTGTCAGTAGTAATACGCTAACAAAATATATACTGATATTTTCATGCGTAAACAGTGAGAAAAATCGAACTCCCCCAATTATTGCTATGATGATAATCAAACCACCAACCAATATTTTATATGATGTTTTCGCCGCTTCGGATACAATTACTTTTTCTCGTTCGTCTGCATATGACAATTCGGAATTATCTTTTTTGTTCCATTTAAGTATTTTTCCAATGGTATAATAAACAACTGGATATATAATAAGGTAAATAATCAATAGTATGGGATAGATTGAAATAGTCCCGCTAAATCCGGTGTTTTCAACCTGGTAAATTTCTGAAAAAGGAAATAAAAAAGCCAGGCCAAACAGTAGAAATAATATTGTGTTACCAACACTTATAAATATAGTTTTTTTCATTAGATGTCCTCCTTCTTAAATATTTGTTCAATAGGTGTTTCTAGTACCTCAGATATCCGCATAGCCAAAAGCAGAGAAGGCACATAACTGCCTTTTTCCAAAGAAATGATTGTTTGTCTAGTAACGCCAACAAGTTCAGCCAGTTTTCCCTGCGATATATCTTTTTGTACTCGTAGTTCTTTTACGGTATTAGATAGTGTTTCCATAGTTGCCTCCTTTCAGTTATAGTATAGTTGATTTTACATGTAAAGTCAACTATACATATGTAAATTATAAAAAGAGGTACCTTTAGGCAGCCATTCATATGACAGTAAAAAAACTTAAACTGTTTATTGGTGGTGCCAAGTAAAATGTCTGAAAACAAGGTATCGTTTGATTGAAACGATACCTTGTTTTACTTTGTAGAGAAATTAGAAGATGGGGTACATACAGGACTCAGGGCCAAGTTGGCCCGAAGTTGAACAAGGAATGAGTGACAGCGAATGACGCAACATTAGCCGGGGTTGGGGTGGCTATCCTAACAAGCAATTTTCGAGTTTTCCCGTAGTGGAAAATCTCGTAAATGTGCAAGTGTCTATACACTTGCCCTGCTTGCCGTTTGGAGGAAAGCCTGAAAACGGCTGATTGCAAGGACGCTTTTAAGATGTTCCAATATTGAAAACAGTAGAGTGAAAAAGAAATATATGATATAATAAAAAAGCTGTTACCTGTGAAATTTTACTTTGAAAAGCAAGGGGGAAACAATTTGATTATCAAAAATGACAAGCAATTCAATTTGTTTCCCTCGCATGTGGGGCTGAGAAAATATATTCTATATTACAACATCGTATTTCCAGCGAGTGATACGTTCATGGCACACTATACGCTTATGCCTAATGCTTGCGGAACATTGTCGCTTGCCTTCGATGGAACCGCTGTAATTGCTGAACTATGGGGAGCATCCCTAACACCTGTTTTGCTAGGGATGGAACCAAATAGTTACCATGTCCTATTGCTTATCCAACTTTCGCCCTATGGTTTGTATCAAATCACACGTCAAAGCCAAGCGGAGCTTGCGGGCAAGCGCCTTTCGCTTGCAGACATCGACAACGAGATTTTTAATTCGTTGTATCAAGCCTTTTTAATGTCAAAAACCGCAATAGAGTTGGTAAATACTTGTGAAAAAATATTATATAGGCGCATGGAAAAGCCCCTTATTTCGGACGCTTTGTTATTAGCCACCACAGTGATTTCTGATAGCCATGGACAAGTACAAGTGAATGAAGTCGCCCGGCAATCTAGTTATAGCGAGCGACAACTAAACCGCTTGTTTCTTACACAAATCGGAATGAATATTAAGAACTATGCACGCTTAACTCGTTTTAACTATGTGTTAAAGCACATTCAAAAATCGCCTTGCTTTTTTGCAGCATTGTCGCAACAAGCCGGATATTTCGACCAAGCCCATTTTGATAAAGATTTCAAGGCTATTAGTGGTGTTACCCCTCAAAAATATTTGAAAACTATGTCGGATTTTTACTATGACGGAACGGAAATATACAATACAATATCCTCAGAGGAGGAATGAAAAATGAAATATCAAGGTTGTCTTTTAGCGGTTAGGGATATATCCGCTTCTAAGGACTTTTATGAAAAAGTGCTTCATCAAAACGTTGTAATGGATATTGGCGTACATGTAACCTTTGAGGGTTTTTCTCTGCAACAAGGATATGCCGAACTCATTGGGGTAGCAATTAAGAGTGTGAAAGAACAGTCACACAACTTTCAAGTCTATTTTGAAGTGGAAGATTTAGACAAAGTGTACGCCGAAATGAAAAGCATATCCAGCTTGCAATGGGTACATGAAATCAAGGAATATCCATGGGGGCAGCGTGACCTTCGAGTATATGACCCGGACAAACATATTGTGGAGATTGCAGAGGATATGAATACGGTTATCAAACGCTTTTTTAGTCAGAGCATGACGTCAGAAGAAGTTGCTAAGCGCACTATGTTCCCCGTCGAAGTCGTGAAACAGTATGCGTCGTGCTTTGATATATGACACATGGCGGCTTTGGTAAATCAAAGCCGCATGTTTGTGCCAAAAAAACCAGAACAATAAGGAGAGTGCCTATGAACTGGGAGCCCTGGACAGGTTGTTACAAAATAAGTGATGGCTGCACAAATTGTTATTTTTACGGGCCACATGCGAAACGCTACGGTCAAAATACAATACAAAAAACAGATAAATTTGATTGGCCTATAAGGAAAACTGCAAAAGGCGAATACAACATTAAAGGAAATAAAATTCTTGCGACCTGTTTTGCTACTGACTTTTTTCTTCCCGAAGCGGATGAATGGCGCAAAGAAGTTTGGGCTATCATCAAGAAAAGAACAGACATAGAATTTTTGATTTTGACAAAGCGAATTGACCGTTTCCTTGTATCACTTCCATCAGATTGGGGCGCAGGATATGACAATGTGAATATTGGATGTACTGTCGAAAATCAAGAATTAACAGATTATAGACTTCCATTATTCTTATCCTATCCGATAAAGCGGCGTTTTATAGCCTGCTCCCCACTTTTAGAAGCAATAGATTTAACACCGTATCTTCATGGAGTAGACCATGTTACAGTTGGCGGTGAAACGGGACGAGAAGCTCGTGAATGTGATTATGATTGGGTACTTAATATCCGCGAACAATGCGTAAAAGCAAATGTAACATTTTGGTTCAAAAATACAGGCTCACTTTTTAAACATAATGGCATAGTGGAAAAAATAAATCCATTTAAGCAAACCAGTATGGCGAAAGAGCTTGATATAAATATTTTAGATGGAAAAAGATTGTTTTGATAGAACTTTGGGCCAATTTAGCTCGAGGTGATGGCATAGTAAAACATATGAAGATATCTACGTAAACCCTTTCGCGAGTAGGTTTTGGAAAGCGTGGACAAGCTCATCTACTGTGATCATTGAACGCATAAAACTTTCTCCTTATAATCTATTGTTGTTCCGTAAATCTCCACCATGCAACTGTTCCGACAAACCCTGTTATTCCTGTCTCCAGACCAAGTTTTCGTATAATACGAGTGATACATTGTCTGTCGGGAAGCATCTGCATACGGCGGGCAATGTCCAGGTTTTCTTCAACGGTAAGCCCCGGATAATAGCTCGCTTCCTCCAAAAAACCAACATTTCCCCACAATCCGTAACTTCCGAAGTCAACCTTACTCCCCAGTAAATAAACGCTGCCGGAGGTGGGTTTTAACAGCGACAGCATCATATGGATTGTAGTGGATTTCCCGGCTCCATTCAGGCCAACAAATCCGAATATTTCACCTTTGTTTACCTCCAATGAAACATTGTTGACGGCATGATACTCGTCAAATGTCTTTGTGAGGTCATCCAGTTGTATCACAGCACCATTGCGGTTACTTTTTTCCATTAAACATACTCCTTTTTGATTTTTTGTTAGTTAAGAACAAAGTTGGAATGAGCAATACCAGGCAAAGGACTAAGGCTAACTTGAAACCATTGTGGTAAGCAGTGGTCATAAGAGGAATCGTTGGTGCGCTACCTTGGATTGAAATGCTAACAACCGTTGCAAGCACTGCTGAACCAAACGCACCGCCAATATTTTGCATGAGCCTGGTTCCGACACTGGCTTGCGCGATTTCTTGTTTGACCATACCGGTGTATGCATCAGTCATCATCGGAATGGTGACGCCGCCGATACCCATACCGCGAACAAATAAGACAACACTCACAACAATGAGTGAAGATGCCTCATTGAAGAAAACAAATGGAATCGTACCGACGGCGGCGAGTGCCAGACTTACCAAAACTACATTACGCGCACCCAATTTATCAGTTAGCCTGCCAATCAATGGGCGGGCAACCAGCATACCGACACCTTGCGGAATCAATAATAATCCGGCACTCAAAACCGAGAAGCCCTTAATGTTTTGGAAAAACAAAGGTAATAATAACATTGGACCGTTGGTGGCAATCCCTGCAAGGAACAAGCCAACCATGACGGCACTGAAATTTTTCGACTTAAACAAGCGCAATGGGAGAATTGCTTGTTCCTTTTTAATAGCTGCGTAAATCATGTATATGACTAAAATTGCAACCCCGGCAACAACAAAACCAATCGTCGTGCTGTTGTTAAATGTGGCACTTTTCGCCGCTTTCGTAATCCCATAAATCAAGGAAGATGAAGCGGCGCCCAATAAAATGATACCAATGAAGTCGAATTTGGCTTTCATGTTAGCCGGCGTGAAATCAGGCAGTTTCAAAATCATCAAAGTGATGGCAAGAATACCAATTGGAATGTTGACAAAGAAAATGTAACGCCATGATAAGAATTGGACAATCACAGCACCAATAACCGGGCCGAGGATTGGACCCAAGACCGTCGGGATACCAATGGTTGACATCAGACGTCCCATTCTATCCCTTCCGGCGACTTCAACACACAAAGTAGTCACCAATGTCACAATAAAACCGGAGCTGAAACCTTGAATAACCCGAAAAACAATCAATGAATGGATATTCCAACTAAGTCCCGAAGCAATTGAAGCAGCTAAGAATAATATATTTGCGCCAATCATTAACCATTTACCATTGAAACGTTGAACCATCCAACCAACAAGCGGCACTGAAATTGCCATAGCTAACACATAACCTGTAATTACCCATTGAATTAAATCAAGTCCGATACTGAAATCATTACTCAAATGCTTGATGGCAATGTTAACCATTGTTGAATCAAGTAGCGGCATAACTGCTCCAAGCACTAAAATCCAAGCAATGTTCATGATGTTCTTTGGAATCGGCTCAAGTTTCGCAGCTTTTTCACTCTTACTCATCATAAATAAATCCTCCTCATTACGTGCGGCGTTTTTGTTCATAATATTTTTACTTTACAAAACGCCATTCTTTATTTATTATAATGTATAAACTATCACGCTACGTTCGAGTCAAGTGTTTTAAAAAACTGAAAGTTTTTTATAAGGAGGAAACGTCAATGAAAAGTGTAAATGAAGTGAGTAAGCTCTCCGGCGTAAGCCGCCGCACCTTGCAATATTATGATGAAATCGGATTGCTACCGCCCAGCGCGGTGAAAGAATCAGGCTACCGCCAATATGATGACGAGAACTTACGCCGCTTATGGAGCATTCTATTTTATAAAGAGCTTGGAATTTCCCTTGACGAAATTCAGTTGCTGCTTGACAATCCAAATGAAATAGAAAAAGAGATAATGCGGCAGCATAAACAAGCTCTTTTAGAAAAACAATCTCAATTACAAAAAATGTTGGTGTCAGTTGACCGAATATTGAATGACGATTTTGATGTTTCAATGCTAAGAGATTTTGATAAAATTAGAATTGAAACAATGAAAAAGACATATGCAGACGAAATTCGGGTGTTAATGGAAAGCAATTTTTTTCTACCGGCAGTGAAAAGCGGCATATTCCCGGGTCGTGCATCCCTTGTAAAAAGCGCCTCGAATATAATGAACGTGGATTTTGGTGAGCTCATTTCTCTTTGCGGAGAAGTTTTTGAGAAATTTCGTAACGCCATGAAGGATGGCCCGGACAGCTTGGTGGCAAAAGAGGCAGTCAATGCTTATATGGAATTTATAAATAAATTGATTCCCTGTGATGATAAGGCTATTCGTAAAATCGGACAGGCGTATTTGCTTCATAAAGAAGAATTGGACAAAAAGTCACCGGGACTTGCAGAGTTCGTATATGAAGCTATTTTGTATATATATCACTAACCAATCGGCAAGTCCAATCTATTCTATTCGCTTTGAGGAATTGTCCGCTGATTATGAAGCAGAACAGACCAACATGCAAAGTAAGCTGTACACAGACTTGACTGAACTGCCCCCAACAATCTTGAATGACATGATTTGTAAGGTCTTTGTGAAAGCACCGGATAAATCTCCCGGTTGTCTTTTATGGTTGGAAATATCTTGTCATAAAATGTATCTTTACAATTGATTCCATATTCTATATACTTAGGGTAAATGTTCGACTTGCCGCAGCTATTATAACCTAATAGTAAGGA
This sequence comes from Lacrimispora sp. YZC11, assembly GCF_057543815.1. Lineage (NCBI taxonomy): Bacteria > Bacillati > Bacillota > Clostridia > Lachnospirales > Lachnospiraceae > Lacrimispora > Lacrimispora sp. YZC11. Next base: position 423,396 of record NZ_BAAJYQ010000016.1, on the reverse strand, counting down.
GAACAAAAATGAGTAAAAATAAACCCAATATCATTTTTATATTATCGGATGATCAGGGCGCCTGGGCTATGGGCTGTGCCGGGAATCAGGAGATTCTTACGCCCAACCTGGACAGGCTGGCAGCAGAGGGAGTCCGTTTTGACAACTTCTTCTGTGCTTCCCCTGTTTGTTCCCCAGCCAGAGCTTCTCTTTTAACCGGAAGAATTCCATCACAGCATGGGATACATGACTGGCTTCGGGATGATAATAAAGAACAGGAGGATATAGAATATCTGTCAGGCCAGACCGCTTATACCGATGTGTTGGCACGGGAAGGTTATGTATGTGGCCTGTCCGGAAAATGGCACGTTGGCAGGAGTTCTGTTTCTCAAAAGAGTTTTACACACTGGTTTGCGCACAAATCTGGCGGAGGCCCATATTATAATTCTCCTTTTTATAAAGAAGGACAACTTATCTATGAATCCGGTTATGTCACTGATGTGATAACCGATGATGCCATATCTTTTATGAAAGAGTATGCAGGCAAGCAATCTTTTTATCTTCATGTGGGCTATACAGCACCTCATTCCCCATGGATAAACAACCATCCAAAAGAATACACAAAAATTTACGAGGACTGTTCCTTTTTATCATGCCCTATGGAGGAAAAGCATCCTGATAGTATTTATTTAACAGAAGAAGTTATAAAGGATTTAAAGGCCAATCAGACGGGATATTATGCGGCAGTCACCGCTATGGATCAGAATATTGGCCGTATTCTTGATGAACTTGATCGTCTGGGTATCAGGGAAGAGACTCTGGTGCTGTTTTCCAGTGATAATGGATTCAGCTGCGGTCATCATGGTTTCTGGGGAAAAGGGAATGGTACCTTTCCTATCAATATGTATGAATCCTCAGTTAAGGTTCCTTTTATAGCCAGTCAGCCAGGCATCATCCCTCAGGGAAAGGTAGACTCTTCTCTGGTTTCCGCTTATGATTTTATGCCTACACTGCTGGAATATGCCGGAGCAGAGGACAGATTTACAGATCATCTTCCAGGCAGAAGCTTTCTTCCTGCAATGATGGGAGAGCCGTTTATTCAGTCAGAATCCATTGTTGTATTGGATGAATATGGCCCGAACCGAATGATACGGGGAACCAGATATAAATTTATTAAACGTTACCCTTACGGACCTAATGAACTTTATGATTTAGAGAAAGATCCGGGAGAGAGGCACAATCTTCTTTTATCTGAAGACAGGGAAGCGGCAGTAATAAGAAATAAACTGAATTATGAATTGGAACAGTGGTTTTTAAAATATGTAGATCCGGAGATTGATGGTGCGAAAGAAGCTGTATACGGTTCCGGGCAGATCAATCTGGCAGGAGTCTGGAGTGAGGGGAAAACGTCTCATAGCTGTGATGATTATATTAAAGAAAAAATGCAGAAAACCCATTTTAAAGACGGAAAAGGAAAGGAATAAAATGAAAAAGGGATTTAGAACCCTTAAGGCACAGCTGCGTCTGGGATATGGGCTTACCTTTGCCTTGATTTCCCTTCTTTTTGTTGTGTTTTTATTCTTAGGGATCAAAAGCCTTATGGTGGATCAGATCGGACAGAGCAGACTCGATGTATTAAAACAGATCTCAGAACGATCCAATACCATAAAAAGCAATACAATTACCATATCCAATCTCTATCGTTATGATGAGCATATGAGAAGCTACCTATCTGAAGAAAATGATCAGTTATTGGAAAATAGACAGAATACCATTCATTATCTTAATGAGTTAAAAAAGACCTATGACCAGGTTTTTCATGATATAGGTCTAAACTATGATGTGATCATTCTGGGCAATAATGGTTTTCAGTACTCATCAAGGGGAAATGGGAATTATGACTTTCAGGGATTAGAAAGCCAGTTATGGTACAGGCAAAGCTATGATTCTGAGGATGATATGGTATTTATCAGCAGTTTTCAGGAAAAGTTTGATAGCTCAGGAACTGAAAATCCTTATGTATTCGGTGCATTTCGTCAGGTCATGGATCTGGAGGGCAATATACTCGGTACGATTCTGGTTAATATAGATGAAAAGTATCTGGAGGGTTTATATAGTTCTGTAGAAGAAAACAGCAATTTTTATATTTTTGATAAAAAAGGAAATATTGTATCCAGCAGGGACAAGGCTTTGCTTGGCAAAAACTTTATTGGAGTTAAAAACTTCAGACAGTTTTATGGGATAAATCAGTACAATATGATCAGGAAACTGGGGCAGGATTATCTGCTGTCCAATTACTATGATCCTGAGACAGGTTGGACAATTGTAGAAGAGATGCCTTGTTCTGTGATTTTTAAGCCTCTTCATCAGGCCATTGCCATTCTACTCCTGCTTTTAAGCTTCTGTATTTTTGCGGGAGCAGGAGCTGCTTATTACTTATCTGGCAGGATATCAAAGCCTATCCAGAAGCTGTGCAGTCTGATGGATCAGGTGCGGCAGGGTGATTTTGATGTGATCAGTGACATTAAAGGCTATGAAGAAGTCAATCAATTGAAAGATAGCTTTAATGAGATGGCAAAAGAGATTAAAAAACTGATGGAAAGTGTAAAGCAAAAAGAAATAAAAAAGCGGAAATCAGAGCTGGATTTTCTCAGAGCCCAGATTAATCCCCATTTTCTTTATAATACCCTGTTTTCTATTCAGTGCATGATTGAACTGGGGAATAACAAGCAGGCGGTTTTAATGATGTCAGCTTTTATAGACTTACTAAAGAGGACCTTGTCAGTAGATACGGATTTCATTCTGTTGGAAGAGGAGTTTGAGAATACAAATAAATACCTGGTGCTTCAGCAGATCCGCTATGGCGATAAAGTGCATTTTGAATGTGAAATAGAGGAAAAGACAAAGGGATGCCTTGTGCCTTCTCTTATTATTCAGCCAATAGTGGAAAATGCTATATTTCATGGACTTAATGCAAAGGAAGAGCCGGGGCTGATTGTGGTCGAGTCTGCAATATCCAGTGACTGCCTTCTGATTACCATTTCCGACGATGGAGTTGGTCAGAGTAAAGAGGAACTTATGCAGCTGAGAAATCAGCTGGAGGACAGAGAGTACCATACCGGGGGCTCCATTGGCATCTTAAATGTGTTAAATCGAATCAGAATCAATTTTGGAGATTCTTATGGGCTTATTGTGGAAAGCGAATCAGGAATCGGGACAACGGTTACTTTAAAGCTTCCTGTTATAAGGAGAGAGCATTTTAGTGAAGAGGATTTAGCATGAAAATACTGATTGTAGATGATGAAAGAATGATTTGTGAGTGGCTGCAGTTTTGTATTCAGAGCTATCCGGGCTGTGAGCTGGCAGGCTGTGCGCATAACGGAGAGCAGGCTCTGTCAATTTTTATAGAAAAAGGGGCTGATATCGTATTCACAGATATAAAAATGCCTCTCATGGGAGGTTTAGAGCTTTTAAAGGAGATTAAAAAGCTGAATCCCAGAACGATCGTCATATTGCTGACTGCTTTTGCAGATTTCGATCTGGTGCGGGAAGCCATTCGCCAGGGTGGTGACGATTATTTGCTGAAAACAGAGATGAATCAACAGTCTTTTCAGGAGATGCTTTCTAAGCTGGAACTGCAAATAAAAAGAACGGGTTCAAAAGAAGTTCGCGGAGAAACGGAGAGTACAGGGCAGCAGCACTCCATAATCAGTGATATTTTAAGAAAAGACGGCCCATTGGAAGAGGATGATATCAGGCAGCTGAGAGAGTGTAATATCAGATGGAGAGATGGAGGACTGTTTTCCATAGCTGTCTGGAAACAGGATTTAATGAAAGATTTTGTTCTGCCTCAGAACGCCTATGTCCGCCATGTGGCTAGCTTTGAGTATGACAGATATACCTATGTGATTATTGGTAATCTGGCAAGGGATTTAACAGAGCTTAAGAAGAATCTGATTTTGTATGAGTATGCTTCTGCAATTGTTTCAAATAACAGCTGTATGGCAGGAGTCAGCACCATAACGGAACATTTAAGCAGTGTATCCGATGCCATTGTTCAGGCAGTTTATGGTTTGGGACAGGGATATTATGAAGGGAAAATAAAGGTTTGGCAGGCTAAGACCAACGGAAGTGAAATCAGGAAAAAGGAATCAAAGTGGGAGTCTGTTTTCCGAAAGAAAAGACGGGAATTGTATGATGTGCAAAGCGACAAATTTTATGGAAAAACGGAAGAAACCATGGAAGAAGCCAGGAAAGATACAGGGGTTCCTATCAGTGGTTTTACTGCCTTTTGCTGTGATGCAATGGAAATGGCATATATGCGGTTTGCAGAAGAGGATGCACAGCTGATGCATCATATGCTTTTAGAAGAAAAAAGCCGGGTCTATAGAGCCACAGACTATGCAGAATCCCGGTGCAGAGTTTTAGAGTTTATCAAAAATGTGTTAGCATATCAGGATGTAGACGAAAGAAGATTGTCCAAAGGGGTAGCCGTAGCCGTTGATTATGTGAGAAAGCATTACAGTGAAGCCATCAGCCTGGAAATGGTTTCCCAGAAGGTCCATCTAAATCCTGAGTATTTATCCAGAATCTTTAAGGAAGAGGTGGGCTGTACTTATAGTGCCTTTATCTCGGAGATAAGGCTTAAGAAAGCCGCCTATCTGCTGTCTCACACAACAGAACGTGTTCAGAAGATTGGAGAATCAGTAGGATATCCTAATGTAAGTTATTTTTCCACAACCTTTAAAAAACGTTATGGGGTCAATCCCTATGAATACAGAAGAGGGGAGTAAAAAATTATGAGAGTATTGATGGTTATGTTTGATTCTTTAAATAGAAATATACTGGAATCCTATGGAGGAAGATTTGTAAAAACTCCTAATTTTAACAGACTGGCAGAACATTCGGTTACTTTTGATAATTGTTATGCCGGCAGTCTTCCCTGTATGCCTGCGCGGCGGGAACTGCACACTGGGAGATATAATTTTCTCCATCGAAGCTGGGGACCATTAGAGCCTTTTGATGATTCTATGCCTGAGCTGTTAAATCACAATGGCATTCATACCCATATTGCTACAGATCATTACCATTATTTTGAAGATGGCGGAGCAACCTACCATACCAGATACAGAACATGGGAAGGATTCCGGGGACAGGAGGGAGATGCATGGAAAGGTGTTGCAGGAGAGAAGAAATCTCCAAAGGAATATAAAAACCGGTGTGATGGAATTGCTGACAGCTGGGAGCACAACTGGGTTCCCCAGGATTTTGTTAACAGATCCTATTTAGATACAGAAGAGAAGCAGCCCCAGAGTAAAACGTTTGAAGCTGGAAAAGAATTTATCAGTACCAACCACAATGCAGACCAGTGGTTTTTGCAGATAGAAACCTTTGATCCCCATGAGCCGTTTTTTACTCATGATAAGTTTAAAAAACTGTTTCCCCATACTTACAATGGAGCTGTTTATGACTGGCCGGATTACAGAAAACTTAATGAGAGTGATACACCAGAGGAAATTCTTCATTTGAGGTCAGAATATGGAGCTCTGTTGTCTATGTGTGATGAAAAGCTGGGCGAGATCCTGAATCTGATGGATGAGTACGATATGTGGAAGGATACAATGCTCATTGTTAATACAGACCATGGGTTCCTTCTGTCTGAACATGGGCAATGGGCCAAATGTCACTGTCCGTTTTATAATGAAGTGGCCAGGATTCCTTTATTCATATGGGACCCGGTCACTGGAATAAGGGGGAAAAGGGTAAAAAGTCTGGTGCAGACCATTGATCTGCCTGCAACCATATTGAAACAATTTGGGCTGGAACTTCCAAAAGATATGGAGGGCGTTCCCCTTCAGTCTGTAATTCAGGAAGATAAAGCCATACGGGAAGCTGCTCTCTTCGGGATCTATGGAGGCCAGATAAACTGTACAGACGGATGCTATGTTTATATGAGAAGTCCTGTAAATTATGAGACAAAGATTTATCAGTATACTTTGATGCCCACTCGCCATGGAGGACGCAGAGCTTTTATAAAAGAGGAAGAATTAAAGCAGATGACTTTGTCAGATGGATTTTCATTTACAAAGGAACTGCCTGTTATGCAGATTCCCTATGGAAGAGAAGCCGGGCAAAATACATATCCTACGATGTTGTTTGATTTAGAAAAAGATCCGAATCAGGAATCGCCCATTGAGGATGAAGCAGCAGAAAAAAGAATGATCCATTTAATGAGAAAACGTATGAAGGAAAACCAGTGTCCTTCGGAGATGCTGGAACGATACGGATTCTAAGAAGAGGGGATGATATTGTATGACCGCCAGCCGTTAACTGAGCGGTCATCTTTTTGTGTAATAGAAATTCCTCACAAATGAATGGAAAGGTGCAACCGCCGCAGGAGGAGAATTCCACAACAACAGAATTCTGTCATAATAACAAAACAAATGTCAGAATTAGAAAAGACAACAATTTCATTTCAGCAAAATCCATCCGAAAAACAAAAGAAAAATAAAATAATAAAAAAACAGAGGAACAATGGCTATTATATAATCATAATACAAGAGGAAAATACGAAAGAAAAAAAGAGTTGGTTGCGGCAAGTCGAATGAATTCGTATTTCCATTTGTAAACAGGATAGGTGAGAATGCTACAAACTTATTATACGAGGAGGATATAATATGAGAAAAAGCAAAAGAGTAATGAAGATTGCAGCAGCGGTTATGGCACTTACCATGGCACTGACAGCTTGTGGAAAGGGAGGCGGAAATGCTTCTGTTCAATCAGAAGGAAGCGGAGGGAATTCAAGTACAGAGGCAGCAGGAGATTTACCTGTGTTAAGAGTTGCTATGATGCCTTTTATCACCAGTCTGCCCACAGAGTATATTAAGAAGAATAAGCTGGATGAAAAAGCTGGTTTTAAAATGGAAACAGTTATGTTTGCTACGGGCGCACCGATGAATGAAGCATTGGCAGCAGATTTATGGGATGTTGGGGCAATGGGTGCAGCAGCAGTGACAGGTGTCGCCAATTATGACATGATGATTATAGGAGAAGTTCTGGAGTCTACCGATGGTCTGGGGGTATTTGTAAAGCCTGATTCTGCTATTGCAAGTGCTAAGGGCTACAATCCTTCTTACCCCAATGTACTTGGCAGTCCTGAGACTGTAAAGGGAGCCACAATTCTCCTGCCTATAGGAACAGCACAGCATTTTACCACATTAAAATGGCTGGAGAAGCTGGGGCTTGGAATTACAGATGTAAATATTGTTAATATGGATACCGCCCAGGCTTATCAGGCTCTACAGGCAAATCAGTGTGATGCGGTAGCCCTTAACGTTCCCACATTTTTTGAAGCAGTGGATGACGGTATGGTTCAGGTAGGCAATCTGGCTGATCTTGGAACCAGATATGTAGATATGGTAGTTGCTAACAGAAAAGCAGTGGAAGGAAAACCGGAACTGGTTCAGAAATACATGAACTGTATTATGGAGGCCTGTAAGGCGCTGAATGAAGATACTGATATGGCAGCAGATCTGATGGTAGAATTTTTAAAAGAAGCAGGTGCAGAGACTACAAGAGAAAGCTGTGTCAGTGATTTAGGCAGAGTTCAGTTTATTACTGCAGAAGACTGGAGCAATCGTGAACTGGGCAGCTTTGCCAGAGAGCTTGGAGAATTTTATATAAGCCTTGGTCAGCTGGAGCCTGAGCTCATAGATAAGTTTGACAAAAATATTGATCCGGAATTCGTTAAAAACAATTAGGAGGAATGGAAATGAAGAAGGAGAAAGCAAAATATAAATACTGGCTGATGTCAGTATGCTCTGTTCTTACTGTGCTCTTTATCTGGGAGCTGGTAACCGATATTTTGCACCTGATCTCTCCCATGATGCTTCCCAGTCCGGCAAAGGTACTGAATACATTTCTATATAAATTAACAGGAGGGGTCAATCCGGATGGAGCGACCCTTCTCCAGCATATAGGAGCCAGTATGAAAATTGCACTGGGAGGTTATACCGTTGGAGTAGTCATTGGTGTGCCTCTGGGGATTGCCATGGCATGGAGCAGGAAATTTGAGCTGTTTGCCAAGCCATTGTTTGATGTAATACGACCGATTCCCGCGCTTGCCTGGATTCCTTTGATGATTCTGTGGCTGGGAATTGGTTACTGGTCAAAGGTTGGAATTATATTTTTTGCTGCTTTTATCAGTGCTACCATCAACGCCTATGCAGGAATCAAGAGAACCAGCCGGGTTCACCTATGGGTTGCAAGTACCTTTGGTGCTTCTAATAAGCAGATGTTATTTAAAGTGGCTATTCCTACTGCACTTCCAATGATTTTTACAGGATTAAGACTTGCACTGGGGTCCTCCTGGGTTGCTCTGGTAGCGGCAGAGCTTCTGGCAGCAACAAGAGGTCTGGGTTATATGATTCAGGTAGCAAGAATGCTGGGACGGCCAGATGTGATTTTAGTAGGAATGATCACAATAGGAGTGATTGGTTTTTTGTTATCCTATATACTGGAAAAATTGCAGAATAAGTTCGTAAAGGGAGGGAAATAGCCATGGCAGCCAGATTGTTCAGAAAAAACATTGAAGTTTTTATGACTGTGATTGCCTTTGGATCTCTGCTGCTTTTGTGGGAACTGGTAGCCAGGTTTACAAATGCCAGGATGTTTCTCCCTCCTGCCTCAGAGATAATCATTAAATTCTTCGAAAGCTTTACTGTCCCCATTGGCAGGCACACCATGATGGTACACATTGGTGTCAGTCTGTACAGAGTGGGTGTTGCCTTCTTTTTCGCAACGCTGACCGGGATTACTTTGGGAGTTTCAATGGGGTATTCCAAGTCTGTAGAAGCAATTGTAAAGCCCATATTTGAATTTATCCGTCCGATACCGCCTTTGGCCTGGATTCCTATGTCAATACTGTGGTTTGGGCTTGGAGATCAGAGTAAGTTCTTTATTATTTTTCTGGGGTGTTTTTGTTTTATTACAGTGAATACATACGATGGTACGAAAAATGTAGATCCTGTTTTACTGGGAGCAGCCAGAATGTTAGGCGCATCAGAGCGTCAGGTGTTCTTTCGTGTTGTTCTTCCTTCCTCGGTTCCTTATATTTTCGCAGGTCTTCAGATTGCGATTACAGCAGGCTGGTCTGCTGTGGTAGGAGCTGAAATGGTACGTTCCGATGAAGGTGTCGGCTGGTTAATCGTTATGGGAATGACCAATGGAAATACCGTTCAGATTATGGTCGGAATGCTGGCAATCGGCCTTGTTGGATATATTCTGGCTACAGCCATGGCAAAGCTGGAAGGGAGGTTATGCATATGGAATCAACAGCAGGGACTTTAACAGGAGTGCTTCAGTGCAGTCACGTCTCCAAGGAGTTTGACAGCTTTGACGGCACAGGCAAGAACCTGGTATTAAAGGACATTGACTTTTCTGTTAAGGAAAATGAATTTCTGGTGTTGTTTGGACCGGGACAGTGCGGAAAAACCACTTTGCTTAACATTTTGGCAGGTTTAGAGCCGGCCACTTCCGGAGATGTGTTGGATCATGGAAAAAGAGTGACTGCCCCTGCTCCAAAACGAGGAGTTGTTTATCAGAAAACAGCATTATTTCCATGGCTTACAGTTATGGGAAATGTGGAATTTGGGCCGAAGGTCCGTGGATTTAAGAAAGAGGAGACAAAAAAGATTGCAGATCATTATATTGAACTGGTAGGTTTAAAAGGGTTTGAAAAAAGTTATCCATCCCAGTTGTCAGGCGGAATGAGACAAAGAGTCGGAATTGCCAGAGCTTACAGCAATAATCCTGATATTATGCTGATGGATGAACCTTTCGGCCATTTAGATGCCCAGACCAGATATATGATGGAGGAAGAGCTTCAGAGAATCTGGCAGAAAGAAAAGAGAACAGTAGTCTTCGTTACCAATAACATTGAGGAAGCGTTGTTTCTGGCAGACCGGATCATACTGATGACCAACTGTCCTTCTGCCATTAAGAAAGAATATAAGATTGATCTGCCCCATCCCAGAAGTTATGTTGACTCTGAATTCCTACGTTTACGGCAGGAGATAACTGAAAATATGGACAAATCGCTGTAAAGGAGGAGTTTATGGAAGATAAAAGAGAAACAAAAGTAAAGGTAATGAATCTGACAAAACAGTTCGATCAGCTTCTTGTTCTGGATGATATATCCTTTGACGTGAAAAAAGGAGAATTTCTTTGTATTGTAGGGCCTACAGGCTGTGGCAAGACTACATTTTTAAACAGCCTTACCAAGCTTTATCAGCCCACAAAAGGGGAGATATTAATTAACAATGAGCCTGTAGATTTAAAAAAGCACAGCATTGCATATATTTTTCAGGAATATTCTACGATGCCATGGCTGACGGTAGAGGAAAATATCCGGTTTGGCCTGGACATTAAGCATACTCCAAAAGAATCGGCGGATCAGAAGGTGGAGGAGTATTTAGAGGTGGTAGGACTGACGAAATACCGTAAATACTATCCTGATCAGCTTTCCGCAAGTATGCTCCAGCGGGTAGTCATCGCCAGAGCATTTGCTACTGAGCCTGAGCTATTGTTAATGGATGAACCCTATGGGCAGCTGGATATTGAACTGCGGTTTAAGCTGGAGGATGAGCTGTTAAGTCTGTGGAAACGAAACGGAACAACTGTTATTTTCATTACCCACAATATCGAAGAGGCAGTCTATTTAGGGGAAAGAATTCTTGTTCTTACAAATAAGCCTACAACGATAAAAACAGAGATCAAAAATGATCTGCCAAGGCCAAGGGATATTGCTTCTAAGGACTTTGTAGAATTACGAAATAAAGTAACGGATTTAATTAAATGGTGGTAGGCTTTATTTAGCGATCACACACATTAAAAGCAGCAGCTCCATAAGCGTTCTCTAAGGGAATGCCAGGACTGCTGCTTTTAACCTTGCTGCAAGTATTAATATGTAAAACCGCCGAATCATCTTCGACGGTTTTTATATATTTATCCATTACTATGCAAGCAAGATTACATGAGCCCAATTTTGCACAATGAGGAAATTGATAATTGTACACAACGGTTGTGGATATGGGAATAGCCCAATGGTATAATTTGCACATAATAAATTGCTTTGATTATTACCGGTAGAAGATAAGCATAAAAGGAGGTTACCTTTGAAAAAGGATATGTTATTTCGGGATTTGGTCCAGCTGGACTGGGAAGCGGCGGATCAGACCGAAGTGTTTGAACGAATGGCAGACATTCTGTTTAAAAAAGGATTTGTAAAAGATACTTATCTGGAGTCACTAAAGGCAAGGGAGGAAAGCTATCCCACAGCACTTCCCATTAAGCCCTATCCGGTTGCCATCCCTCATACGGATATCAGCCAGATCAACCGGCCGTTTATTGCTCCTATACGTCTGAAAGAAGCTGTTGAGTGGAGGGAAATGGCAAACAATGATGAAGTCCATCCGGTCAGGTTTATTTTTATGCTGGGATTTTTAAAATCAGATGAGCACATAGACCTGCTTCAGATATTGGTGGAGAATTTTCAGAATGAGGAATTGATGGAGCGTTTGAACAATGCCAGGACAGCAGAGGAATACTTTGAACTGGTCTGCGGCATCAATGGTATGGATTCGTAAGGAACTGTATGAAAATCAGAGGAGGGTTTTAATCATGGGAATCAGAGTTATTGTAGCGTGCGGAAGCGGTGTGGCTACTTCACAGACAGTAGCAAGCAAGGTAAACCGCATGTTAAAAGAAAAAAAGGTGGATGCTTTGGTGGAGGCAGTGGATTTAAAGTCTGTTGACCGTTATATGGACGGCAGTGCTGCCTATATCACCATTGTAAAAAATGCCAAGGAATATCCGATCCCAGTGATCAATGGGATCGCTTTTCTCACAGGCATGGGGAAAGACCAGGAATTTGATAAACTGCTGAAAGCAATTGAAGACTACAAAAAGAAGAATCTTTAAATTAAGAATCTGAAAAAATAAGGAGGTAAATGAGAATGCAGATGTTAGCGAATACTGTTAATTTCTTTCTGGGGCTTGGGGCGGCTGTATTTGTACCGGTTATCATTATCATCGCCGGATTAATTGTTAAGATGAAAGTAAAAGACGCTGTTTCATCAGGCATTACCCTTGGCGTGGCTTTTTCGGGAATGAGCATGCTGATCAACTATATGACCGGAGTAATCACGCCTGCAGCAACTGCCATGTTAGAATTCTCCGGCATTGATCTTCCCATTACTGATGGGGGCTGGACCACAATGTCCACGATTTCCTGGTCATGGCCGTATGCATTTTTGATGTTTCCCCTTGTAATCGTGATCAACATTATCATGCTGGCCATGAATAAGACGGATACTTTTAATGCGGATTTATGGAATGTATGGGGGAAGATCTTTACGGCAGTTGCAGTATACTACATAACCGGTAATGTGATCGCGGCATTTATCGTTGCGGCAGTCCAGGTGGTTTTTGAACTGAAATCCGCTGATTTCCATCAGCACCGCATCGGAAAGCTTTCCGGTATTCCGGGAGTTACCTGTACCCATAAGATGGTTTTTCTTGCAGCGCCTATGTATATTGTGGACTGTATCCTACGGAAGGTACCCGTGCTGAATAAATCATTCAATGCGGAGGATTTAAAAGATAAGCTTGGGATTTTTGCGGAAAATCATATTTTAGGATTTCTTTTGGGAATTATTTTCGGAGCTTTGGCAAGATACAATTTAGCGGGGATATTAACCCTTGGTGTGCAGTGTGCCACTGCCCTGACCTTGTTCCCGGTGATCTCAAAATATTTCATGCAGGCTTTGGAGCCGATCTCCAACGCGGTTTCGGAATTTATGCAGAGCAAATTTGCAGACAGAGAGATGTTTGTAGGTTTAGACTGGCCGTTTTTAGGCGGAGCCAATGAAATATGGCTGGCTGTTATCTGGACGGTACCTGTGACCCTACTTATGTCCTTTGTGCTTCCAGGCAATAAGATATTGCCCTTTGCCGGCATCATTAATATTGCCATCGCAGTGCCTGCATACCTGGTGAGCAGGGGGAATATCCTTCGTATGCTGATTCAGTGCACTATTTTTACACCGGTATTTTTGTGGGTGGGAACTGCCTTTGCCCCCTTTATGACAGAGCTGGCAAATACCACAAAGGCTGTGGAGCTTGCGCCCGGGCAGATGATTTCAAACTCAAGCATTGACGGTCCTATATTTACTTATGCATTTTCCCACGCAGTAAAGGCGCTGCAGGGTGATTTCCTTCCATTAATTATTCTGATACTGTGGGTCGTGTGTTTTGTACTCTATTCAAGAAGTCTGATTCAGGAGAAGAAGGAAGATCTGGCAAAAGAAAGAGCGTAAGGCGAAAGAAAAAGTCTTTCAACTTTGAGTTTATGAACCAACTGGATATGCAGATATATCCGCTTGATTCATTAGGAGGCAAAACATGAAGATCGGCCAACGGAATTGCTTGATTTTGAAGGAAATTATTAATCATAGTGCATCTGTTACGGGAAAGGCTCTGGAGACGAAATTGCATCTGTCCAGAAAACAGCTGGAGTATGGGATTGCTAGAATTAATGAATATCTGGAGGAACAGCAGCTGCCGATTCTGGAACGGGTAAACAATGGAAGGATTCTCATCCCCAATGAGGTCATAGAACAGCTGGATTTCACACGGCTGGAACAGGAAAATCAGGACGTCTGGCTGACTAAGGAAGAGCGGGGGGATATCATTCAGCTGATGCTGCTTACAAAGCAGCAGGAACTGTCGCTGCAGCATTTTATTGCTGAGTTAAAGGCCAGTAAAAATACGGTGCTCTCAGATTTAAAGCGTTTAAAGGATGAAATGCCTGATTCAAACATTCAGCTGACTTACAGCAGGGAAAAGGGCTACCGGCTGGAAGGCCGGGAATACGATTTAAGGCAGCGACTGTTCCTTGTATTGCGTAATATTCTGTCAGGTCGGGGGCAGCAGGCAATGGTTTTTCGGATTGGAAAGATCACTCAAAAGCAGATGGAACACATGCGGAATATGACGGAAACCATTGAGGGGGAATTGAAAACCCGGTTTACAGACGAAATGATCGAAGTGAACAGGTGCTTTTTTGCCCTGGTTTTAAGGCGGATCCGGGATGGTCTGGTATTAGACACGGTTCCGGAAACCTTCCGTCATGTGGCAGGAACAAAGGAATATATGGTGATCAAATCCTGTCTGGCTTCCGAGGGCGTAAACAGCATTCATGAAACGACGTATTTTACTGCCCATATCCAGAGCATGAAGATTAACACCCATTTGGAGGCTGTTGCAGGGCAGGAAGAAGTTTATCAGGCAGTGGAGGAAACCATCAGCAATTTTGAGCGGATCGCCTGTATTTGCTTTGATAACAAAGAGAATACCCTTCATTTGCTCATGAACCACAGCCTGCCTGCACTATACCGCATCAGATATAATTTTCATATAGGCCCCGATATTTCTGAATATGTACTTCCTGCTTACCAGGAAGTACATGACATGGTAAAAAAATCTGTGGCGCCGCTGGAAAAAATAATCGGAATGTCTTTTCCGGAAAGTGAACTGGTTTATATCACCCTGATTTTTATTGCCCAGACCAGCAGGGAGGATGAGGAAGAGAAAACAGACAGACGCCCAAGAGCGGTGGTGGTATGCCAGAACGGCATTACCGTATCCCACTTTCTCCTGACTTCATTAAAGCACACCTTTCCGGAAATCGACTTTTTAAACTATATGTCGGCGCGCCAATTCTGTCAGTACAAGGAAGACTTTGACCTGGTATTTACGACGGTGCCCTTAAGGACACCAAAAAAACAGTTTGTGATCGAACCTTTGCTGGACAAGGAAAGAAGAAGGAAACTTCGTAAAAATGTGTTCGACAGCCTGAAAAATTCTGGAGAAATCTTTCCCCAGGTAGAGACCATCCTTCAGATCATCAAAAAGCATACAAATGAAAGTGTGTTTCAGAAATTAAGAATGGAAATAGACTCATTCATGGTACAGTCTGACCGGAGAGCAGGAGGAAACATAGAGAAAAAGAAACCGGAACTAAAGGAATTGCTGACAAGATCCAATATCCGGATCATTAAGGAAAGCATGGGCTGGAAGGAAGCCATAGAATTTGCGGCAGTGCCCCTGCTGTATAAAAATATTATCAAGTACCAATATGTTGAAACGATTATCTCTAATATTATCGAGCACCGGCAGATCATGCTGATTGCGGAGCATGTTATGATTGCCCATGCGGGAATTGATGCAGGGGTATATGATGTGGGATTTTCCATGCTTTTGCTTCCCCAGACCATAATGGTAAATGATTATATGGAGGTAAAGGTGATTTTTGTGCTGGCTACTCCGGATTATGAGAGTCATTTGGCAGCGTTAAACCAGTTAATCAATATGTTAGAGGATGAAAAGAAGCTTGCGGCAGTGAAAAAAGCCAAAACAGCAGATGATATTTTGGAGTTACTGTAGCAGGAGCGGTAAAAAGACGAAATAGAAAAGAGGAGATCATAATGCTTGAAACATTAAAAAAAGATGTGTGTGAAATTGCAAAACGTGCCCAGAGAGATGGTTTATGCAAGCATAAATCCGGGAATTTCAGCGCACGGGATCCAGAGACCGGTTATGTGGTCATTACTCCAACCAGTGTAGACCGGGATTTGCTGACTCCAAGGGATATGGTGGTCATGGATTTAGATGCAAGGGTTATTGAAAATCTGTCCGGCTTAAGGCCGACCAGCGAATCCCTGATGCATCTGATGATCTACCGCCAGAGACCAAAAGCAGCGGCAATCGCCCATACACACTCTGCCTATGCCACTGCATTTGCCTTATTGAATAAGCCCCTTCCGGCAGTTGTGTATGAGGTGGCTAATTTAGGCTTATCAAAAGCCCGTGTCCCTGTCGCCCCCTATGGACGTCCGGGAACCACCGGACTGGCAGACAGTGTCATTGAAAGCTGTCTGGAAGCAGACTGCTTTTTGCTGGAAAAGCATGGAGCCGTTGCGGTGGATGAACGTGATATCTATGAAGCATTTTTAAAAGCGGCTTATATTGAGGAATTGGCAGAATTATACTACCTGGCATTGACAGCAGCCGGGGGAAAAGAGCCGGATGGCTTTGGCCCGGAGGAACTGCAAAAGTGGGAATATCCAAAAGAGATTTCGTTTTCCAATGAAATATAAGGAGGAAATCATTTTTGAATCTGTATCTGATCCGGCACGGACGGCAATGTGATAAACGATGCAATGTGGATGTTTCCCTTTCGGAAGAAGGGATCCGCCAGGCCAGGCTGGCCGGAATGCGGATGAAAGATTGGGGAATTGAGATGGTATATTCCAGTGACATGCTGCGGGCAAAGGAAACTGCATACTTTGCAAACTTAGATGAATTTCTGTCTGAGCCATAGAAAGAGAGGGATGGTATGAAAAAGATTATCAACAGTGCGGATACATTTGTTCAGGATACTATGGAAGGTATAATCTGTGCGTACGGTGATAAGGTAAAGCTGTTACATAACGATTATCAGGTACTGGTATCCAATTACCCGGCTAAGGAAGGAAAGGTCAGCGTGGTAACGGCCGGGGGGAGCGGCCACCTTCCGGTATTTCTGGGATATGTCGGGAAAGGGCTGCTGGACGGTTGTGCGGTAGGGGAAGTCTTCGCCTCTCCGGCAGCAGCTAAGATGGCTGACATGATCCGCGCCTGTGACAGGGGGAGCGGAGTACTGTGTTTATACGGAAACTATAACGGCGACCGCTTTAATTTCACCATGGCGTGTGAGGAAGCCGAGTTTGACGATATCCGGACAAAAGCGGTGCTGGTAAAGGATGACGTTGCCAGCTCTCCGACAGAGAATGCACAGAAGCGCCGGGGTGTTGCGGGCATGGTATATGCCTTTAAAATAGCGGGAGCGGCCGCTGATAAAATGATGAGCCTGGAGGAAGTGGCGGCTGTGACAACCAAAGCCCTGGGCAACATCCGCTCCATGGGCGTTGCCCTGTCTCCCTGCATTGTTCCCAAGGCAGGAAAGCCGACCTTTGCCATTGCAGAAGACGAGATTGAGATTGGAATGGGGATTCATGGAGAAGCAGGAATTGAGGTAAGGAAAATGATGACCGCTGACGAGATAGGAGAAACCCTGGTAAACACCATCGTTAAGGATATGCCTTTGAAAGACGGGGATGAAGTGTCCGTAATGGTCAATGGTCTAGGGGGAACCCCCTTAGAGGAACAGTTGATTGTATACAGAAAAGTACATCAGATCCTGTCCAATACAGGAGTCAGCATTGTAATGCCACACATTGGGGAATATGCCACTTCCATGGAAATGGCCGGCCTTTCTGTAACGATTTTTAAGCTGGATCAGGAACTAAAGGAATTGCTGCAGGCTCCGGCAGAATCTCCATTCTATACCAATTCAAATAAATAGGGGGACTATTGTATGGATCGAAAATCAATAAAGGGAGTCATTGAGGCGATCAGTGCAGAAATGTCTGCAAAAAGGGATTATTTGGTGGAGCTGGACCAGGTAAACGGGGATGGGGACCTGGGGATTTCCATGGATGATGGCTACCGGGCAGTGGCGGAATATTTAAAAACTGCCGGGGAAAAGGATCTTGGAAGGCTGATGATGGCATGCGGCAAGGTATTCAATGCTTCGGCCCCATCTTCTCTGGGTACGATTACTTCCTTTGGCTTTATGGGCATGGCAAAAGCACTGAAGGGAAAAGAAGAGGTGAGCTTTGAAGCAGCAGCAGGAGCGATGCTTGCCGGAGTGGAAAACATCATGGAAAAGGCGGAATCAAAGATGGGTGAAAAAACCATTCTGGATTCCCTGTATCCGGGAGTCCTTGCCATGGTAAAACATGCTTCTGATCCCCAAAAAGCAGTAATGGAAGCGGTAAAAGCAGCAGCAGAAGGCTCGGAAGCCACAAAGCAGATGCGGGCAGTTCATGGACGCGCCGCATATTCGGCAGAGAGGAGTATCGGTGTTTTAGATGGTGGCTCTGTGGTTGGAAAATTTATTTTTAAGGGGATTGCCGAGTATTATGGGGCAAAGGAATAACATATAGCTGTCAGGGGAGCGTAAATCACCATATTTTCTGCCTTGGACTTTCTGTTAAAACAGATGGGCCAGGGCAGAATGCTTTGAGGAGTCTTGTACTTGCTGTTGGATTATATTATAATGATAAAAGTTATGGTCTGAAACAGTAAGGAGATATTGCTATATGGAAAATAGATCTAAAACAAAATTAACTGATCACATTGGATTTCACATGCTTTTGGCAGCAACGGGCGGATTTATGGATGCTTATTCATACGTTGACAGAGGCAATGTTTTTGCCACAGGACAGACCGGGAATTTCGTCCTGGCCGCGATCCGGTTCCTATCAAAGGATTTCAGAGGCATGGGTCAAGCCTTTGTGCC
Organism: Lacrimispora sp. YZC11; assembly: GCF_057543815.1. Classification (NCBI taxonomy): domain Bacteria; kingdom Bacillati; phylum Bacillota; class Clostridia; order Lachnospirales; family Lachnospiraceae; genus Lacrimispora; species Lacrimispora sp. YZC11. The sequence goes on along the minus strand of NZ_BAAJYQ010000016.1, from coordinate 404,954 downwards.
CATTGCGGCGTTCTTTGCCGGTGTTTTCCTTGCAAGACATTTTTATTATGAAATTTATAAAGGGGAACATACCAATTGGATATCCGGTATTTTATTTCTGGAAATTGTGATATTGTTTTTGGTCGGCTTTATCCCCCATACGGTGCCGCATCTGTTTGCCAATACGGCGGTATCATTTACTGCGGCAGTACAATTTTGTACCTTTCGCAACTTCGGAGGAAATTTCGCCTATGCACCGGTCTTTTGTACGGGAAATATGCGTTCCTGTGCGGAAATGTATTATGAAGGCTTTGTGAGAAAGAACGAGGTGTGCCGGAAAAGGGCATACCATTACACCGGAATCCTGACAGCTTTTTTCTCCGGAGCACTTATAGGAGGCGGTCTGTCCGTCTGGATTGGGGAAAAGGCGATCTGGATGGTATGTATGTTGCTGCTGGTATCATGGAAAACAGTTGACATGGAAAAGAAAGGCCAAAAAACGTTGCTTCTGCCTTCATAAACAGTGGGTTCACTGAAAGAATCCTGTCTTTATATAAAGTATCATTAGATGATGGTTAGAGTGATAAACAGATGTTTCTTGACATACCTAGAAATTCTATGTATAATATACCTAGAATTTCTAGGTATTATTTTATAGATAAGAGGTGAAATAATGGATAAGAAAATGATGGCATTTGGAACATCGCTGCTGATCTTAAAGCTTTTGGAAACAGAAGAGATGTATGGTTACCAGATAATTAAAGAATTAGAAAAGCAGAGCCAGGATTTATTTGTGCTGAAGGAAGGTACCCTGTATCCCATATTGCATAGTCTGGAACAGCAGGGGGCGATTATTAGCACTGAAAAAGAAGGTCCCAATGGCAGAATGAGAAAGTATTACATCTTGACAGACGATGGCCATCGGTTACTAAAGAAAAAGGAACTTGAATGGAAGAAGTATAGCAGTGTAGTGAGTCAGATACTTGGAGGTGAGATTCTTTATGCCGGATTATAAGAACAATGATGATGTAAGGCAGTTCATGCAGGATGTACAAGACCAGATTCAGTATAAACCAATCGTAACAGAGCTTTGTAATGAATTGTATCAACATATGGAGGAACGGCAGGATGAGTATATGGATCAGGGAATGGATCAGCAGAAAGCTGCCAGAGCAGCCTTACAGGATTTGGGCGATCCATCTGAAATTGGGGTTCTACTAAATCAGATTCACCGGGTGGAAAACCCCAGGTTTTTACTTTTTGGTATTCTGGCACTGGTGGTGGTGGGTGGTATTTACCAGATTACTTATCACATCCAATCTTATTGGTATGCGGAAGACTCTGCGGCTACTCAATTGTTATATCTGATTAAAGAAAATATACATATTATGATGGGTATCCCGCTGTTGTTTGCTGTTATTTATCTGGGATATCCATGGCTGATTAAGCACAGCCGTAGTCTCCTGAAAGGTTTTGTGGTTTATAGTGTAATTGTATTTTTGTTAAACTTGTCAAATATGGTTGGTTTTACTCCGGACAATTTACGGTTTTATTTGTGGAATATATATATGCTTGAACTACCCATATTGATGCTCTCGGTGCCAATACTAATGATATTTTCATATAAAATCAGAAATAAGTGGCGTTATTCTTTTCTGACTCCAATTGCCATATACGCGGTGATTGCTTTCTTTGGTGCTCTTCGATCCGGAGGGTTTGTAGGTTACACTTACGAAGTGATATTTTTAATTGCCTCCTTTTTCATGTTCCTGCTTATGGCATATAAACGATTTTTCTCAAAGAACAGGAGGAGGAGCATGATTGCGGTTGCATTGCTTTGCGTAACCGTTTTATCAATCTGGGGATATTATAAAAGGGGGTCTCTGGAATACTATTTTAAACAGTGTTTTTATCCTGATACTGTAGCGAATGATCATCTTTCTGATGCATATAACAGTCTTTTGATAAAAGATTTACTGAGCAGAGCCAATTTAATTGGGGAAGTAGAGTTATCAGAGCAAGAAATGATTTCATACTTTGATTATAGCTGGTATTATGATGGGATCATAAAGGTTGATAATCGTGAATGGAGAAGGGAGCCGATTGAGCTTTCCGGACTGGAAGATATTCTGCCACAGCATTACCACAATAATTATATGATTGCATATTTTATTTTATCGTATGGCTGGCTCCCGGGAATATTTCTGATTTTACTCCTGACTGGAATTTGTTTTTGGCTAATTTCTATTGCATTGCAAATACGTAATCCGATGGGGCAGTTGACGGCTTTGTCCGCAGCATTATGTATTACACTGCAGGTGGTTTTCTATATAATGGGCAATTTGGGATACCAATTTGGTTACTTTTGCGTTTTGCCTTATTTATCTGAAGGTAAAGTAAATCATATTACCAACATACTATTGACAGGTATACTTATCTCAGCATACCGCTATGATAAAGTGATAAAAGAACCTGAAGAAAATGATGCTATGTCCTGGAGAACAGAAAGGATTTGAGTCATTATGATAATCAGTTTCCCGGTATATTTAAGAGGAGAAATTTCTGGATTTGAATAAATGACAACAAACTGCATTGTTCTGAAGGATAAACAGTTGCTTTTGATAATGGCTATGCTATTAATTTATAAACGATTAATAAAACGCCATATTTTAATCATGTGTAACAATTCTCTCTTGAAGTTGAAATGCATAATATCCATATAATACTAAACGGACAACGGAGCATGAGCCTTAAATCATGCTCTTTTGTATTGTAAATATATTCATAGTTGTATGAAAAAGAGCAAAAAACGCTGAATAAATAAATGCTATATTAGTATCAGGAGTCACCAGTACTGCTTGAAACAAAGGAAAGGAAGAAAGAGATATGGAGGGGAATCCGATTGAAAGATGTGATAAAAAAGTTTGGATATAATATTGTAATCGATAACCTTAATCCGGAGATTGAAGATGGTTCCTTTACTGTCTTGGTAAGTCCGTCAGGCTGCGGCAAATCTACGATTCTGCGTATGATAACAGGTCTGGAGGAACCTACTTCAGGAGAAATTTTCATGACCATTACAAAATCAATGATTTAACTCCGGGTAAGCGGGATATTGCCATGGTATTCCAGAATTCCTTCCACACTTTCGGGCGGACAGCGGCAGAGGGTTGCCCATGCCAGGGCAATGGTAAAGCAGCCAAAGGTTTTTCTTATGGATGAGCCATTGTCTAATCTGGACGCAAAACTCCTCGGGCAGATGAGGATAGAGTTTATTTATATCGAATACATAAATCCTCATTTGATGAATTGATTAAGTGGCTATTGATTGCAAATTAGATATGGAGTATCCACAAGAAGTATGTTATACTAACTTTGTTTATGTTTCGGATACTCCTTTATAGGGAAGAATTCTGATGGATTATACAAGTGTTTTTTATGAAAATTAAACTTGGCATCATAATACCAAAACTCTTCATAGCGGCATAATTCAGTATGGAAGTAAAGGGTTTTTTTTATCAGGAGACGAAGCTTAAAAAGCTTCTGAAAGACAACTTCTTTATATTTGTGCCCGAAAATTACTAAACTTTAAGAAGTTATAGTGATGAAGAAAAATTGTATCTCTTGTAACAACCAAACTAATAAAAAGGAATTAAGTATGAGAAAATTAGCATTAAGTGATGAAATATTATTAAGGCTTGAAAAACCTGCCAGGTATATCGGCAACGAAGTAAACGCAGTGGTAAAAGATCCTCAAAAGGTAGACATCCGCTTTGCCATGTGCTTCCCGGATGTTTATGAGATCGGAATGTCCCACTTGGGAATGCAGATTTTATATGATATGTTTAACCGCAGAGAGGATATATACTGTGAGCGCATTTTTTCCCCCTGGACGGATTTAGACCAGATCATGAGGGAGCAGAATATTCCTCTCTTTGCTTTGGAATCCCAGGATCCTATAAAGAAATTTGATTTCATTGGTATCACCCTTCAATATGAAATGTGTTATACAAACATCCTGCAGGTTCTTGATTTGGGACAAATCCCCCTTCACTGGGCGGACCGGACAGAGGAAGATCCCATTATCATAGGCGGCGGTCCGTGTGCCTACAATCCTGAGCCTTTGGCAGAGTTCTTTGACATGTTCTACATCGGCGAAGGGGAAACCGTTTATTTTGATCTTATGGACCGTTATAAGGAAAATAAGAAAAACGGAGGAAGCCGCCGGGAATTTCTGGAACTGGCTTCGGAGATTGAGGGCATCTATGTACCCGCCTTTTACGATGTGGCCTATAAAGAGGATGGCACCATAAAGAGCATGGAGCCTAACAATCCCCATGCAAAGGAAAAAGTGACAAAGCAGCTGGTTGTTACCATGGATGAGGCTTATTATATTGAAAAGCCGGTGGTTCCTTTTATCAAAGTGACCCAGGACCGGGTGGTCCTGGAAGTCATGAGAGGCTGTATCAGGGGCTGCCGTTTCTGTCAGGCCGGTAATGTTTACCGTCCTTTAAGGGAACACAGCCTGGAATATTTAAAAGATTATGCCAGCAAGCTGCTAAAGAGTACCGGGTATGAGGAAATCTCCCTAAGTTCTTTAAGCTCCAGTGATTACAGCCATTTAGAGGGGATTGTGAATTTCCTGATTGATGAATTTAAGGACAAGGGAGTTAATATTTCATTGCCTTCCCTTCGTATTGACGCCTTTTCTCTTGATGTCATGAGCAAGGTCCAGGATATCAGAAAGAGCAGCCTGACCTTTGCCCCAGAGGCCGGTTCCCAAAGACTTCGTGATGTAATTAACAAAGGGCTGTCAGAAGAGATCATCTTAAAAGGAGCGGGAGAAGCCTTCCAAGGCGGCTGGAACCGGGTAAAGCTTTACTTTATGCTGGGACTTCCCACAGAAACCGTAGAGGATATGGAAGGGATTGCAGAGCTCTCGGAAAAGGTGGCGGAAGTCTACTATGAGATTCCAAAGGACCAGAGAAACGGAAAGGTCCAGGTAGTAGCAAGCTCTTCCTTCTTTGTTCCAAAGCCCTTTACCCCGTTCCAGTGGGCGAAGATGTGTACAAAAGAAGAATTCTTGGAAAGAGCCTATATTGTTAAAGACAAATTTAAAAAGATGCTGAATAAGAAAAGCTTAAAATACAATTATCACGAAGCTGATTTGACGGTCCTGGAAGGCGTTTTGGCCCGCGGGGACAGAAAAATCTCCGCCCTGATTGAAGAAGTCTATAAAAACGGTGCCATTTATGATTCCTGGTCCGAACATTTTAAAAATGATATCTGGATAAAGGCTTTTGAGACCTGCGGCCTGGATGCGGATTTCTACACGGTCAGGGAAAGGGACTTAGAGGAAGTGTTCCCATGGGACTTTATAGATGCTGGCGTTACAAAGGAATTTTTAAAGAGGGAATGGCAGAATGCCATCAATGAAAAAGTTACCCCCAACTGCAGGGAGAGATGTTCCGGCTGCGGGGCTATGGATTTCAAGGGAGGAGTCTGCTATGAAGCTTAGAATTAAATTTTCCAAGCAAGGCCCGGTCAAATTCGTGGGGCATCTGGATGTGATGCGTTATTTCCAGAAGGCTGTGAGAAGGGCTGGCATCGATATCAAATACAGCGAAGGCTTCAGCCCTCATCAGATCATGTCTTTTGCAGCGCCTTTAGGAGTGGGACTTACCAGCAATGGAGAATACATGGACATTGAAGTAAATTCCATGGAAGATTGCAAAACAATGATGAGCCAGTTAAATGAAGCAATGGCAGATGGAATCCAGATCACGGAATGTCATATACTTGACGAACGGGCAAAAAATGCCATGTCACTGGTTGCTTCGGCGGACTATACGCTGACGTTCCGGGAAGGAAAGCAGCCAGAAGATCTTGATTCATTTTTTAACGGCCTTTCGGAATTTATGGAACAGGATCATATCCTTATCACCAAAAAAACAAAAAAGGGCGAAAGAGAAGTGGACTTAAAGGATTTTATCTATGAACTTTCGGTTCAGGGAGAGACTATCTTTATGAAGTTATCAGCCGGGAGCGCTGATAACTTAAAGCCTGAGTTAGTGATGGAGGCTTATTATCAGTGGCTGGGACAGACCTGCCCGGAGTTTGCCTTCCAGATCCAGAGAGAAGAGGTTTACGGCAACACCGGAGATTTAGAACATAGAATACTTGTGCCTTTGGGGCTTATAGGAGAATGCCTTGAATAAGTTAATCATAACCAGATGGAACGGCGCGGTCATCACCCTTTTCCAGTCAGGAAAAAATACGGTCCAGGTCGATATTGAGCCGGAAGAGAACCAGTCCGTTTTGGGCAACATCTATATAGGAAAAGTCAATCATATCGTTAAAAATATCAATGCTGCTTTTGTAGATATGGGAGGGGGGCAGATGGGATATTTAAGCCTGTCTGACGCCAGTATCCACTTTGCGGACCAGAGACCCTATGACGGAAGGCTGTGCCAGGGCGATGAAATCATCGTCCAGATAGAACGGGACGCGGTGAAGACAAAGGCTCCGGTTCTCACCGGAAACCTAAATTTTACCGGCCGCTATTTCGTGCTGACCTCAGGAAAGAAACAGATTGGCTTTTCGTCAAAGATCACGGATCAGGCATGGAAACAGGAGATGAAGCCATTTCTGGAATCCAGAAAAGAAGAAGACTTTGGCATGATTGTCCGCACCAATGCCTATAAGGCTCCGAAAGAGGAACTGGAATCGGAATTGATCCAATTAAAGGATTCTTTTAAGAAGATGCTGGACAATGCAAAGCACAGAACCTGCTACAGCCTTCTTTACAGCTCGGCTCCTTCCTACTTAACCGGCTTAAGGGACAGCCTTAAGTCTTCCCTGGAAGCGGTTATTACCGATGAACCGGATATTTACGAGGCTATAAAGGAATATCTCATCCAGTTCCAGCCGGAAGACTTAGGACTTCTTACATGGTACGAGGACAGCCTGCTTCCCTTAAGAAAGCTTTACCGGATAGAAAAGACCATGGAAGAGGCTTTGGGGAAAAGAGTCTGGTTAAAATCAGGAGGTTACCTGGTCATCGAACCTACGGAAGCCCTGGTAGTCATTGACGTTAATACAGGAAAATATTCCGGGAAAAAAGAACTCAGGGAAACCATCAAAAAGGTCAACTTAGAGGCTGCCGAGGAAATCGGGCATCAGCTGCGTCTCAGGAATTTATCCGGCATTATTATTATAGATTTTATTGATATGGAAGCAGAAGAAGACAGGTGTCTCCTTATGGAACGTCTGGAGGGGATTCTGTCCAAAGATCCGGTCAAGACGACCGTTGTTGAAATGACGAAATTAAATCTGGTGGAAGTGACCAGAAAAAAAATACGAAAGCCTCTTTATGAGCAGGCATTGCAGATGAAGGAGAAGGTTTCATTATGAAAATCATTATTGTGGGTTGCGGTAAGGTGGGAGCAACCCTGGCAGAGCAGCTGAATAACGAGCATCATGATATAATGCTCATTGATAAAAATGCCGATGTCATTAACTCTATTACAGAAAGAATAGACGTCATGGGCGTCGTGGGAAATGGTGCAGTTTATAAAGTACAGATGGAGGCAGGAATTCAGGAGACAGATCTTTTAATTGCCACAACTAATTCCGACGAGCTGAACATGCTTTGCTGCCTGATTGCGAAGAAGGCCGGAAACTGCCATACCATAGCCAGGATCCGCAATCCGGAATATCACTCTGAAATCAACTATATCAGAGAGGAACTGGGGCTTTCCCTGGCCATTAACCCCGAGATGGCTGCGGCCATGGAAATCTCCAGGCTGCTTCGTTTTCCGTCTGCAATCAAAATTGATACCTTTGCCAAGGGCAGGATTGAGATATTAAAATTCCTCGTGCCGGATCATTCCATCCTTCATAACATGAAGGTGCGTGAGGTCCTTACCATGCTTCACTGCAATGTGCTGATCTGTGCCATTGAGCATGGCAATGAAGTCATCATTCCAAGCGGTGAATCCGTTATGATGGCCGGAGATAAGATATCCTTTATCGCATCGCCTGCGGAAGCTAATGAATTCTTCAAGCAGGCTGGGATTGATAACAATACAATTAGGACAGCAATGCTGGTAGGCGGCGGAAAGATTACATACTACGTTGCAAAATTGTTGGAAAACACAAAGATAAGCGTCAAGATTCTGGAGCAGAATATGGAACGCTGTAATGAACTGAGCGAGCTTCTTCCCAAGGCCATGGTCATTCATGGAGATGCCTCCAATCAGGAGCTGCTTCTTCAGGAAGGAATCGGACAGATTGATGCCTTTGCTTCTCTTACCGGCTTTGACGAAGAAAACATTATGCTTTCCCTTTATGCAGCAAGCCAGTCCAGGGCAAAGCTGATTACAAAGGTGAATCGGATCGCTTTTGAAAATGTCATTGATTCCATGAATTTAGGCAGTGTTATCTATCCCAAGCTCATCACCTCTGAGACGATTCTCCAATACGTCCGTGCCATGCAGAATTCCATGGGGAGCAATGTGGAAACCCTCTATAAAATCGTGGCGGACAGGGCGGAAGCCTTGGAATTCCGGGTGGCAAATGAGCCAAGTATCGTAGGGATTCCACTTGAAAAGCTTGAGCTTAAAAATAACCTTCTTGTGGCCTTTATCAACCGGAATGGACATTTTATCAGTCCCCGCGGAAAAGACACTCTGGAAGAAGGCGACCGGGTAATCGTAGTCACCACGGTGACCGGGCTCAATGATTTAAAGGACATACTAAGGTAGGAAAAGGCGAAAAAGCTATGAATAAAAAAGTTATCATCTATCTGATGGGCTGGATTTTAAATATTGAGGCAGTTTTTATGTTGCTGCCGTTTATCACTGCATTAATTTATCAGGAATCCAGCGGTTACTGGTTTCTGGCAGTTATGGCGGTCTGTGGAGGCATCGGGCTTATTTTTACCCGCAGAAAGCCTGAAAACATGGTTTTCTTTGCAAAAGAAGGTTTTGTTACCGTTGCACTAAGCTGGATTGTCTTAAGCTTTTTTGGGGCAATGCCCTTTTATTTAAGCGGGGAGATCCCCAGATTTGAAGATGCCATGTTTGAAGTTATTTCCGGTTTTACCACAACCGGCTCCAGTATTTTGCCGGATGTGGAATCTCTTTCCCAATGCATGATCATGTGGAGGAGCTTTACCCACTGGATTGGCGGTATGGGCGTTCTGGTATTTATTTTATCCATACTCCCTCTTGCCGGCGGTTATAATATGTACATTATGAAGGCGGAAAGCCCTGGCCCCTCTGTTGGAAAACTGGTGCCCAAGGTGCGGACGACCGCTAAAATTCTTTATAAAATCTATTTATTTATGACGTTGCTGCAAGTCATCCTTTTGCTGTTAGGAGGTATGCCGCTTTTTGACTCACTTGCAATCAGCTTTGGAACAGCCGGTACAGGCGGATTTGGGATCAAGAATAGCAGCATGGCTTTTTATGACAGTTATTATCTGCAGGGTGTTGTTACCGTGTTTATGATTTTATTCGGTATTAACTTTAACGTGTATCACCTGCTTTTAACCCGTCATCCAAAGGAGGCCTTCCGTTGTGAGGAAGCCAGGGCATATCTGGGAATCATTGCGGCGTCGGTTTTATTTATTACCTTTAATATCCGAGGCAGCTTTGGCAGCCTGTTTTCCGCTTTTCATCATGCGGCATTCCAGGTAGCTTCAATTATCACCACTACGGGTTATTCCACCGTTGACTTTGACTTATGGCCGGAATTTTCAAAAGGGATCCTGGTCGCTCTTATGTTTATCGGTGCTTGTGCAGGAAGTACGGGCGGAGGCTTTAAGGTATCACGAGTCGTTATCCTTTTAAAGGCTGTTAAAAAGGAGCTGGCCTCCATGATCCATCCCAGAAGCGTGAAGATTATAAAGCTGGAGGGGAAACCCGTTGAACATAATGTGCTCCGGTCCATCAATACATTTTTAGGTGCTTACATCGTGATTTTTACGGTTTCTGTCCTGATCGTCAGTTTGGATAACTTTGATTTTACCACCAATTTCACCGCCGTAGCAGCAACCTTTAATAACATCGGGCCGGGACTGGCAGGGGCCGGCCCTCTCCAGAACTTCTCCAATTTTTCTGCTTTGTCCAAATATGTTATGATGTTTGACATGCTGGCGGGACGTTTGGAGGTATTCCCAATGTTATTGATATTTGCACCTTCTACATGGAAAAATAATTAATTAATGAAAAGGCCGCAGATTTTGAAGCTCTGCGGCCTTGTTTCATGGATAGAAGAGTGAAATGTTACTGGATTTCCTTTGTACATCTTTCCGGAAGACTGGTGTTTCCGTTATGGTTGCCGCAGTAGACTCCTTTTTTAATTGGCGCTAATAAAAAGCCCAGGACGCAGCCCAACAGAAGTGCCGACACGATGGATAATCGTTTTTCAGCTAAACTCCATTCTCTGTTAAAAAAGATTCTCATAGTCTGATCTCCTTTCATTTGCTTATGAAAATTTATAAGGTTCATAATTGTTCTTATAATAACAAGGATCGTTCTGATAATCCATGGAATCATAATCGTTCCGGCACCGGCAGGACGGCATCACTGCAATCCCAAACGACCCTTTTAGTGACATCATGTCCATAACAGAAGCTGGTAAATATATAATTATTAATGCCCAATCGTCTTTATTCATATCCCCTTGTTTTATCCTGCGGCTTCTATTATACTAGGTGTCAGAAAGAAATACAAGAAAAAGCCGGGCTGAAAGCGGAAAAGCCGAGTATTTTTTATTTAAAAGATATTGACAGAACAGTATGGGAATGATATATTAGTACAGTATGCCGCACAATGAGGTTTGAAAGTTTCCATGTTTTTAGGAACACCATAGTTGGCGAGTAATGATAATAGGAGGTGCCATATGTACGCGATTATTGCAACAGGTGGAAAGCAGTACAAAGTAGCGGAAGGCGATATCATTAAAGTGGAAAAGCTTGGTGTTGACGCTGGCGAGGCTGTCACATTTGACCAGGTACTTGTTGTAAACAATGGTGAATTAGCTGTTGGCTGCCCAACCGTAGCAGGTGCTACCGTAACAGGTACAGTTGTGAAGGAAGGCAAAGCTAAGAAGGTTATTGTTTACAAGTATAAGAGAAAATCCGGATACCATAAGAAAAATGGTCACAGACAGTCTTATACTCAGGTTAAGATCGAAAAGATCAATGCTTAATTATGATAAGAGTAACCGTATTGGTTGATTCGGAACAGCATTATGCAGGAATTCAGATGTTGGGACATGCCGGTTTAGCTGATGATCATCAGGAAGGGCAGGAACTTGTTTGTGCTGCAGCGTCAGCGCTTACATTTAACATGACCAACAGCGTGGAACAGTTTACAGAAGATTCCTTTGAAGTGAATCAGGAGGAAAAGACAGGTGCTTTTCAATTTCGTTTTACTTCAAATATAAGTTCAGGATCACAACTCCTTATGAATTCTTTGGTATTGGGATTACAGGATATTGAAGAAGAATATGGAGAACCATATATTAAAATCCGATTTAAGGAGGTGTAAGTAATGTTAAGAATGAACCTTCAATTTTTCGCTCATAAAAAGGGTGTTGGTTCTACCAAGAACGGTAGAGATTCCGAGTCTAAGAGATTAGGCGCTAAAAGAGCTGACGGTCAGTTCGTATTAGCTGGCAATATTCTGTACAGACAGCGCGGAACTCACATTCATCCAGGCATCAACGTAGGCCGTGGCGGTGATGATACATTATTCGCTTTAGTGGATGGCGTTGTAAGATTCGAGAGAAAAGGCAGAGACAAAAAGCAGGTTTCTGTTTATCCTAAAGCAATTAACGAATAATTGGACCGGCTTCATACCTTAAACGTATGGAGCCGTTTTTTACGATACAGGAACTGCCCGGCTGCCTGTATTCAAAAATTCGCTGCTCATGCTCAATTTAGGGTTGAACCCTTTAAGAAAGGGGCTTAACCCTTTAAAGGAAAGGGGTTCAACCCTAATTTTAATCGAAAAGAAAGGTAACAGGTGAATGAATGTTTGCCGATAGAGCAAAAATATTTATAAGATCCGGAAAAGGCGGCGATGGCCATGTCAGCTTCCGGAGGGAACTTTATGTTCCGTGCGGCGGTCCTGACGGAGGTGACGGAGGCCGCGGCGGTAATATTATATTTGAGGTAGATGAAGGCCTTAACACATTAACTGATTTCCGGCATATTCACAAATATGCCGCACAAGATGGGGAATCAGGCGGAAAACGCCGCTGCCATGGTAAGGACGGCGGGGATTTGGTAATCAAGGTCCCGGAAGGTACGGTACTCAAGGAATTTGAATCTGGAAAAGTCATAGCAGATATGTCCGGTGAGAACTGCCGGGAGGTTATTTTAAAGGGAGGTAGAGGCGGTCAGGGAAATATGCATTATGCAACCCCTACCATGCAGGCCCCCAAATATGCCCAGCCTGGACAGGCTTGTCAGGAACTTTGGGTACAGCTGGAATTAAAGGTTATTGCGGATGTGGGACTGGTTGGTTTTCCAAACGTTGGAAAATCCACACTCCTCTCCAGAGTCAGCAATGCAAAACCTAAAATAGCCAATTATCATTTTACAACCTTAAACCCCCATTTGGGAGTTGTGGATGTGGATGGAGGAAAAGGCTTTGTGATGGCTGACATTCCAGGTCTTATTGAGGGCGCTTCCGAGGGTGTTGGATTAGGACATGATTTTCTCCGTCATATTGAGCGGACAAGAGTCCTGGTTCATGTGGTGGATGCCGCATCTACGGAAGGAAGAGATCCCATTGCGGATATCCATGCCATCAACAAGGAACTGGAGGCTTATAATCCGGAGCTGATAGAGCGTCCTCAGATTATTGCGGCCAATAAGACAGATGCAATATATGATGACGGTGAAGATCCGATTGAAAGGCTTAAGGCGGAATTTGAACCTCAGGGTGTTAAGGTGTATCCTATATCCGCGGTAAGCGGAAAGGGCGTTAAAGAACTGTTATACGCCATTTATGAGCTGCTTCAGACTGTGAATCTAAGTCCGATCATATTTGAAAAGGAATTCGATATTAATAGCCTGGCTTATGCACTGCTTCCTTATACTGTGGAAGTTACAGAAGATGGAGTTTACGTGGTAGAAGGTCCACGCATTGAAAAAATGTTAGGCTATACGAATCTGGAGTCAGAAAAAGGCTTCAGCTTCTTCCAGAAATTCTTAAAAGAAAACGGAATTTTAGAAGAGCTGGAACAGGCGGGAATTAAAGAAGGAGATACGGTCCGCATGTATGGTCTTGAATTTGACTATTACAAATAACGAGGAGAATAATATGACAAGTAAGCAGAGATCCTATTTAAAGGGATTGGCGATGAATATAGATCCTATCTTCCAGATTGGAAAATCCAGCCTGACACCGGAGATCACCAATGCGGTTACAGAGGCGCTGGAAGCCAGAGAGTTAGTAAAGATTACTGTGCTCAAGAATTGTCTGGATGATGGAAACAGCATTGCCGCAGTGTTATCAGAGAGGACCCATTCCGAAGTCGTTCAGGTGATCGGAAGGAAGATAGTCCTTTATAAGCAGGCGAAAGAGGAAAATAAGAGGAAGATCGTGCTTCCTAAATAAATCCTGTTTCATTTTCGGGTCAGGGAGTCGATGATTATGGGTAAAATTGGCATTATGGGCGGTACGTTTGACCCAATCCACAATGGGCATCTGTTGATTGGCGGGCAGGCATATAAGGAATACGGCTTAAAAGAAATCTGGTATATGCCCTCCGGGCATCCGCCGCATAAAAAGAGCCGTAATGTGACAGAGCCGGCCATGCGTCTTGCTATGACGGAACTTGCCGTGAAAGATCATGAAGGCTTTGTCTGTTCGGATTTTGAGGTGAGCCGGAATGGGTATACGTATACAGCGCAGACATTAAGATTACTGCATGAAGAATATCCGGAGCATTCCTTTTATTTTATCATTGGAGCTGATTCTTTATATGAAATTGAGAATTGGTATGAGCCGGATCAGGTGTTGTCCCAGGCAGTCATATTGGCCGCCCGGCGGGAATATGAGGAAGCAGACCGTTCTATGGATAAGCAGATTGCTTATCTTGCCTCCAAATACGGCGCGGATATCCGCACGCTTCACTGTGGAGAAATGGACATTTCTTCTGCGGAGTTACGCCGCATGATTGCCAGTGGCCAGTCCATAGCAGACTATGTACCGCGGGAGGTTATCGAGTATATCAGGGCCCACAGTTTATATCAGGAGTTGGAACCATGAAAGATCTGATCTTAGAGTTGAGAAATGATTTAAAGGGAAGATTAACTCCTTCCAGGTTTGAGCATACGGTCAGCGTATCATTTATTTGCACCGCATTGGCGATGTGCTATGGATGTGACTTAAATAAAGCGGAGCTGGCCGGCCTGCTTCATGATTGCGCCAAGCCTTATGGAGATGACGAAATTATCAGAAAATGCAGGAAACAGAATCTTCCATTAACTGACGATGAACTTAAGGCTCCGGTAGTGCTCCATGCGAAATATGGGGCATGGCTGGCAGAGCATAAATACCGTATAAATGACAGTGAGATTATAAATGCCATACGTTGGCATACTACCGGAAGACCGGAGATGTCAACATTGGAGAAAATCGTTTTTACGGCGGATTATATTGAACCCCGACGTGACAGGGCGATGAATCTGGCCCTTGTGCGGTCTGTGGCGTTTGCAGACTTAGATGAGTGTGTTTATCAGATACTTAAGGAAACCTTGGATTATCTGGAAGGAAAAGGCAGTTTTGTGGACTCTATGTCAAAGCAGGCATATGCTTATTATAAGCAGGTTCACGAAGAAAAGAAGGGAGAGCAAGGATGAATCAGTCAGTTGAGATGGTAAAAACCGCTTATGCAGCTTTAGCGGATAAGAAAGGGGAAGATATCAGAATCATTGATATCTGCAAAGTATCCGTAATAGCAGATTATTTTATTATTGCCAGCGGTACCAATACAAATCAGGTTCAGGCCATGGTCGACAATGTAGAGGAAGAACTTGGAAAAAAGGGATTTGTCTGCAAACAGGTGGAAGGCTATCAGTCTGCCAACTGGATACTCATGGACTACGGCGATATCATCGTCCATGTATTTGACCGTGATAATCGTTTGTTCTATGATCTGGAAAGAATCTGGAGAGATGGAAAGACAATTGAGGCTGAGGAATTGGAAGCTTTATTATAAAAACGGAATTTGCTAGGGTAAAACGGCTTAACAGAACTTGTGAGCCGTTTTTTAGTTGCAGTTTTTATAGAAGCAGGAAAATTATTATCTTCCTGCAGAATCATCATCGTGTATTTAAAGTCTTAAAATGATGATACCGGCCCATGGTTTACATAATTATATTATGTAAACCATGGGCCGGTATCATATTTCACATTTAAAATCTCAATGAATTCCCAAGCGGAACAAACCGATTACCTTACCCAGGATTTCCACATTTTCTACAATAATCGGGTCCATGGTATCATTCTCCGGCTGGAGGCGGTAATGTCCTTTTTCTTTAAAAAAACGCTTCACGGTTGCAGAATCATCAACCAATGCCACTACGATTTCTCCGTTAAGAGCTGTTGGGCAGTGTTCAACAATAATCTGATCACCCTCGAGAATGCCTGCATTGATCATGCTGTTTCCCTTGACTTTTAACATAAAGGTCTCGGCGTTTGGAAGAAGGTCGGCTGGTATGGGATAATAGTTTTCAATGTTTTCCTCTGCATAAAGAGGTTGTCCGGCTGCTACGGTTCCCAGAAGCGGGACATTCACAACCTCCCGGCGTGTCAGCTGGAAACAATCGTCTATGATCTCAATGGTCCTGGGCTTGGTAGGGTCCCTTCTTATGTATCCCTTTTCCTCAAGCGTCTCCAGATGGGAGTGGACAGATGATGTTGATTTTAAACAGACGGCTTCGCAGATCTCCCTGACTGCCGGCGGATAGCCCTTCTTTAGAATCGTTTCCTTTATATATTCTAAAATTTCCTGCTGCTTTGGGGTAATTCTCTCTTGTGCCATGTTACGGCCTCCTCAATCCTTATTCATTAAGACTATAGTAACATATGTTCGATAGAAATGCAAACCTTTGTTCGAAAAAGTACAAAATCATTTGACAAACATATGTTCGTGGTGATATGATGAGGACAAGAAAAGAACCTACGTTCTGTTTGGGACTGTTTTAGAGGAGGTATGCATATGATGAAGCAATTGATTGCACTGTCACTGGTCGTTTTGCTTGGTTCCCATTTTTTTGGCAATTCCATAATGAATGCCCTTGCCGGGGAGACGGAAGGGCCGGCGGTCGATAAGTATTATACCAGCATTGAGATCCAAAAGGGGGACAGCTTATGGAGCATTGCCGGAACGTACTTGGAAAACAGCGGTATGACCACTGCCCAATACGTGAAAGAATTAAAGAATATAAACGGTTTAAAGGAAGATACCATTCACAGCGGTCAGTATCTGACTGTTATGTACTTTGCAACAGATTCTGATTCAGGAGTGAGGTAAATGAGATCACCGGGCCGTTATTTTTAATTCCATTGATTTTATATTAATTATACTTTAGAATAATAGAAGCACCATCTGCTAAATCGGTGTATTTAAGTTCAGAATAATTCTTATAGTCAAAGGATTTAATATAATTATGAAGATAACTTTCGGAATTCTGGCCCATGTGGATGCCGGAAAAACCACTTTTTCGGAGCAGATATTATACAGAGAAGGAGTGATCAGGGCTCTTGGCCGCGTAGATACTAAAAACGCATGTATGGATCATGATGACATTGAGAGGGCAAGGGGAATAACCATATTTTCAGATATGGCCGGTTTTACCCATGGCGATGATACCTATTATCTGATTGATACGCCCGGTCATACGGATTTTTCGGCCGAGATGGAACGAGTTTTGGAGATAATGGACTATGCAGTCCTGATGATTAACGGATCGGATGGTATTCAGGGCCATACAGAGGCCATCTGGAGCCTTTTGGAGCGTTATAATATTCCTGTTTTTCTATTTATCAATAAACTTGATGTGATTTCAGCATCTTATGAAAGGGCCTTGTCTGAGGTTCGTGAACATTTTTCCTGCAATATCATGGATTTTCAAGATATAAGCCTTCGGAAAGGATGTGAAGGTGCATTGCCAGACGATTTCATTGAGAATGTATCTGAATGGGATGAATCATTACTGGATGAATGGTTGAATGGAACTATTACTTTTGAAGACCTAAGACCTGCTGTGGTTTCTCAGATTAAAAACCGGCGGTTATTCCCTTGCTTTGGAGGCTGTGCTTTGAATGGTGAGGGAATACAGGCATTTCTTGAAACCTTTTATTGTTTCACAGAAGCTTCCTATCCGGTATCAGCTCCTTTTAGCGGGAGAGTGTTTAAGATTCGTTATGACGGACATGGGGAGCGAATGACGTATTTGAAGATATTAAGCGGCTTTCTCAACGTTCGGGATTCCTTATCAACAGATGAGAAGGTACATCAGATAAGGGTTTTTCTAGGGGAACGTTTTACTGCCCTTCAGAAGGCTTCTGCAGGAGATGTGGTAGCCGTCACCGGGCTTCGTACCACCAGAGCAGGCCAGGGACTTGGGGAATGCTGTGATGCGGCGGTTCCAGTACTTCAACCGACCCTTCAGGCAAAGGTTCTGTACCCGCCAGAGGTTCCTGACCGGGCAATCTTACAGATGTTTTACATTCTGGAAGAGGAAGAACCTGCGTTAAGCGTGGTGTGGGAAGAATCGTTGCGGCAGTTAAAAGTGAATATCATGGGGAAAATCCAGCTTGAGGTTTTGGAACAGGTTATTTTAGACAGATTTCAGATAAAGGTAGCGTTTGGACAGCCTGAGATCATATATACGGAGACAATAGCTGAACCGGTTACAGGATATGGACATTTTGAGCCGCTCCGCCATTATGCGGAAGTAGCATTGAGGATAGAACCCAATGAGAGAGGGAAGGGGATTTTATTTGAGAGTCAATGTCATGTGGACAGGCTTGGAATCAATTATCAGAATCTGGTACGTACCCATGTGTTTGAAACCATTCATAAAGGAGTTTTAACCGGATCTGAGCTAACGGATGTTAAGATTGTACTGGTTGATGGAATTTCTCATATCAAGCATACTGAGGGCGGTGATTTCCGGGAGGCAGTATACCGGGCCATCCGTCAGGGTCTTATGAAGGCAAGAAGCGTCCTTCTGGAGCCTTATTACAGCTATACGATATCAATTCCTGATCACTTAACAGGCAGGGTATTAAATGACATTACAAGATATTCCGGTCGATTTGAGGCACCGGTTCCGGACGGAAGCGGGAGAACCGTAATAAGAGGTCTGGGGCCCGTTGCTTCTTTTATGAACTACGGAGAAGAGCTGATGATAAAGACCGGAGGCAAGGGAAGTATATCCATGGTATTTTCTCATTATGATCTATGTCATAATCAAGATGAAGTTCTTAACCATTATCAATATAATCCAAATGAAGATACTGATAATCCTTCCTGCTCCGTATTCTGCCAAAAGGGGACTTCATTTGTAGTTAATTGGGATCATGCGGAAGAATATATGCACACACTTAGATAATTGTTAATTATTATTATTAATCTTAGCTTCAGTTAAAGTATAATTGATAAAGATTCTGAAGCCTGGAATCCTTTATTATAGGAGTTAAAGGGATTTTATAGGTAATAAATAAGCGGCAAAAAGTAAAGCGGCAATGGGGCTGGAGCTTGTTTGCCGCTTATATATTCTTACAGCAATAAGTTCTCTTAATTCCCATTTATCTTTGCCGGCATTTCCTGTACGGAAAGAATCCAGTCAGAAATATCATTTATAACCTGCGCATCAATATGCTGTGCAACCTTATATTCTTTTTTCGCCTTTCGTATCTTTCCATAAATAGAAGGCATAAACAAATGATTTAGATTAGGATACAGTTTGAAAGTCACATTTTGTTTTTCTTTTAATAATTCTTTGTATTGATTAAAGTCCTTTTCTATGGAAACATGAAAATCTTTATCTCCTTGCAGAATTAGCATCGGCTTATTTAATGGCCCAAGATAGCTGATCAATGGATGCTCACCCATTTCCTTTAAGTAGTAGGCCCTTCCGTATTTACCTAAAACCAACGTTGATTTTGCTTCTTCATCACTCATGTTATATATGTTATCAAATTTTGCTGATAATTTTGCTATTTGTTTTCTGGCGATCACTTTTATAAAACGATTCAGTGATTTTATAACCTCGTTATTTTGCTCTATAATGACATCTTCGAGTTTCCTTGTAGAACCTCCCATAATTATAAGACCGGCAAAATTTCCTCCTTCCGAGTCAATTCGTGGAGACAGCATTCCTCCCATACTATGACCAATTATAAATATCTTTCCAGAATCAATGCGTGAGTCTTTACGTAAGAGTTCGGAGGCGAGGATAGCATCTTCTATGGTTTCTTCCCTAACTGATAGTCCAGGATAATTTCTCATTTCTTTGCCATATATAAACGTTCTCTTATCATAGCGCAAAACTGCGATTCCATTTTTAGTTAAACCTTCCGCAAGGTCTTTGAAAGGATAATTATTACCAATTTTTTCATCCATGTTTATCGGTCCAGAACCATGTACCAGTACAACCGCAGGAAATAATCCATCGGTCTCTTTAGGAATGCTTAATATTCCATTAAGTGGATACTTTGTTACAGCACCGATAACAATTTTCTCCTCAAGCATTGTATGCCTCCTAATTATAATCTTAATTCGCTTATTATATTTGATCATTCCTTTAAATATACATTATTCAATGAAAGGATTAAATATTTTAGATGTATATATAGTTACGGTTATGTTCTGTTTGTTAAATCAGGAAATGCGTTGTATAATAAGTTTATTATTATGACAATTGTGACGGGGGAAGAGTACATATGGTCAAATTAGAAGAAGTATATGGGGTCAGTAGAAAACCTGTGCTAAGCTATATTGAACGCCAGGAAGTCGATGGTGCATTTGAGAACGCATTAAGATCGGATAAACAAATAATAGTTTATGGTGCATCAAAACAAGGCAAAACTGCTTTGGTTAGTAAATATTTGCCATATAATGATTGCTTAGCTGTCAGCTGCAGTCCCAAAAGTCAAGTTTCAGATATTTATAAATCGATTCTTAGAAAGCTTGGTATTGAAATTTTAACTGATAAGCAGAAGAGTAAGAGTGGAGATGTTGAAATTGGAGCCGTAGCAAAAATTAAATCTAAATTACCATTTTTAGCCGCTGCGGAGGTCGAAGGATCTTTAAAAGCTAATGCATCAGCAGAACAGCAGCTTACTTATCGATCAATAGAGTTTAACTTAGAACTGCCGCAAGACATTTTTGATTTGTATAAACAGGCTAATTCCGATAAATTTGTCATACTTGAAAATTTCCATTATCTATCTAGTGATGTTCAAAAGCAATTGGCATTTGATTTGCGAACTTTTCAAGAGTTAGGATTGAGATTTATAATTTTAGGTGTATGGAAAGAGAAAAACAGGCTTATTCAATTTAATGGTGATTTACAAGATAGGATTGCAGAAATACCGGTTGAGCCATGGGATGACACTGAATTTATAAGCGTTGCTAAAAAGGGGGCGGAAGAGCTTAATATTGAGATTTCAAATGAAATATTGCTAAGGCTTTGTGATGAATCCATGGGAAGCATTGGAGTTGTTCAGGAGCTATTAAAATTATTATGTTTGGAAAATGGTATATTACAAAGACAGGGGATTAGAAAACATATTGTTGACCAGATAACTCTTGATCACGCTATCACAGTGAAATGTGATGATTATGCCTCAAGACATGTTCGTGCACTGGAAGATATTGCAAAGGGGCAGAGAGATATTAAAGATAAGGAGAAAAAGCCTCTTTTCTTGCCATACTACTTTGTTATTGCAATATTAAGTATGGATTTTTCAACTATTTTAATGGGTGTGCCACGTAAAAAGATAGAAGAAATAATTAAAAGCCATCATCACAGAAGTGCCGATATAAGGCCAAGCGATATTGGGTATCTATTGAGTAGTTTAGCAAAATTGCAAACAGCAAAGAAAATACAACCACCATTATTTGATTATGATATTTCACAACGCACTATTAATATAACTGATTCGACCTTTTATTTCTTTTTAAAACATTGTAATAAAGAAGAAATAATTGATAACATTGAAAATCCATTAGATTAGGTATTTAGGTTATTTATAAATATTAAGAGAACAATTAACTGTGTAAAGTAATAGACATACAACAGCTGCCAAAGTTTGGAAATAATGAAATATAAAGCTATGCATATTTTAAGCTAAGTGATGTTAAAACAAGGAGAAAAAATGAACGGACAAAATAGAATTAATGTTAAAATTGGTGCAACAGTAAAAATTGTATTGAAATCTGACCAAAGAACCGGAAAACTAACAGAGGGAATCGTTGGAAAAATACTAACAAACAGTAGCTTTCACCCTCATGGTATCAAAGTAATGTTAACAGATGGACAAGTGGGGAGGGTCCAGGAAGTATTATGATTTAAGGCACATTATGTTTATTGTTTTGTTAATGTAAAAAACAGAAGACAAAGATAAATAGGAATACATCCGCCAGGCTATTTGAAAACGCCGCTTTTCAGCGGCGCGGTTTTTCTGAATAAAACAACCATTTCTGGTTTTTTACTTATAATGGTTAAAAGCACGTTTTTGATTTTTTTACTTATTAAATTTATTTAAAAAATAAGTAAAAAAAAATAGAATTTATTAATTTCCTGAAATTTTATTGTAAATACGTAGTCTGCAGGGTTTATCCACTTTGCTAAAAATGGACTTTATTTATAAATGGATAAAATAATTCATACAGAATAAGGTTCAAAAATTGATCCTAATGAAGGAGGAGTGAGGGTCGATAGTTTCTCGAACTGCACTTTTATATTCTTTTAATCTTTTCATCAGGAAAAATTTCTGTTATACAAATCCAAAACTTGACAATTGTCAGATTTATACTATACTATTAATTATATGTTATTTAAAACTCTATGTGATTTTTAAAATAATAAATAAAATAAGTTCGTATTAAAGAAATAAATTCAAATTTAATTCTAGGATAACTTATTTGAAATACATTTTCTTTGAGAAGTATATTTTCTTTTGACAATTTATATTTTATTATGTTAAATCACATTGAAATTTAGGTAACAGGTTTTCATCATTGAATCATAAGATTTTAGATGATTGCCATAATATAATTATAAATCAAGGAGGCTTATAACTATGGAAAATACTGGAGTTATGAACGTTGAGTTAAGAAAAAGTACCAGAAAGGGTGACAATAATCAGTTAAAAAGAGAAGGATATTTACTGGGAAACATAGCTGGTAAAGGTGTTGATTCAATCTCAATAGCTGTTAAGAAAGATGTATTTAGAAGATCAATGAAAGAGTTTGGCCGGAATGGCATTTTTAAACTGGTTGTTCCTGATGGCCAGAGTTATACCGTAATGGCAAAAGAAATACACATTGAACCTGTTAAGAACGAAATCTCTCATTTGGATTTTCAAATGGTATCTTTTTCGGAAAAAATCAAACAAGAAGTGGCTATAAAAATTACCGGAGCAGAACTTCTTGAGTCAAAAAGATTGTTGATTAACAGTACCATAGATTCAATTTTACTGGAGGGCTTACCTCAGAATATTCCCGATGAAATAGTAATTGATGTTTCTAATATAGAGGCTGGTGAAAGTATTCAATTTAGTGATATTAAACTTCCGGAAGGACTTACCTCAACTATTGATCCGGAACAAAAAATGATAACAGTTGTTGGCTCTAAGATACGTGAAGCAGTTGAAGGTGAAGAAGAGTCCGAAAGCTAAGAGGAATAACGGCATTCACTTTTCGTATGAAAATATTATAAGAGCCTGATGATAAAGGTGAAAAAAGAAAGCTCTAATTTAGGTATTAGATGCTTTCTTTTTTTATAACAAAAAAATTAAAAAGATAGATAGCAACTTTACATTATATTTATATCAGGTCCTTACGTGCATGTGTCATGTCCTCTTACATAAGACACATGCTCGCAGACTATTCGCCAAAGCTTTCAAAGTTCCCCAAAAGACAAAAAGGAATCCGCCAGGGATACAGTTGCTTATGATATATGAATAATTTCGCATCAGATAATTTTACACCTTTTTAAAGATTCTATTTTCCGGTTTTGCGTTTTCATCTTGGAGGGGGCATAACATTAAATGAGATGGACTTGGTGGGGAATGGGAATATAGAAGAGGAGAGCTTATTTCTCTTTGTAAAACTTTTATACAATTATGCAATATGCTTTTACATGATAATTATAATAATGGTGAAGCAATTTATC
This sequence comes from Lacrimispora sp. YZC11, assembly GCF_057543815.1. NCBI lineage: Bacteria > Bacillati > Bacillota > Clostridia > Lachnospirales > Lachnospiraceae > Lacrimispora > Lacrimispora sp. YZC11. Next base: position 381,538 of record NZ_BAAJYQ010000016.1, on the reverse strand, counting down.
AGTCAATGAATACTAAATTTATTTTCTTATCTTATTATTGAAAACAAAGATTCTATAAAGGAAAAGTCTATTGCTGAAGCAAAGGATTTATTTTATGGGGTAGACGAAATGATTATAGTCCAAGAGTTTGATGAAATTATGGAACAGTTATCCTTAGTGATGTAAAGCAGATTGCAGAGGAGATTCAAAAGGGTGTTGAGCAGGGTTAAGATTTGGTGCTTACCCTAGCTAAAAATTGATAGAAGATAGAAGATTTATGACAATGACACTAAGAAGCTTATACTCTAATAGCAAGTATTTTAAATGAAATGTTAACGCCGCTTTTCAGCGGCGCGGTTTTTTGAACAAAACAACCTTTTTTAGTTTTTTACTTATAACGGTTAAAAAACCATTTTTGAACAAAACTCCTTAAAATTTTTTTTTACTTATTTACTTTTTTATGTTTAATTGGTTTCCCGCAATTTCACCTTATTTCTGGCGCTGCGCCGGCGTTCATCCTCTAAAGCAGCATAGTGTTTTTTCGTGGTATTAACATCCGAATGTCCTAAAACATCTGCAACCAGATAGATGTCCCCGGTTTCTTTATACAGGCTTGTTCCATAAGTACTTCGCAGTTTATGGGGTGTAATTTTTTTCAGCGGTGCCACGAGTTTAGAATATTTCTTTACCAGATTTTCAACGCTGCGGACTCCAATCCGTTTCTTTTGAAGAGATAGGAAGAGAGCCTTTTCATGGCCTTCCTCTGGAATGACTAAACTGCGTTCCTCCAGATAATCAAGAAGGGCATCCTCCACTTCGGTACCAAAGTACACTGTAACTTCCTTTCCGCCCTTTCTATGAATTCGGATTCCGCCATTTTTTAAGTCAATATCATCTATATCCAGTCCAACACATTCCGACACCCGGATCCCAGTTCCCAGCATGAGAGTCAGTAGGGCCAGGTCACGGATCTTGGTTTTTGCATGATAGGCTTTTTGTTTCTCTGTTAAAGCTTCCCCGCTTTCTACTTCATCAAGTAAGAGAGCCACCTCATCAATATCCAACCGGATAATATCCTTTTCATGCAACTTTGGAAGCTGCACAAGAGAAGCAGGATTTGTTTGAAGCCGCTCATTCCGGTAATAATAATTATAGAAGCTTTTCAGGGAAGAGATTTTTCGCATGATTCCCCGCTCTTTGTTGGTTACTTCCTGATTTTTATCATTAAAACGGTATTTTAAATATTCCATATATTCTTCAATGTCCACAACCCGAAGTGAATCCAGGTGGTCCAAAGTAATATCTTGAACCTGAAGTTTGCCGATAATGGGGTTTTCTTTAATTAGAAAGTCAAAAAACACCCTTAGATCATAAGCGTAAGCAATCCTGGTCCGGGAAGAAGTGCGAGGTTCAATCCCCCTGAAGAAATCTCCGCAGAAATTGGGAAGTTCTTTTACCAATTGGCGCAGGTGCTTTACGTTTTCAATATCCTTTTGTTGATTGTAGGAGAGAGAAGAACTCATAATTAGGCCTCATTTCTTTTATTATTTGGATTGTAAATGATTATGAAAGACTAGTCATTTATATTTCCCTCATTAATTAGTTTTGCTATTTAAGACTTAGTATTTATAGTCAGATTCTTAGGCAGTGGTGTTTAAAGAACTTTACGTACGTTGGTGTAAAGAGTGTAAGATTAAAGAGCATAAGATCGGGGCATATCAGAGCAACAGTAATCAAGGCTATGAGAGATAAAATTCTTTAAGTTATAAAATTAATTACATAATTGATAGTTCCATAGTTTTCCCTACTAACTATTCGTTAAACTAGACTTTCGCGAATAGTTGGATCTCTATGTACTTATCTTATCATTTCTTCCGTTCTATGTCAAATCCAATTTTCCCTGTAGTTTGGGGGTCCTCATGAAATTTAAACACTGTTGTTTGTCACTTCTGCTTTCTTTCTGTTTGCTATTTTCTTTTTCGTTTTCTTCTCTGGCGGATCTAGATACTGACAGCCAGGCTGTACATGCTACTGATAGCGACGCAGTTAGGGCGAAATCTTTCACTATTAAAGGGATTATCCAGCTTTCGCTACTATTTTATCCATTACTACTTTGGCACATAAAGAACAGGACTATTCGTTACCGTAGATATATCTACTTTAACAATAGCCCCGTCTTATAATATTTTATACTTTTTTCATGATTCTTCACTGATCTTAGAAACTGAAGCAATCAACGATAACTTATTTTTTGTCTTCAAATACTATCCAAATTGGGAATTTATAAATTTCATTCCAATCTTTATCCCTATATGAGAATCCAAAATACATAGGCTCTTTAGATAAACTTTCAAAATCGTCTGATAAAACTGGAATGTAGCTGACACGACCATTTTCAAGATCTGTCATTAAATCGCCTGCATATTCTTCTTTTGAATTATAAACAGTTGAAGTAATGGATGTTGCATTTGTATCAGTTGTTACGATATCAAAAATAAGATACTTATTATCACTATTTTTCTCTGGCTTTTGAACAACAATTGCAGGTGTGGTTTGGCCGTTAATTGTAATATCTCTTCCCTCAATAAAACCTGGCACCATTATCTGATAATTTGTATCTCCCCAGTTAACAGCCTGATCTTCAGCGGCGCTTGCAGGAATAATCAACATACCAGCAAGTAATATTGTTGTAAATATAACCCTAAAAAACCCCTTCATACATAAAACCTCCTTTTTTTAACATAATATCATAATAAATCCATATTTTCAATTAATATACAATCCTATTTTATTGAAATTTCCACGATTTGAACGCTTCCACACTCTCCGCCTCTGTTTCGTTGTAATTTAATAAGCTACCCCTGCTAAGGTTTCCACCGTCTGCCTTGCTTCCTGAAATAAACTTAACATTATCCCACTTCTCTTTATCACGTTAAATGAGAAAAGACCCTTATAGAACAAGGCGTAAATTAGAAAGATAAATTATGAATTACTGAACCTGTGTCTTTTCTAATTACCAATCAAATGCCATTTTTCAAGACCTTTAACCCCAAATGAATTGTCTTGGCTGCACATGCTGACCGTTCTCCGCAACGGATACTTTCTGCTGAATTTGGGTTCTTTAATGGATTTATAACCATCTTACAAGCTTTACATATTAAAAAATATAATCCTTAACAATGGGAACAGCACTATATTTTTCCAAAAGGTCCAATGATAAACTTGAACCGGCCCGAACCACCATGTCTACCATAGTGTATAGACTTGATTCCTGATATTCATTGATATCCACAAAAGCCACCTCATCCCTCCGAAATTGCTGATTATTTAAAATAGAATAATCATGGGTTGTAAAAATAAGCTGAACATTCTTATTACTATCCCTTTGAAAGAAATCTACTATAAATTTCATGATAGACGGTTGAAGTTTATCAGAAATGTTGTCTATGATTAAGATTCCTCCTTTTTGACATAGATTGTATATTTTAATAAATATGGATAGATATTTCAGTGTACTGTCGGAAACGTTTGTAAAGTCCATATATTGTGTCTGGTACTGCCCAGTGATCCGAGATTTGACGCGGTATCCAAGCATAGGAATACCATGTTCAATAATCAGGTCAGCCACAGGAATTCCTAGCTTTTGAAGTTGCTCGAAACAAAAATTAAGTGCATTGGGATTCTCCTGTATTTTGTAAATTCTCTCTTCTATTGCTGCATTTCCAAGAAATTGAAACGGTTCAAGGAAATCAAAACAATACACAATATGTTCAGAAAAAAAACATTGAAACGGTTCCATTATGTCCGTAATTTCCGGAATGTCCAAACATGATAGAACAGAACAAAATAATTGCTTATCATTAGGACGGAAAGCTGTTCGTTTATGCAAAAATTTTTCAAACCTGCATCCGACGGAGAGCACTCCGGCGGTCCTTGTATATACCACTTGATGATCCACAATCAGATGCTCTGCGAGAATATTCTGATTTTTAATAGTGAATCCGTATTCATAGACACGCTGGTTGCTTATGAAAGAAATTTCCATTTCCGTTGGCTGCTGATTCATGTCTGTCATTTGACATGGAACAATCTTACTTCTGCAGCTTAATTCCGAAAGCGGCATGTGATGTTTTTCCGAAATATCATTCAGTAAAAAAAGCTGTCTGAAAATAAGCGATTGAAAACTGGCAAGGGCAAGGAATAAATTGGTTTTACCACTTGAGGTGGCTCCATAAACAGCCAGGGTCTTTATTAGCTTTTTTCTGTCAGTTTGGATCAAATGACTTGGGAGTTCCTCATAATTTGATGCACTCATATCAATAAAAACTTCATACAGAAAGGAACGAAAATTTCTAAAACGAAAAGACAATATCATTGCATCATTCCTCCTTTGTGCGTCCGATATTAAGTAACTAATTTATAAATTTCTCTTTGTGGATTCTCTATATTGGGATCACTACTGTTCCGAAGTCATAATGATTCCGTTTACCGCCCACTGGTAGGTATCATAAGCCTGATACAGAGAGTCATAGGCATTCTGCTTTTCACTTTCTGCCTCAAAATATGACATCTGCGCCTGCATATAACTGATTTTGCTTAGCAAGCCAATCTTAATAGAATAGTCTGACTTCTCTTTCTCCAATATAGCCTTTTCATAAGAAATACAGGCAGCCTCATATGTGCTTTTTGCCTGCAATATCGCCTGATAATAGGACTGCATTGTAATTGCAACGTTCTGTTCTCCTTCTGAATCCCTGGCTTCCTTGTCTTTCATTCCGGTTGTGGAATGATTGGAGGTTGTATGGCGTTTCGAAATGAGATTGTAATTATTTCCGATGGCTTTTGCAGTGTCCGCTTCTAAATCAATGGCAGAAACAGTAATGGGATCCAGTTCAGGAAGTCCACCGATTGCAGGAACTGCCTCTTCAGAATATCCGGTCATAAGACAAAGGGAACGCCGTAAGCTGTCAATGGTATTGTCAAGCTTCAGAAGAGAAGACTGTGCAGACAGCACTTCCTTTTGGGCCGAAAGCACAGCCGCTTCCGTAGACACTCCCTGCTTTACGCTTAGTTTCTGAACCTCTAGGGCCGCGTTACTTAATTCTGCCACCTTCTGAAGAGTAGTCCGGTTAGCAAGAGCACTGTTATAGCTGATCATGACTTGATTGGCATAATATGTATAGTTTTTTGCAGCCCGGGAAATGTTGGATTGAACCGATGAATTGGAACGGTTTAAATAGTCTAACGATCTGCCCATTTTTTCCGCTGATGTTTTCATGCCCTTTACCGTCATACTGAGAATCATATACTGATCCATTCCCTCTGCAGTGTCTGTTGCGCCTGAATCCTTTAACTCATCCGCCTTGTCCTTTAAATCCATGATATAGCGATTCATCTCTTCATGAATGTATCGTTGATTATCTAAAGAGTCATAAATAGTGTCCGTTGTATTTAGCATACCGGGATTAAAATACCGTACTAGATCCGAAAGCTCATCAAACTCGATTGTAACATCATTCAGCCTATCCCACTGTTCTTGCGTTACTCCATTGGGGACAGCGTTCTCCGGCCGACCGGGTCCGGATGCTCCGTAAGCAGGAATAACAGAAGAAGCCGCGAGTACAGCCACCATGAAGATAGACAAAAGAAATTTCTTTTTCATCCCATCAGCCTCCCGTCGAAGCCAGGCCGTTTACCGCATTATCATATGTCTGGACTGCCTGATAAAGGGTAAGCTCTGCGGACTTTACAGCAATACTCTTCACATTGTACGTATTTTTCTGTCTTTGATAATCAAAGGGGCTCAGCATAAGAAGCTGATATTTCTGTTGGGCTATATCCATGTTTTTGCTCTCCAAATTATATTCACCAACCGCCTTCTCATAGGCGGCCTTAGTCTGCAGGACTGCCTGGTAATCCTTTATAAGAACAGTGTTGATATTCTGTTCATTGCTTGAGATGGTCCTTTTTAAGGTCTCCTTCGTAATATCGGTGCTGGCGTTTTCCATCTTCCTCTTATTGATCTTTAAGGTGTAATTATTTTGAATAGCCTTTTCCTTATCTGTTTCCGGGTTTATTAAACCGGTACGTTCCATGTCAACAACCGGAATATCCATGATTTCTGGAATATCATTGTACTTCCAGCCCAGCATTACGCAAAGCTTCTGCCTTGTTTCTTCCACCGATGCACGCAGTTTATCAATCGCTCCCCTGGAATTCTGTATATTTTCCTGCGCCGTAAATACATCCACCTGGGTTGTCATACCTGCGCTCTGTTTTGCCAGTGCAGCCTGGTATTCTGCCTCTGAAAGCTCTAAATTTATCATTGAACGTTCCAGTTCATACTTCTGCTGAAAATAGGAAATCATGGAGGTCTGAGCTCCCGCAACCAGATTCGCCTCCGTCTGGTCATAGGTGAGTCTGTATATCTCCAGATCCTCTGTGCTAACATCCGCTTCCTTATCTGCTTTTGCCGCGCTCACCGCACTTTTAGCATCTGAAACTGGATCATCTCCCGATATGGCGCTCCTGGCATCACTTGCTGCATCCCGGTAATATTGAGCATACTGGTCCCTTGTTACCAGATCATCTTTTTTCTTATCATTTAAATCAAGCTGATTCTTCTGTACTGTTACGTTATATTCATGAATCAATCCAGCCAGTTCATCATACTCCATCACATTGTCCCTAAGCTTCTCCCATTCATCAGGTGTTCTTGCAAATTCCGGACTGCCGGCCCGGGCTTTCATAGCCGGGCCGGAAAAGGTGAGTACCGTCACAAGACAACATGTGCCAATCAGTTTCCAATTTCCCATCTTTTTATTCCTTTCACTTTATTCAAACCTATTCATTTTTTGGATTTTTTCTTTTTTACTCTTTTTTTACCTTTTTTGCTCATGATATTGTAATATACCGGAAGCATAAGAAGACTTAAAACTGTGGAAGCGGTCAGGCCTCCGATATTGACAATAGCAAGACCCTGCATCATTTCTCCTGAATGGCCCAATGCAAGTGCCATTGGAATCATAGACAGCACCGTTGTGAGAGTTGTCATGAGGATAGGACGCAGCCTGGTAGCTCCTGCTTCAATCATTGCTTCCTCAAGAGGCATCTCCTCTTTGTACTGATTGACCGTATCCACGTAAAGAATCCCGCTGTTTACTACCGTTCCAACCAGCATCAAAAATCCAAGCATTACAACCATGCTCAACTCGCAGCCTGCAAAGAACAATAAGCCAAAAGCACCAATGAGGCTGAATGGAATAGTAGTCATAACCATAAAGGAAAACCTTGGTGATTCAAACTGGGCAGCCATTACTACAAATACCAGAAAAATTGCCAGAATTATTGCGGTAAGAAGAGAGATGAGTTCCTCTGTCGTCGTTTCATCTATTGTGCTGGTTCCTATACTAACAAGAGGATTCATATTCGGTGCTACAACTTCACTGTTAATGATACTATTCGTATTCTTTTCTGCCGCTGAGGTATAATCTCCGGTAATCGTTACGACATATTGCTTATCTTCTCTCGTGATGCTGGCCGGGCTGTCCTGAAAGCTTAATTCCACAACATCATTTAAGGCTGTAAAGCCTCCGTTAGAAAGGGGCAGGGTCATATTCCGGATCTGATCCATTGTCCTGAATTCGCCTTCCGCATATTGAACTTTTACATCCACATCATCACCATCTACTTCTATAGATTTCGCGTTCACCCCATTAATCGCCTGATATACGCTGTGCCCGATAGAAGAAGGACTTATGCCTTTTGCTTTTGCCTTAACCGGATCCACCGTTACTTCCACAACAGGCGCAGAGTTCTCAATCGAAGAATGTATCCGGGTAACCTCCGGTCTTTCCATCAATTTTGATACAAGCTCTTCAGAGGTTCTTTTTAACTGATCATAATTTGCGCTTTTCATGATCAGCTCGTAAGAATCTCCGGAACTATTCATGCTGGCATAAGAATTTTCTCCTACTGTAATGCTGCAATCCGATACATGGCTTAACTTCTCCTTAAAAATATCCACCGCCTGATCTGTCGGTATCTTTCTGTTGTCTTTTAAATATACAAGTATGGTGGCAGAACTTCCTGCACTGACTCCGCTTCCTCCATAGCTGGTTACATAAGAATCCATTTCCCCGTAATCGGAGAAGGCAGCTTCTACTCTTTCCAACAGCTCATCTGCTTCACTTGTCTTAAGCCCCGGAACCATATCCACCGTAATGGCAATCTGCCCCTGATCATCCGCAGTGATCAGGCTGACTTTGAGCTGCCCCGCCATAAGAAAGGATACTAAAAGCAGAAGGACAGATACTGTCATGACTGTTTTCTTTTTAGGGAGAATATGACGCATGACCCTTCTGTAAATATCCTGAAGCTTTTGGACCGGCGTGGACAAAGGTGCCCGGGCTTCCTCCGGTTTATACATTAAATAACATAAAGGTACGATGGTTATTGCCGATATCAGGGAAGCTCCCATACAGAATACGATGGTAAATCCCAAGGGCTTAAACATCTGTCCTGCCATACCATTTAAGAAAGCCAGCGGGAGGAATACCACACAGGTGGTCAGGGTAGAGCCAAGAACCGAAGCTGCCACAATCTCCGTACCTTTCAACGCATCTTGAAAGTAATCAATGAATTCTTTCTTTTCCTGTGCTGACACCCGGAAACAGCTTTCCATCACGACAATAGAATTATCCACCATCATCCCCACTCCCATAGACAACGCTGCAAGGGTCAGCATATTCAGGGAATAATCCATGAACTTCATCAGAATAAGTGCCGTCAGGATCGATACCGGTATAGAGCTCCCTACAATTAAAGAAGCCTTCAAATCTCCAAAGAAGAGCCAGATAACTATCATGGAAATAATGATGCCAAGAATAACCGTTTCTGCAATGGACAACAGGGATGCCATGATATCCTCGGAGCTGTCATTGACCATATGTATATCTAACCCCGGATTCGCCGCTTCCAGTGCTTTAATTGCATTTTTTACTTCTTTTGAAAGCGCTGCTGCAGTAGAGCTTTGCTGTTTGCTTATAGAAAGAGAAACCGTATTGTTTCCATTATAGTGGGCAATACTCCCCTCTTTTTCACTTGTTGTATAAATAGATGCAATATCCCCCAGATAAACAATATTATTACCGGGTGTCGTAATCGGAATATCCTGCAGAGAATCCTCTGTATCAAACTTCAGCCGTGTAGATATTGCGGCCTTTTTTCTGCCTACTTCTACTGTCCCCCCAGGCAACTTTACATCAGACGCGGAAATATCATTTGCTACGGAAGACATGGAAAGCTTATACTGCTGCATTTTTTCCGTATTCAGCTCTACCTTGATATAATCCTCACTGCCTCCTGCAATTGATACCTCGGCTACATTGGACAGTTTTTCAAATTCCGGCACGATCTCTTTTTTTATATAGTCATACTGATTTTCAGTTTCTTCCCCACTGACAACCAGAGCAATATCAGCAGTGGATCCAGTATCCAATTCCATCACAACCGGTATGTTGGAATCCTCCGGTAAATTTGCGGAAATTCCGTCAATTTTCTTTTTCAGATCATCGTAGGCCTTATCCAGATCTGTTCCATATTCATACTGTAAAATGACTGTGGAGCGATTTTCTGAGGATTTTGAAGTCACCTTTTTAATTCCGCTAAGGGAACCAACAGCACTCTCAATTTCTTTACCGATTAAGTCATCCACATCCTTTGGCTGTGCTCCGGGATACGTCGTCACAACCATAAGCATGGGCATGCTCATCTCCGGAGTCAGCTCCTGTCTGGAATTTTTAACAGAAGAAATACCAAATACAATAAGGCACATAAGACACATGATGATGGTAACAGGCCGTTTTAAAACGATTCTGGTTAAATTATTCATGCCTTAGATTCTCCTTTTATTTCTTCTCCCGTGCTCATTTCCAAGACTTCTGCCCCTTCATAAAGTTCCGGGCTCCAGGTAATAATGACTGCCATATCCTTCTGAATTCCTTCTTTCACCTCCAACCGGCTTAAATCATAAATACCGGCTTCAATAAAAATTTTATGTACAGTTCCATTATCATAAGTAAAAACATATGGTTTGCTGTTCTCGTAGTAAACGGAATCCACGGGAACTGTGATCACCTGATCCGCCCGTTCGGAACATATCGATAGCTTGACACTCGTCCCGGTAGATAAATCGTTTGCACCGTTCAGCTGTATCTTAATCTTATAGAGTCCGGTCTTTTCATCTACCATCCCACTTATTTCTGAAATGGTTCCCTCCAGATTTTCTCCGCCTTCTTCAACCTCTGCCGTATCTCCAAGCTTTACCTGACGTTTTAATTTCTCTGTCAGGCTTGAAGAAATAATTTTATTTTCCCCCCCGGAAATAACAAAGATCTGGTCACTCACTGACACCTTATCAAACTCCTCTATGCTGCTGCTCTCAATTTTGCCGCTGATCGGAGACCTGACATTGCTATAGGAAACCTGATTTTCATATTCTTCCTTCGCCTGTCTAAAAGCAATCTCTGACTTTTTTGCCGAATTTGCATACCCCTGATATTCCTGCTCTGAGATAGCTCCGCTCTGATAAAGTACAGCCATACGTCCTAAAGTATCATGAGCTTCTTTATAAGTGACTTCAGCATTATCCATGGTATTCTTTGAGTTCTGTACTTTATTTGTGTCAATCACACAGAGAAGCTGTCCCTGATTTACCGTATCACCAGCTTTTACGGAAACTTGTGTAACGGTTCCCGCAGCTTCCGGAAAAATCCTGACTACCGTCTCTGGTTCCACGGTACCAATCAAGCTGGTATACAATTCAATTGTACCAACCACAGGATATTCGGTTTCCACAACCGGCAGCACATCTGTCTTTTCTGTAACCTTTTTTTCATTAACCCGAATTATGACCACCACAATCAGTATAACTGCGATTACTCCAAGTAATAAAACTTTCTTTTTCATTTTCTGCTCCTTATAAAAATCATTTTTATATGATACTGCTTCATCAGCAGGGAAACCGCGTCCATTTACACAACCTTTTTCAGCATTGCAGTCCATTGATCGGCTCATCCAGCACTAACAGCTCCGGCTCTCCTAGCATGGCAACTGCCAGCCCCAGCCGCTGTCTCATACCCAAAGAGAGGTTTTTTGCTTTTTTCTTCATTGTTGAGTTGCCGATTTCCCGCTCCATTTCTGCCAATGAAGCCATAAATGGCTCCCTGGGGCACTGTGATATTCAGATGATTCACAACATTTTTATTCCCGTATTGCTTGCATAAATCAATAGTCTTGATTGCGTTCATTCTACATTTCCTCCCGTATTTTTAACTCTGTAAATAAAATACCATACAATTATTTCTATATTGGTTCAGTTTTGTTTGAGAATTATTAATTACCTTTTCTGTATAAAAAAGACCGGCATATGATTTCCACACATACCAGTCCTTATAAAATTCCAAAAATAAAGAGATAAACGATAATCAGACAGGATTCCGTTTATCCCTACTTACTGCAGCTTATTTATCTTCCACCCTGAGCATACAACATACCGGCAATGGCACCACCATCACACAAAATATCGGTACCGGTCAGATAACTTGCGGCTTTGCTGACCAGGAAATTAAGAAGTACCGCGATCTCCTCTGGATCTCCAACCCGGCCCAGGCTTCCCTGTTTTGCAATTCCGGCTGCTTCCTCTCCTTCCAGATCCCCCATCGGAGTAGCAAAGGTTCCAGGGGATACAGATAATACCCGAATTCCTTTCTTACCACATAAGTAAGAACTGCGTTTTGCATACCAGACAATAAAATTCTTCGATATTGCATAGGCAAAGTTAGCGGCCATGTTTTCAGGAACTTGCTTAAGTCTTGCCAGAATCGTTTCTTCAAACGCCTGGGCATCCGTTAAGCTTAAATTATAATCAGCAACCGGCAAATGCTCCTCCGGCATCATATAGGCTGACATGGATGATATATCAATAATGCATCCGCCCGGATCCATCACTTTAGCAAGTTCTTCATTGATATAAATGCAGCTCATAGCATTGACACGGAATAACATCTCTGCTCCGGCCATATGCGGGGACATTCCGGCAGCATGGACAACGCTCTTCACCGTTCCGCAGCTGGCAGCATACTTCGCCAGTTTTCTGACCGACTCCCGATTGCTCGCATCACAAGGGAAGCTTTCTGCCGAAATTCCCAGTCCTTTTAATTCCTCAATCGCTGCCTCCAGTTTACTCACGGTTCTTCCGACCACGATTACATGATTGGTAGTTCCAATATATTTTGCAGCTGCAAGGCCAATCCCACTTCCTCCGCCTGTAATTACGCTAATATGTTTCACTGTCTGTTCTCCTCTCAAATTTTTCCCAGTGACTGCAGCCAACGAACTTCATCGGTAATGGTTTCAACAAATGGTCTGGTTTTATAACCCAATACGTTAATTGCTTTCTGACTGCTGAAGTTATTGTTTCTTGTTAAGTTGTACATACTGAATTCCATGGCTGCCATGGCTTTTTCTTTTTCTGGCCCATCTGGTAACTGCTTTTCTGTTGCCGCCCGCATTGCTTCCACGGACAGGATAGTTTCCACCATCGGGGCACCGCTGGTCTGGCTGATCAGCTCAAACATCTGTTTCATGGTTACTGTTTCATTCCCCATGATATAGCCTTCACCGGCACGCCCATTTTTCGCACAGGAGATCACACCGTCAGCTAGGTCTCTGACATCTACAGAGTTAAAGGAACCTTCAATCCCGACTTTCATCTCTCCACGGCAATACTTCATAATGACACTGGCTACCGGGCCAAACGCATAGTCATCCGGACCGCAGATACCAGTCGGGTACACGACGGATGCATTGAGACCGGTATTTCTCACTGCATCCAATACATACTGGGTTGCCAGTGCTTTTGTTTTGCTGTAATATCCCATCACTCCATCCGGATCAAAATCTTCACTTGTCTTAGGCTCACAGATCAGTGTTCCGGCCGGTAACTCCGGGATGCCTCCGGTCGAGCTGATGTATACCAGTTTTTTCACTTTATGATGGACACACAGGTCAACAATATTTCTGGTTCCCTCTACGTTTACCTTATAAACAAGTTCACTGGGCTCCGGAGAGATGGCAACTACACTGGCCACATGAATCACAATCACTTCTTTTCCTTCCGGGACTTCAAAAAATCGTTCACAGGAATCAAAATCTGTCAAATCACCTTCTACAATATCTACTCCTTGAGGAATGTTCTCAGCGGCCGGGTCTCCCTTCAAGACCAATGCTCTGACACTCTTCCCCTGCTCGATTAGTAAGCGTGAAATGTTGTTTCCTAAAAATCCGGCTGCTCCGGTTACTAAATAAATGGTATTGTTCATGATATCATTTCCTTCCTTTTGCTTGTTATAGTTTTATTATTTGTTTGATTGTTTGCTTATTCCATACTGTAAATGCTCAAAACCAATTATGTCTCCTTCCTGTTTTCTATGTTCCTATCATAGCGAAGCAATGTTTAGGAAAGATTTATGAATTATTTCACTATTGTTAAAGAGCAGCCAGTCATTATTTTTATTCTTCAAAATCTGTCATCCGGTAACCAGACGGTTGTAATCGCAATTCCGGCAATCATAATGATCGCTGATATTGCCAATGCAATTTTCTTCATTCAATGTTCTCCTTTGTCTGCATTTATAAAGGATTCTTACTCTTCCTCAGAATCCACTTCTTCAAGAAATGCATCAACAAACTTCTCTTCAATTTTCTTATATCCACCAACAACACTATCTTCAATCTTCTTGTAGACTCCGACCGCTTTCTTTGCAGTCGCACCGGTTTTCAGAGAATAGCCCTGCTCACTGTTTACATCTTTCTCCAGGAAGGCATCACAGAACTTCTCTTCCACATCCTTGTATGCATCAACTACTTTGTGTCCCACTTTTCCTACTTTTAACCGATAGTTTTTACTCATATTTCAATCTCCTGTTCATGTTTTATTTGTCACAAGATCAAGGTTTTGCAGCTGCTCCTGTCTGTTAAAGCAATCTTATCATTCCAATGTTGCTAAATTGCTTGTAATTCATTTAAGTATTGTTAATTCGATTCATACGATCCACTTAAGAAAAAAATCCTGCCGGAGCTGTCCGGCAGGATTTTGATGTAAAAACAGTATGCAATTATTTAATACCGATGCAAAGAGGGATTAAACATAAGAGCATCAAAATTCCGACCAGGCCAACCACGATACCGACCATGATGTTACTCCATACCATTACTAAACACATTCCGACTCCAAGAGTCAGTGAACTGAGAATGCCCAGTAAAATAATACCAATAAGCTTCCCGCTGATTTTGATTGTGGCTTTGTTTTCCATTTTCCGCCATGTGCCTACTGTACACAGAGCCAGGACAAGGCCGATACAGCCAATGACACATCCTGGTTTAAATGCATTCCATTCCGGCAGCAAAGCCATACACATTCCAATTCCTAAAAACATACTGCTGATGATTCCTAGCACCAATGCGATAAAACTACTTTTTTTCATACTGAACCTCCTGATTTTTCATTTTTATTTGTTTCAGTTGTTATGTCCTTATTATAAAGTTCCTTTATTTAAGATTTGCTTCTGTTTTGTTTGAATTTTGTTAATTGAATTTCTATACTACATTGGGTATCACTTGCCGAAGCCCACAAAAACGTTCCAGCTCTACCGACAGATGATTGGGCAGATACAGATTCGCTGACTTCCTAAGAGCCATCGCCCCGGAGACAATCAGCAGCTCCGCCACAAACTGGGAACAAAAGTAGTAATTGTTTCTCTGAAATGGCAGATGCAGCATTGCAAACAGGACACCGGCTTTTGTATATCGATACGCTTCCCGGTTCTCTTCAAACTGCTGTATCGTTTCCTTTAAAATCTGATAGGACTCATCCGTAATTTCAATCTGATAGCAGATGCTTTTATCCACGCCCCGGCGGCGGTGCTTTTCAATGGTCTCCACACAAAAACCTTTGAAGTTAAAGCTGTAATATCGGTCCGCCTCCTCTTCTTCCAACCCCAGTGAAATATGGGTATATCCACGGCCGGTAACATAATACACCAGGCTGGAAAGCGGGTCCAAATATTTTGTCAGCAAAATTGATACCTTCTTCATATTTCATTCCTCCATTTTTCATCAAACGCTGCTTTTCAAATACCTGTAGTTTAAAACTGCGTTTCTTTTCTTCATCTTATATCAGCATTATAATCCGGTATTGTTTGAGAAACGCTTGAGAACCCATGATGATATCTCCTTTCATTTTTTCTGTTGTCCTCATCCAACTTTTTCTGATTTCTTATTACGACTCCAATGACTGCCGCCGCTCCGGCCACTGCAATTGCTGCTATTGCCTTTTTCTTCATTACTAATCCTCCTTTGCACTCTCTTCATATTTACAGGTGAGACATTTTTTTGTTCCCTGTCTGATGTCCTAATTATGCAATACCAATATTGCTGTTTTGTCTGAATTTTGTTTTAGAAATGTTAATTTAATTTTGCCGCATAAAAAAAGAGCCCCGGGATCATTCCCAAAACTCTGTAAGCAATCACTGCCGGGCCGGCAGATCGATTCTATTCCATTTGAGCCAATTGTTTTCCCGCTAAACGGATCATATAAATCCCCATGAGTAAAATCATCAGGCAGACGACTCCCCCAGTCAGCAGATTCATTGTCCTGGTATCCGTTCCATCACCAAACGAAACAAACATCGCCGTCTGCAGGGAAACCAGCGATACCAATGCGTCGGCATAACCGATATTGCGGATCATGCGTAACAACAGCGAATTCATTCTTCCTACCTTAAACAGATGAAATACGGCAATGCCAATCTTATAGAACGTATAGGCAGCAACTGCAAAAATCAGTGTTCCCGGATAGTTTTTAACCTGTCCATAAAAAACCATCTGGATTACCGATATAAAAAGTGCCAAAGTCAAAACAATAAACAGAATGCCACTATTACGGAAGGCATACAGTTCTTTTCGCTTCACCACTTGGTTATGTTCAGTGTTGCGATGTTTTCTCTCATATCTGATAGCAATAAAACGCATCACACTGAGGACCAAATAGTATCCGGATAAAGCCCCAAACCAGGCCGAATGATATACAATCCCAAACACTCCGTTACTCAAGGCAAAAAGCAGGTTGACAGCCAGAGATGAATGAGCAAACAGCACTGTCCGGTACCGGTAATCAGAAATCACCCGGCGGGTAAACGAATTTGTCTCAATCCCCGGTTTTATCTTCTCCCTCACCCCATACCGCAAATCCTGATATAAATAACAGCAGGACAGAGCCAGGCCACATCCGGCAGCAACAAAAATAGCAATCTCAACAATCTTGTGAAAGGAATGAAACAATACTGTGGCTAGTGAAAGGCCGGCAGACAAAAGTGTTAAAAAGTAAAGCAGCATCCGCAGGGGCCACTTCATATGCGGCAATTTTATTCTTATTCTTCCCTCTTCCGCTTTTCGTCCGTTTCTCCGTTCCATCGCTCTCTCCACACTTAATTATTTCCTGACAAGTGGTTTCCTTTCTCGCAAACCGTATGAATCTCCTCATATTTTGCTTCGATCAATGGTGCCACCGTCTCATTCCGTTTCTTCAACATAAAGTTATAGGCAAAATACGGCATGATCCAACCCAGAAATCCCGGAATTGCCAGCAGGATACACAGCCACACAATCGGTGGCTGATGAACAGCCGCAAAGGTGGCACCTGCCATAAAGGCAGTTCCAATCAACCCAATCGTCAGTGCTGCTATGACTGCCGCCTGGTGCTTTGACTTCTCCAGACCATCAATCTGCTTCAAGCAGTCCTCAAAATTTTGCTGCAGTCTCGTCAGCTCTGCCTTGTTGATAATCTTCCGGTTACGCTTGAGCCGCAAAATGGTACTGCCCTTTTCTTTTATTTGATGGTTTTCATCCGGTACCCAGCCAAAGTTCTCATAACCATCCAGGTACTGAGAGATCCGGCTGCTATCCACCACCACCTCTTTATATTCATATCCGATATAATCCTTCTGTTTTATATTCTCCATATCCTCTTACTCCACTTCTTTAATTTCCCTGAGTCTTTACCAGGGATTTCCCTTATTTACTGGTTCTGCTGATCGGTAAACGAACGGTAAATTTAGAACCCTTTCCAAACTCACTCTCAACCGAAAGTGTTCCGCCCGCCAGTTCAACCACTCGAAATGTCAGTGCCAGGCCAAGTCCGTTCCCTTCCATAGAGCGAGACGTATCCCCTTGATAAAACTTGTCAAAGATATGATTGATGGTTTCTTTGGTCATTCCACAACCGGTATCACGGACCGATACCACCACTTCCTCTTTGGTCGATGTTTGTTCCACCATCACTGACCCGCCCGGTTCTGTAAACTTGATCGCATTGGATATCAAATTATTCCATACTAGTTCTAACAGGCTTGGGTCCGCTTCAATTCTTAACCGGTCTTCCAGATCAGCTTCCAATTCAATCCCTTTCTCTTCCCACAAATTGATAAACTGCAAGGTACATTCCTGTAACTGCTCGCATAGATCGTAAGACTCTGCCACCGGCTGAATATTTTGCTTCTCAAGCTTATTCAGCTTTAAAATATTGGTGATCAGCTTGGACAGCTTCCGGGAAGACTGGATAATTGTTCTAATGTACTCCTGCCTAAGTTCCTCCGGCAAGTTCGGATCCTGCATGCTCTGGGCATAGTTTTGAATAACCGCCAGTGGAGTCTTGATCTCATGGGAAACATTGGAGAAGAAATCCGTCTTCAGTGTTTCGATGCTCCCCAGCTCTTCCACCATTTTATTAAAGTCCATGAACATAACATCAAGATAGTCCAGCTGCTCCACCGTATGTTTCGCCGGAAGATAGACCGAGAAATCCCCTTGAGCAACGGCATTTGCCGCTTTCGCCAGTTCCTTCATAGGGGCCTCATAAATCTTCCGGATCTGATATCGGATAAACAAGGTAAAGTTGATGGATATCACGAACCAGTAAGCCAAGATAATTGCGGTTGCAATACCACCATACATTTCCAGTCTGGTCATTAAAACGGTAAGGCCGCTGTGAACTCCGGATACAAGAAGAACAGTCAGCATGATCTTCCAGAACAAAGGCATGGAAAACAGGGATTGCCTGACTTTATATTCTTTTCCTGCAGTCTGCTGTGTCATTGCTGCACCGCCTTATAACCCAATCCACGAATTGTAACAATCTTAAACCCATCGCACACGGAAAATTTATCACGCAGCTTGGTAATATACACATCCACGGCTCTTAAATTGGTTTCTGTGTCAACGTCCCAGAATTCGTCCATCAGCTGTACCCGGGAAAAAGTCTTATTCGGATAAGAAAGCAGCTTGTATAAGATATTGAACTCCCTGGTTGTTGTAGGAACCTCTGTACCATCAACGACAGCCGACATGGCATCTGCATCCAGCTCCAGATTTCCAACGGCAATTTTTCGTTCCGTCTCAATATTGGCTCTCCGCAGTAATGCCCGGACTCGGAGTAACAGTTCATCAAATTCAATCGGTTTTACCATATAGTCATCAATGCCTAACTGAAAGCCTTTCTGCTTTGAGGGCAAGTCATCCTTGGCCGACATAAACAGGATCGGGATGGTTTTATTCACCTGACGGACCGTTCTGGCAAACTCAAAGCCATCAATCTCCGGCATCATAATGTCCGAGACGATCAGCTCAAACATGTTATTATACATTGCATCATAAGCTTCCTGTGCCCCCAGGCATCCTTTCGCCTGAAATCCACTGTTGTTTAAATAAGAGCAGACAATCCGATTCAAATTTACATCATCTTCTACCACCAGAATATTAATCATACCCATTCTCCTTACGGCTTTTTCTTAATTATAATACCCAATTGTTTAAGAATTGTTTAAGTTTGAAGATTTTTGAAAAGTTTATAAATCTTTTTTTGTTTTTACATATTTTTTGCTTTAAATTTGGAAATTTTTATTATTGGGTTTTGACGTTTTTATCTTCTTATCATCAGTTTAAATTTTATATAGAATCAACAAGTTCCTTCTCCGCAGCAGTTAATGCACTTGCATTTTCCATCTGTTGCAGCAATGTCTTCAATAACGCCCTCCTCGGCCTCTTTCTTAGTAGTATAACTCCAGCAAGCAATCTAAAAAACTGGAAGCAATGTTATTTACATTATTTCCAGTCTTCCCGGTTGATTTCGATTCATTCTGTCAGACTGTTGTAAACAGTTCTCCTAAAGAGCATCACCATTTGTCTCAATAACCTGCCACAGACAATGAAAATAGTCCCAGCCTGATTGAGAGATCAAAAGATTTATCAGCCAGTAGTTTTAACAACAACGTAAAGGCAATTTGAAATTCATTAGTAGTAATCTCATGAATATAAATCTTAACTAAATGTTCAACGGCAACGTGTAAAAAAGTGCGACAAGAAACTTTTGACAATCATTGTAAAAATATATACAATTTAATCATATTTTGCAATGTAAATTTTTCTGGAGAGGAGGGGGAGTTTATGACTTATCAGAAGCCAGTTCTGCTGCTTATAATATGAGTGGAGATTTACTTGGATCAGATGAAAGTTGTTTTTATAAAAAGGAGGTAAATACTTAATGCATATGCCAAATTGTTTTTATATAGATGGAGTTAAGTCTCTAATTTTTAGACAAGAAGAAAACTGTTATATAACCTTTGACACGATTAATCTTGAATTTATTAGGCTTAATTATATAGGAGCTGAAATATTATATTGCATTTCGTTAAATATGAGTTATGATAAAATGGTAGATTACTTTATAGAAAAATATTATATAGGGTCTGACATGGTAAAAAAAAGTATCAATCAATTTCTTGATGGTTATTCTTGTAATGTGCTAATACAAGAGAAGTTAAGTGAACTTAATTTTAATACCATACTAGGAATTAATATATGAAGAACTTTTTTGATTTAAGGTTAAAAGAGATTAATAATTTGGCTATCCCATTAGTCCTTACATCAATGTCCAGTATCTTAATTGGCATTATAGATCAGGCCTTTGTTGCTCATATATCAGTTTCCGCTTATGCGGGAGTAGGCTTTGTAACTATGATAATAAATTCTCTAGTAGGTGTGTTAGGTGCCATTTCAATTTCATTTAATATTCTTGGTTCAAAACTAAAGGGTGAAAATAATTTAAATGGTTTGAGGGTAGTTTATTCTTCTACCTTTATCTTAAATTTTATAATATCAATAATTATTGTATTTTTAATAAATGTATTTATGGAAAGTATACTATCTAAGGGATTTGCGTTAACAGGAGATACATTATTAGAAGCCGAAAAGTATCTGGAAATTTATAGTCTTTCTATTATTCTAAATATGTTGATATTTGTATTTTCTGCGATATTCAAAATATTCAGGAAAACAAATCATATATTTTTAATTACTTTGATAGTAAATATATTAAATGTTGTTTTAGATTATATTTTGATATTTGGAAAGTTTGGATTTCCTAGCTTAGGAAGTCAAGGAGCGGCTATTGCAAGTATAATTGCTCTAATAATAAATTTACTTTTATATTTTTTGATTGTACGAAAATTTATACGTATGAAATTTCAATTTAAGAGTGTACTAAAAGATACCAGGCAAGTCTTTAGAAAGGCATTACCTTTTATAGGTCAGGAATGTATTGAAGAATTGGTATTTGTAGTAGGAATAAGTGCAGTTATAGCAAGATTAGGTGAATTACAATTAGCAACTTATAACTTACTTTTAATGATTATTAATATTTTACTTATGCCTATGTTTGCTTATCAGCAAGCCAATATGTCAATTATAAGTGAAGAATATGGAAAAAAGGAATATAATTCAATCATACGAACCAGTAAAAAAATAGTACAAATGTTGTTAGTTATTTTTGTGGTTTTATTCATAGTGATCTTATCATTTAAAGAGCATTTTATTATACTTATCACACCTGATGCTAATTTGATTAATTCATCTATAAAATACTTATGGATAGCAATTTTAATTCAGTCATTTAATTATATAAAAACGATATATCGTTCTGCGTGTCAATCCTTAGGTGAATCAAAATTTGTCTTTAAGATAACTTCAATTATAAATACAATTACATTGATATTTGTAATTTTATTTGTAAAAAATCTATATCCATTATTCATATTAATGGGATTGAGTTATTTGGTAAGTGCATACATTTTTATTTGTAAATTTAAAGCAAGTCTAAAACGAGTGTGTGAAGAAATTTCTGTAAAAACGGATATTCTATGATAAGCGGTAGGGCTGAAAGCAGCCATTTGGTTACCGGAAAGTTAACAGGCTAGATTTTCGGTTTTTAGCACTTTTTTTGTTTAATGTCAACCTTGTTTCCGAGAATAACCGCACGCTACAACCTCTATCCTATCAGCTTTTTCTACAATAAGAAATATGGGTAGTTCAACAACAGACGCTATTTGTAAATAATTTTTTCCGGAAAACACGCTTGCATCGGAACCCCTTTTTACTATAGAATAAACAGCTTTAGCGACAAACTTACATAATTCCAAAAACCTCCTGCCCTGCAGCGTTTTTTTCTTTTCTGCTGCCGGGCAGTTTAGGATATTTAGAATATTTTTACCGTTTCTCTATGTCAATGACCCTTAGTGCCCAATCCTGATAAAATGCTTCTTCATGTGAAACCAGTAAAATAGTCCCCGAATATTCCGACAAGGCTGTTTTTAAGGAGTCTTTTGCATGAACGTCTAAATGATTTGTCGGTTCGTCCATAATCAGAAAATTGCATGGCGTTAATGTCAATAGACACAATTTCACTTTTGCCTGTTCTCCGCCGCTTAATGTCCCGATTGATTGCATAGCGTGCTTGCTTGAAATACCACATCTGGCTAATTTTTTTCTAACGTCTTTTATTACCAGATTCGGATAGGCATCTGAAATAATCTGAATGGGTGTTCTTGTTTCATCAGGCCATGACAAATCCTGTTCAAAATATCCAAGAGTTACTTGCTCAGAGTATTTATATAAACCTTGCATGGACGGAATTTGCCCAACCAGAGTTTTTAGCAGCGTTGACTTTCCAATTCCGTTAAACCCAGTAATCACTACCTTTTGTCCGCCTTTTATACTAAAATCAATATCAGACAACACAGGGTAATGGTAGCCAATTGCTAAGTGTTTAACTGCTAAATGCTCTGCATTCGTCAAAGGTAATTCTGGAAAATAAAAATATGGCTTTATTTCCTTCTGCGATAAGGCTTCCATTTTTTCCATGCGATCAAGCTGCTTCTGGCGGCCTCTTGCCATTTTTGATTTTCGTCCGGCAATATTTTTTCTTATAAACTCCTCTGTCTTTTTGATTTCCTTTTGTTGTGTTGAATATTGCTTAATATAATCTTCTCGCAGCAGAGTTTTCTTTTTCAAAAACTCTGAATAGGTGCCATAATATTTTGTAATGGTATCATTGTCTATATCACAAATACGATTTGTGATTTTATCTAAAAAGGCAAAGTCATGTGATACTATCATAAAAGCATTTTCCAATCTTGATAAATAATCGGCAAGCCATGAAATGTGTTCTTTATCCAAAAAGTTTGTTGGTTCATCAAGCAAAAGTACATCTGGCTTTTCCAGAAGTAATTTTGCTAAAATTACCTTTGCACGCTGGCCTCCGCTCATTTGCTCAATCGGACGGGCAAGACCAATAGCAAGCAATCCCAATCCGTTTGCCACTTGTTCGATATGTGTATCAATCGAATAAAAATCATGCCTTTCAAGTTCTTCCTGAAGTTTAGCTGCACGTTCCAGATATCTCATATCGCCGTTTGCGGCCATCTCATATAATGCACCCATTTCATTTTCAATTTCATATAGTCTTGAAAATGCTGATTTCAAAAATTCTTTCATAGTTAAGCTATGGTCTATTTCCGCATACTGGCCGAGATAACCAACAGAGATATTGGACTGCCAGATAATCCGTCCGGCGTCCGGCATCACCTGCTCGGTGCAAATTTTAATCAAAGTGCTTTTTCCAGTTCCGTTCTGTCCAACGATACCAATATGTTCGCCTTTGTTGAGGGTCAATTCCGCATTTTTGTAAAGTAGATTATCTCCAAAAGAATGTGATAATCCGTTAATTTCTAGTAAGCTCATGTTAATCAAAGTCCTTTCATTTCTGTTGTTAAACCAGCAACCATGTGTAAAAACGCAAAAAGGCAGAAGACAATACACACAAGTGTATTTGCCTTCTGCCTCTCAGTTCTATACAAACCGATATTTTAAAAGCAAAAGGCTACGGACAAAACATTGCCCATAGCCTTTTATACGCTAAATTTACACACGGAAAGAAGCAATAGCATACCAACTGTATCAGTATGAATATTGCCCTGCTTTCCGATGAAATCTTAATGCGTCATCTATACGCTATACTCTGTACAATGTTTCATCGGTATGAATTGTACAGAGTTGAGTTTCTTTACAAGTTGATTGGTCAAATAGAAGTTCATATTATTCTCTCCTTTACTGAAACGCAATCATTATAACACAGGTTTTTGGCGCTGTCAATTTTCGATCTGTTAACATCTTTTCTATATCACAGGTACTTTTGACAAAAGGCCGCTGCTCCTTAGGAAATGGCTTACCTGGTCTTGCAGCGGCTGCACATCACCTGCGGATCTGGAATGGAGCAGTTTTGTCATTTTTCTATATTTTCCCTGGAAAACTGAAAAAGTAAAATCGTGGAGGTTTTGTCGTTATTTCATTAGATACTATTTATTTAGTATGACTTTTTATTAAAGACTACACCGGGTTGATTGAATAAAAATACATAACCGTAGCGATACAGCTTATCCAAATCATTATTATTGAAATTATATCTGTCTACGGCTCCGCTCAATTCTATATTTGAATATTTTTTATCTTTTTCAAAATTAACGAGAGAATTTAAACAATCTTCCCTCACGGTCGTCGCTTTCAGTATTTTTTCTGCCATTTGCAAAATCCCTCGCGTTCATTCTTTTTCCGCCTTCTATTTGCACTTCCAGCAGCTCCACAATACCGTCGTCCGAGATCCTTGATTTAAAAATCTTTAATTTTCTGCCGTTTATATAAGTAAACGCAGCCGGCACAGGTGAAAGCCCTCTGATTTTATCGTGTATTTCCTGCGCTGTCAGATTCCAGTCGATTTCGCACATAGTATTATCTATTTTTCCCACGTAAGACGCGCCGTCGTCAGGCTGTTTTTCCCGTTTCACAGTCCCGCCCTTTATTTGCTCAAGCGTATCAATTAATAATCTGCCGCCGATTTGTGCCAATTTATCGTGCAGCTCTCCATAAGTTTCGTTTTCGCCGATTTCAATTGATTCTTTAAGTAACATGTCGCCCGTGTCTATGCCCTCTTCCATATACTGAGTAGTAATCCCCGTGATTTTTTCGCCGTTTATAATCGCGGCGTTTATCGGTGAGGCTCCCCTGTATTTCGGCAGTAGCGACCCGTGAACGTTTACGCAGCCATGCTTCGGAAAATCTAAGACGTTTTTGGGTATGAGCTTCCCGTAAGCAACCACAACGATTATATCGGGATTAATTGATTTTAACAAATCAAAAAAATCTTCGCTTTTTAAGCTTTGCGGCTGATAAACGGGAATATTCTCGCCGGAGGCATATTCTTTCACGGGCGACGGGGTCAAAGTCATTTTTCTGCCCGCAGGTTTATCTGGCTGTGTGACAACCCCTGCGATATTATATTCGTTTTTCACGAGACATTCGAGCGAAATTTTTGCAAACTCAGGGGTTCCCATAAATAATACTTTCATATTTTTTTGTCCTCGTCTTTATTTATTTCATCTACTTCTTCCTGTGATAATATAAAATAGCTTCTACATTGGCAATTTACAAAGTCAACTCAGATAAGATTTTCACTCTACTTAATAATAATACAAAAAAGAAATGCTTACAATATTTTTTTCTGACTTTGTTTCGTTTAAGATTGTAGCTTTCGAATGTTACTGTGCTATATACCCTTTTCTCACACCTATCTTTGATACCTTCAATAAGAACAGTCCGCGAAAAATCTGGTTCTTTTTTCCGATTATATCTTTCACCTCGGAATAAGTCATTTTTTGCGGTTCAGGTTTTGTATGTTTTTAGAGTGTCTGTAGATATTTGTACAACTTGGGTAAAGATATATTCTTTATACTTCATAGAAATAAAATAGAACACGTTATACTTCATTAATGTGTGAAGTATAACGTGTTCAAAGTCTTGTTTTTCAATTGTAATGGGTCAAAAAGCGTTATATGAAATTGCTGACATCCGGAATCCCCACGCTTAACTCCATTGCATCTTCCGAATCATCCGCCATCACACAGGTGATGATTTTATGAACTCCCGGCCTCAGGCAGTGGCGGATCGTTGGTATGATTGTCAGAGAATGAAATAAGTTTGTATTGGGAAAGGCATCGACGATGATTCCGGTTCCTCCGCTTAGGCTGACAACCTTGCTGATTCCCCATGGAAAATGTGCGGCTGCCATCCCTTCTTTTATTTCAACATGATGTGCTTCATATTTTCCAGATTCCACCCTAATGGAAAAACCTCCGTCCACCACATCAATTTCGTGTTCTGTGCATATCTCATGGATTCTCACATGCCAGGCTCCCTGGGGGATGATCCGGCTTGTGACTCTTACACCGGGCATCAGCCGGTACGAAAGCTTCACTTCCTGCTCCGTAATCTCACAGGATTCGGCCCCATAACGCATCTGGTACCGCTCCTCACCGGCCAGGGATGCGGCCAGCGTGTTATCAAAGGCACCCTCTGACAAGCCGAATCCCCTGGATATGCTGAATCCAAATTTATTCGAATAAACGAACTTTTCATATTTTTCCGGACAGCCTCCGTGATTTCTGCAATGCTGTCCGGCCACATAAGCCAATACATGATGACGGCTGTCATGAGTAATCAGCATATGGGGATGGGAAAGCAGTTTCTTTTCCTCGTAAGGGTATTCCGTCTCCTGTACCAGCCAGAAAGGATGTTCCTCCGGAATCGCCAGGAGAAAGAACGCTTTCAGCGCCCAGTAGGGAGACCCAGGCGCATTGTAGCGCTCACTCATAAACAGGTTCGGGTACCAATATCCGATGGTCAGTACACCGGCATTATCAAACACCGGACGGCGGACCCACTGTTCCAGATTCTTAAGGGCCAGGTGTTTCATGACACCGTATCCAGGCCCTTCCACCTGGGCAAAGCCCATGGCTCCAAAGAAAGCGCTGTGTGCAAACCGGTAGGTTAAGCTTCTCCCATAGGGAACTTCCTGGCCGTCTCCTGCAAACCAGTAAATAAAATCTCTGGAAAACAGGCTCGAACGCTCTTTAAATATACGGCTTTGCGCCGGGTCCTTTTTCTCCATCAGCCTGGCATATACCAGCCCGTAAAAATGCATTGCAAAGGGAATATAGTAATCCACCTGGCCGGGATTTCCATCATAATACCAGCCATCGCCCGTATAGCAGCTCTCAATCACCTCTATATCGTCCTTCATGGCCTCCTCAGACCATGGAAGCTCTAAAAGCCGGAACATCATGTTTACCAGAATCCGGAAAAATCTCCAGTTGTTGGGATGCACCTGCTTTTGATTTATCTGATTCAGCCAGGTATACAGATTTTCTTTTTGTGTATTTGTCAACGGGTCCCATAATTTTCCCGGCGACAGGCTGACAGCCGTTACGAGGGCTGCCATTTCCACCATTTTCTGATCGTAATCCACCAGATCTCCCCAGTACTCCTCATGAATCGGATCTGTTCCGTGAATGATGCCCTCCAGATACCAGGAAAGCCATTCCTCCGCTTCTTTTTTTAAGCGGTCCGGCAGTCTGCTGTTATCCTGTGACCACAGCGGACCAAGCCCCCACATGACCCTGGCAAAACCCTCCATCCAGGCCGCCCGGTTTCCATAGTGGGCTCCTGTGTGTCCTGCTTTCAGCCAGCTGTGCCCCGGACTGTAGAAATCTTTCAGTGGTCGTATCATATCCAGGAGCAGCTCTGCTGCGTCATTTCTTGTCCTTATTTCCCGATGTTTCCACTTATCCATACTTTTATCTCCCTGTTCATTTCCCATTTTCAGTGCCTGCAGCCTCCGTCTACCTTAAGGGAAAATGTTTTCCCATCACAGTCAAAATAATAGAAGATATCCATACCCTGATCGTCTTTAATGACATTGACCTGTTTTTGCTGTCCCGCTTTCTTCGGAATCAGAAGTGTCACCATAACCTGTTTTAAAGCCCTGCCGCTTTTTACATCCAGATGCCACTGGTTATCAAGCCCTTTCAATTCCTCTTCTGCAACGCCTTCAAACACATCGCTCTGGCTGATGCCTGCAAAGCCGGAAGAGCAATAGACCAGACGCCCTTCCAGCTCCGCCCTTTCTCTGTGAATGAAAAACTTCTCCCCCGCCAGTTCAAATGGCACCTGACTGTGCAGCAGCCAGTCAATGGATGAGGGATTTTCAGTTTCCACCGAATCTACCATCACAAAATAGGACTGATTCACAAAGTAAATCTCCCGTGTGTAATTTTTTAATTCAGGAAGCTGTTCCCCATAAGAATTGGTGGCATTTTCACGGATGTATACAAAATCCACACGTTCTTCCACCGCTTCCACCCGGCCCCTGGCTTTTAGCTGTCTGACCTTATCCATTTCCCCATACTGCCCTTTTCCGTTAATCAGGATAGTATTGTGAGATTTGGTCTGGCGTCTCCATTGGCGGTGCATGGAGGAATTAAAGCCAATATAATAGCCGCTCTGGATAATTAAGGGCTCCCCATAAGCAAAGAGTACAAAGGTATTCTGATCTCCGTGGCTGTGGCTTACGCTTCCATAAGGGCTGCTTTTTGTAAGAAAAAATATGTGATCATCGAAATTCTTTAAATCCTTATTAATAGCCACCCAGCCCACATCCCGGAACCAGGAAACAAGAGGCGGCTCCTCCTGCTCTTTAATTATGCTGTCCCGGTAATCATAGCGGTACACCATATCATCAAAATAAAAATCCCACCAGCCCTTGTTATAAAACTCCTGACTGATTTCCGGCTCCCGTTCCATGACTTTTTCATAAAACCACTGGTAATTCCCGCTGCCGGTCACTCCCGCCAGCTGACGGATGTTAAATGCCACCTTATGGCCGGGATAATCTCCCAGATTGGACTGGTCACAGAAGCTGGCCCGATAAGTATCTACCGGATTGCAGTACAGTGGGAAATTGCCGGTTTTCTGGAAAAAAGGCCTCTGATACAGATCAATTCCCGTATAGCTCTTTACTGTATTCATGGCCTCCATCACAAAAGCCATAGCCGTGGTCCAGTAACCGGCCCCTTCCGCCCAACCCCCGTCCTCTCCTCCCCATGGAGTATAAATTACGCTTAAATATTCTATGGCATAATCCAGCCAAAGCCTGGCTTCCTCATATTCTCCCAGAAGTGCAATGCAACAGGGGATAATGACGGAGGACAAGGAACGGACAGCGTGGCTGTCGTACAGGGAATAATGGATTCTGGTTCTGGCAATGATATGGTCTGCCACTTGCTTTGTGCGCACAAATAGCTGCCGACTCACCTGAGACTGTTCTTCCTCTGTCAAAAAGCCATACAGCCAGTCATATCCAAAGGCCAGGCCGTAGGCCACGCGGAATGCACATTCATCGTTGTAATCCCGTTTGGTGGGGCCTTCGCTGTCCCAGGACGCCATTTCCATAAGGCTTTCTTTCGCCTGTTCAATCAGCTCCCGGTCCTTAAGCAGAACGCCGGCCACGGCCAGGGACCGGATATGGCAAAGGGCTTCCTGGCAGTCCATGTAGTTCTGGCGCCACAACGGGATCACCCGCTTATTTTCCGGATAGGGCAGAGGCTCTTTCACAAACTCCCGGTCTTTATAATCCATCACCGAACGGCGGTAAAAGGTCTCAAATCTGCAGTAGCTGCAGTCCTGTTCCAGCTCCTTTTGAAATTCTGCTATTTCCCGGCCATTTAACCAGATGCGGGGATGTCCGCTGTCTCCATTAGAATACCGCATCTCTCTGGATGGCAGCGGCGTTTTTACCGCGCTTTCGCTTATCTCAAACCGGCGGATTCGGCTGAAGGTATATTCGTTCTCATCCTCCAGGCTGTACCTCCAATAATAGGTTCCCGGCTCCAGAATATGGTCCAGGGTACAGAAATTATAGGGCAGATGCCGCAGTTCTTCTGTCTTCCCCTCCGGGAAATCCTCAAAAGCAGACAGCTGCAGGCGGTACTGAAGATCCTCGCTGCCGGAGGGTACCCAGGTAAAACGCGGCGGATTTTCCATCAGCACCTGGCCGTCCGGATGGTATTTAATACTTAGAACAGACTCCCTGGTTTCTGGTAATTCTCTCATAGCTCATACTCCTTACATTTCCATTGTTTTACCAGATCATAAACTCTTTTCCGAGAAGCCTTGAGATGCCCTCTACAAAGAAATAATCTCCATAAATAATCGGTACGTGTGTCTCATGCTCTCTTCCATATGCAACAGTTCCGTTCTGCAGTATCCCATCCTCTTCCGGATTCCAGTTACAATGGCTCTCAGCCAGCGTTAATAATATCTTTTGGGCGCTTTCATAGTACAACCGTTTTTCCAGATCAGGAACCATTTCAGCGATCTGTAAAAGTCCGCAAGCCGCACATGCGGAGGCAGTGGTGTCCCAACTGACCGGCTCCTCGGGCGCTCTGAAATCCGTCAGGGCAACATAGCCTGTAAGGGCGGTGTTTGCCAGAAAATAATGGGCGATCTGTTTCGCTCCGTCTAAATATTCCTGATGGCCCGTGTGCATAAATGCCAGGGCAAAGCCGTAGACTGCCCAGGCCTGGCCCCTGGACCAGGAGGAGCCGGCTCCATAGCCCTGGCCCCCGGGACATTCCAGCAGTTCTCCCGTTAAGGGATCAAGAACCCCAATGTGATTGCAGGAGCCATCCTTCCGCAAAAGCACCTGAAGGGCGGTGTGGGCGTGAAGATCGGCTATGGCGGAAAATCTGGGGTCGTCAAGCTCCTTTCCCGCCCAGTAAAGCAACGGAAGATTCATCAGGCAGTCCACAATCATCCATCCTGTTTTATCCAGGTTCCAGGCCCGGATAAAGCCGCCCACCGGGTTGAATCTTCCCGTCAGCAAGCTGGCGGCGTGAAGCCCCCGTACCCTTGACTCTTCTCTCCCTGTCAGCCGGTAATCCGCCACCGCCGTGTGCAGAAACTGAAAGCCTACGTCGTGGTGAAGCCCGACAAAGCCGGCCAGAGCCCGGTCCAGTGCAATTTCCGAATCCTCCGCCGTTCGTTTATAAATTTCCTCTCCTGTTCCGTGATACATCTGCCACAGCATTCCGGCCCAGAAGCCATTGGTCCACCAGGAATTATTTTCCTCCCGCATATCCTTTTGATAGCGCCCATTTTCCGAAATATAGGGAATTTTCTCCCCCAGCCTCTCGCATTCTGCTTTCAGCTTTTCCTCAATTTTCCCGTAAATCTCCAGCAGTGTTTCTTTCACTTTTCTGCTCCTCCTTTTTCTTACTCTTTTACCGCTCCGACCATGGTGCCCTTTGTAAAGTGCTTCTGCAGGAATGGGTACACACACAGAATCGGCACCGTTGCCACAATAATCGTCGCATACTTGATTGTCATGCCGATAGCCTCCGTATCCATGGCGCTGGATCCCGCGGTCATGGAAGCGACATCATTCTGCATCA
Organism: Lacrimispora sp. YZC11; assembly: GCF_057543815.1. Classification (NCBI taxonomy): domain Bacteria; kingdom Bacillati; phylum Bacillota; class Clostridia; order Lachnospirales; family Lachnospiraceae; genus Lacrimispora; species Lacrimispora sp. YZC11. The sequence continues at coordinate 350,771 of NZ_BAAJYQ010000016.1, read as the reverse complement.
GGATCTCCCGTAAAATAACCTGAAGGGGATACATTTCTCTGGTGCGGATGATGGAAGAGGCCCAGAACCAGGAGTTCCAGATGCTGACTCCATAATAGAGCACCATAACCGCCAGAATCGCTTTGGAAAGCGGAATCACAATCCGCGTCAGTATGGTGATATGGCCTGCGCCGTCAATCTGCGCCGCCTCAATTAAGCTCTCCGGAATGCTCTCAAAGGAAGTGCGGAGAATGATCAGATTATAAGTGCTGATCATAAAGGGCATAATGAGCCCCCACAGGGAATTGGTCAGCCTTAAATCCTTTAAATTCAAATAAAAGGGGATCATGCCGCCGGAAAAAAACATGGTGAATACAATCAGCATCATGATAGGACGCTTGAGCATCACCCGCTTTCTGGACAGGAAATAAGCTCCCAGAGAGGTCATGACCAAATCCAGAGATACTCCCACTACAAGGATAAATAAAGTATTTAAATAGCCCCGCCCTATCATGGGATTTTTAAACACCTTTTTATAAGCATCAATGCTCCAGCCCACAGGCTTTAATAAAAGTCCCGTATGCTGCGTCAGAAGATTGCTGTTGCTGAAAGAGGCCGCTGCCACATACCACACAGGATATAAGCACAGAATAATGATCAGCGAAAGAAATATATAATTGAATGCAGAGAACACACGTTCTCCTCTTGATCTTTTTACTTTCATGATTTCCGCTCCTCCCCTACCACAAGCTGGTTTCGCTGTAACGTTTTGACATTTTGTTGGTAAACAGCAGCAATCCAAAGTTAATGACCGAATTGAACAAACCGATTGCAGTGGAATAGCTCCAATCCTGTTCTAAAAGGCCGATCCGGTAAATATAAGACGAGATGATATCGGCAGTCTCATAGGTCGATGGATTATATAGCAAAATCGTCTTTTCATATCCCATATTCATCAGGGAACCCATTTTTAAGATGAACATGATCACGATGGTCGGAGCAATGGCCGGCAATGTGATGTGAATTAACTGCTTCCATTTGCCTGCGCCGTCAATCTGGGCGGCTTCATAAAGCTGGCTGTCCACGCCTGCAAGGGCGGACAGATAGATGATAGAGCCCCAGCCTACCTCCTGCCAGATGCTGGACAGCACATAGATGGAGCGGTACAACTTCGGGTCCTGCAAAAGCGGAGATCTGCTTCCCCCGAACATGGCAACCAGATCGTTGAAAAGCCCTGTTGTCATGCTGAAATCGGTCAGCATACCCGTCACAACGATTAAGGATATGAAGTGGGGAAGGTAGGTAACTGTCTGGGTTATGCTCTTAAATTTTTTGTGCCTCACCTCATTTAAGAGAAGTGCAAGAATGATCGGCGCCGGAAATCCAAGAATCAGATTGTAAACGCTCAGCAATATGGTATTCCTGATGAGCCTTATAAAATAGACACTTTTAAAAAAACGGATGAAATTGTCAAATCCCACCCAGGGACTGTCCATGACTCCCAGCGCAGGAGTATACTCCTTAAAAGCAATAATTGCGCCGTACATGGGCTTATAGTGAAATAAGATATAAAAAAACAAAACGGGAATCACCATGAAATACAGGGAACGATTCCGTTTCCAGTCCTTTTTTATCCGGTAGCTCAGCTTCATAATATGTGGCTCCTTTTTGGGATTTTTAGAAAGGACTGTTGTTTTCAACAGTCCTTTCCATTTCTTTCTTATCTTGAATTATAGCGTTCCAGGGCCGCATTCTGGATTTCCAGAGCGCGATCCAGTCCCATATTTTCCATGTTCTTTACATAATCATCAAATTTGTCTAAGCTCTCCGTTCCGAACATGAATTTAAGTGTCATTTCATCACGGTATGTATTAATTTCATTCATGATCGTAGAGAATTCCTTGCTTTCTTCCGATGTGGGGGTAATCGGAGGAAGCAGATGAGCTTTTCCGTTGGAATCTCCCCATACCTCCGGAGTCTCCTTCTGCTCATACAGGGTGTAGTACTGTTCCAGATAACGGGCATCCTGTACGAAGGGACCATTGTAGTTGCCGCGAATGTATGCAGACATTGCCTGGGATACCGGGAGTCCGTCCGGGTTGTTCATAATCAGATCCGTATAGGTTGGATAGTCCTCCACCATAGTATAGGATTCTCCTTCAATTCCGAAGTTAAAATACATGTGTCCTTTTTCACCATAAGCATAATCCATCAATCTGGCTGCCCGCTCAATATCCTTACAGGAGGTGGTAATGGCTACGCTGGCACGGCCGGAATAGGGGTTTTCAATCTGGCCGAATTCTGCCTTTTCTCCCTTTTTCAAGGTTGGAGGCGGTGCTGCAACCAGTTTATAGGAAGGATTGGAGGTCTGAGCCGCTGCGGTCCATGTGCCCATACGGCTTCCTGCCTGACCCATGGATGCGCCGGAGATTCCATTGGTCATCTTTGCACTTACCTGATCGCTCTTAAGGGTTGCGATATCCGGATCAAGGAGACCCTCGGAATACCACTGGGCCATGGTTGTCAGAAACTGCTTATAGCCTTCTTCTGCCGCTCCAAAATGTACTTTTCCGTCACTTCCCAAATAGAAAGAACGGTTTGTACCATAGGCATAGGCAAATGGATCCGATGTTAAATACTGACCATTGGTATACTCAAAGGTATATGGGGCCGCCGCTCCCTTTTTCTCCTTAAATGCGGTCAGAACCGTATGCCAGTCATCCATTGTCTCAGGAACTTCCTGGCCCAAATCCACCAGCCAGTCAGCACGAAGCATTAAGCCGATGGTATTTAACAGCCTGTCATCGCCGCGGATGAAAGGAAATGAATAGTAATTTCCATCATCGGTCTTTATCATGCGGTCAATGTCCGGATTTGCATCTAAATATGCCTTTAAGTTGGGGCAATACTTGTCGATGATGTCATTTAAGGGCAGAATCACCCCGTCCTTGATGGCTTTCTCCGGTCCGCCCGGATAATCCGTCACCCAATTATATTCCATCAAATCCGGCAGGTTCCCGTCTGCTAAAATCAGGCTGAACTGTTCCTTTAACTGCCCTGACGGCGGATGCAGGAACTGGATATCCACTCCGGTTCGCTCCATCCAGCCCTTTCCGAATGGGGTATCTCCTAAATTTGCATAATTGGAAGAAACTGTACTCGTCAGTTCACACCAGTACTGCATCTGTCCTCCTGACCCTAATGGATAGACAGATTCCACCGGAGCTGCCGTCTCCTCGGCCCCCGCCGCTTTTGTCTCTGTTTCTGTTGCTGCCGTTGAGGCCACCGCCGATGTTTCCGCTGTTCCCTTTGCCGAGCTGCATCCGGCCAAGGTTCCCGCCAACATGGCAGCTGTCAGCAGTAATGATAACCTTCTCTTTTTCATTACTTGTTCTTTCCTTTCGTTTTTGTTTTTCCGCCTCCCGGTTTCTGGCCGTTTGCCGTATGTGCCATCATGATAGCATCGATCCAGCCGAAAAAGATATAGAAAAAAAACAAACTTCATGAGCAAAATCACCAATTTCCATTTGCATTTTTTAAAGTCAATTGTATTTTCTTTAAATTTTCTTTTTTAACTGCCCCGGCGTGATTCCTTTTTTCTTCTTAAAGGCCCGGATAAAGGTACCGCTGTCCCGGAAACCGGTCCGTTCCGCAGCTTCCACCACGCTCATTCCTTCTTCTAAAAATTGTTCTGCATGCTCAATGCGCACCGTATTGATATAATCCAGCAGACTGCCGCAGGTCTGCTTTTTATATATAGAAGAAAGATACGCCGGCGTCATGTCAAAATGCTGACCGGTAATCGAAATGTTCAAATCCGGATCCATGTAATTCTCCTGAATAAAGCTCTGTACGTTTTTACTTAAAGTTTTGTCCTGGCTGGTCTCCTTCTGGAGCTCCGTCACCTTTGTGCAAATCTGAACCAGCAGAATCTCAAACTGTCTTTTGACCTCTTCCACCGGCCCAAGGGCTTTCTGGTCCGGCAAATCCAGCTCCCTGGCCGCTTCCCGGTAACCGCCGGAGTTTGCCCCCTTTAAAAGGGTTCCGATCATATCATAAATCAGGCAGCGGTAGATATTTGTGGATACCTGCCCGGCTAAATTCATGTCGAAGACCCGGCGCATGGTCTGTACGGCCTGACGGCTGTCTCCTACCCTCATGGCATTGATAATTTTTTCTTCCAGGTCCACAGGATAATCGTATTCCGGCTGAATATTTTTCACTTCATCGTAGATGACAAAACTGGTATCCAGCAGGTTTAAATACTCCTCCATATCATAAGCCTGTTGGTATGACAAATGGATTCCATCCAGTCCCCTGCAAATGGAGCCGATAAAGACTTTGCTGACAAATCCAAAGGAATCCTCTGTCAGCTGCTGAAGGTTTTCAGCCAGCTCTTTCAGTACCTGAATATACTGGCTCTCTCCTGTGGGAAGATTGACAACAGCCGCCACCCGTTCGCCGATTTCCACCATTTCCACGTAGAAGTATTTTAAGCACATCTCTTTAAACACATTGGTGATTACGAACTTCTGCAAGGCATTTTCCTCAATATCTTCCTTCTTTGCATCGGATTCAAACAAGATTACCACATTATAATCCAATTTCAGTTCAATTCCATAAGGTTCCATGGGCCTGCCGTCATAATAGTCCTGAAGCAGCTGGATCAGATAATAATTCTTCAGGCTCTTCCTGTTGAAGGATAAGAGACGCTCCGTATTCACCTGTTCCTGGAAAAACAGATTGATCTGGCTGTTCAGCCACTGATACTCATTCTCATTTGTTTCTATTTCCCGGCCTCCATGGTTTTTCATGGTCTCCAGAAGCATTTTTACCGGATTATAATTCTTCCTTGTTAAATATCCGGAAATAGCAAATCCTGTGATGACACAGAGAAATAGTCCCAGCACCGCGATTCTCTGGATTTCTTTGGCTTCTCCATCAATCAGGGCCATTGGAGTGATGGCCACATATTTCCAGGCGGCCTTATTGGACTCAAAAGCGGAGACAATGTATGGTTTTCCCTCTCCATCTCTCATCACATGGTTTCCGGCAGTCAGGCTGTCATATGTCAGCCTCTGGCTTTCCACGTTATCCTGATCGGCGCAGATTCTCATGTCGTTCTCATCCATAACCAGAACATTCATGCCTTCCGCCCATTTCATTGATACCAGCCTCTGTCTTATGCTCTCATAATCTACGGCAATTCCGATGGTGGCCGATTTTTCACCAATGTCAGAATATAAGATTGTCATAGTGAAAACCAGAACATCGCCGCCTGATTTTTTATGGTTGGACAGCACATCGTTATAATGAAACCCGCTCATGTAATCCTTGAATTTTTCAAATGGAAAGTCTTCACTTTTATAATAAAGGTCATAGTACATAGCCGAGGACATGTTGCCGTTAATGCAGGAAACCTTCTGGGTGTTGTTGAAATAGACAAAAATATCTTCAATAAACTCTTCCGACATGGCAATGGCCTGTAAATCATTAAACAGGTGGTAAAGAGTCAGCTGATCCTCACTGCCGAAATCCTTTTTCACCCTGCTGGCCATCTGTACATTGTTATCCAATGCCATTCTTGCAGAAATCTTCTGAATATTGTCAATCTCCTTATCTAAATCTCTCTGTACCATCATTAAGAGGCTTGTATTCAGCTTCTCCGCCTGCCGGCGCACTGACGCAGACGTATAGCCGTAAATTACGATTCCCAAAAGGATGGGGACCGAAAGAATTCCCACATAGGATAAGAACATCCATAAATATACCTTAGATCTGTTTTTCATAAGCGTACCTCCCCCTCTCCCCGCCTATATCTTATCGAAAGAATCCGGTTCCGTATATAAGCTTTTTTTTAAAACATAGGCAATTTCTCAAATTGCCTATTGTTTCTGAATTTTATCCATTGGTTTTTTTCCCTTACTGGCGTAAACTGAAAGCATGACAGGAACACAAAACCGGAAATTAAAATCAGAAATGAGGTACACATCATGATCACTTATCCAAAGTCCTATTCCATTCCTCCTGGCTTGGATGACAGCAGCAAAGACCGGATTCTTCAGAAAGCGGAATTTGCCTTAACTGCCCCTATCCCCCACATCACCGATGCGGTCTGTCCCAGAAGTCCCGGCACCATACACGATTACTGTTCAAACGGCGATTACTGGTGGCCCGATCCTGATTCCGCCGACGGGCTCCCCTATATCCGACGGGATGGGGAGAGCAATCCGGGCAATTTCAATAAACACCGCATGATTCTCCGCCGGATGCGCACCTGCGCAGTCAATCTTGCATATGCCTATGTGATGACAAGGGAAGAACGGTTTGCCCAGCGCAGTGTCCTGATTCTCAAAGAATTTTTTCTGGATGAGGCCACGAATATGAATCCTAATCTTTCCTATGCCCAGGCAATTCCCGGAATCTGCACCGGGCGGGGCATCGGCATCATCGATACGATCCATTTAGCGGATATTCCCTTTGTAATTCAGGCCCTGTGCGATAGTCCGGCCATGACGGATTTTATCTATCAGGGACTTAAGAAATGGTTTTCCCGATATTTAGGCTGGATGCTTACGGATGAGAACGGAATTGAAGAAATGAATACAGACAATAACCACAGCGTCTGCTTTTTCATGCAAGCCGCCGTTTTCTCTCTGTTTACGGATAATGAGATGATAGCAGGATTCTGCCGGGAACATTTTAAGAATGTGCTATTAAAGCAGATGAATACGGACGGTTCTTTCCCCCGGGAGCTGGCCCGGACGAAACCCTATAATTATTCCATCTTTATCGTGGACAACTTAGTCACAATCTGTCATGTGCTCTCCACACCGGAAGACGTTTTATGGAATTATGAGGATTCGGAAGGAAGGAGCATCCGGAAAGCGATTGATTTTCTCTTTCCCTATGTAATTGATAAAAGCAGATGGCCCTATTCTCAGGATATCGCCCATTTTGATGCGTTTCCGGCGAGAGCCTCTTTCCTGCTGTTTGCGGGATGCCGTATGGGAATCCCTGAACTGATACGGTTGTATGAAAGTCTGCCCTTTGAATCGGAGGATGAAGAAGCCAGGCGGAATGCGGCCATACGGCAGCCCCTGCTGTGGATGTAGCTTTATATTACAAATAAGCCTGTTAAAAAATAACAGGCTTATTTGCAGCAGCAGATTCTTCTTCAGTCAGATTCTTCCAAGCTCATCAAAGCGCTGAAAAACTTTTGTTATTTCCTCGGCCTCAATGATTCCCTTTTCCGTAAGGATGAATAAAAATACAGCAAGTCTCAACCTGCTGTATTATCATCTCCAAGGAATGCTTATTGGTTCAATAAAGAAAAGGCACCAATCATTTCTGATTGATGCTCTGTAAATTGTACCGGTTGTTAATCTTCTTTTCTTATTTAAGAAGGATATCTTTCTTATCAAGAATCGCTGCTACAGCCGCACAGGCCGGACAATCACAATATTTCTCTCCGGCAGACTTGATTTCATTTGCATGTGCTGCGATATTCTTCGCAGTGTCCGCTCCAAAAACCTGGATTCCAGCATCAGATCCTGCAAAACCGATTAAACTGTCAATAGGCAAGATATCTGCTTCAAGCTCATCAATATATTTTTTTGTTTCTGCAGCTTCCCTTTCAGTTCCAATAGAATCCAACCAGGTTTGGGCCGCTGTTTTTGCCTCACTGCTACATGATGGTGCACTCATTAATTCGTGTGTTTTTTCAACAGCATAATTTAATATTTCTTTATCCATAATTGATTTCCTTCTTTCTTCTGGAATTTTACTATATTTTACCATAACTATTTAGCCATTGCAATTCAAAGATGCGTGACTCTTTTTTCATGCACTCAGCTAACAAATTCAAACCAAGCCCCGTACATCAAGCGAAAATGAGCTTTATTATTGTCTAATGCTCTTTATCAATATGCAAAATTGTATTTAAAAGAACATTAGCCCCTTTTAAACAGTTTTCTACTGGAGTATATTCGATTTCACAATGGCTATGCCCTCCTACACTTGGTACAAATATCATGGTAGTGGGAACCAGATCTATAGCAAACTGCGCATCATGACCAGGGCCACTGTATATTCTCCGATTGGAATAGCCGCATTCCAGGGCACTTATTTCCACATAATCAACCAGTTCGGTAGTAAAGCTCACGGTTTTACGTGACCAAGCTTCCTCATAACTCACTTCGCATTGCTCCACAATGCTCGGGATTTTTTTAATAACTGCAAGTACCTGCTTGATCACTTCTGGATCCTGATGTCTTGCATCCAGGGTGATTTTTACTTCATCTGGTATTATGGTGTGAATGTTCGGATGGGCAGAAATCTTTCCTGTGGTATAAACCAATTTGCTATCTAACTGGTCCAGCTCATCATGAAGATATTGAATGGTTTTAACCGCTGCATAAAGAGCATCCTTACGGTATTTCATGGGTGTTGTTCCTGCGTGACCAGCCTGTCCGGTAAAAGTAAATTCGTAATTGATCATACCGCAGACGCCTTCTACTACTCCAATATCTATCCCTTCTGCTTCCAGTACCGGGCCCTGTTCAATATGAAGTTCCACCAAAGCCTTTGTTTTAGACGGATCCAACCGGTTTTCTTCCGTTCCTTTAAAACCGCTATTTTCTAAAGCATCTCCGAAAGTATATCCTGGAATGTCTTTGGCCTGTGAAGCCAGCATCGTTTCCTTGTCAAACTTTCCACAAATAACACCGGAAGACATCATTGCCGGTTCAAATCTGGCGCCTTCTTCGTTGGTCCATACAATAACCGTAATCGGATGCCTGTGAGGTATTTTTTCTTTTACTATAGTTTCTGCCATTTCCATTGCTGTTAAGACACCCAGAATCCCATCATAATTACCGCCCTGCCGTACGGAATCCATATGGGACCCTGAGGCAATAGCAGGTAAATCTTCTGTTCCGGTAATGGTTGCATATATATTTGCCATATCGTCTGTTACAATGGAGGCACCGATTGCTTCCATGTGCTTTACGAATTCTTTTCTTGCGGCTAAGGCTTCTTCTGATAAGGAAAATCTGGTAATTCCACCCTTTCCCGTATCTCCAAACCGGCTGAAAGTTTTAATCTTATCTTCCATTCTTTCATAATTGCACTGAATCATGTTACTTACCTCACTGCTTCAATTTTTTATAAATAATATCATAACATAAGGTGGTTTATATTACAAATTTTGGATAGAAATTGTTTTGTTTAGTATTCATTATGGCACTACTTAAAGGTTGTTCTGACGATCAAAGAAAAATCTGTAACCATACTTCATTCAATCATTTTGAGGAATCAAAGAGACCGTAATTTTCTTACGGTAATTTTGGGGTGTCAATCCTATTTCACTACGAAAGACATATGAAAAATAGCTTGCACTTTGAAATCCGCAGGTAATCGCTATGTCGCAAACAGTTCTGTTTGTTTCACGTAACATATCACAACTTTTTGTAATACGATACCTTAACACATAGGTATTAGGCGTTTGTCCAACGTATTTATTGAACAATTCGCAGCACTTACTTCTGCACACAGCACCAGAAGCCGCAATATCATCTAGTGTTATCTTCATGTCATAATGCTGATGAATAAATCCTGTCATTTTCCAAACAATCGTTTGCAACTGGCTATCTACACGATACCCTGAGGTTCTCTGAATATGATCTCCCATATGAGCACAAAGACACACAGCCTGTGACACTAAGCGCAATGGATTACGAGTGTCACTATGCATCTCATCATATATCTTACTAAGTAAAAGTAAAGCTTCCTGCTGCCAATCAATTTTGGGGTTTAATGATATAAAATCGCTGCTATCTGATCCGAATTTCTGATCCAGATATACTTTGACTGCTTGAGAATTTTCAAAAAGCAATACCGGATGAATAACGACAGCTATGAAGGAACAGTTAGTTTTATCTGTAGAAAAACCGTAGTGCAAGCGTTTGCTATTAACGAAAACACCATCATGTGCTTCTATATGTACAGTTTTTCCGTTTACGAAAAAATCCATTGCTCCGTCGAGCACAAGGATAAACTCCAAATCTGGGTGCCAATGGCATGCAGCCGCGTATCCGTATTGAAGCAACTTGTCTTTACGAACATACAAAGGAAAATCTGGTAGATTATAATGCAATCGCTCTGATAAATCGGAAAACACTTCTAATGGCGAAATCATTGTATCACCCCCTAAAATAAATACGATTTTGATATAATTGTAGCCGATATTAGTAGAAAAACCAAGTATGATTAGATACAATTTTGATGGTAGTTATTATATATATAAGTCCCGAACTTTATTAAAACCATCAACAGAATGTAAAGAGGTGCTATTTAATGGATATTATAAGATTAATTGCTTCAGATATGGATCATACATTGCTTACGGAAAAAGGTGAACTGCCACCAAACTTTGACAGTTATATTCTGGAATTAGATAAGCTCAGTATTGATTTTGTTATTGCAAGAGGACGTCCTTTATACACGCTAGAAACGATTTTTCCCAAAATCAGAAATAAGATAAGTTTTATTAGTGATAACGGCGGTATTATAAGTTATAAGGGTAAAATTATCTTTAAAAGTTTACTGGAGCCTGCGGACTATCAATCAATGATTCGGTTTGTTGAAGATAACACAGACGGAATTGCAATTCTTTGCGGACTGGATTCCGCTTTTCTGTCCGAGAAATATAAAATTTATGAAACTTACTTAAAAACATTTTATTCAAAGATTACATTTGTAAAAAATCTTGATCAGCTTGTTATAGATGCTAATAAATTTACTGTTTATTTTCCGGAAAAAGATAGCAAGGAATATTATGAAAAAATATTTAACCCTCAATATGGCAAAGATTTTTCTGTTACAGTGGGGGATACTGTTTGGATTGATATTATGAACCGTGGGATAGATAAAGGAAAAGCTGTGCAATTGTTAGGAGAACGGCTAGGGCTGAAGTCGGAACAAATGATGGCGTTCGGAGATACCTATAATGATATAGAAATGTTACGAGCCGTAAAGTATAGCTATATTGTCGAAAATGCTACGTCTGACATGAGACAATATGCGAACTTTATTACTGATTCAAATGATAATTTTGGAGTGATAAAAGTCATTGATAAAATTATACAACGTTATAAGAATATGTGAATTGTTAACTACAAAAGATTAGTATTTAAGCTTAGAACAAAAGTTATTTTTATCAAATCAATCTCATAGGAGGCACTATTTTTATGACGAATAAAGAAAGAAAAGAAAATGGACTGGTATACCGTTATGATGATCCCGAGATAATGGGTAAACAGCTTAATTATATGGAGAAACTTTACGATTACAATTCCACCAGACCCCTGGAACAAAATAAGCGTCAGCAATTACTTAAAGAAATGTTTGCTGAAATCGGTGATGGCTGCCATATAGAGCCCCCATTGCATGCAAACTGGGGTGGTCATCATGTACATTTTGGAAGCGGCATATATTGTAATTTTAATTTGACTCTTGTAGATGATGCAGATATCTACGTGGGAAATGATTGTATGATTGCGCCAAATGTAGTTATTGCTACGTCGGGTCATCCGATATTGCCCATATTGAGGGAACACAATTATGTGTATAATCTTCCTGTTCATATAGGGAAAAATGTTTGGATCGGCTCAGGCGTGCAGATACTTCCGGGAGTGACGATAGGTGAGAACTCAGTAATAGGAGCAGGAAGCGTTGTGACAAATAGTATCCCTTCTAATGTAGTTGCATTGGGTGTTCCATGTCGGGTTATTCGAGAAATTGGGGAGAAAGACAAAAAGTATTTTTTTATGAATAGAGAGTTGGATGTATGGGAGTAACATTAGATAAAGTACAGCTATATATAAAAGGCGTTATTTTTTGCTTTAACAATCGCCGTCTTGGATTCAGCCCAGTAAGAGCTTGCTGGAGGGGATTTTCGAAAGAAATAATGGATGCTGCGAAACTAACATCAGTTAGCGAAGCAGCATCCATTATTTTTATTGCTCTTGAAAAAAGATTAATAGCCTAATATTTATTGATTCCATACTCCATTGCTGTCAACCAGCCTGCCGTCTGGAGTCACATCGTTCATGTATAACGATCCACGCGGGCGTGAGTGAACTTCTGGCTTTTTATATTCCCAGTTCTCCTGATTCAGTGTCCAGCCGGATGAACCTTCTGCATTTGGGGTTAAATAATACCATTTTCCATCTATGCAATTCCAGCCTTCCGCCATGGCTCCGGAGGAATCCAGATAATACCAGCAATCGTCCATCTGATCAAAGACCCAACCGGTCTGCATGGCACCATCCGAACTCAGCCAATACCATTTTCCATCGATTAAGAGCCAGCCTGTTACCATATTGCCCTTATCATTGAAATAGTACCACTTTCCATTCACTTTTTTCCAGACAGAACTAACTGTGGCCGGTTCAGAGCTTTCCTCTCTGTCCAGAGTTGTTTTCTGGAATTCACCAGTAATATAAGTATCCTGCTGTAGCAGAAATTCATATTTTCCGGTTTTGTCTGGCGACACTGTCTTTCCATTTACAGATATACGTCTCAAACGATATCCTATATCAGGGACTGCCCTTACAATCACCTTTGTGTCCTTTTTTCCTTCTGAGAGGTTTGCAGTAATACTGCCGCCTTCCAGACTGTCATCGATGGACACTTGATAGCGTTCTTCTTCTACTGCAGTGCCGCGTGTTATTAAGGTCACTGACCCGTTATCCGTCAACACAAATGAAATCCTATCCATTTTATGATCCTGATATATCGGCAAGTGTCTGGTCTCTCCATTAAGCCCCTTAAATATCGCAGTAATGGAACTACTGTCCTTTCCCTGATCAGGAATGTCCATCCACACTTTCACCGGAGCATTTAACGATATGGGCCTTTTATTTCCATACGTATCCTCCAGCTGAAGCTGAAGCTCGAAGGACTTGCGGAATTCTTCTTCTGTTTCCGATACATTGCCGTCCTTGACCGACATAACTGCCATACGGATTTCCTGATCATCTTCCTCATCTTCAAAGATCCTGAAAGCGAATGAGGGAGTTGCCTTGCTTGCGTCGGAGGCAGTCGCTCTGACTGCATTGGAGGGGGTTGCGCTGCTTCCCGTGATTTTAATTGGTATGCTTAACGCAGCTCCTGCAATCTGGATACCAGTAATTTCTGTTTCAGCGGAATCCACCCTGCTGTCTATCATACAGTCATTTGCAGCCATCGCAGCCTTATACAGTTCTTCTAATGTGATTAGTTGATCCATTAAATACTTTGCCAATTCCTCATTCGAAATGGAAGTTAAGGCATTGACCGCCGACCTGATGGCTTTCTGTACCTTGTAATTGCTGTAATCGTCGTTTATTAATGCCTCCGATACCGCATTTTCAATAAGTGACTGGACCTTTTGAACGTTTTTCGGTAATTCTGGCTCTACTTCTCCGCCCAAAGAGACAAAGGCCTGAAGATTTATCCCATTTTCCAGTTCAGCAGTTACCTTTAACCGGCTGCTCTCTTCGTAATCATCAATATCGAGACAACCTTGTCCATCGATGCCGGTACCTGATTCCAGAGGTTTATCCCCTGTGACTTTCCAGGAAATATTTCCTGCATCATTGGTATAATCATTGACTGCAAAGGACATACTTTGTCCCGGAGCCAGGGTAACTGCCTGCGGATACAGGGAAGCCGCCAACTGCATTGTTGCATAAGAACTGGAACCGTTGGTTCCTTTTGCCAAAATGGTAAGTTTTGCTCCGTATTCTGTCAGTTCTGCCTTAACATTCTCGTCTGATGAAAGAATTTCTGTCACAGGTTTCTTTATTTCGATCACAATAGTTCCTGTATTTTTCATCGTTGGATCAGAGGCTGAAACAGTCAGAATTCCATTCTCATCTTCTTTTGTCATCAAAGAGGCAGCACCTTTGATGGAGAAGTCTCCAATTTTCGCAGCAGCATCTGTCCAGATATTGGCTCCCAGTATGTTTTCGGATCTGCTGTAGACCGCCTGCATCTGTGAAGTGTTGGACAGGACCGTGATTTGTGGTTCTCTGGAATACTGTTCGGTTTCTTCTGAAGTCATCCCTGGAAGAAGAACATACTCATACGCGGCATTTTCAGGATTTTTTCCATGGTCAAACCACATTTCTAAATAGTTCTCTTCCGCTTTTCCTGTTGAGGTTCCAACCAGTGACCAGTCTCCGGCATTCCTAGCCTTTCTCACCGATATGGTTTGAGAAGCGGCAGGGAAATAATAACCGATATCGCTTCCGGCCGTATTGCCCTCTAAATGAGCCCAGGACACATCAGTAAGCGTTGTTCCTGACACATCCACTTTTCCTTCTACAATATCTTTTAAAGATGCGGAATCTGTCATAAGATCTTTTGTCTCTCCGTTGATGATCAGAGCATTGTCACCCTCCTGCCTCAGACGCCTGTTTTCAATAATGCTTTCCACCGGATATTCTTCACCGGAATTAGAAATGCCGGCGCCAAGACATACGATCTGTCCTCCAAACATAAACCAGGATTTCTTAGCTGACAGATGAGGAGAATAAGTCACGGCAGGAGAACCCTCTCCCTCTTTGACCCGGACTTCTCCGGTTAAGGACATTCCGTTAATTCCGTCATTCTCTATGGCACTGCCTCCGACCCAGGATTCTCTTGAACGGAAATCACCGCCTTGGGCAAAGCCTGAGCTGTCTGGCTGACCATTACCGATATTCTTGGAAACTAGGGTCGTTCCCGCCAGCCTGAGGGGATTCACTGTATTCCAGAAATTTTCCGTATACTGCATGGTATCCTGATTGTATAAGTAGGTCATACCGCTTCCCTGATGCCAGCCATAACGGTTTTCATGGTTCATGATTTCCGTATTCTGAATGCGTTCTGAATACATGGATAGCGCCATCAGGAACTTATCAGTCCGGTGAATCGCCCGGTCCATGAGTGGCAGATTTTTATGTATCGGAGCAATGGAGGAGGTAATAGAATCATCTCCCAGAATTTCCAGGGCTTTTGCCTTTATCATTATATACTCTGCTCCGTTTAAGGTTTCTATAAATTCAGGGTCAATTTCCATCCAGGCCTTTAATGAACTTTTTAATTCATCCTGCACCTTAAGAGAAACTGAGTCCATGAGCTGGATCATAAGAACCATAGCTTCTCTTCCCGCATCCCGGTTACTGCCGGCAGGTCTGGATAAAGAGCGTCCTTTCAGAGAATCCAGCATCAGACCGTCATACATTCCATTCAAAAACCCTTCTTTCAAATAGAATTCCAGATTTTCCTGAACTTCTCTGGGATATTCCCATGGTGTCCCGGCAAATAGGGGCGGCATTCCTGCTCCGCCTTTAAGAAATTCAATTCCGTAGGACCCTAAATACGGTACATGGGAATGGTCCAGATAAGAACCATCTGCATAAAAACCGCTGGTATAGCCCTGATCCGCTATTTTGGTACTGTCTTTCAGGCTCTGGATTATGAAAGTCTCCGAAGAAGCTTTCTGAGCCAGGTGAACAAGCTCATTATCCTCTCTGATAATTCCCAGTCCTAAGGCGATCCTTGAACAGTCAATGATATTGGCTCCCTGGGCCGTCCGGTATCCCTGGGCATGGGTACTTCCGGTTCCAATGATGCCTTCATGATAAGGATCTGGCTGAAAGAAATAAAGTCCCTCGGTATAAAGGCTGATTTCTTCCGCTGACAGGTGGTCATATAAAAGGACCAATATGGGGATTAAGTCTTTGGGAACGCCGATTTCCCATGTCCACCAGTTATCTGTCTGGGTTTTTGATGCGTAACAGCGGGAACACAGGTAATTTAAGATCTGCTTCATGTCCTTTAACAGCCCATCATTTTGGTAGTAAAGATTACCCTTCGCTGCATATGCCTTTGCCATTGCAAGCATCTTTTTAAAAGCCGGACGAAACTCTACCGCATCATCTTCAAAGGGAATGTCCGGGTTGCCGGCAGCTCCTTCATCCTGCGGCCAGGGGATTCCGTCACAGGAATCCTGTCCTTTATAAGCATAAGCTTCCCATGCAGATTTTGCCTGAGCTTGAATGTCGTCAAGGATCTCTCTGCCCCCATTCAGTTCAGTTAAGTCATTTCCGATGAGGGAGTCCTTCCACCGTTTGCGGATTATTTCGTAATCTTCCGGTTCAGTCTGAGGTAGATTTGCCGGATCTTCATATAGGACTGTTACGTTCCACTTTTTTTGCTTTCCGTTTTCATCAGTAGCAAGTACAGTGACAACTCCTTTTTCATTTGCCGTAAGCAGTGCACCTTCACCGGAAAGTTTTCTGACAGAAGCAATGTGGCTTCCATCAGTATCTCCGGCTTTTCTGGTTCCATCTGTTTCCCCATCCAGCAATTCTCTCTTGATTTTGCTACTTCCTGCATTGCGTACATAGTTACCGTCGCCCTTGGGTATTTTGACTTCCCAATGGATGCTTCCGGACAATTCATCCGGTTTCTCGATCCGGCCTTCTCCTCCTCTCACCAAAACAATCTCATCTCCAGTTACTGCTTCAGCAGCTTTTCCTTCAATCGTCAGAACCACAGGTTCTGTTCCCATTTTGGAAGCATCGAATTTAAGGAAAACTTCAGAGCCAAAGGTGGATTCTGCTAATGCCATCGGGTTCGAATTTGTTAGTATTCCTGTTCCACGGGTTTCCAGAGTCACCTCCAGATAACCATTGTTTTGGTTTTCTGGTTTCGCTATATTTAGTGTTATGTTACCAGTAGAAGGATCTTTTTTTACGGTAAGCGCCATACACTCATTCATTGTTAAGGGTACTACCTGATTATCCAGTCGGATGCTGCCGGAGGACCACTTGTTTACAGAGACAATCCCCTCTCCAATGCTGGAAGCAGCCTGTATCTGCGGCGTATTTATAAGAAGTCTTGCATCTGTTCTATACAGGATTGAATTTGAATAATCAGCGGTTGTTTTACCTGCGACCATGGAATACTGGTAGCTCTCCCCGGGAGCAATAAAAAACTCGGCTAATTGAGCCTTATCAGACTCTTTCGTGTTCAGCCGATAGTATACGTTAGAGGCAGATAAATGGGATCCGGTTTCCCCGTCTCCAAATACATAGGACCATTCCAGCTTATTATCGTTCAAGGCAGACGCACTGAGCCAGTTTCTCTGGGTATGGACTCCTTTCGTCGGTGTGTTGATGAGGGTACTCCACACTCCCTGGTTTGCACTTGCTGTCAGTACATTCCGGTATCCGTTGCTGGGATTTGTCAATGCCAGCTTTGTATCCTTGGTAACCGGAATATTATCTACAATGGTTATGATTTGACCGCTGTTTTCTGCTTGTGCCTGGATGCCTGCTCCAGCACAAAGGATTTCGCCACTGAATAAAAACCATGATTTTACGCCATGAATTTCATTCCCCAGCTTTACACCTTGTACACCGTAAGTATCCGAAAGTGACTTCATTGACATTTCTGTTGTGATTTCAGCTCCTCGAAAACGGTTTTCCCCTTCCCAGAACATGGTTGTTCCAGGTATCAAAGCTTCATTCATGGTGTTCCATCCCGATGTCGTGTCACTGCTTTTTGATAGTGACAGACTTCCCCCTCCCATTGTAGGATTAATGGACGCAGCGTAATGCCCTGTGTTAAATAATTCTGATCCGGATATTATTGGTAACGTCTGTCCGGCAGCTGGAACTGATATGATCATCTGCATTGCCAGACACATGCTTGTCACCCGCTTCCACTTGTTCCTAATCTTTTGCTTCACACGAATTCCTCCTTTTAATTAAAATAATTATATTAATGATCTTAAACCTGCTGGTAAGTTATCCGGAAATTCAGGTTTTTAAAGCGATTTTCACTTTGCCTATGGATCCTGATTTCCTTCCTGTTGTCACAGGAATGTGCATGTACCATAAAACAGTCAAAGATATAATATAAAAATTTATTTAATTATATGGAATTTTTTGACAATAATAAATGAATTATTTTCAAAATAATTGTAATATTTTAATATTTTTAATAATAATAAATTTAATTTTATAATATTTTTGTAAAAGATGTATTATTTGTGGAAAAGACAAAAGTTTTAATAAACGAATTTATATGTTTGATTTACATCATTCAAATGAAGCCAAACCTGTTCAAGCGTGCATTTTACTGTATCTTGTAGAATAGATTTCCGTCTGATAAGATCGGAAGCTGATTCCAAGCATTCCGGACAGGCTTCCTTAAATAAATAACAGTCTAAGATTCAACCAGCTTAATTCCCCTTCTTAACATCAATATTATTTTAATCCGAGAAATCATTATAGCTTTTTAGCTTTATAAAATTGGTTTTTTCATACGGTTGACTAAGCAACAACTTTACTGGTATAATTAAGTTGTTGCTTCGGATAAGTTAAAATAACAAAAAATAAAGTAAAGCTATATGTGAACCTTATTGTTAAAGATCCACAGTATGATTTATCTAATCTGACATTGTAATCCATCATCATATCTTAAATTTATGAATACTGGTAACGTTTCATTTTCCAACAAGCAAAGGCCCGGTACAGGCTGCCCGGCGGATAAAACCACAGGTTTGTTGGAAGACCTTGGAAGATGTATTTTCCAATCATCCCGCATAAGAACTATTTTCGTAAAATTTGAACAGACCGCTGATTGTTTCGTAAAAGTATAGAAGCTTTCGTTTTTCGTTGCAAAAATCTCCATAGGAAGTTTGGTTTTTAACGGAGTGAATAAAATAAGTAAGGAGATATTAAATGGAAAAAAGCAAAAAACAACAGGTATCAATTGAAAGAGCAGAAGAATTAAAAGGGCGGATCGAAGATTTTTTAGAGGCCCGCAAGAATATTCTAAAGGGAATGGACTTAGAGGAAGAATTCATTAAGAGGAAAACCAAAATATTAGAGGTACTGGATGCCACAGAAGAAAACTGGAATGATTATCAGTGGCAGTTAACCCATAGGATAACGGATGTTGAGACCTTAAGTAAAATCATTTCCTTAAGTGAAAAAGAAAAAATGCGCATTAAAAAAGTGGAGAAAAAATTCAGGTGGGCAGTTTCTCCGTATTACTTAAGTCTGGCAGATCCAGAAGACAGATATGATCCGATACGGTTATTGTCAATTCCAACTTATAAAGAACTGGATGATTCCTGCATGGATCTTGATCCCATGGGGGAAGAATTTACAAATCCGGCAGGCTGTATTACAAGGCGGTATCCGGACCGTCTAATTATTAATGTGACCAATGAGTGTGCCATGTACTGCAGACACTGTCAGAGAAGAAGGAATATCGGAGAGGAAGATGTCCATAGATCCCGTAAGATGATTCTGGAGTCCATTGATTATATAAGAGAAAATGAAGAAATCAGGGATGTGCTGATCACTGGCGGGGACGCCCTGTGCCTTTCTGATGAGTACCTTGAGTGGATAATAAAGCAGCTGAAAGAGATCCCCCATATTGATTATATCCG
The DNA here is from genome assembly GCF_057543815.1 of Lacrimispora sp. YZC11. Taxonomy (NCBI): domain Bacteria; kingdom Bacillati; phylum Bacillota; class Clostridia; order Lachnospirales; family Lachnospiraceae; genus Lacrimispora; species Lacrimispora sp. YZC11. The sequence goes on along the minus strand of NZ_BAAJYQ010000016.1, from coordinate 331,294 downwards.
TCTGGGTACCAGAAGCCTGGTAACCATGCCTCAAAGGATCACAGATCAATTATGCTCCATGCTGAAAAAGTATCATCCGATCTATATAAACACTCATTTCAATCATCCCATAGAAATTACGAAAGCGTCAAAAGCGGCATGTGAAAAGCTGGCTGATTCCGGGATCGTTCTTGGTAATCAGGCCGTATTATTAAATGGAATTAACAATGATAAATACATCATGCGGGTGCTCAATCATGAGCTGCTCAAATGCAGAGTAAGACCTTATTACATCTTTCATGCAAAACATGTTCAGGGAACCGCTCATTTTAATACATCCATTGAAGACGGCATAGAGATTATGGAATATTTACGTGGCTATACTTCGGGCATGGCGATCCCGACGTTTATAGTAAATGCCCCCAAGGGTTTAGGAAAGACTCCTATCTTTCCCAATTACATTGTATCCCGAGGACCAGGCTATGTTCAACTGAGAACCTGGGAAGGAAATATCGTTAAATATGAAGATCATGAAACAAAGGATATCCGGAAATATCTGGAATCCTGACGGTGAGCTGAAATCGATATAGTTGTCATATCCGGCAGGATTTCCAAAGCCTGATGAAATATCATGTCACACGGGCAACAATTTTAAACGGAATTACAGAGAAAAAGCATAGATTGAATACCGGACAAGATGACTAACTTTGTTGGTTTCTCGTTTGGCGTTCAATCTATGCTTTTTAGAAAATTAAAAATCAAGAAGCATACTTAACAACAACTATCTGGTTTATCCTGATTTATCATTGTTATTTCATCAATGAGCTTTTTCACATGCTCTGTCCCGGATGCACTGATTGAATAATGCATCCATTTACCATCCTTACGGCCTGTCACTATCCCAGAATCACAAAGAATTTTCATATGATGGGACAAGGTCGGCTGGGTAATATCCAGTTTATCAAGCAGTTCACAGGCACACTTCTCTCCGCCCTGTAATAACTCTAATATGGCAAGCCTTTGTTCATCACAGAAAGCTTTAAATATTTTAGCCTTTTTCTTGTTTTTATCCATGATCACTCCATACATTCATTTCACTATCCTATTATCATTTTGCTTTGCATCACAATTCCTTACGGAAGGAACGGCCAGACATAGGAATGAGGCAAATAAAACCAGTGCTCCTGCAATCAGAAACCACTTCTCCACCCCATATTTCTCTGCAAAAACACCGGAAACAGAAAGCCCTATTGGGCCGCTTATTAACCGGATGCTGCTGGATAGAGATATTACCCGCCCTAAATACTTCGCTTCAAAGTTACTTTGCAGCAACGGGGTATACATTCCCCAATAAAACGGACCGGATATTCCCATTAACCAGGAGCATATAGCAAAAACTAAAAAACCGTCAGGCGGCAAGGAACCAGAGACAAACAAGCTAAAACTCATCAATAGAAAAGATCCGATTATGGTATAAATTCTATTTTTAGTTCCTCCCCATCTGCCCAATATCAAAGAGCCGATCAGCAGACCAATGGAAAATACAATTTCAACAACACTTGCGTTTGTGCTGGTTCCATGAAAATAAGACATACTCATCAGCGGAAACAATGCACTGGTCGGCATCAATGCTAAGGTATAAAGAGTACCTATTAAAACCAAACCCAACATTCCTTTTTGGGTGCGAAGTATTTTAAAACCTTCCTTTGCTTCTCTTAAAACGTGTATTTTTCCTATGTTTTCATTATGATTTAATTCCGGGATTACAGATATTACCAACATGAATACTGCAATTAACGCTCCGATAACATCAAGGAAAATAATACCGCTTAAGCTCCATGACTGATAGAGAACTGCTGCTAACGCAGGGCTAAATAATTGAGAAACGGATTCCAAAGCCTGTGAATATCCGGAACATCTTGTTAGTTGATCCTCCGGAACAATCTGCGGGGTCACTGCCTGAAGGCAAGGTGTATGAAAGGCAGAACCTATTGAGCGAATCAGTAAAACCAATAAAATCAGCTCTGTGGATAAAACTCCCATCTGCCCCGCAATAACCATGATAAAACTGGCCGCGGCAATGAGTAAATCTGAAACTGCCATAATCATTTTTCTATTATAACGGTCAATAAACACACCTATGAAAGGACCTAAGATTCCCTGCGGCAAGAACCCCATCATCATTGCGGCAGATAAAATCAAAGCGGAACCTGTTTTATCAGTCAAATGCCAAACAATAGCAAACTGAAGGACAGAACTTGAGAATTGAGAAAATGCCTGGCCTGCCCATATCGTATAAAAATTTCGTTTCCAATTAGTTACTGGTACTTTCATAATATTCTCCCCAAATTTAGTCGCTAAGAAAACATTATAAGTTTCATATTGATAAATGTCAATATAATATACTGTTTACGTTACAAATATAATTTTGCCGTTTTATAATTATTTGAGATGAAACTCTTTCATCCTTTTATTAACGAGGATATCAGAGGTTCCTATCTAATCTCTTTTCTACTCTTCTTTTGTATTGGATTCCATTTTTCTCTGAATTCTACCTGGACGCGTTTTCTTTTAACCAATGGTACTGTTAAGAAGTCATTATGGATTTTACAAATTTGTGTCTGGGTATTTTCAAAGCTTTATTATTATATTATAATTGAAATACAGGCCTAAATCTGACATAAATAGTACATAATTTATAAATACACGTTTTTAGGTAAGAAAGGTAAAAGGAATGGATAAGTTTGATGGAATTATTAATAATACACTTGTAAAAAAGATCTTTAGTACCGTATTGCTGGTTTTGTTTATGTATTTCTTTCGAGGCATGCTGAATCAGCTTTTACTCATATTCATAGTTACATTTATTTTTGGTCAGCTGCAAAAGTTTATTTATGATAAGGTAAATACCCGCATGAGAATCAGCCGAAAGCTGATTACCATTTTCATGTATATTATAATTGTGCTGTTTTTCACCATATCAGGAATCGTCTATATTCCAAAGGTTACCCAACAGTTATTTGATATCATCAGTTTGATTTCTACCTTTGATTTGAGCCAGGTTCAGTCAAAGTTTGACATTAATCTGATGAATATCATGCCAGAGGATCAGATCGACGCTTATATCCGGTTAGCGGAAAGCCATCTTTTGGGGTTTGTAACAACAGCAGGTACCTTTAGTATAAATTTATTGATGTCCTTTTTGATAAGCTTTCTTTTCTTATTAGAAAAGGATGAAATCGTCGTATTTTTTAAACACATGGAGAAGAGCAAAATTTCCTTCCTGTATGAATACTTTACGTTTTATGGTAAAAAGTTTTTAAATTCTTTCGGAAAAGTAATTGAATTGCAGATTGTAATTGCATTTATTAACTCTTTTCTGTCTGTGTTAGCCCTGACAGTTATGGGATTTCCGCAGACATTGGGGCTTGGAGCCATGATTTTTATTCTAGGTTTGATTCCCGTTGCCGGAGTGATCATTTCCATGGTTCCCCTTACAATTATCGCATTTAATATTGGAGGCGCCATAAAAATCATAGAAGTTATTGTGATGATTGCTATTCTCCATTCTTTGGAAACCTATGTATTAAACCCTAAATTAATGTCTGCAAAAACAAAAATCCCCGTATTTTTGGTTTTTCTTATTTTAATGGTGAGCGAACATTATATCGGAGTCTGGGGACTGCTTTTTGGTATTCCGCTGTTCATGTTTTTCCTGGATATTTTAGATATTAAGGTAGGGACAAATAATCGGTAAAAAGCACGAAAGAAATATGTTATTCATCAAAAAAAAGAGATCAAGACACCGATAAGTTCGGTCTGCCTTGATCTCCTTTTTCGTTATGAATCCATATCCATAAAAACTTTTGAAGCCGTTGCACCCTTTTGTCCCTGATATTTTCCGTTGTACGGATTTAAGGCATGATCATCTAATTGAGCAAAAACAAGCTGTCCAACACGGCGGCCTGCACATAGCTCTATGGCACATCTGTTTGCGTTAAAAAGCTCTAATGTGATTTCCCCTTCAAATCCCGGATCCACCCAGCCTGCATTCTGTATGAACAACCCTAGCCGTCCCAAGGAACTGCGGCCCTCCACAAAGGCCGTCAGATCATCTGGTAAAGAGAAATATTCCATGGTGGTGGCAAGTACAAACTGTCCAGGCAGAAGCAGATACCGGTCCGTCTCAATGGTTTTATATCTAATCTCATTATTTAAGGAAATAATCCCATTGCTTGTTTCTTCTATTACGCAAAACGTATTCCCAAGTCGGATGTCTACGCTGGCAGGCTGAATCTGGTGCATTTCCATAGGTGATATAATCAGCGTTTTATCCGCTAGCATCCGAAGGATTGTTTTATCAGATAAAATCATAAAATAATTTCCTTTCTCTTAAACGCCAGGACCGATCTCTCCGCCAGCTCCAGGACCTTCCTGTTCTCCCGGATTTTCCCCTGTTTCCTTTTCCGGTCTTGTTTCCTTTTCTGTTTCCTTCTCCGGTTTCTTCTCCGGTTTCTTCTCTGTTTCCTTTATATTGGCACCAGGTCCAATCAGGCTTCCGTCATCGTTGGTGGGGGTTTCCGTTATCTCCTGCTCTGTTGTTTCCGGAATCACTTCCTTCGTATTTTCTGCTGTGGTCTCTTTCACACTTTCCTCTGTGGGAGCTTCCGTTTGTGCAGGAGCGGTATTTTTAGAAGAAGAATCTCCCTTTTTCTTGCCGCCTGAACTTCCGCCGGCCGGAGCATTCTTTCCAGGCTCTTTGATGCCGCTTTCCTGAGCAATCTTGTCACTGATTTTTTTCACCGCTGAAGATGGAGAATAATCAGCCTCATTATAAAGAAACTGGTGGAGCTGGATGACGTTACTCTCCAATGTGGTAGGGATAACACAATCCATTCTTCCAATCTTCATGGTAGTACGTGAAAATGGGAAACCGTTTGTTTCTCCTATGTGGTATTTGTTGATTCCTTTGGCTATGGACAGAATATCATTCATACCAATGCTGGTGGATATCTGGGGAAATACGGTGGAAACCAGGGTGCTTAGCGTCCCAAAATCAGCTTTTTTTGCCTTATCCATTGCAAGACTTATCACCTTGCGCTGCCGTTCTGTCCGGTTAAAATCCGTATCCATGAGACGGAGTCTGGCATAGGACACAGCTTGTACTCCATCCAAATGGTTCATCCCTGCCTTTTTCAACTGAAAGGAACCGATTCCGGTGGATTTAACAGTTTCAGTAATAAAACCGTTGATATATGCGAATTCTGAATCTGTAATTTCCAAATCGACCCCGCCCAGAATATTAATGGCATCAGCAACTGCTTTCCAGTTAAAGGTGGCATAATCGTCAATGCTAAGATCCAGATTCTCATTTAATGCATCGACTGCCTGTTTATGGCCGCCTTTAAAATAGGCCTCATTTATCTTGTGATAGGTTCCCTTGCTGTCAATCTTTAAATATGTATCCCTGAAAACCGATACCAGTTTTATCTCGCCGGTAGCTTTATCGATGTTGCAGATCATCTCCACATCGGACAGGGCTCCCTTTTCAAGTTTTCCATCTCTGGAGTCTACGCCAAAAACTGCAATGGTCCAATAGCCTTTCTGATGAGTGCGCTGTTTGAACAGAAAAACTCCGCCCAGCAGAACCAGCGCCAAAATTACAAGCTCCATGAATATCACGCGCTGCTTATGTTTTCGTTTCCGTTTTTTATCCGCCTTATGTTTGGCGTTGTTTTGCGGACCATTATAACGAGCACGGGGGTTTCTTCCGTCTCCTGTACTGTAATAGGTCCTGTCTCCTCTCACCGCCTGTGAACGGTGCTTATTTTCAGCCGGATGCGATTTATCTGGGTTCCCCGCCCTTTTGCTGCTCACCCGGTTTTTACGGGCCCGCATACGGTCTAATTCATCCTCATAGTCCATGATCGAATAATCAATCCTTTCCAATATTTTCTTTGGCAGATCCTATCTATTTTATCAGAAAGCGGCCCATCATTTCTTGCTTTTCTCTTAATTTTATCAGTCAATCAGACTTTAGCCGTATTTTCCTTGACATCTGCTGCTAATACCTTGCTGGATGGTCAGGAACCGGGCATTGAACGGAATAAAACGGCTGATAGGCAAGAACTATTTGACAAAACAGTTTTGCCTGGTTGTACTACGGCCAATTGACCGTAACGCAGCCAGGTTTTTTGTATCTGTAATTCGGGATAAAAATACAGAGAAAAAGATTTGATCGTTTATTAAGACTGGTAAAAGAATCAATAGACTGCTGCAGCATCAGAAAGGATCAGGGCATCTATGGCAACAGCAACCCCATCTTCATCATTATTTCTGGTGATGAGGCGTGCGCTGCGTTTTATCACTTCCGAGGCATTGCCCATGGCAATGGTATATCCCAGAGGAAGGGTAAGCATGGAAAGGTCGTTTTCGCTATCTCCAATGGCAAGGATTTCTCTGGGACAGATGTTGGTGTTTGCCGCATATTCCATCAGAACAGATCCCTTTTGCGCACCTATATGTGTCAGCTCCAGATTGGAGGAGGCCGATGAAGCAACTGAGATCCCTTCTTCTTTTTCCAGAGCGCAGCGAATCTGTTTTAAGACCTCCGGGTTTTCATGGACAACAGACATTTTATAAATCTCCCATGAGGATCCAAGTAACACTTCTTCTGTTGTAAAATGAAACCGCTCTGCGATGGTCTCATAGGTATGCTCATCGGAAACCATGGGAAGAAAAATTTTATCCTCAAAGCTTTTCCGAAAGTCTTCCATGGTGGAGGTGGTGTAACTTCCCTCTTCTGTCATAAAATCATAAAGAACTGAAAACGGGCGGCAAATGTTAAGAATGCGGTTTACCTGGCTTTTTAACAACGGCTGCTTTCGCAGCTGCCTTCCGAAGCTGTCAAAAACGGCAGCGCCGTTCATACAAATGATGTCACAGGAAATCCCGGCTTCCTTTAAAGGGGATGAAGCATCGTCAAAGTTCCTGCCAGTGCAGACGACAAAGCTAATGTTTTTCCGCTTAAGAGCCTCAATGGCGGCAATATTTAAGGAGGAAATCTTTCCATATCGGTTTAATAGAGTTCCATCCATGTCAGATGCGACTAATCGTATCATGTGATCTTCCTTTCTTTTCTACAATTTCTTTTGCAATATCAGGATAATTGGTAATGATTGCTCCGATCTCCTGTTCTGCAAGGTATTCCATCATGTTTTTATCATTTACGGTCCAAACATGAAGCGGAAGCTTTCTTTTTGCCGCTTCTTTCATCAGTTTTTTAGATCGGAGAAGGTCTAGAGACGGATGAAGCGCATCTGCCCCTATTAATTTTGCGTATCCTGTAATGTTAATGAAACCGTCTGAGAAAAGCAGGCCGGTCATTGCTTTGGGATTTAATTTCTTTACCTTCACAATGCTGGGGTGATGGAAGGAGGAATAGATGACACGTTCCTCCAACCCAGCTTTTTTTACCTGCTTTAATACTTCCTTCTCAATTCCTTTGTAACGGAAGACCCCTGTCTTCAGCTCAATATTAACAGTAAGATCAAAAGGCTTTACAAGCTCCAATACCTCCATCAGTTCAGGAATGACTGAGGTGCCAAATTCCGGCTGGATTTTGCTGCAGTGAAACCTTTTCAGTTCTTCCATAGTGAAATCTTTTACATAACCGGTACCATCGCAGGTGCGGTCAATGGTCTCATCATGTATTACTGCAAGTTTCTCATCCTTTGTCATTTGTAGATCCAGTTCAATTCCGTCTGCTTTCTGCCTGATTGCCAGTTCAAAAGCCTCCAGCGTATTTTCCGGCGCATAAGCGGATGCGCCTCTGTGAGCCCAAACTTTTGTTCTCATCTGTCAATATCCTTTCAAAATTTTAAAATGTTATCTAGTTGTTAATAAGATTATACTCTTCAATGGACTTATTGATGCTTTCTGCCATTTTTGAAACTGCACTTTCCGGAGTCCCGTTGTTGTTGATCATATTTTCGATTTCTGTTTCCACGATCTGCCTTGCCTCCGGGAATACGCTGAGAAGAGCTCCTGCGGACTGAGGTGTGGAATCATGAAGCTGATCAATGGCTGTTTTAAACTGAGGGTATTTTGTAATGTTATCTTTGAATACGGCTTCATTGTGAGCGGCAACCGTAACAGGAAAATAACCGGTCTGGGAATTCCAGTAAGCCTGGCTTTCCGGGGAAACCAGGAATTTTACAAATTCCCATACAGCCTGCTGCTTTGCCGGATCTTCATTGTTTAATGCCCATAAGGAGCCTCCGCCAATGGAAACGCCTCCTTTATCATTGTCGTTCACCTTTGGAAAATATGCGGTACCCACTTCAAATTTGCCGTTCACATCATTTAATATCTGTTTTAAAGATGCGGTGGAGCCCAGAGTCATAGCTGCTTTGCCTGCACTGAAATCAGCAAGCCCTGCATCGCCGCCCCGACCCACATTAGGAGCATAACCCTTGTCTGATAATTCCTTCCACGCGGTTAAGGTCTTGACGCCGGCACCGTTTTTATCGAAGTCTACAGCCGCTGCCGCTGCTTCTCTTCCATTTCCGTTATCGGCATAATGCGCCTGCTGCTTGCAGGTGAACTGTTCAAAGAACCAACCATAAATACCTAAGGAAATTACTTCCCCTGCTCCGCCCTTGTTGATAAGATCGTCACCGATTTTTCCAATTCCGGTCAGGCTGTCAGGAATTTCCGTGATACCGGCTTTCTCAAAGATGTCTTTATTATAATAGAGAATCGGGGTGGAGGAATTAAAAGGCATGGAATACAAAGTACCGTTTACGGTGTAATAGGCTGCAATGTTTGGTTCCACCTGACTTAAATCCCATTGATCCCCGTCGATCAGCTCCTGCATGGGAATGACCCAGCCGGAATCGATCATGAAGCGGGTACCGATGTCATAAATCTGGACCAGATCAGCACCCATGTTGCCGATTTGGGCACTCTTCAGCTTGTTGATGGCATCGTCATAGCTGCCCTGGTATTGAGCTTCAACAGTAATGCTTAAAGTGTTCTCCTTATTGAATTTCTTTACAAGTGTGTCGATGGCTTCTCCGTTTACGCCTCCCATGGAATGCCAGAAGGTTATGGTGGTGCCTTCCGGATTGCCAGAGCTTTCGGCGGTCTGGGCTGCTGTTGTCTGCGTTTCCACAGCGGACGAACCGGCATTGCTGGTTTCTGTTCCTGTAGGGCTTGCGCAACCGGACAATACTCCTGCTGCCATCATGACTGCCATGCTCATGGCAAGTGCTCTTTTCTTCATCTTCTTTCCTCCAAATTATATTTTTTATAATGAAGTCCGATTCGCCTGAAGGTTCGTCGAACGGCATTTTCCAGGCTTAGGCGCACTGCGCTTGCCTTCATAATGAAAATTATGCTCTGAACGAAGTCAGCCTTTGACTGCTCCTGAGAACATACCACGGATCAACTGTCTCTGCCCTGCGATGAAAACAGAGATGGATGGGATGATGATAATGACAACCCCAGCGATCATCATGGAGATTGACTGGGAGTCCACGCTGTCTAACATGCCGATTCCAATCTGGACCGTTCTCATGCGGTCGGAGCCGGTAACAAGGAGAGGCCACATATACATGTTCCAGGCATTGATAAAGGTATAGACTGCCATGGCTCCGATTGCAGATTTTGTTAGTGGGATCAGGATGCTGAAAATAAATCTTAAGTTGGAACAGCCGTCAATCCTTGCGGATTCATATAAGGATACAGGAAAAGATTTATAAAACTGCCGGAAAAGGAAAATGCCCATGGCTGAGGTGAGATAAGGAATAATTAATACCTTATAGCTGTCAAGCCATTTTAACCCGCTTACGGTCAAATAATTTGATATAATAGTGGCCTCTCCCGGTATCATCATGGTTGCCATGACAATCATGAACAGCAGATTTTTTCCTTTAAAATCCAAAAAGGAAAAAGAAAATGCCGCCAGGGAACAGGACAGGATCTGTCCGAATGTGATACAGCCTGCCACAAAAAAGGAATTGACAATAAACCGGTTTAAGGGGATTTTAACCATGGCCTGACGGAAGTTCTCAAGGGTCGGATTCCCTGGGATTAGGTTCATCTCTGTTGTGAACAGTTCACTGGAAGGCATGAATGCAATGCTCACCGCATACAAAAGCGGAAGCAAAACAAAAATGGACATTGCCAGGTTTATGATCACCAGAGCCAGCTTTCCTGCCCTTCTGCGGAAAAGCGCCTTCTGATTTGCAGACTGTTTCAGTTTTTCCAGTTCATCCTGGTTCATATCTTTGGAGGCTGCGGTGATAATAGATTCCATCAATAGCTTACTCCCTTCTTTTCCAGGCGGAACATGCATAAGGTGAGGATCATGATTATGAGGAACAACAGCACGGACTGGGCGGCTGCGCTCCCGAAACGGTAGTTAAAAAAGGCATCCCGGTAAATGGAGTATACGATCAAATTGGTAGATTCCCCAGGGCCGCCCTGGGTCAGGACCTTAACCTGGCCAAAGGACTGGAATGCCTGAATGATATTGACCACCAGGGTGTAAAACATGATAGGGCTTAAGCCCGGAAGCGTCAGGAAGAAAAATCTCTGAACGGCATTTGCCCCATCCACGGAGGCTCTTTCATAAATCGTCTCATCAATGTTGCTGAGACCGGCGCTGAAATAAAGAAAGTTGATTCCGCTGTTTAGCCAGGCGGTCAGCAGGGCGACACAGGCCAGGGCATACTTGGGATCACTGATCCAGTTGATATGGAATCCCAGGATCTTATTAACGATTCCAATGGAAGGATGAAGCATGATTTTAAATATCATGGCAGCGGAACTGGAAGCAATGGCCATTGGCAGCGCGTAAGCAGTGCTGAAGATCCGGATTCCGGGAAAGGTTTTGCTGCAAAGAACTGCCGCAGCAAGCCCTAAAAGCATGCTCACTGACACGACAATTATGACAAATACTGCTGTTACCATGAGGCTGTTGAAAAATGACGTGGAATGTAAAAGGTCAGTATAGTTTAAAGGGCCTACAAATAGCTTGGCCTGACCCATTTTATTGGTTTTATACAGACTTAAATATATAGTTTTAAAAAACGGGAAAAACAAGAATACTACAAATATTGCCATAGCCGGGACCGTATAGACATAAGGCCCTGCTTTCTTAACAATTGTTTTTAGGTTCATAAGAAGGCTCCTTAAATGTATAAAATATTTTGCTCTGTATCCATATCGAAGAGTTTGATCCGGTCCATATCCGCATAAACCGGTAAACACACCCCGGTTTCCGCCTTAACATTGGGATTTAACCTTACACATATCTCCTCCCTGTTTATCTTGCCATGGAAAAGGACTTCCGCTCCAAGAACCTCTTTCATATCCACCTCTAAAAGGAGCTTCTGTTCCTCCGGTCCCGCTTCATGAAAATCCTCCGGCCGGATTCCCAAGTAAACACGCCTTCCTACGTAACCGCCTTCTACCAGACGTTTTGCGCAGATACCATTGACAATGAGCTTGTTTTTACCAAATTCCAGGCAGATCTTCTCTTCTCTTCGCTCTACCCAGACAGGTATGAAGTTCATGGATGGGGAACCGATAAAGCCTGCTACAAATTTATTAACAGGATTCTGGTAAATGTCATTTGGAGACGCAGCCTGCTGGATCACCCCGCTGTTCATGACTACGATCCTTGTTCCAAGGGTCATTGCTTCTACCTGGTCATGGGTGACATATATGATGGTTGCTCCCAGCTCCCTGTGGATTTTGGCAAGCTCCACACGCATCTGAGCCCGCAGCTTTGCATCCAGATTGGATAAGGGTTCATCCATTAAATAGGCTTTTGGCTTGCGGACAATGACACTTCCAATAGCAACCCGCTGCTTCTGCCCTCCTGATAGAGCAGAAGGTTTCCGGTCAAGCAAATGGCTGATATGAAGGATTTCCGCCGCACGACCGACTCGTTTGTCTATTTCCACCTTCGGGAGTTTATGTACCTTTAAGCCGAAGGCCATATTCTGGTAGACTGACAGGTGGGGATAAAGAGCGTAAGACTGGAATACCATAGATAAATCCCTGCTCTGGGGGCTAGTCATATTCATGAGCTGTCCGTCGATCCATAACTCACCGGAAGAAATGTCTTCAAGCCCTGCGATCATGCGCAGCGTCGTGGATTTCCCGCAGCCGGATGGACCTACCAGGATCAAAAATTCCCGGTCTTTGATATCAAGATTAAAATCCTGTACAACGGTAAGGCCGTTTTTATAGGTTTTGCATACATTCACGAAAGATAAACTTGCCATAGGTTACTGTTCCTTTCTGCATATCTTAAATTCATTTTATAGAATTGATGTAAAATGAAAAAGGAGCTTTTCGTAAAATGAATGTAAATCATGGTATTGACTCACAAACGATCAAAGGCTATAATAAACTAGATTTATGAAGGAGGCATAAATGACTATAGCAAAGCTAAGCGCCATGTACCTATTGATACGATCGTGAACATTTTTCCCTGGAAAAGTGGTATCAAGGGTTGACGAGGTGAAGGGTTATCGAACGTTCGGCGGATGCCCTTCCATGCCCCTCCGGGTGTGTATCCTACGTGAAATATGCAGGTAACTGCAAAACAAACGCGTTGGAACCGGGGATTTAAAACAGAATGTGATAAAAAAGCTGCCGTTTTTAAAATTTGGAGCCAGACAGCTTGTTTTTTGTTTACCATTTTTAAAAAGTGCAGACATAAAATGAAAATTTAAGGAGATTGCAAAATTATGTGTGGAATTATTGGATATACAGGACCATTAGACTCTAAAAGAATATTGCTTGATGGATTGTCCCAGCTGGAATACCGGGGGTATGACAGCGCAGGCATTGCTCTTTTTATGGAGAATTCTCATACCCGTCTGATCAGACATACAGGAAAAGTATCTAATTTAAAGGAAGAATGCAAAGGAATCACAGAGGTATCCCATTGTGGTCTTGGACATACCAGATGGGCAACCCACGGAGGCGTGACAACCCAGAATACCCATCCCCATCAGGCCGGGCGGATCACTCTGGTTCATAATGGAATTATAGAAAATTATCATCAGCTTACTCTGGATTTTCATCTGGAGGGAAAGCTCCGCTCCGAAACAGACAGCGAGGTGGCTGCCTGGGTTTTGGAAAGCGTATATCAGGGAGATCCTGTGGAAGCTATTTCAAAATTAACCGCTTATTTAAAAGGCTCTTACAGCTTTTGCGTGATGTTTGAGGATCATCCTGGTGATATCTATGCAATCCGCAATGTCAGCCCCCTGGTGGTGGCTTATACAAGATCCGGTTCTTTTGTAGCTTCAGATTTAACTGCCCTCATTCCATATACCAGGCAGTATTTTGTGGTTCCTGAGAATCATATTGTAAAACTCTCCTCCTATAAGGTTCATCTTTATAACCTACAACAGGAGGAAGAAGTACCGGAGCTGATGGAGGTAAACTGGAACATGGATGCAGCCATGAAGAACGGATTCCCCCATTTCATGCTGAAGGAAATCCACGAACAGCCGGATGCCCTAAAGAACACCATATTACCACGCCTGGTAAAGGGGCTTCCGGACTTTGGCGATGACGGAATTCCGGACTCAGTGCTGAAACAGTGCACCCAGGTTCATATCGTGGCCTGCGGTACTGCCATGCACGCGGGGATGGTGGCCAGGGCTCTAATGGAGCCGCTCCTTCGGATCCCAGTTACAGTTTCCATTGCTTCTGAATTCCGTTATGAGGAGCCGCTCATTGACCGTAACACCCTGGTCATCATCATATCCCAGTCAGGGGAGACCATTGATACCCTGGCGGCTTTGCGGCTGGCGAAGGCCTGCGGCGCTGCTGCTCTTTCAGTGGTCAATGTAAAAGGCTCTACCATTGCCAGGGAAAGCGATTATGTTCTTTTTACTCATGCAGGCCCGGAAATCGCGGTTGCCAGCACCAAAGCATACTCTGTTCAGCTTGCAGCCCTTTATATGGTATGCTGCCGGATGGCTTTTGTCCGGGGAAATTATGACCATGAGGAAGCCGAAGACTTTATAAAAAAGCTGCTTGACGCCATACCGGCCATGGAGGCTATGATTGAAAAAAGAGATGAGGTAAAAGCTTTGGTAACACACTTAATCAATAAGCCGGATGCCTTTTTTATAGGGCGAGGTCTTGATTACGCCTTCTCATTGGAAGGGGCTTTGAAATTAAAAGAAATTTCCTATATTCATGCGGAAGCCTATGCTGCGGGGGAATTAAAACACGGTACCATTGCTCTTATAACGGATCAGGTTCCAGTTATTGCCATTGCAACACAGGAGAAGATTTTTTCAAAAACCATCTCCAATATCCGGGAAGTAAAGGCAAGAGGTGCATTTGTGATTTTATTGACAAAGGAGAAATCAAAGATTGAGCCGGGGATTGCTGATGTTCAGATCAGTATTCCGGAGATCGGCGACCGGTTTACGGTGTTTCCAATAGCAGTTGTGCTTCAGCTTATTGCATATTATGCTTCTGTGGGAAAGGATTTGGATGTGGATCAGCCAAGGAATTTGGCGAAGTCAGTGACAGTTGAGTGATCTCATAGGAAAAGAAAAAAACATGAGGGGTGCGGCCTTGGCCGTTTCCCTCATGTTTATTACGGACTAAATTCTTTACCATCAATTTTTTAGAACCGGCAGGAAGGATTCTCCGTTTTGCGGAGTGTCTGTGCCAAAATAATCACATACGGTTGCTCCTATGTCAGACAGAGTTTTTCTTCTTCCCAGGCTTTTTCCTGTTATTCCTTTTTTATAAATGAGAAGGGGAACACGTTCCCTGGTATGCTTGCTGTGACCGATATTGGGATCATTTCCGTGGTCAGCCATGATCACCAGAATGTCCTGGCAAGTCAGCTCCGGTAAAAGCCTGCTGATTCCCTGGTCTGCGATTTCCAGGATCTTTTTATAAACCGTGGTGGATTGGGAATGCCCGGCTAAATCTGTTTCTTGCACATTGGTACATAAAAAGCCCTGTTTCATGGCTTCTGTTTCCCGAAATGTAAGGTCCATCACTTCCTGCGTGGGTACGCAGGAAATGCTTAACCCCCTGTCATTAGTTACAATATCCGCTACTTTTCCAATCAGAGTACAGTCAAACCCTGCTTTTGTGAGAATCGTGGGAGCCTGTACGTTCTGATCCACTCCGTAGCCTAAGTGTCTGCACTGATAGCCATGATCATAGGACTTGGATTTTGCAGAGGCAATACCGATGAAGCGGCCTTCTTTCACTTCTTCGGCGTTCCAGAGGTCTTCCATGGTATTTCCGGTTCCGCCGAACACAATCACCCGGCCTACGGTTACTACTTCTCTAACCTTTCTGGCTATGGCATATTCCTCTTCAAAGGAGATCAGATCCAAAGGTGCCGTTACATTGTAGCACATCCCTAAGTCCGCTTCCAGATTATCTGCTACGGTCACGTAATGATCCACCAGTAAATAACGCAGCCCCTGCCGCTCTATGACCTTTACCTGATGTCCATTTGCCTCTAAGTGTGCTTTTACTGCGTCTGCTTTCTCCTGGAAGGGATGGACTTCCGGTTTTTTGGGAAGTGTTCCCATAATTTCCTGATGGCCCATAAACGTGTCTGCCCCAAAATGCATGAGCCCACAGCTTCCGAAATTGGCTTCGGATGAAAATTTCATGGAAGCACTTTCCTCTCCATAGGCATTCATGAGCCCCAGCTTTTCCAGTGCCGGAAGCTTTAAATCGGGATAGTCTTTCAGAATGCTTCTAAGGGTATTGGACTTTTCATCTCCCGGCCGGGCAAGACGGGCATCTTCCATGGCTCCGATGCCGAATCCATCCAAAACGACGACAATAAATCTTTTATTCATACTTTTCTCCCCATGCTGTCATATATTCCAACAATTTGCGGTTTTTTCGTTTTCAATCCTTCCACAAGCACCACATCCGACCGGGTAACGAAGATCTGGTAACGGAATGCCATGACCACAGTATCTCCTACCATCCCTTCTTTCGTCAGGCCGAAATGGTAATCAATGCTTTCGTTGGAAGGCGGAATAACACCCATCTCTGTGTAATTATCAAAAGAGGTTCCAACCAGAGCAGACTTTACGTGGGAACGCCTGTAATATCCGCCGCCGTAACAATAGGCCTGCCCCTTAAAATTGTGGGATATTTCACTTACATAAGTAACACAAGGGACTTCCTCCAGCATATGATCCGCATGCATTGGAGTAGTTCCGGTCAGGCCATGGCCCGGCTCGGCGCAGTTACCTCCCATTTCTTTGATCTTGCTTAAGGCATAGGTGCAGGAACCAGAAGGTGTATTGATGATAGTTACATGGAATCCACACTCCCTTAAGATCTCAGCTGCATGTTTTACGGTATCCATGTTCCTGGTAGGGATCAGATCATGGGCAGATTCTTCATATAAAAAACAAGGGAAAGATGTGACACCTGCAATCCTTACACAGGGATACTGTGTTTTGACCCGTTCCGCTAAATCTTTTAAGGTTTCAAGATGAAACCCTGCTGTCTGCCCTGAATAGATCATATCCGAATCGCTGGTAACACGGAGAATGATCTCCTGCAAAAGCCCCAGTTTCTTTGCTGCCTGATGGATCTGGCTGATTTTTTCTTCGGAATATACTGTAATCATCTGAGGGTGGTATGCTACGATCTCCTCGATCTGGGCAGAAGGAATCTGTACCAGATGACCTGCATTTGCAATAGGAATCCGGTGATGCATCATAACTCTGGCTTCTTTATAATCCACCACAACGGCTCCTTCATAGCCCAGCTCCACCAGTTTCCTTGCCAGATAGGGATTTCTTCCGGCCTGCTTCAGCATGAAAAACAACCGGATTTCCTTTTCTTTCGCTTCTTTTAACATGAAAGATGCATTTTCCAGAAAGGTATCTACGTCTATCACATAAGAATCCGGTTGGATCAGCCCGCTCTGATGAAGTTCAAAAGAGGCTTTGATCAGTTCCGGGTTTCGTTTTATGGTCTGCTCTAAAAACATTTATATCACTCTTTCTACTGCTTCTTTTATAATGCGTAAAATGG
Source organism: Lacrimispora sp. YZC11 (assembly GCF_057543815.1). NCBI lineage: Bacteria > Bacillati > Bacillota > Clostridia > Lachnospirales > Lachnospiraceae > Lacrimispora > Lacrimispora sp. YZC11. The sequence continues at coordinate 314,236 of NZ_BAAJYQ010000016.1, read as the reverse complement.
TATCCGCCCCGGAACGCATGGGGTTGATCCGGATCATACGGCTTTCCAGTGTGGGATCCCAATTCCGGAAGGTACCGGATACCCGGTAAAACATGGGGACCATCTCATATTTTGATTCCGCGCCAACCGGATTCGGCGCTGCCCCCAGCTTTTCGGCTTCACTAAGGACCCTTTCTGCAATGTTCTCATAAAACTCAACCAAAAGTACTTTTGATTGGGCATTAGCCAGAAATGCCTGTTTTACTTGAGGGATCTCACCTGCATTCAGCCGCCTTACACATTCTTCATTTACCCGGGCCTGGATGGCCAGGGCCACAGGGGCATAGACAAGACCCCGGAGAACCTCCAGGGCTTCATGGCCCTGAACCTGCATGCCTCCGGAATAACTTTCTTTTGCAAGCTTTTCAATATAGCATGCCTTTCCCACGATAACACCTACGCCTTCCGGGCCAAGCAGCTTAAATGAGGAAAAACAGGAAAGGTCGGCTCCGCACTGGATACCGATCCGGCTCACTTTCATGGCAGCATAGTTGTCATCGGTCAATATGGGGATTTCGCTGTATTCCTTGATGGTTTTTACTACCTGGGATAAGTCGTAGCGGTCATCCGGCTTTTGTCTGGTGTATTGGATGAGAGCTCCCTTAATATCATTGTTTTCTTTCATCACCCGGAGGATATCTTCCGGATTATTAAAATCAGCCTCTACGGCCGGAATGTTCAACATTTCCAGGGATGTGGCAGTGGTGCTGTAAACCGGCGCCTTGTGTACCAGGATTTTTTCAGCCGGCTTTAACATGCTGTGGAGTCCGAATCGTATCGCTCCGCTTCCGGCTCCTCTTACCAGGATGCATGCTTCCCCATCAAACAGGTCCGCAATCACCCGTTCCGCTTTTTTTGTGGTTAATGGCTTATTAAGCCCCGGAACAACCCCTAAGTCTCCCAGGTTTAAAATTTCATGGCCGCTGAATTTTTTTGTAATACAATCAATTACTTTGAATTGCAGCCAGGCGGCCTCCTCCACTGAGATGCTGGATAAGGGATAAGTTTGCATTTTTTTCTTCCTCCTTACTTCAGAATCCGGTCCGGATTATCAATCAGCAGCGTATCAATTTGTTCCTCAGATAAATCATATTCCCGAAGCATGGGAAGAAAGGTCTCAAACAGATAAGCATAACCCAGTCCTCCCCATTTTTTTAAATGAGATTTTCTGGTAATATCCATAGATAATACTACCTGCTCTAAGTATCCTTCTTTTGCGATCCGTTTTAACGTTTCCGCACGGAACCGGTCAGGGCAGTAATTGTTTTTCCCCACAGTGTCAAACCCGATGTTTACGCCTTCTTTCAGAACTGAAAGAATGTAATCCGGGTCCTGGGAAAGGTCTAAATGGCCGATAATGATCTTCTCCGGCCTTACCCCGGCCTCTTTTAAATATACGGCCTGTTCTAAGGCCATGGTTCCAAGGGTGGTATGGGTGGTAACCAGGGCACCGGTGCGTACTGCCGCCAGAGCCATGGAGTGAAACACCTTTTTTTCCATATCTGTCATGATGTTTTTACTGGTTCCAAACTCTCCGATGACCCTTGCTTTGATGCCGGAATCCCCCATTCCTTCCGTCACTTCCTTCTCTGCCAGTTCCGACAGCTCCATTTCGGACATGGAGTACACGAAATCAGGAAGAAACGGTTCTTTATAAAAACCGGTCGACTGCAGGATCCGGATGCCGGTGGCTTTTTCCATACGGCTCACATATTCCGGATTCCTTCCCATACCGATATTCGTCACATCCAGAATGCGCCTGACACCAAGCTGGTAGAGACCGTGAAGCTCGCTTTTCGTTTCCTCAAAACAGTCCAGCCGGCAATCCTGGTCCTTTTTTACCCCGGATAAGTCTATGGTAATGTGCTCATGCATCAAAGTATAACCTTTTTTCATATTTTGTCTCCTAATGAATCAAGGGGATATGCTTGCATATCCAGTTGATACCCGGTAAAGCGGGGCTCGCTGTTCACAAACTCAAGGTTGAAAGACATTTTCCTTTCAACCTTTGCCTCCAAGGGCCAAAGCAAGAATTTATTCTCACATTTGACCCGTCTTTTCTGCGCTAGAAATACATATCAAAATTCATAAAGTACCGCTGGGTCAGCCGGGATCTTTTACAGGCCAGCAATCTGGCCTTTCGGAACATGGCCTCAATGTCCCCTTTTTTACTTTCACAGATCAGAACGGTACAGCACCCCAGTTCACTGGAAGGAACGGTCAGAGCGGATTTTCCGCACATATTGACCACCCGCATCAGCCCTTTTCCCGAAAGAGCCTGGGACCGTTCTGTATCTTTATCAAAATGGCCGTAAATGCTGTCTCCCATGGCATTAACATCTACCGGTCCTTCTCTTGAGATCAGGATGGTTCCCGGTCTTATGATTTCGTTTAAGTATTGGATCAATGGTTCCCGGCGCCCATAAATATCCGTCTGGCCGCCCTTTGGAACTTCTTTCCATTCCCAAGCGGTATTCCAATCATTGGATTCCTCTGTCAGGCTTATTCCAAGCAAAGGGTCCAAAACCTGTTCCAGGGTCTCTAAATCTCTGGTAATGGCACCAAGGCTGGGAGAAAATACGATTCCGTCAGTGGACGCTTTTGAATGCTGCCTCATATGATCCTGCTCTATTAACGGAGAGATGAATCCATAAAGATTGAGAGCAGCGGCAGGTGCCAGCACGCTGCCGCCTCCGTCTGTTCCGATTCCGGCATCATTGATTCCATAGAATACATTAAGGGCTGTGCCGCTGCTGGAGCCGGTCATCCATTTTCCGGTAATAGGATTAATAAGCTGTAAATCCACCGCTCTTCCGCCCAATGCCATTTTATCGGCGGTATGAAATAAAAATCCGCTTTCATTAAGACGCTCTTTTAATTTCTCGGGAATGACAGGAGTATCCTTGATTCCGGTATACCAGGCAAACCCATGTTTCTCAAGAGATGGGGCGACCAGGTCAATGATGCGGGGGTATACCTGGTTTACGGTGCAATAGGGATTTTTAAGTGCCAAAAATGTTTTCTTTGCATATGTTTCAAGTTTTTCCATATCAATTCACGGACTATTTTGCTGCCGGGACTGCGATGAGGCCGATTATGAGAAGCAGGTTTAACAACACTCCGAAAACGATACATGCCACAGGACCAACTGCCAGGTCAACAATCGGTTTTTTTGCTTTCTTATTTAACAGGAAGCCTCCGATGACAAACAGTGCTCCGATTCCGGTATATCCTGATGAGGAAGCTGCCATCTTTTCTGCCGCAACAATACCGCCTGCCAGCAATGAAATTTCCAGAACCTTGTTCATGGATGTTCTCACATACTCTCCCATATCCTTGACTCCCGGGAACTTATCCATGTATTTTGCAAAAATGTTGATCAGGAAAATCTCTGCCACCATGACTGCAAATCCGATTACAAAGGCAAAGACCGGGTTTCCATGGAGGAACAGTCCGACTACAAACACAAAGGTGCAGCCGGCCGCACCGTACACGCCTGTAACTATGGCTGTAGTAAATACCAGAGGTATGAAACCGATGGCTCTTGCCAGTGCGGTTAAACCGGCGTTGCTGTATTCCTGGTTGGCCAAAAGCGCAAGGGAAGCGGGATCGCCGGCGATAATGGAAAGACTGGTTCCGGCTGCGATCAGACCGCCCATAACAGCCAGCAGCAGCCAATTTTTACGGATGCGTAAAATATTGCCTTCAAAGCCCTGGGTCAGCACTTCATTGGCATGTTCCGTTCCTTTCTGCTGAGCAGCATAAAAGAGCATCATAATCATACCTGCAAGCATTGCCATGCCTTCTGCGTTCAAAGAAACCTTGCCTGCACCAATGGTAAAAGTACCGAATTTTTTAACAAGAAAATATACAAGTAAGGTTACGATTCCTGCGGTCATGCCTTTTTTAAATCCGTGCTGGTAAGCGATACCTACCGCAGGGAACACGGCAAATGCAACCGTTATATAGCCGGATACGCTTCCTAAGTCACTGGTAAAGTTATATGGCATATAGCTGAACAGTTTCACAACGAACTCAAGGCCTGCCAGAATTGCTAAGCCATAAGCGGCTCCGATGACAGCGGAAAGGATCATCCCGTTCCTGCTGTTATTACAGAAAGATCCGATGATATCTGTGGTCAGCAGCAGACAGTGGATCAAAATAATGCTTGCTGCAATGGAGGTCGGTATTCCAAAACCAATGACCAGGCCGAAGCTGATGGCAAAGCTCATGGCTGCCAGTTCTTTCCGGTTGATCTCCCCATTAAAATATTGCCCCACAATTGGCCGGAAACCGTCATTAAATACTGCAATCCCCTGATTGGATAAAACGGAAGCCAGCGCTCCGATTAATGCAATGACTATGTATTTCATACCTATGAAACCTCCTCTTTCTCAATGATCGCCTGTAACAGGACCGGAAGGACCTCTTCTTTGTGCTGTGCTGTAAACCCAAATGCTTTTTTGCCTTTTTGAACCTCTTCCCTGATAAAATCTCCGCTCTTTATCATTCCTGGCATGGAAATCGTAGAGCAGAGCCCGGAACCCAGCATGGCCATAGCCATAGCAAGCGCTCCGCCGCCGCCGGTATTGCAGGCACCCACATAATAATCATACTTCCCGTTTTTTACGCCCAACGCAGCATCTAAATCCCCCTTGATCTCGATCTCTGCGCGGTCATTCATCTGCAGGGCCACCAATCTGGCAATTTCTTCCTTGTCAATCTGACCACCAACCACAATCTTCATTGCTTCTATCCTCCTTTTTATCCTTGTATCATTTCATATAAAGGCCATTCGGCCCTGATACCTTTTTATGAAAGCAGATTGCATAGATGAACGGTCAGGAAATCCCGCTCTGCTTCCGGGAACTGGATATCTGTTTCCTTTAACAGCTCTTCTTTTAACGCTGCTGCTCTTTGGTAAACCGGTTCCTTTTTAATTCCATCTAAGAGTATGTTATCCAGAGGGTGCTCCACGGCTCCGTCTAAAACCCTTTGCCCAGCCATGGCCAGATGGGTAATGAACATTGCCGCTTTATCCTCCTCTGTATCAGGTTTTTCTTCCAGGATCCGTTCCACTGCTTTTCTGGAATAATCCGCAACTTTTTTGCAAATCACATGATTCTCCTCCAGAATGTCCAGTCGCTGGTTTAAAATATCTTTTAATTCCATTGGATTTCCTCCTTGCCCCAATATACATTATTTTGTACTTTGCTTCAAAAAGATGCCCTTTTAAAAATAAGGCTCTCTTCTTTTCTCCCTTACCTCCCGGATGATTTCAACTACTTTTGGTACGCTCACATACTTTTCCAGCAGTGCTTTTAGATACTCATCCTCTTTTCTGATTACCATGACGGCCGTAGAAAACAGATTGTTATAATCAGATTCGTCTAAAAAAACTACGTTCAATTGTTCATGCTTATGTTCCTGGATATCGTCATAGTTCCATACGCCGGCATCTATAATACCATCCATCAGGGCATTGACGGTCTGCTGGGCCCGGATGGGGACCAGGGTAACCTTTTTGCCGTGTATAATATTTCTGGTAATGCAGCTCTGGTCAATGGAACTGCTGTCATATGCCACTCTCATGCCATCCTGAATGCTGTCATATCTGGAATCCGCCAAAAGAAGCACGTGCCTGGAAAGGAAACTGCCCGGCCCAAAATTAATTGCAGCCTCAATCTGCTTTCCCTCTCTTATGGATTGTTCCGCCGCATACTGGGAGCAGACCGCAAATTGATAGGTTCCTGATTCTACCAGTTCAATACGCCCAACCGCGCCTCTGGCGTAAGCCATATTAAAGTTAAGCGGAGCAAACTGGATGTACATGGCCGTGGCGAACCCCTCATAAGTCACTGAATAGGGAAGGGGCATGATTCCCAGAATTTCTTTGCGCATGCAGTTTTCCTGCAGCTTCTTGTAATCAATTTCTTTGATGCAGGTTCCCTGATGCCCATGATTTTCCAGTGTCACAGCATTGCACTCTTTTAAACAGGCAAATGCGTTCTGAATGGTTCCCCTGGATACCCCGAACTTATTCTGGTACTCTGAGATAGGCAGGATCCGGTCCCCTGCATTCCTGGACATTAGATCCAGTGCCAACAGATTTTTTACCAGACCTATTTTTTGATATAGGTTTCCTGCTTCTAAACATTTGTTATTCATTAGATCACTCGCTTTTAGCAATTTACATTATTTTGTATATTCAAACAATACCATACGCCATGTACAATGTCAACAATATTATCCCATATATTTTTATTTCTTGTACAGAAAGTACAAATTCATAAACTAAAAGGCGGACATCTCTGTCCAATCACAGAAATGTTCGCCTTTTTACGATTCAATCAATAATAATAACGGTTTCGAAAGGAAATTCATCCATTAACGGTTCGCCTTGTTCCAATCCATTTTTGCGTCAACAAAATTGTGGATCAGCTTAACGGTCCCATCCACTCCTATGGAACTTCGGTTAATACACAAATCGTAGCTTCTTACATCTCCCCATTTTTTATTGGAATAGTAATTATAGTAGCTGGAACGCTTTTTATCCGTTTTGACCATAATATCCTTTGCTTTGGTATCGTCAACATGATAGAGTTCTTTTAAGGATTTAATCTTGTCTTCTTCATTGGCAGAAATGAATACGGAAACAAGGTTGGGATAATCCTCCAGAGCATAATCAGCACATCTTCCCACGATTATGCAGGATTCTTCATCCGCCAGCTGTTTGATAGTATCAAACTGTGCTAAAAAGATCTTATGATTAATCGGCATATCCATGTAACCAGAGTTAGTGAATCCCATGGAATATGTATCCATCACAAGGGAATAGAGAAAACTGTTGGTTGGCTTTTCATCATGTGTCTTAAATAATTCTTCACATAACCCGCTGTTTTTTGCTGCAAGAGCCAAAAGCTCCTTATCATAGCACTTAATTCCCAGTTCTTCTGCCAATTTCTGTCCGATGATTTTTCCAGAACTTCCGCATTGTCTTCCAATTGCAATCACTAAATTTCCACTCATATAGACAGCTCCTTCCGGTATCTTATAGTTATATTATACCTTAAAATTTCTGAAAAATCTATATTTATATTTCGATTTAACTGTTTTTTAAGAAGGAATCTTATGGTTAGCCTGTTAAGTTGTCCGCAGTTTTCTCAATAATTCTTCAAAATAGTCGGGAAGAGGCGCTGTAAATTCCATATATTCACCCGTTCTGGGATGGATAATTCCCAGCACGCCGGCATGAAGCGTCTGCCCGTTTAGGCGGAATGGGCACTTTGCAGGGCCGTAGACGGAATCTCCTAAAAGCGGATGGCCAATGCTTGCCATATGGACGCGGATCTGATGGGTGCGCCCCGTTTCAAGCTGGCATTCTATATAGGTAAACTGCTTAAACCGCTCAAGGACGCGGTAATGGGTTATCGCTTCTCTTCCATTTTTCTCATTGATGCTCATTTTTTTCCGGTCTATTGGATGACGGCCAATGGGGGCATTGATGGTCCCCTCGTCTTCCTTTAAAACTCCGTGTACGATTGCAGCGTATCTTCTGGTGATGGAATGCTCCTTCAGCTGCTCGGAAATGGAATTGTGAGCCATATCATTTTTACATACAACAAGAACCCCGGTGGTGTCCATATCAATCCGATGGACGATTCCAGGGCGCATAACTCCATTTATTCCAGATAACTCACTGCGGCAATGGGACATCAGTCCATTGACCAGGGTTCCGCTGTAATGGCCTGCGGCAGGATGGACTACCATCCCCTTTGGCTTGTTAATAAGAATGATATCCTTATCCTCATAGACAATATCAAGAGGGATTTCCTCCGGCAGAATTTCCGGTTCCCTTAGTTCGGGAAGGGTCAGGGAGATCCGGTCCCCTGCATTTACTTTATAATTGCTTTTTACCGGTTTTTCTTCAACCAGCACGGATTGTTCCTTTAAAAGCTTCTGAAGGTAAGATCGGGAGATATCCTGGCACTGGTCGGATAAATACCGGTCGATCCGGACTCCGGCTTCCCCGGGAGCGACTACAAACTCTTGACTCAAGCCTGCTCCTCCTTTTTATGAAGAGAAAGACAGGATAAGTCCTCCTCTTTATAATAAAACAGAAACAGGAGCATGAAAACGAACATGGAAACCGTAACGTAGCAATCCGCAACATTAAAGATCGGAAAATCGATCAGCTTAAAATACAAAAAGTCTACCACATAACCTCTGGCAAAGCGGTCAATCATGTTACCCACCGCTCCGGCCGAAAGAAACATGGCGATAAGGTGCAGCGGCATATATTTTTTGTCGGCAGGCATGCGGCTTACGGCAAAAGCCGCTGCTGAAAGCACTGCCAGAGCAACCAATAGGAAAAACGTCTGTTTTCCCTGAAGCATTCCAAAAGCTGCCCCCCGGTTTTCGGAATAATAAAGTTCAAAAACGCCATCCCAGATGACTAAGGCAGGCCGGTTCATGAGATGCTTAACCACAAGAAGCTTTGTCCATTGATCCAGGCCAATGGAAAGAAAGAAGCCGATGATCATTCCAATGATCAGTTTTATTTTATGATTCATGTAAATCTCCTTAAGCTAAGATATGGCGAAGTCCTTCTGACATTTCCGTTTCAGTGACGGTCTTGCAGGTGCAGGCTTTGCCAATCTGTTCTAACAGGATAAACCGGATGGTGCCGGAATCCATTTTTTTATCACTTCTGGTCGTGAGAACTATATTTTCAGGAGAAAGTCCGCTCACCGTAACAGGCATGCCAAACTGTTTCATTGCCGTTATCAGTCTTGGAAGCTCTTCTTCCCGGATCATTTCTCTTTTTACGGAAATTGCCATGGCAGCAATACAGCCAAGTCCAACACAGTGACCGTGTACCAGCCGGAAGTCTGAAAGCTTCTCAATGGCATGGCCCAGGGTATGGCCCAGATTTAAAAGAGCGCGTTCTCCCTGTTCCGTTGGGTCCTTTTCTACCACATCCCGCTTGATCTGGTTGCTTACAAGTACCATTTCACTTAATGCCGTTAAATCTTTGTTCCGGATTTCAGCGGCATGATCCATGAGCCATTGGTAATAGGAAGCGTCTTTGATCAGCCCATGCTTGATAACCTCTCCCATACCTGATGAAAACTGTTCTTCTGAGAGCGTTTTTAAGGCCGCTGTATTAGAATATACCAGTTTTGGCATGTGGAAGGCTCCTACCATATTTTTGTAGGAGTCAAAATCAACACCGGTTTTTCCGCCGATGCTTGAGTCGACCTGGGACAGAAGGGTCGTAGGTACCTGGATAAAGGATATTCCCCGTAAATAGGTGGCTGCTCCATAACCGCATAAATCCCCCACAACTCCCCCGCCTAAAGCAAGCAGATAATCATGGCGGTCAAATTGTTTTAAAATAAGGGTTTCATATAAATTTCTGACGGTATCCAGATTTTTATTTTCTTCTCCGGCAGGAAAGATAAAGTGTTCTGCCTTTTTGCAGCAAGCAGTAACAATCGCTTCTACTTCCTCAAGGTAAAGAGGGGCCACATTGGAATCTGTGACAATACAGACTTTACGGTCTCCCAGGTTCAGCTTTTTCAGCTCTTCCTTTAGCCCGTCAAACCCAGTTTCCATGACAATCTCATAAATGAAGGTATCGTTCATGTGTACCGGAATTCTATATCCCATGGTATTTTCCTCCGCTGTATTATTTTTATTCCTATATCATGGAAGAAAGCAAACAATCTTCCTTCACGCTTCCCGCATTGCAATGCTGCAACGATTTAAGGAAGCGTGTGATGTGGAAAATCGTCTGCTTGTACCATTCAAAGAAATGTATGATGTCTTGTGGGGAAAATCTGTTATAGGCGCAAATTCATTCCGCCCATATCCAGACTTCCACTATTTAACAGATCCTGAAAATCACCGGAGAGTTCTACGGATTCCGGGGTTGCTATGAATATGTAATTTGATATTTTCTGTAAATTACCATTCATGGAATAAGTGGCGCCTGAGGTAAAGTCGATGATTCTCTGGGCGACTTCTGTATGGATGCCTTCCATGTTAAGGACAACAGCCTTTCCAGCCAGCATATGATCGCAAATTTCCTTTGCATCCTCAATGGAGGTTGGTTTTACCATGGATACCTCCATGATACGCGACTGCTTCATGGGCACTACTTTAGGGGAACGGGAAAGAAAACGAGGCTTCTGTTCATAGTCCTCCTCCTCCTCGTAGTAATCCTCTTCATTCTTTTTCGAGAAAAGGGTCCTTTTCGCAGGTTTATCGTTTTCATCCTCGTAATCATCATCTAAATAGTAATCGTCATCTTCTGTATCATTTAAGCGCATGCTATCCATCAGTTTGCCTAAAATGCTCATACTTCATTCTCTCCAATCTTACACCATGGTTCCTAAGGCAGAAAAGATCTTCTCAGGGCCAAGGCAAATATTCTCACTAAATTCATGCCCGATCATGCGTGGCAGGCTATGCTTCGCTTCTCCTGCATTCCTTAAGTGTTCATATAATATCTTGTACCGAAAATTCCGGTACCGACTCTTACCAGAGTAGCACCTTCTTCTATGGCAATTTCATAGTCTCCGGTCATACCCATTGAGAGCATATTCATACTAACATTATCAATGTTTTTGCTTTGCATGTCAACATAAAATTGTCTTAATTTTTTAAAAACAGGACGACTTTCCTCAGAATTTTCTACAAAAGGCGCAATAGTCATAAGACCTTTTATCTTTACATGGGGAAGGCTGGCGATTTTACGAATAGCGCTTTCCGTCTCCTCTAAATGAAATCCAAATTTGCTTTCCTCTTCTGCCACATTTACTTCCAAAAGGATGTCCACAATCAGATTTTTTCTGGCTGCCTCCTCTTCGATCTGCTCCGCCAGGCGGATAGAATCTACACTGTGGATCAGCACAGCTTTGCCAATAACCTGTTTCACTTTATTTCGCTGCAGATGCCCAATCATGTGCCAGCGGATATCTTCCGGAAGTGCAAGGTGCTTTTCGCAGAGTTCCTGCACTTTGTTTTCTCCAAAATCCCGGACACCGGCAGAGTATGCTTCTGATATCATGACAGCAGGTTTTGTCTTGCTTACTGCTATCAGGGTTACTTCTTCCGGATTTCTTCCCGCCTTCTTGCAGGCGGCTAAAATCCGGTTATTAACTTCTTTAAGATTTTCCCTAATCAAACCAATCACCTCTTATTTATAAATTAATTCCCCTTCATTGACAGTTCCTGCATTGAGAACGATATGATCGTATACCGCCAGCCCATAAGTCATATTCTTTTTCACTGTGTAATATTCATCATTGGAAACCAGCACATCAATCTGTTTAAATACAGCGTACCCTTTGTTTATGTTATATACACCCTGAAGGGATGCACTTGTCCCAATCTGATATCGTTCTGTGGAGTTAGGCTTTACAATATAGTCTCCGGCATTAAAGCCGTCTTCCCCACCCATTTCAATATAGTAATTATTCCCTTCGGAATAGTAAATCTCGGTAGGAACAAAGACAACTGAGGTCCCGGATTGAGAATATATCTCTCTGTTGAAACCGGTGGACTGGCTGTCACCGCCCTGGGTGACGTAGTCCATGGGGACCAGATAAAAATCTTTTTTTGTAATGGATGTTACAGGAATCTTTAATCCATCTACCCGGTCGGAAACGATTTCAAAATCAACGTAGCGGTCGGAAGCGAATTGAACCATGTATTTATCAAAATCCAATTTTCCAAAGGGTTTTCCATCTGTTCCCGTGAGTACGGAAAAGCTTCCGGAAGCCCTTAAATCCCGCCCGGAAAACTCTACGGTAAGGCTTGTCTTGTCTCCGTAAGATTTGGCATCTTCTTCCGTCATTGGGAACACAACAGACCATAAATCGGAAGTGATGATCTTATAAACCGGAGCGCCCTTTTCTATAAGCTTTCCTGATTTGGTGATTGTCTTCGTATAGGCGCTGCGGTCAAATACGGTTTCCGAGACCTCCGATGGCTGAAGACCTTCATAGGAATCCACCCCATAGGAGACGATACCTGCCCGGTCCGCTTTTACCTGTTCAAAGTTAATGCCTGCCTGATCCATCAGGCCTCCTAGGTTGTCCAATGCATTAAAATTCATGTATTCCATGACTTCGGCTTCTAAAGCGTATTTGGTATCATAGACAGAATGGAACTGGTCGTTGTCATAAGTAAGGCTGAATGCGGTCAGCTGCTTTTTTAACTCACCAAGGTTTTCCGGGGTCAGTGTGACCTTATCCTCTGAATTTTCCGCCAGAAATGAGGTAAGATTTCCTGTCTCATCAATGGAATAGACCCGGGTACCGTTAGAAGCCCGTTTCCCTTCTCTTACATAGTAATTGACATAGCCGGAACGGTCTGCATTCTTCACTTCTTCCTGCCGGAGAATAATCCCCGTGTAATTCTTGTTATTGACGATACTGCCTTCCTGTACTTCATAAAACTGTACTTTATCTCTACGGATATAGGCAGATACACTGAACACCATATAAACAAAGATCAACGCAAAGATGATCATGCCAACATTAATATTCAGAGGCCGCCGGTATCGGATGATTTTTTTATTCTTCTTTGGTCGGGCAGCCCGTTTTAATGGCCGCGGTGCCTTTGGTTTTGCCATCCTGACGCCTCCTTTCCTTATTCCTGCTTACGTTTTCCGGGCATAGAGGTATGCCCCCAGGGCGATCCTTCTAGTATTATAAAAGGAAAATCCAAAAAATTCAAGCAAAACAAAGGGGACTGCCGTGCAGCCCCCTTATCTTTATGTATGATTATAATGAAACAACCACATTAGCCCTGGCATTCTCAGGCATATTCTCCGCATCTATGGAAACACTGAGAACAAAGGTTACGTGATACTTTTCACCGATTTTTTCCAAAGTTGCAATGGTCTCAGATATGTCTTCCCCTTCCAGGCAGGCCAGCTTTAAGAAGCTGTCAAAGAACATCATTTCCAAATCATGATCCTGAGATATAATACCACAGATAAAACCTATAAATCCTTCGCTGGATGTAATCGGATACTCATTGACATTAATGAGGCGGATCTTGTTGCTTAATTCGTACATGTGCTTGGAACTTTTGTCCAGGTAGGCGATAGAACCTGTTGATTCTTTTACAATGGAATTAGCTCTGTCTAACAGATGTTTTGTTTTTCCCTTACCCTTTTTTCCTGCTATTATCTGCACCATAGCAATCTCCTCCTTGCGTTATATAATTTGTATAAAAAGTCTATTCGGATTAATATAATTATAGTACAAATCCATAAGAAAGGCAATGACTATTCTACAATTTTATTCAATATATTTGTCATATTATCGTAGACGCCTGCATGATTCTGCGCTTTCAAAACTACGGTAATATATTCCCGCTTAGAGGAATCCGAGCTTCCCATGATCAGGCAGCTTCCTGCCGCCTTTGTCGTACCTGTCTTTCCGCCCAGAACGGTAAGTCCCTCCGGCATCTGGCGCTCTCCTGTCATATACCAGTTGGTACCTTTCCAGGTTGCATTTACCGGTTTTCCCGCTCCATCCTGATAGGTGGTGGTGTACTCGGTTGTACCGATGATCTTGCGAAATTCGGGATACTTTAAAGCTTCATTAAAGATTAAATACAGGTCATAAGCTGTGGTATAGTGATTTTCATCATTCAATCCGTGGGGATTAAGGAAATGAGTGCCTGTAGCTCCGATCTTTACCGCTTCATCGTTCATCATCTGAGAGAACTGGTCGATTCCGCCGGCCATATGGGTTGCAATGGCGGCTCCGGCATCATTACCGGAAGGGATCATAAGACCATATAAAAGCTGTTCCATAGTCAGCTTGTCTCCCGGCTTTATCCCGCATAAACTGGCTCCGGCTTCCGTAATGACAGCATCTTTGGTCACCGTGACTTCATCCGTTAAATTTCCGTATTTCAAGGCAATAAGAGCTGTCATGGTTTTTGTGATGCTTGCTGGATACAAACGCTCAAAAGGATTCTTTGCAAACAGTACTTTCTTATCCGTCAGGTCAAAAACAGCGGCAGCTTCGGCAGTGACCGCATTGTCCTGGCTGGAAGTACTTTCTGAAACAATGCAGAGATCATGAGCAAAAGGTTCTGCTCTGCCAGACACTGCACTGGACTGGTAAAGGGTGGTCCTTTCCGAATATATATACGGATTATCAAGGCCCTTCAGACCGGCGCAGCCTGTCAGAAACACGGTACATAAGGCAATGCAGCCTGTTTTTACAAAAACACTTTTTTTCACGGAGTCTACCTCCGCTATTTGTACATCTCACGCCATTCCATGTCACCGCGCTCAAGGGACTTGATTAAAAGCTCTGCGGTAGCCAGATTGGTTGCAAGAGGAATGTTGTGCATATCACAAGTGCTCATGATATTTACGATGTCCGGTTCATGGGACTTTGGTGTAAGCGGATCCCTTAAAAAGATGACCAGATCGATCTCATTATGCTCAATCTGGGACCCCAGCTGCTGCTCTCCGCCCAGATGTCCGGCCAGATACTTATGAACATTTAAGTTCGTGACCTCTTCAATCAAGCGTCCGGTGGTTCCGGTAGCATACAACATGTGTTTGCTTAAAATACCCCTGTAGGCAATGCAGAAGTTCTGCATAAGTTTTTTCTTTGAATCGTGTGCAACTAGTCCTATATTCATGACGATATACCTCCTTATTAATTACCGATTTTTAATTACCGATTTTGCGCTGCAGTCCAACATTCAGCACCAGTCCCATACCCATAAAGATGCTGATGAGCGAACTGACTCCCGAACTGATAAAGGGGAGCGGGAGGCCTGTATTGGGAAATATTTGCGTTGCCACGGCGATATTGGCAAAGGCCTGGAAGCCAATCAGGGCCGCCATGCCGGTACAAATCAGTTTTCCTGACATATCCTTGGTTTTGGATGCCAAATAAAGACATTCAAATACAACCAAACCAATAAGAACAATGACGATAACGCTGCCTCGAAATCCCATCTCTTCGCCGATAATGGCGAAAATAAAGTCAGTTTCTCCGGCTGATAAGAAGTTTCCATCTTTCACCGATGCAATGGTTGTATTAAAAAGTCCTTTCCCTTGAAGCTGTCCGGAACTGATTGCCATAATTGAATTTTTTTGCTGGTACAGATTTTCTGCATACTGCTCTGCATGAGGATAAATCCATGCGAGGATACGCCGCGCCTGATAATCGTGGATAAAAGGGATCAGCCCTTTGGTCAGCAGAAATATGAAAAGCGCTCCTGCCGGTATTGCTATGGCAAGGACGCCCCCAATCCAGCGGTAACTTATTCCTGCGGAAAATACCATACACAGGATAATGATGGAAACCACTAGGCTGGTGGATAAATTCGGTTCCGCAAAAATAAGGCCGATGGGAATGGCCGCAAGCAAAGCAGCCAGCCCTATCATAACCGGCGTGTTCAGACTTTCCTGGTATTTGTTCCAATACCAGGAAAAGAACACGATTAATCCGATTTTTACGAACTCAGACGGCTGTATCCGTCCGATACCTGGAAGGTTGATCCATCTGGTAGCCCCTCCAGCCGTATGTCCCATAACCAGAACAGCACCCAGCAAAAGGATGCAGGCCGCATAATCCAAAGCATAAAGCTTGATGATTTTATGATAGTCTATGATGGAAAGCCCGATAGCCAGGGCAAATCCCACCATTACGCCGATAATCTGTTTCGTCACTGTACTCGAGTCCTGGTTGGAGGCGCTGGCCACCACAAGAATCCCGATAACGGACAGCGACAGCATGTACAAAACTAACCGGTAATTATAGTATTTAAAATTGTAGTCAGAAAACATAATTAGTATATCCCCTTATCAGGTACGTCGCGAATAGGGATGTTTGCATAAAGAACCGGTATAAAGCGTTCGCAATCCGGCTGTTTAAGCTTCTTCATCTGTATCTCTATTCCGTCGGAATCTATATCCATGTATCTTGAAACAACACGGACCATATCGTCTTTTATCATCTGCATGATCTCAGGAGAACAATCAGCCTTGTCCGCAACCAGCAAAAGTTTCAGACGATTTCTTGCAATTTCTCCTGAATTCTTCTTGCTGAATACAGGAAACAGTCTCATATCACACCCTCCTATGCTCTCTTTAGGAGATGGGAGAGTCTAAAGAACAGGCCTTCTCGTACTGCTGGATTCTGAAGCGGTACGTTTTCCCCGGTAATCCGCCTGCAGATATCCATATAGGCCTGTCCGGCCGGGGTTCCCATACCAACGAGAGGTTCTCCCTGGTTTGTGGAAATGACGATATCCTCGTCATCCGGCACAGCGCCGATAATATCAACGGCAAGGATGTCCATGACGTCGTCCAGAGACATCATATCTCCTCTTTTCACCATATCCGCACGGATCCGGTTTACGATGAGTTCAATGGTTCCCATGTCGGCGGCATCTAAAAGCCCGATGATCCGGTCAGCATCCCGGATAGCGGAAACCTCCGGAGTGGTAACAACGATGGCTCTGTCAGCGCCTGCAATGGCGTTTTGAAAGCCTTGTTCAATGCCTGCGGGACAATCCAGCAGGATATAATCAAACTCTTCCCTTAAATCATCAACCAGCTTCACCATCTGTTCGGGAGTGACTGCCGTCTTGTCCCTGGTTTGCGCCGAGGGAAGTAAAAATAAGTTTGGATATCTTTTGTCTTTTATCAGGGCTTGCTTCATACGGCAATTGCCCTCTACCACGTCTACTAAATTGTAGACTATGCGGTTTTCCAGACCCATGACAACATCCAGGTTCCGAAGTCCTATATCCGTATCAATCAGGACTACTTTTTTGCCCAGAATAGCCAGTCCGGTACCAACATTAGCAGAGGTTGTTGTTTTGCCTACCCCGCCTTTTCCAGAAGTGATTACGATAATTTCGCTCATACCATATCCTCCTGATTTTAAGGTATAATTTACTTAACGAAGGCAAATGATGTGCCCCCTGAATTTAGTAAATTATCCGTTCGATGAGCCAAAGGCGAATCGAACTTCCTTTTTATATTCTACCTTAGTTTTTGGAATATTTCCACACTTTTTTTCATTGGTTTAATTATGACTTTGTTATTTTCCATATAAGCCTTCATGGGACCCCGTCCAAGGCGCTTGCCTCTTCCGTCCAGGCCTGAGGTGCAATCTGCGATTCGCAGCTGGGTTGGAGCCATATCCAGGGCTGTAATGAGCGCTCCCCGGTTGCCTGCCACACCTGCACATACCGTTCCGGAAAGCTTTCCAAGAACGATTACGTTGCCCTTTGCCAAAACCTTTGCTCCCTTGCCTATATCACCGATAATAACAATGCTGGCTTCAGATTCCAAAGTCTCTCCGCTTTGTAGATTGCCTTTGAAGAACTGCCCGGTCTGGCAGGACAGCTCCATGAGTTTCTCGTTCAGTGCTTTTTCGCAGCGCTCCATACGGTTTATATCCGTATCAACCAGGCAGATGATCTCCACATTGGAGTTTTCCGTGATCTGGTTGATAATTGCGAACTCCTCCTCGGAAGTCAGTTCCCGACCCTCCAGGGTCAGGGTCATTTGTGCAGATCCCCAGAATTTGGCATGATCCCCGAATTTTTTCCCGATATCAGAAAGAAGCTGAGGGAAGGGGATGTCTGGGTCCAGGATGACAGTCATACCTGCTCTGTTGCTTTTAATTACTACGGTATTATGCATCATATCACCTCTTATCCTAGTTAATCGCGAATGTTGACCTTCGCTGCATCCAGGGCGCCGGCATTTACAATGGATTCTAAGTCCGTATAGCCGTAATAATACTTATAGACGTTCTTCGCAATATTGGCGGCGTTGGATGATGAATAGCCATACGGAATATTCACGGTAACACAGATTTCCGGATTGTCATATGGCGCATAAGAAATAAAGAATGCGTGATTGGGCTTGTTGCGGGCCTCCTGGGCAGTACCGGTTTTACCGGCAATTTCCACTTCGAGGTCTGAAAACAGCCTTTTACTTGAACCGTTTGCAATCACTTCTCTCATTCCCTGTTGTACAGTATCCCACGTTGAAGCCGCCGCGTCAATATGAGAAGAAATCTTAGGGGTATAATCTTGTATCAGATTGCCTTCAGAATCTGTAGTCTTGTCCAATAAGCTGAGTTCAAACACGGTTCCCCGGTTTGCGATGGCAGCTACATATCTGGAAAGCTGGACATTGGTGTAAGCATGGCTTCCCTGTCCCATGGCAGAACGCTCCGGCGCTTCTTTTGAAATCTGGGGATCAAGCTCTGCGATCTCTACCCCGGATTTGTGATCCAGCCCGAACATGGTTGCATATTTCCGTAAGGCGTCCAGTCCCAGGTCAGGAGAATATACACCGTTGGCATCCATTGATAAACGGTGTCCCAGATCAGCAAAGAAGTAGTTACAGGAATTCCCGATTCCACCCACAATATTTAAAGGACCATGCTGGCCTGGATAAATCCAACACTTAATGGGCGGTTCTACATCTGTATAAATACCGGTACAGGTAATGGTCTCATCCGTTGCAACGACACGCTCTTCCAGAGCAGCTACCGCGGTAATGGGTTTAAAGGTAGAACCAGGCGCTTTTCTCGTCTGGGTTGCATTATTGTATAACGGAAGGGACAAGTCTGCCTGCAGCTGGCTGAAATAGGTGCCGTCGCCGATCCGGTTGTTGTCATATCCCGGATAGGATACCAGAGCAAGCACTTCTCCTGTTTTGTCATTCGTAACCACAACACCCGCATTACAGGGTGATAAAGCCAGCTGGGCGGGAGTGAGCTCCATGGTGGACAGCTTTTTGATCAGAAAGGCATAAGCATCCCCTGTGGCTCTCAGTTCTGCGGCATCCTGGCCGTTGTCTGTTAAAACCCCCTGATCGTATAAGGCAAGGCATAGCTCCTGCCCTGTAATGATATCGTCATTGATCAGATACCTGTATATTTTTTTGGTAAAGTTCCGGTCATCTTTCAGCTTGTCCAGTACATAAGCCACAAGTGCTTCAAAAGTGTCATCCGCGTTTGAATATTTGGAACCGGTTTCCAGCTTGGTAGTATCTACCCAGCCATTGGCTATTCCATAATACAGATAGTTCCTTAAACTGATCTCATCCGCTTTCCATGCCTGATATTCCCCGCTGGAGGTATCAATGGCGTCTTCCTTGATAATCCCCACCGTAGGACCTGAAAGGTAGGTATAAATATAAAACATATAGGCCTTCATGTCTTCCGAAAGGTCCTTCATGGACGTGGCATGAGTGCTCATCAGTTCATTGTTTAAATTGTTGAAAATCTGCTGTTGGGAAGACATATATTTCTGGTATATGTTTTTTTCGGTTTCAGAAGCGTCTTCCCCTTCCATTTCCTTTAAGGAAAGGACATTGTTGTTGATCAGCTGGTAATAGGCATCCTTAACAGGTATCTTCATATTGGAGCCATCGGTTGTGCTGTTTGAACTGTAATCACCATTTACGATGGTCTTAATAAGTACTCCGGCTAAAGACTGCTCGATTAAGTGGTAGATACCTTTCTGAAGGTCTGCATCCAGGGTCAGATACACATCGTTCCCTGCAGAGGCATCGGTTTCATCCTTTGTTTCACGTATCCGACCTACGCTGTCCTTGTAAATCGTTTTTTTTCCTTTTGTCCCCTGCAGCTCGTGCTCCATGGTATATTCAATTCCAGCCCGTCCTACAATGTCATTGATGTCGTAATCGTCTTTTTTCTTCTGAAGGCCTTCCAGCTGGTCCTCCGGGACCTTTCCGGTATAACCGACGACCGGAGCAAAGGAGATGCTGTCGTTATAGGCACGGATCGTGGTTTCCTCCACACTTACTCCCTGCATATCCCCGATATGTTCCAGGATATCCGCCACGGTCTCATCGCTTACCTGGCTGGCAACCGTCGTGGATTCATATTTGCGGTAGGACATGAGGCGAAGGGCGTATTTGATGTTGATGATATCCAGTGCCTCCTGGTCTGTCAGGGGAACGACCTTTCCATCCGGGTCTTTCATGTCCGTCAAGCCATTGTCCTTGCAGGCCTTTTCAAACAGCTCTCTTGCGCTTAAATTGGAGGGATAAACGCCTTTTTCATCATCTAAGTCTTCCACCTTTTTTAAGCCGTAATAATCCCTCAGAAAGCGTTTTCTGGAGGCTTCGGAGGAGGAAGTATAAACCATGTCGCCGTTGGGATCAATGGCGACTTCAAATTTCCCCTGTATGGATTCCTCATGTTTTTCAAGGATCTGCACCAGTCTTAAGTACATACTGTTTCTGGCGGCAACATTCTTATAAACTCCGGTATCCTGTACGGTAACGGAATAGGCGAGCTTGTTATAAGCCAGGACTTTGCCGTTCCTGTCATAGATATTGCCCCTTGTTCCGGCGGTTGTAATGGTCTGTTCCGTAAGCTGTAAGTATTCGTTTAGAGCCTCTTCCCCATTGACGATCTGCATGGCAAAAAGTTTATTTATTAAACCTGCATACATAAAAAAGCAGATGATTCCAAGTATAAAAAGCCGTGAAGTTACCGCTTTTTTAAAAAACTCCTTTATTATATCTAACAAATCACTAAACAATTGCCGAATCACCTCTTTTTCCTATCTCTTCCAAGTGCCTGTTCAAAATCAGGAATACCCGATAAAGAAGCAGGGTCGTTACAACGGTAAAAATGATTTCCGGAAGCATCAGATTAATAAAATAATACCCAACCCTGACTTTCTGGCGGATCAGGAACCGGAAAACATAAATATATAAGTTGTAAGCCAACTCGTTCAGTACGCTTAGGATAAGAGGCAGCGTAATGTAATCTTCATAATAGTATTTCGTACAAATTCCGTTGATATAGCCTACATAGATAAAAATCAGGGTGTAAAAGCCAAAAGGCCCGCTGTAAAATAAATCCATGAGAAGCCCTGCCAAAAGCCCGTAATACATCCCGGACTCTTTCCCATGCATGAAGCCAAAGGAAAAGGTGAGGATTAAGAGCAGATTGGGAGCGGCCGATAAAAACGGCAGCAACGGAAACAGGCAGTTTTGAATGGTAAATGCCAAAATTATCATCAGCACATTAAAAAGTATCCGTCTCATGTTACTCCTTTATTGAGAATTGGTCTCTGTTGTTTCTGCTTCTGAGGAAGCCGTCTCCTGGATAGCTGTTTCCTCCTGGGAGGCTGCAGCTTCTTCCTTCATCATGTCAGATTTTAGTTTCGTGATAACCAGAACCTCCTGCAGGCTGTCAAACTTTGCAGCCGGAATTAAATAACCTGATTTGGTGACGTTGTTGGTATCATTGGTAATGCCGGAAGCATACCCAACCAGGATGCCGGGCAGGAATACGGAACTGATGTTGGAGGTTACGATCTTATCTCCGTCTTTCACATCGCTTTCCTTTAACGCATTGGTGATCCGGAGCCTTCCTTCCTTAAACAGGGTTAAGTCACCGGCAACGATGCAGCTGTTTCCGGACTGCATGGCCATGCCGCTCACACGGCTGGAATCATCAATAATGGAACGGACGGTCGCATAATTCGCCCCCACATCCGTGACAATGCCCACTAAGCCGCCCCCGGCCACAACATTCATATCCGGGGCAATGCCATCCTTTGAGCCTTTGTCGATACGGAATATCTGGAACCAGTTGCTTGAGTCATTGGCAATGACCCTGGCCCCTACCTTTGTATATTGCCCGTACTCCTGATCCAGGCTGTAAAGCTGGCGAAGCCGTTTTAATTCAAATTCTTCTGACTGAAGCCTGGTGTTTTCCTCCGTCAGCTGTGTGATAATATCCTTCATCTCTTTGTTTTCATTCAGTGCGTCATGAAGCTTTGTATAATCGATAATTTCATCATAAATGGCCGAGCCAACTGCATTAACACCCGATTGCACCGGGATAAGTAAATAACCCACTCCGGTCCTAAGGGGCGTCAGCCATTCGTCACGAATGGAGGTCAGCCCGATCAGCAGGACACAAAATACTGTTAAAGCAATAAGAACATATTTGCTGCGCTTTGATTCCATCTATAAGATTCCCCGTTCCTTCAAACTGATATAGGAATTATCTCCTATGATAATGTGATCCAACAGCCGGATGCCAACCAAATCTCCTGCTTCCTTTACCCTGCGGGTGAAGCTTAAGTCTTCCCTGCTGGGGGATGGATCTCCGCTTGGATGGTTATGGACCAGTACCAGGCTTACTGCATGATATTTCATAGCCTCAATGAAAATCTCCCTGGGAGAAACCGCGGAAGAATTCACCGTTCCCTGAGAGATCATAATGTCCCTTATCAGGGCTCCTTTTGTATTCAGGAGCACGATATAAACCATCTCCTGTTCTTTATGGCGCATGTCCTCCACAAAGTAATTTACAATATCAAGGGGATTGCTAAATGACTCGCCATCGGAGCGGGCGGCTCTCTTCCAGATGCGTCTGGAAAGCTCTCCCACGCATAAAAGCTGGGCACCTTTGACAGCTCCGATTCCCTTAACTGACATCAGCTCCGGCATTGAAAGATGCAAAAGCCCTAAAATACCCTCTTTGGGATAATTTAAGGCCAGTATCTTCTGTGCCAGCACCAGGGAGTTGCTCTCCCTGGAACCTGTGCGGATAATAATAGATAAAAGCTCCGCATCACTTAAGCCTTCCGGCCCCTCCTTTAAACACTTTTCATAGGGCCGTTCATCCGCAGGAATGTCTTTCATCGTTATTCGTTTCATATGCCTCCTGACCGTTACTCTCCAGGCACTTTAAGAAAGGACATATGTAGGGTAAAGCGGTTATTCGCAATCCGCTTTGTTACTTGCACATGAACGCAGGCGTTCAAATAAACCGATACGTAATGAGGGCTGCCGCCACTCCTATAATGCCAGCCATGGTGATTTTAATATTAATGCCAAAGGTAATTACCAGAATTCCGAGATTGACGATCAATGGGGTGTCAAATCCAAAGGATTGTCCCGCGTTCAGCCAGGACAGCCAGGAAATTCCCCGGGTCAGATCTCCGACAAAGCCTCCGAGAACTACGCCAGCCAGCATAAGAAGAAGCAGTACCCAGCAGTTTTTGTATTTCATCTGCTATGCTACCCCTTTTGGTTTTATGACAGGATTGTCCATACCTATCAAATCATTCTAACATAGTTTTGCAGTTGTGTATACCGTTTTTTTATAATTCGCCTCCAAGGTTAAGTGAATATTCTTACACCCGGATCAAACCTATTTCCAAAAGCTTTTGCACTGACATTAAAATTCCCAGCTTTGCATGGTACCAGGTAAGACCTCCCTGAAAATAAACCGCATAAGGCGGTTTGATAGGTCCGTCGGCGCTCAGCTCAATGGATGAGCCTTGTACAAAGGCACCTGCCGCCATGATGACAGGGGCGTCATAACCCGGCATATCCCATGGTTCCGGTGTGACAAAACTGTCAACAGGGGCTGCCGCTTGTATTCCCTGGCAGAAGGCAATGACACCTTCCGGCTTTCCAAAGGTAACAGCCTGGATAATATCATGGCGGGACTGGGTACCGTCGGGCACCACGGAAAAGCCCAGCTTTTCATAGACATTGGCAGCAAAAACAGCGCCCTTTAAGGCTCCTGCCACTACGGTAGGCGATAAGAATAGTCCCTGAAAAAAGGACTGGTTAAGGCCCAGAGTGGCTCCAACTTCCTTTCCAAGGCCAGGTGCTGTCAGACGGTAGGAAGCCCGGTCAATGCAGTCTGCTCTTCCTGCAATGTAGCCGCCGATGGGGGCAATGCCACCCCCCGGATTCTTTATGAGAGAGCCAACCACCATATCGGCTCCTACATCGGACGGTTCAATCCGTTCAACGAATTCCCCGTAACAGTTGTCAACCATGCAGATCACATCCGGCTTCAGCTTTTTCACGAAGGAAATCAGTTCTCCGATCTGGGAAACCGAAAAGGTAGGACGGGTATCGTAGCCTTTGGAACGCTGGATGGTGACCAGCTTTGTTTTTTCGTTCACTGCTTTTTTAATGGATTCGTAGTCAAAGGTTCCATCGGCCAGAAGGTCCACCTGCCGGTATACCACTCCATATTCTTTTAAGGAACCCACACTGTCCCTGATGCCGATCACTTCTTCCAGTGTATCATAAGGCTTTCCAACTGGTGAGAGCAGCTCATCGCCAGGGCGGAGATTTCCGGAAAGGGCAACGGTCAGGGCATGGGTCCCGCTGATCAGGTTCGGCCTTACGAGAGCGCTTTCCGTATGGAATACGCTGGCATAAACTGCCTCCAAAGTGTCACGGCCCAAGTCATTGTAGCCATAGCCTGTGGTTGCCGCAAAATGGATGTCACTGACCCGGTTCTCCTGCATGGCTTTAATGACCTTCATCTGATTATATTCGGCCGTTTCATCGATCTCTTTAAAACGTTCCTTTAAAGTTTCTTCGATTTCTTTCCCGAAATCCATAACCTGACGGCTGATTCCCAGGTTTTCATACATTTCATTTATTTCCATTATTTATTTTTCTCCAATCCGTACATCTCATATGTGTCCTGTAATATTTTTAAAAGCACTTTTTCCAAGTCATTGTTAAAATCAGGAAGATTCAGCCATCTTACATCCCGTTCCCGTTTAAACCAGGTGATCTGGCGCTTTGCAAAATGCCTGGTGTCGCGCTTCAGAACATAGAGGGCTTCTTCCAGTGTATATATTCCCTGCAAATAATCCAGGATTTCCTTATATCCAAGGCCCTGCATGGAAACCATGTCCCTGGTTAAGCCCATGTCCTTTAAATGCATTACCTCTTCTACAAGTCCCTGCTCAAACATGAAATCCACGCGCCGGTCAATCCGGTCATAGAGACAGGCCCGGTCCGTATTTACTACATAATAGAGGAAATCATAAGGAGACTTTTTCTGCCTTTCCCGTATGTTGTGCTCAGAAATCCGCTCTCCGGTCTGCCGGTAATACTCAATTGCCCGGATCACCCGTTTCATGTTATTCTCATGGATCCGGGCGGCGGAATCCGGGTCAATGTCCCGGAGAAGGCTATGAAGAAACTCTGCGCCTCTCTCCTGTCCCAGTTTTTCCAGTTCCATGCGTATGGAGGTATCTTCTCCGTTTTCCGTAAAATCAATATCATTCAGAAGGGCCTGGATGTAAAAACCGGTTCCTCCGGCCACAATGGGAATATGGCCATGAGAATAAATCTCTTCCACGGCTTCCTTGGCCATCTCTTGAAAAACTGTCACATTAAATTCCTCTTCCGGATCAAGAACATCGATCAGGTAATGAGGAACACCTTCCATTTCTTCTCTTGTAATCTTTGCAGACCCGATATCCATATGGCGGTACACCTGCATGGAATCAGCACTTATAATTTCTCCTCCGATTGCCTTTGCAAGACGGACCGACAGAGCGGTCTTTCCCACTGCCGTCGGCCCCGTTATAATAATCAGCGGTCTCATCATACGATCCTCTTAAATTTCTTCTCTAACTCATATTTGCTCATGGAAATAATCGTTGGCCTGCCGTGAGGGCAGGCATAGGGATTTTCCAGGCTCAAAAGCTGGTCGATAAGCCCGTTGGCTTCCGCAGCAGATAAGCTGTGTCCTCCCTTTACTGCTGCCTTGCAGGACAAGGATGCAACCCGCGCATAAATGATATCCGGGTTATGGGATGAGCCATCCTCGGACAATCCATCTATCATCTCGATTAAAAGTTCTTTTTTTGCTATGGAAAACAGGTTGGCAGGAACCCCTCTGACTGCATATTCCCTGCCGCCAAAGGGCTCGATTTCGAAGCCCATATCCGTAAAATATTTTAAATGGCGTTTTAATAAAACTTCTTCATTTTGGTTTAAAGTAAGGATGATAGGGGGGCTTACCAGCTGGGAAATGCATTCCATTTCTTTAAGTGTTCCCATGGTTTTTTCATATAAAACCTTTTCATGGGCGGCATGCTGGTCAATAATAAAAAGTTGTTCGTTAAACTCCACCAGCCAGTAGGTATCAAACAGCCGACCGATGAGCTTGTGCCTGGTCCGGGCCTTTGGTTCCAGAAGCTTTCCGTCAAACAGATCCAGTTGTTCCGGCACCTTTTCACTTTTAGGAATCACATCCTGGGCTGGAACCTCCGCCAGTCTGTTAATGGCCGGTGTCTGTGGTTTTAACCAGTTCTCCGACAGCTCATTCCTTTCCTTTACAAAGGAAGGCTGGGGCGGAGTTAATCTTTTAGGAAAAGAATCGGCAGTTTCCTTCTTTTCTTCCGTGACAGCCTGTTGTTCCATAGCCATAAGCCGGCGCTTTTCAAAAGGCTCCGGGCTGGGTTCGAATTTTTTTCCGGCAAACCCCTGCTTTTCCTCCCTTTTCTTCTCTAACTCCACCTCAGGAATCAGCTCTTTGTGTGCCAAAGCACCTGATACTGCCTGATATACCATGTGATAGACCATTTCCCCATCCCGGAACCGAAGCTCCATCTTGGTAGGATGGACATTTATATCGAGCATTTCCGGTTCAATGGAAAAATGAAGCATGGTAAAGGGATATTTATGCTGCATCATAAATGGCCGGTAGGCTTCTTCAATTGCCCTGGAAATAATGCTGCTTTTTATGTACCTGCCATTGATGAAATAGTTTTCGTAATTACGGTTGCCTCTGGCGATCACCGGTTTCCCGATGTAGCCATGAATGGAGATCTGATCTTTTTTCACCGTAACCTCCAAAAGGTTCGATGCAATCTCCCGTCCAAACACTGTGTATACAATATCCTTCAAATTATGATTTCCGGAAGTGTGAAGTTTATTCTGGTTGTTCTGAATAAATCGGATGGATACTTCCGGATGGGAAAGTGCCAGTTTTTCCACCAGTTCCGCCACATGAGCCCCTTCTGTCGCAGGTGTCTTTAGAAACTTCTTTCTGGCCGGAGTGTTGTAAAACAGGTTCCTGGCAATAAAGGTGGTCCCTTCAGGTGCTCCGATCTCTTCTACGGACCGTTCCTCGCCACCGTCGATCTGATATCTGGTTCCGGTAAGCCCTACGCTGGTCTTGGTAATAAGTTCCACCTGGGAGACGGCAGCAATGCTTGCAAGAGCCTCTCCCCTAAATCCAAGAGAGGAAATGGTAAACAGATCCTCGACGGATTTGATCTTGCTTGTGGAATGGCTCAGAAAAGCAAGAGATACTTCCTCTCTTGGGATTCCGCAGCCATTGTCGGTCACCCGGATAAAGGTGGTTCCCCCTTCTTTTATCTCCACGGTAATTGCGGTGGATTTAGCGTCAATGGCGTTTTCCAAAAGCTCCTTTACAACGGAGGCAGGACGTTCTATGACCTCTCCTGCCGCTATTTTATTAATAGTGTTCTGATCCAGTACGGTTATATTCGGCATGGCACTTGCTCCTTTTTCTAGGGCGTTTCAGAAAACTGCTTGTCCCAGGATTTGCAGCACAAATCTTCCGAAAAGCGGAGTGTGCAGATTTGGGTAATGAGTTTGCAGATACGCCTTACTGCCAACGGTTCTTTAGTTTAGTCTGCAGACGGTACAGGGTATTGAGTGCGTCAATGGGCGTCATGTTACCCAGCTCTATATCGCCTAATTCCTTGATGATGTCATCATCCTTTACGGTATCAAAGATGGACATCTGCTGTAAATCTACTTCATCCGGCTTG
Organism: Lacrimispora sp. YZC11; assembly: GCF_057543815.1. Classification (NCBI taxonomy): domain Bacteria; kingdom Bacillati; phylum Bacillota; class Clostridia; order Lachnospirales; family Lachnospiraceae; genus Lacrimispora; species Lacrimispora sp. YZC11. The sequence continues at coordinate 286,555 of NZ_BAAJYQ010000016.1, read as the reverse complement.
GGAACAGCCTTTCTCTGGGTAATATTGGCGTTGATCCCTGCAATTTCCCTGGCCTTGGCTGTGATGTCGGCATCGCTTAATTCCAACAGCAGCTCCTTGGCCCTTATAATGACGGTATCCGGTACGCCGGCCAGCTTTGCCACCTGAACGCCGTAGCTTTTATCAGCTCCGCCCTTTATGATTTTTCTTAAGAAAACAATATCGTCGCCCTGTTCCTTTACCGCGATGCAGTAATTATTCACCCCGCTCATGGTTCCTTCCAGCTCGGTCAGCTCATGATAGTGGGTGGCAAACAGGGTTTTTGCTCCCAGGATTTTCGGATTGCTGATGTGTTCCACCACGGCCCAGGCAATGCTGAGACCGTCAAAGGTGCTGGTACCCCGACCGATTTCATCTAAGACGATCAGGCTGTTTTTTGTGGCGTTCCGGAGGATATTGGCTACCTCCGTCATCTCCACCATAAAAGTACTCTGGCCGGAAGCCAGATCATCAGAGGCGCCTACCCGGGTGAAAATCCGGTCGCAGATTCCAATGCTTGCCTCCTCTGCAGGAACAAAGCTTCCGATCTGGGCCATAAGGACAATTAACGCGGTCTGGCGCATGTAGGTAGACTTTCCTGCCATGTTAGGGCCGGTGATGATGGAAACCCTGTTTTTTCCGTTATCCAGATAGGTATCATTGGAAACAAACAGATCATCCCGCATCATTTTTTCCACGACAGGATGGCGTCCGTTTTTAATGTCGATCAGTCCCTTTTCATTGATCTGGGGCTTGACATAGTTGTTCCTTGTGGCTACAGAGGATAAGGAGGCCAGGACATCGGCTCCTGCTATGGCTCTTGCGGTCTTCTGGATCCGGAGAACCTGGTCTGCCACCGAATCCCGGACTTTACAGAATAAACTGTATTCCAGGGAAAACAGCTTGTCCTCAGCGCCAAGTATTACATTCTCAAGCTCCTTTAACTCATCGGTGGTGTAGCGCTCCGCATTGGCAAGGGTCTGTTTACGGATAAAGTAATCGGGCACAAGATCTTTAAAGGAATTGGTTACTTCAAAATAGTAGCCGAATACTTTATTAAATTTTACCTTCAGGTTTTTGATCCCGGTTTTTTCTTTTTCCCTTGCTTCCAAATCAGCCAGCCAGTTCTTGCCCTCTGTTTTGGCGCTTCTCAGTTTGTCGGCTTCCTCATGGAAACCATCCTTAATGATTCCGCCGTCTCTTAAGGTGACCGGCGGGTCGTCAATTATGGCATTGTCAATCAGTTCCCTGACATCCTCTAACGGATCCAGTTCTCCCCACAAGTCCTTCAGCATGTCACTGGTGAATTCCTCTAAAAGATTCTTGATGTGCGGAAGCATTTCCAGGGAGCTTTTAAATGCGATCATATCTCTGGGATTGGCAGTCTTATAGCTGATCCGTCCGATCAGACGTTCCAGGTCATAAATAGGATTTAAATATTCGCAGATCTCTTCCCTTGAAATGAAATTCATATTCAGCTCTTCAATGGCGTTCTGGCGTTTTATGATCTCTGATTTATGGATCAAAGGCTGTTCTATGTAAGTGCGCAGCATTCTGGCGCCCATGGCCGTTTTCGTCCGGTCCAGGACCCAGAGAAGGCTTCCCCGCTTCTGCTTTTCCCTTAAGGTCTCCAAAAGCTCCAGATTCCGCCTGGTAGAAGTGTCAATAATCATGAATTGCCCGGTGGAATAAGGGGTAATGGTGGTTATATGGGAAAGGCTGTTTTTCTGGGTCTCGTACAAGTACTCCATAACTGCCCCGGCAGCTATAACTCCGGTGTCATAATCTTCCAGCCCGAGTCCTGTAAGTGCGCCTACCTTGAAGTGTTCTTTTAGAATTTTCCGGCAGACTTCATCGGAAAAGAAATGATGATCCAGAGATGAAATGACCGCCTGGTGACGGTTCTTTATTTCCTCAACATCCACCCCGGAAACATAAAATGCTTCGTTGCAGATGATTTCGGAGGGGGTAAACTTATTAATCTCATCTATCAGTTCCCGCTCCGATTCTACCTCTGTTACAAGAAAATCACCGGTGCTGATATCCGCAACTGCGATCCCAAAGGTTTCGCCGATATAGACGATTCCCATCAGGTAATTATTTTTTGTTTCATCAAGAGCCTGTGTGCTTGTGATGGTTCCAGGTGTTACCACACGGATAACCTCCCGCTTTACCAGACCCTTGGCAAGTCTGGGGTCCTCCATCTGCTCGGCAATGGCAACTTTATAGCCTTTCTGGACAAGACGGTTTAAATATGTATCAACGGCATGGTAAGGAACGCCGCACATAGGCGCCCGTTCCTCCAGTCCGCATTCTTTCCCGGTTAAGGTGATTTCCAGCTCTCTTGATACGGTAACCGCATCATCAAAAAACATTTCGTAAAAGTCCCCCAGCCTGTAAAACAGGATACAGTCCGGGTACTCCTTTTTTGTTTCCATGTAGTGGGTCATCATTGGTGACAGTCCAGCCATGCTCTTTCACTTCCTTTTTCTTCTGTTTATGGTCTTAAAGTTCCCATGTAGTAAAATCCTCTGGATTCATCCAGATATACGTCCACGATTTTTCCAATAAGAGAAGAATCCCCTTTAAAATGAACAGTAGTGTTATTGCTCAAGCGGCCGGTTAAAAGACCTTCCTCATGATCATTCACTTCTTCTGCCAGTACCTTCTGAACGGTGTGTTCCTCTCTTCCGCAGACTTCGGAGGAGATTTTCTGGACTTCAGCCAGCAGACGGTCAAAGCGGTTCTTTATCACTTCTTCCGGTACCTGCTCCTCCATCTTTGCCGCCGGTGTACCTGTACGCTTGGAGTAGATAAAGGTAAAGGCGCTGTCAAAACGTACCTTTTTCACCACTTCAAGGGTTTCGTTAAAATCCTCTTCCGTCTCTCCCGGGAAACCTACAATGATATCAGTGGTCAGAGAAATATCCGGAATGGCTGTCCGGATTTTTTCTACAAGCTCCAAATACTGTTCCTTGGTGTATTTCCGGTTCATGACCTTTAAAATACGGCTGCTGCCTGACTGAAGAGGCAGGTGAAGATGGGTGCAAACCTTTTTTGAATTTTTCATGGCTTCGATCAGATCGTCTGACAAATCCTTTGGATGGGAAGTCATGAAACGAATCCGCTCCAGGCCATCTACCTGGTCAATCTGGGTCAGGAGTTCCGCAAAGCTTACGGGTGTTTCCAGATTTTTTCCATATGAGTTAACATTCTGTCCCAAAAGCATGATCTCCACAACGCCGTCATCTGCAAGCTGTTTTACCTCTTCCAGAATGTCTTTTGGGCCGCGGCTCCGTTCCCTGCCGCGCACATAGGGCACGATGCAGTAGCTGCAGAAATTGTTGCAGCCAAACATAATGTTAACGCCGGATTTAAAAGGGTACTTACGGTCCGTAGGGAGATCCTCCACAATCCGGTCCGTTCCTTCCCAGATGTCTACAACCATCTTTTTTTCTTCCAGACGTTCATACATAAGCTCTGCCAGTTTAAAAATGTTGTGAGTACCGAAAATAATATCCACAAAGCGGTAGCTTTTTTTAATCTTGGCAACTACTTTCTCTTCCTGCATCATGCAGCCGCAAAGAGCGATCATCATGTGAGGATTTTTCTTTTTTAAGCTGTTTAAATATCCAAGACGTCCGTAGACTCTGTCATTGGCATTTTCTCTGACTGTACAGGTATTATATAGAACAAAGTCTGCCTCTTCCGTATCGGTTTCTACAAAGCCGATTGCTTCTAAAATTCCTTGAAGCTTTTCAGAATCTCTGGAATTCATCTGGCATCCAAAGGTAGCGATGTGAAAGGTAAATTGTTCTTTTCCTGATAATTCTTTTAATTTATCAAGAGTTTCCCGGTAACGCTCTATAAAATAGTACTGTCTTGCAGGTTCTTCTTTTGGTGCCTGGCTGAGGGCTTCCTCATAAGTCAAATTTATATAATCCATTTGCGTAACCTCTTAATTTTTATTCGGTTTTCCCATTATATCATAAATATTTTTTATTGCAAATAACAAAATGGGCTTTTCTGGTTGAAATACCCTTCTGGTGTACAGGGTGTGAATGCCCTGTCCTCTGTGGGTTTTATAACGAATGCCGATAATTACGTAGTATGGATTAAGCTGTTTCTTCAGGCAGCAGACGATCTAACATTCGTTTTTTAAAGTGAAATCATCTTCACCACTCCGGTTGCCACCTTCCCGGTAAATGCATCGTCATGCTCCACAAGCAGCATGGTCGGCTGGAACTTAAGGATTAAATCCTCAATCTGGATCCTGGAATATACATCAATGAAATTAAGAGGTTCATCCCAGATATACAGATGGGCCTGCTCACAGAGGCTGCGGGCAATAAGAACCTTCTTCTTCTGTCCTTCGCTATAGGATTCCATGGGTATTTCCAACTGTTCCCTGGAAAAGTCCAGCTTGCGAAGAAGCGCCTTAAACAGATGATCTTCGATACCGCTTTCCCGGGAGTATTCTGTCAGGCTCCCTTTTAAAAATGAAGTATCCTGAGATACATAGGATATCTTAAGACCGCTGGGTATTTCCTCGTATCCTTCAAAGGAAATATTCTCCCCCGTAAGTTCGCTGCCGGCGACCAGCTTCAAAATGCTGGATTTTCCACAGCCGTTTTTCCCCTGCAGGGATATCCTTTGTCCCTGTTCCAGGGTAAAGCTGACCGGTTCGCAGACAGGCCCTTCATAGTATGGAACAACCTCTTTTAATGAAAGAATTCTGGCCGAGCGGTACTTTAAAGGATAAAGCTTAAGATTTTCCGCATCTTCTATATTTTTCAGCAGTCCTTTTTTATCCTCAATGGCACGGTCCTGCCTGTGTTCCAAATTCTTTCTGCGCATCTGCATACGCCGGGATTTTTCGCCTACATAGGCCCTAGTATCAATGGATTTTTCACGGACCATGGATTTTTTACCGATCTTTGTTGATTCCACCTGGTCCGCCCAGTCCCCTGATTGCCTTGCGGCCGCCTCCAGATGACGAATGTCCTTTTTTAACCGCTCGTTTTCGGACCGTTCGAATTGGTCCTGCATTTGTTTGTTCTCATACCAGGAGGTGAAATTGCCTTTCTGAACTTCAATATTGGTTTTATTTATGGACAGAATATGGTCCACGGATGCATCCAGGAATTTCCGGTCATGAGACACCAGGATAAATCCCTTTTTGCTGTTTAAATACTGGCTTACCAGTTCTCTGGCCTCCCGGTCTAAATGGTTGGTAGGTTCATCGATCAGCAGAAAATGGCCTTCTCTTAAGAAAAGAGCAGCCAGCAAAACCTTGGTCCTCTCTCCGTTTGATAATGTGAAAAAGGGCCGGTACAGAACATCCTCAGAAACCTTTAATCTGGACAGCTCTCTCTTAAGCTCCCAGAATGGATATTCTCCAAGGAGAGAATTCAGAATTTCCAGAGTTTCCAGCTCCTCATCCGGCACTGGATAAGGGAAATAGTCAAACATGACATTTGAAACAATGGTTCCTGTGTATTTAAAACGGTTCATCAGAAGATTTAAAAACGTGGTTTTTCCTCTTCCGTTCCTTCCTGTAAAACCCAGCTTCCAATCCGTATCGATCTGAAAGGAAACGTGCTCGAAGACGGGACTTGGGCTTCCATTCCTCCATTCAGGCAGGAAATAAAATTTCCGCACAAAAAACGACTGCAAGAATCCTTTTTCTCACAGCCGTTTGCATCAAAACAAGCCCATCGGGCCGTTTACGAAATATAAAAGGTATGAGAATGAAATAATATTCTTGCATAAACAGGCATGACAAAAAAAAGACAATGTCCTTTCCTTCTTAATCATGCAGTTACTTTAGCAAGAAAATTATTTCATCCTTTCACCTCATTTCGTTTTATATGCCCGAAGTCTATCATAAATATAAAATATTGTCAAATAATAATCAGACAATGCAAGAGATAATGCATAGTATACACGAATACCCCTTAATTAGCCCGTCCTGTAATGGTAATTTCTACCCGTCGGTTTTTTGCTCTTCCCTCATCCGTATCATTGGAGGCGATGGGATTGTAATGAGAATTTCCCTCAATGGACATCTTAGCCGGCTCCAGTCCCATAGCAGTCATCTGGTTTAAGACTGCCACTGCCCTATTTACGGACAATTGCCAGGAATCCGCTTCATTAGCAGCATCATAGTGGCCTAAATCTGCCGTATTGCCAGTAATCGTAATGTGATTGATGTCACCGTAAATGGCCTCTAGGCTGCTGCTGATTTCCTGAATGACCGGCTTGCTGTCCGGAAGCAGGATGGCTGTGTCCGGCTGGAACAGCATGGCATCCTTTAAATGAATGCTTACGGCTGATCCGTTGGAAGATACATCGACCATCTCCCCCAGATTGCGCTCGGCGATATAAGCTTTCAAGGCCAGGTAGACATTGTCTAAATTATCCGCAGAAACAGAAATATTGTCTCCTGTCGCAGAACTGTTCGTCTGACCTGTATGGTTTAAAACCTGCTCCAGCCCGTGTGACATCTCTTTTAGCTTCATCGTATCAACTGAGCTCATGCCATACAGGATGATAAACAAAGCCAAAAGCAAGGTAATCATATCAGAATATGTAAGAAGCCAGCGCTCCGAATTGTCTTTTTCTCCTTCTGATTCAAGGATTCTTCTGCGCATCCTTTATTCCTCCCAATTTTAGTTTTCAATTCCCTGTTTGTATCGTTTGGCTCCATCTGAAAAAGCCTGGAAATAAAGGGCGAGTTCATTTTCAATATTTCGGGAGGTATTACCGCTGGCAATCATGCAGACGCCATCCACGATCATTTCTTTTTGAATATGCTTTCTCTTAAGCTGCGTTTTTAATTTGTTCGCAATTGGCATGTAAATGAGATTGGCGAAACACACACCATAGAGGGTTGCCACAAACGCAGTACCGATGGAACCTGCAAGCTCTGACGGATCCTCAAAACCGGAAGCAAGTACCATGATCAGTCCCATAACGGTACCGATAACTCCCATGGTAGGAGAAAACCCCGCAGCAGCCTCAAATACACTTGCCTCAATGCTTTTTTGCTGAACATAGGCTCTGATATCAGATTCCAGGGTGTACTGGATGGATTCCGGCGTCTTCATTTCCTGTATAAGAACCAGGCCTTCCTTAAGAAGCAGATATTCCTCCTGATTCAGTTCCGGATCCCTGCTTATATTTTCCAGGCAAGTGACTCCTTCCGCCCGGTAGCGGGTTGCAATCATTGATATTTTGGCAATCATTTTTTCCATACTGGCGGAATGGGGATGCTTAAAACTTCGAAACATGGCCCGCATAGCCATAGCTATATCATTGAGGGAATAGGATGCAATGACAGCGCCGGCTGTTCCTCCTACCACTATAATGAAAGGGCTTAAGAGAAACAGAGAATATATGGCGCCTTTTTCCAGAACAAAACCTGTCAAAAGAGCACCGATTCCGATGAAGATACCAATAAGCAGTGAAAAATCCATAACTTTTCTCCTTTGTAACTAGTATTTGTAACATCATTAATTCTATCATATAATGAGGAATTTCAGATGCTAAAATATTGCTAATATTACAACGAGATTTAGTTATGGATTTTTGTCTTATAATGCTGCAAGGTCCAGGGGAACACGTATCTGGTTACGTTTGCATTTTACCGCTCATTGATTAGTTTAATGAAATCCAGTACCTCATCGGCCGGAACCATCTGGGCCGTAATTGTAACTCCCTGTTCCGACAGATACAGAAAATCTGTAATATCTTCTTCTGATACACTGACGGCCTTTTTTAACATTCGGGTGTTCTGCTTACCTCCCATATTTCCCACATTCACTTTATCCATGTGGAAGCCCGCATCGTAAAGCCTGCATATCGTTTTTGGGCTTTTGGCAACCAGGAAGACCCTTTCCCCTTCGTATTTTTCGGCGCACAGATTAGCGGCAGCCTTTTCTACGGTAAGAATTGACAGCTTGCACTGCTTCGGGCAGGCCAGCTTAAGAGCCTCCTTATTAATTGTATCTTTTACAACCTGATCATCGACCACCATAATCCTGGTTGCTCCTGTAACCTGGCTCCAGACAGTTGCTACCTGTCCGTGAATCAGACGGTCATCAATCCGGACATTTACAATCTCCATCATTAAATAGTCCCCTTTCGTTAGTCTTTTACGGTTATAAATACAGGTGAGGTCCAGGCGGCATCTCCATTTTTCTGCCAGATGCGAAGCCGTAAGTTTCCGCTTTGCTCCATCCGGATCTTTCTTTTTCCGGTAAGTTTATAGGAGCTTTCAGGATATGCCTTGCCTATGCGGATTTTATAGGCATTGTGCCACCATGGATCATTCCGGTAATGAGTGATATCTCCCCAGTTTTCCTTAGTCAGGGAGTTCACCTCATCCCAAAGTGCCATAACCTGAGAGCTGTTAAGTATTTTCCTCACGGGAAGGAGATATTCCGTTCCATTGATGAGCAGACGCAGAACACTGTCCACATCCGCTTCCACTTCAAAGATAAAGCCCTCTGCTGCTGCCTTCTCCGACCCCATCCATTTACCGGAAGCCGGAGACTGGTATGTGGTCATGGTAAAGCGGCAGCTCCTGTCGTCATCTTGAAAAATTTCCTGACCATAGTGATTCCAGCACGTTTGGGCGGAAAGCAGTTTTCCGTCCGTTTCCAGACGTCCCTCCCAGTTTTTCCTTAGGTGGTTATGGTAGACCCTGGTATCCGGTCCCCAGCCAAGCTCGAGACGGAATTTGAACCGGATCAATCCAACCTGCTTCTCCCGTTCCCATGTGCCTGAATGCACAACCATTTCCTCTAAGACATTATCTCTTAAAATCTCCACCCTGTCTACCGCTCCGGTACCTTTTATCTGAAATTCCAATTCTACTTCTTTGCCTGCTTCAATTTCAGATCCCATTGGTGCTGAATTCACACAATAGTCAACTTCAATCCTGCTCCGGGATACCCCATAGGTTCTCCGCTTTGTCAATCCTTCCCAGATGGCTTCCTTTGTACCGTTCTCTGCAAGTACACACATGCTTCCATTTTCAAATACTCCGGGAATACTGTGGTTATCACCTGCCGCAATGATGCCGATTTTATATCCCCGATCAAGGCCTTTCTCATAGGTCGTCTCTCCTGTCCGCGGTCCCATATGGACATGGCGGTCCATGGACAGAGGTCCATCGTCATTTTCACTGGAGCCGTGGCTGGAGTAAATTTCTGCTATAGGGGAAAACGTCTCGTTATGGGTATCCCAATTTTTACCTCTGGAGCCCGGCTGGTATGCCAGATGGTGTGGGATACCAATGACATCCTGCCCCTCATAGGCGGCGGCCAGATCCTGATAGCGCATCGGATGCTCCTGCTTCCCGTTATTGTGAAGGAAAAATACATTATGATCTCCATCCAACCCGGCTCCCTGCCATTCATAACCCATGAACATCGGAAAGCCCTGTCTGTTGGCTTCCTCGGTAAAACTTCTTAATAATTCCCAGTCCCTGGCAATTGCTTCATCATCGTACCGGTCTTCGACCGCAAGCCCTGACGGTGTGGGCCGCATGTAAAACGGATAATAAGCCACCGGCCAGAAATCCATCTGTTTTCTTATATGTTCATACCACACCGGGAGCTCATTCATTTGCTCATGGTGGATATTACTATGCATGTCTGTCCAAAACTTATTGTATTTCATGGAATCCTCCCAACTACTCTCTTGGATTTATGAGTGTGTTTTTATCTATTTTCATGGTTGCCCATTCTTCCGGTTTTTTCGCCTGTCCCCATGCTTTCAGCCGTCGCTGCCCGTCTCTGGCCTCCCGCTCCCGGTCAGATAAATATTTAACCTCATGTTTACTCAGGAAGCCGCCGCTTTCTTCTATCTGTTTCATAAGCTTTTTTAATAAGCCCTCTCTGGTCAATGACAGATCATGTTCTTCATCGGGATCTTCCTGTAAATCATAAAGATATATGGTTTCATTTCCTGACTTAACTATTTTGTATTGTCCCAGAACCACCGCTTCTATCAACTGCGGGCTGTCATCACTACCCACCATCTGCTGGATTCTTACGAGTCTGGATTTTTCGTTCCTGGAACCACTGAAATCAAGCTTATTTCCCTGATGCCAGGAGTAATTTCCATTTCTTCCAGTTTCTTCCAAAAGTGTACGGGATACATCCAAAAGCCCTGCCGGCTCTTTTGAGATGCCTGGAGCTATCCCGGTTCCTGCTGCCAGAAGAGGTATGCGGACCGCAGCTTCATACATGGTCTGCTTTCCGAACAGCTTCCGTTTTCCAAGCTGTTCCCCATGATCGGACGTGTAGAGAAAGAGATATTCCCGTCCGGCTTCGACCGCCTGGATTTTATTATAAAGTTCCCCTACATACCGGTCTAACTGCTCCACCAGGCCACAATAAGCGGCCTTGCAGTTTCTCATATGTTCTGGTGCACATTCCTGCAGAAATTCATTATAAGCAGAAAGAGAAGGGAGCCTTGCTTCTTTCTCACACTCCTCTATAGAAAAGCGGCTTTGGTACTTTAGGTAATCCTCATTTCTGCAGGTAAAAGGAAAATGAGGGCCATAGAATCCAATCACCAGAAACAGCGGTTTTCCATTTTCCTTTTTCTTTCCCCAATCTTCAAGAAAACCCATGGCTGACTGGAATACCATTTCGTCATAAAGCATAACCGGGGAAATCCCCCCTCCAACTGCATTCAGGCAGTTTATCCTGTTCGTTGTTCCGGCATACACGCCAAAATCCAGGCGCTTTTTTCCGCCGGTTCCCCAGAATTGAGAGGTAATATCTCCGCAATACCGTTCATCAAATCCATGCTTCTGGTCTTCCCCTTTAAAATGCATCCGGCCAGCCAGAACGGTCTGGTATCCAAGGCGTCCCATCTCATGGGCAATGGTAGGCATATCACCGCCAAGAGCGGCATCATTATTAAAAACACCCAGTTGTGAGGGCAATTTTCCAGATAGAAATGACATGCGCGAAGGGACACAAAGGGGCGAATTGCAATAGCAGCGTTCAAACATCAGACCTTCCTCTGCAATCTTTTTTAGACCCGGCGTATCAATCCGTTCATCTGCAAATCCCGTGTAATCCCAGCCGTGCTGGTCTGACATAATTAAAACCATATCTTTCATAAGAAAATCTCCTCTGGTCCGGCCGATTCTGATTATCCTGCATTTACATGATTCCTAAAAATACCATAACAGCCGCAAACCCAACGATACCGAGAATAATTTTTGTGGCGGACCACTTCTTCTTATCCATCAGATACCACACTGCCAGTGTAAGCAAAAGGGGAAGGATCCCGGGCATTATTTTATCAAAAATCTGCTCTTGTAAAGAAAGAGACATTTCACCGCTTACAAACTGGTAAATCACATTTGCTTTTACCGTTGTTGCGGCGACTCCGCCTATTACGATCAACCCCATCATGGTGAGCCCGGTAGTAATTTTATCGGCAAGCGAACGGTTGGTGAAAAACAAATTTGCCGCACCGATACCCATATCATATCCTTTATGAAACAGATACCACTGCAGGCCAACCATACTGGTAAGCCATACTGCGCAAAAGAACAGGGGACCAACCGGATTTCCGTCACTAATACACATGCTCATGGCAATACTTAGAAGAATCGGACTATAGGTACCGATTAACATAGAGTCTCCGATTCCGGCAAAAGGCCCCATAAGTGCATTTTTTGTATTAACAATCAACTCTTCGCTGACATCTTCCCCCATGGCACGGGCTTCCTCCATGGCAATGGTAATACCAGGAATCAGGGAGCCAAGCTGAGGCTCTGTGTTAAAAAACTGCATATGGCGCTGAAGGGATTTTTTGTATTCACCAGAATCATTTTTATAGAGTTTCTTTAATATCGGTTCCAGCACATGACAAAAAGCAAGTCCCATCATACGTTCAAAATTCTGGGTTGCCTGTATAAAGAAAATATAAGTCCAGGCAGCTTTGTTAATATCCTTTTTGGTAAGTAATGAGTTTTCTCTTTTATTCTTCATAACAGCCATCCTCCTCTGAGCTTTGTACCGGAGCCGGTACGGCCGCTTGTGTTCCGCCCTGGGCCATAACAAAGATAAATGCAACTGCAGTTGCAAATATAGCCAGTGCAGTAACAGACATATTGGTAGAGCCGATCAGGATCCAGCCCATCAGAAACAATACAAGCATCCATTTCTTTGAAAGGGACTGCTTAAGCAGCATGGCAAATCCAATGGCAGGGAGCATCTTTCCGGCCACCTCAAAAAAGTGCAATACTCCCTGAGGCATACTGTTGATCAGGAACTCTGCCAGGGGCGTGCCAAGGTAACAGATCAGCATGGCAGAGCCTGCCCGGAGAATAAAGCTTGGAACGGCTGCCAGATAAGTAGCACGGTGAATTCCCGCCCCATCTCCCTTTTCTGCGGCACGATCTCCCATATGAGGAAAATATGCATTGATCGTCATGATAAAATTAAATAGTCCAAGTCCCAGCATGCTGAGAGGAACTGATAAGGCCACTGCCTGTTCGCCGGTACCTCCGGCCGCCAGTGCCAGCGGTATACCGATATAGGCTGCCCAGTTCACATCCGCCGGCATAGCGCCTCCGGGCGTGATCTGTCCGATAAAAAGTGCCTGAACCATAGCTCCTGCAATAACACCGCCTCTTACATCCCCTAAGATCACACCAACAATCAAACCGGCTACAAGAGGACGCCCAATCATATTCCACCCTCCGGTCACCCCAAAAAACCAAGGTGTACGCTTACTGCCAAGATAGGCAAATAATCCAATCAGTAAAGCTTGTAAAAAAGTCATACCTTATTCCTCCTTTTATTATTCTTCGTAATCCCCTTCCGCGACAGCAGATTCTTCAAACTGTATCATTGCATTTTTTCCCGCGGTCAAACTCTCTGCGGCAATTTCAGAAGCACTGTCCATGGAACCTCTTGACATATACCCTTCCAGTACTGCCGGAAGATTAGCCCCGCCGATTACAGCTATTTTGCCAGGCCGTTCCATTTTCATACGAACGGAGACATTAAACGGGGATCCTCCTGTCAAATCCGTATAAATCAAAATTCCGGTGCATTGGGACAGCCGCCCTGAAGCCGCTGCTAATTTTCCGGTTAGAATCTCCAGAGAATCTTCCTCCAGAAAATCCACTGGTTCATAATACTCCGGCTCTCCAGCCAGCAGTTTCAGTCCGCTTGTGATCCCTGCGGCATAACTGCCATGGCCGGTTACAATCATACCTACCATCCTTTTCCTCCTTTCATTTTCCAACGCTGACATAATCCTCTGGATTTTTTGAACTTGCAGTCTTACACTCCTTTCTGTTTATTTTCCATTCTGGTTCTATTGTAATTTCACCTTTCAGAATCGGATCCCCTGTCTCTTCCTGATAAGCCAGTAATCTCTGGCTCATTTCTTTCAAAACCGAAGCGTAATCCCGGTTATGTGCCAGATTATTGCGTTCTCCCGGGTCATAAAGAAGATCATAAAGAGCTTCTTCGTACTTTGTCTGGCTTTCCAGATCCTGCTTCATAAAATAATCTTTTGTCAAAGATTCATCAATGTTGGACTGGTTAATTTTCAAATAGGTTGTATCATAATAGCGGATATATTTATAGCGCTTAGTGCGTACACAGCGTGCCGGCTCATAAGACGTGTGGAAATTGATTTCAGCAAAGATATCGGACCTGATTTCCTCTCTCTCCCCTGTTAGCAGTGGAACCAGTGACTTTCCTTCTAAATATTCCGGTTTCTCCAGTTCAAGGAGCTCACAAAGTGTAGGAAATACATCCATATGGGAAACAAGACTGTCTGCAACGGTTCCATTCGCCAAAGCTCCCGGTAACCGAAGCATCAGATTCACACCGATCCCACTATCAAACAAAGTACATTTTGAAAAGGGATTTGGCAAACCGTGATCAGTTGTAAAGAGAATAATGGTATTTTCCCACAACCCCTCTTCTTTTAGGCAGGAAATCACCTTGCCAAAACAGGCATCCGCGCGTTTAACACTCATCAGATAACCAGCAAAATCTTTACGGGTATCCTTGGTGTCCGGAATCGGATAGGGGGGAAGGGCATAATCCGGGTCAATATCTTCATCAATCTTATCAGGAAACCGCCGATGGGTTGCATACATTCCATAAGAAAGGAAAAAGGGATGTTCCTTGTTATGATCTTTCAGCCACTGGCAGACTTTAAGTGCATTTTCCTTATCCCAGTCCACCAGCTCTTCCTGAGTATATCCGGAATTATCTGTGGTCAGTTCTTCCTGATAGCCAATCTCAGCCGCTCCCAGTTTCCTGTCCAGATACCAGCCTGCTTCATGCTGGATTCCGCAAAGAACGGTATAGTAGCCATTCTGGTTTAAATAGTGGACCAGATGTTTGCTGTAATCCATGGTAAAGCCTCTCTGGGCCAGACCTAACATGCCATTCTGATGTGGGTACGTGCTTGTCAGCATTGCCGCACGGCTGGGTGAACAAGTCGGACCTGCACAGTACGCATTCCGAAACACGGCTGCTGTCCTGGAAAAGGATTCCATATTTGGTGTGGGAACCTTATAACCATAGGGACTCAATACCCGCCCGGAATCATGGGTATGAATATACAATACATTTTTCACTATTTGTACCTCCTGATGTTAAAATGTATTTATTACTGCACGATATGTATTGTCATTTATGTACATAATATACTACAATCTCATGGCAATGTCAATACATTTAATTCAATTGTATTATCATGAACAAGTTGCAGTTTCTACTAATATGCTGCGTAATATACTTAATAATGCAAAAATGTATTGTCATTTATTTCAAAGTATAATACAATTAAAGAACTGGCTTTATAATAAAATGAGGTGATATTTATGGCAGAAAAAAGAATTGCACAATATAAACAGATTGAAAATGACTTACTTCAGAAAATAAATTTAGGTTATTATAAAAAAGACGATCTTATACCCACAGAGCTGGAGCTTTCCAATACCTATCATGTATCAAGGGTGACTGTGAGAAAAGCCACAGATAATCTGGTAGCAAAGGGACTTTTGACTAGGGTTGCCGGAGTGGGGACATTTGTATGCCACCCTTCCGTTACATTAAACCCCAGTTCCATCCAGGGATTTTCAGAAGTGATGTGTGAACAGGGAATTTCCGTCCGGACTGAAGTTCCCACCTTTATGATCCAGAAAGCACCTTCAAATATTGCTTCCATCTTAAAGATTGAGACAGGGGAACCTATTTATTTTATTGAAAGAGTCCGGTATGCAAATGATGAGATTTTTCAGTTTGAAACAACCTATATGTCCAGCCGTTTGTATCCCGATATCTCAATGCAGGTGCTGCAGCAATCTAAATATCAGTACTTTGAACAGGTAAAGGGTATGAAAATCGCATACAGTGACCATACCGTAACACCCATTCATCCTTCAAAAAATATCGCGGAAATGTTTGGAATATCTCTGGATACTCCTATTTTAAGAGTTGCCAATACTACTTATCTTACCAATAATCAGATATTGGATTATACAGAATTGACGCTTAACTCACCTAAATACCAGTTGACTTATGTCAAAAGCTGATATCCGGAAGCCCCTCCATAAGAGGGAGGGATCCGAAAACGATAACACTAAGTTTAAGAGCCAGTCTGGATGGCAGAACACCATACCAGCTGGCTCTTGAATCGTATGTACAGTTATTCTGCTTTAAGGAGAAATACCAAAGACGACTATTTTTTTATGTAGCGGGTTTGCCCTCCCCTGTAATCTTGACCGTATATTCAAAACAACAGTCATCCTCGCACCACATCTTGAAATTTGTTCCCCATTTATTGTTATATAAATTATAAGAGAATCCTTTTTTTATATCCGGAAGATTCCGGTAATCACCGTACATCCATTTTCCACCCACGCTGACGAGAGGGGAATGGTGGTTTATAACTACGATTTTTCCGTCTGCACCGTGATAGGAAAGTTCCTCCACACAGTGCTGTCTTCTGTTACCTCCCCGCACTATTTCTACCGGAGAAATAAGATTTCCCATCTTCTTCAGCCTCCAGCAGTATGGATTTTCCACATCAAAGCAAACATCGAACCAAAGTGCTTCCGGCATGCGGTTGGCATCCTTCCCGGACCAGCAGAGCCTTACGCTAATATCTCCCCCAAAGGTATAGGTAATAACGGCCCGCTTCGGGCAGCCATATCTTGTAATCGCCTCTTCATTGCCTTTTAGCATAATGTGGATTTCATTACCATCTGCTTTGATTTTCTCCGCACCGAATACGTAATTCCGGTTCTCTAAATCCTCTGCGAACTCAAGGCCCGGCTTAGAGAAATCTCCTTCCGACCAGCACTGGTTTTGGCGGAAGGCCCGGTTATAGCTGTAGTAATTCTCCACACAGTTCCTGGCATTATAAGTCTCATAGGATAGCCTTCCGAAAACCCCATCCGTAATCCACTCCCTTTCACCTTTCTTCAAATACACCATAGTGCCGCTGCCATCAAACGATACAGTCCATTCTCCAATAACCACCCGCTCATAAGGATATATTGTTCTTCCGCCCTCTCTCCCCGCCATATCACGGCAGTTCACAGTCAGACGGTCAAGCTCCGCTTTCGCCTCTTCCTTCAATACATCCGGAAGGGCATCGACAGCCTTCCGGATGTATTCCATCTGCTCAGCATGGGAACTTTCATATATTTTATAGGATCCATCGAATTTCCCGCCGCGGTACTTGTGGAAATCCTCCTGCAAGACCTTTAACATACCGGCATTACGGTTTGTTAGGAAATCCAGAGTTGTCACATCCGCTTTTCTGGCCGCCTGGAAACCAGTCTTTTCCCAATTTGTAAAATCAGCCAGGTATTTTTTATAGTCCAGCCCCCACGTATGCTCTGCCACCAGAAGCAGGTTTTCCATGAAGTCTCCGTAAAAACTGTCTTCACGGCATAGTTTTCCTTCCCTTTCCATACGGTCCTTCCATTCAATCAGTCCGCGATAACGGGTAATCTTTAGCGGGTCGGAGGCAATGCCATGAATCCAGGTATCCCCGATTTCTTCTTCCACTACTGGAAGGAGGTCTTTATATCGAAGCAGGCTCTCGGCATACTTGTCCATGGTAGAAGCTACGATTTTAGCCTGAGGATATATGGCCTGTATCCGGTCCATCTCAGCCTCTACCGCTTCCACGGACTGAGGTCCTAAGTTATCACCGGTATGGGCGAATTCCAGCACCTCATCCATTCCTTCCACATAACAAGGCGCACCGTATTCAAAAGAGTACTGGATGATAATCTCCTTATCTCCCGACTTCCAGCGGTAGGTCAAGGGGACTTGAGGGACCATAGAGGAAGGATTGACGCCGATGTGCATGTAAACCTTGCCGTGATCCGCCATAGGACCGATGATGGCTTTCGTATGGCCTGGAACATCTGTCATCTTGGCTGAAATGGTATTCTTTCCGAACCGCTTATCCAATTTGTCGGAAAGGCTTAAATCGTATTCAAAAAGTTCTTTATCCAGCAGTTCCGTATGGGTGGTGCAGGCCAGTCCATGCCAGAAAATATCTCCCCGGCGGATTGATGCCTCAAGCCGTTTGCAGGCCTCCTCTCCGGCATGTCTGAAATAGTAATCTATGAGATAGGAACCGACAGTCCAGATAAACCGTTTTTCTTGTTCCTTATTTATCTGAAAGGCCAAGTCAATGGCGAGCGGAATATAGCGATTCACATATTTGTTCAGAACATTCTGCCCCAAATCAGTGAAGCCGATGTCGAGATGGGTCTTAAATACCACGTGTACCTTTTTAATCGTTGATTTATCCATGTGCTTTATTTCCTCCATTATTTTCGGATTGCTGCAATCACCATCATGCACATACCTTCACCTGGTACGATCCGGTATTCTCCCACGCTTGCAGGCACGATGACCGTTTCCGCATAGTGGATCTCAAAGGGTTGAAAGGTTCCGCCTACACTTTCGATACTGGCGGATTCTCCCTCCACCAGGTTCATCATTTGAACGGAATCCTCCATCTTAACGGAAACCGGTTCCGTGAAAGTATAACGGAAGGTATTTATGAATTCCTGGTTATGAAGTCCGGTACGTTCCAACTTCATACCCTCCCGTTCTTCCAGAATCTGCTCCTGATGGACGATTTCCTTATAGATCCAGTCTGTGTCCCGTTCCCACTGGATATTCTTTAATCCGTGATCCACATGAGTTGGACGGGGAATCCCATCCAAACCGACTCTACCCCAGTCCCACAGCTTAAAGGTGAAAATGTAGGGAGTGGCACTGATCTCAAGTACCATGGTATTTTTACCGGAACAATGGATGGTCCCCGCCGGGATCAATATATGGTCATGCTTCTTTACCGATATTTCGTTTATATATGTTTCGGCCGGAAACTGGATTTTACCAGTCTCAGCTTCTCGCAGATCCCGTTCCATGGCATCTTTGTCCACACCCTTTTTTACACCTAAGTAAACGTATACATCCTCGTCTTCATCAGTATCCAGCAAGTAATAACTTTCATCCTGAGTGTAATGCATTCCGAAAGCATCCTGAATATATTCCGTCAGCGGATGAACCTGAAGGGATAGATTTCCCCCTCCCATCGTATCCAAAAGATCAAAACGGATAGGAAATTCTGCACCGAAGCGGCCGTGCACCCGCTCTCCTAAAAGATCCTTGGGGCAGTAAAAAACGAGATCAATGGCAGGGAGTTTTACCTTCACCTCTCCAAAGGCCAGATTGATGGCATTCTCTTCCGGTACACCGTCAAAGCTCCACGCGAAATTTTCCTTCTCTTTTTCGAGATTGAAGTGTTCCTTCATCCAGTGACCGCCCCAAACCCCCGGATCAAAGTAGGGTTCCAAACGGAAGGGGCGTCTGCTCAGTTCCTTTAGGCCTGCCCGGAATGCCTCACCGGTGATCATCTTTGGATTGTCCCTGTCTTCCGTTTCCAGTATGTAATTAAAGCGTTCAAACCGTTCCTTCTTATACCGGTCTGCCAGTCTCCACTCGATGAAAAACCCTCTTTTATATTTTTCCAGATTCGGCGCATCGTAATTGGTACAGTGCCAGTTAGGCATACCTTCACGGTAGCGAAGCTGAACCTCCCATCGAGTGATATCGCAGTAAACCGTGATATCACCTTCCCTTAAAAGTCCTGCTCCAACGCCTGCAATCACCACAAGCCCGTTTTGATGCATGGAAAGCTGCTGCCTGGCTGCTGCCATTTTTTCCAAATCAAAAAAATCTTCTAGCCGCTTATGGCACATGATACCAAACACCCGGTCGTCCGTAATAAAATCACGGAATTCCCGGTTTAATTCTTCCTCACTTTTTGCAAGTTCTTCCATATCAATGAGAACATCCGGCTTTAATTTCCTTGCCAAAGCAAGGATTTCTTCCTTATTCACACCCGGATAGAAGTCAAAGCATACTACGGCAGATTCCTTTTCTCCGATATTTTGTTTCAATTCAGATACCACCGAATCGTAATCTCCCCACGCATGGTCATCGTACCCCTTGATTTCAGTATACGGATGCAGTTCATAATTGTTATATTTGTTATTAAATTTCATATTTGCCTCCTAATGAAACAAGCAGATATGCTTGCATATCCAGTTATACTTTTCTTTCAACCTTTCCACCTTCTTATAAGTCCACCGTATACTTGTACCGGTTTCCTGGATAATAGCAGTCAGAATATTCAAATATTTCCCCATCCGCCAAAAATGTCTTTCTTACCCTCTTAAATAAAGGCAGCTGCGGATCTACTTTCAAAAAACCCTGGATTTCCTTTGTGGATAACACGGCTTCCAGGGTATCCTGTCCTCTCGCAATAATGATTCCATAGGTTTCCTGAAGATATTTATATAATGATTCCATATAATATTCCTTTTCCATAGGCAGTTCCACGATATCCTTCAAATACGTGACAGAATAGACCATAGGGATTTTATCCACACATCTCACTCTGGTAAGGCAGTAACATTGCTTCGTCTCAGGAATTCCAAGTACCATGGCTACTTTCTTCCCCGGCCTGACTTTTTCCATTGTGCAAAAGGAGGTACTCATGGTGATGTTATGCTGCTTCATTTCGTCTGTAAAGCTGATGACACTCTTTAAATGTTCGTCAATTTTTTCATATATTACCGTGGTTCCGATTCCCCTGGAACTTTTGATATACCGGTCCAGGGTCAGCGCAGCTAAAGCCTGACGTACTGTGACCCGGGATACATCGTACTCTTCCATCAGCATCTTTTCCGTGGGGAAAATATCCCCCTTATTGAATTCCCCATGCTCAATCTGCTTCTTTAATATTGTTTCCAGCTGGGAATATAAGGGCTGCGCCCCCTTTTCGTGATTCAGCATTCTCTACACTCCTTCCTTCATGGAAACAAACAGTCCCAGCATTGCCAGTCCCGATGTATCATCTTCCGTGAAAATCTCTATATTCCTATACAGGCATTCTTTTCGGATACCATCTCCGAAGAAGGCGAAGCTCTTTGATATCTGCCCCCCCATAACCAGCGCATCAGGTTTAAACCTGTCTAAAAACGGCACCATAGCGTCTTTTAAATTATCCCCGAATGCTTGAAACGTAAGCAGTGCCTTCTCTTCCCCCTGACGAGAACGGTGGTAAAGTTCCTTACCGGAAATACTGCTGCCATAAATTTCACTGGCCAGTACCGCCAGACCTCTGACGGATAAGTAATCATCAATTACCCCGTCACGGTACGGAGCATTGTAAAGCCAGCCGTTTTCCGGCACCCCGTCCTTTTCTTCCTTTTGAATCCTCTTTGTTTTTACAAAAGCAGAGCCTGCTCCAGTGCCAATACAAAGACAAATAATTTTTTCCTTATCCGCAGCTTTTCCATACCAGCTTTCCCCCACAGCAAATGCTTCCACATCATGAAGGAACTGAAACGGGATATCTGCCAGCCAATCCAGACGCTTTTTCAGTTGGGAAACGAGAGGAATTCCATAGATGGAATCGTACTTATCCAGTCCCTTCATCAGACTGATTCCATAAACGTAATCGAAAGGCCCCGGAAACGCCATAGCTACGCCGGCAATGGGACTCATCCCGGCCATCTTCTTCATCTCATTGATCAGGAAAGCGAAATTGTCAAAGATAATCCCGCTTTCTTCCTTTGCCAAGGCCGGAAAGCTTACCGGTCCTTTCTGAAACAGCAGTCCTGTCTGGTCCGCAACTGCGCATTTTATCTGCGTACCACCTACATCCAGAAGTATATATCCGCATTCCGCCTTCACACTCTTCTCTCCTTTGTCAATCCGTATAACAGGCAATCAGTCCCTCGTTTTCTGCCTCACATACTGCATATATTTCCGCTTTACCGCATGGTTCGTGAACCATCAGAGTATAGAAAAATTCATAAAATCCGCCCAGATTTACCTTAAAATTTGTCTCCCAATAGTTATTCATCACCCAGGAGTAAAGTGGAGAACGGTTTCTTCCTTCATCCTCGCAATCACATAAGACAATTGGTCTGGCTTCCAGCCCGCCAAGACTAATGAGAGGTGCATCTTTTGTGATTATGGCAAGATTTATGGTATCTGATTTTAATACTACACCATTCTGTATCAGATAAAAGTCCTGACAGCTACCAGGCAGCTGGTCGATTCCAGGCCGGATAATACAGCCTGTTTTATCGAAATAAACCGTTGTGTCTTCTCCGGCAGTAAACGGAAGGGCCACGTATAAGTTTTCCGGCTCCCACACACTTTGTTTATGGACTCTTACCATTACCTCCAGCTTAGGCTGATGCTTATATGCCTTTACGTATACTGTATAGAATCCGGTTCCTTCCAGTTGATAATCCAATTCAACCGCTGCGTAAACCGTTCCGTTTTCCACGATTCTCCGATCCTTTAACATGCTTCTGTATCTTCTGGTAGCTGTGGATTTTCGGTTACGTCCCATTCTTCTTCTGGTTTCACAGGCGGATTCCACCATATCCGTCACCTCGTACACACCGGCAAATGCGCCGTCCACACTGTCGTCACGGATCAGTTCTGTGTGATCCGCTTTATTTATAATGGAAGTGATTCCCTTTTCTCCGTCTAAAGTAAGAATTATATGGTCAGTCTCAATCCGGTCTGCATCTACCCTGTTATCCTTTTCTGAAAGCAGGTCCTCAATGCCTTCCGCCCCGATGTGGGCGTGATTTTCAGTGGTTTGATACTTCCGTTCATCCAGGGTAATCATCACCAGTTTCTCTTCTTTCGGTTTCATAGCAATTTCGATTTCCACCTGGGTTGCCCTGGCGATCCGTTTTACCTGGCTTGGGACCGTCTGTCCGGTTTCACAGTCCACCACCCGGATCGGAATGGTCTCATCATAACGTACTCCTTGGATATACTCCCAGAACTCAATGTAAAGGCAGGCTTTTGTGTGAAGCTCTACATCATGTGGATTGATGACCAAATAGCGCTGAGGCTTATCCTGGCGGATTGCCACTTCTCCTTTAGCTGCCAGGATCTGATCTAAATTCTTTGCCGCGTGAGTATTGGAATTAGCGGCATAAGCACCTTTTTTCAGTTCCAACATCCCTACCAGACTTTCCCACGGTTCAGAAACGCTGGAGGAATACCCCCAGGTATGTTCCGCATACAGCATTTGTTCCTTTGCCGTCTTCTCCATCAGTTTCTGATTTCCAAGCAGACCATGGGGATCCAGTTTCCTGCAGAGGTCATATTTTCTCATAGCATCCCGGTATACCTTCACCTCAGCCGGTGTTGAGCCGATTCCGTCGGCCCACCAGTCGGTCCAGTCTCCGCGAAAGACGGGGATATCGCTGCAATGTTTCCTCACAGCATCGAAGAACTGCTCCAGGGTCACCATGCGGAAAGATATGCGATCTTTGTATATTTTGTTCAATTCATTGACCCGTCTTGCAATGCCAGCACTAGGCGGTGCATTATCTGTAATTGCTCCGGAAACCATGAACGGTACGATATCGTAGGGATAGCCTTCCTCATTTAGATTATCAAGATACCGCTGGATTCTGGTCTTTACGATCTTCATCTCGGTTTCATACGTATCCTCTGTGCTCTGGTTAAGAATGAAATTCTTCCGGATTCCCGGTGAAAATTCATCATTTATCATGTACGTTGTTCCCCCATGAGGAGCCAAAAACATCTCATTCCCCAAGTGGTAATGATCTCCGTTCCAGACTAGCATCTGGTTTCCTTTGGGGCTTTCCCAGTAGAACGGAAGTGCTTTTTTATAAAGAGGGAACATTCCGTGATGGGGATGGAGGCAGGAGTAAAAATCCCGGATTCCATAATCGTAAAGCGCATCAGCATATCCCCATGCCATTCCATTGATATCAGCGCACATACCAGCTGTAATCGGATGGCCGATTGCTTTCCCATACTGCTGCGCTTTTTCTATGGCGTGTTCCAGAACCGGCATGCTTACCAGTTCAGTCATGTTTAAATAGTTGCCGCTTAACCCGATTTCGCCGCTTTTTACGTACGTCTCGAATTTTTTCCTGGAGGCTTCGTCTGCTATTTCATAGAAATTCTCCACCTGCCAGTAGTTTTCGCACTGCCATACGAAGCCGTCAGCCCCTGTGATTTTCCCGCTGTGGATTCCATCAAGAATATCCATGGCCTGGCGTATAAAGTCGTAATGGTACCGCATGATCTTATCCTGTCGTTCCGTATAGCCGATATCCGTATGGGAATGCTGGATCAAATAAATATTCCACTTTTTTTTCGTATTCATCTTCGCTATCCTCGTTTCTTTTATTTACTGGTGTAAGCCATACCCGCCTCAAAATTATTCTGAAGAAATATGAACAGGATAATGGTTGGTATGGATACCAGGATACATGCTAAAAACAGTGCCGGTGCATTGCCCTTGCTTAACATGGACATGCTCGCCATGACCGGTCTGATATGGGTTGATTTTGTAAAAGTAAGACCGAACATCAAGTCGTTCCAGGACCAGGTAAACTGTGACAGGAACAGAATGGATAAGGGAGCCTTTGCCATTGGTACAAAGATGTGTAACAGCGTTTTCCACTCCGACGCCCCATCGATCTTTGCAGATTCGCAGACTTCTTTGGAAATACCCAAGAAAAAGTTGCGAAGGACAAACATACAGAAAGGAATACAGATTGCCGTATAGAACAGTACCATGCCCAGACTTGTATCGTAAAGTCCCAGCTTGAAGTATCCTTTGTAAATAGGAATCAAATAGACCTGGAACGGAAAAATTGTTCCGCTGTAGATGAAAAGGAACCAGAACATTTTTCCGCGAATCCTCAAATGAGTGAGGGCGTAAGCTGCCAGAAGGCCGATAAAAGCAGAAAATCCCGATCCTAAAACGGCATATAAAAGGCTGGCTCCCATGGAACTTAATATCCCGCTGTCAATCACGGTTTTTATATTGTCCACCAAATAGAAACCTTCTGGTAGCTGCCAGAAGCTTCCTATGTTATATTCCTGCTTTGTCTTTACGATATTCAGTACGGTAAAGATCAAAGGGGTAATCCACACAAGGCCAAGAACTGACAGTATGGCATTAACAATGACTGTTTTATATATTTTCTGCGCCATGATGGCCTCCTTGTCTAATCTTCCTTGAATGTATTCCTGATATTAAAATAGGATACTATGAGGATTACGATAGTAAGAACGACTGCTACCGCAGCGCCCACGCCGAAATTGTTATAAATAAAGGATTCCTCGTACATGGTAAGAGCCAGAGTCTCCGATGTCCTGTATGGACCACCTTTCGTCATAACCCATATGCCGTCAAATACTTTAAAACTGTTTACAAGGGCCATTAAAAGTACAACGATGATGGTCGGTTTTAAAAGCGGCAGGATCACCTTTGTGTAAAGCTTGATGGAACCTGCGCCTTCAATCTTAGCGGCCTCAATGGGAGAAGAATCCATGTTCCTGATTCCTGAAATGAACAACAGCATGTTTAGGCCGATCCCCTGCCATACGCCGGTCAGGATCATGATAAAGGTATTCACATAAGGAATGGCCAGCCAGTCTCTCGCCAGTTCCGGCTTCCCAAGCCATAGGAAGATCTGAGGAAGACCATAGGTGGACAAAAGCGTAGCCATGATCAGGCCTCCGACCGTTCCGGAAAGCGCTGTTGGAAAATAGAATATATTTTTAAAGAGTGTTAATGCGGAACTCCTTGTAATCAAAATCGCAAACAATAATGGAACAAGCACTGACGTAACCATGGAAGATACTACCCAGATGAGGGTATTCATCACTGATATCTTGAAATTTTTATCCTGAAATAAATTGATATAATTATCCAGACCTTTAAACGTCATTTTTGAAAAGCCATCCCACTCAAAGAAGCTAAGCCGGACCGTATAAAAAATGGATGATACAAAAAAAATACCGATAAAAAGGACTGCCGGAAGTATATATAAATAATCCTTCCAATATATTTTTTTCTTCTGCGTTTCTATCGTCCTTGCCATACCATATGCTCCTTTCTGATACCAGACTCGGAGAGCGGATGTCCGCTCTCCGGTTCCTGACCTTCCCTGACTATTTTCCAAATACTTCGGATGCTTTCGCCTGGATTGTATGTAATACTTCATCCACACCTGCATCGCCAAGTTCAAATTTCATCAGTTCGTCCAATGCTACATTACGAATTTCTTCCGGTGTATTTTCGTAGTAGCGGAGGATCATCTGGTAATTGTCTGAATCTGATGTAAAGGCAAGCGTATCCTGGATGCATTTGTTATCAACCAATACTTCGCTGGTATTTACAAAGTTTGCAACTTCTGTCAGAACCGTCTGATGCTCTTTCTTAAACCAAGACCGCAATACTTCTTTTGCAGTTTCTTTATCTGCGCTGGCCTTGGCAACGCATAATGGAGTCACTTCATAGAAGATAACCTTCTTATGATCATTCATGGAAGGAAGGACGAATACACCGACATTTTCTCCAGCTACCATACCGTACTCTTTAATCAGGGAACCCACTTCATAGTTTGGCTCTAATTCCATGGCTACGGTACCTTGTGCTAAAGATTTGTCCATATCTTGAATCTTCATAGGCATTGTGAAATATCCCTTGTCCAGCATGTCTTTCCAGATGTTCATTACTTTTACCACATCCGGATCCGTATAGTCTTTTGTTCCGTTACAGATATCTAAATAAAGCTGCGGTTCGTATGCACCAATTAAAGCCTGGAACCAGATAAAGCCTGCCCATGAGTCGTTCTTCAATGCGATAGGAGTGATGCCGTTGTCCTTTAACGTCTGGCAGACAGTAATAAACTCATCAAACGTTTGGGGCACTTCCAGGTGAAACTGTTTGAATATATCCATATTGTAGACCATGGTATTATAGATAACGCTGTATGGCACCGCATAGACCTTACCGTCCACGGTAAATGCGTCTGCTAAGTCCTTTGATACGCCGTTTGGAACAATCACTTCATCCCAAAGGTCTGATAAATCCTCAAGCAAATCATTCTTGGCAAGTGTTTCTAACTGAGGTCCGCTCCACCAGGTGAATAATCCCGGTGCCTTCTTATCGCGGATGGACTGCTGCATGGCTGTCTGATATGCTGCCGTATCCGGATATGCAATCTGTTCTACTTTAATTCCGCTTAATTCCGTAATACTGTTCATGATCTTATCCACATCAGACTTTTCCGAATTGGCAAATTTGTCATTCCAGAATTCCACTTTCGTTCCTACTGCTGCGCTTCCCCCTGCTGCTGTTCCTGATGTCTCTGCTTTTTCCCCTTCTGTTTTTGCTGCCCCGGTGTCAGCGTTCCCTTTTGTACTGCTCCCGCATCCGGCCAATGTTCCCATAACCATAGCCGCTGTCAGCGCCGCCGCTACAAACCTCTTAGATTTTAACATAACGATTGCCTCCTTATTTGCTTATCCTGTGCCTCTTGCGCAGGCATGTAAAAGTTATAACATTACAATATACTAATGTTATTAATAAATCAATTCTTTTCAAGCAAATAGCACAAGTTCGGTAATTATATTTAATACTTTTTATGCAAAATGTACACAATTGATTTATTGCAGACCATAATGGTGGATAAATCATGTATTTCCAATCATTTTACCCGTATTTTTATCCAGTAATGCCTCCTTGGATAATACATTTTAATAAGTGATTTACGATTTTTTGCACAGAAAAAAACAGGGTGCGCACATTCCTGTGCAAACTCCCTGTTTTTCCTTTTGGGTTTTAGCCTGACCCTTATTAGGTTTTTGATCGTATAATTGAAGAAAAATCCTTGTGTTAAATTCTCGTCATTAATTCTATCACATTAAAATGAATTTCGGATATTAAATTACAATGAAATTTTACTGTGATTTTTGTATTTTAAATAAAAAAGTCAGCTACGGGCGAAACTGTCCATTGCCATAAATGATATATTTGGTAGTCGTCAGCTCCTTAAGTCCCATAGGTCCTCTTGCATGGAGCTTTTGGGTGCTGATCCCGATCTCTGCGCCAAAGCCGAATTCATATCCATCAGTAAAGCGTGTGGATGCATTGACATAAACGGCTGCTGCATCAATTTCATTTAAAAACTTCTGAGCGTTATTATAATCTGATGTAATGATGGCTTCGGAATGCTTGGTGTTATAACGATTAATGTGGGAAATGGCTTCATCCACAGAGCCAACAATCTTTAAGGACAAGATATAGTCCAGGTATTCACTGCCCCAATCTTCCTCGGTAGCAGGGACAAATCCCTCTGCCATGGTACAGGCTTCTTCGTCCGCCCGGATCTCAACAGATTTCTGAGAGAGCCGCTCTTTTAATAAGGGCAGGAACTGAGGGGCAATTGTTCTGTGAACGACCAGGGATTCACAAGCATTGCACACTCCGATCCTCTGAGTCTTTGCATTAAATATGATATCTAAGGCCATATCAAAATCAGCGGATTCATCGACAAAAATATGGCAGTTTCCGGTTCCTGTTTCAATGACCGGAATGGTACTGTTGTCCACAACGGTTTTTATTAATCCGGCGCCTCCTCTTGGGATCAATACATCCACATATTCCCTAAGGCGCATGAATTCCTTTGTTACTTCCCTGTCAGTATCAGTGATGAGCTGGATGGTATCCTCCGGAAGGCCTGCATTCCTAAGGCCGGTACGGAGCCATTTAACAATGGCCATATTGGATTCCAGGGCATCGCTTCCACCCTTTAAGATCACGGCATTTCCTGATTTAAAGCAGAGCCCAAAGGCATCGGCGGTCACGTTGGGCCTGGCTTCGTATATAATACCAACAACGCCCAAAGGAACCCGCTTCTGGCCGATGGTCAGGCCATTGGGGCGTATCTTCATGGAAAGCACTTCTCCCACCGGGTCATCCAGCGCAGCCACGGATAAAAGTCCGTCAGCCATGGCTTCGATTCTCGCAGGAGTCAGTTCCAGGCGGTCAATCAGTCCGGCGTTCATTCCGGAAGCTGCTGCTTTTATTACATCCTCCTGGTTTGCGGCGAGGATTTCCGCTTCTCCTTCCAGCAGGGCTGCCGCCGCTGCCTTTAAGCCTTCATTCTTTTTGGCTGATCCCTGGATCCCTATAATTCCGGCTGTTTCTTTTGCTTTTTTTCCGATTTCAATAATCGTCATAAAAGAGTCCTCCAATCTTTTCCTTATTATTGCCCATAAACTTGGGGCATAAAGTTTTCTTAAGGAATAATAATCCGATCCATACGTTTGTCATGAGGTTCCGTTGGAATATGGTCAAATATCTGGAATCCGTAGGCTATGGCAATGCGGGGATGGTTTGGTTCCTTTTCAAAAAGCCGGTCATAATATCCGCCGCCGTATCCCAGCCGGTTTCCGGATTTGTCAAAAGCAAGTCCCGGAACAATCACAGGAGCTTCCGGGTCATGGATTTTTAAGCAGGATGGCTTTGGCTCCATAATACCCATGATGCCTTCCTCTAAATCTGCCTTCCCGGATATGGCATAAAACTCCAGTTCCTTTCCAACGACCTTTGGTACAGCTACGCATTTTCCCTGCCTTAATAATGATTCCATGAACCTCCAGGTGCCTGCTTCCCGTTGAAAGGATACATAGCAGTAAACACAAAAAGCCCTAAGAATATCATCAAGGTTCAAAAGCTGCTCGCAGATGGAATCGTCCCATACGCTCTCAGCTGCTGCTTCCAAGGCCTTCCGCTGCTCCTTTATCATGAGCCTGATATCATTCTTCTCCGACTTTTCCATACTTTTTACCCAAATCCGTTACGGTTCCGTCTTCCTCTTGAATGGTAATGTTGTTTAAATTTCCTCGTAAACTGCTGCGGATGGATTCGATATACTCTCTCCGCAAAGCAGCTTGCTCCGCCTGCTCTTCTTCTGATAATCCGGTTGCTTTTGATTTATGATAAAGTGTATTGATCCTGTCGATCTTATCCTGATTCATAGGGTTCTCCTTAATACTCGTGATTAATATAGTCCATCAAGTCAAAATCATGGTTTGAATGGGCAAGGAACAGGGTTCCTTTTTCTTCTGCCGATACGATCTGCCCGATGACCTCCACCTGGTCGCCGTTGGCAATGACCATATCGGAACCGCTGTCCGTAGCAATTCGGGCGGCAGCAAGTTTTGCAGCCATGCCTCCGGTACCTACATCGCTTCCGGAGGTGGATTTTCCCATTTCCATAAGCTTTGGCGTGATTTCCTTTACCAAACCGATAAATTCTGCTTTTGGGTTTTGTCTGGGATCATCGGAATACAGGCCGTCAATATCCGATAATAATATTAAAAGGTCTGCTCCGATCAATGCGGCAACAATGGCGGAAAGCCGGTCATTATCGCCGAAATTATCCACCAGTGGAATTTCAGAGGTGGATACGGTATCGTTTTCATTAACAATAGGGATGGCCCCAAGCTTTAAAAGTTCATCAAAGGTGTTCTGTGCATTATAACGGCTGCTGTCATTAACCATAGTATTTTTGGTCAAAAGAACCTGTGCCGCTATTTGATTATATTCTGCAAAAAGCTTTTGGTACACCATCATAAGCCTGGCCTGGCCTACGGCGGCGAATGCCTGCTTTTCCGATATGGTAACAGGTCTGGTATGGTGCCCAAGAGCCTGACGTCCCGCTGCGATCGCACCGGAGGAAACTAAGACTACCTGCTTTCCCTGTCCCTTTAAATCGCTGATAACCCGAACCAGTTTTTCAATTTTCATCAGGTTCAAATCCCCGGTATAGGCATGGGTTAAGGATGAAGATCCGATCTTTATAACGATCCTTTTTTTATCCTTTAGTTTCTCTCGTTCTGTGACGTACATCTTCATTATCATCTGCTTTCTGGTATTCTTTTTGTTTCATATCTTACATCATTTTTACTGTTTCGTCAATTTATATAGATAACCTTTCAAATCTGGAGGCAATGGCTTCCGCTACTTTTAAGCCATCCATTGCCGCAGAAGTGATCCCTCCTGCATATCCGGCGCCTTCTCCACAGGGATAGATTCCTTTTATGCTGCATTCAAAGGCCTCGCCTCTGGGAATGCGTACCGATGATGAGGTTCTGCTTTCCACACCTGCAAAAATAGCATCCGGTCTGGAAAAGCCGTGAATCCGGCGCTCAAAGGCTTCCACTCCCTGAATCAGGGATTCTGATAAGTATTCTGGAAGAAACTCTCTTATATTTGCAAAACCATATAAGCCCTTAAAGGCCGGTTCTACGTCACCAAATGCTTTTGATGGCTGATTCTTTTTAAAATCCCCGTAAAGCTGGACCGGAATTTTCCCGCTGCCGCTTAAGAAGGCCGCTTCTTCCAGCCGTCTTTGATAAGCGATACCGGCAAGAGGAGCCGTGCCGCCAAAATCCTCCGGTGTCACGGTAACAATCAGGGCGCTGTTGGCATTTACGCCATCCCTCTTGTGATAACTCATTCCGTTTACTGCAAGCCTCTTTTCTTCGGAGGATGCATTGACGACATATCCTCCGGGACACATACAGAACGTATAAACACCTCTTCCATTTGTGCACTGATGGGTAAGCTTGTAATCTGCCGGACCAAGGCTGGGATAATTTCCGGTCCCATACTGAGAACGGTTTATGCCCTCCTGCGGATGCTGGATTCTTAATCCCACTGCAAAAGCCTTTGCTTCCATTGGAACCCCTCTTTTGTTCAGAACTTCAAAAGTGTCCCTGGCGCTGTGTCCGATAGCCAACACAAGAGTTTCTGCCGGAATCTCTTCCTTTTCATCGACCATCACTCCCTGCAGCCTGCCGCCTTTTATTATAAAATCGGTCACACGGCTGTTAAAACGGACCTCTCCTCCAAGGTCTATGATCTCCTCCCTCATCCCTTTGACGATGCCGCTTAAAACATCGGTGCCGATATGAGGCTTATTTACATAGAGAATAGAGGGATCGGCTCCAAATTCCACGAAAAGCTCCAATACCTTCCGGTTCCTCATGAGGGGATCCTTAACAAGGGTATTCAGCTTTCCATCGGAAAAGGTACCAGCGCCTCCCTCTCCAAACTGTACATTACAATCCGGCTTTAATATTCCGCCATTCCAGAATGAGTCCACAGCTTCCCTGCGCTTTTCCACAGACTCTCCCCGTTCCAGAAGAAGGGGACGGTATCCGTGCCTTGCCAGCATGAGCCCGCAAAAAAGCCCGGCAGGTCCGGCGCCGATGATCACCGGCCGGCTGGCCATCTTTTCAGTTCCCGGCTTTGGAAAGAAATATTCTTTTTTCTCTGATATTCCAAAACTTCCGTTTCTGGCTTTATGTATCACAGACTCTTCTTTTGCGGTCTCCACATCGATGCAGTAAGTAAAATGGATTTCCTCTTTTTTTCTGGCATCAACAGATTGTTTGATTATTTGGAGGGAATGTATTTCCTTTACCGGTATCTTTAATGTTTTCGCTGCCTTTGCCCATAAGGCCTCTTCTGTGTGATCCACCGGCAGCTTTAGTTGATTAATTCTTATCATAATTTTCCTCATTCCTGCCCATGCGTTCTGGGCGTTTCCCTTCCTGCATAGGTGCCTGCCAGTATGCCGCAAGACCACGCCCACTGCAGGTTATAACCTCCGCAGATGCCGTCCACGTCAAGAATTTCACCGGCCAGGTAAAGCCCGTTAATAAGCTTTGACTCCATGGTGTTTGGATCCACTTCCCTGGTATCAATACCTCCGCTGCACACCTGAGCCTGATCAAAGGAATTGGCGGCAATGATTTCGGTTTTCAGTCCCTTTAAGGAAGAAGCCAGCTTTTTTATCTGGGAAGCCGTAATATCTTTGACAAAGCCCTCATTTGGGATACCGGCTTCCTTTAAAAGAATCCGGGCCAGCTTATGATTTAATACGCCGTTTAAGAATTCTTCTGCCGGCCGGTAACCAAAGTGTCTAGCTCGTTCCAAAAGAAGCTGCCTGGTACTTTCAAAATCCATGGAAGGAAATAAATCCAGCTCTGCTGTTACATTACGGCCTGCATCCATCTCTCTGGCAGCAAAACGGCTGACTTGGAATACCGGAATGCCGGATATCCCATAATCCGTGAACTGAAGCTCCCCACGATCGGCTGCAGCCGCCTTTCCGTCTATTTTAAGGGTTACGGCAGCTTCTGTCCTGACCCCGGCTGCCTGTTTGTACCATTTTTCCCTGCATCTAAGCTGTACCAAAGCAGGCAGCGGCTTAATGATGCGGTGCCCCAAAGCGCTTGCAAGCTGATAACCGCTTCCATCGGAACCTGTTTTTGGAGCTGCCATGGAACCTGCCGCTAAAATGACGGCATCCGCCTTTTTCTTTCCTTTGGAAGTCATAAGGGACAGATCCTTCCTTATTTCCTCTACCTGACAGTCGGTAACTATGGAGACGCCCAGATGGTCCAGCTCAAAGAGAAGGGCTTCCAGGACAGAGGCGGCCTGTCCGGTGTTGGGATAGACATATCCGTTCCGGTCCGTAAGAACAAGGCCAAGGTTCCGGAAAAATTCCAGAGTCTGTCCGACCGGAATGCGTTCCAGCACCTTTTTTATAAACTCTGGCTGACCTCCCCGGTAAGCGCCGTCAGGGGTCATTAAATTGGTTAAATTACATTTTCCGTTTCCGGTGGAAAGAAGTTTTTTCCCCGGTCTGGCTGTATGTTCTAAAACGGTAACAGAAGCGCCCTGTCTGGCTGCCTGGATGGCCGCTGCCAGACCGGAAGCTCCTGCACCTACGATGATTACCTGTTGCTTCATAAAATCCTCCTGTATCCTCAGACAGACTTATTGTATCCAGTTTGCCCCTTCATTTCAAGTGCTTCTTTAGCTTGTATAGGATTCCAGGTAATTAAATACCTCGATCATGGAAGAAAACCATATGCCATCCATTAATTTTCCCCGTTCTTCCTCGGGAAAATCAGTGACCGGCATATGGGTATATAGGCAGATGGTGGTTTTATCCTGGTAGAGGACGAGAAGATAACCGTCCTCTGAGACAAGATAATATTTTTCTTTGCCTTTTGCATTTACGGGTTCAACCTCTTCCTGGTTTATTACGATCTGCGCTTCCGTCACAGTTTCTGTTTCTATGGTTGCCCCCGGCAGGGCCTCCTCAGGCCTTACGCTGTCCTTTGTAATGGCAAACCCAATTCCTAAGCAAATGGCAGATGCCGCTACGAACAAAAGAAAGCAGAACATATACTTCTTCATGAGATGATACCTCCTTCATGTAAGTATAGTATCTGCCTTCTTCCTGGGTTTTAATCACATAAGATGGAATTTTCTTGCAATGCGCACCAGCTTCTTCCCTCCGGGGACGCTTAAAAGCTCCGATTCATCAACGCAGCGCAGTTTTAAAAGGAGAATTCCATAAACCGCCACCGCCACAGCTATGGCAGCAAGAACACCAAACACATTGCGCTTCAAGGTCAGATGCACCAGAAAATAGGTACCGTAAGCAGCCGCTCCCATAACTCCCGATGCCATGATGGGAAGGATAAAGGTCTTTTTATATTCCTGTCTGTAATTCAAAAATCTCCGGATTGCTGCCCCGTTTAACATACACATGGTAAAGGCAAACAGGATGTTGGAATACACTACGCTGTAGATTCCCAGCCGGAATCCGAAAAGCATGACACACAGTATGATGACGTGGAGGATCAAAGAAATGATCGCATTCTTTAAGGGGGTCTGCATCCGGTTGATGCCCTGCAATACTCCGTTTGTCACTGTGGAAAGGGAGAAAAACACTACTGCCACAGATCCGTACATCATCATCTTAATAAGGGCCGAATTGTCATTTCTGCTGAATAACAGATTACAGATAGGTCCTGCCAGTACGGTAAGGCCTACCGTAGCCGGTATGGCAATGAGCATGGAAAAACGGATCACCATGGATACCTTGCTTTTTAACTGTCCTCTCTGACCTTCCGCCATTGCCCTTGATAGGGAGGGGATGAGGGCGGAGGAAAGAGAATTGGCAATTGCAACCGGAATATTAAAAAGAAGCTGGTACTTCCCGATTACTCCCCAGTTGGAAGCGATCTCCGATGCACCCATACCCATGGCCGCCATGCCGTTTCCATAAATGCTGTTGTCAATCACTGTACTGATGTTATAAGCCACGCTGCTTAATACAATGGGAAAGACCGTCATGAAAAGAGCGCCGGAAAGTTCTCCATAGGATTCCCGCCGTCTTGTCCTGTCCCTTCTTGCCTGCTTTTTCATGATCGGAAAGTAGCTGAATAAAATAAGCAGGAGAAACAGCAGGGCAGCCACGGCCCCTGCTCCTGTACCAATGGTTCCTCCCGCCGCTCCTAAGGCAAAGGAGTATTCCGTGGAACCGTGAACCAGATTGGACCGAAGCCCTGCCTGAAACAGCCTGGAGGCTGCATATACGCTGATGATCGCATTAACGATCTGTTCAAGCACCTGGGATATGGCCGTGGGAAGCATAGTCCCAATGCCCTGGAAATATCCCCGGAACACACCAAGATAGGCAATCACCCAGATGGTAGGGGCCAGCGTCTTTAAGGCATAGAAGGTATAAGGCATCTTTAAAAAACGGCTGGCAAATATGTCTGCTCCAAACCAGAGCACGGCAGCTCCCAGCCCTCCTGCCACGGTACCGTAAAACAGGGCCACCTTTAATACCCTTGTGGAGTTGCGGTACTCTTTTCTCGCCAGTCTGGTGGCGATCATCTTCGATACTGCCGTAGGCAGGCTGTAAGAGGATACAATCAAAAGGAGGGAATAAATCGTAAACGCAGAGCTGTAATAACCGTTTCCTTCATTCCCTAAAATATCCGCCAGAGGGATGCGGTAAAACATACCGATGACCCGGACGATAATACCAGCCACCGCAAGGATGGCTCCCTGGATCAGGAAATTAGAAGATCCCCTTTTTGCCTGTTTTCTGCTTGTCCTATTCTTTTCCATATAACTTTACATTGGGAGAATCCTGTGCGGAAATAATGCATACCCAGGTTTTTCCCTGGTTCAGGATAATCTCGTTATTCTCCATGTCGTAATAATGTGTTGGGCCGAATTCTCCATCCTTGGTCCATTTTATGGGGATGGAACGGCCTTCTGTTACGTAACAGCCATAAGAGTCATCCTGTACGTTGATGTTTAAATATTCTGTCGTTGCATAATGGGCGGCAGGACAGTACTGAAGAATAATATTCTTAACTTTGATCTGGCCTTCATCTCCCTTGTGAGGAGCCCCATACTGGAACCGGTAATAAAGCCCGTCCTCCTCATGGTATTCAAACCATGGCTTATTGAGCACGTAGCCCGGATAGACCTTATAGGCATCGCTGACGCCATTTACTCCTTCAAGGGTCACCTTACGGCCTTCTTTCGCAAAGCGGTAGTGGCCGCGGTAGGACGGGTCGTAGCTTTCCGAATATCCCAGTTGTAGGATGGATTTGTTTAACCGCTCCCCGCTGGTATATGCGTTGTGGGGAGATTTCCGGTCTTTGGAACGGAAATATGCCACCGTGCCGATGCCATCAAGCCCGTTGATGTTGTCCACATTGGCCAGATAAGGCTTAGCAAAGGTACTCTGCCCGTAATGGGCGTAAATGGCATTAAATTCACGGGCAAAATATGTATAATAGGTGCGGCAGCTCCTGACGGAGCCAATCCGGTCCAGATCATCATAATTTTCCATAATAGCCATGTAACGGTTCATACCCCCTTCTGCCGGTGCCTCATAAACCACTCCGGCACGGTTGATTCCGTATTGGGGAAGAGCTTCTTTGTCATTGCTCATCATCACTGCCACCGGCCTCCGGTTTCCGATGGCAGATTTCACCATCTCCCCGGTAAGATAGCTGCGTATCATTCCATCTTTTTCAGTACGTTCTTCAAAGGTATAGTATTCACCGGAATTCGCCTCTGTCCCATCGTCTGCTGACTCACTGCTGCTAATTTTGATCTCTTTTGTTTCCTGAGCCTGGTCGGTTTCCAGCGATTGATCCGGAACCCATACCTTTTCGTATTTTCTACTGCAGCCGGATAAAAAAGCGGCAGACAGCACGATGCCAGCGAATCCAAACCATACCTTTTTCATCATCTTGTAAATCCTCCCAGGCTTAAGATTTCCTCCTGCTTCTTTTCCATGATCTCCCGCTCTTCCTCTTCCATGTGATCATAGCCGCAAAGATGAAGCATGCTGTGGGCAACTAAAAAAGCAAGCTCCCTTGTTTGGGAATGGCCGTATTTTTCGGCCTGTTCTTCTACCTTATCTACAGATATCACAATATCTCCCAGCAAAAGTTCTCCTGTTTCCGGATGAAAGCAGTCGTCTGCCGTCTCTTCTAAGTGTTCAAATTCCGAAGGATTTTCGTATTCGATCATGGGAAAGGAAAGAACATCCGTAGGGTTGTCTATATTCCGGTATTCCTTATTGATCTGGCGGATATCCTCATTGTCGGTAATGAGAATATTGACCTCTGCCTCATAAGGGCAGTCTTCATAATCCAGCGATTCTTCTACCACCCTTGTAATAATATCTTCATATGGGATGTCCAGCTTTTTTTCTGCCTCATATTCAACATTAATCGTCATAACGTGCCTTTCTGCCGCCGATGGCTTTGGTCTTTCGTTCAACCGGCTTTTTCTTTGACTCATAATCTTCATAAGCCTGTACAATTTTCTGCACAAGAGGATGACGAACCACGTCGCTGCTGGTTAAGTGGCAGAAGCCGATGTCGTCAATTCTCTTTAATATTTTCATGGCTGTATCAAGACCTGATATGGCTCCTGATGGCAGATCCTTTTGTGTTAAGTCACCTGTTACAATCACCTTTGATCCAAAACCGATTCTGGTGAGGAACATCTTCATCTGGGCCGGAGTGGTATTCTGGGCCTCGTCAAGAATAATATAGGCATTGTCCAGGGTACGGCCTCTCATGTAAGCCAGGGGAGCCACCTCAATTAAGCCTTTCTCCGCATTGTGAAGATAGCTCTCCGCTCCCATGATCTGATAGAGTGCATCATATAATGGCCTTAAGTAAGGATCTATTTTACTTTGCAGATCACCTGGGAGAAAGCCCAGCTTTTCCCCTGCCTCAATGGCGGGCCTGGTCAGGATGATCCGGTTCACCTCTCCGTTTTTAAACGCCTGGATGGCCATTGCCATGGCAAGATAGGTCTTTCCGGTTCCGGCAGGCCCGATGCCGAATACGATCATCTTCTTTCTGATCTGATCCACATACTGCTTTTGCCCAAGGGTCTTGGGCTTTACCGGTCGTCCAGTAATGGTTCTGCAGATAATGTCCTTGTCGATTTCTAAAATCTGACTATCGCTTTCAGAAAATGACAGAGAGAGGGCATAATCTACATTTTGCTCTGTAATGGCATTTCCCCGCTTGGAAAGCTCGATCAGGTTATTGAATACACTTTTTGCTTTCTGTACCATCTGCTCCGATCCTATGATCTTAAGGGCGCCATCCCGTCCAATCATGGTAACATGCAGGGTTCGTTCTATTTTCTTTAGATAGTTGTCAAACTGTCCGCATACATTTTTTTCGTGTTCAGCTGGGATATCTATGATTGTCTCAATTACGCTCATTTAAATGATTTGTCTCCTCCGGTTCCTCTGTTCTTTGTATCTTCAACGCCTCCTGCCTGCCTACAGGCTCCTCTGCCACGAAATCTATGGCAATCTGGCATAAAGATTCATTATCTAGTATTTTAACATGATTTTCCAGAATTTGTACCCCTTTTTCTATTAAATTTTTTTTATACCTCTCGTTTATATCCTCGGACAGCTGTTTTTTCTCTTCTTCCGTATAGGGACGCTCGTAGGATATATATTCTTTCCCTGTTATTTTGCCAACGTAAATGGGAAGATAAAAATTCTGGAATAAATGAAGCTGCTCTTCCTCCATCGTCCGCTTCCAGAAAGTTCCCTCCGGCCGTGGCCGGATAAGCATGAAGGAAAAGCGGAAAGCCTTCATATAATATCCCTTCCTGACCTTTCCTGTTTCTACGTCTACTTTCCGGAAAAGGGGCATCTGCCTGGTAAAATGATATTCTGTTCTGGCCGTTATATCCGCTTCGGAGCGCACAAAGTGGGTGTTGATCACTTCCTCGCTGTCTCCGATAATGGGAAGGGTGCCGCTGATCAGCGTCTGTCCTTGTTCTATGGTATCACCTATGGCTACCATTGGAACACCGCTGCGCACGATCATGGAGGTGATCACACCGTCTTTTTCCGCTATGATATCACAGGGGGTTTCATCCTTTACAGGAATCTCCGACAACACTTCATTCTCTTTTATTTTAACCAAAAGGCGGGTTCCTGATACCCTTGCCGACACCCAGGTTATTTCTGGAAACTTTGTTCGAAAGGTCTCTTCCAGGGCATCACAGTCAATTTTTGATTTTCTCATGCCATACCGGATTTCTTCCGATTCACAAAATTTTAAAAGGGTGTCGTATGTATACATCCGGTTCCCGTCGAACTCAATGTCCCAGATAAACAGGGAAAGGGAATAAAGGATCAGGAAAAAGCTTACAAATCCGGCAGCATATAGTTTCCGCTTTTTGTTCCTGTGTAAAAAAAAAGGAAGTCCAAACTTTTTTAAAATCCTAAGTCTGACCTTCGATTTACGTACAAGGGGTTTTACCTTGCGGAACCCTTGTACAGTCATAAAAAGCTGATAGGAATGTCCGGAATTTATGACTTTCCACAATTCAATTTCATGAACGCTGCACATATTAAGAAAACGTTCCGGGGAAAAACCGGTCATTTCTATAAAAAGATAACCGAAAAAGTAATGATTCAGCCATGCAAGCATTTTGCTACACCTCCAGTTCCCTTTTTATTCAAATTCCAGGGATTTTATATAACCGTTGATTTTCATCTCCTCATTGGTGTAATATTCAATCATCAGTCTGCTTCCTCCGATGATGACTCGACAGTTTTTTGCCTGAAGTTTGATGGAAGAGTCAGTGTACAGGATAATGCTCCGGTAATTTTCTATCACAACGCTATGACGTCCAAGAAAAGATACAAGCACCTCTCCCAGAACCACATCCTTCGGGAGTTTTAAGGCGGAAGCTGCTTTTTCCTTTGATTCCTCAAACATAATCCCTTTTCTGCTCCTCTCTTTTTATTTCCGCAAGCAACCAGCCGGCACAGGAATACTGCATTCCTGCATCTGGCGAACGCTGTAAGAGGTCAAAAACCCCTTGGCTTGCTTTGGGGTTTTTGACCCCTTTATACTATATGCAAACAAGAAGCGGGAAATTCGTCACAGTACAACCATGCCATTCTTAATTTAGTATGCAGAAACGAGATTTTAAATTTTTTCTATGGTCTTAAAAGCCGAAAAAACCCCCGGTCACTTGAAAATGTGACCAGGGGCTCATCTTTTAACTATTAGTTATATTTACGTTTTCTTGCAGCTTCAGACTTTTTCTTACGTCTTACGCTCGGTTTTTCGTAATGTTCTCTCTTACGAATTTCCTGCTGGATACCTGCTTTTGCACAGTTTCTTTTGAATCTGCGTAAAGCACTATCTAAGGTTTCGTTGTCTTTAACGATAACATTTGACATAGCTCACACCTAACCTCCCTCCAGTTGTGTACTTGTGCATAATACAACTGTTTGGGTATTTTATAGCACTGATATGATTATAGCATAATTTTGCCATACGTCAAGAAAAACTTTCATGTTTTTCTTAATGTTTTGCTTATTATATCAGCTGTTCCGCAACAACTTCCATGACTCTTTCAAGGCATGCAGCTACTCCTGCCGGATTCTTTCCGCCTGCCTGAGCCATATTCGGACGTCCGCCGCCGCCACCGCCAACTAAGGAAGCAATGGCTTTGATCAAGTTGCCCGCATGGGCACCTTTTTTCTGCGCTTCCTCCGTTACAGTAGCCATCAGATTCACTTTATCATCCTGAACAGAGGCGAGTACAATAACCCCGTCGCCTAATTTATCTTTCAGCTGATCGCCTAAATTGCGGAGTCCGTTCATATCCACATCGAGTACCTTTGTGGCAAGGACCTTTACTCCCTTAATTTCTTTCACCTGATCCATTACATTGCCAAGAGAGTCCTTTGCAAGCCTGCTCTTTAACTTTTCATTTTCAGAATTCAGGGCTTTTATTTCATCTAAAAGGGACTCAATTTTGGCTGTCAGGGATGATGGTGTTGTCTTGGCAGCCTTTGCCGCTTCATGAAGCTCTTTTTCTGTTTCCTGATAATAATGCATCAGGCCGTCTCCGGTCAGGGCCTCGATTCTCCGTACTCCGGCTGCGATACCGGTTTCTGACAGAATCTTAAAGGAGCCGATGACTCCTGTATGACTAATATGAGTACCGCCGCAAAGCTCCGTGGAAAAATCTCCCATTTTCACTACGCGGACCGTATCTCCGTATTTTTCCCCAAACAGTGCCATTGCACCAGATTTTTTTGCTTCCTCTAAAGACATGATTTCCGTTTTTACAGGAAGAGATTCTTTGATTTTCTCATTTACAAGAGTTTCCACCTGTTCGATTTCCTGAGGCGTCATGGCTGAGAAATGGGTAAAGTCGAAACGCAGCCTGTCTCCGTCAACTAAGGAACCGGCCTGTTCCACATGATTGCCAAGAACCGCTCTTAAAGCTTTCTGGAGAAGATGGGTTGCGCTGTGGTTCTTCCCCGTATTCTGACGGTTATTCTCACAAACCTTTAAGGTGACCATATCTCCGGTCTGCAGCATTCCCTTTATCATTCTGCCCACATGGCCCACTTTTCCACCCTGTAAATGGATGGTATCTTCCACCTTGAATTCGCCCATATCACTTACGATTCTGCCCACATCGCCCTGCTGGCCGCCCATGGTAGCGTAAAATACGGTCTGTTCCGTCACAATGGTTCCGGTTTCTCCGTCGGTAAGCGCCTCTGCTAAGTCTGTTTCTGTGGTAAGAACAAGGATTTTGGAGTCGCAAGTCAGCTTATCATAACCGATGAACTCCGTTGTAATTGCAGGATCAATGGATTGATAAACAGTGACGTCAGCACCCATGTAATTGGTGGTCTTTCTGGCATTTCTGGCGGTTTCCCTCTGCTTTTGCATGGCAGCTTTAAAGCCTTCTTCGTCTACTCCGAAATTCTTCTCTTCCAGAATCTCCAGAGTCAGATCCAGGGGGAATCCGTAGGTATCATATAATTTAAAAGCATTTTCTCCGGAAAGAATGGTGACATTCTTCTTTACCATCTCCTCTTCCAGCTCCCCAAGAATGGCAAGGCCCTGGTCAATGGTCTTATTGAACTTATCTTCCTCCTGGGACAGAACTTTTAAAATCATGGCTTTCTTTTCTTCCAGCTCCGGATACCCATCCTTTGATAAGTCAATCACGGTGGAGGATAAGTCTGCAAGGAATTTTCCTTTGATGCCCAGAAGTCTACCGTGACGGGCAGCTCTTCTTAAAAGGCGGCGGAGAACGTAGCCCCGTCCCTCATTGGATGGCATGATGCCGTCGGATATCATAAAGGTACAGGAACGGATGTGGTCCGTGATCAGACGAAGGGATACATCCACGTCAGGATCCTTCGTGTATTCTGTCCGGGCCAGTTCAGCAACACGGTTTAAAAGGGCTTTTATCGTATCTATATCAAAAATTGAATCTACATCCTGAACAACTACGGCTAGACGCTCCAACCCCATGCCGGTATCAATGTTCTTCTGCTTTAACTCCTCATAGTTTCCATTGCCGTCATTTTCAAACTGGGTGAATACATTATTCCACACTTCCATATAGCGGTCGCATTCGCAGCCAACGGTACAGTCCGGCTTGCCGCAGCCATATTTCTCTCCCCTGTCATAGTAAATCTCAGAACAGGGTCCGCAGGGACCTGCTCCGTGCTCCCAGAAATTGTCTGCCTTCCCTAAACGGAAAATACGCTCGGCCGCAATGCCGATTTTCTTATTCCAGATTTCGAAGGCTTCATCATCTTCCAGATAAACAGAAGGATACAGCCTGTCCGGGTCAAGTCCGACCACCTGGGTCAAAAATTCCCATGACCAGTGAATCGCCTCATCCTTAAAGTAATCCCCAAAGGAAAAATTTCCCAGCATCTCAAAGAAGGTGCCGTGGCGGGCTGTCTTGCCAACGTTCTCAATATCTCCTGTCCTAATACACTTCTGACAGGTAGTCACCCTTTTTCTCGGCGGGATTTCCTGGCCTGTAAAATATGGCTTAAGGGGAGCCATGCCCGAGTTGATCAACAACAAGCTGTTATCATTATGCGGAACCAGGGAGAAGCTTTTCATAGCCAGATGTCCCTTGCTTTCAAAAAATTCAAGGAACATTTTCCTCAGTTCATTCACACCGTAGTTATTCACGTTACTGTCCTCCGTTTGCTATTTTATCTCTTTCGTCGCATTTCCGTTATTCACGGCATCTTTATGATCTCTGTATTTCTTGCCGCACACGATTCCGCCCCATGCAAGAAACAGAAAGAACAGGAATTTGATTGCAGTCTCCAGGAAACTTGCGAATATTGCTGTCATATTTTTTTCCTCCCGAAAATTCATATAGTATCACTCATTTTACTATCCTATCATATGGAATTTTATTTATCAAGATGTTACAATGGAATTTTTTTGCCCGGGCCTGGCTCTTTGTTTGCAGAAATAAAAAAGTACGGTGTTCACCGTACTTTTACTGGTCATCTCTCAAAGAGAGAACATCCATATATTCCGCTACAAGATCATAGGCCCTTGCCCTCGTGGATTCTGCCAGGGAAGCGGTGTACTCAACCTCTTCCAGACTTCCGCCGCTGTATTTTTTTGCGGCGTCCTCTGCCTTTGCATCCCTGCTTTTGATCCATGCCTGCTGTGAGGTCTCAAGGGACTTTATATCTTCGTCGGTCAGTTCCTCTACAATGGAAGCATAAATTGCGTTCTGCTCCCTGTTCCACAGCTTTAGCTCTTTATCTGCCAGGGCCTTCATGGAATAAGTATTGGAATCTCCCGATTCCTCCCGCATTTTTTTGATCTGGACATCTAAATCCAGCAAATGCTTTTGATAATAGGCTGCTCCTTCCGAAGAAGCGGCAGAGTTAACCGGCCTGCTTTTAGAATCCGGACTAATGGGAGAGATCACGGTTTCCTCAGTGGAAGCCTCGTTAGAGTTTTCCACGGCCTGGGGGGCCGGCTCTGCCTGATCGGAAGCTACAGCAATTTTCATCCGAAGCCCGGCATCTGCGGGCTGCGCACTATTCTCCGGGGTGGTTTCGGCCTGGGGGGCCGCATCCGGTCCGGCTTTCCTCTGCTTAGGTTCCTCTGCTGAAGCAGGTGCTTCCTGAGGGGCCGCTATATCCGCTGAATACAATTCCGGCGCTCCGCCATAGCTTTTTGCTTCCATTTGGGCATCCGGAACTTCGGAGTTTGAAAATCCGGTAATTCCCATAGAATCCGAAACGTTTTCCTTGCTTTTTACAAAACTGGATGTGGCAAGGGTTATGAGGATCCCAATGACCAGAATGCTTCCAATCACAATCCAAATTCCTCTATTTTTATTCATGAAATATCATCCTAACCTGCGTTGATGAAATTAACATATCACAAATAAAAAAGAAAGAAAATAGGAATCTGCAATTAGTAAGACATTGTAAGAGATATGTAAGTTTTTGACATTTTCCAATGACTGCCATGTCATATCCCTTCGTCG
This sequence comes from Lacrimispora sp. YZC11, assembly GCF_057543815.1. Classification (NCBI taxonomy): domain Bacteria; kingdom Bacillati; phylum Bacillota; class Clostridia; order Lachnospirales; family Lachnospiraceae; genus Lacrimispora; species Lacrimispora sp. YZC11. The sequence continues at coordinate 242,368 of NZ_BAAJYQ010000016.1, read as the reverse complement.
ACCAGCAGATTGTCTCCATCTGCAGCGCCTGTGGCCAGCTTGTCACACCGTTCATTCTGGGGGTGACCGGCATGTCCCTTTACCCAGCGAAAAGTCACCTGATGAGGTTCCATGGCTCTTAACAGCCTTTCCCATAGATCTATGTTCTTTACAGGGCCGCTTTTGCCTCTCTTCCAGTTGTTTTTTATCCAGTTGTCAATCCAATGCTGATTAAATGCGTCTGTCACGTATTTGGAATCAGAGTATAGCTCCACCTGGCAGGGTCTGGTCAGGGCTTCCAGACCTGCAATGGCCGCCATCAGTTCCATACGGTTGTTGGTGGTCTTTACATATCCTGCCGCCATAGTTTTTTCGTGGAGCTGCCCTTTGGAATCCATAAATTGTAAAACCGCGCCATAGCCTCCCGGCCCGTCAGGGTTTCCTCTTGCAGCTCCGTCGGTAAATAATTGTACTTTCGTCACTTTCTTTTGTTCTCCTTATCTATCCCATTTATCACATAAAGAATTAATCTGATCCGCAAATTTGGCAAGATCTTTGTTGGCTCCGCCTTCGTTATGACGGATAACCTGCAAAAGCCTTTCGCCTGCAGCAAAAAGCCTTCCATAAACTCCCGCTGGTTTTTTTGAGATTTCCGGTGATTTGACTACTGCAATACCCTCTGTTTCATTCAGCCATCTTCCCAGGGAAAGATCATAAACAGAACCGGAGTGAGGGGCATTTGCCCTGTATCCGTAATCCTTCTCAAGAAGCTGCTCAAAGGAATTGCAAACCAGATCATCACCGTGTACCAGAAATACTTGTCGTGGTTTTTCTTCAAATGCATTCAACCAGGCAATCAATCCTTCCATATCTGCGTGGGAACTCATCCCATCCATCTGTTCTATATGGGCTTCCACCTGAATGGTTTCGCCAAATAGCCTTACTTCGCTGCACCCTTCGATCAGGCTTCTTCCCAAAGTCCCTATGGACTGATATCCGGTGAAAACAATGGTGCATTCCGGTCTCCATAAATTATGTTTTAAGTGATGGCGGATACGGCCTGCATCGCACATGCCTGCCGCTGATATGATCACTTTTGGTTTTGAATTAAAATTAATGTTCTTGGATTCTTCGCTGGTAACCGACAGCTTAAGGCCTGGAAAGGATATGGGGTTGATGCCTTTCATAACCAGTTCCTTTGTTTCCTCATCATAGCAGTCTACCAGATTATCTTTAAAAATCTGGGTTGCTTCCACTGCCAGAGGGCTGTCGACATAAACCTCAAATCCGTCATGCCCTGTGACCAGCTTTTCTGCCTTGATACGGCGGAACATATAAAGAAGCTCCTGGGTTCTTCCCACTGCAAATGCGGGTATCACCACATTTCCTCTTCTGTCCAGGGTCTTCTGGACAATGCCTGCAAGAACGGAAACATGGTCCGGTATCACACCGTGAAGCCGGTCTCCGTAGGTGCTTTCCATAACTACATAATCTGCCTCTTTTATGTAGTGGGGATCGCGGATTAAGGGCTTGTTTTTGTTGCCGATATCACCGGAAAACACGATCTTTCTGGAGGTTTTGCCTTCTGTGATCCAGATTTCAATAGAGGCGGAACCAAGAAGATGGCCTACATCTATAAAGCGGATTGTTAAGCCCTCCTCCAGTTCCACCTTTTCATTGTAATTGTAGGAATGAAACAGCTCCAATACGCCCATGGCATCATTGATTCCGTACAGGGGTTCTTCTTCCGGAAGCCCTGCCCGCCTGGCTTTTCTGTTCTTCCATTCTGTTTCGGACTCCTGAATATGGGCGCTGTCCTTCAGCATAATTCCGCAAAGGTCGGCAGTTGCAACGGTGGAGATCACCCGTCCCCGGAAACCTCTGGCATAGATAAAAGGAAGCATCCCTGCGTGATCGATATGGGCATGGGTCAAAAGAACATAATCAATTTCCGCATAGCTGACCGGCAGATCCACATTTACAAATTTATCAATCCCCTGCTCCATACCGCAGTCCACAAGGATTTTAAAACCGGCAGCATCCAGATAATGACAGCTCCCGGTTACCTCGCGGGCTGCGCCGATGAACATTAATTTCATATAAGCCCTCCTTTTGTACCTGTTTTTTGTATTATACCATTAATTTAAATAATAATGCAAATCATACCGCCATTACTATCGTTAATTATTTTTTGGAGGGTGTCCTGAAGTTTTATTTGACAGTCTTCCGTAAGCTGGGAAACCTTTTGCTGAATGCCGTCTTCCACAATCTGTTCAATGGATTTTCCAAAGATATTGGTGTTCCATATTCCTTCTTCGCTATCTCTTGCATTTTCTTTAATGTAGGCGATCAAATCTTCTGCCTGCTGTTCGCTTCCAACAATAGGGGCGATCTCCGTCTGGATATGGGCCTTGATTAAATTGATGGAAGGTGCTTCTGCCCGCATTTTTACTCCGTATTTATTTCCGTGTTTGATGACTTCCGGTTCATCCAGTATAATCTCGGACCGTTCCGGGGTTACGATTCCATAGCCTTTGAAACGAACCTGGCTCATGGCCTGGTTGACCTTTTCGTATTCTGCCTTCATTTTAGCAAGCTCACTTAAGGTCTGCATCAACTGGTATTCTCCCTCAATCGGAAGCCCTACGTAATCGCTTAAAATCTGATAATAATAGCTGTCATCCACATCCATGGCAACGGAAACGCTGCCGTCGGCCATATTTAAGTTCTGGACCTTAATGGACCGGACGCTTTCTGTTGATCCGTCAAATAAGTCTGAGGATACGTCCTTCATATGGGATACCTTTTTCACCATATCCTTTGCAGCCTGGATGACCTGGGCCTTCAGCCAGTGGGTAGCAGGGAGGATCTCAAGCCATTTTGGAATGAAGAAATCCATTTCAGTCACGGGGAATTCCTTTAATACCCGTTCAAGGATGTTGTTTACATCATCCTTTTTTAACTGTTCACAGTTAATGGGCATGACCGTTACCCCATATTTCTGGCTGATATCCTTTGAGAGAGCCGTTGTTTCCTCGGAATATGGCTTTGCGGAATTAAGCAGGATAATAAAAGGTTTCCCCAGGTTTTTTAATTCCTGTACGGTGCGCTCTTCTGCAGCTATGTAGTTGGGACGCTTCAGTTCGCCGATGGAACCGTCTGTGGTTATGACTACGCCAATGGTAGAATGGTCATTGATAACCTTTCTGGTTCCGATTTCAGCCGCTTTTGTAAAAGGAATCTCATAATCAAACCAGGGCGTCTTCACAAGCCGCTCTTCATCATTTTCAATGTGGCCGGCAGCACCTTCTACCATAAAGCCTACACAGTCGATCAAGCGGACTTTTGTTTCGATCTCATCTCCCAGACGGATGATGGCAGCTTCTTTGGGGATGAATTTGGGTTCCGTGGTCATGATGGTTTTTCCTGCCGCACTCTGTGGCAGTTCGTCCCTAGTCTGAGTTTTCTGGTGTTCATCCTCCATGCCCGGCAGAACCATTAATTCCATAAAACGCTTAATAAAAGTCGACTTTCCTGTTCTTACCGGCCCCACAACTCCAATGTAGATTTCTCCGTTGGTTCGGGCTTTGATATCATTGTATACGTTATAATTGTCCATAAAGATTCCCCCTTCTGTGCTGTTATACTATATGCATGGGAGAAAGGATTATTCCCTTTTATTTTTCACCCTGCTTCCAGGAATTTTCTATGTGATTCCTGTTCCCTTTTATAATCGTATTTGAACCGGAGAAAATGGTAAAAAATGAAGGAGGCCAAAGCAGTTTTTACACTTCTTTAGCCATCCTTCATCAACCGGTTATACAAACTGATATCTGTTCTTGTTTGATGCTATCAACGGGGCTTCATCCCATCCACCGCTGCCCGTTCAATTGCCAGACCACTGGTATAACGATCCATAAACACCTCAAATCCGGCTGCATCCTCCGGATCAGGCGTTACCTGATTTCCGCTCTCACCGGAAAACACCTGGTTTCCAAGATAATGCTCCAATGTTTCCCCGGCTTCTTTGTGAACCATATAGGAAGCTAGCAGAGCAATTCCCCAGGCACCTCCTTCCCCGGCAGTATCCATTACGGAAACCGGTACATTCACTGCAGCTGCCATCACGCTCTGTCCCACACCTTTCGTTTTAAAAAGGCCCCCATGGCCAAACAGCAGATCCAGCTTTACCCCTTCCCTTTTAAAGAGAATATCCATTCCCATTTTTAGTGCACCCAAAGAAGTAAACAGGTGGACCCTGATGAAATTGGCCAGATTGAACCTGCTGTCAGGCATGCGTACAAACAGGGGCCTTCCTTCGTCAAATCCGGTTATATGCTCTCCAGCCAAGTAACCGTAAGACAAAAGCCCGCCGCAGTCCTTATCTCCTGTCAGCGCCAGGTTATATAACACGGAAAACATCTGCCCTGTATCTGTTTTTAAGCCCATGGCTTCCAAAACCTCTCCGAACAGGGACACCCATGCGTTTAAATCTGAGGTACAGTTGTTGCAATGTACCATAGCAACCAGATCTCCTGCAGGGGTTGTGACCAGATCGATTTCCTCATATACATGGGTCAGTTCCTCCTCCAATACGATCATGGCAAATACACTGGTACCGGCTGATACATTGCCGGTTCTTGGCCCCACGCTGTTGGTAGCTGCCATACCAGTTCCCGCATCGCCTTCCGGAGGGCAAAGGGGAATGCCGTGTTTTAGCCGGCCGGAAGGATCCAGAAGTCTGGCGCCCTCAGGCGTTAAAACGCCGGCAGTTTTCCCGGCTGATAATACCTTTGGGAGAATCTCCCAAAGCTTCCAGGAATATCCTCCCTCTTCGGCCAACTCATCAAACTGATCCAGCATCCGGCTGTTAAAATCACCGGTCCGGATATCTATAGGGAACATCCCGGATGCATCTCCTACCCCCAATACTTTCTGACCGGTGAGGATCCAGTGCACGTAACCGGATAAAGTCGTCAGGAAACCGATATCTTTCACATGGTCTTCCTGATTCAGCATGGACTGATACAGATGGGCAATGCTCCATCTCTGGGGAATGGGATAAGCGAAAGTTTCTGTCAGTCTGGCAGAAGCTTCTCCGGTTATGGTGTTGCGCCAGGTCCTAAAGGGAACAAGCTGCTCACCATGCCTATCAAACACCAGATAGCCATGCATCATGCTGCTGATTCCCAGGGAACTTAAAACAGTCAGCTCCACATCGTATCGTTCCTTTACAGCCTCTGCCAGGTCCCGGTAGCAGCCTGTAAGCCCTTTTTTAACTTCCTCCATGCTGTAAGTCCAGACACGTTCCTCATACCGGTTTTCCCAGTCATAGCTTCCTGCAGCAAGAGGAACATGATCTTCCCCTATCAGCACAGCTTTTATCCTGGTAGAGCCAAGTTCGATCCCCAGAGAAGTTTTTCCGTTTTCAATCGCTTCTCTGATTGCAGAAATATCCAAATCCATAAGCCACCCTCCACCTTATACGGTAAATAACGGCCAGGCAATATCAAGAGCCTCTTTGACTGCCGTATATTTTTTGTATTTTTTTAAATATATTTCGTGTTTTTCCATATCCGGCATTACCTTTTTTTCCACATGAACCATATGCCGTGCCGCTTCTACATAGTCTGCGAACCTTCCTGCAGCCACAGTCGCTGCCATGGCACAGCCCAATGCTCCCAGTTCCTTAGCTTTAATGGTTTCAATAGGAAGCCCCAGGATATCCGCAAACATCTGGACCCATACCGGGGAATTCACGACTCCGCCTGCCATACGGACTACATCCGGCTTATCCCTTACTTTAAGCAGCTTATCGATATGGGTTTTATGAGAATAGACGACTCCTTCATAAATGGCCCTGATGATATGGGCATTTTTATGGTATGTAGTAAGCCCCACCAGACTCCCCTTCCCCAAGGGGTGTGCATTGGAGCTGTATAGAAAGGGAAGGAAATACACATCACATTCTTCCGGTAAAACCGATTCAACCTGACGGCTTAAAAAGTCATATCTGCTTTCTCCCTTCTGCATCCCGTTAAAATCAATTAAGTTCTCCATGCACCATTCTAAGTTCCCTGCAGAGGTGGCACTGCACTCTTCCAGTAGGTAATACCCTGGCATGGCAAACAGGGAATTCATGGCGACCGGACCATACAGCACCGGTTCTTCTGCGATAAATTCATTGATGCTCCAGGTACCTGCGATGGTGCAAAGCTGTTCCGGCTTTGTGATATCCATTGCAATGGCACAGGCATCGATGTCAAACATCCCGCCGGCAACGGGTGTTCCTTCCAAAAGGCCGGTTTTTACCGCCACTTCATCAGTGAGCTTACCGCACAGATCATAAGAATATTTTAGGGGTGCCAGCTTATCATACACTTCCACGATCCCATAGCATTCCAATAGTTCTCTGTCAAATACCCTATCCCGCACATTGAGCAGGCCTGAGCCGGAAATATCAGTGGCTTCGCAATACGCTTCTCCGGTCAGCCGGAAACGAATATAGTCCTTTACAGAAAATACCCACCGGATATTGTCATAAACATCTCTGTTATGGTCTTTCAGCCAGGCAAGCAGGGCCGCCTGCTGACAGGGCATGAGCTGCTGGCATATCCGCTCATACACTTGTTCAAATACTCCGTTATTATACCATTTCTCCGTGTATTCCCACGCTCTGGTATCAGTCGATACGATTCCCTTGTAAGCCGGGCGGTCATACATGCCCCAGGCATACAGACCTTTGCCGTGTCCGCACACCGAAACCCCAATGATATCTGCAGGATTGATGTTTGCAATTTCCACTGTCTTCTTCATACAAAGAAGGTTATTCTCCCACAACAGATCCATATCCCGCTCCGTATAACCGGATTTTGGAGTTTCTATGGGCGTACTGGCCGAAAAAACGCTGATCTGATTTCCTTTTAGATCAAATAAAGCCGCTTTTGTGCTGGTTCCCCCATTATCCAGACCCATTACGTATTGTTTCATATCACACCTCCGTCATGTATACAGCATCCAGATACCTTTTTAAAAACAGATTGTTCTTCTTGAGAGTCATTCGGTAATCCGCTTCATCCGTATACCAGAATTCCGCCACATACCGATGGATGCCTAACTGTCTGGTCGTTTGGATCACTTTTTCAAAATCCACCTGGCCCTCCCCATAGGGAATCTCCCGAAACCTCCCGGGAAGGGTTTCCTTTAAATGAACAGAGCAGATATGGCTGCGGCCGCATTCTAAGTCCTGGTATATATCATCCGCCCCATTCCATATGTTTCCTACATCCGGGTATACTGAAAGATAGGGCATTTTTGCCTGATTCACAAAATACATGGCTTTTTCAACCGTATTCATAAATTCATTTTCCATTGTTTCAAACCCCACCATAACCCCATGGGCAGATGCATACTCCATGCAAAGCTTTAAATTATCCAGAAATTTCTCCCTGGTCTCTGCTGAGGAGGTTTCCCCATAAAAACAATCATATCCCTGTGCCTGAATGATCCGAATCCCCATTTTCACCGCAAAATCCACACACTTTTTAAATAGTTCCACTGCTGCATCCGCCGCGCCGTCAAGAAGGCTGCCCAGCGGAAACTTTCGCTGGGCACTGAAGCAGATGGATTCGAACCGGATTCCTATATCCAAAGAAAGGGATTGAAGCATCAGGATCCTTGCATCGCTAAAATCAAGCCGGCTGATCTTTTCTTCAGTTTCATCGATGCTCATTTCAATAAAGTCATATCCTGTTTCTTTCGCTGCCTTAAACTTTTCTTCAAAAGGTAATTCCCCAGGCATACTTTTTTCATACAAACCTAACCGATAAACCCTATGACTGTTCATAGCTCTTCCCTTATCTTAGCCAAGCGGATATTCGCAATCCGCTTCGCTGCTTGCCCATAACCGAATAGCAGCTATCGCTGCTTGTCAGGTGGAGCTTATCCTCCACCTGACTGGGGCAAGTCCCCACCTACCACTTAATGCTTTTCTATTTGAAGTGAGGGACTTACTTGATTCGGTTAAAATTTAATTGCTACCTTAAAGTCACCGTGCCTGCCTCCGGCATATTCAAATGCCTTTTCCCATTCTTCAATGGGGAATGTATTTCTGATAACACCGTCTGTCTTTAAATTGCCGTTCATCATATTCTCAATGACAAATGGATAGCAGTAAGGGCTTAAATGGGCACCGGCAATGTCCAATTCCTTCCGGTCGCCGATAATGGACCAGTCCACGGTGGCAGGTTCTGCAAATACGCTGAATTCCACGAAACGTCCTAACTTTCTGATCATGGAAAGACCCTGTACCACACTGGAGGGATGGCCGGTTGCTTCGATATAGATATCGCATCCATAGCCTTCTGTTAAATCCATGACCGCTTTTACCACATCTGTTTTCCCTGGATTCAACACCAGATCCGCACCAAATTCCTTTGCCTTTAACAGCCGGTCATCCATCATATCAAGCACGATCAATCTGGCCGGATTTTTCATGCGTGCATAGGTGACCATACCAAGTCCCAGAGTTCCGGCACCTGAGATTACAACCACATCTTCACAGCCGATTTCCCCCCGGTCCACACAATGCTTGGAGCAGGCATAAGGCTCTATAAGAAGCGCATCATCAAAGGGCATATCCTTTGGTACCTTATGTATCACAGAACCTTTTGGATATCGGACATACTCTGCCATACCTCCGTTGTTGGTATGCTGGAAACCGAAAATATCATGAGGCTGGCACATCCAGTAACGGCCGGATTTGCAGAACTTACATTCCCCGCAGGGCTTGATCTGGTCTGCAGTCACCCGTTCACCGATCTGGTAACCTTTCACATTCTCTCCAAGCTCAACAATTTCGCCCAAAAACTCGTGTCCTGGAATAAAGGGCGGTTTTACCCATGAGGGTTGGACCTCATTTCCCCAGAACATGGCTGCTCCGTGGCTGCATTTTAAATCTCCTGCACAGATTCCGCATCCTTCGGTCTTGATGATGATATCATCCGGACCGCATTCCGGTGTTGGATAGGCTGGCTCAAAACGGTAATCATCTTTGGAATATGCAACAAGTGCTTTCATTGTTTTCGGAATGCTCATCTTAAAAATCCTCCATTCATTTTTTATTACCGGATCCGGTCTCCGGTGTTTTCGTCAAACAGATGGGTCTTTTCTGAATTGAATTTCAGGTAAACCTCATCGCCTTTCTGATAATATACATCATCTGTGGTGGTAATGCTTAACAGGCTGTCACCCACCCGAAGGCTGATCCTTCGCTCATCACCCATATTCTCATATACGGCCACAGGTACCGGTGTACTGGTCGCCGGATCATCCGAAATCAACACATCCACCGGCCGGACTCCCAGAGTCACTTTAAGTCCCTCCCTGATCACCGGCTGATACCGGTCGGGAACCAGAACTTTTAATCCGCTGTTTTCAAATGTAAAGTAATATCGGCCCCCGTCCATTTTAATGACCGACGGCATCAGATTCATAGGCGGTTCTCCGATAAATCCGGCTACGAATTCATTGGCCGGATCATCGTATACTTCCAAAGGAGTCCCCATCTGCTGGAGTTCCCCATCCTTCATAATGACAATTTTATCTGCCATGGACATGGCCTCGATCTGATCATGAGTCACGATTATAGTCGTGCATTTGATTTCATGATGCATCCTCTTTATTTCCTGCCTCAGCATCTGCCGCATCTTTCCATCCAGATGGCTTAAAGGCTCATCAAGGAGCAAAAGCCCCGGGCGCCGGATAATAGCTCTGGCAATATTGACTCTTTGCTTCTGCCCCCCGGACAAGGCAGCTGGTTTCATTTGCAGTAAGTCTTCCACCTTAAGCAGAGGGGCGACACGGCCGATCTCATTTCTGATTTCCTCTTCCGATCTTTTCTTTGCCCGCATATTAAAAGCCAGATTTTCATATACGGTTAAAGGCGGATAAAGGGCATAATCCTCAAAAGCCAGGCCGATCCCACGGTCCTTGGGAAGCAGATGATTGATGCGTGTTCTGCCAATGAATACATCCCCGGAAGTGATCTCTTCCAGGCCCGCCAGCATCCTTAAGGTAGTGGATTTTCCGCATCCCGAAGGCCCCAGGATTCCAATGAATTCCCCGTCCTCACAGCGGAAAGAAAGATCATTGACGGCATATCCGTTTGCTGCTTTCTTTTTCTCCTTATTGTCATACCGCTTATAGACATTCTTAAGTACCAGTTCTGCCATATCATTGACCTCCGTTTTGACTCTTTGCCTCATATTTCTGTCTTCCGGCTCTTGTAATTAATTCCTTTGAAGAATGATCGAAATATAGTGCATTCGTCATATTGAACTTTAAATAAACCTCCTGGTCGATATAAGCTCTGGTATCATTGGGGGCAACCACCTCCAATTTGTTTTCACCAGCAAGAACCGTCATGATAACCTTGTTTCCAATCGGTTCATTGGCATAAACAAATGCCCTGATCCAGGTACTGTCCTGCTTTTCAAAGCGGAAGGCAATGTCACTGCCCCGGATACCGATATCAATCTGCTTTCCGGCAAAAGGTGAGACCCGTTCAATCACATCTTGAGTTACCTCAAAGACAGAGACTTGTTCAAAAGCATCGATCAGTCCCTGATTACCATTGAGCCTTATAATACCCGGGAAAATATTGATCTCAGGTTCCCCGAACAATCTTGCAACAAACTCGTTGCGGGGGAGATAATACATTTCAACAGCACTTCCGGTCTGTACGATTCGCCCCTCATGAACCACAGCGATCCGGTCTGCCAAAGACATGGCTTCCATGTAATCATGGGTCACATAGATGGTTGTAGTATTAAAATCACTCTGCATTTCCTTTAACTCCCGCCGCATAAAATGGCGGAGCTTGGCGTCCAAATGGGCTAGGGGCTCATCCATGAGAAACACATTGGGCGTTCTTACCAGCCCCCGTCCGATCGCCACGCGCTGACGCTGCCCATTGGAAAGCTGGCTGGGCTTTCGTTCCAGCAGATGGTTGATCCTCATCATCACAGTGACCCGGTCGACTTCGGATCGAATAAAATCCTCGCTTTGCTTATAAAGCCTGCTTCTCATGGGGGAAGCGATATTGTCATAAACACTTAAATGCGGATAAAGGGCATAATTTTCAAACACCATGGACACATTCCTGTTCATGGGCTCCACATGATTTACGATCTTTCCGTCTATTTTCACCAGCCCCTCCTGGGGGAATTCAATTCCTGCGATCACCTTGAGCAAAGAAGTCTTCCCAGCTCCCGCCGGACCAAACAGTACAAAGAATTCATTATCTTTCACAGTCAGACTGACCCCGTCTACCGCTGTTTTTGCTCCGTACTTTTTTGTAACATTAATCAGTTCTATTTCTGCCAATCCCTTGTCCTCCTTATCCTTTTACAGCACCGAAGCTGAGTCCTCTTACCAAATGCTTCTGAATGAACAGACAGGCGATGATCTCCGGCAAAACGGCCACGGTTGCAGCCACGGCCACCTGCCCGTAATGTACCGTTTCAGAAGAAATATACCGAAGGGATGTAATGGTAAGGGTTTGGATCCTAAACCCGCTTAAGATCAGCGGGAACGTAAAACTGTTCCATGCAAAGATAAATGCCAGAAGTCCTGAGGCAACCAGCCCCGGTTTGATTAAGGGCAGAAGGGTCTTTAAAAACACCTCATACCAGCGGTAACCATCTAATGAAGCGGCCTGCTCCACCTCCACGCTGATATCCTCAAAATATCCCCGCACCACCCAGATGAGAAGAGGCATGGTAATCAGCTGATAAACCCATATCAAGCCAAAATACGTATCATACAGCCCTATCTTTTGAAAGATCAGGAAAATCGGCAGGATAACCATGATCTCAGGCGCAAACTTAAACGACAAAATCTGAAATGCAATATCATCTTTTTTCCGGAAATCATACCGGGCCAGCGCATATGCCGCAGGTACGCCCGCTACTACCGTAAGCAGAACCGCCCCGCCGGAAACAATGATATTTTGAAAGAAAGCCCGGATATAATCCGTTCCAAGCAGAACCGCCTGATAATTAGCAAGTGTGGGCTGGAAGATGAAAACCGTATTATACATCTCCGTATCGCTTTTAAAGGTGCAGATCAGCATCCAGATCAGCGGAAACAGGGCATACAGAGCGTACAACACAAGTCCCAGATTACGTCCGGTTTCCCTGGCTGCTTCTTTCAGTCCGTTTCTTTGTTTCGCAGTTTCAATGGAATGTTCCATAACTGTCCTCCTACCTGATTTAATATCCCTGGGCCTGCTTTACCATCTTACGCTGCCTGTTTACCAGAAAACTGGCGGTAATATTGACAATCACCCATAGAGTAAGCAGATAGGGAAGTGCATATCCTAATTTCTGGAATTGGAATCCCGTAATATAGCCCGTCAGTGAAATGTTCATAAGCGTATTTCCCGGCCCGCCCTTGGTCAGTGCAAAAATAATGCCAAACTCCTGCAGTGCCGCCATTAACCGGAATAAAAGAGCGATGTACATAAACGGCTTAAGCATGGGAAAAGTCAGTGTTTTAAAGATAAACCATGAGCTGGCACCATCTACCTCGGCTGCCTCAAAGGGGGATTTTGGCAGAGACTGCAGCCCTGCCAAGACCAGCAACAGCACGAAAGGGGTATTTACCCAGGTATCAATGAGCACTGCAGTAAACATGGCTGTATCCTGGGATGCTGCCCACTTAAATCCGTACACTCCAAACAGGTTTACAAACTTTTCCAGTACGCCCACCGAGTTGGAAGTCATCAGCTGCCAGATGAGCACTGCGATGGCTGGAGCCACCATCAGCGGAAAGGTGAAGACCACCTTTAGTATCCGGGTAAACCTAGTATCCTTCCGAAGCAGGATCGCAATCACAGACCCCAGGATCATTTGAGTTCCTGTTGCAAGGAATCCATATTTGATGGTCACCCACAGAGAATGGTAAAAATCAGGGTCCTGATACACCCGAATCCAGTTTCTAAAAAAGATGAACTTAAAGTTCGGGTTTTTGAACGAGTAATTTGTCAGGGATAAAAATATCGCTATGGCAAATGGAATCATAATCCCGATCAGGATCAGGAGCCCCGGCGCAATGATATAGTACGGCCGCCTGCGCACATGGGCCGGTATTTCATTATAATTGATTTCCTTCGGTGTCTTTTGAGCCAAACCTGCCCCTCCTTTATAAAATTTTACTCAGCTTATTCATAGTCGGAGATGACAATATCTTCTACTACCTTATCCTGTTTCTCTTTCAGACTGTCCATGCCTTCCTGGACAGAGGCATAGTTCCCTGCTACCAGTTCCTGCAGAGTGGTTGCCCACAAAGTGGTCGTCTCAAAGAAATAGGGCTGAGGGGTAAAACGGATCGTGGTTGACCCAATAGTCTTTTCAAACGTATCGATATACCCGTCGTGGCTCTCCATCTTTTTTAAGAATTCCGGAGAATTGATTACGGAAGTACGCGCCGGGTCAAGAGCATTTTTCTCGGTAACTGCATACAGGGCAAAGTCCTTGCTTGTGAAATACATCATAAAATACCAAGCGGCATCCGCATTCTTTGTATCTGCATTCATGGCCATGGACCATGTCCAGAAGTTTGAATTCGGAGTGTTACCTTCTTTTGCCAAGGGCATCACCGTCCATGCCAGATTGCCGGCCTCAGCTGAAGCTCCTTCCCAGTCCTGATGAATCCCGGTATTATCCGCCTCAAACATCATGGCAGCCTTGCCGGCTCCCAAGTCGGCTCCACATTCATACCACGTATATCTGGACCATGACGGAGAGCCGCCTCTCTTGATCATGTCCACCCAGAATTCGGTCATTGCCACTGCCTCCGGCGAATTCACTTTAGACACCAGGCGGTCATCCTCTATTGCAAAATCCTGGGCTCCGAAATTTGCAAATGTGCTCATATATCCCGGATGAATGGTTCCCCAGTCTCTTGCCCCGCGGACGGTCATGGCATAGGAATCCGGTCCATTCCAGCCCTGAAGCTTGTCGCAGGCGGCCAGCAGTTCGTCATAGGTCTTAGGAACTTCAATTCCCGCCTGCTTAAAGGCTCTTTTGTTATATGCAAGGCTGTAAATCTCAATAGCCAATGGGAGACCCAGCTGCGCACCGGAACCTACTGCATGTCCGGGTACTCCGTCCCATTGGAGAGCAGATACCGCACTGGGATAGAGATCTGCAAAATCATACCCAGGAGCAACCTTATCCGGATCGCTTAAAAATGTGTTTAAGTCATATACATATCCTGCCGCTGAATAATCCCATAACTGATATGCACCTGACATGAATAAATCCGGTTCCCCGGTTCTGCTGGCAAGCGCCGTAGATACCTTATCAAAGTAGTTGGCTTCCGGTGTAATGGAATGTTCCACCTTGATCCCGGTCAATTCCTCAAATTCAGGAATCTTGGTTACGATGGCCTCAGCCACACTGTGCTGCACCATATTTACCTTCAGCGTCGTTCCGGCAAACTTCTTCCAGTCAAAGTTCCCATCTGCTGTCTGGGACCCAGCTTCCGTTCCTGGTGCTGCAGTTTCCTGCGCTGCTTCTGCCCCCGTAGTTGTGGCCGAAACCTTAGCTGTACCCGATCCGGAGCCGCTGCATCCAATCAGGGTCCCTGCTGTCATAATGCTTGCCAACCCAAAGGATATCCACCTTTTTATGTTGCTTTTTTTCACGTTCATCAAACCTCCTCTTTTTTTATATATAAATTTTACATGAATTTTATTTTTAATGAAATGAATAATTATACTATAATCAACAAATTATTTCGTGGTATTATTAACAATCTTCCAGATGAAAACAGCAACTGTTTTTATTAGAAAAATCTTACGATAATATAAAAAAAATTATGTTGTGAAAACACAAAATAAGGGCGCCTGCTCTTGAAGCGGCGCCCTTCCCATTCTATATACGGTTCTTAAATTCTTTACAAGTCATCCCCACAATCTCTTTAAATACTTTGCTAAAATAATAGGGGCTCCCAAAACCCACCTGCTCTGCAATTTCATATATTTTCAGATTCGATTTAAGAATCAGCTTTTTTGACATCTCAATCCGGTGATTTGTTAAATACACGCTGAAATTGATTCCGGTTTCCTGCTTAAAAATAAACGACAAGTAACTGCTGCTGATATTCACTGCCGCCGCTGCATTGTCCAGAGTAATATTCTGGGAATAGTTTTCCTCGATAAAACCAATGCATTCCCTGATCAGTCCGCTGTATGGACTCTTCCTGTTATGTAAAAACCCCCAGATTGCCATGTATACATCAATCACATACATCTGAACATGATTCATATGGGAAATAGCATAAAGATTATGATATTCAAACTTTACCGGATTCAGTCCGGGAATATCTCCGGTATCATAATTCTCGATCAGGGATTTGGAGATTGACAGCAGATCAATAAATGCCTCAGTCACCATACGGTAATCTCCGGCCTCTTTCAGTTTCCGGAAAATGGAATTCATATATTCCATTAATGGTTCCTGATCCTCCTCTTCTATCAGTTCCTTGATCTTCCGGGCACTGATCCGGATATACTCTCCCCGGGTAGGCTTTAATTGCTCATCGTACGTCCATACACTGCCGTTATGAAAAAAGCCCTTCAGCCGTGCAGTCTCTGCTTCCTGAAACATCTGGGGAAAATATTCCTTTGTACCGGCTCTGCTGATTCCCAGATTGATGTCCGCATTAAAATACTGCACCGTATTCTTAATTATAGATGTACCCTTGTCCTCCATCAGTTTTTTTGGATACTCATCCCTTTCATCATGGTATATTACACCAAAACAGAGAAGATCCTTTAAAATGATGTACCGGGAAATGCTTTGGCAGAAAAATTTCGAAACGAGATTCATTACAGTTTCAATCAGCATACTGATTGATCCGTCTGGAAGGGAATTGATACTGCAGTGACCAATGATAATTACATAAGACGTTTCACAAAACATGTGGTCTGAATATGGATAATCAGAAACAGTCTCCTGTACACCGGAGAGATTCAGTTTAAGCAACTGCTCGTCCAAGTATTTTTCTTCCATCTTTTTGACCGAATGTCCTTTGCGGTATGATGCTTCTGACTCGCCAGATAAATTAACCAGAGATGACAACAGGCTGTCCGGTGATATTTCTGACTTTAAAATATACTTTTCCGCCCCCATCTCCATGGCACGTCTTGCAAAATTAAAATCATCATGATTCGTGAAAATAACAGACTGGATATCCGAATATTTTCTTTTCACCTTTTCAATTAAGTCCAGTCCGTTCATCCCCTGCATCTTGATATCCGTCATCAGAATGTCAATTGGTTCATGCTCCATAATCTCCAGAGCTTCTTCCGCACTGCTGGCCTCTGCCGCGATCTCGTACCCGTAAGACTTCCAGTCCAGGGTCATCTTAAGCCCCATCCGGACCAAAAATTCATCATCCACAATTAATACCCGCTTCATATTCTTTTCCCGCTTCCCTAAAGACAAATAAACATGGTACAATAAGTTGATTTAATGTTTAGTATACCATACAATCCGGAGGTATGTGATGCATATCAAGAAAATTTCAACAAAAATTTTTATCGGTGTATTTGTTCTTTCTACATTTTTCCTAGTTTTATCTCTGACCTTTGTAAATTATACTTTTTACAAAGAACTGAAAAAGAACGAGATACAGAACAACTTACTTGCCAGCAACAAGATCCGTTCTCAATTTGACTTAATCATCAATCTGATCCAGGCTACTTCCACCTACCTGTATGAAAATGAAGAAATTCAGAATTACCTGTCCGGCCAGAACCCACAATCAGCTGTCAAAATAAATGAAAACTTAAATAACATCCTGGAGATGCAGCCTTTTATCTCCCATATTTATCTGATGAAGCCAGATGCTACCGTTTTAAGTACGGAATCCGGAACAGAAACAGATCTGCTATCAGAACATTATCGGAATTACATGGAAAAAAAACAGGTTATCAGTACAGAAGGCCAATGGATCAGCACGCATTTTCAGAATACTGCCAGGGATCTTACCGACAAAAAGGTCATCTCCTTTATCAGACCGCTCATGAACCGGGATCAGCAATTCATTGGACTCTTAATCATGGATTTAAACTACAATTACATACAAGAGATGTTTATGCTCAGCACCATCCTCTCTGATGAAAAGACATTGGTTATCAATTCCGACGGTGAAATTTTATTTAACTTTCCCTATTATACTTCCTACGAGCCGGTTCTCAAACAGTACCCCCAACTCCTGGACACCTCCACCAGCTATAGTCTGGAGGGAAAGGTCTTTCATCTGGACAGTACCATTGTATCCAATCCGATCAAGATCGCAGACTGGAGTATTATACGCATCATCCAAACCCAGCACTTAATCAGTAATACGAAAAAAATAACCTATTATGCTGTGATCATCATCATCATTTCCTGTATTACCAGCCTTGTTTACGGCCTTTGGCTGACTGGGAAGATCACCCGCCCTATCAAGATTCTCAGCGATGCCTGCAATAAGATAAAAGGCGGTGATTTTTCGCTCCGCGTTCAATTGGATTCCAAAGATGAGGTAGGAAATCTGGGCATCACTTTTAATATGATGCTGGACAAGCTGAACAGTTACTTCATCAATGAGCTCCAGGAGCAGAAACGCAAATCTTCACTTGAATTCAAAATCCTCCAGTCCCAGATCAATCCTCATTTTTTATATAACACCCTGGATTCCATACGCTGGCTGGCTACCATGCAGAATATCACGAATGTGGCTGAAATGACCAGCGACCTTACCAACTTACTAAAATACAATCTAAAGCAGGACACAACGTCCGCCCTGTTAAAGGATGAAATCGAAAGCATTCGACGCTATATCGGAATACAGAAATACCGTTATGGAAACTATTTTGAGGTTGAGTACCAGATTGCTGAGGAGACACTGGAGTGCATCATCATCCCTTTTTGCATCCAGCCGCTAATTGAAAATTCCATCATACATGGCTTTGATGATATGGAAAGGAATTATAGAATCCGGATTGAAAGTTATCAGGAAGGTGACAAACTATGTGTAAAAATCACAGATAATGGAGTTGGCATGGAAGACTCGGTCCTGGAAGAAATCAATTCCTCTAAGGTCAGAAGCGACAAATTTAATCAGATCGGCATTAAAAACATCAAGGAAAGAATCCAAATGCAGTATGGTAAGGAATACGGATTGATTTATGTGAGCGAGCCCAATGAAGGGACGGTCGTTACAATCCTCTTTCCGTATAACAAACACTGCGCCATGCCGGATCATGAATAGGAAAAAGATAAAAAAGGAAAATCCCCATAATCTCATGTATAAAACATACGTGAGATTATGGGGATTCTTACACCTGATACGAAAAAATCCGTATGCTCATTCGCTTAAATATGCCTTCTTTACCGAATCATTATTCATCAGTTCGTGGGCATCACCGCTTAAAACAATAGCCCCTGTTTCCAGAACATAGGCGCGGTTCGCAATGGACAAAGCTTTCTTTGCGTTCTGCTCCACAAGCAGAACCGTAGTTCCTGACTTGTTGACCTCCTGAATGATATCGAAAATCTCATTCACATAAATCGGAGAAAGTCCCATGGATGGCTCGTCAAGTACGATTACCTTTGGATGGCTCATCAGTGCCCGCCCCATGGCTAACATCTGCTGCTCTCCGCCGCTTAAGGTTCCCGCAGGCTGGTTCTTTCTCTCCAGAAGTCTTGGGAAGCGTTTGTAGATCATCTGCAGGGTTTCTTCTATCTCATTTTTATCCCGTCTTGTATAAGCGCCCAGCTTTAAATTTTCATAAACGCTTAAAGCAGCAAAAACCCGCCGTCCTTCCGGTACATGAGCCATACCCATGCTCACAATTTTATCGCCCCGTATTCTTGTAATATCGTGGCCGTCAAACTGGATTGTGCCGGAAGCCGCTTTTAAAAGGCCGGTTATGGTATGAAGGGTCGTGGTTTTTCCGGCGCCGTTGGCGCCTATCAGGGCCACGATCTCACCCTCGTTTACTTCAAAGGAAATACTCTTAAGCGCCTTGATGACGCCATAATATACTTCCAGATCTTTTACTTCAAGTAGTGCCATGCATTAAGCCTCCTTATTCTCCCAGATATGCCTTGATGACCTCCGGATCATTGAGCACCTCCGCTGTTTTACCCTGTGTAAGAACCTGGCCGAAATTCAGCACGGTCAGCTTTTCACAGATGCCGGAAACAAGCTTCATGTCGTGTTCAATTAACAGGATGGTCATATCAAAATTATCCCGTACAAAGCGTATGGTGTCCATAAGCTCTGTGGTTTCATTGGGATTCATACCGGCTGCCGGTTCATCTAAGAGCAAAAGCTTAGGACCTGTGGCAAGGGCACGGGCAATCTCCAGCTTCCTCTGCTTTCCGTATGGAAGGTTGGAAGCAAGGATGTCCTTTTCTTCATCAAGGCCAAATACTTTTAAAAGCTCTATGGCCCGTTCATCCATCTCTTTTTCTACCTTAAAATACTTTGGCAGACGGAGAATTCCTGCGACCGTTGAATAGGAATAACTGTTGTGAAGGCCGGTCTTAACATTATCAAGAACAGTTAATTCCTTAAACAGGCGGATATTCTGAAAGGTCCTTGCGATTCCGGCCCTGTTGATATCCACTGTTTTTTTCCCTGTCATGTTCTCCCCGTCCAATAAAATAGTACCTGTATTGGGTTTATATACACCGGTTAAAAGGTTAAAGATCGTGGTTTTACCTGCTCCATTTGGGCCGATAAGACCATAAAGCTGTCCTTTTTCAATGGTGATGCTGAAATTATCTACGGCGCGCAGTCCGCCAAAGGAAATTCCAAGATTCTTGATTTCCAGTAAAGCCATGGTTATGCCCTCTCCTTCTCTGCCCTGTTCTTATGAAAATACCGTTTCCTGAAATCGATTAATTTAGGACTCCAGTTAAAAATCATCATGACGATCAGGATGATGGCGTAAATCAGCATCCGGTAGTTATTTAAACCTCTCAAAAGCTCCGGAAGCAAAGTTAGGATAACTGCAGAGATCATGGAACCCCGGATATTTCCGATTCCGCCGAGAACCACAAATACAAGAATCATGATGGACTGGTTATAGCCAAAATTCTTCTGTGTCGCAGTAAGGGCAGAGAGGTTATGGGAATACAGTACACCGGCCACGCCTGCCAGGGAGGCGGAAATGGTAAAGGCCATTAATTTGTACTTTGTTATGTTGATGCCAATGGATTCCGCCGCAATGCGGTTGTCACGTACAGACATGATGGCCCGTCCGGATCTGGAATGAATTAAATTCAAAACGATAACCAGAGTGATCAAAATAAGGATTACACCAATGGTGAAGGTCGAGTTTTTTGGCGTTCCTGTAATTCCCTGGGCGCCGTTTAAGATCACCTTTCCCTCTTTTGCCATATGGAGAGCCGCAGCATTTTTCACGGAAAAATGAAACCCTTGCGCATCCTTTCCAATGTAAATCACGTTTATCACGTTTTTAATAATTTCTCCAAATGCCAGGGTCACAATGGCTAAATAATCTCCCCGAAGCCTTAATACCGGAATCCCAACCACAATGCCGGCCAGTGCCGCAAAAAAAGCGCCGATTAAAATGGCGAAAAAGAAACGGATTCCCTGATTTGGAATGGCTTCCAGCATGGTAATGGAAAACAGGGAACTGGAAAAAGCTCCCACACACATGAAGCCTGCATGTCCCAGACTTAGTTCTCCAAGGATTCCTACGGTTAAGTTTAAGGATATTGCCATAATCGTATAAATGCAAAGAGGCACTAAAAGGCCCTTCATCAGGCTGCTTACATGGCCCGCATTTACAAGAAGCTGTACAATAATATATGCAGCGATCACTAACCCAAAGGTTATCATGTTGCTTCTTAAAGTCTTATTCAAACGGAAATTCATCTTCTTACTTTTTTCCATATCGTCCACCTATACTTTCTCGTTAATCTTCTTGCCAAGGATTCCTGTAGGCTTTACAAGAAGAACGACAATAAGGACTCCAAATACGATGGCATCGGAAAGCTGGGAAGAAATATAAGCCTTACTTAAGTTTTCAATCACGCCCAGTAAAAGTCCGCCGATAAATGCTCCCGGAATGGATCCGATCCCGCCAAATACGGCAGCTACGAATGCCTTAATGCCTGGCATGGAGCCGGTATAAGGGGTAAGAGTCGGATAGGCGGAACAAAGAAGCGCACCGGCCACAGCAGCCAGAGCAGAGCCAATGGCAAAAGTAAGGGCAATGGTTCCATCCACATTAATTCCCATGAGCTGGGCGGCTCCCTTATCTTCCGATACGGCAAGCATGGCCTGTCCTGCTCTTGTCTTCCTGATAAACATAGTCAGACCGATCATAATGACGATACAGCTGATGATCGTGACAATGGTCTCACCGGAAATGGTCAGCTTTCCCTGTGAAAGCTTAAGCGCCGGAACTGTTACGACAGAAGTAAAAGATTTCGGATTAGAACCAAAAACGAGCAGTGCGATGTTTTGGAGTAAGTAGCTCACACCGATTGCCGTGATCAGAACCGCAAGAGGACTTGCCATACGGAGAGGACGGTAAGCGACGCCCTCAATGACAACGCCAAGTACCGTGCATAGGATCACTGCAAGGAGTATGCCGGCGACCGGGCCTAAGCCCATTGTGCTGACGACTGTGAACACCACGTATCCTCCAATCATAATTACATCGCCATGAGCAAAGTTAAGCATCTTGGCAATGCCATATACCATGGTATATCCCAAGGCAATGATCGCATAAACACTGCCCAGGCTTAGGCCATTAATAAAATAGGATATGAAACTCATCATACCATCGCACCTCATTCGTTGTTTATTTTAAAAGAAGAGGGTCGTCCTCTGGACGACCCTCTATTGGGTCATTTACCAAATGAATGAAATTCAGTAATTACATTGCTGTGTAAACACCGTTTACAATCTTAACTGCTTTTGGAGCCTTATCCGGTTCTCCGTCCTTGGACCACTTCATGTTCTCGCCTGTTAAGCCGTTTACGGATATTTCTGTCATAGATGTCTTTAAAGCATCACAGATTGCGGAAGCGTCCATATCTGTTGTAAGTCCGGACTTTTCAGCAGCAGCCTTGATGGCGTAAACCGCATCATAACCATCAGCAGCAAACTGGTTCGGTGTCTCACCGTATTTCTCTTTGAAAGTGGTAACAAATTTCTGAGTCAGTTCATCCGTTGCATCAGCGGCAAATGGTGTCAGAAGCATTACATTTTCAGCTAAGGAAGTATCGAAATTTTCTACGGTTAAAAGTCCGTCAAGTCCGTCGCAGCCAAAGAACTGCGTCTCATATCCCATCTGCTTTGCCTGTGCAAGGATCAGGGAAGCCTGGGAATAGTAAATCGGAAGGAATACAAGTTCAGCGCCTGAATCCTGTGCCTTCTGAAGCTGTACGGAGAAGTTGGTATTGTTGTCTGCGGTAAAAGCCTCATCAGACACAATTTCAATTCCCTGGTTCGCTGCTTCAGAAAGGAATTTATCATGGATACCGGATGAATAAACATCGGAGCTGTCATAAATGATGGCAACCTTAGTAGCCAGCTTGTTCTCACCAATGTACTGTGCGGAAGCTGCTCCCTGGTTAGGATCGGAGAAGCATACACGGAACTGGTTGTCAAACTTTGCACAGTCTACAGCAGAGCCGGAAGGAGTGAGCTGGAATATATTGTCGTTACTGGATTCCGCGCCTACTGCGATACAGGGAGCGGAGGTGACGGTACCGACTAACATCTGCATACCCCAGTCCTTTAAGGTATTGTACGCATTTACTGCTTTTTCCGTATCGTTTTCATCATCCTGGAAGTTGTACTCAATCTGAGCGCCGTTAATTCCGCCATTTGCGTTGATTTCGTTAATGGCAAGTTCCGCACCGCGCATAACAGCCTGTCCATAAATCGCTGTACTTCCGGTAATCGGACCGATACCGCCGATTTTAAAGGATCCTTCTCCAGAAGCCTTTGCTGCTTCCGTGGATTCTCCTGATGCCGCTTTTGTTTCCCCGGCAGCGGTAGTTTCTGTAGTTTTGCCGCTTCCACAGGCAGTTAAAGATGCTGCCAAAGCAACTGCCATAGTAAAACTCAGTAACTTCTTCATAGATTTTTTCATAATCCATTCCTCCTCATAGAACGTTTTATATATACAGTTCTTGTGACATGATTTACGTGATAAAGGCAGAAATATACAGCCGGAATCCAGCAAATCACCTGTTCGATGAGCCAAGGGCAGATCGAACCCCGTTGACTATACATAGTCTTTATAATAAAATGGCTTTTAAAAAAAGTCAACTGATTTTAATTTAATTATGAAAAAATCGACATGTTTCCTTTTTCCTGTCTGTGCTTAAATGATGAAACATCATTTGTCCCAGGGAAGATCAGAGCTTTCAATGGTCTTATCCCTGAGCATCAGCTCTTTGACAGCCTCTGAGGCTGGTTTGTTATCGAATAAAACTGCATTTACCTGCTCCACAATCGGCATGGAAACATCGTGTTTTTCCGACAGGGCCAGAGCGGCTTTGGCAGAATAAATGCCTTCCACCACCATCTTCACTTCTTTTGTAGCTTCCTCCATGGTCCGTCCCTGGCCGATTAAGATTCCGGCTCTCCGGTTCCGGCTGTGCATACTGGCACAAGTCACGATCAGATCCCCGATTCCGGACAAGCCGCAAAAGGTCTGGAATTTACCTCCCATTTCCGTTCCAAGCCTGGATATCTCAGCAATGCCCCTAGTGATCAAAGCCGCTTTTGTGTTATCTCCATAGCCCAATCCATCTGCGATTCCGGCAGCAAGGGCGATGACATTTTTAAGGGAGGCTCCAAGCTCGATTCCCTGGATGTCAGGGCTTGTGTATACCCGGAAAACCTCACTCATAAAGATTCCCTGAATGTATTCTGCTGTCTTTCTGGTACGGGCACCTGCCACGCAGGTGGTAGGAAGGTTTTTGCTCACCTCTTCCGCATGGCTGGGTCCGGAAAGGACTGCCACATCTGCCATAGGAAGTTCTTCTTCCAATATTTCGGAAAGGGTCATAAGAGAGGATTCCTCGATCCCTTTTGCAACGTTGACCACTACCTGGCCGTATCTGCAAAATGGATTCATCTTTCGTGCCGTGGAACGGACATATACGGAAGGAACTGCAGTTATCAGAAGATCCCTTCCTGTCATGGTTTCCTCTAAATCCTCCGTAAAAGCCATGTCCTCTGGAAGCACCAGATCCGGAAGGGTATGATGTCTGTGAGTCGATTTCATCTCCGAAATCTCCTCGGGAAGAGCCGACCAGACGGTCACCTCATGACCATTATTATATAGAAGAGCCGCAAGCGCTATTCCCCAGCTTCCCGAACCGACCACTCCGATTTTAGCCATTTTCTTCACCTCATTTTATTTTTTTCCTGATCCAAAGGAAATTTTATTCTCTCTGCCGCGGACAAGGCGTCCGATATTTGCACGGTGGCGCCAGAACGCCTGACCGCTTATGAGTGCCGCCACTATGTAGAATTCCGGCAGCAATCTTTGATCAATACCATACGCTCCCAGCTTTCCAAATAGGATCAGCCATACAAAAAGGATCGTTGCAACCACCAGGGAGCCCAGAGAAACATATCTTGTTATGGCAACGATCAAAATAAATGCCACCAAGCATAAAAGCATCATTCTTAAATCAGTGGCTACGATCAGTCCGGCAGTGGCTGCAATGCCCTTGCCGCCTTTGAAATTAAGGTAAAACGGGTAGTTATGGCCTAGAATAACGCCAAAGCCCGTGTATAATATCAGAAGATAAATCATCTCCGGCTGGGACTTAAACAAGACCCGGATCATCAGGCAAGGAATCAATGACTTTAAAAAATCACCAAAAAAGACCACTGCTCCGGCCTTTGCCCCCATGACCCTTAAGGCGTTGGTCGTACCGGAATTACCGCTTCCGTAATTGCGGATATCGATTTTATGAATCTTTCCGTAAAAATAACCGGACTGCAAGAGTCCAAATAAATAACCTGCAAAAAGACAGATGATTCGTTCCATACTACTGTTCCTTTCCGCTTCTTTCTCTATATATAAACTTAAGGGAGGTTCCCTTGAAACCGAATGCTTCCCGGATCCTGTTTTCTAAGTATCTGGTATAGGAAAAGTGGGTAAGTTCCTTGTCATTTATAAAGATTACAAAAGTCGGAGGCTTTACAGCTACCTGGGTGATATAATAGAGCCTTAACCGCTTGCCCTTGTCAGACGGAGGCTGTTGAAGCGCCACGGCTTCTGTCATGATTTCGTTTAGAACTCCGGTAGCTACCCGAAGGGTCTGGTTCTCCCGAACCATATCAATCACCTCGAACAGCTTATTCATCCTTTGGCCGGTTTTTGCAGAAATAAATACGTACTCTGCGTAAGGCATAAAGGATAGGGTGTTCTTAATCTTGTTTGTATATTCA
Source organism: Lacrimispora sp. YZC11 (assembly GCF_057543815.1). Classification (NCBI taxonomy): domain Bacteria; kingdom Bacillati; phylum Bacillota; class Clostridia; order Lachnospirales; family Lachnospiraceae; genus Lacrimispora; species Lacrimispora sp. YZC11. Next base: position 216,868 of record NZ_BAAJYQ010000016.1, on the reverse strand, counting down.
TATATGGTCTTATCATTCTTTTCAATGGCATCCCATTTGTTGACCGCAACAATGATGCCCTTACCACGCTCATGAGCAATACCTGCAATTTTTGCATCCTGCTCAGTTACGCCTTCTTCCGCGTCAATGACCACCACCACCACATCGGCACGTTCAACTGCCGTAACGGTACGGATGATGCTGTAGCGCTCCAGCTCTTCTTTGATCTTATTTTTCCGTCTAAGTCCTGCCGTATCAATGAACACATATTCGGTGCCATTATGGACGATCTCCGTATCCACCGCATCCCTGGTAGTTCCTGCAATGTTGGAAACAATGACCCGGTTTTCTCCCAAAAGCTGATTTATAATAGAAGATTTTCCTACGTTTGGCTTTCCCACAATCGCAATTCTCGGCCTGTCATCCTCTTCTTCCTCTGTATCAAAGGTGCCAAAATGTTTTGCCACCTCATCAAGAAGTTCTCCAAGGCCCAGTCTGGAGGCTGCAGAAACCGGAACCGGATCACCGATTCCTAAATTATAGAACTCATATACATCATTACCAAACTTCTGGAAGCTGTCCACCTTATTGACTGCAAGGACAACAGGCTTTTTTGATTTCCGAAGAATGTCTGCGACCTTGGAATCCGCATCCACCAATCCCTGACGGACATCCACGATAAAAACGATGACATCTGCGGTGGCAATGGCGATCTCCGCCTGCTCCCGCATCTGGGACAGTATGATGTCACTGCTGTCCGGCTCAATACCCCCAGTATCAATCAGGGTAAAATTCATATTCAGCCAGGTACAGTCTGCATAGATACGGTCCCTGGTAACGCCTGGTGTGTCCTTTACAATAGAAATGGTATCACCGGCTAAAACATTAAACAACGTAGACTTTCCCACATTGGGGCGGCCTACGATAGCAACCACTGGTTTACTCATATGTTATTTCCTTTCTCTATTTCGCCATGCTTTTTGGGCATAAAGGTATGCCCGCAGGGTGTTTCTTCCTCTTACCCACGTTTACTGGTCATAAAGGGATACCCATAGGGTACTTCCCCTTTTCTGCACGATTTTCCGGTCATAAAGGGATACCTGCAAGGGTGTTTAACTCATATCCTTCATAAGAAGCTTCACTCTCTTCTACCGGCTCAAGAACCGCCTGTACAAAATCCTGACCGCTTGATTTTACAATATCTACCTGTACTTGTAAAGCATTTTGTACATCCTGGCGGGTCAGGTCATCAAGAAATACCTCTTCTCCGCTTCGGAACATGCATTCCGGAAGCAATAACCGTCTGCCCAGTGCCTTACCCTTAAGCTGTCCGATTAAGTCCTGGCCGGTGATTAAGCCTGCCACTGTGATTTGCTCGCCGAAAAAGACATTGGTAATCGGATAAATGTGAATGACCCGCCCGGGAAACTTTTCCTGTACCAGTTTTGCATGTCTTTCAATATAAGGGGCAGCAAGTCTGCCTGTTGCTATTGAGATCTCTTCAGACTTATGGTCATCCTCCATGGTTTCCAGAGCGGCCTTAATCTCCTCATCCAAAAGCCGGAGCATGCCTACGCCGTTTTCCAGCTGAATATATCCGTCGTAACAGTTCTCTTCCGGAAAGGGCAGCCCCGCCAGGATATAAAGCTCATCACTGGCATGAATGAAATGGTTTCCATGGGTTTTATACAGCTTTTTCTGCCATCGTCCGATGATTTTCACGATCTCTTTTGCATCCTCAGACGTAAAGGGCTGTAAAGGATACAGACCATCCCGGTATTTTGACATTCCAACAGGGACTGCGGATACGCTCTCCATATATGGAAGGTATTTTGATAAATCCTCTATGGTCCTCTCCAGCTCCTTTCCGTCATTGACGCCCTTACACAGCACGATCTGTCCGTTCATGGGGATCTCTGCCTCATACAGCCTTTGGATCTTATCCAGGGCTTTGCCTGCAAACCGGTTATGAAGCATCTCACACCTTAAGGCGGGATTGGTGGTATGGACGGAAATGTTGATAGGTGCCAGCTTAAACTTAATGATACGGTCAATGTCATGATCGCTCATGTTAGTCAGCGTCACGTAGTTTCCCTGTAAAAAGGAAAGCCTGGAATCGTCATCCTTAAAGTACAGGGTCTCTCTCATTCCAGGTGGCATCTGGTCTATAAAGCAGAAAATGCATTTATTCCGGCAGGATCTGTATTCGCTCATCAGTCCGTTTTCAAAGGTAATCCCAAGATCCTCATATTGGTTTTCTATTTCCAGCTCCCATTCTTCCCCGTCTTTCTTTTTCACGGTCATGAGAATGGACTCGCTGTTAATATAATACTCATAATCAAAAATGTCTTCCAGTTCATGACCATCTATGGACAGGACCGTATCCCCTGGCTCCAGTTCCAGCTGATCTGCAATGGATCCGGAATCAACTTCTTTTATGATATGTCCTCTTTTGCTCATTTTAATTTTACCTTTCTGTAGCTGTCCCATATATCATAACAAGATTGTTACTCTTTGTAAAGGAAGCCTTTTTTGTTTTTTTCATGGAAATACCGCCCAGGCTATTGACGCATTATGTCAATCAATGGTATAAAAGGGTGTAAGATTAAAAGCAGGCAGTCTTACGACTGGCTGTTGATTTATTATGGAGGAATCTTTGTCATGGCAAATGATTATGTATTTAACGACCAGCTACCTGTTGCTTCCTTGAAGATCGCAGCGCTGGAAAGCTGCCGGGAATTGGCCGGGAAAGTAAACGACCACATTGTAGGTTTCCGCAGAAATGATATCCAGGAGCTTATACGCCGCAAAGCTGATCTTCACTATCGCGGATATGATGTTGACTCCTATCTTCTTAAGTGCGAATGCCCGCGTTTTGGAAGCGGAGAAGCAAAAGGCATCATCAGGGAATCTGTCCGGGGTACGGACGTATTTGTGATGGCGGACGTCACCAATAACAGCATAACCTATACGGTCAATGGTTATACCAACCATATGTCCCCTGACGATCATTATCAGGATTTAAAAAGAATCATCGGCGCCTGCAGCGCAACGGCCCACAGGGTATGTGTCATTATGCCGTTTTTATATGAAAGCCGTCAGCATAAGAGAACCAAAAGGGAATCTTTAGACTGTGCCATGGCCTTAGAAGAACTGGTTCATATGGGAGTCAACAACATCATTACCTTTGACGCCCACGATCCCAGAGTCCAAAATGCCATCCCATTAAACGGATTTGACAATTTTATGCCCACCTACCAGTTTGTCAAGGCCGTATTAAGGAAGTATCCGAATTTAAGGATTGACAAAGAGCATTTAATGATCATCAGCCCGGATGAGGGCGCCATGGACCGTGCCGTATACTTAGCAAACAACTTAAGTGTAGACATGGGTATGTTTTATAAAAGACGGGATTACTCCAAAGTGATTGACGGGCGGAACCCTATCGTTGACCATGAGTTCTTAGGTGCCTCCGTAGAGGGCAAGACGGTGCTGATCGTAGACGATATGATCTCTTCCGGGGAGAGCATGCTGGATACGGCTAAGGAATTAAAGGAGCGGAAAGCGGATAAGGTGATCGTTTGCTGTACCTTTGGCTTATTCACCAATGGATTGGCTAAATTTGACGAGTATTACAGCCGTGGCTACATAGACTGTGTTGTAACAACAAATTTAAATTACCGTCCAAAGGAATTGCTGGAAAGAGAATGGTATGTGGAAGCAGACATCAGTAAATACATTGCGGCAATTGTGAATTCCTTAAATCATGATGTACCCATAAGTACCGCCCTTTCATCTACTGACAAGATACAGAATTTGTTAAAAAAATATCTGGCATAAGAAACGCCCCGCTTTCGTAAAAGCGGAAAGGAGTATTGCGCGCTGGCATGAAATCAGGATAATTTCATGCCAGGGGCAATGCTCCTTTTTATTTTTTTTCAGTGATTCCTAAAAATGCAGCTAAATTTCCTCTCTCATTCCCAGTCGTTCGATGGGAAAATAAAAGATCCGAATTACAATGGGTGCAGATATCCGTAACCTGGATGTTTTCCTGCTTTACCCCTGTCTCCAGCAGCACAATTTCATTTGCCCGCCAAAGGTCAAGTAAATATTTCCCATCTTCCTTTTCAGATAATATGTTACCCCAATGCTTCTTATCAAACCCTTTCATAAACTCCTGGGCAACCTCGCTTCCCACCTCATAGCAGTCCTTGCAAATGCTGGGGCCGATGCAGGCGATCACATCCTCCGCCTTTGTACCAAAGGCTTCCGCCATCTTCTTAACAGTAACTTCCCCCATGCGTTTCACGGTTCCCCTCCAGCCGGAATGGCTGAGCCCAATCGCCCGGTGGACTGGATCCAGAAAATAAAGGGGGACACAATCTGCATAAAAAGTGACCAGGGTAATTCCAGGAACATTGGTGATCAATCCATCCACGTCTTCATAATCCCGTTCCTTTATAATTCCTTTCCCTGCATCCTCTTCTGTGACCAGCCGTACATTGGTGGTATGGGTCTGATAAGATAAAACCATTCGGTTCACATCTACTCCCAGTGCTTTTCCCATCCGACTGTAGTTTTCCAGGACATGCTTTGGATTGTCTCCCCGGGTAAATGTAAAATTCATAGTAGCAAACTTTCCCTGGCTGACGCCGCCAAACTTCGTCGAAAATCCATGTTTCACCAGCCCGGTTCTTTCTAAAATCGGAAAAGACAAATAAGGTACCTTTTCCACTGTCGTATAATCCATTTGTATATCACTAGCTTTTCGTTTCCACATATCTTCCATCACACCTTTGTTTAAAATGCGTCTTTAATCAGCCGGATTTCCTGTCCCAGAATTGCCACCACATCAAAGCGGCAGGGAATGTCCTCCCCCAGATGGCTTCGGTACAGATATCTCTTGGCGGCATCCCTGATTTTTCTCTGCTTGAGAAGATGGACTGCTTCCGCAGGATCCCCTTTTTCCAGATTCCGCCGGTACTTTACCTCTATAAAGACGAGTTCCTTTCCATCCTTTGCAATGATATCAATTTCTCCCTTACGGTCCCCATAATTCCGTTCCAATATTACATATCCTTTACTTTCCAGATATGCGGCCGCCGCTTCCTCAAACTCACTTCCAATCTCCCGATGGTTTTTCAAAGACAGCCTCCCACAAAATTCTTAATGAAACTGCGCCTGTGAATGGGACAGGGGCCAAACTCCTTTAAGGCATTAATATGAGCAGCCGTTCCATATCCTTTATGCTTTGCAAAACCATACTCCGGGAATATTTTGTCATACTCCTCCATCATATGATCCCTGGTTACTTTTGCCATAATGCTTGCTGCGGCAATTGACACACTTTTTGAATCACCCTTGATAATAGGGACCTGGGAAACGGCAATACCTGGTATTGTAACCGCATCATTTAAAAGGACTTCCGGCTCCACTCCCAATTTACTTATGGCCTGCCTCATCGCTTCATAAGTGGCCTGCAGAATATTTATTTCGTCGATTCTGTCTGCTCCGACCACTCCCACCGCAAAAGCGGAGGCTTTTTCCTGGATCTCTTCATACAGGGCTTCCCGCCGTTTCTCTGACAGCTTTTTTGAATCATTTAAAAAAAGAATCTCACAAGCCCTGGGAAGGATCACCGCACCGGCCACCACCGGACCCGCAAGGGGCCCGCGTCCTGCCTCGTCGATTCCGCAGACCAGTACATGATCCTCATACCGGTATTCAAACTCTTTCATGATCTCCAGGCGTTCTCGTTCCGCTTGAAGTTTTTCTTCAGTAATTTTTCTCATTTCTTTAAGCTCCCATTTTATGATTGAAAAACAGGGCCTTGCTCTTTTTCCAAAAAGCAAAACCCTACATTTAATTCCGGCTACTGCACAGGAAGTTCCAGAGTCATCCGTCCCAGCTTACCGCTTCTGAAATCGTCAATCAAAAGATTCGAAGCCTTCACCAGATCCAGTTCTCCGCCCTTTGCAAGACAGGCCCTGGCCCGTGCAACCTGCATTAATGCCTCCAGGGAATCCTCTGTTTCTATTCCATATCTTTCAGAAAGAACCTTGGGGTATTCTTTTGTCAGGAAACGAATGAGTTCCATGGCCAGCTCATCCTTATTCAATATCTCGTCATTGACGGATCCAATGAGGGCGAGTTTGATTCCTACCTGCTGATCCTCAAATTTCGGCCACAAAATACCGGGGGTATCAAGAAGTTCTAAGCTTTTATTGAGCCTGATCCATTGATTTCCTTTGGTCACTCCTGGCCTGTTTCCTGTTTTTGTGCATGCTTTTCCTGCAAAGGAATTGATGAAAGTAGACTTTCCCACATTGGGAATCCCAACCACCATGGCTCTCACCGGGCGGTTTAATATTCCTCTTCTGCGGTCACGTTCTATTTTCTCCTTGCATGCCTCCTGAACAACTCCGTTAATCTGCTTTAGTCCTGCCCCGCTTTTAGAATTCACCTTGACAACGTGGCAGCCCTTGGCTACAAAATAAGACTCCCAGGCGCTGTTGCAGCGCTCATCCGCAAGATCGGATTTATTAAGCAGAACGATTCGCGCCTTTCCGGCCCCCAATACATCAATATCAGGGTTCCGGCTGCTTAAGGGGACTCGCGCGTCCACCAGTTCTATTATCAAATCAATTAATTTGATATCTTCCTTCATGGCTCTTTTGGCTTTGGTCATATGACCTGGATACCATTGTATATTCATATTATTCCTCTACTTTAAACGAATTAGTTCCATTTTTATAAAAGGCAGCATCCGGAACCATACCTTTCCCTGGATCTGTCCTCTGCTTACATTTCCGATATTGGCAAAACGGCTGTCCTCGCTGCTGTCTCTGTTATCACCCAGCAGAAAATATTCATCTTCCCCGAGTTTCACCGGCTTTTCCGCAAGCCCGGCCAGAGAGATCCTGCCAGAGCCGGACGGCTCTTTTAACTTTTCGCCATCAATAAATATTTCATCGTTTTTTATCTGCACAGTTTCACCTGGCAGGCCGATGACTCTTTTTACATTCATTTTCTGGTCTTCTCTTTGAAACACCACCACGTCAAAACGATCTGGGTTTCCAAAATCATAAGCCAGCCGATCCATCAAGACCACATCATCTGAGGCGAGAAGAGGAAGCATGGAATGCCCTGCAATCACGATCTGTGTTCCATAAGCATAGACCAGAAACCATGCAAATGCAATCACTACTACAATGTCAACAACCCAGTTGACTATTTGCCGGAGCTTATTACTATCTTCACTGTGATAAAAATCCATGTATGAAACACCCCATCTATTGTAAGGAAGTTCGATTCGCTTGGCATAATTGACCATTCGGTGAGCATGGTGAACGGAACTCCCTTAAGTACCATGCCAAGAAAGGGACAATTTGCATTGTCCCCCTCACCTAATCCGGAATTATTTAACTGATTCTTTAACCTTGGCAGCCTTACCAACTCTGTCTCTTAAGTAGTAAAGTTTAGCTCTTCTTACTTTACCTCTTCTTACAACTTCAATGTTGTCTACAGAAGGGGAATGTAATGGCCAGGTCTTCTCAACGCCGATGCCGTTAGAATTCTTTCTTACGGTAAATGTTTCTCTGGCGCCGCCGTTCTGTCTTTTGATAACGGTTCCTTCAAAAATCTGGATTCTTTCGCGGGCACCCTCTTTGATCTTGTTGTATACCTTAACGGTATCGCCAACGTTGAACTGAGGAACTTCCTGCTTTAACTGTGCTGCTTCAATTTTCTTGATAATCTCATTCATTGTGTGAACCTCCTTGATATTATTTGATGTTCTTAATACTTCATTATGAAATCCGTAACAGAGGACCATCGCCTTTTCATCACAACGTGTTACATTTTATCATAAAGAGACTTGGAATGCAAGTCCTTTTTCGCCAAGGGGATATTCGCAATCCCCAGCCATCACTTAATGCTTTTCGCATTTGAAGTGGGGGACTTACTTGATTCGGTTAAATTATTCCCGTTTTTCCTGCTCATTTTCAAGCTTTATTAAATATTCCGCTTCTTTTTTGGACAGGTTGGCATCCGCTAAAAGATCCGGCCTGCGTTCCAGGGTCCGTTTAATGGATTGTTCCCTTCTCCAGGCATCGATATTTTTATGATGACCGGATAAAAGGATATCCGGAACCCGAAGCCCCCTATACTCTTCCGGCCTGGTATACTGGGGATATTCCAGAAGATTATCGTGGAAGGACTCAAACTCTGCAGAGGCATCGTTGTTTAAAACCCCGGGAATCAGCCGGGAAATGCAGTCAATCATGACCATGGCCGGAAGCTCGCCTCCTGTCAGCACATAGTCGCCAATGGAAAGATAATCCGTTGCAACAAGCTCCAAAGCTCTCTCATCAATTCCTTCGTAATGACCGCATAGGAACACAAGGTCTTCTTCCTTTGCCAGCTCCTCTGCAATTCTTTGGTTAAAAACCCTCCCCTGAGGAGTCATGTAAATAACCCGGGGCTTTTTCCCGATCTTCTCACACAAGTCATCATACGCCTCACAGATAGGCATGGGCTGCATGACCATTCCGGCTCCGCCTCCATAGGGATAATCATCCACATGGCGGTGTTTGTCTGTTGAATATTCCCGGATATCAATGGCTTCAATGGAGAGCAGGCCCTTTTCCGCTGCTCTCCCGATAATACTGGTGTGGAGGCCGTTTAGGACCATCTCAGGAAACAGGGTTAATATGTGATAATTCATTGTCTATTTCCACTCCTCTATCTTAATCCAGAAGCCCGTCCATGATGTGAACCGTAACAATTCCTTCTGTTAAATCCACATTCAACACGCATTCCTTGATTGCCGGAAGCAGGACTTCCTTCCCTTCGGCCGTTTTTACTTCATAGACGTCATTGGCTCCGGTCTTGATCACATCGGTCAGGGTTCCAAATTCTTCTCCATCCTCAGTGACTACACGAAGTCCGATTAAGTCAACAATGAAATTTTCATCCGGTCCCAGTTCCACAGCCTGGTCTCTGGTTATGAGCAAATCTTTTCCTTTATATTTTTCAATGTCTTCAATGGAATCATATCCTTTAAACTTAAGGATTACCATATTTTTGAAAAACTTTACCCCCTGGATTTCCAGATTCATATGCTCCCGTCCGGTATCCAGGATTACATCTTTTAAACTGTTAAAACGGTTTACATCATCTGTGGTTGGATAAACCTTTACTTCTCCTCTCACCCCGTGGGTGGAGGAAATCACGCCAACTCTTAACAAATTTTCCATCTGTCTCTCCATATCGTGAAAAGGAAGTCTGATTCGCTCTACTTACCTTCTTTCAGTAAATCATGTCAAAGAAACCGGATATCGCTATCCGGCTTAATTCTTAGTATTTGCACAAAGAAGTTCGATTCATACCAAAAGGACCGTCGTCCCGACAGGCCGGCGGTCTTTTCCGGTTACTGGATTTCTACAGTAACTCTTTTGTCTTCTTTGGAAGCTGCTGCTTTTACAACAGAGCGGATAGCCTTTGCAATCCTTCCCTGCTTGCCGATTACCTTACCCATGTCGGAAGGCGCTACCGTAAGTTCGAGGATTATCTCATCATCTTTTACGGTTTCAGTAACAACAACCTGATCCGGATCATCAACCAGTGCTCTTGCAATTACTTCTACTAATTCCTTCATATGCTTCACCTCTCACTACTGGATACCGGCGATCTTTAAAAGCTTGCTTACGACTTCGGTTGGCTGAGCACCTGCTGTTAACCACTTCTTAGCATTCTCTTCATTAAACTTGATTACGCTTGGTTCTGTGGTAGGATCATAGTAACCAACCTCTTCGATGAATCTGCCATCTCTTGGAGATCTGGAATCTGCAACTACAATTCTATAGAAAGGAGCCTTTTTCTGACCCATTCTTTTTAATCTCATTTTTACTGCCATTTTGAAATTCACCTCCTTAAATCTTGGATTCTAAAACTAATTTATAGCGAACGCAGTAATCTGCTTTGCTAACGTTAAATAGTAACTAAAACGGTAATTTCAGCTTGCCGAGCAAACCGCCGTGACGCTTTCCGCCGCCCATCATGCCGGGAAGCTGTTTCATCATCTTCTTCATCTGGTCAAACTGCTTGACTATGCGGTTTACCTCTGTGATATCCACGCCCGCGCCCTTAGCCACACGCTGTTTTCTGGAAGCATTCTTCATAAGCTCCGGATTCAGCCGTTCTTTGCTGGTCATGGAAAGAATGATCGCTTCTACCCGGTCCATGGCTTTTTCATCAAAATCCATATCTTTCATTTGTCCCATGCCCGGCATCATGCCTAAAATGCTTGCCATACCGCCCATTTTCTTTACCTGGTTCATCTGGTCCAGAAAATCGTTGTAATCAAATTCCGCCTTGCGGAGTTTTTGGGACAACTCTTTTGCTTTTTCTTCGTCAACCTGGATTTCAGCCTTTTCAATAAGAGAAAGGATATCTCCCATACCAAGTATTCTGGAAGCCATACGGTCCGGATAAAACTGTTCCAAATCCGAAAGCTTTTCTCCCATACCTACATAAAGGACCGGTTTTCCGGTCACTGAACGGATTGAAAGAGCAGCACCGCCACGGGTATCACCGTCCAGCTTGGTAATGATGACGCCATCAATGCCAATTTTGTCGTTGAACATTCCTGCAACATTTACCGCATCCTGTCCTGTCATGGCATCTACTACAAGTATCGTCTGATGAACATCTACCACATCTTTAATTTCGATCAGTTCGTTCATCATGTTTTCATCAATGTGAAGGCGGCCAGCCGTATCCAGAATGATCACATTCTGATCATTCTTTGCAGCATAGGCAATCGCGGCCTTTGCAATATCTGCCGGCTTATGGTTTTCTCCCATGGAAAACACGGGGACACCCTGCTTCTCTCCATTGATCTGCAGCTGCTTGATAGCAGCCGGACGGTAAACGTCACAGGCAACGAGAAGCGGCTTTCTGCCCTTTGCCTTAAGCTTTCCGGCAAGCTTGGCAGTGGTGGTGGTCTTACCGGCACCCTGAAGACCGGCCATCATGATGATGGTCATATCGCTGGCAGGCTTTAACTGAATCTCAGTCGTCTCAGAGCCCATCAGCTTTACCAGTTCTTCATTTACAATTTTTATTACCATCTGCCCGGGAGTCAGACTGTTCTGGACATCTTGTCCAATCGCCCGCTCCTGTACGGCACTTATAAACTGTTTAACAACCTTAAAGCTTACATCGGCTTCCAGTAAAGCCATCTTCACTTCTTTAAGGGCTGTTTTCACATCGGCTTCGGACAAACGTCCTTTGCCTCTTAAACTTTTAAATACATTCTGTAATTTATCGGATAAGCTCTCAAAAGCCATCTAACGCCCTCCTAATGAGCTTCCAGCTCGATGATTTCGCCCGATATCTCCTCAATGCGATGGATCAGATTCATGTCTGCCCGATCGGCAAACTCTTTTGTCAAACTCTGGATTTCTCTGGCCAGTTTTTTTGTCTGCTCAAATTTTTTTACCAGATGGAGTTTTTCTTCATAACCTTCCAGAATCTTATCACACCGTTTGATGAGGTCATGGACCCCCTGACGGCTGATACCCTGTTCTTCTGCAATCTCGCTTAAAGAAAGGTCATAAAAAGCAACATCTTCGTAAATATGTCTTTGATGCTCTGTTAAAAGAGCGCCGTAGAAATCATATAATAAGCCCTGTCTTGCTATCTTTTCCATATCATCACCTGGGATATCATACAATACTTTTCATAAGGTGTCAAGTGTTTTTTCTTTACACCCCTGTTTTATTTTAAACAAATTTTTCTCATGGAAGCGGTTTATCAAGAAATTTTTTCATGAAATAATAAAGTTTTCTGCTGTGGACGATATAGCTGCCATGCCCTTCTCCGGGAAGAATCTGAAGACTGCTGTTTTTTATCTTTGAGGCAAGATAACGGGTATGGGATTCACGGACCATATCTCGTTCCCCTGCCAAAAGAAGCACTGGATCAGAGATACTCTCCAGCTCTTTGACCGCAATCTGGGGTTCCTTAAGCATCATCAGAATCTTTGGGTCATGGTTTAAGGCTTCGATCATAGCGAAAAATTTAAGCCAGTACCATTTTAAGCCCTGGGGATAAGCATTTGCGCCGCAAAGCACCAGCTTTGAAAAAAGCCCGGGATGACGGACGGCTGCAAGAATCCCTATGATCCCGCCATCGCTGAATCCACAGTAACAGGGCTTTTCAAGCTTCAGCATTCTGACAAATTCCGCCATGTCATCCGCCATTTCCTCATAACCCAGTGTTTTCACTCTTGAGCTTTTTCCATGATCCCTGGAATCCAGGGCGTAAACGGTATAATCTTTTCTTAAAAGCTCCGCTGTTTCATTAAAAATGCTGTGATCCTCCCCGTTTCCATGTACAAGAAGGATAGCCGGGCCGCTTCCTGACACCTTGTAAAACAATCTGATTCCGTTTACCTCAATATACACGGCTTCTCCTTATCTGGCGGGTACGATCTCGATCCAATAACCGTCCGGATCACTGATAAAGTAAATACCCATGGCAGGGTTTTCAAAACAGATAACTCCCATTTCCTTATGTTTTTTATAGAAGCTTTCGTATTCATCCGTTTGGAACGCCAGATGAAATTCACATTCTCCCAGGTTGTAAGGCTCTTTTCGTTCTGTTAAGTAAGTCAGTTCCAGGGTGAAATCACTTTTTCCGTCACCTAAATATATCAGTTTAAAGGAACCATCTGCCGCTGCTTTTTCACGCACAGGGGTAAGTCCCAGCGCATCCTTATAAAATTTTAGGCTCTTTTCCAGATCAAGTACATTAAAATTAAAGTGGTTAAATGTAATCATGCCGCTGTCACTCCTTTTCTTTTTTACATCAGCTGCGTTTTCCCTTTTACCGGTTACGCGCCTGTCCATTGTCATATCCATCATACCATATATATTAACCCACTTGTCAACAGCAACCGAATATCTTCTGCCTGAAATATCAAAAGGCCCTCATTCTCCTCATTTCAGGCGTTGTGCCCATTCCTTTTTAAAGAAAGGCCCGGCCTTTCAGAAAGAGCCGGACCTATTTAAATCATTATTTTTTCGGCAAAAGAGCTTTTGTGCCTCCCATATAAGGCTGCAAAGCTTCCGGAATCTTCACGGTTCCGTCTGCCTGTAAGTTGTTTTCCAGGAAAGCGATCAGCATTCTCGGAGGAGCAACTACGGTGTTGTTTAATGTATGGGCAAAATACTTTCCTCCATCTTCACCTGCAACACGGATTTTCAGTCTTCTTGCCTGGGCATCACCTAAATTAGAGCAGCTGCCCACCTCAAAATACTTTTTCTGCCTTGGAGACCATGCCTCCACATCCACTGATTTCACCTTTAAATCCGCCAAATCACCGGAACAGCATTCCAGGGTTCTTACCGGGACATCCAGGGAACGGAATAAGTCAACCGTATTCTGCCATAATTTATCATACCAATCCATGCTTTCTTCCGGTTTGCAGACAACGATCATTTCCTGCTTTTCAAACTGATGGATCCGGTACACTCCACGTTCCTCTAAGCCGTGAGCGCCTTTCTCCTTACGGAAGCAGGGAGAATAACTGGTTAAGGTCTGAGGAAGCTTTTCTTCCGGAAGGATGGTGTCAATGAACTTTCCGATCATGGAATGCTCGCTGGTACCGATCAGATATAAATCCTCTCCTTCGATCTTATACATCATGGCATCCATTTCAGCAAAACTCATAACACCTGTCACTACTTCACTGCGGATCATGAAAGGCGGAATGCAGTAGGTGAAGCCCCGGTTAATCATGAAGTCTCTTGCATAGGAAAGTACGGAAGAATGAAGCCTTGCAATATCACCCATCAGATAATAAAAACCATTGCCGGCCACCTTTCTAGCGCTGTCAAGATCAATGCCGTCAAAGCTTTCCATAATATCCGTATGATAAGGAATTTCAAACTCAGGAACAACCGGCTCGCCGTAACGCTCTACCTCTACGTTCTCGCTGTCATCCTTACCGATGGGTACACTGGGATCAATGATATTCGGAATGGTCATCATGATTTTTTTGATTCTTTCTTCCAGGTCACGTTCCTTATCTTCCAACTGGGCCAGATGTTCGGAAGCATCAGTAACCTTTTTCTTCATTTCCTCTGCTTCTTCCTTCTTTCCCTGTCCCATTAAGGCGCCGATCTGTTTGGAAAGTTTGTTGCGTTCCGCTCTTAAGGCATCCCCTTCCTGCTTTGCCGCACGGTTCTGCTCATCAAGTTCAATGACCTCATCAACTAACGGCAGTTTGCTATCCTGGAATTTATTTTTCATATTTTCCTTTACGATTTCAGGATTTTCTCTTACAAACTTTAACTCTAACATGGTATTCCTCCTGGTTTTTCCTCAATATTCTCTGCGAAAGTTGTCCCGCATGATAGTCTGCCGTTGATTATACTACAAAAAAAGGGCAAAGAAAAGCCCCTTTCCTAAAATTCCCCATCCATCACCTCATTCTTATCCACGAATGAGGGTCGAAAGGATTTCTTCAAAGCACACTCCGTTTTTCACCGGAACATGAAGCTCATCGGATTTTATAATACAGTCCTTTACAAAGCTGGCCGCTTTTTTCACTGCCTCTGCCAACGGAATCCCCTTTACGGTCTGGGCTGCAAGGATGCTGGAAAACACATCTCCGGTTCCCGGCCGTTCACACCCGACATGAAGAGAACGCAAAAAGCGGGGTTCCAGGCCCTTCTCCGCGACTACATTGGTCACATAGCCGCCTTCCCTTACGCCTGTGATCACCACGGAATCAGGTCCCATTTCCCAAATTTCAGCCGCCATTGCAAGAAGCTCCGAACGTTTCCAGCCCACTGGCCGGTATTCTCTTCCGGTTAAGATACAGGCCTCCGTTAAATTGGGGGTCACGATGTCTCCAAAGCCCACCAGTTCCTTCATACGGCTGCACATCCTTTCCGTATAGGTCTGATAGGCCTTCCCGTGATCTCCCATAATGGGATCCACCAAAACCTTTGTATCCTGTGTTCTAAAATCCTTAATCATGTCAATGACAATTCCAATCTGTTCCTCGGAGCCTAAAAATCCGCTGTAAATCCCGTCAAAGGACAGATCCAGTTTTTTCCACTGTTCAATGTATGAAGGCATTTTCTCCGTATAATCATCAAAAAAGTAGGTTGGGAATCCGGTATGGTTGGATAGAATGGAGGTTGGAACCGGACAGCACTGAACCTTTAAGGCTGAGAGAATGGGAAGGGCCACTGTTAAGGAACAGCGGCCATATCCCGACAGATCATGAATAACAGCAATTTTTTTCTGGTGTTTTTCTGATGTCATATAAATTTCCTCTTTTCTGTCCATTGGTGACTCTAACAAATTTTCGTAAATAAGCCGGACCTGATCAGGGCATTCCGGAGGGGCATGTAGATGATGACGGAAACAATGGCAGAGGTTATTGCATTAATAGAAGTAGACGCAACGTTCCATGCCAGCGCCAGTTCTGCCGCCGGTTTTCCCAGGATCAGAAGCTTGTAAAAATAACCCACCAGGGGATCAAAAATCACATTAAACAATAGTCCTCCTGCCACTGCTGCGATGGTCCAGGCCAGTATATGCTTTTTATCAGAAGATTCATTGATCCTGCCGATTTTATGAGCCAAAAATCCGGTAATAAGGCCGATGCACAGTTTTAATACAAAGGTCTTTGGCGCATATACCACATAAACCGGATCAAAAAGGTCTCCTATGGTCATGCCGATGGCACCGCCTAATCCGCCGTACAGCCCACCTAATAAAAGCGCTCCCAAAACACAGACCGCATTTCCCAGATGAATGGATGTGGCATCTCCTCCCGGAAGTGTGATCTTAAATTGCAGGAACGTAAATACTACATAGGACATGGCGGCAAACAGTCCTGTCAGTGCGGTTTTATAAATCCTGTTGTCTGTCTTACTCATTGGTAATTCCTCCCTTGCTGCTTATGTTGTTCTTTATCTTAGCACGCAAGTGGAGTGATATAAATATCCAGTTTCGATATATTAAATCATACCAGTTTAGTCATGGGATTGGATACAAATCAGGGTTCCGGACGCGAATTCAATCGTGCCCTCTTCGCCGGTCAGCTCATTGCTGATGCACAGGCTGGTACCTAAGTCAATGTCCTTTTCATAAAGAGGATATTTGAATCCGGTCAATGTGATTTTCTTCACTTCTCCGCACAGGGGAAGGAAGGAAATGTACTTTCCCCATAATGTTTCAACATGAAACGTTCTTCCCTTATCAATCACAGTAATCCAGTTTTTATCGTCAACAATGGAAGCTTCCACGCCTTTTTTTAAACATGCATAAAGAAGATGTAGATTGCCGATAAAATGGTCCATCCTTCCTCCTGTTGCTCCAAGCAGGACCAACTCCGAGCAGCCAAGTCCTATGGCGGTATTTATGGCAAGTTCCGTATCGGTCTCATCCTTTTCCGGTTTATGGATCTCCCAGGTGATCTTGTCCGGGCTGTTTTTATATTCTGCCAGGATATCTTCTGCCACCGTGTCAAAATCTCCAACAATGGCATCAGGCTTTAACTGAAGCCTGGAAAGGGCCGCCAGCCCGCCATCCACTGCGATAACTTTATCAAACGCTCTGTTTTCTAAAAATCTGCCGGCAAATCCATAATCCATGGTCCCTCCGGTAACGATCAAACCTCTAACTTCTTCTTTCACCCTTCATATTCCTCAAATATTTTTAAGAATGCCTTTGTATTGGCGGCCGCATTTCCTTTAAATACGGCTGAACCGGCCACAAATACATTAGCACCTGCCTCAATCAGTTCTCTCACATTATCACAAGTCACGCCTCCGTCAACCTGGATATCCGTCTCAAGATCCCGTTCCCTGCAAATTCGTCTTAGAGCCCTCACTTTATCCAGTGTATAAGGGATGAATTTTTGTCCGCCAAAGCCTGGATTCACCGTCATAATTAAAACCATATCAACTTCCGGGAGAATGAAATCCAGGACGGATAAGGGGGTTGCCGGATTAAGGGCCACTCCTGCTTTTAGACCGGCTTCCTTGATCTGATTAATGGTGCGGTCCAGATGGTTACAGGCTTCCGCATGGACACAGATGAGATCAGCTCCCGCTTCTTTCATATCATTTATATATCTTCCAGGTTCCTCTACCATCATATGAACATCGAATATCCGGTCCGTGCAGCCCCGAAGGCTTCCAATAACCGGCATTCCAAATGAAATGCTGGGCACAAAGGCTCCATCCATCACATCCAGATGAATGTACATGGCACCTGCCTCCGCTACCTCAGCTACCTGCTGTCCAAGATTTTTAAAGTCCGCCGCTAATATGGAAGGGGCAAGTTTTAGCATATTAATATCTCCTTTTCTCTTTTAGATCCTGATATAAAAGCCGGTAATTTTCATATCGGCCCCGGTTTATTTTTCCTTCTTCTACCGCATCCTTTACGCCGCAGGTTTTTTCCCCTATGTGCACACAGCCCAAGAACCGGCACCCGTCTTCATAGGGCTCAAACTCCGGGAAATAATCTTTCAGCCGGCCGCACTCCATGTCATCCACGTACATGGAACTAAATCCTGGCGTATCCATCAGGTACGTATCCCGTCCGATGCCAAAAATCTCCGAATGCCTGGTGGTATGCTTTCCCCTCTGGATTTTCTCGCTGATATTTGCAGTCTCCATCTCAGCCTGGGGATAGAGTAGGTTGGTTAAGGAGGACTTTCCCACTCCGGAAGGTCCTGCCAAAACCGTAGTTTTCCCCCGCACCAGTTCCCTGATTTCCTCAATTCCCTGGTTGTCATAGGTACTGGTAAAATACACGGGATAGCCAGCCGCCCCATAGATTTCTTCAAGGGCCAGTTTTTCTTCGTTTCCAGCCAAATCAATTTTATTAAAACAGATTTTTACAGGAACTTCCTGAACTTCCATCATAACCAGAAAACGATCCAGCAGATTTAAGTTGGGTTCCGGATGGGTAATGGCAAACAGCACCATTGCCTGATCCACATTGGCCACGGCCGGACGAACAAGTTCATTTTGCCTTGGCAGGATGCGTTCGATGTTTCCTTTCTTCTCCAAGCTGTCCAGGATAGAAAATTCCACATCATCCCCAACCAGAGGTTTCACGTTTAGATTGCGGAAAACTCCTTTTGCCTTGCACTCATAGATGTTTTCGTCCGTACCGTGGACGTAGTAAAAGCCTGCGATTCCTTTCAAAATTTTTCCTGTCATATATTTTCCTTATGATTGTGGCACCGGAATAAATGTGACCGAATAAGAATTAATCACATCTCCAGTCTCCACATTTACGATCTCTATGGTACCGCTGCTAACGCCGTAAACGCCTTCTATATTTTTAAATGATACAGGAAGCATCTGGTCGCCTGTCATGGTAACAGGTCCCATAAGCTCTCTGATTTCGTCTTTTCCATTTACCGACTGCCTCAGCTGTATCTTTAAGGTAAGCTGGGTGCTGCCGGAGCCTGGTCCGATAATGTTTTGCAGGGGATAAGACTTATCAATAGAAGCCAGATATTTGTATTTTGCCTGCTGGGCAGTTCCGCTGCTGACTACGTAATTCACGGCTGTTCCCGCCTCAACCTGGCTGTTAGCAGTTAAGGTCTGGCTGATGACGCTGCCCCTTGGAACCGTTTCAGAGGCTGCTTCCGTAACCGTTCCCTGTACCAGTCCCACGTCAGCCAGCATCTCCACAGCAATCTCCTGTGTCTGACCGGTAATATCCGGAACAGTGACCGGATTGACAAGAGTCGGACCGCTGCTTAAAACCAGAGTTACGGTTTCTCCTTCTTTTGCCGCATCAGGAGTATAGCTGATCACATATCCTGCCGTTACGGTTTCGCTGTTCTTCTGCTCCACATTGACTGTCAGGCCATTGCCCTCCAGCGCTGTTTTGGCGGAAGCGCCATCCATCTTATCCAGACCAAGCTTTGTTAAGTCAATGGTTTCGTGCTCCGGCCCTTTGCTGACCACTACGTAAACAGCAGAATACTTATCAATCACCGTACCCTCAGCCGGGTCCTGGGACACGATATCCCCTTTGTCTACGGTATCATCAAATACGTAATCGCTTACCTTCATATACAGGCCGCCGTTGTCCTTTAACTTCTGCTCTGCGATATCCGTTGCCAATCCCACAACGCTTGTCATTTTCACTTTTTTGTCACTTAAGGTTTCTTCGGTAGAAATCTCCGCAGTTGATTCGGTTTCCTTGGGGGAACCGGAACGGAACAACCCTCCTACCTTTGAGAACACAATAACCAGTACGACCACAATGAGGATGGCAACAACAACACCTGCCGCGGTCAGAAGACGTTCGATTTTGGGATTGATGTCCTCCTCGGAATCCTGTTTCCTGGTTCTGTTGCTGCCCGGCTGCACACCTGCATTTTTTTCCGGGCGGCGTTCCGGCCGCTGCTCCTGACTCCTGTTCCCATTCCGGCTGGCAATAGGATCTGCCTGTACCTTCCGGCCGGAACGGATTTGTTCCAGCTCCGGCTTTCCTATGATAACCGTCTGGGAATCATCCACTTGGGAATTGTACTGGACAAAATCTCCTTCAGGATTGACAAGAGCCTTCCGTAAGTCGGATATGACCTCTTGCATGCTTGCATAACGGTACTCGGGCTTTTTCTCGGTACATTTTAAAATAATATTTTCAAGACCTACCGGGATGTTCTCATTATAAAAGCTGGGCGGTGTTATGGGGTCTTCCAAATGGGCCAGGGCAACGGTTACTGTATTATCTCCCTGAAACGGGACCCGGCCGGCCACCATTTCGTACATGGTGATTCCAAGAGAATAAACATCGCTTCTCACATCGCTGTAACCGCCTCTTGCCTGTTCCGGAGATATGTAATGGACAGAGCCCACTGCGGTAGCGCTTAAGGTCTGTGAAGAGGCGGCCCGGGCGATTCCGAAATCAGCCACCTTCACTTTTCCATCCCTGGCAATGATGATATTCTGAGGCTTGATATCCCGGTGGATGATCCCCTGTTCATGAGCTGCCGCGATTCCCTGTGCAACGGAAATCGCAACTCCAATGGCTTCCTTCACATCAAGACAGCCTTTTTTAATTATATAATTTTTTAACGTGATTCCTTCAATCAGTTCCATAACAATATAATGGAGATCCACTTCATCCACTACATCATAGATATTTACGATGTTGGGATGGGAAAGGCGGGCGGCCGCCTGGGCCTCCATTTTAAACTTGCTGACAAAACCGCTGTCTGAACTGAATTCTTCCTTCAAGACTTTTATGGCTACAGGGCGGTTTAATTTATGGCACAGGGCCTTATATACATCTGACATCCCGCCGGAACCGATCTGCTCCAGTATTTCATATCTGTCCTGTAAAAATGTCCCCGGTCTTAAGATCATAAGCTTACCTCCCTGCCAATTTGCGGATCAATTAAAACAACAGCTATATTGTCTTTACCGCCATTATCATTGGCTATTGTAATCAACTTTTCTGCCTTTTCCGGCAGTTCCAGTTCTGAGCATATAATTTCTTCTATCTCAGCGTCCTCAACCATATTGCTGAGTCCATCAGAACACATGAGCACATAATCTCCAGGTTCCAGACTGACTTCAAAAAAATCAACCTCCAGCTTATCCTCTGTACCAACCGCTCTTGTTATAATATTCTTTTTTTCCCGGTAATCCCGGCTTCCCCGCTCCAACTGGCCTAGAGATACCAGTTCTTCCACGTAGGAATGATCCTTTGTAATCTGCTGCAGCCGTTTCCTTACCAGATACAGACGGCTGTCTCCGACATTTGCCACGTACATTATGGAATCTTCGATCACTGCCGCTACCAAGGTTGTTCCCATGCCGTTTAATTCTGTACTTTTTAAGGATTCCTGGTAAAGCATTCCGTTGACCTTCAAGATTTCCTCCCGAAGAAGCGGAACAATTCCCGGCGAGTCCGCCTGTTTTAAGTGAGCCACCAGATTTTCAGCAATATACCTGGAGGCATAATCTCCGGCCTGATGGCCGCCCATGCCGTCTGCAACCAAAAAAAGATTGGGCAGTGTGCCTAATGGCTCTGCCTGGGCATAGACATAATCCTGATTGGCCGTACGGACTCTTCCGGTGTCCGTCATCGCGCAAGCCTTCATCGTTTCATTCTCACTTCCTCTTTATTTTTGCAAGCAACGTGCCAGGCGGAGGAATGCTTGCATTCCTGCATCTGGCGAATTCTGCAAAGGTCAAATACTTCGGAGTCTATTGCGGAGTATTTGACTCCTGATTTAAAAAGCTTTTTCTCAGCTGCCCGCAGGCGCCGTTAATATCCCGACCCATTTCTCTTCTTATAGTAACATTTATTCCGTTTTTTTCAAGAAGATTTTTAAAGGCTTCTATAGCCTTCCGGTCCGACTGCACGTAATTACGCTCCTTAATAGGATTTACCGGAATCAGATTCACATGTCCGTGCTGGCCCTTTATAAGAGCAGCCAGAGCGGAGGCTTCTTTTAAATTGTCGTTGACACCGCTTACAAGGCTGTATTCAAAGGTAAGCCTTCGCCCGGTCTTTTCAAAATATGTCTGGCAGGCATCCAGCACATCCTTTAGCGGGTATCGGTTGGCAACAGGCATCAGGGTTTTTCTGACTTCATCATTTGGTGCATGAAGAGACAAAGCCAGAGTGATCTGTAAATCTTCTTCAGCCAATCGAAGAATTCCCGGAACAATGCCGCAGGTGGATACTGTTATGTTGCGCTGGCTGATATTCAGGCCGTTTTCATCAGTAAGTAAACGAATGAATTGAACCAGATGATCATAATTATCCAGAGGTTCTCCGGATCCCATGACCACCACATTGGAAACCCTCTCCCCGGTGATCCTTTGGATCCGGTATATCTGGTCAAGCATTTCAGAAGGGGTTAAATTTCTTTCCAATCCATCGAGTGTGGAAGCGCAGAACCGGCAGCCCATGCGGCAGCCTACCTGGGATGAAATGCAGACAGAATTCCCATGCTTGTATTTCATCAAAACGCTTTCAATCACATTCCCATCGGAAAGGGCAAATAAATATTTTCTTGTTTCATCTATTTTTGAAATCTTTTCTTCTACGACTGTAAGGCAGTTTATTTCTGTAAGCTGCAAAAGCTTTTCCTTCAGCGCTTTAGGAAGATTGGTCATTTCATTAAAATCTGCAGCCAGCTTCTGGTGCATCCATTCATAAAGCTGTTTTGCACGGAAGGGCTTTTCACCTATGGACACCATATAGGATGACAGGTGTTCCAAATCCAGAGATTTTATATCTATCTTATCCATTCTACATTTCCTCTATTCTGCCCACGCTTTTTGGGCATAAAGGTATGCCGTAAGGCGTACCCGCAGGGCGATCCTCAATTCCGCCCTGCTTTCCAGGCATAAGGATATGCCTGAAAGGCTCTACCTTTTCTGAAATGCCGCAATAAAAAATCCGTCACAGGGATGGATACCCGGCAAAAGCTGTATAAATTCCTGGTTCTCGGCGGCTGAATCCAGCTTGTCGCCAAATTTTCCCTTAAGGCTTATGCAGTCAAAAGGAAAATGCTCAAGGAACCACCGGGCATTTTCTTCATTTTCTTTTCGATTTATGGTACATGTACTAAAAATCAGCCGCCCACCTGGTTTTACATATGTCTGGGCGACCGCCAGAATCTCCCTCTGGAGCGAGGCCAGAGATTCTAAGTCTTCCGGCATTATACGGTATTTGATGTCCGGCTTCCGTCCGATGATCCCAAGTCCGGAGCAAGGCAGGTCGGCAATGACAATGTCCGCTTTCTCCACTGAATCCGGATCAGCAACAAGAGCATCCTGGACCTTTGTGCGGATATTTAAAAATCCGCAACGCTTTATATTTTCTTCAACCATACTTATCTTTTTGAGGCTTAAGTCCCGGACCTCCACCATACCCGTTCCGTCAAGCTTATCTGCGATATGAATGCTCTTTCCTCCAGGGGCGCCGCAGACGTCGATGACATAATCTCCCTTTTTCGGATCTGCGATTTCGCCTACAAAACTGGAGCTTAGATCCTGAACCTGGATATATCCCTTTTGGAATGCTTCCAGTCCTTCCAGGTAATCATATTTTTCAATGCAAAGCACTGCTTCCGAAATTCCGGATTCGCTCACTTCTGACCCCTGCTTTTCAAGGCTCTGAATGATTTCTTCTTTGGAAGCCTTTGCAAAATTGCAGCGGACCGTAGTTTTTTTATCTTTTAAAAAGGACTCCATCATGGTGACTGCCGTTTCCCTGCCAAAAGTTTCCTCCCACATGGATACGATCCATGCCGGCATGGAATAGCGGACAGAATCATCAGGCCAGTTGAATCCCTCTTTATTTCTGGAAATATTCCTCAGAACTCCATTGACAAAGCCCTTTAATCCTGTAAATTTCCGTTTCACGGCAAGCTTCACGGCTTCGTTGCAAACGGCGGAATCCGGAACACGGTCCATATAAAGAAGCTGATAAACCGACATACGCAAAATAGTACGTATTACCGGCTTCATCTTTTGAACTTTTGTATTGGAAAAGGAATCAATGATATAATCGATCTGAAGTAAGTATTCCACAGTTCCTTCTACTATCCTGGAAATGAAGGACCGTTCCGATTTATCCAGATACTGATATTTATTTAACGCCTGGTGCAGGATGATATGGCCGTAGCCTCCCCGCTCCAGAATCTCTAGCAGGACATCAAGGGCAATTTCCCTGCTGTCGGTCTCTTTAGTCATCATTCCTTCTTCCTCCGAACAAGATGACCAGCCTTAAAAGCTGAAGCACGGTCGCAGCAAGCGCCGCCACATAGGTAAGGGCAGCTGCACCCAGCACTTTTCTGGTATAACCCAATTCCTGGTCGCCTAAAATTCCCACCTGCCCCAAAAGAGTGACCGCCCGGCTGGAAGCATTGAATTCCACAGGCAGGGTGACAAGCTGGAAAATAACCGCCAGAGAAAAAAGGATCAGGCCGATATTGACTAAGGGAGAACCGATTCCTCCTATTATAACGCCAAGAATAATGAGAGGCAATGCCGCCTTGGAGCCGATATTGGCTGCAGGAACAATGGCTGCCCGAAGTTTCAGTGGAATATAGCCTGTGTTGTCCTGCATAACATGACCGCATTCATGCGCGGCGACACCGATTGCAGCCACTGATGTAGAACCGTAAACGGAATCGGATAAATTAACGGTTTTGGTTCTTGGATCATAATGATCCGTAAGCTGACCGCCTACAGACCTTACCTGAACATCATAAATGCCCTGGGAGTTTAAAAGGCGTTTGGCCGCTTCTGCTCCGGTCATCCCAGACATGCTTCTTACTTTTGAATATTTATTAAACGTACTATTTACTCTTGCAGATGCCACCATGGACAAAACTGCTCCTATGATGACAAGGATCCATGTCGGATCCAAATAATATCCCATCATGCCGCCATAATACATAATCAGACTCCCCTTTCCTCTTTCCTGCCCACGTTTTCCGTGCACGAAGATGCGCCTGCAAGGCGCTCCAAAACGGTGCCTTCCGCAATCGGATATCCGCGGAGAAATGCGTCAATATCCATACATTTTTTTCCCTGCAGCTGAAGTTTGCGGATGGATAAGCCGCCTTTCCCGGTCTTTATGACCAGAGAATCCCTGTCAACTTCTACTACCTGGCCATAGGCTCCTTCATACTCTTTATCCACTACCTTCGCTTCCCACAGTTTCATCACTTTTCCATTCCAGACTGAATAGGCGCTGGGCCATGGATTTAAACCGCGGATCAGGCGTTCAATGGATACTGCATCCATGGACCAGTCAATATCTCCCATGGACTTTTTTATCATGCCTACGTAGCAGGTCCTGGAATCATCCTGCGGGGTGCGGACGGCAGTTCCCTCTCCCAGCTTTGTTATGGTTTTTAAAATAAGTCTGCTTCCCAGACTGCTCAGCTTATCATGAAGACTTCCGAAGGTTTCTTTTTCATCCAAAACAACGGCTTCCTGATCCAGCATATCTCCGGTATCCAGAGTTTCCGCCATCATCATGATTGTGACCCCGCTTTCTTTTTCCCCGTTAATGACCGCATACTGTATGGGAGACGCACCGCGGTATTTAGGGAGCAGAGAAGCATGGATATTCACACAGCCGTATTTGGGAATATCCAGAATGGTTTTAGGCAGAATCTGTCCGAAAGCGATTACTACGATCAGCTCCGGTGCAAGATCTGTTAAAATTTTTACAAACTCAGGATCTCTGGCCTTGATCGGCTGGTAAACAGGGATGTTGTATTCCATTGCTTTCTCCTTTACCGGAGTCATCTGGACTTCCTTCCCTCTTCCCTTGGGTTTGTCCGGTTGGGTAACTACCGCAAGGATTTCATGCCCGGCCTCTTTTAAAGCCTCTAGAGCTGGAACAGAAAAATCAGGTGTTCCCATAAATATGATACGCATAATTATTCTTCAACCTCTCCTTCTTCCTCATCCAGGGAGACATCCTCCAGCTCGCCTTCCACGATGTCTACGTATAGATCACCATTTAAATGATCACATTCATGACAGATGGCCCGGGCTAAAAATCCTTCCCCTTCCAATTCGAATGGCTCCATAACAGCATCATAAGCCTTTATCCTTACGTAATCGGGCCTTGTAACCGTACCGGATTTTCCAGGCACGCTAAGGCAGCCTTCCGGCCCGGTCTGGCTTCCCCTTGTCTCTATGATTTCCGGATTAATAAGAACATATTGGTTGCCATCATCTACATCTATAACTACGATCTGTTTTAAAATCCCTACCTGCGAAGCTGCAAGGCCAACTCCGTTGGACTCATACATGGTCTCAAACATATCTATAATCAGCTCGGAAATCCTTGGTGTGATCTCCTTTACAGGCTTGCAGTGCTTTCTTAAAATTTCATCTCCAATGGTTCTAATCTTCCTAATTGCCATTTTCTTTTATCCTCTTTCCTGCCCGTGCTTTATGGGCATAAAGGTATACCCGAATGGTGTATCCTCTCATTTATGAAAAATCGTATTGGACCATCACCTGATCAAACATCTGACAATGGTTTTCTGAAAAACCGTCGATCTGATCCCTGATTTTTATTAGTATATCATAGTTTTCCTGTTTCAAGTATAAAATTTTTCTATAGATATCATTAATTTTGTAGACGCTTGCATCTACCGGGCCGATGACCTGCACCGCTTCCTGTTGCGCAAGGGGGCCGATAAACCCGGCAGCCGCAGCCGAAGCTTCTTTTAGGCAGTCCTCCTGTCTGGAGGAAAACTGAACGGTCAAAAGACCGCTTGCCGGAGGATATTTCATCATGCGGCGATAAGCCATTTCCTGCCGGTAAAACGCCTCATAGTCCTGGTTTGCAGCGGTTACTATGCTATAGTGTTCCGGACTATAGGTCTGGATGACCACGTCACCATTTCGAAAATCCCGTCCTGCCCGTCCTGCCGCCTGGGTCAAGAGCTGAAAGGTACGTTCTGCAGACCGGTAGTCAGGAGTATTCAAGGACAGGTCTGCAGCAAGTACCCCAACCAGAGTCACATTAGGGAAATCATGCCCTTTTACGATCATCTGGGTACCAATAAGGATATCAGCTTCTCCTTCAGAAAAAGCGGTGAGGATCTCTTCATGCCCTCCCTTTTTTGAGGTGGTGTCCAGATCCATACGCAGAACCCTTGCAGCCGGGAACATTTTTTTTGTCATTTGCTCAATCTTCTGGGTTCCCACTCCGAAATTGGCAATGTAGGGAGAACCGCAGGCCGGACAGCGGTCAGGCATGGATATGGAATATCCGCAATAATGACACACAAGGCGGCTGTTATTATGAAGTGTCAGCGTCACATCACAGTGAGGACAGCGAATGGCTTCTCCGCAGGAACGGCAAGATACAAAATTCGCATAGCCGCGCCTGTTGATAAATAACATAGCCTGTTCCCGCTTCTCCAGCCGGTCCTCGATCAGTGCCTTTAAGTTTCTGCTGAAAATGGACTTATTGCCTTCTTTGAGCTCCTGCCTTAAATCCACCACGGATACTGCCGCGAGACGGCTGTTTTTTTTGGCCCGCTCCGTCAGGTGAAAAAGCTGGTATTCCCCCTGAAGGGCTTTTGTATAAGCTTCCAGGGATGGGGTCGCCGAGCCTAAAACCAAAGATGCTCCTTGCATGGAGGCTCTTTTTACCGCCACATCTCTTGCATGATATCTTGGAGACACTTCACTTTTGTAAGCTCCTTCATGCTCTTCGTCTATGAGTATCAGGCCGAGGCGGGAAAAGGGAGTAAACAGGGCCGAACGGGGACCGATCATAATATCAATATCCCCGTTTCTTGCCCGTTCAAACTGGTCAAACCGCTCCCCTGCCGACAATCTGGAATTGATTATGG
The DNA here is from genome assembly GCF_057543815.1 of Lacrimispora sp. YZC11. NCBI lineage: Bacteria > Bacillati > Bacillota > Clostridia > Lachnospirales > Lachnospiraceae > Lacrimispora > Lacrimispora sp. YZC11. Next base: position 189,471 of record NZ_BAAJYQ010000016.1, on the reverse strand, counting down.
ACACCCGGTTCCCAAATCTTCCGTAGAACCGCAGAACGGTCTGATAAGTCAGGGCAATTTCCGGAATGAGAACAATCACCTGTTTTCCATCCTCAATGACCCTTTGGATCAGTTCCATATAAACTTCCGTCTTGCCGCTTCCCGTAATGCCGTGGATCAGATAGGTTTTTCTTATATTTTGGGAATAATCCAGGCAAAAACTGTCTACAATTGCCTGCTGTTCTCCGTTTAAAACCACCTTGCTTCTTTCTTTTGTTTCTGTTTTAACAGGATTTCTGTAAACCTCTTCGCAATCAAGGCTTACGTATCCTTTTTCAATAACCGGCTTTAAGGTGGCGGCAGAAAGATTCATCTGGTTAACCGCAATTTCATATGGAATGGCAGGGTTCTCCAAAAGCGCCTGAAAGAGGCGTGCCCTGGCCTTGTATTTCTTTTTTTCCGCTTCTTCCAAAGCATTTAAAAGCTGGGAATGGTCCAAAAGGCTTTTAAGCACCTTTTTTTCCCTGGGCTTTACCTTTTGCTTAACCGGAAGCACCGTTTTTAATGCCTGGTTCATGGTAGAGCCATACCGCTCTTTCAGCCACCATGCCAGGGAAATGAGCAGGGATTCTGCCGATATGCCATCTGTTACTATCCCAGCTATCTCCTTAATTTTATCCGGATCATAATCCGCATGGGCGGCAATGCCGACCACATACCCTTTCCGCATGGAATTACCTTTTCCAAAAGGAATCAAAACCAGAGACCCCACAGCCACTTCATCAAGAAGCCCGGCCGGAATCCGGTAATCAAAGGTTCTGTCAACTTTTTCATGGGAAATATCAATAATAATCCGGGCAAATCGTTCCGTCATTGTTTTCCTCTTTTCTGCCCATGTTTTTTGGGCATAAAGGTATACTCAAAGAGTGTTTCCTCTTTTCTGCCCATGCTTTTTGGGCGTACAGGTATACCCGCACCTTATGCGCCATGAGCTCTAAAAGGCTGTCAAAGCCGGTAAAATTGCTCCGCCACCGGCCCAAGCTTCATGCTGTTGGAGCCCTTAAACAGCACGCAGTCCCCTTCCTTTAATTCCGTTTTTAAATAAGACACCAGCAGTTCCGGTTCCATGAATTCCTTAACCAGGATATGAGGAGCGTGTTCCTTCAACGCTCTGGCGATCTCCCCTGCCAGTTCTCCCAAAGTCACAACCTCATGTACTGGATGCTCTGCGATGTATTCTCCGATTTCATAATGGTATGACCGTGTTTTTTCTCCCAGTTCCTTCATATCGGCCAATACGGCGATCCTTCGTTCCGCTTTTGTTATAGAACCCAAAACCTCCAGTCCTGCTTTCATGGAAACCGGGCTGGCATTATATGTATCATCAATGATGGTCATACCGGCTACATCGTAGATCTGCTGGCGGTTCTTGAAGCCGGTAAATTCCTGAAGACATTCAGCCGCCTCTTCCATAGGAATGCCGCACTCAGAAGCCACTGCAAGAGACACCATGGCATTTAACACATTATGGCTTCCCATTACTGCCAGCCGTAAAGGTACTCTCTTCTGGCCAAACACTGCCGTAAAGGCCGGAAAGCCTTCCTCTAAACGGACATCTACGGCCCTGTAATCACAATTTTCTCCCGTTCCGTAATAGATCGTCTTACAGCCTTCCTTTGCCTTTGTTGTTTCTAAAAGCGGATCATCTCCATTCAAAAAGAGGATTCCGCCTTCCATTAGCCCATCCTGGATGGTCAGTTTTTCCCTATAGATATTTTCCTGGGACCCCAGCTGCTCGATATGGGTTACTCCGATGTTGGTGATCACAGCCATCTGGATTTTTGCGATCCTGGCAATAACGGTCAGTTCTCCAGGCTCGCTCATTCCCAATTCAATAACTCCGATTTCATCCTCCGGTGAGATCTCTGATATGGTAATGGGCACCCCTACCTGGCTGTTATGGTTTCCAGGAGTTTTATAAACGGTATAACAGGCTGACAGGGCACAGGCGACCATCTCTCTTGTAGTGGTCTTTCCCACGCTTCCTGTGATCCCCACCAGAGGAAGCTTTAGGCTGTCCCTGTAATAGCTTCCAATAGCCTGAAGAGCCTTTTTTGTATCCTCTACCCGGATCCACGGTTTAAATGATTCCATGGCGTCATGCTCACTGGTAAGAACCGCCGCCGCCCCATTGTCAAAGGCCTGCCCGATAAAGTGGTGGGCATCTTGCCTTTCTCCAATGATGGGAACAAACAGGTCATTCCCCTTCATATTTCTGGAGTCAATGCTGATATGTTCCAGAACCGTATCTTCATTTCCGCAAAGAAGCTTTCCGCCTGTTGCTGAAAGTATTTCCTTTACCGTCATATTTACCATTGCTTCCTCCGTTCCATGTACGCTCCCGGCGCACATTCCTTTCTTCTTTCCTGCCCATGTTTTTTGGGCATAAAGGTATGCCCGGGGCGTTCCTCTTTCCTGCCTATGATTTCTGGGTATACCACCTACCGTGGAAATGCCGAAAGCCGCATTTCCCTACGGCTTTCGGCATTATATTTATCGTTGAGCCTTCCTTTAAACTTCCTTTGAAAGCTGGGCCTCCACCGCTGCTAAAACCTCTTCCCTGTCTGAGAAATGGTAGCGGACTCCGTTCATCTCCTGGTAATCCTCATGCCCTTTTCCTATAATGGCAATCATGTCACCTGGTTCAGCATGAATGATGCTGTACCGGATCGCTTCCCTGCGGTCCGGTATTTCCATGAATTTCCCTCCGGTCTTTTCAAGACTTCCACGAATATCTGCGATGATATCTTCCGTTTTTTCATATCTTGAATTGTCCGCAGTGATAATCGTAAGATCTGCCAGACGTCCTGAGCTGTCTCCCATGGATATACGCCGGTCTTTGGAACGGTTTCCGCCGCAGCCAAAGACGCAGACGAGGCGCTTCGGGTGATAATCCCTAAGCGTTGAAAGCAAGCTTTCCATGCTGACCGCATTATGGGCATAATCTACGATCACCGTACACCTTTCAGAGGCATATACGATTTCCATACGTCCGTTCACATTTAAATGTTCCAACCCGTGACAGATACTCTCTTTCGGAAGCCCTAAGAAGCTTAATACGCTGACCGCAGCCAACGCGTTGGCAACGTTAAAGCGCCCCGGAATATTCACCCGGACGGAAAGCTCACAGTCCCCTTTGATATCAAATTCAAGTCCCACAAAATCCGGCTGGGCGATGTACCGGATGGCTTCTGCTTTAAAATCCGTGCCCTTTTTCTCCATGGAGAAGGAATAAAGTTTACAGGAAGCATCCTTTATCACTTCATCCCAGTGCTCATCATCGCCATTCATGATACCTATTTTCGAACAGCAAAAGATCCGGGATTTGTAAAAAAGATATTCTTCAAAATCCCGGTGCTCATCCGGTCCGATATGGTCAGGGGAAATATTGGTAAACAGTCCGTAATCAAAGCAGATCCCGTCTACCCGGTGCATCTTAAATGCCTGGGAGGAAACTTCCATGACCATATATTCACAGCCAGCTTCCGCCATGCGGCGGAATGCCTGATGAAGCTCATAGGACTCGGGAGTCGTATTCAACGTAGGCGTTACCTCCTGGCCGATGACAATGCCTGTGGTTCCGATCATTCCCACTTTTTTTCCGCAGGCTTCCAAAATCGTCTTGATCATGTGGGTAGTGGTGGTTTTTCCTTTGGTTCCGGTCACGCCGATCGTCACCATCTTTTCCGCCGGATATCCAAATCTGGCGGCCGATAAAAGAGCCAGCGCTTCTCTTGCATTATGTACGAGAATGGCGGTTACGCCATCCGGGATATCCATCTTTCGCTCTACTACAAGGATTTCCACCCCGGCGGCCACCACCTCAGTTATGAATTCATGGGAGTCGGTTCTCGTGCCTTTCATGCAGACAAATACAACACCCTTTCGGGCCTTTCTGGAATCATAAATGACATCCTCTGCCTCCACGTCCAGGCTTCCCTGAAGCACCTCGTATTTTAAGTCTTTTAGCCATTCTTTAAACTTCATTGAAACCTCCCAATCAGAATAATCCGGTGATTACTCCATCTTCATTTATGTCAATATTATCTGCTGCCGGCTTCTTTGGAAGACCTGGCATGGTCATGATGGCTCCGGTCACAATGACCACAAATCCCGCTCCGGCAGATACATAAGCATCCCGCACATTGATGTCAAAGCCTTCCGGTCTCCCAAGCTTTGTCTGGTCATCGGATAAGGAATATTGTGTCTTTGCCATGCACACAGGAAGGCTGCCAAAGCCCATATCTTCAAATTTTCTTATGGCTTTTAAAGCTGCAGGAGCATAAGTCACACCACCAGCACCGTAGATTTCCCTTGCAACTGCGGCAATCTTATCTTCCAGCCCCATTTCATCGGGATAAATGGGTGCGAAATTGCTTTCTTTGTTTTCCAGGGTATAAAGTACTTTTTCTGCAAGCTCTATGCCGCCTTCTCCTCCCTTTTCCCATACCTGGGATAAGGCGAATTCACATCCTCTTTCTTCACAAAAGTTTTTAACAAACTGGTGTTCTGCCTCTGTATCTGTGATAAAGGAATTCAGGGTGACAATGACCGGAACGCCGTATTTCATCATATTTTCAATGTGCTTTTCCAGATTGACGATCCCTTTTTCAAGAGCAGCCAGGTTTTCATCCTTTAACTGGTCCTTTGGCACTCCGCCATTGTATTTGAGGGCTCTCACCGTTGCCACCAGTACAATGGCATCGGGCTTTAATCCGGCTTTCCTGCATTTGATGTCCAGGAATTTTTCTGCGCCTAAGTCCGCACCAAACCCTGCCTCTGTCACGACAACATCAGCCAGCTTAAGGGCCGTTTTTGTCGCGCGTACGCTGTTACAGCCATGAGCGATGTTTGCAAAGGGCCCGCCGTGAACAATGGCGCCGGTGTGCTCTAAGGTCTGTATCAGATTGGGCTTTAACGCATCCTTTAACAAAGCCGCCATAGCTCCTACTGCATTTAACTGGGAGGCGGTCACAGGCTCCCCAGCATAATTATATGCCACAATGATTCTTCCCAGCCGTGCTTTTAAATCTGCCATATCATTTGCAAGGCAAAGGATTGCCATGATTTCTGATGCGACCGTGATCACAAAGTGATCCTCCCTCACAAAGCCTTCCGCCTTGGAGCCAAGGCCAACCACAATATTTCTAAGGGCGCGGTCATTCATGTCCAGGCAGCGCTTCCAAAGAATCTGGCGGGTGTCGATCCCAAGGGCATTGCCCTGGTGGATATGATTGTCTAACAGAGCTGCAAGCAGGTTATTGGCAGAGGTTATGGCATGAAAATCACCGGTAAAATGAAGATTTAAATCTTCCATAGGCACAACCTGGGCAAATCCGCCGCCTGCTGCTCCGCCTTTAATGCCAAAGCACGGTCCGAGGGAGGGTTCTCTGAGGGCGATGATCGCCTTTTTTTCCAATTTCCCCAATGCCTGACCGAGACCAACGGTAGTGGTGGTCTTTCCTTCCCCTGCAGGAGTGGGATTGATGGCTGTTACCAGAACCAGCCTGCCATCCGGACGGTCCTTTACCCGCTCCCACAGTTCATCAGTCAGTTTTGCCTTATACTTTCCGTAAAGTTCCAGCTCATCCTCACCAATCCCATAGGAAGCAGCCACGTCTTTAATAGGAAGCATTCTTGCCTCTTGCGCGATTTCGATATCTGTTTTCATTTTCCAATCCTCCTTCTATGTAAATAACACGGTTCTATATTATCGGAATCAACGATGCTTCCGATAATCGGATGGACGGGCTAAAAAGCAGCCCTTTTATCTTCACTTGCGTTTCAAGTTCAGATAAGCCATATTAATAACCCTGGGAAAGCATTTCATCGAATTCTTCCAGGCTCATCAGTACCTTACGGGGCTTGGTGCCTTCCTCTTCTCCTACCACACCGGCTTCTGCAAGCTGGTCCATGATCCGGGCTGCCCGGTTAAAGCCTATTTTAAACATTCTCTGCAGCATTCCGATAGACGCTTTATCCTTTTCAATGATAAATTTCCCTGCCTGGACGAAATATTCATCTCTGTCATTTCCTCCGCCCTTTAGCTCTCCGCCTGTAGGTGCAGAAGTGATCATGCTTTCCACTTCCAGATTATAATCCGCGGTCATCCCCTGCTCTGTTAAGAACTCCACCACCTTGGAGACTTCGGAATCTGATACAAAGGCGCCCTGAACTCGCATTGGTTTTGGGTATCCTGCCGGATAAAACAGCATATCACCTTTTCCAAGAAGCTTTTCTGCACCGTTCATATCAATAATGGTCCTGGAATCCACTCCGGAAGAAACCGCAAAGGCTACCCTGGATGGAACATTGGCCTTGATAAGACCTGTTATGACGTTAACCGACGGACGCTGGGTGGCGATGACAAGGTGTATGCCCGCAGCTCTGGCAAGCTGGGCCAGACGGCAGATGGAATCTTCCACTTCTCCGGGAGCTACCATCATAAGATCTGCAAGCTCGTCGATAATGATGACGATCTGAGGCATCTTTTTGGGTTTATCCTCATCCTCAATGTCTTTTATGCTTTCAACCTTTTCATTATAACCCTTAATTTCCCTGACATTATACTGGGCGAACTTATTATAACGGTCTGTCATCTCCGCTACCGCCCAGTTAAGGGCACCGGAAGCCTTTTTCGGATCAGTGACCACAGGGAGCAGCAAATGAGGAATTCCATTATAAACACTTAGCTCCACTACCTTGGGGTCCACCATGATCAGTTTTACATCCTCAGGATCCGCCTTAAAGATGATGCTTATGATTAAAGTATTGATGCAGACGGATTTACCGGAACCTGTGGCTCCGGCGATTAAAAGATGGGGCATCCTTGCAATGTCGGTGACAACTACCTGCCCGCCGATATCCTTACCCACTGCAAAAGCAATTTTAGAGGAATGCTTCTGAAAGCCGTCTGCCTCCAGAATATCCCGCAGGTATACCATTTGATTTTCCTTATTGGGGACCTCGATTCCCACCGCTGATTTTCCCGGTATGGGGGCCTCAATGCGGATATCCGCGGCTGCCAGGCTCAGTTTAATATCATCTGCCAGGCTTACGATTTTACTTACCTTTACTCCCTGCTCCGGATGAAGCTCATACCTGGTTACGGAAGGTCCGCAGCTTATATTAGTTACCGTGACACCAACGCCGAAGTTCTGGAGGGTCCGTTGAAGCTTGATGGCGGTATCCTTATATTCCCGGTCGGAAAAAACGGAGGTTTTTCCTTTTTTAAGCAGGGAGAGAGGCGGAAATTTATATTCCTTTTTCACAATCTCCTGCTTTTGTTTGATTTCCTGGATAACACTTAAACCGTCTTCCTTTGCCGCTTCTTCCCGCTTCTTTTCCAGTTTTTTCTGTAGGGCTTCTGTATCAGTCTCTATTACCTTGCCGGAGGCGGTGACCACCTGTTTTGGCTCTTCTGGGATGGAAAATGTATCATTTCTTTCCTCAGGATAGAACTCCTCTTCCACAACTTCCATTTCCTTTAAGGTTTTGATCTCTTTCTTCATATATATGGAAGAATCTTCCATAGCTTCAGCCAACGGGGCCGTTTGCACATCGGGATCAAAGGGAACAATATCCTCCTCATTTTCAGGGACAGGGGAAAAACTGCCCCGGAAAACATCAGCAGGATTAGGTTCGTTTACTTCCACAGAAGTAACAGCCGACAGCCGTTTTGCCTGGTCCATAATATCATCGGCAAGACTGTCAGGAACTTCCTCAGCCTGTTCTTCCCCATAGTTTTCCTCCTGGGCCGACTCCAGCTTCGTGGCCTCTAAATTGACTCCCCGAAGCTTTTTCTCTTCCCAGAGCTTTCTGCGGGCTTCCTGGCGTATTGCATGGATTTCCATGTGCATGTCCACATTTTCCCTGGCATGGCGATATGCCTTTCCGCTTCCCTTTTTCACAATATCTACAAAAGATTTTTCCGTAATGCAGACTGCAGATATGATAAGAAGGACTCCTATCACCAGATAGGCTCCCACAACACCAATTATGGAGGTAAGCCCTCCGGCCAGCAGGCCGCCTATAATACCGCCGCCTCTTCCGCTTACGGAAGCTTCAAAATAGATGTCTGCAAGTCCCATTCCCTCGCCGCTTTTTGCTCCAAAAAGAAGCTGTAAAAATCCACACAAAGAAACCAGCGCCAGAATAAAAGACGCCAGTTTAAAAGCGGCCCTGGGATTTCCCTGGTTGGAGATGTAAAACGCTGTTCCTGCAAACAGCAGCACAGGCGCAACATATCCGACACTTCCGAATATGCCAAGCTGTATACTCCGCAGAAAATCTCCAACCATTCCACACAAATGAAAGTTGCTAAAAAACAGAATGGCCGCAGCCAAAAATGACATAATAATCACGACTTCTGAATGGATAAATTCTGGTTCCGGCAAATCCACATTTTTTTTGGCGGCTGTATTTCTTGTTCTCCCGTTTTTTCCTTTTTTTGCTGTTGTACGTTTCTTCGTTGTCTCAGGCACAATACTTCCCCCTTCTATCCGTTGGTAACAGTATACAAAAAAATCGGGAGAATTGCAACGATTAACGGGAAGCAGTTTCCATCAGTTCATATAATTTTTTTAAAGCATCCTTGATTCCGCCCACCTCATTAATCAGGCCTTCTTTTACCGTTTCCTCACCAACCAGCACGGTTCCCAGATCTCTGGTGAGCATTTCCGTATTCAGCATAAGGCGCTTTAACTGGTCGTAGGCAATTTGGGCGTGGCTGGAAACAAAGCTTAAGATCCTGTCCTGTATCATTTCAAAATATTCATAAGTCTGGGAGGCGCCGATCACCATTCCCGTCATTCTTACCGGATGAACCATCATGGTTCCGGTGGGTACGATAAAGGAATAATCTGTACAAACTGCTAAGGGAACTCCAATGGAATGGCTTCCCCCAAGAACCAGAGATACGGTAGGTATGCTTAAGGAAGCGATCATCTCTGCTATGGCAAGTCCTGCATCCACATCACCGCCGGAGGTATTTAAGAGAACCAAAAGCCCTTCCACTGAATCATCATCTTCAATCTCGGCAAGTTTCGGGAGGATGTGGTCATACTTAGTCGCCTTGCTGTTGCTGGATAAATTCTCATGACCTTCCACCTCTCCGATAATGGAGATCAGATGGATTTTCCGCTTGCCGGCATTATCATCCAGGGTCATCTGGCCATACTCCTCCAGCCTTTCATCTTCTTTCTGTTCAATGTCTTTTTCCGTTTTCTTTTCATCAAGGTTTTCCTTGCGTGCATTGTCTGAAGGCCTGTTCTGTCTTTCCTCCGGTTCTTCGTTATTCCCGTTATTTCTATATTGATTTTCTCTCACCTTAAAAACCTCCTGTTTTACTATAAATTTGGTAGACCCCTCTTTATGCCCATGCTTTCCAGGCAGAGTCCGCCCTGCTTTTCCGGGCGTAATGGTACATTTATAGGGTATTTCCATATGATGTGGAGAAAACCATAAAAGTATGCTTGAAAAACTCTAAACCGGATTTTTTGACTTCCTATCAACAACCAGTCTCCTTCCTGACGCAATAACAATATTTTAGTTGTGATTATAACAAGTTATTGACTTTGATACTTTTCCATGTTAAACTACCAAACAACATAAATCAAGTCACATTCTTGCCAATGGAGGCAGCGCCGGAGAAATCCTTTTGCGCTGCTTTTCTATAAACAGACACCCGCCTTTATGGCTGGCTGTGGCTTAACTATAAAAAGGAGAGATCGTCCCATGAACAACTTTTTTATCGCTCAGACCTTTGGCAAATCCTCTAATTACACGGATATTCCAAACAATTTATTTAAGGAACACAATGTAAAAAAAGGGCTCCGCAACGAAGACGGCACCGGGGTCCGGGTGGGCTTGACCCGCGTATCTGATGTCGTCGGCTATGAAATCGAAGACGGAAAAAAGGTCAACGTTCCTGGCAAGCTCTTTTACCGGGGAATTGAGATCGGCGACCTGGTAGGCGGAAAGAATAATGAACGTTATGGTTTTGAAGAGACCTCGTTTTTACTTCTTTTTGGCTATCTCCCCTCGAAAAAGGAATTAAGAGAGTTTACATCCACCCTTAGCCAGCATTACCATCTCCCTGATGAGTTCCTGGAGAAGAATATGCTCCGCACCCCTTCCCGCAATTTGATGAACAGCCTTCAGCAAAGCATCCTGGCTCTTTACGATTATGATGAGGAGCCGGATAATGTGGATCCCTATGAGACACTTTTAAAAGGAATCAACATTCTGGCAAAGCTTCCTTCCCTTTCCGTCTATGCATACCAGAGCAAGGTTCATTACTATGACAGAGACAGCCTGATCATACATTATCCAAGGACGGAGTATTCCATGGCGGAAAACATTCTCTACATGCTGCGCCGGGATGGGATTTTTACCGAACAGGAAGCAGATCTTTTAGATGTGATGCTGATGATCCACGCAGACCATGGCGGCGGAAACAACTCTACCTTTACCAATGTAGTCATATCTTCTACCGGAACCGATATTTATTCGGCCATATCCGCTTCTATCGGCTCCTTAAAAGGACCAAAGCACGGCGGCGCCAATATATGCTGCAGTGAAATGATTAAGGCCATTGAAAAGGAAATCGGGTTAAAGGCAACGGAAGCCCAGATGAAGGGTGTGATCCAGAAGATCCTTGCAAAGGATTTCTATGATAATACCGGACTTGTATACGGACTTGGCCACGCCGTTTATACGGTTTCCGATCCAAGGGCGGATCTTTTAAAGGTATGCTGTGAAAAGCTTGCCAAACAGAAAAACAGGGAAGATGAATATGAATTCCTGACAAAATTTGAAAAGGTTGCCAAAGCCTGCCTGGCGGGCAACGGAAAAACCCTGTCAAACAATGTAGACTTCTACAGCGGTTTCGCTTATAATATGTTACAGATACCGGAAGATATGTATACGCCTCTGTTTGTCTGCTCACGTATGGCAGGCTGGCTGGCGCACAATATCGAAAACAAGCTGTACGATGGAAGAATCATGCGTCCGGCGACAAAATACGTAGGAGAAACTGTTACCTACAAAAAAAGAGAGGAAAGATAGCATATGGTAAAATTGTATGACGGCGGAGCATATCTTGTTCATGGTACACAACTGGTTCCAGAGCAGGAAGTGTTAAAAGTGGCCGCCCTTACAGGAAAAGCTGCTGATAAGGCTGAGGCAAAAAAGGGTACCATCGCCTACTCCATTCTAAAAGAGCACAATACTACTGATAATATGGATCATTTAAAACTCCGGTTTGACTCCATGGCCTCCCACGACATTACATTTGTAGGAATTATCCAGACTGCCCGTGCATCAGGGCTTGAGGAATTTCCTATTCCATACATTATGACAAACTGCCATAACTCCTTATGTGCAGTTGGCGGCACCATTAACGAAGATGACCACGTATTCGGACTTTCCGCTGCAAAAAAATACGGTGGAATCTTTGTTCCGCCTCATATTGCGGTCATCCATCAGTACATGCGTGAAATGATGGCCGGCTGCGGACGCATGATCCTTGGCTCTGACAGTCATACCCGCTATGGTGCTTTGGGAACCATGGCCATCGGAGAAGGAGGCGGGGAACTTGTAAAACAGCTTCTTCGTGATACCTATGATGTGTCTTATCCCGGCGTTGTGGCCATTTATCTTACCGGAAGCCCCGCTCCTTCCGTTGGCCCTCATGATGTGGCCCTGGCCATTATCGGAGCAGTCTTTAAAAGCGGCTATGTAAAAAACAAGATCATGGAATTCGTAGGGCCAGGGGTATCTTCCATGGATACGGATTACCGGAACGGCGTGGATGTTATGACAACGGAAACCACCTGCCTATCCTCTATCTGGAGAACTGATGAGGATACAAAGTCCTATTTAAATCTTCATGGACGGGGAGATGCTTACAAAGAGTTGAATCCCGGGGAAGTGGCCTACTACGACGGAGTGGTTTCTGTAGATTTAAGCACCATCAAACCCATGATCGCACTGCCTTTCCATCCAAGCAATACCTATGAGATCGGCGAATTAAATGAAAATCTCGGAGACATTCTCCGCACTGTGGAAAAGGAAGCAGAGCGTATCGTGGGAAGCTCCAAGGCAAGCCTTTCCCTGACCGACAAGATCGTGGATGGAAAGCTGATGGTCCAGCAGGGAGTGATCGCAGGCTGCGCCGGAGGCAACTACTCCAATGTCATGGCTGCAGCCCATATCCTGACCGGTAAAAACTGCGGAAATGACATCTTCAATCTATCAGTATATCCCTCTTCCCAGCCTGTTTATATGGATCTGGTGAAAAAGGGAGCAATCTCGGAACTGATGGCAGCCGGCGCAACCGTCCGGACGGCCTTCTGCGGCCCATGCTTCGGTGCAGGAGATACGCCTTCCAACAATTCCTTAAGCATCCGCCACACCACAAGGAACTTCCCCAACCGGGAAGGCTCCAAGCCAGGCAGCGGACAGATTTCCTGCGTCGCTCTCATGGATGCCCGTTCCATTGCGGCAACGGCGGCAAACGGCGGCTATCTCACTTCCGCAGAAGGATATGGAGAGGATTACCAGGTTCCTGCCTATGAATTCGACCCATCTTCCTATGAAAGACGGGTGTATCAGGGATTCGGAAAGGCTCAGCCTGAGATTCCCCTTATTTACGGGCCAAACATCAAGGACTGGCCGGCTATGAGCGCTCTGACGGAAAACATCATGTTACGGGTAAGTTCCAAGATCATGGATCCGGTCACTACCACTGATGAACTGATTCCTTCCGGCGAAACCTCTTCCTACCGCTCCAACCCTCTCGGTCTTGCGGAATTCACTTTGTCCCGCCGCGATCCGGAATACGTGGGACGTTCAAAAAAGGTATTTGAGCTGGAACAGGCAAGGAAAGCCGGAACTTCTCCCTTAGAAGCTGACCGGTCACTGGAATCTGCATTTAAGGCCCTGGCCGTTTACTTAAACCAGCAGGAGCTGAAGGCAGGAGAAACAGAGATCGGAAGCATGATTTACGCGGTAAAGCCGGGGGATGGCTCTGCCCGTGAACAGGCAGCCAGCTGCCAAAGAGTGCTGGGCGGCCTTGCCAATATAGCAAAAGAGTATGCCACCAAGCGTTACCGTTCCAATGTCATGAACTGGGGAATGCTCCCTTTCCTTCTGGATGAAGAACCTGATTTTGAAGTAGGGGATTTCATCTATGTGCCTGGAATCCGCACTGCCCTTGACGGCAATATGAAGCATATTCCGGCCTATGTGGTGAAAAATAAGGAAGAGAATCCGATTCATGAGATAGAACTGCACATTGCTGATATGACCCCGGAAGAACGGGAAATCGTGAAGGCCGGATGTCTGATTAATTATAATAGAAACAAAAACCAACAGCAGTAATTATAAAAACATAACCCCTGGATTGGGATCTGGTATAAAAAGCCAGATCCTAATCCAGGGGTATTTTTTATTTAAGGATTTTTTCTACCTGTGTATCATCAAGAGCTACATGATAAAACAGTTCATAGAAATCCTTTACTTCTTGCTTTATATCAACGCTATACTGTTCGGGATATACAAGATTGCCCAGCCACAGAATCCCGATCATCCGGTTGACAGAAGGCGGACTGCTCATAAAGCTATATGGAACGGAAGGTATCTGATAGACCTTCCCCTCTTTCACTGCATTTAATTCTCCCCAGACCTTATCCGTTGTTATGGTTTGGTACAGGGCCTCAGAATCTGCAATGATAATATCCGGCTGCCACAGAAGAAGCTGTTCAAAGGATACTTCACTTCCGCCGCCGCTAGATACCTTTTCAACTTTGGCTGCATTTTCCGCTCCTATTTGTTCGATGACCCGGGCATGAATGGAACCCTCTGCATTGGTGTGAAGTCCATCATCTCCGGTAGCGAAATAAACCGATTTCTTTTCTGCAAGCGGTTCCCCGGCTGTTTCAGACTTTTTCAGTATGTTATTGCAATAATCCGCCAGTTTTTTTGCCTGATCAGTCTCTCCGGTAAGCTCTCCCAGCATTTCATAAGCAGAACTCATGGTATCTAAATCTGCCTCTATAAAGATGACTGGCATGTTTAGCTGCTCCTGAAGGGCATCCATATCCTCTTTTACGCTTTTTTTCGCTTCTCCGATATCAATGATTACATCCGGACTTTCCGCAATGAGAGCCTCCATGTTGAGATTCGCATTCTTCCCATAAAACTGGCCGAATTTAGGAAGTGCCCAATATTTTTCGTCAATGTACTGCTTTGCACCTTCAGAAAAATCAGAAGCAAGTCCGGACAGCTTATCTGGACAAAGGGTATAAAGCACGATCTGTGCCAAAGGTCCGGAAGGAGCAATCTTGTTAATTTCCTTTGGCAGTGTAACTTCTCTTCCTGCTGAATCCGTGAACACTCTGGTGTCTGACTGCGCCCCTGCTTCGCCCGCTTTTTCTGTTTCTGCCTGAGTCTCTGCTTTTACAGATGCAGTTGACTCTGCCTGACTGGCAGGAACCTCCTTACCGCTTCCTTTTTGGCAGCCATTTGCCAGTACTGCAGCCGCAAGGAATGCAGCCAGTACCAGCCCTTTTCTCATTTTTTTCATATAATCCCCCTATTCCGCCGCTTTTGCGGCATATATTTATTATTTGGAAAGCCTTACCGGCAATCCGGTACGGATTACCGCCTTGTGCTCTCCTTTTTTCACTAATTCCTCTGTAAGTTTTTTATTCGTAATAAGAGTGCCTGCCAGCTCCCACACGCCAAAATCAAAGAGGCCGGGAGCGAGAGCCACACTGGGTCCCACTAATATAACTTTGGCATTCCGCGACAACTCTAAAAGTCTTGGAAGTGTTTTATTAACCAGGGTAAATCCAGTGATAAAAACATAATCTCTATCTGAAAGTATATATTCACAGGCACTGTCCGGGTAATCGCCGTCCATTGGATTGCGTTCCAAAATTACACAGGATTTTGCTTCTTTTAAATATTCCTCTGCAAAACAGAAATGTCCGATGGTCGCCACCTTTTTTCCTTTGATATCCTCACGATAGGCCATAAAAGCATCTTCCTTAGATAGCTGCCTGATTGTGCCTTCCTTTTCCAACTTACTGATCCGCTCCGGCTGATTATAATAAGCATTTACCGCTGCGGCACCTATGCTGGCCTCAGTAAAATTCCATGATTTTATCAGCCCTGCAGCTTCCTTCCATGACATGTCCAGTACGTCTTTTTCTGTTCTTTGGATGGTCTGAAGCGGATTTGTCGCTGCCGCACCAGTATATCCGCAGACAGTCACTGAAGTCCACTGGATTCCGACAAAATAATCTTCTATCTTTACGTCATCTGGTATTGGTTCTATCAGATTGTCATACATTTCCCACATATTCATCACCTTCCCCCAGGCATACACACTTTTTTTCCGCTTTTTAAATCTTCATAGATCTCAATAGGCACCTGGTATACGCCTTCCAAAAGCTCTTTCGTCAAGATCTTGTCCGGCTCACCGAAAGCGGCTATCTTTCCATCCATCATCACCAGTGCTTTATGGGCAAAATAAAAGACATGCTCCGGATTATGGGTGGATTGTACAATTAAATATCCCTTTTCTGACAAGGTCCGCAGTTCCTCCATAACCCGGATCTGGTTGCCGTAATCCAAGCTGGAACAGGGTTCATCCATAACCAGTATTTTTGCCTCCTGGGCGATAGCCCTTGCAATCAGCACAAGCTGCTGTTCGCCACCGCTGATCTGCCCAAATATACGGTCCTTTAGACCGTCAATCTTTAAAAGCTTCAGAGCATTCAATGCCCTGTCTTTTTCTTTCTGTCCCGGACTTGCAAAGCGGGGCAGCGAGGCAGTTGTTCCCATCAACACCATATCCAGAACCGAAAAAGAGAATGCAGTATCATGGTTCTGGGGTATATAGGCAATCCTTCCGGCCAATTCCCGTTCTGAGAAGTGCCGGCGTTCTGTTCCATCAATCAGAACCTCTCCATGGTACCCCTTTAACAGACCTAACATGCAGCGAAAAAGTGTACTCTTTCCTGCACCGTTTTTTCCAAGAACACAGACCAGTTCTCCTTTGTTGAATGAAAAATTGATCCCCTTTAATACCGGAAAACAATGATAGCCGAATTCCAGATCTTTTACTGTCAGCTCCATACTTCCCCTCCTTTATAACCGGTTTCCTTCCCGCAAAATAAGATATAAAAAGAACGGAGCACCAATAAATGCAGTCAAAATGCCGATGGGGATCTCACTGGTAGCCAAAAGCCTTGCAAAATTATCCACGATCAACAGAAAGCTGCCACCCATAAGCAGAGAGGCCGGTAATAGCCTGCGGTAATCGCTTCCTACCAGCATTCTGGCAAAATGCGGGATTACCAGTCCCACCCAGCCGATATGCCCGCTTACCGAAACTGCTGCTGAGGTAATTAAAGTTGCGCTGACTACAACGATAAAACGGAGCTTCTTAGCATTGATGCCCATGCTCCTCGCTTCATCTTCACCAAGGCTTAAAACATTGATCCGCCACCGAAGAAGGTAAATCGGAAGGATTCCTATCAGGATCCATGGTGCAGCAAACATAACGTCTTTCTGCCGGATGGATGCCAGGCTTCCCATAAGCCAATAGGTAATGACCGGAAGGGTATTGGTCGGATCTGCCACCAGTTTTAAAAAAGAAACCGCTGCGGAGGCGAGGGAACTTACCATCATGCCGGACAACACCAGTCCCAGCACGGGATTATACTTTACCCGGCTGCTGATGAGACAGACGATTCCTACAGCACCAAGACCAAAAAGAAAGGCGCTGATTGTCACACCGTTATATCCGAATGAGAAAAACAATCCCAGAGCAGCACCTAATCCCGCGCCAGAGGATGCACCCAGAACATCCGGTGATACCATGGGATTTTTAAAGATCCCCTGATAAGCGGCGCCTGCACAGGACAATCCTCCTCCGATCAATGCTGCCATAAAAACTCTTGGAAGACGGACCTGGAAAACAACCGTCTCTGCCTGGGCCGGCCAAGTGGTTTTTATAGGAAAAACCGCCGAAAGAAGGACCTTTAAGAGCGTGGCCGGGTATACCGGGTACCGTCCAAGCAAAAAGGAACCCAAAAAGCAGACAATAAATAAGAGCACTATGATTCCAAAACGTCTTTTATATATCCAGTCCCTTTCTACCATGTGTTTCCTTTCCTTCCTTTTCCGTACATTCTCTCAAAAATTCCATAATTTCTGCCCGAATGTGCTCTTTTTTTTCACGATCAAACGTAAGAATTCGTCCATCTGACCGTTTTACAAGCTTCTCTTCCAAATCCCGAAGAAGCTTGTCCGGGTCCGGCTCTGTGGGAACTCTGGTTCTCATGGCCTCCAGATTTTTCTGGCTTTTCAAAACTCCGATGCAAGGCACCTGGCTATCAATGCAGCAAAGAACCTCCTTCATAAAATCCGGTACAAAAAGTTCTATCCCTCCTATTTCATCCAGAAGGAGGAGCTTATTATGAGCGGAAGAACGCAGAATTTCTATCCCATCGGTTTTAAAAAACTGAAGGTTCTTTTGAAATCCATTTTCATTCCGTTGAATAAAAACATTCGTCATTCCTTTTTTATAGGCAGCTGCCGGAATCCATTCTTCAGCTGCCGGGACCATACGAAATCCCATGGTCAGCCCATCTTCATTCAGCAAACGTTGGGAATAAAATCCTCCAACCATCCGGTGCCAGGGTTTTAGGCATTCAAAAAGCAGGGTCGTCTTTCCTTCTCCGGAATCACCTTTTAGAAATAAAAACTTCCCCATTACTTTTTTCGCCCTTCCCGCAGGGCTCTGACAGCAATCAACTCTCCTGCCACGCTGATGGCGATTTCAGCGGGTGTTTCTGCGTAGATTTCCAAGCCGATGGGGCTGTGACAGCTATCGATTTGTTCTCTGGTAACACCGTCCGCCATAAGCTTTTCAGTCAAAGTTTCCAGTTTCCTGCGGCTGCCAATCACACCGACATAGCAGGCATCTTTCGTAAGAACCTGTCTTTGAACAATGTAATCCGACTGGTGTCCCCTGGTCATGACGCAGACATAATCACATTCCCTTAATTCAAGGTAATCAAAAATCCTTTCATAATCCCCAACAATGGTCTTCTCTGCCTGAGGAAACAGTTTTTCATTGGCAAATTCCGGCCGGTCATCAAAAACGGTACACCGGAATCCTACATGTGCCAGAACCGGCACCAATTCCTGTGCCACATGCCCGCCTCCGAACATATAGACGCAGCCGGCCCTGACCAGAGGCTCGCTGTAATACTTACGTTCACCAAAGTTTTTCTGAACCGCTTTATGTTGAAGGAGAATTTTTCTATCTTCTTCATCAATTTCCTTTATTCCTGTTAATCCCGCTGATTTGCTGTAGATGCCCAACCCCCAGGTGGTTTCGTCGGTAATATCCATAAGAAGCCAGCTATCTTCATCCTTGTCATAGGCGTCTTCTATCTTCCTGCATAAGTCCTTAAATTCCTGATTTCCATGATCCAGATACTGGAAGTAAACCACCACATCACCGCCGCAGATCATACCCAGATCAGCTACCTGTTCCTTTCCCAGTACAAAGCTGTGCATATAGGAGGCCTTTTCCTCAATCGCTTTTTGTGACCTCTGGATAGACCGGTATTCCACCGCTCCGCCTCCGATCGTCCCTTCCGTGGTCCCGTCCCGTCTTACCAGCATATGGGATCCTGCACCTCTGGGAGTGGATCCAGAACTCGCAACAATGGTCACTAAAACCCCATCTTCACCTTTTTCCAGTGTTTCTAAAACTGTTTTAAACAGCTTCCTCATTTCAATACCCCCTCAAAATATTTTATAAACAGTTCTTCTGTTTTTTCATTTAATTCTTTTTCCATGCTTAAGAACCGGTTTAGAAAATCCTTTGTTTTAGGTGTAAGTTGGGAAAATCCGCCCTCTGCTCCACCTGACCGGGTGATCAAAAGAGGATATCCAAGCTGCTTTTCTGCCTCTTTTATGATCTTCCAACCTTTGCTGTAGGACATGTACATCTGCCGGCAAGCCGTCTGCATGGAACCGTTATGCTCAATCAGCATCAAAAACTGGGCAATCCCCGGCCCAAAGAAAATCTCGTCGCATTCCAGAAACAGATTTGCATTCGGGTGCATGGAAGCCCGTCCCATATAATAGTTATCTCCATAGTCCACATCCGTTTCGATGGATTCTATGATTCCTTTATCATCAACTAGAATTTCCTCAATTAAGACATCTATTTCCGTCTGCTTTAAAGCTCCCCTCAGCCCTTGTCTTCCATCGTATGACAGGAGGGAGGGGATCAGCTCCTTGCTGATCATAATCGGATGGCCTCTGCGGCCGTCAAAGACCGGACAAGCAGCTAGCCGGCTGCTGTTCATAACTTTTTTAATGGTTTCCGGCAACAGCATGGGGTATTTTGCCGGGAGAATAAGTACCCGGTCGCACAAATCCTCAATGTAATTAAGGCCTGTAAAGACGCTGTCAAATATCTGGGTATTTTCATAATTCTCATTTCTGAGGCAGATCACTCTTAGCTTGGAAATGTGTTTTTCCAATTCCTTTGCATCTTTTCCGGTTATGACCACGATCGGATCTACACCGGACCTTTTCAACGTCATGATTATCCGTCTAATAACGGTTGTACCTCCAATGGGCATCAATGGTTTAAATGTACTGGTGGCACTTTTATGCCCAGCCGCTAAAATAACCGCACCTGTTTTCATACCGGATCCCGCCTTTCCGTTATATTTTCAGAAATATAACGGTTTTATTTATTATAATCCTTTTTCCAGAATTTGTAAACCAGAGAAAAAAGTAAAAAAATAAAAGCCCCCGGATTGAAATTTAATCAAAACCTCAATTAAATTTCAATCCGGGAGCCTTAAAGTCAATCACCGACCATATTACGGATTTTTACCGGAGTCCGGTAATTCCATGTGGAAATTTTAATGCCGCTACGCCTGCTGGCCGCGTGTACGATCTGTCCGTTACCGATATACATGGCCACATGGTTGACGGTTCCTCTGCTGTCTGCATAATAGATCAGATCCCCTGGCTTCATCTCGCCGGATTTCACTGCCTTGCCCATACCAGCCTGAGAGCCGGAATAATGAGGCAGTCCAATGCCAAAATGAGCGTAAACAGACATGGTAAACCCGGAACAGTCAGCCCCTTTGGTCAGGCTGGTTCCGCCCCAAACATAAGGATTTCCCAAAAACTGCAGGGCATAATTGACGATCTGGGTCCTTAACGACGCCTGTACATTGGCTTTTTCCTCCAGAGGAGAGAACTTGATTGCCTCAGGAAGAGCATACCGGACATCCACGTAATCTGTGGATACATAAGCGTTGCTGTTCTCCTCCAGCTCGATCTGTATCCAGCCGTCAATCTGCTTTAAAACAGGATACCGTTCATTGTTGGATATCTGTGTCCATATCTTTGAATCAGTGGAAGGTTCGGCTCTGGCGTTTAACATATCCGTGTTGACGATGGCCATAAGCTCCGCCACCTGCAGAGCCTCATCCTTTGCGGCCTGTCCTGTCAGGATAAAATCAGACTTCACATAGCCCGTAATCTTACCGGACTGAATCTTATACCAGCCGTCATCTGTTTTCTCTAAAATATTTCCCGCGGCTTTGCTTGGCATCTTTGCAATGACCTTGCCGTTTTCGTTAGGCTCTTCTCTCACATTCAAATAATTATCCACGTCGGAAATACCGATGTTCTTATAAAGATTGAATATCATTGCCTTTAAATCCAGTTTTCTGGCCTCATTCAGTCCATATTCCAACTTGACATAATCTGCGGATAAATATCCGGCCGGAACCTGCACCCAGCCATCTGTCTCTCCTAAGACCTCATACCGCTCATTGGAAAGCGCCTGCCCCACCACATCCGAACTGGTGGATGGTTCCTTCCTGATGTTCATGCTGTCGGTCTGAACGACGGCTCTCAGCTTTACCAGATCCGCTGCTTTCTTTTTTGCATCTTCCCCTGTTAAAACAAATTCGGAATTTATGAATCCTTCAATTCCGCCGGAAGATATTTTATACCAGCCGGAGTCCATCTTTTCCAGGATATCGCAGGCACTGTCTCCCTGGAGCTTTCCGATTACATCCTCCTCGGTACCCGGTGCTTTTCTTACGTTTAAATATCCCGATACCTGGATAATACCTAAATTCTTGTAGGAACTTACTACCTGTTCTTTTTCCTCTTTTTCCTTTGCTGCCTGGGCTTCAGACTCAGCTTCTGCTTTTAAACCTGCCGATTCCTCCAGCTTTATTGCAGAGGCTTCCGATCCGGTGGCAAGTCCTGCCGGTTTCGCTATGTGATTCTTTACTGCCATTCCTACCGCTGAAATGGCTGCCACACAAAGAACCGCTGCACCTCCCAGTACCAAAAGTTTCTTGTAATCATTCTTGCTGCGTTTTTTTCTGGCCTTATCCAAACGGATTATATAATCTTTTTTCTCGTTGTTGTTTTCCATCCTGTACTTTCTCTCCATCTTTCTGTATTCTATTGGAAAGCCGATTCAGACTACGAGCCTATCTGCCTAAGTATAGCATAAAATGTCATACTTTGCGATATAGCTCCAACAAAAAAATTATTAAGATTATATTACAAATATTAAAAAAGACACATATAGGTAAGGCAACTTTGAAAAATATAGCTTCCGGTTACAAAATAAATAACAAAGGGCATGAGACCCTTATAAAAGTTTCCCTGCCCCATATTTTCACCGGTTATTTCGCCAGTATCATTCTGTCGTTGGAAAATTCCTCACCGCTTGCCTCTTCAAATTTCTTAAGAAGGTCCTCAACTTCCAGCTTCTTTTTTTCTTCGCCCGATACATCATAAATGATGCGGCCTTCATGCATCATGACAAGACGGTTGCCAATCTGGATCGCATCCTTCATGTTATGGGTGATCATTAACGTGGTGAGATTTTGCTCTTTCACAATCTCCTGGGTGATTTCCAGAACCTTTTTAGCAGTTTTGGGGTCAAGTGCGGCGGTATGTTCATCAAGGAGAAGCAGTTTTGGTTTTTTAAGGGTCGCCATCAGCAGGGTTAGCGCCTGTCTCTGGCCTCCCGAAAGAAGTCCAACCTTATTGGTCATACGGTCCTGAAGTCCAAGTCCCAGCTTTTTAAGCGCTTCATGATAAAAGGCTTTTTCACTGGTTTTGATTCCCCAGGCAAGGCCTCTTCCCTGCCCCCGCCGATAAGCCAGTGCCATATTTTCCTGTATTTCCATTCCGGCGGCAGTCCCCAGCATAGGATCCTGGAATACCCTTCCGATATACTTCGCTCTTTTATACTCCGGATCCCTGGAAATATTGATCTCATCAATCTGGATCTTTCCGGAATCAATCGGATACACTCCTGCTATCATATTTAACATCGTGGACTTCCCCGCTCCGTTACCGCCGATCACAGTGACAAAATCACCTTCGTTCAGATGGAGGTCAATGCCATTCAATGCCTTTTTTTCATTGATGGTGTTCTTATTAAACGTTTTTCTGACATTCTTAATATCCAGCATGGTTATTCTCCTCCTTCTGTATAAGATTTCCTGATGCGCCATTTATTTGCCATAACCGGTACGCAAAGCGCCACCGCAACGATCCCAGCCGACAGCAGCTTCATATCATTGGCATCCATACCCATTCTCAAAACCACCGCACGGATCACAAAATATATGACAGATCCCACAACTGCGGAGATAAGCTTGCTTGAAAAGGAGCGCAGTTTTCCCATCAGCACATCACCAATGACAATAGCGGCAAGGCCGATGACAATGGCACCGGTGCCCATACCGATATCTGCGTATTTCTGACTTTGACAGACCAACCCTCCTGAAATTCCTACGAGCCCGTTGCTGATGGTGAGGGCCAGAAGCTTCGTCCAGTTTGTATTGACGCCCTGGGCGCGTATCATCGCCTGATTATTGCCCGTAGCGCGCATGGCGCTGCCGATTTCTGTCCCAAAAAACCAGTAAAGAAGGGAAATCATAAGGATCGCCAGTCCGATTCCAATGATCATGGTGGCGCCTTGCTTGCTAAATCCGGTTGCAGCTATGAATTTAGACATAATCGTATCTGTCTTTAAAAGCGGTACATTACTTTTCCCACCCATAATCCGGAGATTTATGGACCAAAGCCCGATCTGCGTCAGTATTCCTGCCAGAATTGCCGGTATTTCAAAGATCGTATGCAGCAATCCGGTCACTGCTCCAGCCGCCATCCCGGCAACTGCTGCAATCCCTAAAGCAACCCAGGGATCTACGTGAAAATTAAGTATCATAACGGCACATACACAGCCACCCATGGCAAAGCTTCCATCTACCGTCAAATCGGCGATATCCAACAGTTTGTAGGTAATGTAAACTCCTAAAACCATAATCCCCCATAAAACCCCCTGAACAACTGCATCCTGAAGGGATACCAACAAACCACTCATCAATCATTCCTCCGCGTATTTTCTCGTTTCATATTTCCTGCCCATGCATTTTGGGCAGAGCCCACCCCGCTTTACCGGGTGTAAAGGTATGCCCGAAGGGCGTTCATAGGCATAAATGCCTTACATAAAAAATGAAATCCCCATCCTTTATGTAAAGCATCTATGGATGACAGGCGGGCCAGTCAAATGGGCCCCGCCTGCCGTTCATTCCTGTTTATATCTGTTTACTTAAGGTTGGAAACATCAATTCCAAGAGTCTTTGCAGTTTCCTCGTTAACAGTCAGCTTGCACTTATCAGAAGGAAGGTATTCAATGGGCATCTTGGAGATATCCGCACCCTCTTTCAGGATCTTCACTGCCTGCTGTCCGGTTAAATAACCAAGTTCATAATAATCAATGCCGTATGTAGCAAGACCGCCTGCCTTTACCATGCCTTCTTCTCCGCAAATTACCGGAATGCCGTTTTCATTTGCTACCATGCTCACGGTTGCCATACCTGCGGCAATGGTATTATCGGTGGGAGCATAGAGAGCATCTACCTTGCCTACCATGGACGTAACAACCGTCTGGATCTCGTTGGAGTTTGATACGGTGTACTCCACTGCTGTCATGCCTTCCGCTTCAATTGCGTCTTTTGCCATCTTGGCCTGGATCTCAGAGTTGGATTCTGCAGAACAGAAAAGGATTCCCACAGTTTTTGCATCAGGGAGAATCTTTTTTAATAAGGACATCTGCTCTTTCACAGGAGTTAAATCAGAGGTTCCGCTTACGTTTCCACCTGGATTATCGTTGCTTTCAACCAAATCTGAGGATGCCGGATCAGTGACCGCTGTCACCAGAATCGGGATATCGCTTGTGGCTCCTGCCATAGCCTGAGCTGCCGGTGTTGCGATGGCAAGGATCAAATCATCTTTGTCATTAACCAGCTTGCTGGCAATGGTCTGGCACGTAGGCTGGTCGCCGGAGGCGTTCTGCTGGTCAACGGTATAGTTAAGACCTGCATCATCAAGTGCCTGGATAAAGCCCTTATTGGTTGCATCTAAGGCTGCATGCTGTACAAGCTGGAGAACCCCGATTTTAAACTGCTTTCCATCTGCTGTCTTTTCTGCCGTGGTTTCTGCCGCTTCGCTTGTCTTTTCCGCCGCAGCTGTGGTTTCCGGTGCCGAGGTCGCCGTATCCGGTGCTTTGCTGCCGCATGCTGATAAAGACATTATCATAGCGCCAGCAAGAAACAGTGATAAAACTTTTGCTGATTTCTTCATAATCTTCTCTCCTCTTCCTTCCAAAATTTCGTCCTTTTTGGAACTTAATTCGTATCATACTACAAAAAAGACATGCCGTCAATTTTATTGCTTTAATTTTATGTGTTTTTAAAGCGCTAAAGTGCATTTTTGTAAAAAATGACGATATCAGAAGTCCTATCACCTGCTCTGTTCATTAAAAAAACCGGAGAACTTGTATTCTCCGGTTTTTTTTAATTGGTAAGAAATCCTTTTCCTATAATCTCACTGGAATTGGATATCAGTATAAATGCAGTTGGTTCTACAGTACGTATATAATTTTTAAGCTTAAGTGCCTGAGAACGTTTCATGGTCGTCAGGATAACTGTCTTTTTATGATGGCTGAAAGCGCCCTGTGCCTCGTAAACGGTGGCGCTCCGGTTAAGTCCGTGTATGATATAATCGCAGATGGGCGCCGGGTCATCACAGATGATGCTGAAGCACTTGCATAAGTTGATATTCTCGATGACATCACCGATGACAAGGGATTTAGCCATTAAACCAAGAGAAGAGAACAGCCCTGTCTCCGGTCCGAATACAAAGTAGGCAAGAATGACCCCCGCTAAATCCACCAGCAAAAGCACGGTTCCTATGTTAAGACTGGTGTACCGTTTCAGTATCATGGCGATAATATCCGTTCCCCCGCTGGAAGCTCCGGTGTTAAAAAGGAGCGCAGAGCCTACGCTTGGCAATAGAATCGCAAAGATCAATTCCAAAAGTGGTTCCTTGGTAAGTGGCCTTGTAATAGGATACAGCCGTTCCAAAAAGTAAAGAAATACGGACATCATGAGGGTGGCGTAAACCGTCTTAATCCCAAAGTTCCGTCCCAGGAAGAGAAAGCCAGCCACCAGTAAAACTGAATTCACAATGGTTGTGAATTCACTGGCCGACCAATGGGTTAATGCACTGATAACCGTCGCAAACCCTGTGACACCTCCGAATGCAAAATTATTGGGGAATTTGAAGAAATAAATCCCCACTACCATAATCCAGATGCTGAACGTGATCAGTCCATACTCTGCAAGCGTTCTCAGTGTTTTGTTTTCTATCTGCTTCATGACTGTTTGTCTATCTCCCTCCGGCTCCTTTAAGCCGGTTCTGTACGATTTTGAGTGAATTTATAGTTTCCTTTCACTCCCACTCGACTATACCTCAAAGGGGCGGTAATTACAAACACAATTCCGTCTGATATTCTCACAGTCTTTCTATTGTGAACAAGGAGTAAATCCGACACTGGCAAGGAACCGCCCAAACCCATTACGTCCCTGCTCATCGCATTTGTATACGCCCGAATCCTCCAAAACCCGTTCAAATACCAGGCCAACTTCCTTCTTTAGAATTTCATCCACATTTTCTTTTGTCACTTCTTCATATTTTCCAAGGAAAGCCTCCGCCCAATCTGCGTGCTTCTCAATGGTTTCTACATCTCTTATGCTTTTCCCTTCCACAATGCACTGAGCCAGCAGGTTCAGCTCTTCCTTTAACCTGGAAGGCAGGACTGCCAATCCCATGACTTCAATTAAGCCGATATTCTCCTTCTTGATGTGATGAAGCTCCTGGTGTGGGTGGTAAACGCCAAGGGGGAATTCTTCTGTGGTGATATTGTTTCTTAAGACCAGGTCAAGCTCGTATACTCCATCCCGCATTCTGGCAATGGGGGTAATGGTGTTATGAGGCTCTCCGTCAGTTTCCGCAAAGATAAAGGCTTCTTCATCCGTATAAGCTCTCCATGCATCGAGAACCTTTGTCCCAAGGGCGATTAAGTCCTCCGGGTTTTTGCTTCTGGTACGCAGCACAGACATGGGCCATTTCACAATTCCGGCTTCCACTCCTTCATATCCTTCCATCAGGAAACAACTCTCCATGGGAGCCTTTGCCATGGCAAAATCATAATTTCCTCCCTGGAAATGATCATGGGAAAGGATGGAGCCTCCTACAATTGGCAGATCCGCATTGGAACCAAGAAAATAGTGTGGAAACAGTTTTACAAAATCAAACAGCTTTACAAAGGTCTCTCTCTCTATCTTCATAGGGATATGCTGTCCGTTGAAAACGATACAGTGCTCGTTATAATAAACATAGGGGGAATACTGAAAGCCCCATTGGCTATTGTTAATTTTAAGACGAATGATCCTGTGATTATTTCTGGCCGGATGGTTGGTTCTTCCCGCAAAGCCCTCATTTTCCATGCAAAGCTGGCATTTGGGATAACCACTTTGTTTTACAAGCTTTGCGGCGGCAATGGCCTTGGGATCCTTTTCAGGCTTTGATAAGTTCACCGTAATATCCAAATCTCCGTATTTGACAGGAGTCACCCACCGCATATCCTTTTTGATCCGATAACGCCTGATATAATCGGAATCCTGGCTCAGTTTATAATAATATCCGGTTGCAGCATGAGGTGACTGGTTCTGATACAGATCCCAGAACGTTTTTTCCACTTCACTTGGCCTTGGCATCAGGCAATTCATCAGCTTTGTATCAAACAAATCCCGGTATGTAACACTGTCTTCTTCTATGATTCCAGCCTGGCAGGCATAATCAAGCAATTCCTGTAACACAGCTTCCAGATCAATTTCCTCTTTCCTGCCGCCCCATTCTCCTGACGGTTCCTCATACTCGTCCATCATCATTACATCAAGGATCTGGTTAAGGGCATAAAACCGGTCCGTTTCCTCGATCAAGCCTGTGTTAAGTCCGTATTGTACCAGTTTCTTTATTGTCTCATAAATCATTGTGGTGTTCCTCCTGGTTTCTTTTTCTCCTTATATACCTATCCAATTATACCTTTCTAAAAGCGGTAAAACAATATAATATATTTTGTTTTTATTACATTTTTTTTATGAAATTACTGATCCGGCTAATGATCATGCCGCCCAGGATCCCTATGATAAGTCCGGCGGCTGTACCTGCTACCAGAAGCATGGGAAGATAAAAAAACACCCCGGCCTGCTTGACCACAAGGGCTGCCACGCAAACCTGTCCGATGTTATGACCCACACCGCCCAGAATACTGATTCCCGTTGTACCGATCCAGTTTTTTCTCCTGCAAAGAACCATTAGAAGAAGGCTTAAGCTCCAGCCTCCCAGACTGTAGAGCATGGCAAACAGGTTTCCAAAGGTAAATCCGGTAAGAACGATCCTCAAAAGAGAAATCATAACTGTTCCGCCTGTCCCGACCGTATAGAGCCCCACAACCGTGACCAGATTGGCAAGCCCCAGCTTTACCCCCGGTATTCCAAGAGAAATGGGAATCAGGGTTTCTATAAAGCTGAGAACAAAGGCCAGTGCAATCAGCATCCCGTACAACGCTGCCACATGTGCTGAATTTTTTCCTTTCATAAGAGCTCTCCTTTTTCCTGCATTCAGCCTCTATCTTATCATACTTTGGTATTTATGTAAAAGAAAATCCCGGAGAGCATCCTCATTATCAGGAAAATGCTCTCCGGGAGAAAAACTAATTCATTCTTTTGTCACCCCAGAAAAATAATGCCACAGTACCAGGCCCGGTATGGGAACCGATGACAGTGCCAATGCTGTTTAACTGCACCTTTTCGGAAAGCCTGGGGAATCGTTCCTCCACCAGGGCCGCCACTTCCCTGGCATCATGTTCACAGGCGGAATAAGAGATAAAGCATTTCCCGGCGTAATCTCTACCTCCGTCCGCATGAGCTTCCATTGTGTTTACAATCTCCTGGATTGCCTTCTTTTTGGTACGGATCTTCTGCCTGGGAATCAAATGCCCCTTGTCGTCAATGCTCATAAGAGGGCAGATGTTAAGCACAGTGCCAAGCATCGCGGATGTGGCTGAAATCCTGCCTCCCCGTTTAAAGCTGGTCAAATCCGTGGAGAAAAACCAGTGATGCACGAATAGCTTGTTATTCTCCACCCACTCTCTCGCTTCTTCCAGGGAAACACCCTTATCCCTTAAGTCTGCCGCTGCATCGGTTAGAAGTCCATAGCCTGCAGAAGCTCCAAGTGAATCCACAATGACGATCTTTCTTTCCGGATATCTGGAGCTCATTTCCTCCATGGCTACGCATGCAGAATTGTGGGTTCCCGAAATGCCGGAGGAAAGGGTGAGATGCAAAATATCCTTGCCTTCCTTTAAAAATGGTTCAAAAAAATCACAATATTCTTCCACATTTACCTGGGAAGTTACAGGGGCCGCACCTTTGGCGATCCGGTCATAAAACTCAGGAAAAGGAATGCTCTGCCCAAGGTCATCCGGATAGGTAACGCCATCCATTGTATAGTGAAAACACACATAGGGAATCTGGCGCTGCTCAAAAAATTCTTTCTTCATATCTACCGTAGAACAGCAGGTTAAAACAAAACTTCCCATATCTGCACACCTCCTATCATTTACTGAATCAATATTAACATATTTTTTCCTGAATTGGAATCTTTACGACAAATTCCGTTCCCACATCAAGTTCTGAGCGAACGGTAATGGTACCATGATAGAAATTTACAATGTGCTTCACAATGGAAAGCCCCAGGCCGGTCCCACCCTGCTTTTTGCTCCGCCCCTTGTCCACCCGGTAAAACCGCTCAAAAATACGGTTTAAAGATTCTTTTGGGATACCCATTCCATTATCCTTTACACGGATAATCACATTGCGGTCCTCTTCTGTCACCGTGATCCATACCTGACCGCCGGCCTTATTGTATTTTACCGCGTTGCTTATAAGATTCCCGAAAAGCTCCTTCATCTGCTGTCCATTGGCATAAATACAAAGGGGCTTACAGTCTACATGGACGATAACTTCATGGGATGCAGCCAGCGGTTTTAAGGATTCGACGATATCGTCTAAAAGAATGGACAGACGCACATCATTTTTTAAAACCTCTGCCTCTTTTGCCTCAAGCCGGGAGATCATAAGGATGTCATTGATGAGGTGATTCATATTGACTGCTTCTTTTTTGATGCGCCTTATAAAATCAATCTTTTGTTCTTCATCCTGAAAGATCCCGCTCTCCAGAAGCTCCGCATACCCTTGAACCGATGTTATGGGAGTTTTCAGCTCATGGGAAGCATTGCTGAAAAATTCCTGGCGGATCTGTTTTTCCAGCTCAATCTGGTTTAAATATTCCTTTATATTTTTAGACATTGACCTAGTCGTTTCCGCAATAATATTAATTTCCGGATACTGGTAGGTTTCAAAGGAGAGGTCTGTATAATCCCCGTTTACTTTTAACATCTCCTGGGAAATTTCCTTTAACGGTCTTGTGATGGATTTTGAAAAGCTGTCCGCCGAAAATGCGGAATACATAATAGCCATCAGAAAACTGAGCCAGATCGAAGGCAACAACAGCATTAAATATTCTTTCATGCCGGAATAGGGAATTGCCATACGAAGAATATAATCCGCCCGTGAAGAGCGGATTGCTACATAAAGCATATTTTCCTTAAGGGTCTCGGAATAGCGTCTGGCTGTGCCGACCCCCTCTGCAAGAGCTTCCTTCACTTCTTCCCTGTCCAGATGATTATCCAGGGAAGCGGCCGGTACATTCCCAGTATCGACCACAATACTTCCATCCATGCGTATAATTGTAAAACGGCTTTCATTTTCGCTGAGTGTCTGCTTTAAGTCTCCTATTTCTCCAACAAGATTACCGGAATAATCCAGGACCTCATCTAAGGCTCTCAGCGTATAGGTCATATCTTTTCTGGAATTTTTAAGCATTGCGCTGCTGGAGGCAATATAAAAAACAGAACTGCTGAGTATCAGCACTACCAAAATGATCTGAATAAATTTTTTAAAGATCACGCTTCTCATAGATTCCCTCATTCTGCGGCATATAGCCAGGCTATCAATGATTTCCTTACTCCTCCGTCTTAATAAAACGATAGCCTACGCCGCGGATCGTCTTGATGCAGGAACCGCCGTTTTCTCCCAGCTTTTGCCGGAGTGTACGGATATGCATGTCCAGGGTTCTGGTCTCCCCATCGTAATCATATCCCCAGATATGGTTTAAAAGCTCATCTCTGGTTACGACCTTATTATGGTTCTCCATTAAATACTGTAAAAGCTCAAACTCCTTTAACGTCAGTTCAACCTTGACGCCGTCACAATAGACCTCTCTTGTTTTTTTATTTAAACTTAGGCAATACTGATTCAGTTCGTTTGAGTTCGCCTCTCCCCTGGTGCTGCGCCGCAAAAGGCTTCGGATCCTGGCGGCAAGCTCCATGACTCCGAAGGGCTTTGTCATATAATCGTCGGCTCCCCCGTCAAGTCCTGCCACCTTATCAAACTCCCTGTCTTTCGCCGTCAAAATAAGAACGGGAATATCTTTTAAAGACTCATTTTTCCGAATTCTTCGAATAGCTGTCAGTCCATCCATACCGGGAAGCATCAGATCAAACACAGCCAGCGACGGCTTGTCTGACTCGATATGCCTTAAGGCATCCTCTGCCATTTCAAAAGCAGATACTTCATAGCCAAAACCTTCCAAGGCTATTTTAATTAAGTCCCTGATGTTGTCATCGTCTTCAATTACATAGATACGTTCCATACATTCTCCTTTCCTTCACGAAGAAAAAGTCATGCCGCTTTCTATTACATTTCATCCCTCACATACCCTGCAATATTATGGGCATGATCTGAAATACGTTCCAGATTGCTCAGTGCATCCAAAAAGATGACTCCGTTTTCCGGCTTGCAGGTTTGAGCGGATAACCGTTCGATATGACGTTCTCTTAATTCTTCTTCCAGGCTGTCTACACGTTCTTCGCATTGGTTCACTGCACGGACCTCGGACATGTCTCCAGTCTTCCTGGCTTTTATGGCATGCTCCAAAGAGGAACGAACCTCTTTAAGCATTTCCTTGATTTCATTTTCTGCTTCCTTTGAAAAAATGATGTTACGGTTGGTTTTTTCTACTGCCAGTTCTGATAAGTTCTCACAGTGATCGCTGACCCGCTCAAAATCGCTGATCGTATAAAATAAGTTTTTAACCAGAAGATGCTGTTCCTCGTTTAAGGACTGGTTGTTGATTTTTATCAGATAATCTGTGAGTATCTTTTCATAATCATTGATTTTCTGTTCCATTTTTTCCACAAGCTTTGCCTCTGTCCTGCTGTTGCCAAGAAGAGCGGCAGCCGCTAAGTCTAAGTTTTCCATGGCAGCATTTCCCATGCTTACAACTTCATGGTTTACATTTTCAATAGCAAAGGAAGGAGTTTCTAAAATTCTGTCATCCAGATGACGCTTCATCTGGGTATCAGAATCCATTGGAGCTTCCTTTTTATCCTCCCGGATAAAGAACCCTGAAGCCTTCACCAAAAGTCCGGCAAAGGGGAATAAAATAATGGTATTGCTCACATTAAATATGGTATGAAAAATGGATATTCCCACACTGCTGATTCGTGAAGCCGCGAAAACCGGATTCAGTTTAAACACTACAAACATGATGCAACCGAAAATAACAGCACCGACCACATTAAAGAGAAGATGAATGACAGCGGCACGCTTTGCCGTTTTGTTAGCTCCCACGCTGGAAAGCAGAGCGGTTACACAGGTACCGATATTCTGTCCTAAAGTGATGAAAATCGCTGACTGCCAATTTACAATTCCATTGAGGGCCAGAGTCTGTAAAATCCCCACAGATGCTGAGGAGCTTTGGATGATGCCGGTAACAACAAGGCCTGCTAAAATTCCAAGGAAAGGATTTCTCCCCATAATGGAAAAGGCCTGGCTGAAAATAGGTGCGTTCCGGTAAGGAGTAATGGAATCCGACATGAACGTAAGGCCTATAAACAGCACACCAAAGCCTACCAGGATTTCTCCGATTTGTTTTTTCTTTCCGCTTCCGGTAAAAAGGCTTAAAACAGCGCCTACGCCTACCAGTGCCGGAGCAAAAAACTCGGGCTTCATCATCTCTCCCCATTCACTCATGGATACGATCCAGCTGGTAACGGTGGTTCCAATATTGGCGCCCATAATGATGCCAACGGCCTGCTGTAAATTGATGATCCCGGCATTTACAAAGCCTACCACCATGACTGTGGTTGCCGAACTGCTCTGGATGATGGCGGTAATTCCCGTACCCAAAAGAACACCCATGAGCCGGTTGCTGGTCAGAACTCCTAAAAGCTGCTGCATTTTATGGCCAGCTGATTTCTGAAGCCCATCGGCCATGGCATCCATTCCATAAAGGAACATCCCCAGTCCCCCGATGAATTTAAATAGCATTTGTAAATCTTCGATTGACATAGCATCCTCCACTTTTTCATGATAATACATTTTTGTAAACACTATATCAAATCTATGTAAAGAAATATGCACATTAATGTAAAATTTATGTAAATTTTTGTCTTATTGTAAAATCTCCTTATAGACCCGAAGGACATTTCCATAAAAAACTGCCTCGATTTCACTTTCCGAAAATCCTTCTTTTTTCATATAAGCTTCTAAAAGTGGTAAGTCTTCCGGAGATTTCATTTCTAAATTTCCCCCGATTCCGTCAAAATCCGATCCAAGCCCAATGCACTGGATGCTTCCCACCTTCTTTATATGTTTCATATGGGAAACCATATCTTCCACCCGGCTTAAGGCTCCTTCTCCCTTCTTCCAGTCATGAAGAAAATCAGCGCAATAATTGATTCCGGTGACGCCTCCCCGTTCTGAAAGCTTTTTTATCATATCATCCGTTAAGTTCCTGGGATTGGAAGCAATGGTTCTGGCATTGGAATGACTGGCCACAAATGGTTTTTCCGTATAACGGAACACGTCTTCTATCCCGGCATCTGACAAATGGGACACATCGATAACCATCCCCAGTCTTTCCATCTCCTGAACAAATGCGATTCCCTTTTCCGTAAGCCCATGCTCCTTCTCCGGTTCAAAAAAGGCCTCTCCGTTTTCCTCCCAGATACGGTTGGGATGCCCCAGTTCATTTTTATAGTTCCAGGTAAGGGTCGCCATACGGACTCCCAACCGGTAAAAATCCCTTAAGAATGCCAGTTCCCCCTGACAGACGGCCCCTTCTTCTATGGTGAGCATAGCAGACATCTTCCCATTTTTCCGATTCTCCTCAATGTCCCTGTAGCTTTTTACAATGCCAATGATATCTTCATATTTTTCCAGCTCCGTATAAAAGAGGTCAACAAGCTTCATACAATATTCAAAAGGATGTTCCTGCCTGGCGAGATTTGTAAACAAGGCAAAGTTCTGTAAACAGTAATCTCCTTTTTTCATGCGCTCTAAGTCAATATGACAATCATTCTTTAAGATGGAAAAGACTTTTCCCTCTTCTTTCCGGTAAAAAAGCTCTGAAATGGTATCACAGTGCATATCAACAACCTTCATAATTTCTTCCCTTTCTCATAATCCACTGAATTTACTCTACGCAAAAGGAGCAGCCCAAAAATGAGCTACTCCTTTGGTAACTATGCAAATAGTATCACCAATATGACATATTTGCAAGAAAATGTTCATTTTTTACTCACTTCGCAGAGCGTCAATGGGATTTAAATCGGCAGCCCTTCTGGCAGGCATATAACCAAACAAAAGGCCAATTCCTACGGATACGCTGAAGGATACCATGACGGCACCAGGTGTTGGAGTTGCATTCATACCCATGGCAGTTCCAATGATAGTGGTTGCCACGGAACCCACCAGGATACCAACGACCCCGCCAAGAGAGCTGGTAACTGCGGCTTCTATAACAAACTGCTGCATGATGTTGCGTTTTTTTGCCCCCAGCGCCTTCCTGATCCCGATTTCCCTGGTACGTTCTGTTACCGACACCAGCATGATATTCATGACTCCAACTCCGGCAACTAAAAGGGAGATCCCGGCGATTCCGCCAAGCATCATGGACATCATGGACATCATGGAATTTAAGGAGTTTAAAAGCTCACTCATAGCAGTAATCCGGTACAGGTCCTCGTCCTTGAAAATTCCATAAAGAAAGGTGTTGATGGCCTCCTTGGCCTCTGCGGAATGGTCCATGTCGGCGGTGGCAAAGATATAGCTGTTTATGTCGGCAGTATTGTTCATCTTGGCGGCACTGCTGTAGGGGAGGTACAACACGTCGTCTGAACCGCCGTCCTTAAGCTCATCCTCATCTTGTCTGGAAACCACGCCAACGATCTGGTAAGCATAACCGTTTATTTTTATGGTCTGGCCAATTGCTTTTTCTGCTCCTCCATATAACTCCCAGGCCACATAATAACCTACAACACAAACTTTTTGCCTGGATATGATATCGGAATACTGGAGAAACCGTCCTGAATCCAGGGTCTGATCCTTCATTTCCAGATATTCCTCGCTGACACCGGATACCGTAGTATTGGTCAGGGATTCTGTACCATTTTTTAAAGTAGAGGACACGGAAACCCTTGGCGTCATCTGAGAAAAAAGATTTTTATTGTCTTCATAAAATTGATACATCTGATCCACGGTTACTGTCCTGGATGAAAGATTGGTTACGTTTACATTAATCTGGTTGGTACCCATGCTGGTAAACTGTTCCGTCATATAGGACATTTGTCCGTTTACAAGGCTCACCAGAATGATGACCGATGCCACGCCGATAATGATTCCAAGCATGGTGAGAAAGGAACGCATCTTATTGCCCCAGATGCTCTTTAAAGCCATTTTAAAGGATTGCAGAATATTCATTTACGTCTCCATCGAAATTAATCTTACCATCGTGTACCCGGATCACCCGCCTGGCTTCCCGTGCAATGGCGCTGTCATGGGTGATCATGACGATGGTATTCCCTTCATCGTTCAGCTTTTTTAAGAAGTTAAGGACTTCCCGGCTGGTTTTTGAATCCAGAGCCCCCGTAGGCTCATCGGCCAGAATCAGGGAGGGATCTCCTGCCAGCGCCCTTGCAATGGAAGCCCTCTGCTGCTGGCCCCCGGAAAGCTGGTTGGGAAAATTTTTCCATTTTTCCCCCAGACCTACCCGTTCCAGAGAGGCCATGGCACGTTTGTTCCGTTCATTGGATCCTACCCCTGAATATAACAGGGGCAGTTCCACATTTTCAAGAAGATTCAGTCTGGGAAGCAGATTGTACTGCTGGAAGATAAAGCCAATCATCTTATTCCGTATCCCGGCCAGCTGGTTATCCGACATCCTGCCCACATCTTCACCGCCCAGAAGATATTCTCCTGACGTGGGAACATCCAGTGCGCCTATAATATTCATGAGCGTGGATTTTCCGCTTCCCGACTTTCCTACAATAGCCACGAATTCCCCGTGGCAAATGGTTAAGGACACTCCGTTGTTTGCACGGACCTCTTCCTCTCCCATCTGGTATACTTTATATATATCCTTTAATTCAATCAAGGTATTTTCCACGCTTTACAACCTCCTTGCGGCCTTAGGGCTGGGGACCGCCACTGCCTGCGCTGCGGTTTCCACTGCCGGAACCTCCGCCGCTGCCGTCGCTGCGCCACCTGGTACCGGAACCGGAGCCGGAGCCGCCTGGGGCTACGGTTACGCCGCCCATGCCTCCCGGCATCATAATATTCGTTGAGGTGCCTACAGTGGTTTGTGCAACGTAGACCTCCTGGTTCTCTTCCAATCCGCTGGTAATTTCCACATAATCATCATTGATCAGGCCTGTGGTAACTTCTACCGCCCGAAAGCCTGCAGGAATGTTCCCCTGGGGCTCCTTCACCGAATCATCCTTTACATAGACCTGGTTTCCCCGCATCAGCGCATCGGCCGGCACCGCAAGGACATCGGCCACTTTATCCAGAATGATCAC
Organism: Lacrimispora sp. YZC11; assembly: GCF_057543815.1. NCBI lineage: Bacteria > Bacillati > Bacillota > Clostridia > Lachnospirales > Lachnospiraceae > Lacrimispora > Lacrimispora sp. YZC11. Next base: position 152,945 of record NZ_BAAJYQ010000016.1, on the reverse strand, counting down.
TCCATCTACGTTCATGCCGGGGAGAAGCTCATCCATACCGTCATTTAAGGTGACAGTAACCGGATAATTGGTAACACCGTTGGAAGTAGAACTCTCCAGGCTGACATTGGTAACTGTTCCGGAAAAGGTTTTACCGGTTACGGCATCTGCCGTAATGTTTACTTCCTGGCCTACTTTAACGGACTTTACGTCCAATTCATCCACAGACATTTTAAACGTATAGGCGGACATATCGTATATGACTGCCAGCGTTGTGCTTCCGCTGGAGCTTTTGGCAATCTTATCTCCCGCCTTCACGGTTTTTGTAATGACCTTTCCGGATATAGGAGCGGTAATGGTATAGTTATCATAATTATTCTGGGTGCTCTCCAGCTTGCTTTTTGCTCCTTCCAGGGTTTCCTGGGCCTTTTCCATGGTATCTTTATAAGTGCGTATCAGCTTATCCGCAGACTTACTTTCCATTGTAAAAACAGGAGTGCCCTTTGTAACATAGTCCCCTTCATGAACCAGCAGGGTTCCAACCTCCACGTTGGAAGATAAATCAGCTTTCATGGTCGTCTCAAGTTTTGGCTCAAACGTTGCTTCCACACTGCACACAAAATCGCCTACCGCTGCCGTTGCCGGGGTCTCTGTGGTAAGACCACCTGGATTTGCAGCTTCAATGGTAACATAACGGACAATGCGCCCGCCTGTTAAGGTTACATCCATATTACTGACAGAAGTGACCACACCCTGGACCTGTTCTCCCGTATCGGTAAGGGTCAAAACTGCCGCCTGTCCGGCTCCTATCTGAGCTGCCTCTGCGGAAAGGAACGGAAGCTTGATTTTCATGGCCTTATCATCGTAGATGGAAGCAATTTCCGTATTGTTTCCAACTTTATCCCCTTCCTTAATGGAAAGCGATTTTATGTATCCGCTCTCTGTGGATTTATAGGTGTTTCCGCTGTAATCACCTAAAGCAGAATTATAATCATCCAATGCGGTTTCATAATTTTCCTGGGCTCTGGACAGGTTGTTGTTTACAGATGTCATCTCTGATTCCATGGATGATGTGTCGATCTGATAGAGGATCTGTCCTTTTTCTACCTCGTCTCCCTCCTCAAAGTCTGCTGCAATGACTTCTCCTTCAACCAAAGAGGTTATGTCATAGGTATTCTGGGGAGAAATGGTTCCGGAGGAGGATAGTTCAGAAACAATATCCCGCTTTGTTACATTTGCAGTTCTTATGCTTTTTGAAGTGGCTGATGCTGCCTTTGACTTTTTTAAGGCTGCAGCCGCCATTACACCTGCCAGCACCGCAAGGATTATGATCAGAAAAATCAAAACTTTTTTTCCCTTTATCCGGCCTTTTCTTTTTTCTTTTGAAAATAATTTTTGAATGATTTTTTTCATTCCGGCTTCTCCTGTTATCTTCTATTCTATATAATCAATGACAGTCCGGGTCTCATTTCCTTCTTTGTCTACAGACAGGGTATAGATCAGATTCACGGTATCTCCTACCCGAAGGTCCCCATAGGAAGAAAATGCAAACTTCATCTCAGTGCTGGAGAGCTCGTAGGTGTTGCCGTCATCCAATATGATTGCTCCCGGTGTCATTAAATCCGCAGAATCATAGACCACGTTGGTGATTTCTCCGAATACGGCAGAACGTCCGCTTTCATTTTCATTTCCCACGGTATAAAGCCACACAGTTTTAGAAATGGTATGGTAATATACCAGAACCCCATCCGTGCTTTCTAAGGAAACGTCAATTGCATCACTGGAATTAGTAACAGGTTCTCCGTCAAGATAAATATTGGCATCACTAAGCTTAAAAGGCAGAATGGAATTGAGCCTGCTCTTGCTTTTTGCAACTTTCGGTCCTTTGATGCTGTTATCAACCATTGAAAACGGATCGATCTCACCGTCACTTGTCAATTCGCAGTCCAGACTCTTTCCAAACATGGTTCCAGCTTTTGTATCTGTTTTTAGCAGGTTATAAAACAAGTTGATGCAATCCTCTTTATTTAGAATCTCCAAAGCCTCTTTATTTAAGTTCTCATCTAATTCCAAGAAATGATATTTGGAAAGCCTGGAACCGGACTGGTCACCGGTAAAATCGGAATTTACATATCCCAAAAGCCCTAGAACTCCTTTTACCGCCTCCTGAAGTGTTATGGATTCATCCGGTTTAAAGTTTCCTCCCAGATACCCGTTCATCCACCCCTGCTCCGCTGCGATCCGGATCTGAGCTGCATATTCCTGGTTTCTTTGCACATCGGCAAATACGGAAGTGTTGCTGGTTTTGCCGGCCGTACTTCGATAGGAAGAGGCGTTTACCAGCATGCTTGCAAATTCCCCCCGCGTCACTGATAAATTCAGATTCCCAGTGTTCATGATCCCCGAAACTCCAATCACCTTTTTCCTTAAATCAAAATTACTTGATGCCTCTGTTATCATGGGGCTGACTGCCGTCGCAGCCATTGCAAAAGCCAGGGAAGCCGCTATTCTCCGTCTGTTCATCCAGTTTCTCCTCTCATCATTCAAATCTGATGCCTATTTTAACAGGCTCTTATGTCTGTTTTGTGACAGTAAGCTGAAATTAACCTGAAACTTGATGTTTTTAACTTGAAATTCCTGGAATCTCTTAACCAAATCAGCCTCTGATTATGATATTTCAGCCTATTTTAAGCTTAATCTATTATGATTACACAAATGAAAGATTGCTTAATAAGTAGTATCAACTTATAATAGATGTCAACAGGTTAATAATAGATATAGGAGAATCGAACCATGAAGGTATTGATTGTAGAAGACGAAGTAAGGCTGGCCGATGCATTGGGACAGATTATGAAGGAACAGCATTACCAGGCGGATATTGTGTATAATGGAACTGACGGCTTATCCTGCGGCCTTTCCGGGGAATATGACGTCATTGTTTTAGATGTAATGCTTCCGGGAGAAAACGGCTTTCAAGTGGTGAAAAAGCTGAGAGAAGCCCGCATACAGACTCCTGTTCTCTTGCTGACCGCACGGGATGACATTCAGGATAAAGTAAACGGACTTGATCGGGGGGCTGATGACTATATGACCAAACCGTTTATCCCTGAAGAGCTGCTGGCACGCATCCGGGCCCTCTCCCGCCGTCAGGGAGAAGTGATCGTAGAAGAAATGAAATTCGGAGATCTGACCCTGAATTTGTCTGCCAATGATTTATGCTGCGGCTCCAAATCCATTCATCTTGGGTATAAGGAATTTGAAGTGTTAAAAATTCTTATGAGCAATTCCGGCAGAATCGTTTCAAAGGAAGCACTCATATCAAGGGTATGGGGCAGTGATTCTGACGCAGAGGATAACAATGTTGAGGCTTACATTTCCTTTTTACGCAAAAAACTGCATTTTGTAGGATCAAGGGTAGAAATCAGCACCCTCCGCAAGGTTGGATACCGCCTGGAGGAAACAACATGATAAAAAAATTAAGAAGAAGGTTTGTTTTGATTAACATGGTTTTTGTGATCAGCATTCTTTCCACAGTTCTTGGCATCTTTTACTACGCCAGTTTTAAACGCATAGAGCGGCAGACCGTCATGGCTCTTTTACAGGCCTCTGACCATAACCGGCCGGACCGTCTGCCGGATAAGGTGGAAATCACCCGCAGACCTCAAAAGAATCTGCCGCCTCTTATCCCTGTTTTCGTGGTGACCTTAAACAGCCGCAACACCATAGAAAACATAAGAGAAAACAACATCACCGTTTCTAAGGATCAGGCTTCTACCTTAGTGGAGCTGGCAAAGGCTGATGGTTCTCTCCAGGGGGAACTTAAGGATTATTCCCTTCGTTACCTTAAAGTTTCCTCCACGGAGGGCACGAAAATAGTATTTGCAGACCAAAGATATGAACGGAATAATTTAAAGACCCTGCTGATCTACTGTCTGCTGGTCTTTTTTGCGGCAGTCTTTCTTTTTTTGATCCTGAGTATTTTCCTTTCCCGTCTGGCGCTAAAGCCTGTGGAAAACGCATGGCGGATGCAAAACCAGTTCATTGCCGATGCATCCCACGAATTAAAGACACCTCTCACCGTGATCCTGGCCAACTTGCAGATCCTTTCCCTTCATAAAGAATGCACCATCATGGAGCAGCAGAAATGGCTGGACAACACAAAAGAAGAGTCGGAACGTATGAAACAGCTTGTGGAAGAACTTCTCTTTTTGGCCCGCTCCGATACCGGAGCCGTCCAGGCCCAGGCGGCTAAGGCTTCCATGGACTTCAGTGACATCGTATTAAACGGAGTCCTGCTTTTTGAATCCGTTGCCTTTGAAAATAAGGTGAAGCTGGAAAACGAGATTGAGCCAGGCATTATCCTGGAAGGCTGGGACGTCCAGTTAAAGCAGGTAATCACCATCCTCCTGGACAATGCCTGCAAGTACGCAGGAAAAAATGGTTCCGTATCTGTCAGATTAAAGAAATCTTCCCATTATGCCGTCCTGGCTGTTAAAAATACGGGGACCCCTATTCCTGAAAAAGAACAGAGCCATGTCTTTGAACGGTTTTACCGGACGGATGAATCCAGAGTCCGCAAGGAAGGAGGCTATGGACTTGGCCTTTCCATTGCACAGACTATTGTTGACCACCATAAGGGAAAGATCAGCCTGACCAGCGGCCTTGAAACAGGAACCGTTTTTACCGTAAGCCTTCCCCTTCCTTCCCGACAGCATTTAAGCAAAACTTAAAAAGGGAGCAATTGGATTTTCCCCAATTGCTCCCTTCACTTATTTATTTGGAAACTGACATTCCATGATCTTCAATCCTCTTTCTGATACCCAGCATCCTTTCGTCTGTCTGAGCGATCACATCCGCACATTCCCGCAGTTCGTCACTGATTTCCTGGGAATATTCTTCCACTTCTTTTTTGTATTTTAACTGATGATCCAGGCTGGCCCAGAAATCCATGGCAATGGTACGGATCTGGACTTCTGCCCTCATCCATTTTTTCTGGTCGGAAAAGAACACGGGGATCTCTACGATCATATGATAACTGCGGTATCCGTTTCTTTTGGGGTGGCGGATATAATCCTTAATGGCTATGATATGCACATCGTCCTGGCGGGCCAGCATATCTGCCACCGCATAAATATCATCAAGAAAGGAGCAGATCACGCGGATTCCCGCGACATCATCCAGATTTTCCATCATGGATTCTAAAGAAACCGGCAGCTCTCTGCGCTGCAGCTTTTCCACAATGCTCATGGGCTTTTTTACTCTGGATTTAACCAGTTCAATGGGGTTTCTGGAGTTCCTGACTGACAGTTCGTCGTTTAAGACCTCCAGCTTTGTCTTGATCTCCCGGATGGCACAGGTATACATCATCATTGCTTCCTGAAACTGGTATGCCTGCTTTATAAGCGGGTCCGGAACCTGAACCAGATTGGGAACATTCACAATAGACTGGTTCAATTCACTATTGGGGTTCATGCTAATATTCATTCTTATCCCTCGAAACGTATATTACTTTAAGATTTCTCTGCTGCCGAAACTGCCTCGTTAAGCCAGGCCGCCTCTAAATACTCGACCGTACCGCCATCCACTGCGGCTGCGATCCGTGGATCAATGGGGATTTTCGCGAGAACGGTAAGACCACTTGCTTTGGCCGCTTCATCAACGCGGCTCTTCCCAAACACAGAAATCTGCTTTCCACAGTCCGGGCAAATTAAGTAACTCATGTTTTCCACCAGCCCCAGAATCGGTATATTCATCTTTTTCGCCATATTTACCGCTTTTTCAACAATCATGGTAACCAGCTCCTGAGGGGAGGTGACAATGATAATTCCGTCCACAGGGAGGGACTGGAACACGGTTAATGGCACATCTCCGGTTCCCGGAGGCATGTCCACGAACATGTAGTCAACGTTATCCCAAAGGGCTTCCTGCCAGAACTGCTTAACCGCCCCCGCAATGACAGGGCCTCTCCAGATGACCGGATCCGTCTCGTGTTCCAGAATCAGATTAGCTGACATCACTTCAATTCCTGTTGCAGTGGTAGCCGGGATCATAAGGCCATTGGGCGTCATGCCCACACCGTAATCCGAAAGGCCAAAGGCCTTTGGAATGGATGGGCCGGTGATATCCGCATCAAGTATAGCCGTTTTATAACCTTTCCCGTTCATACCTACAGCCATCAGGGAAGTTACCAGGGATTTACCCACGCCGCCCTTTCCACTTACAACGCCAATTACCTTTTTTACTGTGCTGGCAGGGTTAAGGGGTTCTAAAAAGCTTACCTGCTCCTCACGGCTGCCGCAGTTCTCCTGGCAGGTATTACAATCATGAGTACAATTTACTTCACTCATTGGTTATTCCTCCTAATGAATTATAGTCTAATATATGGAAGACGGCTTTTTTTAAGCCATCTGTTTCTATCGAATTCGTAATATAGCCGGCCGCACTCTTTACCTCATCAGAGGCATTTCCCATGGCAATTCCCAAGCCTGCGCCGGTTATCATGGAAATATCGTTATTGCCATCGCCAATGGCAGCCATCTCACCGGCAGAAAAGCCGTAATGCTCTGCCATCTTCATAATCCCGTTCCACTTGCTTCCGCCTGCGGGAATCACATCACAGCCCATCTCGTCATGCCATCGTATGAACTCGCAGCCGCAAAGATACTTCTTCAGCTTCTGCTCCATGTCGTACGATACGTAAGGTATTATCTGGTAAATACGCTGGTTTCTGGCCCGTTCCACGTTTAAAACCGGGGGAAGCCTGGTTCCGATATCCAACTGGACCTTTTCCACCGCATGATTCACCATATTGATGTACATGCGGTCCCCTTCCATAAACATGCAGGGAAATGGCTCTTCCTTCAAAAACATTAAAGTCCGCTCAACTTCACCAGGATCTATGGGCAGATCATAAATGATCCTGTCCCCGCAATAGCAATACTGGCCGTTTAACGTCACATAGCCGTCAAAGGGGATTCCCTCCAGAAGGCCTTCTTCTTCCATTTCAAGCTTATGTCGTCCCGTTGCAATAAACAGCAGGATTCCTGCCCTTCTGGCTTCCAAAAGCGCCTCTTTTGCGCTGCCCGGAATCCGTTTTGTTTGAAAATCCCGAAGCGTACCATCAATATCAAAAAAAATGGCCTTTATCTTCTTTTCCATTTATCCATCATTCCTTCATAATCTGATTATTCTTATCTGTGTTCGCTACATCATACAAACACTTAAGATTATAATATAGCTTATCGGAACTTGCAACGTAAGTTTCGATAAAAGGGCGGCTGCGAATTTCATTGGCAAAAGGCCTGTGCTGTCATCATTGACGCTACAGGCCTTTGTTTTTTATTTTGTTCTTGCAGTCCCAACCTTACGGATTGTTCTAAAGACCCCCATGGTATCCAGCGCTTTTGCCATGGAATAAAAAATCATGGAATCAATAGGCCACATGACCAGATTTTTCAGTGCCCTTGCCGGAAGAAGTACCATAAAGCCCTTTCCGTACAGGATAGAAAGACACATGGTATTAAGAATCACGTTACATACCAGCATGACCAGAAGCTTGGAAACCAGAACCCGTCTTAAGGTGACAGGCTTTCTGTAATACATGCAGCCATACATGATACCTGCCAGAACAGTTACCAGGGTCAGCCCCGGGAAAAATGCACCCGTAGGCTTTAGCAGGTATTTAAGCACATCCATGCTTCCGGAAAAAAGGCCTCCTACTACCGGGCCAAACAGGTATGAAACGATACCGTTTGGGATGGACGAAAAACTGATCCGGATGTAATTTCCCATGTTAATGGAAAACATGCCCAAAACAATTGCTACTGCGCCAAACATGGCGGAGGTGGTAATGGTCCTTACAGACTTCAGCTCTCTGTAAGAATCGGTGAACAAAGAAACGAATTTTTTCATAAAAAATACCTCCTTTGCAGACCTCAAACTACAACCGGAGATAATAATCCTATCTTCTGATGCAGCGGGATGCGACCGGTGTACCGCAAGAAAATCTTTTCGTCCGGCTGACAACTCCCTGTTCAGCTGGCACTTAACGCACACGGGTCTACTCTGCGATTATAATATTGTATTTTGTAACGCCATCAGTATATCATAGATTCCCTGGAAAGCAAGTATTTTTTTTAGAAATTTTTCCTCTCTCCACTATAAAGTGGACCAAAACAGCGATCAGAACGCCAAGAACCAGCCCTCCAAGTACATCGCTGGGAAAATGAACAAACAGATACATTCTGGAAAAACCGATGAGGGCTGCCAGAATCAGGGCTGCAGTTCCCCATTTCCGGTTATAAAGCCAGATGCTCACTGCTCCTTCAAAGGAAGCTAGGGTATGCCCGGAGGGGAAGGAATAGTCTCTGGGATTATTTATTAAAAGGGGGACGCTGTTATCAATCCAACAGGGCCTTTCTCTGGCAATCATGTTCTTAAGAAACGTATTTCCGATCAAAAGACCCGCTGCCAGGGATAAAATAACACAAAGGCCCATGAGTCTTGTCTTTTTAAAACACAGCAAAACAACTCCGGTGAGGATCCAGAACATCCCGTGATCTCCCAGACTGGTTATCTCCTTCATAAGCACATCCAGCCAGGGAGTATGTAACGATTGTAAAAAATACAGAATACCAAATTCCGTACCAGCCATCATAATTCTTTACTCCTTTTTCATTCATGCTCCTATTAGACCATGAAAGCAATGAGCCAAGCGCCGCTTTAGCGGCATATGGCGAATGCAACACGATAACAGACGCTTAGGTCTATTATACCTTGCTCCCCTTAAATTTACCAACAAAAAATTTCGTCATGATAATAAAACCATTTGACAAGCCCTAAATATAAGTTTAGGATAAACCATAGTTGAAAAGTCAGGAAGGAAACTAAGGAGGCTATGTTATGAAATACATCAGACAATTCACTATTATTCTATTTATATCCCTTGCAGGAGAAATCATACATCTGCTGGTTCCCCTTCCGGTCCCGGCAAGCATCTATGGTCTGTTGATCATGCTGATCGGGTTAAGGAAGAAATGGATTCCATTGGAGGCAGTTGAGGAAGTCAGCATATTTCTCATAGACATCATGCCATTGATGTTTATACCGGCAGCCGTCGGACTTCTGGATTCCTGGGGAGTTCTTCGGCCCATTTTGGTTCCTTTTCTGGTCATCACCCTGCTTTCCACAATCATCGTGATGGTAATTACCGGAAAAGTGACTCAGCTGTTTATCAAAAACGACGGAAAAGGAAAGGCAGAAAAAAATGAGTAATACAGTAAGTGATTTTTTGTTTTTTGGTGCGGTTCTCAGTCTCTTAAGCTATGAGCTGGGACTCCGTTTAAAGAAAAAATTCAAATGGGCTATCTTTAACCCTCTTTTAATATCCATTTGTGTTGTCATGGTATTTCTGTCTGTATTTCATATTGATTATGAGGTGTACGATAAAAGCGCCAAATACATCAGCTATCTTCTGACGCCGGCCACCATTTGCCTGGCAATCCCTCTTTACCGCCAGCTGGAACTGCTTAAGAAGCATTCCAAAGCTATTATAGCCGGAACCGTGACCGGGGTTTTCACCACAATGACCACCGTACTGCTTTTGGCTCTGGTCTTTGGTTTAAATCACCAGGAGTATGTTACGTTTCTGCCAAAGTCCATTACCACAGCCATTGCAATGGGAATTACAGAGGAAATGAAGGGATATGTGACCATAACGGTAGCCAGCATCATCATCACCGGCATCCAGGGGAGCATCATTGCGGAAGCTGTGTGCAAAATATTTAAAATTACGGAACCCATTGCCAAGGGCATTGCCATCGGCTCTGCTTCCCATGCCGTGGGAACTACAAAAGCCATGGAAATGGGCGAAATCGAAGGAGCCATGAGCAGTCTTGCAATAGCAACCTCCGGACTTTGCACCGTTATATTGGCTTCTGTATTCTCTAACTTCATGTAAACAGCTTTCCTCATCCAGGGAATTCTACTTGAAAAGGGTTTGAAGTACTACTTCTAAAGAGGTTTGAAAAGCATAATTTCAAAAGTTATGCTTTTCAAACCTCCAGTTATTCTGTTGATTAATTATTATTTTTAAATATTACAAAATATTTTATAGAATATTTTTATAAATCTTTCCATCTTTCATGATCAGATTTATATTGTTCCTGTCTGCCAATACATCCAGATCCTCAACAGGATTGCCTTCCACGATACAAAGATCTGCAAATGCCCCTTTTTCCAATACTCCTATCTTTCCTTCCGGATAAGGATTTTGATAGGTCATAAGCTTCGCCAGCTCATTAATGTTCCCTGTAGCTGCCACAAGTCCTTTGAAACTGCCAAATCTCTTTTTAAAAAAGGAAAAATCTTCTAACTGATATTTGTCTACCCGTTCCGGATCTCCAAAAGAATCTGTTCCAAATAAAATCGGAAGATTATATTTATGGATCAGCTCTGTGGTAAGCTCTTCTCCCTGTTTAACCATGGCTGATTTTCTCTTGATGGATTCTGGTGTAAGTTCATTATGCCAATTCCTGCCGCATTGCGGACCGGCTGTTACCCATATTCCATTGGCGGCTATGACCTTAGCTGTTTCTTCATCCATCATCGTCGCATGTTCAAAACTTTTAACGCCTGCTCTTGCGGCCCTTTGCATGGACTGGGGGGTATAAAGATGGGCCATGACATAAGTTCCGTAGTCCGCCGCCGCTGAAACTGCCGCCTTCATTTCCTCCAGGGTAAACTGAACAGTCTGAATCGGGTCATAAGCAGAAGATATCCCTCCTCCTGCCATTATTTTTATTTGTGATGCTCCAAGAAAAAGCTGTTCTCGTACCGCTCTTAGCATTTCTGCCACTCCGTCTGCTAATACTGTGCCCTTACTCTGCAATGCCGCAGATATATATATACTGTCAGTCAGCCGGTATTCTGCTCTGCTTGCTCTTGTATCTCCATGGCCGCTTGTTTGGGAAATAAAAGCATTTGATGGTAAAATCCTTGGCCCCTCTAAATATCCGTTGTCAATATTTTTCTTTAACCCATAGGTCACGCCTCCTGCATCGCGAACCGTTGTAAACCCCCGAAGAAGCATATCACGGGCAAAACGGACGGAACGGACTGCATTTTCATCCTGCCTCATGGCATCAGAAATACCGGTTCCATTAAAAAACAAATGAACGTGAGCATCTGTTAGACCTGGTATCACCGTTTTATTTTGTGCATCGATGATCTGATCAAAATTCTCCTCTGAAAATCCTCCATCAAAGATCTCTTTTACAAGGTTGTTTTCTATTACAATCCCTGCATTTTTCTTTAACTTTTCATGCTTTCCATCAAATACACTGGCATTTTTTATAAGTTTTTTCATATACTTACAGCTCCTTTCTGTATCTTCCAAGATGTCGTTCCAGGGTATTGCCGCTCCACTGAATAACCAGGCTGAACAGCCAATAGATCATAGCTGCTGCAAGATAAGCTTCGAAGAAGCAGTAAGCCGCATTTGCATATTTTAAAGCGCCATTTAATATGTCCATAACTCCAATCAAAATTACCAGGGAAGTAGCTTTAATAATAGAAATAACGCTTCCTGTCAGGGCCGGAACCAGAACCAGCAAAAGCTGAGGGAACACAATTCGGCGGAACGTTTGATTTTGGGTCATGCCAACAGAATATCCTGCCTCATATTGTCCCTTCGGAATAGAAGAAAGTGCTCCTCTAATATTTTCAGATAGCTGCGTGGTGCAGGTAAAAGACAGTGCGAAAACTCCTACATAAAGCATATTGATATCATTTACCCTGACTGCCAGACTGAGTGCTTTTGCAAAATCATTGAACTTCAATGCAAATATAAGCCCCGATGCGACTATGATTAGATTCACAGGAACTGCTTTAAAAATAATAATATAAAGATCAAGGAAAAATGATAATCCTTTGATCCGATATGTTCTTCCAAGGGCGATCAGTGTACCGAATATAAATCCAATAATCAGAACCAGCGCTGCAATATATAGGGTGATGGGGATGTATCTGACCGCATTCCAGAAACATTCCAAAATATAATTTAATTTTATATTCATATTCTTTACGCCTCTTTTATTTTACTTTCATAATTAAACCGCTCTAAAAGATGGGCACAAAAACGTTCCAGTATAAAGCTTGCCAATACAAAGATAATCGCTGCACAAAAATATCCCTCTAACGTATGAAAGGTAACAGTTCCAATTGCTCTGACCTTCCCCATCATATCCGTAACGCCGAGCATATAGGCTAAGGAAGTCGCAGGAAGAAGTCCCACCAGCATGGTGCTGAACCCGGGAATTAACACCCGGAAAGCCTGAGGCAGGACGATCCGGAAAAACGTCTGGTTTCCGTTCAACCCTACAGAGTATCCGGCCTCAGTCTGCCCTGCCGGCACGGATAATATAGCTGCACGTATATGCTCCGATAAAAAACCAGCTTCGTTAAATCCGTAGGCTATGTAAACGAATATCAGCTTATTCCATTCTGATGTGATATTACTCCCCACAAGTGCGGTGATAAAAAGCGGCATACCATAATACACCAGAAACATTTGTACCAGAATGGGGGTTCCTCTTACAAAAGAGATATATAAAGCCGCCATTTGGCTTAATACAGGCAGCTTTTTGATGCAGATCATTGCAATTGCAGTGGCAAGTACAATTGCAATTGTAATGGAAACCAATACGATGTTAAGAGTAACCGGTAGTTTTGAGAGAACCTTAGGGAAATATGTTATTACTCTATGAAAGGAAAAAAAATCACCTGCCATGATTATCTGCTCCTTCCTATCTTATTTGCTTAAATTAACAGTATAATCTGCACCCAGTATTTTCTCGGAAAGTTCCTTTTGCCAGCCGGAATCCAACAGTTCCTGCTGTACTGCATCTATATCCTGCTTAAGCTGCTCATCACCATAGTTATAGATAAAATAGCAGCCGTTCAGCTTATCAGTATTATAAAAGAGCTGGGAACCTGCAATATCAAAAATATCTCCGTACGCCGCTTTATCCAGGATATCAACAAATGGTATACTAAGAAGTCCATCGTAAATACCGCTGTTTAAGCTTGCCAAATGCTGTTCCGTTGTTCCGTCATCATAAATAATTGTAATTGGGTTATTGGGATGCTCCGTGTTATATTTTTCTGACAAATAGGCTACATTGGATGATGTCTGCACCGCAATTTTAAGCCCGCCCAAATCTTCTTCACTATGGATCACAATCTTGGAACCTTTTGCAACCCTGAAATTATATCCGGTATCAAAAAAGTTACCTACGTCACCGTATAAATATTTTTTTGCCCGTTCTTCATTCCAGCCATAATGATGAACAGCAATATCATAATTGTCCGTATCAAGACCTACTAAAATGTTTTTAAATTCCGTAGGCTCATATTCAAATTCATATTGCGGAAGTAGTTCATCGATCTTTTTTAATGTCTCAAAATCATAGCCCTGTAAATTTCCATTCTCATCCACGTAGCACATTGGATTAAAACTGTTGCCAATTCCGATTTTAATAATTTTTACATCCGCTGCAACACTTTCCTTTGTCGTGCTTTCTGCCGATTGGCCGCCATCAGATACGCCACTTCTCGAATTGCAGCCTGCTGTAGCAGCCATTGCCGCTAACAATACTACCGCCATTAATGCTACTGTCATTGCTTTTTTGGATTCTTTTTCACTTTTTTTCATTTTTCATTCTCCTTTTTTGTATTCCTTGATTTATATAAACAGCTAAGTTTCTATATATCAACGGTACCGGTCGGATTTGAACCAACAATCTAAGTTTTGCAGACTCTTGCCTTTTCCTTCTGGCTACGGCACCCAATCTTCTGTTATTTAAGAAGCTGCCAGACTGTTCCAAAATGCAAAAAGGACTTGGACTTTCATCCAAATCCTCTAGTTTTCTAGTCAGATTTTTATAAATTTGATGATAGCACCTCTATCACGGATTCTAAATGCCTCGCTGGCAGATGAGGGCACCTTCTGGTTGGAGAGATTACCATAAAATAAAAAAGAACAACCTTCCTCTGATATGCATTACTGCTTATCAGAACCTCCAGTTGTCCAGTCAGCTCTTTTTATTTTATTTAATCTGCACGCTCTTGCCGTTATAAATGGGAAATTCTATATTTATGAAAGAAAACGATGTGTTTTTCCTACATATCCTCCCTTTCCCATCACCTACTATATCTATATGTAATGCATTATAATCTTAACCCTTTTAATTGTCAATACTTTTTTAATATTATTCAAACTTCTTTAAGTTCTGATGGAATTGCATTCGTAAATGCTTCTACGAGCTCCTATTCATTTGAAAGCCCATATCCGAATATTTGAATGTATGTATCCCCTAAAGCATCTGAAGAATCTCTTCCAGGCCAAAGCTCTTATCCGTCCGGAACATTCCCTCCAGTGTATTGAGATTCAAATCCGAATGTTCTACTTCCCGGGAAAACCGGTGAGCCAGATGAACAAATTCCTTAAAATCCAGGCTGCCTTCATTTCTTTTGAATACCGCCTGGCCCATTTCCTGAATAAGAATTGTGCACACTGCGGCAAACTTTGCTTTTACATAGGGGTGTCCGTCATAAACAGCTCCGCAGAAATAGGTGAAGATAAAGTATACCATTAGCTGTTCGCTCCACTGCTCCCATTGACGCTTACGGCCTTCCTCTTCCATTAAATACCGGTGAAAGGCTTTCCTGTTTTCCTCATAGCTTTCTGCACCGGCGTCAAACAATATCCTTTTAAGAGTTCCCAAATATTGGGGCCAGCTTTCATTAAGCACTTCAAGCTTTCTAAAGAGAGAAAACCATTTCTTCATCTTTTCATAACGGATCCGATCTTCTATCCTGCGAACAGCCATTTTCTGTTCCACGATCTCAGTTCCGCCCGTCCCTTGATACCGTTTCATCAATTCATCCAGCTCATATAGCTTTTCCTCATTGATTCTCCTTTGCATATCATGGGAAAAACCCAATGCCAAGGCGATGCGCAGACGGCAATCCATGTTCCGGTTTTGCAGGAAGGATAAAATCAGATCCCTTGCATCCATAAGCTTTGTAAATAATAGAAAATCAAAATCCGGATAGGACTCCGCCCTCTCATCCTCTTTCGTAAGAAAGCGGACAGGTTCTTCACAGCCAAGAATCAGCCCGGCAGCCTCCTCGCAGGATAAGGATAAGGAGATTTCCCTGACTCCTTCGAATTCTTCTATATGCCTTGGATAATCCCGGCAGGTTTTGCAAAGCATTCCCGGGCCGGCCTCCCTATAGATATCGCATAGTTTGTCCTTATTTAGAAACGCGCACCGGCCGTCACACTGCTTAAAGGAGCCATTTTTCCAGTCAATCCATTGATTAAGCCTTCTGCCAAAAGCATCCTTTCGCATTTGGTATCGTTTTTTTGTAAGATCATCGATCATGATGGCCCAGCCTGCACAGCAGGTATCCGGGCACTCTCCGGCCACACAGCGGAATTTATTATAGTAATGAGGTATTGTAAACTGCATAAATGATTGCTCCTGTTTTTTGATATCGATTATACCGCATTTAAAAATGGGGTGCAACCCATTTAAAAGAGTGAACCCCATTTTTAAATCAGGCAATCATAATTTTCCAAACGCAAGAAACAAAAACAGTATGCCGCTGACCCAGGACAAATCCCAGTTCTTTAATGCAGCAAGCTTATGTCCCAGAAACAGGCCGATATACATGACGGCAGTTCCCACAACCAGAGCGGAAAGGGTCGTAAGCCCCGGAGGTATCATCAAAAATCCGGATAAAGCCCCGGCTATCAGACTGTCTAAGGACATGGCCAGGGAAAACATGATGGTCTCCTTCCAGGACAATGATTTGGAATGGTCCCAGTCTGCTGCCATAGGATTTCCGTAAATATTTATGATGATACTCAGACCGGAAATAGAAAATGTCAGATTCTTTTGAACATTCACATGGCTGTTAATATACTTTTTTATGGTATAATCAAGAAGCTTTATCACGCCCAGGAGAAACAGGCAGGAAAATGCCGCCCCCTTTGCAAAACCTTCCGGTACCAATCCGCTGATCACGCTTCCAAATACAAGAGCAGCTCCCAGACAGCCGCTGCAGATCATATTTACTGCAATAACCTTTCCGCAGGAAATCTTCAGCCGGTTTGCCCCATAAGCAATGCTGGCAACAAAGGTGTCGGTGCTAAGTGCCAGCACAAGAATTAATATATCACGCATATCCCGGAATCTTACCTTTTTATTTTAATATATTCATTCAAGTCCCGTTTGGGACCCCGAAGGCTGCCGGATTTTTTGTCTCAAACCCAGAATAAGAAAGCAGGGGCAGCAATATGCCCCTGCTTTTTGCCTGATCACTACTGGCTAAGCTTCTTAAATTCATCTGCCACAAACTGTACCTGAGGTCCTACAATAACCTGTACGCTGGTTTTGCCAGGTCTGATGATGCCGGCAACACCAGAAGATTTGATCTTCTTTTCATCTACCAGAGTATAATCCTTGATCTCCAGTCTTAATCTTGTAATGCAGTTATCAACGCTGGTAATATTATCCTTACCGCCAAGTCCTTCCAGAATAATGGAAGCAACAGCGGTAAAGTTGTTATTGGAAAGAGTAACTGTGTTCTCATCCAGATCATCATCTTCCCGTCCCGGAGTCTTAAAGTTAAACGCTAAGATTGCAAAGCGGAATACGAAGTAGTAAATAGCTGCATATACAAGGCCCAGCGGGATAATAAGCAGCGGATTTACAGCCATGGGAGCCTTAAAGCTCAAGAACCAGTCAACGAAACCTGCACTGAAGTTAAAGCCTGCACGTACGGGAAGCAGGGAGCAGATCGCTAAGGAAATACCGGTTAAAATTGCATGGATTAAGTAAAGGCCTGGAGCAAGGAACATGAAAGCAAATTCCAGAGGTTCTGTTACACCTGTAAAGAAGGAACAAACTGCTGCTGCAAGTAATAAACCATATGCATTTTTCTTTTTACCAGGCTTTGCGGTATGATACATAGCCAAAGCTGCGGCCGGAAGACCGAACATCATAACCGGGAAAAAGCCTGTCATGTACTGACCTGTCTGGCCCAGGACACCATTTCCTGACCAGAAATTACCAAGGTCGTTTACTCCTGCAACGTCAAACCAGAATACGGAGTTCAGTGCGTGATGGAGACCTACCGGGATCAGAAGACGGTTGAAGAAACCATAAATACCGGCTCCTATAGCGCCCATTCCCAGAATACCTTTACCAAATGCAACCAATCCGGAATATACAACCGGCCATATGAAGAATAAAACAAGGCAGGCTACCAGAGAAACAAGTGCAGTAACAATGGCAACAGACCGTTTGCCGCTGAAGAATGCCAACGCGTCAGGAAGTTTGGTATTCTTAAACCTGTTATAGCAGCTGGAACCGATGATACCGGATACGATACCGATAAACTGGTTTCCAATCTTACCAAAGGCAGGATTCACTTCGCTGACATCAATTCCTTTCAGCATGGCAACCACTCCAGGTGAAAGAATCGTCTGAATCATCAGCCAGGAAACAATGGCCGCCAGCGCTGCAGTACCCTCATGGTCATCTGCCATACCAACACCGACACCGATTGCAAACAGAACTGCCATGTTATCAATGATGGCGCCCCCTGCCTTGATTAAAAAGGCAGCAATGGCACTGTTTGCGCCCCAGCCGGTGGGGTCAATCCAGTAACCAATTCCCATCAGGATGCCTGCCGCTGGCAAACATGCCACCGGAAGCATCAATGACTTACCTAGTTTTTGCAAATACTTCATCATAATAAAGAAACCCCTTTCTTTTTGTCCTACCGGACATTTTTTATCCATTCCTGCTGCCAAGCAGGTTCAGATCACATTTCTTCCAAAACGGCGCAAAGCGCGTACATGGCCGCCTCCTCATCCTCTCCGTCAAACCGGAACCGGATGATGCTTCCTCTTTTGGCTCCAAGCCCCATTAATGCCAAAAGGCTTTTACAATCCGCTTTGTCTGATTCCCACTGGGCTTCTATGCTGCACGAATATTTCCTGGCTTCCATAAAAATCACGGAAGCCGGCCTGGCATGAAGTCCCAGGGGATCTTTTAATTCATACAAATACTCCCTCATTTTAATACCTATAATTCGATGATTGGTTCTAGTTCCTTTACCTGCATTCCTGTATGGCATACCATATCCGGATAATTCGGCGTATTGCAGACGATAACCGGCGTGATCACTTCATATCCGGCTTCCTTTATGGCTGCCATGTCAAATTCAAGAAGAAGCTCCCCTGCTTTCACTTTGTCTCCTTGCTTTTTATAAGCAGTATAATGCTCCCCTTTTAAATTGACCGTATCAAGCCCTACATGGACAATGATTTCAGCGCCTTCCGGAGTCGTAATGCTGACAGCATGTTTTGTCTCAAACACCACCGTCAGGATTCCGTCGGCCGGAGCCACAACTCTTCCTTTTGCCGGAATAATGGCGACTCCCTTTCCAAGGATCTCCTGGCTGAATGTGGGATCATTCACTTCACTTAAGGGCACTACTGTACCTTCAACCGGAGCCAGAATTTTCTCTCTCTCTTTTTCTCCGCCACCGCCGAATATTTTTTTTAATGAATCAAACATATAATGATTCTCCTTTCTTCTGCAGCCTCATTCTTTTGATATGAACCGCCAGATATGCGGTTTCTTCTTCCGTTACATCGTGATGGTACGTTTCCATTATATAATCCTTGATTTTTAAACTGCACCCGTATTCCTCCGGGTACATCTTGGATATCAAATGGTTAAATTCACCATTCCCGCTGTTTAACAGCTCCTTTGTAACGATTCTTTGTGCCAGAAACCTTAAATGGGTAACAAACCGCTGATAATTTAATGACGTTTCATCGGGCACCATTGAAAAGTAATCCTTTACAATCCCTACAGTATTCTGAATCAGGTTTGTGATATCAATGGTATCGCGCATGGCGGTATTGAATTCCGCATTGACGATGTGAAACGCGATGAACCCTGCCTCATCAACAGGAAGGGATATCCCTATCCTCCGCTCAATCAATGCTATAGCGTACTCACCGATCAAGTATTCCTCTTTGTAAAAGGTCTTTATCTCATTAAGCAGAGGATTTGAGAATTTCATTTTCTCCTTAAAACGGTGAATGGCAAAATTGATGTGGTCCGTCAGCGTTATGTATATGTTTTGATTAAGACTCCTGTTTAATACGCTTTTCGCGTAATTTATGATTTCCGTAGAAACCTGGATATGCTCAAGGGGAAGGTTCACCAGCAATTCTTTAAATTTGTCAACATTGTTCTGGCTGTCCAGACGGAATACCTTTTCAACTGCACCCTCCGGAATTTCCTTTCCCGGCTTCATGCCGAATCCGATTCCCCTGCCCATGACTATAATTTCTTTTCCATCCGGCTCCAGCGCACTGACAATATTGTTATTGATTATTTTGTCAATTTTCATACAATGTCCCATCCTATAAAATAAAAAACCAACTTCGACCACGAAAATAAATTTCATTTTCCATAATCAAAATTGGTTTTGCCTGCTTTCCAGTAACAATCCACTTAATATATCCTTGCTTGAACTATACCAGTTTCTTTCTAAAAAGTCAACAAAATTTTATACATTTTTATATATATTTTATAAATTTACAATGTTTCAGCTAAAATCATCCCGCGAAATCCCTATCCCACATACGGCGATCCGCTAATTAATTTCCCGAAGGATCGAAAGCATCTCTTAAAGCATCTCCGATGAAATTAATGCTGACGACCAGCAATATGATCATCAGTCCCGGCGGTACCCACAACCATGGCTTGGAAGTGAGGATCGAGATGGATTGGGCTCCGTTTAACATATTGCCAAGGCTGGACTGAGGCGGTTGAATTCCCATACCAAGAAAGCTTAAGGCTGCTTCATCTAACATCGATATGGCGATAACCGAGGTCGCATATACCAGAATGGGTGCGACCGTATTGGGAAGTATCTCGGAAAACAGGATATAGCGCTTTGGCATTCCTGCAACACGGTCCCCCTGAATAAAATTCATCTCTCGGATGGATAGAACATTTCCTCTGACCAGCCGTGCAATTCCTGGCCAATCAACAAAACCGAGAATCAGTATAATATTTAAAAGACCCGGGCGAAATATCGCGGCTGAAACCAATACAAGTAAAATATAGGGGAAGGACATGACCATATCGGTAAACCGCATGATGACCATATCAAGGATTCCTCCAAAGAACCCGGATACCAGGCCCAGAACCACACCGACGACCGTGGATACGGCAGTAGCGGCAAACCCTACCAACAACGAGATTCTGACGGCGTACAGCATTCTGCTTAATACATCCCTTCCCACCTGGTCGGTTCCAAGTAAGTTCTTTAGGGAAGGCGGATCGCTGAATCCGCCGACCACCTTATTCGGGTCATAAGGCGAAAGAACCGGCGCCAGCAGCGCACATAGGAGAATCATAGCCAGGAATACGGTACTGGCCACAGCCAATTTGTGTTTTAAGAACCGCCTCATTACCGTATTGCGGTATGCATTATCTTCACTGATTATTGTTTTATCTCTATTCATTCATTTTCTCCTGCTTTTAATACGTAATCGTCGGATCTACCAATGCGTAGATGACATCTGTCAGCAGGTTTGCCACCAGAACAACAATTGCGGACATCAGACAGACGCCCATAATGACCGGATAATCTCTGCTGATAATTGCACTCATGGTCATCATGCCAAGCCCAGGCCAGGAAAAAACCTGTTCTATGATGATGGCTCCGCCAAACAAGATCGGTATGTGCATTCCGAATACGGTAATAACCGGGATTAACGCATTACGAAGCGCATGTTTATTAATCACCAGAAAGCGACCAATTCCCTTCGCCCTTGCCGTTCGCAGATAATCCTTACGGAGTATCTCAAGCATGGCACTTCGAATATATCGAATATTGGTTCCCGCCATGGAGGTCGCCAATACAATCACAGGCATGATCATATGCCTGATGACGTCTACGGCACTCTTCTTGGCTCCCAGGGTATACATACCGCTGGAGGGCAGCCAGCCAAGCCTGATGGTAAAAAGATAGATCAGCACCAATGCCAGGAAAAAACCGGGAATACTGCTTCCAAGGAAGGAAAGCGTAACTACGGTATAGTCCTGCGGCGTATATTTGTGGACTGCGCTATAGATTCCTGCTGGTACCGCAATCAGCATACTGACAAGTAACGAGACGGACATCAGTAGCAAAGTTGGCCCGATATAGGTTTTAATCATTTGGCTTACCGGCTGGAAACTCTTTAAGGAATATCCCATGTTACCCTGCAGGAGATTCGTCAGCCAGATCCAGTATTGTACATAGACAGGCTTATTAAGGCCTAAGGCAATTCTTCTGGTTTCAATGGCCTCCAGGGACACTCGGGGTCCCTGAAGCAGTTCCAATGGACTTCCTACCATAGTCATGATCAGAAAATCAATTATGGTTATACCGATCAGTACCGGAATTGCGATAAGAATACGCTTGATAATATATTTAAGCATCCGCCGCCTCCTTTGGCCATACAGTCAGGGTCTGCACCGGACAAGCCGCCAGATGCCCGCTTCCTGGCTGGATCGGGATTAACGCCGGCTCCGATCGTTTGCATTCCTCTATGGCATAGGGACACCGGCTATGAAAATGACAGCCGGAAGGCATATTCTTATTGGAAGGCAGTTCTCCCTGCAATATCACTCTTTTTCTGCCTCTGGACTCGGGATCGGGAATCGGTGCGGCACTGCATAATGCCTGCGTATAAGGATGCACCGGATTCTCAAACAGTTCCCTTGCATCCGCAAGCTCCACAATCTTACCAAGATACATGACGGCAATTCGGTCACTGATGTATTTGACCGCATCCAGACCGTGGCCAATAAATAGATATGTAAGCTTTAGCTCCTTTTGCAGATCACGAAGCAGATTAAGAATCTGAGCCTGTATAGATACATCCAGGGCGCTGACCGGCTCATCACAGACGACAAGTCTGGGGTTAAGAGACAGTGCTCTTGCGATCCCTATCCTTTGCCGTTGGCCGCCAGAGAACTCATGAGGATAACGCCCCTTCGAATTTTTCGGAAGTCCCACCATGTCAAGCAGGCGGTCAACCTCCCTATCGACATTCTGTCTTGTACTGATGCCATGATACAGCATTGGATAGGATAAGGTATCAAAAATACGTTTTTTCGGATTAAGGGAGGTATAAGGGTCTTGAAACACCATCTGTATCTGGGTACGGATTCGTCTCATTCCAGCCGCCGTACGGTCCGTGAACGGATACCCTTCATAAACAATGCTGCCCTCTGTGGGAGTTTCTAACGCGGCCAGCTGCCGCCCTATGGTGGATTTGCCACAGCCGGATTCCCCTACCAGTCCCAGAGTTTCTCCCGGATATAGCTCAAGATCCACACCGTTCACAGCATGGATGAACCCAACTGTATGGGGAATAATTCCGTCGCGAACCGGATAATATTTTTTCAATCCCTTAATCTCTGCCAGAGGCTGTCGTTCCTTTTGCATGTGTTAATTCCCTCCTGACGCTTGCGTCTTCCTATCCCGGATTTCCGACCCCCGCCAGCATCTTGTCCTGTGGCTTCCATCTATTTCAAGCAGCCTTTGCTCCAGATCACAGCCATCGGCCATATACGGACAGCGGTTTGCAAAGCGGCAGCCGGTGATCTCACCGTAATGCTCTGGAACAGTACCCTCTATCGTCAATAGCTCTCTCTCTTCTTTATCTCTGATACTCGGTATGGATTTCAGCAGCGCCTGTGTATAAGGGTGTCCCGGTTTTTTAAATAAATCAAGGACGCCTGCTTCCTCCACAATCTGTCCGGCATACATAACCATAACCCGGTCAGCCATTTCAGCTACCAGACCCATGTCATGGGTAATTAAAATGATTGACATATGAAGCTCCTCCCGTAAGTTCCTTAAGAGTTCCATAATCTGTGCCTGAATCGTAACATCCAGCGCTGTTGTGGGTTCATCCGCAATGAGAAGCTTTGGATTACAGGCAAGCGCCATGGCGATCATTGCCCTTTGCCGCATTCCTCCTGACAGTGTATGCGGATACTTGTTCATAATAGAAGAAGGATCCGGAAGCCCCACCTTATCCAGGAGGAGCAGTGCCCGTTCCTTCGCTGTTTTCCTGTCCAAGTTCATATGAATGCGCATGGCTTCCATGATCTGGTTCCCAATGGTGAATAACGGATTTAAGCTGGCCATGGCATCCTGAAAGATCATGGTCATCTCACTCCCGCGAATCCGGTCAAACTCCTTCTCCGGCAGCTCCAACAGTTCCTGCCCGTCAAAGACGACCCTTCCTCCGGTGATTTTACCATTTTCTCCAAGTAAGCCCATGACTGACAGAAGCGTAACACTCTTGCCTGAACCCGATTCTCCAACGATGCACAGGATCTCACCTTGATTTACATTAAGGCTGACCCTGTCTATGCATTTGATATCTCCTGCACCGGTGGAGAACATCATTTCCAGCGAGTCTACTTCCAATAACGGAGTCATTGTGTTACATCCCATTCGTGAATATTATTAAAAGAGCCATATACATCCGGTGTCGCATTCACCACCCTTTTATTCACAGCTCCGATTGCGCTTATGATATAGGAGGAGATCATCGGAACCTCCTGCTGCATGACGGTATCGATCTTTAGATATTGCTCCTTGATTTCATTAACGTCACTGGTAGCCTGGGTCGCCGCCAGTGCCTGGGTCACGGTATCATTTACATAGCCGGTCCAACCGTCCGCAGATAATAACCAGTTAACGTCCGGATAGGGATCTACCGGGGCATAGGTATATTGCACTGCCAGCAAATCAAAATCCTTACTTCCCGCCCTGGTCATTAAGCTGGATAAGTCCACGGTTGTCACCTGAATCTTGATTCCGATTTCCTGCAGCTTCGCAGCAATATAATCTGCGGCCTGGCAGAAAGTAGAATCTCCACTGTTTACATAGAAGTTCAATGTTTTTGAAGCATCCCAACCGTCCGCGACTGCCTGGGCGACCAATTCCTTCGCTTTTTCCGGATCGTAAGCGGTGGGCGTCAGGCCCTCGTCATAGAAAGGTCCCGCACTGGACAGGAAGCCGTCAACCACTTCACCTTTTCCGTTTAAAAGACCTTTAATGATGGACGGGCGGTCAATCCCATAAAGAATCGCCTGACGTATACGGGGATCCGTTACCGTGGTGGTATTAAAGAAGATCGACTGATTGATGACAGGAGCACCATAGTTAACCGTCACGTTTGCAAGGGCTTCCACGCTGGCATAATCCTCCTGCAGGACGTTACCGGTGGTCTGCTGCACAAAATCAACCTCTCCTGATTGCAGCCCGGTCAGCAATTGTGCCGCAGGTACGATCTTGATATTTAACCTATTAATCTTCGGAACGCCCTTCCAGTATTTATCATTTGCCTCATAGGACACATAATGCTGCAAGTCAACGGAAGTGATGCGGTAAGGCCCGTTAATTACCGTCGGTGCGTTGAACCAGTCATAACCTGCCAGGTCCTCATCCGCTACGCTCTCCAGAACATGCTTGGGCAGTGTCAGTATATAGCGCCCATATGTATTCTGGAAGGTGGTAAGAGCCATCTGATATTTGGTCGTGAATTCGACGGTTTTACTGTCAATTGCCTTAACACCGGATATCTCCGTCGCTCCTTCCTCCGAAAAACCGTCGTCGCCCATGCCTTCAATGGCATAAAGTGCCATACTTGCATTGGCACGGATGGGGCTTGACAGTTTAAGTACGGTGTATACGACGTCGTCCGCAGTTACAGGCTGACCATCGGACCAGCTTGCGTTCGGATCAATATTCACTGTAAAATGAGTATTGTCCTCCGTGGTAATAGAAGAAGCCAGCATTCCCTCAAACTCCAGATTGCCGTTTAATTCAACAAGGGGCAGGAATTCCATTGCCGTGGAGGTCTTCATGATCTCAGTTGCATCCATTAACAGTGGGTTAACGCTGCTGATAGAATCGGTCATTCCGATATTTACGATTTTATCCCCCGCACTCTCATCCTTTGCGGAATTATCCTCTGCCGTGTTACCCTTCGCCGGATTCTCAGCTCCGGGACTGGAATTTGACTTTGCACAAGCCGCAAGAGATACCACCAAGCCAAAAACCAGCATAGACCCAATTACCTTATGCAGTTTTTGAAAGACTATTTTTTTCATAATTGCCGTCCTCCTTAAATAAACATAGAATTTTCTCAGATATTTATCCTGCGCACGGTACGCTTTTCTCATATGAGAGAATACATATATGTTTAGTATGAAATATCCTTTTTATCATATTATTATGATTTCGTTTTTTTGTCAACTATATTAAATACAATCTGCAGCAAGTCTTTATAAGAACTCCATTCTGCTTTAGAACCGGCTTACGCACTTTTTCATGACAGCAAAGAAGTCCGGAACGCCCTGCTTATCGGACCTCCCAGACTTTTTACTCTTCTCAACCATCAGAGATGGGACAATTCTATAATACTTCTTTTTAAATACAATTCTTTTTAAGTTCGTCTCTCAACCGCTCCAAAGCCTTCTTTTCCAGCCGGGATACATAGGACCTGGATATTCCCATTACATCCGCTATCTCCCGCTGCGTATATTCCTTCCCTCCATGCAGACCGTACCTCATTCCGATTATGGTTTTTTCATTTTCTTTTAAACAGCTGTCAAAGGCCTCATACAGCTCCTTAATATCCTGTTTTAAAATAATGGTTTCCAATGTCTCCTTATTTTCCATTTCAATGACATCTACCAGACTTACAGTCTCTCCATCCTTGTCTACGCCAATGGGTTCGAACAGAGAAACCTCTTTGGAATATTTCTTATTTGCACGAAGAAGCATTAGGATTTCATTTGCTAGAGTCACCTTGCGGCTCCGGCAATTCAGGCTCTTTTGATCCAAACAGATACAGATGGACATTCTCCCCATCCCATATAACCTTATCCACAAAAGTCCGGACCGCTGCACGCTTCTGCCGGACATCCATGAGGTCGATCACATTCTGAAAGGAAGACAGGGTCTGCCTGATCAGCTGAAGCTCCTGACCGGAAAGCTCATGGTTTCCTGCGTCCTGCGAAAGTGCCCATAACCGCTGCTCCATTTCCCCTTTTCTTTTATGGAGTTCATCAATCTGCTGTATGATATACTCCTCTGCCCCGGTGCCCCCTGCTTTTCCAAGGGAAGCCACCAATCCGGCTATCTCCCCTTCAACATTCTTCAGTTCCTCCTTTAAACGGGATATATCCCATTCCACTTCCTGCCTGCTTTCTTCCACTGCCTTTTTGCTCCGGCAAAGCTGCTTTTGAAATTCACCGGTATCTCCAGATATCTTTTTGATTTCCTCCAAGACCATTTGGTCAAGCATATTTCCATTTACATTCTTCATCCCACAGCATTTCATACGGCTTTTTTCCTTCATGGTGCATAAATAAGAATAGATCTGTTCTCCTTTGGCATTGTACCGCCCGGAAAGCTTTGGCCGCATATAATCGCCGCAGCCGCCGCAAAAGAGGATTCCGGACAGCAATGCCACATTGCTGCGGGGCTTCCGGTAATTTTTTGATTTATTTTGGTCCAACAACAATTGGACTTTGACCCACAGGGAACCTGAGACCACTCCCTCATGCTTTCCCACTGCCACGATCCACTCTTCCATATCTTTCATCTCGTGGGTTTTTCCGGCCCTTTGAAGAGTACGGTTATATGCTATCACACCATGGCTCCCGTCAAAGGCTTCTTTTTCTGCAAACAGATCCATATTTTTTTTCCGTAAATATTCATAGGCCTCTTTATCTGCAATCATATAGACCGGATTGGTCAGTATTCCTTTTATTGCAAAACGGCTGAACAGGCGGCCGTATTTTGTCTTGTGCCCATTTTGGAGCAAATAGGTTTCCGTCTGGGTGAGTGATCCGGTTTCTAAGAATTTCTCGTAAATCAGCTTGACCAGCTTTGCTTCTTCTTCAATCAGCTTAAGTTTAAAGGCCTTTTTCACTTTACCGTCTATGGTCACGGAGGACACGCTCTCCGACTTATAACCCGTAGGAGTATTTCCTCCCAGCCATCTTCCGCTCTTGGACAGCTCGAGCATGTTATCCCGGATCCGTTCGGCTATTGTCTCTCTCTCCAGCTGGGAAAAAACAGAGGCAATGTACATCATAGCCCGCCCCATGGGGGAGGAGGTGTCAAATTGCTCTTTTATGGAGATAAAGGAAATATGAAGTTCATTAAGCTCTTCAATCAGATTTGCAAAATCACCGATATTACGGCTTATCCGGTCAAGACGGTAGCAGACGACGGCTGTAAATTTCTTCTTTTTTGCCTCCTGCATCATGACTTTAAACTGAGGCCGGTCAAGGTTTCCTCCGGAAAACCCCTCATCCTCATATACGCAGGCGCTGTCAGCGAAACACTCTCCATAATGTGCAGAAATGTATTGTCTGCACAGTTCGATCTGGTTGCCGATGCTTTCTCCCTTTCCGGTAAATTTTGACTTTCTTGAATAAATCGCAAACCGCTCGTTCCCGGGTTCCACCCAAACCTTCCTCCTTACTTAGGCAAAACTCTGATTTCTGCCCTCTTATTCCCAAACATACAGGACATGGGAAGCATCATACATTATAATAACAGTCTATATCAGGTCCTTGTCATGAATATGATCGTATACCATCCAAAAACAGAAGAAGGCAGAAAAGAATTGGAAAAAAAATCCTCCCTCCTGCATAGCCAGGCTGTCCTTCAATACATCCAGCAGCTCCCCTGCCCCAATGACCAAAAACAGGCTCTTATGGAAGAGCTTCACACTACCTGAATTGTATTCATATGCTTCCCGTCTGAGTAAACATGAGTGGCGCAGGACACGCAGGGATCAAAAGACCGTATGATCCTGCCAATTTCCACAGGTGCTGCAACATCTTTTACAGGCGCTCCGATCAATGCCTGTTCCCCGGTACCCTTCATCCCATTTGTTTGTGTTGATAGATTCCACGCAGATGGGGTTATGATCTGGTAAAAGGCGATTGTACTGTTTTCAATATACAGCCAATGGCCAAGGGACCCCCGTGTCGTATCCACCAGTCCCTTTCCCGATGCCTGCACAGGAATCGTATATTCCTTCTGCATGGATACTCCCGGAATCAGATTATCTATAAGGGTTTGCATAATTTCCACAATTTTCTTAGCTTCCAGCACTCTTGCAATGGTCCGGTCCATGGCAGAGATCCCGTTCCTGTATTCGCCGGAGAGCCACTGTCTGGCCAACGGCCCTACCTCATAGGGAGCATCATTGTATCTCGGCGCCTTTATCCAGGAATATGCCAGGGGCTTATTTCTGTCCGGTTCATTATTTTCGTTAAGCCAGGCATATTCGTCTTCCTGGGTTATGAGAGCAGGATCAAAGGGGGCGGTCTGGCCATTGGTATAAACAAGAGGATCCACATAAAGGGTTCCAAATTCTTATAATGGTTAAAACTCCCATAGGTCAGCAAGTTGCCGTAGCCTCCGCCCATATGATAGTACTCCGGATAATAGGTTCCGATTGTGTATACGTCGGGAATCATTTTTTCAGCGATGAACTGTCCTATGTTATATAGAATGGATTTTATGCTGATGATCTTATCTGCCGAGATCGGCGATGTGATCCCTCCGATGAATATTCCGTGATTATGAGGAGCTTTTCCTCCGAGTATGGCAAGCATCTGATGAGCATCCCGGCTGAACCGGAGGGATTCAAAGTAATCGTTTACCATTTTGTCGTTTATGTCTTTCGGAAGTCTGTAATCATTGTGATCCGCTTTAAACAGCGGATAATCCTCAGGAAGCTTTACATAGTCCGGAAGGGTAAACTGATAAAAATGCCTCAAATGATTTTGCAGGAACTCACATGCATGAAGCAAATCCCTGAGATACCTTCCCTGCTCAGAGGGTACAATGTTCAAGGCTTCTTCCAGAGCAAGAGCAGAAGCCATGGAATGTGCGGTTGAACAGATGCCACAGATGCGCTGCGTAAAATAAACGGCATCAAAAGGGTTTCTTCCCTGAAGCATCTTTTCAAACCCCCGGAACATCAAGCCTCTCATTTTTACATCCACCACTGATTGTTCTCCGATATCAGCATCAATTTCCATGAAACCGCTAATGCGGGTAACAGGATTTATGGTTATTTTCTCCGCCATATTCACTCCCCTCCCATGGTATCAAATGTAATAAAAGGCTCCATTGCATCAGGAAAACCGAACTGGGCACATCCGATACAGGGCGAATCATCTCCAATGGGCCAGTTAACATGCCCGTTCCATTGACGGATGGGACAGTCGATCTGGGTAATCGGACCTTTGCAGCCCATCATGTACATGCAGGTTTCCTGCCCAAGCTTTGTGGCAAAGATGCCGCTGTCAAAATAAGACCGTCTTGGACATCTGTCGTGAATGGTAATGCTGTAAAACATCAGGGGACGGTCCCTGTTATCAAGAGGGGGGTCTCCATATAATAACAGATAGGCCAGAGTCCCCATAAACCAGTCCGGGTGACATGGACACCCCGTTAGTTTAATCACCTTTTTCTGTAGAACATCCTGTATTCCCGCACATTGCGTTGGATTAGGCCGTGCTGCCGACACACCTCCGTGTGAAGCGCAGGCCCCTACGGCAATCACATGGGCCGCATTTTCTCCCAGTCTTTTAACCGCCTCAAATCCTGTAATCTCCCTGCCGTTGTACCTGCCAATGATATGGTAGGAACCGTTGTCCTTTAACGATACAGCTCCTTCCACAGCCAGAATATAATCACTGCCTATCACATCAAACAGCTGATCCATGGCCTTATTTCCAGCCGGATTCATCAGGCTGTTGCTGTATATAAAATTGGTCATTTGAGTCAGCAGATACTGGAAATCCGGATTTTGGCCGTTAAGAAGGGAGATTGTATTTCCTGAACAGCCGTTTAATTCAAGCCAGACAAGATTCCGCTTTTTGCGCACATCATTGCCGATCTCATCCTTCACCCGGTTCACAAGACTTTCCGTTGCTTTCAGCCTGCTTTCCTGATAAGGACATTTAAAGCTTGCACAATCCAAATTCTTCACCAGCGTTACTCTGTATCCAAATAACCGACTACCGGTAATCTGGTTAATACCATTGCTCCCGGATGGCATGTTGCAAAATCTTTTGATAAATCATTTCCAGGATTAAGGCCAAAATGGCTGTCTCCTTTCCAGACGGAATTATTTGTAACATCATACACCACTCCATTTACCGCAACATAAGCCGGAGCTCCGTTCTTTCCATCATAACGGGATAATTCTTCCAGGGTGAAGTATCTTGGAGGAAACTCTTCCTGTGCCTGATTTACATGAATGGTCTGATTCGGATATTGTATCTCTTCCATACCCAATTGATTTGTCTGGCTGAAATATTTGATATGGCTTTCCAGCATGATCACTTCGCTGCTCAAATGATCCAATACAACGTTACTGTTGTACTGTTTGGAATGGAGTCTTTCTACATCCTCGTTTATTTGCTTGACGCAGTTCCCAATATAATCTAAAAACAGATTTAATTCCATGAAAAAACCTCCCAATATGAAATACGGAATGATTGATACACTAGCCGGACAAAATCCAGCCTTTCTCATTGGAATTTCTCACCGTCAATACTGTCTATAATCGCAGTAAGCGGTTCTATTTCTCGTTTGCGGACCAATATGTTTGTCCAGTCTCCAATGAGCTCATTCTTTCTTTCAGAAAATTGTTCACGGATGCTGTTTTCACTTATATGGCTGTTTGTATGTACCGTAATTGTCAGATTCAATATCTTCGCAATGGAATTCTCCCTGCATAAGTCAATCATTGACTCATATAAATTTTGATTTAGAAACGTATCATGCATAAGTGATTTCCTCCGCTATGATTTTTTTGATTTCGCATTCAATTATCCTGCAGATGAAAGGCAGTTTCTCCCTTAAAACAGTGCTGAGTTCCTGACCAAAACCGATTTCAAAGATTTCAATACCCAGCAGATAACCCTTAAATTGACTGCCATATAGCTTCATGAGTTCCACCATGCTCAAATCATGATGCATGGTGAATGAGGAAGGCTGTGACATCACATCTTCCAGACGGAACATATGAACGCTACCAGGCTCTGCTCCTGAGGAAAGTGCATCAAGAATAAAAACAAAGTCATCCTTATCTAGTAAATAAAAGCAGCTTTGAAAATCGGTTTCACCAATAATCACTTGAATATCCTGGCAGATCAGCCGGTCTTCCAATGCTTCGGCAGCTTTAATTGCTATGGCGTCATCCTTCATAAACCGGTTGCCAATAGCAACTAACTTCACCATATCCTTGTCTCCTTCTCTAAATTAGTTATTTATCCATATATATGTTGGACATAATCAAATATTCTTTGCCGGGGGAATATTGGAGGAAAGGTTGCAGTATCCCTGATTTATAATGGAAAAATAAGGATGATTTTCCCAAAACTTTTGTGCACTACTCACATAATCTTTTCTAAACTCTTGTGTCTTTTGCATATATTTTTGCAATTTTTCAAGAAAATCAAGCTTGCACCCTCACCATTTTAAGGATATACTGATCAAGGATCAGCCCTGGAATTGGTTTTCAATGATCTCCTCCGGTTGGTCAAAAAAATGATTTGGGGGCTTAGTATGAAAATTTCTTTTCTATCAAAATTCTCTTTTCGAAAAAATATCAGAGTTAAGATTACAGTATTTTTTCTGGTTATGGTAATATCCATTGCTGCAGCACTGGCGTATATCTTATACTTGCAAAGTTATAAAATGATAACCACCAGAGCAGCCGAGGAAGCCTTCCGGACAGTATCCCAGTCCAGCAAATACCTTGACATAGAAACGTTTAAGACCTTGACATCCTTAGAAGATGAAAAAACGGCCTTTTATGTCCAGGAAAGAGAAAACCTTGTAAAAATACGGGAGATCAGCGGAGCCAAGTACATCTTCACCATGAGGAAAACGGATGAGGGGAAATTCATGTATGTAATTGACGGATCCCCTGCTGAGGAACTTTCACATATTGGAGACACGGAAGAATCAGGGCCTTCCTATGAACAGGCATGGAGCGGCAGCCCCTATACGGATAATAAGTTAAACGTTGTAGAAGGCTGGGGAATATTTATAAGCTCTTATTACCCTTTAAAGGACAGCCAGGGCAATGTGGTAGGAATCATAGGTGCGGATTTTGATGCTGAATCCATTTACCAGGAGCTTAACCGGTTTAAGGAAATCAGCATTATTGTCCTTCTGGTATTTACTGCAATCATTATTTTATCCGGATTGATCTTTTCCGGCAAAATATCACGTTCCATCAAGCGTGCCTCGGACTATTCAAAAAAGCTGGCTGAATTTAACTTAAAAAGTGACATTTCAAGGAAAGAATTGCGTAAGAAGGATGAATTTGGAACCTTAGCCAATTCATTAGAGAGCATCCGGGATAACTTTAAAAATATCATCCAAAAGATCAATGTCTCCTCCAAACAGGTGGCCGTTACTTCCCAGCAGCTTACTGCTGCTGCTTCCCAATCTGCCAAAACTGCGGAAGAAGTATCAAATGCAATCCAGGAAATTGCCGGCAGAGCCCTGGAGCAGACAAAAAATACAATGGAGGGAACCTCCAGAATTATTCAGCTGGGGGATATCATTGACCATAATCTGGAGTCTGCCAATCACATCAGCAGTTCCATTACAAATGTGACGGAGGCTATAAGCGGTGGATTTGGTGAAATGGAAAGCCTTTATACGATTACAGAAGAAAGCAACTGTGCCAATGAGAAAATATTCGATTTAATAATAAAAACAAATGACAGCTCTCAAAAGATCAGCGAGGCAAGTAGGCTGATCTCTTCAATCGCATTCCAGACCAAGCTTCTGGCCTTAAACGCATCAATCGAAGCCGCCAAAGCCGGTAATGCAGGAAGAGGCTTTTCTGTAGTGGCAGACGAGATAAAAAACCTGGCTGCCCTATCGGCTGATTCCTCCAAAGATATTGAAGAAATTGTTTCGGAATTGCAGAAGAATGCCACAAATGCCGTTGACATTATTGGACGGATTAAAAATATTACCGCAGAACAGACCCAGCGCGTCGAAAGCAGCAGAGAGAATTACAAATTCATAAACAAAGCCATGGAAGAATCCCAAAAGGCTTCTGTCCACTTAAGCAACACTGGAAAAGAAATGTATGATATGAAAAATATGATATTGGCTTTGCTGGAGCATTTATCTGACATTGCAAAGCAGAATTCTTCTGCGGCCGGGGAGGTCAACCGGTCTATGGAAGAGGAAGCCGATGTGCTAGAAGAAATTGCAGCTTCCAGCGACATTTTATCCGGTCTGGCAGAAGATTTACATGATATGATTTTAGAGTTTAGAATATAAGCCAAAGGAACCGGTGCATGCCCTGCTGTTACAGGCATGCGCCGGTTCCCTGTTTCTTCAGATTACGAGCCGTTATGATAGGATACCATTCTCCACACATTTGGCCGCATAAGTGGCCAGTCTGGAGCCTCTATCTGGATGAAAGGTATTAACGGCTTTAATGAGCCCAATGGTTCCTACGGAAAGAAGGTCTTCCATATCATAATCCGTATTCTGATATTTTTTTGCCACATGTGCTACCAGGCGCATATTCCGCTCGATGAGTGTGGCTCTCGCCTCCCGATCCCCTTCCTGGTATCGTTCCAGACACTCTCGTTCTTCTCGCGCAGTTAAAGGTTTGGGAAAAGTTTTCAAAGAAAGCCACCTTAAACTTACTTACTCTCATTTTATGCCGCCCTTCTCCCTAAAGTGCTTTTACAAAAAATATAGGCTGGTACTTATTTTACGTTTAATGATGGAACAGACGGATACCAGTAAAAGCCATGGCCATTCCGTATTTATTACACGTTTCAATTACCTGGTCATCCCGGACCGATCCCCCTGGCTGGGCTACGTACTTAACACCGCTTCGATAAGCCCGGTCTATGTTATCACCGAATGGAAAGAATGCGTCAGATCCCAGAGAAACCTCTGTCAACCGGCTGAGCCATGCCCGCTTTTCTTCTGCTGTAAATACGGTTGGTTTTACCCTGAACGTATTTTCCCATCTGCCGTCTGCAATTACATCCATATAATCTTCTCCGATGTAGACATCAATGGCATTGTCCCGATCCGCACGGCCTATGCCATCTACAAAGGGAAGTTCCAGGACTTTGGGCGCCTGACGGAGAAACCAGTTGTCCGCCTTATTTCCTGCCAGTCTGGTGCAGTGGATGCGGGATTGCTGGCCTGCCCCGATTCCAATGGCCTGACCGCCCTTTGCAAAGCAGACAGAGTTGGACTGGGTGTATTTTAAGGTAATAAGGGAAATAATCAAGTCGGTTTTTGCTGATTGGGGAATTTCCTGGTTCTTTGTCACCACATTCTTTAAAAGCTCCTCATCAATCGTTCCTTCATTTCTTCCCTGTTCAAACATGATCCCAAAAACCTGTTTTCTTTCAAGAAGCTCCGGCTGGTAATCCGGGTCAATGCGGATGATGTTATAATTGCCGTTTTTCTTGGACTTTAAGATTTCCAAGGCTTCCGGCTCATACCCTGGGGCAATGACGCCGTCGGATACTTCCCGTTTGATAATCCTTGCAGTATCCACATCACAGATATCTGATAAAGAGATGAAGTCCCCGAAGGAAGACATACGGTCAGCACCTCTAGCTCTTGCATAGGCGCAGCCCAGGGGAGAAAGGCCTTCCATATCCTCTACCCGGTAAATTTTTGCAAGTACCGGGTCAAGAGGCAGTCCCACTGCGGCGCCGGCCGGAGACACATGTTTAAAGGAAGTAGCAGCAGGAAGTCCGGTCGCTTCCTTTAGTTCCTTTACCAGCTGCCAGCCATGAAAGGCATCTAAGAAATTGATATATCCCGGCCTGCCGCTTAAAACCTGGATGGGAAGCTCTTTCCCACCTGGCATAAAAATCCTTGAGGGCTTTTGATTCGGGTTACAACCATATTTTAATTCCAGCTCATTCATCTTTCGTGCTCCTGTCATTGATTTTTATTTATAATCCTGGTTTCATAAGCTCCTGATTCTATGTCAATATATCTTACAAAGAGAGAGATCTTATTCTCATTATGAAGGCTTTCCCATATCATGGCAGTAAATTCATCCAGATCGTCAAGGGTCGCCGCCAGCTTTGGCTCCCCTTCAAAGCTTGGTAAGGGATTTCCATCATGCATATAGGTATGAATGAAATGGGCTTCTCCTGCCGCTGGATTGTCATAGGCAAACGTATAGCGGTTGCATGAATCCGGATTCCCATGATTGCTTTTTATGATGGACATGGCGTAATTGAAGCGCCCGCCTTCTATATGCATGATCCCGGAAATACGGGGCGTATAATTGGGACTATCCGGTTCAAATTCCCTGCATCGCAAGGACTGTTCAAAAGTCAGCTGTATATCCATTCCCTGGTAAATGGTATCGGTCTGATCTCCGTTTGTCACAACGGTCTTATTCCCCATAACCCGCACCGGAGCATAAATAATAAGACTTGGATCCGTGACCCTTGAAGGATCAAAGGCCTGGGTACGGATTCCTTCCCCTTCCTCTACGAATACTCGGTTGCGGCTGTTATCGCTTCTCCCCATAATGAAGTAAGCGGCGACCGCCTTTGTTCCATCCGGTGTTTTTCCCATAATAATGCCTCTTCCCGGATAGGAATTGCTCCTTAAATCGTCCTGTAAAGAAATCAAATTCATCAGATCTGGTCTCCTTTCTGAATGAAAACACAATGATAAGAAACATGCTCATTTGGCTCGTTAGCCGCATAAAAAACCGCCTGGGCATCCCATAGGGCGCCCAGGCGGTCGGCTTTTTCGTATCGTGCTCCCCGTGGTAAAACTCCACTCATCCGCCAGTCGCACGTACCTTGTACATCATCATATAATATTCTCCGGAGAAATGCAAGCCTTCTTTTTAAAATCGGCTATTCATTCCTTATTGCTGCAAGAGGACTCAGCTTCATGGCTCTTAAGGCAGGGAAAAATCCTGCGGCCATTCCTACAAAAATAGCAAAGCCGACGGCTGCCAAGGAAAGCCATGGGGGGATCCTTGAAAGATCGCCGGGCATGCCTTGCATAAAACTGCCGGAAAGGAACTTATTAATTAGGAATGAAACCCCGTAGCTGAACAGAATTCCTGTGATTCCTCCTAAAAAGCCTATAAAGCCGGATTCCAGAAGAAACATGTTTCTGATATTATTCATATCACAGCCCAGAACCTTCAGGATTCCGATTTCTTTTGTTCTTTCATAAATGGACATCATCATCGTATTGGCAATGCCGATGGCAGCCACAAACAGGGATACAGCTCCGATCCCTCCCAGAAGGGCCTGAACCATTTTGGCCTGTTTTTGGGATTGTTCCAGCCACTCCATATTGCTGTTGGCCTGATAACCCATATCTGAGATGGCTTTTTGTACTGTCGTTACATTGTTCATATCGTCCACTTCCACAACCGCCTGCTGGTAAATAAAATAGTTGTAGGGTTTCCCCTTTTTATTGGTGGGCTGATTAGGAATGGGCTTCTTTTTAAAAATCTGTTTCAACTGGGATTTTAAGGCATCTAGATCCACATAAACGTTGTAGCTGTAACTATTCCATTCCTCCGGCCCTCCTTCCACCAGTCCGGCCGTTGGAATAAGAAACTTTTTAGGAGGTTTAACAGTTGAGCCTCCTTCCCCCGTCCCGCCGTTCTGAGACTGATAGTAAGCATCCATATCAAAAATCACAAACATGGGCTTATTTATAAAATCAATGTCAGGAATGCTGGCGGAATCATCATAATAGTTGTTACGATTGCTTTTTGGGTTGCTGAAATTTCTGGGGACCATATTTCCCACAACCATCTGAAGGTCCCTTTTGCCCGGCTCCGGGATATTGCCTTCCTTTAACGGAATATTATTCATATACTCCTGGGAAACCCCTATTAGGTTGATGTTTCCCTGATAAGCACCCTGGGTCATCAAAACGTTGGTCTCCAAAAGGGGAGAAGCTGTGGTAACGTGCTCGATCCGTCCAAACTGTGCAATCACATCATCCGTCATGTAATTAGGATCCTTGCTGCTGTCATTTCCTCCCCACATAGCGTTGGAATATACAGATATTTCTGTAAGGCTTCCATAGGAAGCGATCTGTTCCATAGTAAGTTCATTAAAACCGATCCCCAAAGACACCATGACAACAATGGAAGCCGTACCGATCAAAACTCCCAGAACCGTTAAAAACGTCCTTAGCTTCCTGCGTCTTAAGTTATTTACACTCATGGAAAGCAAATCGCTAAATCTCATTGTCTTTTTCCTCATCTGGATCTAATACTTCTGGCTCTAATACTTCTGACTCTAATACTTCTGGCTCTAATGCTTCTGACTCTAATGCATCTGGTTCTAAAGCATCTGCTTCCGCTTCCTTTTTCTTTTTTCGCCTTTTAAGCAGAAATACAGTACCAATGGTCCCAATAACCAAAACGGCAATTACCGCCGGAATGACGATTTTTCCATATTGGGAAGACCCTTCCGGTTCCGTTACAGCCGGAAAATCTCCCGAACCATCCATTCCGGGATCTAAGTCCTCCTGTTCTGTTACCGTTAAAGTGATTTCTTTTTCAATGGGATCACTGACTACGCCGTTTTCGTCCTCATAGGTGATCATGACCTTGATTTTCCCATCATCCATGGTAGGGGCAGTTCCGGTAATCATGGTGTCTACATTTCCGGATTCACCCGGTTTTATATTTCCCACATAACTGTTGGTCTGCTGGATAGTATCCCCTACAAAGGCCACCATTACGTTGTAAAGGAGAACCTTTCCCGTATTATTGATTGGGAACATTACATTGGTCTCCGAACCTACGGAAATAGTATCAGGCATTATCTCAATCGTCCCCGTATTCAGCCTGGAGACCTGTTTGACCGGGATGTTCACCGTCACCTTTTCTTCCGCATTCTTAAACTCAGGACTGTCATATTTTTCATTAATGGTAATGGCATAGGTTCTCTGATCCACCCAGGCTCCCGCCCGAAGCTTCAGCTTTATATCCGTTGTCTGGCCTGCGGCAAGAGAATTCACAACAATGGAGGAGGAACCGGCATCCATGGTAAATACCGCGCTGTCTGTAACTTTTTCTGATTCCAGGTTAAAGAGGATATTGCTTGCCGCAACGTTTTCAGAGGCGTTCTTCATGTGAAGAATCATTTCAAATTCCTCCCCGGCGTAGACTGTTTCCGGATTCGTCTGGAACCCATCCACAATGAGTCTCGCCTTTGTCCTGTCATTTGCATTGAAATCACCGGTCTCTTCTTCCTTGTCTTTATTCTGAACCTTGACATAGAAGGTCTCTTCTGCTTTCTGGACATCTCCATCCGTGCTGTCACGGTATTCAATGATATAGGTAATAGGATAGTATCCGCTGTAAACATCCTTTCGGATATTCATGCTGTAGGGAACCTCCACCGTCTCGCCGCCGCCGATCCGGTCATAATGCCTGGTGTAGTTTCCGTCGTTAATATCAAAAGGAAACTTAGTGCTGTCCTGGCTCAACCCCATCCGGATGTCTACATCAAAAGCTGTAATATTTGAGGAATTCCGGACATTCATATTGAAATTCATGGTATTTGGATAAATGCCAGAAGGTGTGTTCTGGTTTTCTCCCAGCTCAAACTGGATGGTTCCTTCGTCTTTCCCAGATTCCGTGGTTGAGGAGGATTTTGTGATCCAGATGTTGACCTTTTCATAACTGGCATGGGCCCCATCATCCTTTTTCAATGCATCCGTTACGACCTCCAAAGGTACCAGGTAATAGCCTTCCGCTACGTCTCTCCGGACCCTTGCATTGAGAGAAATGCTCTTAGAAGTTCCGCTCTTTACCGTTCCAAGCTTTTTGTTATCAAATGTACTGGAAGTGATCTCAAAAGGGAATACAGCTCCGGAATACTTCGTTTCTTCATCTGCGTCTTCCGTTGCCTGGTATTCCTGTTCTGCCAGATCCCGATCAAACCTTACTGCTACATTGTTTAAATCATTGCCGCTATTATTAGTAAAAACCATATTAATGGTAACGTTTTCCCCGGTCTTTCCTGACGGGGTCTTCTTCACATCAATGTAGGTGTTTTTGCTTAGGTCATACTGGGCGAAAGCCGCACTGGGCACGGCTCCTATGACCATAAGGGCCGCAAGCAGCCATAAAAATCCTTTCCTACCCTTCTTCATTTCCAATGTCCTCCTTCGTATCCTCATGATGCTTTTCTTCAATTTTTAAGATTTTTCCATCTACTATATGGAATTGTCTGTCTGCAAACTTTGCAATATAATTATCATGAGTAACCATGACCAGGGTCTGATTCTGCTCCCTCACGATTTTCTGCATTAAGCTTAAAATTTCCCTGGTAGTTTTGGAATCCAGGTTTCCAGTGGGTTCATCCGCAAAGATGATCTTAGGATCTACTGCCAAAGCTCTTGCAATGCCGACCCTCTGCTGCTGGCCTCCCGACATCTCATTGGCCATATGCTTCATCTGTTTTTCAAGTCCCACCAGCCTTATGTACTCCCTTGCTTTTTCGTTCCTTGATTTCTTTTGCACTCCCCGGAATGACAGAGGCAAGGCCACATTCTCTACCGCATTCATGGTCTGTAAAAGATTATAGGACTGGAAAATAAAACCAACATGCTTTCTGCGGAATGATACCAGCTGATTTTCCGAAAGCTTTTCTATATGGTTCCCGCCGATGACAATCTCTCCTTTTGACGGCTTCTCAAGACCGGCCAACATATTTAAGAGAGTGGATTTACCG
Source organism: Lacrimispora sp. YZC11 (assembly GCF_057543815.1). Taxonomy (NCBI): domain Bacteria; kingdom Bacillati; phylum Bacillota; class Clostridia; order Lachnospirales; family Lachnospiraceae; genus Lacrimispora; species Lacrimispora sp. YZC11. Next base: position 113,001 of record NZ_BAAJYQ010000016.1, on the reverse strand, counting down.
GAACCGGAGGGGCCCACGATTGCACAGAATTCTCCCTTATATATAGTAAAGTCCACGCCGTTTAACGCATAGACCTTTGTGTTTCCCACTTTGTACACCTTATAAAGATTCTTAACCTGAATCATAGGTGTCTTTCCTTCCGCCAAAACAGACACCCCCTTTCTTTATTTTGCAAGCAATGAGCCAGGCGCAGGAATAGAAACGTTTCTGCATCTGGCAAATGCTGTAATGGTCAAATCCCCTGCAGCTTGCTGCGGGCACTTGACTTTGCATACACATTATACAACAAGATATTTCCATCGGTCATTCTTTATTTTCTTACACTTCCTTAAATATTCCTTACAGGGACCTTTTTCAAATTCCTGGAAAAAAGCCGCAGGTCTAGATTATAACATAAATTTTAAAAAAGTGTTGAAATATTTTAACTAATACTGTATAGTAGATGGGATAGAATTTTAAACCATAATTTAGTGGATAAAGGAGATTCTTATGAGACATTTACTTAACCCGTTAGACTTTAGTGTGGAAGAGACAGGGCAGCTTTTAGATCTGGCCAAAGATATCGAAGATAATCTTCCAAAATATTCTCATGTATGCGATGGAAAAAAATTAGCGACATTATTTTATGAGCCAAGTACAAGAACTCGTTTGAGTTTCGAGGCTGCCATGTTAAATCTGGGCGGCAGTGTACTAGGCTTTTCTTCTGCCGACTCCAGTTCTGCCGCAAAAGGAGAAAGTGTTGCTGATACCATTCGGGTTCTCTCCTGCTACGCAGACATATGTGCCATGAGACATCCAAAGGAAGGGGCTCCACTGGTAGCTGCCAACCATTCCAGCATACCAGTAATCAATGCCGGAGACGGAGGCCACCAGCATCCGACCCAAACCTTAACTGATCTGCTTTCCATCAATTCTTTAAAAGGCCGTTTAAATGATCTGACCATTGGCCTCTGTGGCGACTTGAAATTCGGACGCACGGTTCACTCTCTGATTAATGCTCTTGTACGATACAAAAACATTAAATTCATCTTAATTTCCCCCCCAGAACTACGGGTGCCTGAATACATCCGGGAAGATGTACTGAAGGCCAACAATATTGAATTTGTAGAAATGGACAGTCTTGACGATGCCATGCCTTCTCTTGATATCCTCTATATGACCCGCGTTCAGAAAGAGCGCTTCTTCAATGAGGAAGATTATATCCGTTTGAAAGACTGCTACATTCTGGACAAAAAGAAAATGAAACTGGCGAAAGAAGATATGTATGTTCTTCATCCTCTTCCAAGAGTCAACGAAATCGCAGTAGAGATTGACGAGGATCCCAGAGCCGCTTACTTTAAGCAGGCACAATATGGCGTGTATGTGCGTATGGCTCTTATCATGACATTACTGGAGGTAGAAAAACCATGTTAAATATCAGCGGATTAAAAGAAGGAATCGTATTAGACCACATTGAAGCCGGAAAAAGCCTGGAAATTTACTTTAACCTTGGTCTGGACAAGCTGGATTGCCAGGTCGCCATCATTAAGAATGCAAAAAGCAATAAGATGGGGAAAAAAGATATCATAAAAATTGAAGGCGGCTTAGACCACATTGATCTGGACATCCTGGGCTATATTGACCATAACATTACGATAAACATCATAAGGGATAACCTGATTGTAGAAAAGAAGACGTTAAGCCTTCCTAAAAAAATCACCAACGTGATCCATTGTAAAAACCCCCGCTGCATTACCTCCATCGAGCAGGGGCTTCCCCATGTATTCTATCTTGCCGATGAGGAAAAAGAAGTCTATCGCTGTATGTATTGCGAAGAAAAATATACGAAATAAACGGTTCTGCGATGAATGGCGTGCTTCCCGTCAATAGGACAGTGAATTATTTCATTTTTAGGTTAAGAACCTGCCGATTTTAGGCAGGTTCATTTCTTTTATGCCGCAACAAAACAAGGGTTGTGATACACTATTGGTGTCATATTGTTGCAGTAGTCTATATAATCAGATATTGTTATTAAAATGTTTGGACATGAAAACACCCCCATATAGGACCTTTATATTTCATTGTCCTATATAGGGGTAGCATATTACTGATCAAGACGCATTTTTTATGCGCTGTTTTTAGTAAGACCAAATTGGTACAGTCCTTTTTTAAAGCTTTGAGTAAGACGATAAGCCGGGTTATGTCGTTGAATGGCCATCTATCTAGGCCTGCCGTCGCCAGCAGGCTCAAGCGACCTACCCGGGAGCAGACGGGCCGCCTTAAGCTCCCTGTTCGGTCTTGCTTCGGATGGGGTTTACATGGACCCCTCCTGTTACCAGAAGGGCGGTGGTCTCTTACACCACCTTTCCACCCTTACCGCATTAAGCGGCGGTATATTTCTGTTGCACTTTCCCTAGAGTCGCCTCCGCCAGACGTTATCTGGCATCCTGCCCTGTGAAGCCCGGACTTTCCTCACCTGCAGCCTTTCGGCTTTGCAGCTGCGGCCATTTGTCTTACTCAAAACTATATTATGAAAGCAAAAACCTGTTTTCATAATCGAATGGACGGTGCTAAAAGACAGCACCTTTATGAGAAGCGATAAAGACAGCTTCTCATAAGCCATATTAACATATCATAAATTCGTTTATTTGTAAAGCCAATTTCATTTTTAAACCTTAAAACAGCTTCCTCCGATAAACTCCCTGACAATGGAATTACGGGGAATATCCTCACTGTTGACCCCAAGAAAATAATCCAGGAATTTCAGCAGACGCTTTGCTTCCATATACTCCGGGGACTCTCTTGGAATGCCGAATAACAGTGGTTCCGCAAACTGCTTCAGCACAGACAGTTCATAGACCGTAGCTGAGTTGAACATCATATCCGCAGATTCCTGGAAGGGGAAAATGTACTCTTCCTCTCCTGCTCTCACCGTCGGCCACATGCGTATGGTGTCCTGAGCGGAAGCTCCTCTTGTTCTGGCATCCCGTACCATCCGACGGATTAAGCGGCAATCGGTTGTCGGAATCCGGTTATGTTCATCAATATTCAACTGGGTCAGTGCGCTTACATATACACGGAATTTACTTTCCTTTGGCAGGGAATAGGATAGCCTGTCATTTAAGCAATGGATTCCTTCGATGACAAGGATATCGTCTTTTCCAAGTTTTAAATAATCACCTCTGTACTCCCGAACCCCTGTTTTAAATTGGTACCGCGGCATTTCCACTGTTTCTCCAGCCAGAAGTGCTGTCATGTCTTTATTAAACTGTTCAATATCCAGGCTCTCCAGAACCTCATAATTGTAGCTCCCATCCAGATTTTTCGGACTGTCTACCCGATTCACAAAATAATCATCCACGGCAATGGGATGTGGGTTCATTCCCTGAGCCTTCAGCTGAACGGACAGACGGTGGGAAAATGTGGTTTTTCCGGATGAGGACGGCCCGGCGATCATAACAAATTTCTTGCTCCTGTCGGCACCTATTTTTCCCGCGATCTCAGCAATTTTCTTTTCCTGAAGGGCCTCCTGAATTAAAATCAGTTCATTGATATTACCGGATGCAATTTCTTCATTCAGTGCGCCTACATGGGACACATTCAGCCGTTCCCCCCATTTTACGCTCTCCTTTAGCACCCGAAACAGCTTTTGCTTCTTTTCCGGCTCGAAAACAGGTACTTCTTTGGTATTTTCCTTCTGGGGCAGCATGAGCATAAAGCCGTCATCATGTAATATTAAGTCAAAGTACTTAATATATCCGGTATTCTGTACCATGTATCCATAGTAATAATCTTCAAAGCCGCCTATGCTGTAGATATTGACACGGGAAACCCGGCGGTAGCGAAACAGTCTTTCCTTGTCATACATCCGGTGCTTATGAAAAAGATCAATGGCATCATCAGTGTTTACGCTCCGCTTCATAATCGGGATCTTTTGACTCACATACTCCTGCATGCGGGCTTTCACCCGGGTAAGCAGTTCCTCAGTCAGCTGGACTTTTCCATGAGCCTCAATGTAATAGCCTTTCCCAAGAGAAAAATCCACAGTCACTTTTTCAATATTTTCCACGCCAGCCACATCATAAAAGGCTTTCATCATAACAAAAATAGCGCTTCTGTGATAAGTCTGGATTCCGGGCTGATCTTTCCCTGTGAAGAAATGAAGGTTGCAGTCGAACTGGACCGTTTTATGAAGTTCACTTAATTTTCCGTTGATGCTGACCAGTAAAATATCATTTTCATACTGGGGCTGATACTCTTTTGCAATTTCTTGATAAGACGTGCCAATGGGGTATTCCTTTTCCACACCATTTATAGTTACAACTGCCATTCGCTTCCTCCTTATATGAATGTTTCAGGAAATTCCACTTTTGCCTTGCAGATCTCCAGGTTCTCCCCTGCTTCTTTCTTTAAATATTCTTCCATAAAGTCCAGAAACAGATATTCCAGGCCGTAATGGCCGGCATCAATGACAGCCATATGGTTTGCAGCGGAATCGATTCCATTATGGTGACCGATATCGCCTGTAATAAAGACTTTCACACCTGCCTCAAGAGCCGGTTTTATAACACTTCCCCCAGATCCCGGGCTTATGCCCACAAAACGCACCGGCTCCCCTGGTGCGTCTTCTCCGTAAACCGTAACAAAGGGAAGCTGGAACCGTTCCTTTACAAGAGCGGCTATCTCTCTTACTGTCATCTCTTTCTTAAGATACCCAGATTTTCCGATTCCATATACCGTTTCCTTTGGCCCTTCATCGGATTCCTTAAGCATCACACCTTCTTTTTCCAGTACCTTTAAATCTGTAAGCCCAAGTTTTTCTGCGGCCACATCAGCCATACATCCAGGTGCTGCATCAAAGTTCGTATGCATGGCGTAATAAGAGATGTCATTGCAGATCAGCTTTATAATGCGCCTGGATATAAAATCTTTGTCATTGATTTTATATAAAGGCTTGAAAATAAGGGGATGGTGGGTGATCAATAAATCTGCCCCCCATAGGACGGCATTCTCAACCACTTCATCGGTAGCATCTAAGGCAATAAAAACCTTTTTTACCTCTTTATTACTACGGCCTGCTAAAAGGCCTACATTATCCCAATCACAGGCACAGACTGGCGGTGCCAGCTGTTCCAGTTTTTTTATCAGTTCATCGCATCGCATCCTGTGCCTCCTTATTATAGGCAAGTTCCAGCTTCAGCTCTTCCATTCTTCTGACCGCTGCTTCGGTACCGCTCATGGAAAGCCCCTTTATAATCTGCTCCAGCTGTTCTTCTTCCTTTTTTAGATATTCCTTTAAAACAGGATCCTTTGATTCCAGCAGACCCTTGCCATAGCGGTAGGAAATTTCCCTTTCCTCTTTTTGACACGCTTTTGTCTTTCTGCTGACCCCCATAACGGAATAATATTTTCCTTCTTCCTTTATCATAGTCTCCTGTTTAATAAAAAATTCCTGTTCTTCCAGGAATCTGCGTACCTTGTCCAGATCTGAGTGGGGGGATAAAACCCAGTAGGGAATTCCTTCCCATAAATTGCGGCCTCCCTCCAGAATATGTATCATCAGTTCTCCGCCCATGCCTGCTATGACTACACAATCTGCTTCATTTTGTCCTAATTTTAAAAGTCCGTCGCTTAAACGGACTTCCACTTGTGTCTGTAAGCCTGCCTCCTGGATATGGGCCCGGGCCCGTAACAAGGGGCCCTCCCTCACATCCATGGCAATGGCATATTTTGCTTTTCCTTCCTGTACCAGATGGATAGGAATATAACCATGATCAGTTCCAATATCAGCGACTCTGCTTCCTTCCGGAACAAAGGAAGCGATCGTTTCCAAACGCTTTGATAGCTTCATCTCAAACTCCGTCTTGTATCCTTAATCATCCAGATAGTCCTTAAGCTTCTTGCTTCTGCTGGGATGGCGCAGTTTGCGCAATGCTTTTGCCTCTATCTGGCGAATCCGTTCTCTTGTAACATTAAATTCTTTTCCTACCTCTTCCAGGGTTCTGGGCCGTCCGTCATCAAGACCGAAGCGCAGCTTTAAAACCTTCTGTTCACGCTCAGTCAGAGTGTCAAGCACCTCCATCAGCTGCTCGTGGAGCATGGTGAATGTGGCGGCATCAGCCGGAACGGCCACCTGGTCATCCTGAATAAAGTCTCCCAGATGGCTGTCCTCTTCCTCTCCGATGGGAGTCTCTAAGGATACCGGTTCCTGAGATACCTTCATGATTTCCCTGACCCGTTCGACCTGCATATCTGCCCTTGCTGCTATTTCCTCAGGTACCGGCTCCCGTCCCAACTCCTGTAAGAGCTGTCTGGACACACGGACCAGGCGGTTGATGGTCTCTACCATATGAACAGGGATCCGGATGGTACGGGCCTGGTCCGCAATAGCACGGGTGATGGCTTGTCTGATCCACCAGGTCGCATAGGTACTGAACTTATAGCCTTTCCGGTAATCAAACTTTTCCACAGCCTTAATAAGTCCTAAGTTTCCTTCCTGGATTAAGTCTAAAAACTGCATTCCCCGCCCGACATAGCGTTTGGCAATGCTAACTACCAGACGCAGATTGGCTTCCGTCAGCCTCTGCTTTGCATCGTCGTCGCCCAGTTCGATTTTCTTGGCAAGCTCAATTTCATCTTCACTGGAAAGAAGGGGAACCTTGCCGATCTCCTTCAAATACATGCGGACCGGATCCTCCACACTGATACCTTCCGGAACAGACAAATCAATACTTTCCATATCGATTTCTTCTTCTTCCTCGATATCTTCCTCTATGAAAAGATCCTCATCCAGTTCCAGATCTTCACCGCCGATTTGAAGTACGTCTACCTTATTGCTTTCCAGAAAATCAAAGATCTGATCCAGCTTATCCGAATCCAGATTCTCTTCCGCAAAAAAATCCAGAATCTCCTGGTTTTCCAGTACATTCCTTTTCTTTTTTGCCAGGAGGAGAAGCTGATTTAATTTTTCCTCAAAAGCAGCGGCTGACTCCAAAGCCTTAAGCTCTGCAGCCTGTTCCTCTTCCGTTTTTCTTGACCCCACCATCTTATCTGCTGCCTTCTTCACATTCTCGTCCATGTTCTTCCATCCTTCCACAGCCTGCCTATAGTGTACACCCTAATCCAGCGAAATATGCAAATCCTTTAGCGCAGCCTGTTCCTTTATAATAATCTGCAGTTCCAAAATCCCTGCTGCATGGCGGCTGGCATAATCCAGACTGTTTTTTTTCACTTTCATAACCGTTTCCGAAAACGCCTTTTTTTGCTCTTCATTATCTAGGGACTCTTTTAAGCTCGCATGAAAAAGACCTGCGACTGCCCGGTATTGACCTTCATCATGAATGAAATGATTTAAGATCTCGGCCGGATTCAATGTTCCGGCAGCGTGTCCGTCAAAAACCATCCGTGCCACCTTGTGATATAGTTCTTCTATAAAATCATCGGGAGTGATCACTCCTTCAATCTTATCAAATAATAATGGATTTTCAATGAGCCAGGTAAGAAGCAGCCTTTGGGACTGCTTAACACCGTCTTCCTTTTCCTTTTTTCTCTGGTTTTTTAAGTTTACCTCTTCTTCCCTCTGAGAGAAAACAGACGGTCCCAGAGAAGCACCCAAGCGGTTGACCAGACGTTTCAAGTCTTCATAATTGATGAAAAACTCCCTGGATACCGCCTCCAAATAATTCTCCCGTTCCAGGGCTTCCGGAAATTCCAGAAGTTTCCTGGCCACCTGATTGTAAAACTCTGTTTTCTGCTCCGGATCGTCCATTTTAAAGTTCTTTTTCAGCACATCAATTTCAAACAGGAAGCTGTTGCGGGCCTCATCAATCCGCTGGCGGAATGCTTCAGCTCCCATATTCTTTATGAATTCATCCGGATCTTTGTAGGGCTGCATGTTAAGTACGCGAATGGATATACCCGCTTCTTTAAGAATGGGAATGGCACGGAGGGCAGCCTTAACACCCGCACCGTCGCTGTCATATGTAAGAACCACTTTATCCGTATATCGTTTTAAGAGCTGGGCATGCTGGGTGGTAAAGGCCGTTCCCAGAGAGGCCACCGCATTGGTGAAGCCGGCCTGGTGCATTGCGATTACATCGATATAGCCCTCGCAGATCAATATGTACTTTTCCCGTGAAAGCCTGGCATAATTCAGACCATATAAATTCCGGCTTTTATCAAAAAGCTTTGTCTCCGGCGAGTTTAAGTACTTTGGCTCCCCGGTGCCCATGACCCGGCCTCCGAAGCCAATGACCCGGTTATTCACATCCATAATAGGGAACATGACCCGGTTCCAAAACTTATCATAGGTTCCCCGTTCCTCAATGGTCACCAACCCAGTCTGCTTTAACAGGCTATCATCATATCCCTTGCCCTTTAAATACCGGTAAAGATCATCACTTGTCTTATTGGAATAGCCCAACCCGAACCTGGTTATGGTTTCGTCGCTTAACTGCCTGTCTCTTAAATAGCGGTAGCCAGCCTCACCCTGAGAATTTTTAAGCTGATAATAAAAGTAGCTGGCGGCCAGCTTATTAATTTCCAAAAGAGCGGACTTAAGATCTTCCTGCTCTCTTGCCTCCTTGCTGTACTCCGCCGCAGGAAGCTTCACGCCTGACCGGTCTGCCAGGACCTTTAGGGCCTCAGAAAAGGAATAGTTTTCATATTCCATGACAAACGTAAGTACATTTCCGCCTGCACCGCAGCCAAAGCAGTAGTACATCTGTTTGGCGGGGGATACAGAAAAGGAAGGGGACTTTTCATTGTGAAAAGGACAGAGGCCAAAATAATTGCTTCCCTTCTTCTGCAGCTTGACGTATCCCGATATCACATCCACGATGTCATTCTTCATCCGGACCTCTTCAATCACTTCTTCCGAATATCGCATGAAGCTTCATTTCTCCTTTCTCCTTTTCTGGCCATGTTTTTCGGCCATAAAGGTATACCCGCAGTGTGTTCCTCAATGTTAATTCGCTCTAAACCATTTTCCACGCTTTCGGGACAAACAGCTCTTCAAATTTATCAATGGCATATCTGTCGCTCATGCCTGCAATGTAATCGCAGACCGCCCGTTCCCGGCTTTCCGGACCTTCCTCCATTAAGGTGCAGTATTCTTCCGGAAGCTTGTCCGGGTGATCCATATAGTAATTAAAAAGCATGACAATGAGATGCTGTGCTTTCCCTTCCTCTGCTTTTGGAATATCGCTTTTATAAACATTTTCAAACATCCAGGTGCGCAGCCCCTGCATGGCCTTCTCCATATCCGGAGACATGATGATCTCCGGCTTTCCATAGCTGTTGCGGATAATATCATGGATCAGATTGTTAAGCCTTTCACGGACACTGTGACCCAAAATCCCTGTATAGCATTCCGGCAGGTCTTCTTCCACAAACATTTTTGCCCTGATCGCATCGTCAATGTCATGGTTGATGTAGGCAATCTTATCCGACAGGCGGACGATGCCGCCTTCCAATGTGGAAGGGTGGCCGCTGGTACGGTGATTTAAAATCCCATCCCGGACCTCCCAGGTAAGATTTAAACCCATGCCGTTCTTTTCCAAAACCTCTACTACCCGGACACTTTGCTTGTAATGGGCAAAGCCCTGGGAGCAGATCTTATTTAAAATCGCTTCCCCGGAATGGCCGAAAGGGGTATGGCCCAAATCATGAGCCAAAGCTATGGCCTCTGTTAAGTCTTCGTTCATGCGCAGAGATTTCGCTATGGTTCTGGCAATCTGGGATACCTCAAGGGTATGTGTGAGCCTGGTTCTGTAATGGTCCCCTTCCGGAGCCAGAAAAACCTGGGTTTTATGTTTCAGCCTGCGAAATGCCTTGCAGTGAATGATCCGGTCCCGGTCCCGTTGGTAGGCAGGCCGGATATCACAAGCCTCCTCCTCCCGCTCTCTTCCTTTGCTGTTCTTACTGAAAGCGGCATAAGGATTTAGATATGCTTCCTCCCATTGTTCAATGGATTCTCTGATATTCATACAATCACATCCTTCGCCCAAAGTTATGGTACATTATATCATATTTTCAGTAATTATAATACCCTATATTAAAATAATTGCAATATCTGTCATCTGCCAGCATCCAGATGTTTCCTGTATTCACTGGGAAGACAGCCATACCGCTTCTTAAATGCCTTGGAAAAGGCCCTGCTGTCCGGAAATCCATGCTTCATAGCAATCTCCCCAATCTCACCGCCGGTCCCGACCAGTTCCCGGACCGCATATTTGACTCGCAGGTCAATAAGATAAGTACGGTAATTGACCTGCGCATATTTTTGGAATATCCTGGACAAATAGGTAGGGCTAAAACCAAAACGTCCTGCCACTTCGTCAAGCTTTAAGTCCTGGTCATAATTTTCCCTCATATACTGAGTGACCTTTGACAGCTTATCGAGCTGCCTTTTCTGGCGGAGGACCTCCTTATCCATGGTTTCTGCCTTAAACTCCGTGACTAAAAGATATAAAAGTTCATAGAACAGGCTTTTCACCTTCAGGCTGTAACCATATTCCTGATCTTCATAGATGGAAAACATGGAAACAACCAGCTGCGTCAGCCTCTCATTTTGAGCCTCATCCTTTTTCTCAAAATTCACATAGCTTTCCTCTCCCATGTACTCCTCAAAAGCTTCCGCCGGTATTTGAAGAACTATGGTGATATTGGGATTGGGACATTCAATGGAATGGACTTCATTGGAGTTGACCAGCACAAAATCCTGCCTCTCAAGAGATAAGTGGCTGTTGTTGATGTAAAAATCAATTTTCCCTTCCTGAACCAGAAAGATCTCAACGGAATGGTGCCAGTGTTTCGCGACCTTATAATTTCCTTCCCTTCCCTCAAAGACAAACATCCGGAAAGGCAAATCCTCATTGGGAATGACCAGTTCATGCCTGACTTCCATTTCACACCTCCCCAAAAGTAGTGATTCCATTATAAATCATTTTGGCCATTTTTCCAATGGCTTTCCCGCCCATGTTATACAGGAAGGCTGTCACTCACACATAAAGCGCCGTACCCAATCTCCGGATTGGGATATTGGGTAATTCCGGGAAGGGGCCTTGCCCCGCGGATAAAATAAGCCTTTACCTTTTCGCCGAATAAAAACGGATCCCTGCCATCCACAATTCCCCACTGCATCAAAAGGGCTGCGCTGCCGGTAACAAAGGGGGTTGCAAAGGACGTACCTGTTACTGATTCATAGCCGCCTCCAGCTCTTGCCGCAATGATCCCCACTCCGGGAGCAGCCAGATCCGGTTTCACCAGATTGGTTCTCCTTGTAAATCCTCTGCCGGAAAAATCCGCATAAGACTGATAGGTGTCATCATAAGCTCCCACGGAAATGACCTTGTTTGCCGTAGAGGGAATGGTCAAAGTAGTTTCAGGCGTAGCCCTTAAAAACCGGGTGGACTCGCTCAGCACTCCGGCGGATGGCAGCCAGAAATCGTAATTGCCTTCCACAATCTGTCTGGGAGTCAGGCGGAATTTCCATATCCCGCTGTCTATATAGGTATCAAGGGGAAGGAAATCCATATAAATTTCCTGTGCCACACTGTAAGGGCCGGGTTTCCCATAGTACAGCAAAATCCTGGTATTTCCATAGTTTATGGTCTGAGGCCCCAGGCTGCTGCTGATCGGACCGATCACGACTCCGGAAGGTGTTATAATGCTGATATCAAATAAATCCGCATAGGATTTCCAAAGCTGCACACTGAAGCTTTGCTGGTATCCTCCCACACTCAGCTCGATCTCTTCGGGTCTGGACATTGTCAGGGCTCCGGAAATATGACCGCCTGCCACCCCTTCGTTGCCTGTTCCCACCACGATCACGGTCTTCCCGTAATTGGATAAATCATCAAGAAATGTTTCTAAAAGGCTGGTTCCGTCATGAGAACCATAGGTATTTCCAAAGCTTAGATTGATGGCCAGGGGCATCTGCATATCCACAGCTTCTTGTACCGCAAAATTGACCGCACGCATAAGCTCCGTGGTCCTGGGAAATCCGCCTTCCTGAGGGGCTCCAAGCTTTACAACTAAAAGCGGGCTTTCAAAAGCAATTCCCCGGTATTGTCCCCTGTTTTCCCTCCCGTTTCCGGCCGCTATGGATGCCACGGCTGTGCCGTGACCGGTGATATCCACGGATGGAACCAGCCTTCTTGCCTCTGTCCTGCTACCGGTAGCCAGGGCAGCATTGATTTCATCTGCTGTGAACACCCGGTCCAGAGTCTGATCCCACAGCCTTACAATCCTGGTCGTTCCGTCATTATTCCGGAAATCATCATGGTAATAATCAATTCCGGAATCAATGATAGCTACCAAAACTCCCCTTCCGGTAAGAGGACTGCTTCCCTGCTGGACCAGATTGACGCAAGAGGCTGACTTTGCCTGGTTGATGGCAAAAAACAGCCTCTTTGGTTTCTCCACATATTCGATTTGAGGCAATGAACTTAACTGGTCAATAAGGGATTCAGGAACCGTAAGTATGGAGTATTCGTTCACCATCTGTTCTACCCGGATTCCCACCTGGGAAAGACCGCTTAAATCTCCGGAATGCTTTACAATCACATCCCAAGATTTTTCCTCGGGATTATATCCTACGTTTAAATTACCTGATTTTTCACGCTCTTCAGGAGTTGCGCTGAGGGCAAGGTTTAACAGATTTTCCAGTTTCTGATCTTGCATACGACATTCCTGTGTCTTTTCTATCATCCTACGCTGGAAATGTCATTCTCATTCCTTACTCTGCTCTGCTTCCCGCACTTCCGTTTCATTATAGAAGAATTTTAAGATATCCTCAAAACTCTTTCCGCCCTTTGCCATGGCCTGAGCCCCATTCTGGCTCATGCCCACTCCATGCCCAAAGCCTCCGCCATAGATATGAAAGGTTGTAATGTTATTGTCATCAACTCCCTGGTTTTCTATTGCGATATAGGCACTGGGAAGGGAGTCAAAATTCTTCATGAGCGTGCCATCCAGCTTGGTGATAGCCATATATTTATTTCCAAGCTTTGCCCTCACCTGTCCTTCTCCATTGATGGTCATGATGCCGTCAGAACCCTCGACCCTCAGTTTTTTTACGATTCCACCCACTCCCCGTTCCGTTACTGTAATGTTCAAGATAGAACCGACTTCGGTGATCTCTTCCTCAAGCTGCCGGTTGGTAACGGTGGTCTCCCACCGGTACATGGGAAATCCAGAATCATAGGCCGGATAATCCTTTTTCTTTATAAATTCCTCAAAGTCAGAGTTTGTTGATAAGTTTAACACTCCCCTGCTGTCCTGTAGAAGACTGCCATCCAGATAGGGGAAAAGGGTCGGGTCTCCTCCCCATATGCTTCCGTCGGTTGTGTGTCCGCAGGAGGTCGAGAAATAAAAGGCCTCTATTGGTCTTTCGTTATAAAACAATAGCTTTCCATAGGTCTCACGTACCGCCTCTTCTGTTTTTGATGCGGTTGGAAGGTTGTTATACACCTGGAATCTGGTGCTGTCATCCACATGGGCCCCGTATTTGCTGTAGGTGTTGCTCTGGATCTGCCGGTAAGCATAGGTCCTGGCACAGACAGCCTGGGCCTTTAAGGCTTCTTTTTCATAGCTGTCAGGCATTTCACTGGGCACGACCTTGGTCAAATAATCCTCCAGGTACAGCTCATTGATTAAAACCAACCCATCAGCTTCCTTTCGTACTTCAATCGTGCCGTCATAGGCTGGGGTGCCATAGGACCTTTTTATGGAATTCACGGATATGGAATCTCCCTTTTCTAAGGGCGCTGCTACAATCCGTCCATCCTTTAGCCGCTCATCTGCGGTATCAATGATCACTTCCGCCTTTGGAGGAACCTTTACCTCCTTGTCTCCATAGGACAATGATAAGCCGCTCTCGGCAGACAGGGTTATGGCCGGATGGAAGATCGATTGGAAATCAGTATTCATCAAAAGAACACGAATGCTCTTTGCATCAAATTCCCTTACCAGCAAAGCAGCACATATCCTGCCGTGGGCTACGACAAAATCCTGTATGTCATATCCTACCAGAATGTCGGAGATACTGCGTTCTTCAAACTGTCCATATAAACGGTATACTTTAAAATCCTTATCCAGCTTTAGACTGCCATATCCCTCAACTTCAACAGAAGTATCCTTTACCGCAAGAACCTTCCCCGATATCCTCTTTTTCTTCAAGGTTACCTTTTGCAGGCTCCCTCTTTTTAAACTGATATCCGCAATATTATTGGCAAAATCCTCCGGCTGTCCCAAAGAGGCCTCAAGAGGAAAGGTACGTTCCACTGCCCCTAAGTATACGCCGAAGGTTCCTCCCGTTCCTGCAGTCAGCCAGACATTTTTATAGGTTATGGAATCTGTCACCGCTTCTTTTAGTGCGATGATCTCATTGCCCTTTACCAGAAGCTTTAGCTCCCAGTCTATGTAAGAATCCAGGCTGATGCCCTCAAACTGAAAATCCCCCCCGCTGGTATAGGCAGTCCAGGCTGATGCAGTTTTTACATTGGTAGGAGTGCCATAAAGAAATACGTCAAGCACTTTGATCTTTCCTTCCTTATCCAATGCTCCCCTCAGTTCTTCATACAAATACCACCATTCATCAGATGGAATCTTCCTGTTCTGTTTTTTGCCGCTTTCATGAATCTTCTTTCCTGATCCGGGAACCAAAGCCTCTGCCAGGTTTTCCGCCTCTCTATAAGTCAGAAAGCCTTCCGCAGTATCCCTTTTAGCCGGTATTTCACGTTGATCCAGATAACCGCCTGCATACAGGTAATTCATGTATTTCACATACCAGTTATTCTGTTCCTTTTCCGGAAAGTATTCCTTGCTATGGTCCGACAGCATTTTTTCACAGCTTTCTCTATCGGTAAGAAGAAGAGCAGCCGACTTATATGCTACCCCTCTTGATATTCCCTCCGGTTCCGGTTCACCCACCAGAATAATAATAATGAGAATCAAAACCAAAAGAGGAATACCGACAACAAATCCGATAAATGTCTTTTTATTCATGCGCTCCTCTTATCTCATATATGTTTTTTTATCTTCGTCAATCCGTTCCAAGTCAAAATAATCCGCCGTTTTAAGGGAGAGATCCTTTTTCGTCAGGGAACGGTTCACCAGTCTGGAAACCACGCTGTAAATCACCGCAAAGGTTGGTACCGCAATGATCATTCCCACAAAGCCGAACAGTCCTCCAAAAAGCAGGATGGAGAACAGCACCCAAAAGCTTGGAAGTCCTGTGGATTGTCCTAATATTTTCGGCCCCAGAATGTTTCCGTCAAACTGCTGGAGCAAAAGGATGAATATCAGAAAATACAGGCATTTGATGGGGCTGACCAGCAGAATCAGAAATGCGCTGGGGATGGCTCCGATAAACGGGCCGAAAAAGGGTATCACATTGGTGACGCCCACAATCACGCTCACCAACAGCGTATAAGGCATCTTCATGGCGTTTAAAAGAATAAAACATAAAATCCCGATAATCAGGGAATCTAAAATTTTACCCGTTATGAATCCGCCAAATACCCGGTGCACAAAACGGATTTCATCGATTGCCTGGTTCGCCATCTTCACAGGAAATATGCTGTAAATGATCTTCTTGCCCTGGGCCGAAAGCGTTCCCTTTATGTTCAGAAGATAGACCATTACAATAACGCCGATCAGAATGTTCTTAAGTACCAGAACCACGCTTAACAGTCCGCTGGAAAGGCTGCCGATTAAAGTGGACATGTTGGGGACCAGGTCAGAGGTCATCCAGTTTTGCAACTGGCCTGTCAGCCGGTCATAGATGGGAATAACCGCCCGTTCCACGGAGGGATTATCCTCCAGCATCTTCTGAAGCCATAAAGCCAGATCGTTCATATTTTCGCCCAGTGTCTCCTGGAGACCCATGATGCTGGTATAAATCTGAGGAATGATCATCCAGAAAAGTCCGACTACAATCACAAACAGAAAAAAGAGGCTGACCACAGTTCCCATAAGTCCGGATGCAGATTTTACCCCATTCCCGTTTTTCCAAATGGAAGAAAGCTGGCGCTTTGTAATATCTCTGGACTTGTTATATACCGGCAATAAAAGATATGCAAGTACTGCTCCGTAAATGACAGGCATAAGGATACCCACGACCAATTTTGCCATACCTTTCACAGCCTGGAATCTGGAAAGGAAAAAAGCAAAGGCTATGCTTAAGGCAATAACGCAAAGTGCTGTGACTCCCCAGCAGATATAGCTCCGAAAATTTGACTCTTTCATAGAAATTCTCCTAAGTTATTAAGTTTGACTACCGTCTATTATACTCTACCATACTTTTACATAAAATTAAAGCAGCGATTTCTCGCTGCTTTTTTCTTTGGTAACCCCAAAATGCCGGTTCTTACTTATTGACGCCTAGCCTTGCTAGGTGGGCAACCTCACTCAAGTTTCTGCCTTCCACTGCAAACGGAGGCTTGACATCCACCTGAAAATATCGGAATCCCATGAGTCATAATGTAGGTTCAAAAAAGTTAAGAGTGTCGCACATTTCAGGAATTACATTCCCATGTTTTCTATGGTCTTAGTATACACTACTTTGTTTTGTTTTTCAAGTTCCTTTTCCTGTCAGTTTTGATTTTAATCTATAGGATCAGACAGCAATATGTTTGCTGCCAAGCAGTCTTCCATGCTCTACATACAGTTCCAGAAGTCTTAAAAGAGAATCGCAGGACTCTTCATGAATAATCAATTCCAGCTCTTCAGTAGTTGCCAAAGACAGGACAGAAAGCAACGATTTTGCGTTTACCGTTCTATCTCCGCAGGCCAAATTTATTTTTTCTTTACACGCTCCCGCAATTGAGACAAACTCCAGGATGGATTCAACTCCCCAGAATCCGATCTCCACCTTTTTCATCTCTTGTATTCCTCCTGATCATCGAAATGTACCCCGGCTTTCCAGCCGGACCGGCAAAAGAGAGAATCACCCTTTTCCAGCGTTAGAGACTCAGTATAGCATACTATAATAGATTCTGCAAATCAAAAATTGTTTCTGCAAGAACATCCGCTCCGGCTTCCGTAAGCTCCTGTCTGCTTCCATAACCGTACAGCACCCCTACCGAGTCAATCCCGATTTCCTTTGCACCCAGAACATCATGCTTCCTGTCACCGATCATCACCGTCTTGTCTAAATCGGTAATCCCGCATTCCTTTAATACATAACGGATCACATCTGCTTTTTTTACCCTGGTTTCATCCATGCCGGCGCCTCCCATAAATAAAAAGCAGGAATCCAGCTCAAAGTGTTTAAGGATCATCCTGACAAACACTTCCGGCTTTGAGGAAGCCACATAAAGTTTTTTTCCTGCCTTAAGAAGTGACTGCAGTACATCCAAAACTCCTTCATAGGCCTTATTTTCATACAATCCATTTTCTGAAAAGTATTCCCGGTAAATATCGATGGCCTTTCTTGCCTGTTCCTCGCTGAAACCGTAATACTCCATAAAGCTGTCCTTTAAAGGCGGCCCGATAAAGCAGCAAAGATCATCTAAGTTCTCTACTTCAATCCCGAAATGCCGGAGACTGTACTGGACAGACTTGGTTATGCCCTCTTTTGGATCCGTAAGGGTTCCATCTAAATCAAACAACAAATATTCTTTATTCATGGTGCCTCCTTTATCGTGAAACTAAATTGCTCACGCAAAAACAGAGACGAAAAAGGAATTTCCTTTTTCGTCTCAATGAAATTTTTACTTTAATTCCTCAACAATTTTCTGAAGGGCTGCAAGGGCATCATCCGGAAGCTTGTCATAGCCTTCCTTAACAGTTGCAGTATTTGCAACGAATTTCACACGGTCTTCCATACGTGCCTTTAACTGCTCTGCGTAAACGGCATCATGAAGGTCCGGAACAAATCCTTCCCACTCAAAAATTTCGATATCAGAGAATGGTCCCCACTGCTTGAACTGGGCGGTTTTATCTACAATGGCTTCCAGGATGCCTAAGGTATCCTTTGGCTGAACCTTCTTACCCATAAAATCGCCAGTGTTGATTATATAACAATCTACGTTCTTCTCTTCTACCAGTTTTTTAAATTTCTCATAGTCGTTGGCCAGAGGATAGGTTCTGAATGGGTTAGCGTATGGTACAACCACCAGAGCATTAGGATCAGCTCCCGGTGCCAGTCTTTCCGCTGATGATCTCTTTGTCGCAAGAGTTGCACCCATAACAGATGCCAGGGAAGCGCCTTTTAACTTTACTATCGGCGGAATGGTAGGATCTTTCATGATCCAGAAAATCGCATTGACCGGCGCGTCGATCTTATCCACACGGTTAGGAGACCACAGTTTTGATTTGATGGCACGTCCATTGCCGTTTCTGATATCCTCTGTTACCAGCTGGATCTTTCCATCTTCGTCTAAGGTACAGGAGCAGTTCTGGGCAGTTAAAAGATATTTATTATCTTCACAGCCGGTCGGGTAATCCTGTGTTTTATCAAAGTATGTAGGTTCTATTGCCACCGATGAGCAAGTGTCGGAATTGATAATGAATGCATCGTCATGGAGAACGGTAACATCATATTTTCCGCCATGCTTTGCATGGGTAATGGTGGATTTTCCTGAGCCGGATAAACCAAATACAGATGCAACATATTTTGAACCATCGGTCAAGTTATATTCTTTCTGTCCGCCGTGGCAGGAAGCATATCCGTTGCGGTTTGCAAGAGCCCAAACCATAGTAAGGGTACCTTTTTTGTGCTCTCCGAAGTATCTCATACCCAGGATTGCCGCACAGTTCTGGTCCGTATTAAAATAGCATAAACACTTTGGATCGCTTAAACAGGATAGATCGACTCCGGGACGGTCAGAACCGTTCCACTGAGGATCAGAGAAGATATAGATATCAGCTTCCTTTCCATCACCGACTGGTTTAGAAGCTTTATACATTTTCGCATATTCATCAGACATATACTGGAAGTTCAGCATCCAGTTATACAGAATGTTTTCTTCCCCTTCCGGAATAAGAAGATGTACTTTCACCATGAATTCAGGATCAAGTCCAGCATAAACTTCTGCATGATACATTGTTTTCCAGCGGGTTTCATAAACTGCGTCCATAACAACTTTGTCAAGAGCGCCGCAGTTTACACCTGGTTCTCCAGCGATTCTTCTTGCAGTCGCATAGCGTCCGGTTATCGCGCCATCATTAAATAAGAGAACCTTGGCATCCTTATCAAGACCAAATTCCTCTCCCCTGTATACAGGCATGTCCGTTACCACGGTTCCTGGTGAATCCTTCGCCAGTTCATATGCCTCTCTAAGCGTATTTACTTTAATTACGTTGTTTCCATAAAACGGAGCTTCAATGATCGAACGCGTAGTTGCAAAACCTGGTTGGCCTTTTCCAATTTCATTGATTGGATAATATGCTTTTGTTGACATAGAATAATCCTCCTTTTATAAAATCCAAATTTGTCACTATTATCTCACTTTGTTAAGAAAAAGTCAATGATTTTCATTGCAATTTTCCAAAAAAATGGATATATTAAATATATAATATGCATTTTGTGTACAATAAGCAGAAGAGAGGATAATTATGATTCATATTTCAAAAGATGGCACAGCAGATTTTAATAGCATTGGAGACGCGCTGCGTTCTCTTCCAACCGATCATACCCGGGAACACATCCTCTACATTCACAAGGGATTATATGAAGAACAGATTACTGTAACGGTTCCTAACGTAACCTTTGTCGGGGAAGATGCAGAAAGCACCATTCTCTCCTGCGGCCTTTATGCCCGCATGATCATGGAAGACGGGATGAAACGGGGAACCTTCCGCACCTATACCTGCCTGATCGATACCCATGATTTTACCGCCAGGAATCTTACATTTGAAAACAGTGCGGGAATCGGTACCGATGTTGGACAGGCTTTGGCACTATACGCCGATGGGGACCGGTTGTCTTTTGAAAACTGCCGGTTCCTTGGAAACCAGGATACTCTTTTTACAGGCCCTCTTCCTCCAAAGGAAATCGAGCCTAATGGTTTTATCGGACCAAAGCAGCATTCCCCCCGGATCAATGGCCGGCACTATTATAAAAACTGTTACATAGAGGGGGATATTGACTTTATTTTCGGCAGTGCCACAGCTTATTTTGAAGACTGCACCTTTTTTTCCAAATACACGGGAATGGAAATCAGCAGCTATGTGACTGCCGCTTCCACTCCAAAAGGGCAGGAATACGGCTACGTCTTGGCAAACTGCCGCTTTGAAAGCAACTGCCCCGCCGACAACGCTTATCTGGGGCGTCCATGGAGAGAGTATGGGAAAACCGTGCTGCTAAACTGCTTCATGGATGATCATATCTGCAAGGAAGGATGGCATGACTGGAACAAGGAAGCTGCCCATAAACATACCTTTTATGGCGAATTCGGCAGCTACGGCCCTGGTGCCGTAATGGAAAAGTGGCCGGACTGGATTCACCGGCTGACAGAAGCTGATCTTAAAAAATTCACAAAAGAAGCAGTGCTGTCCGGTCCTGACGGCTGGAATCCGTAAAATAAAAACGGGATCCAATCCCTTGCGCAAAGGATCGGATCCCGTTTTCTAATCAGTTTTCTTTGATTTTAACAATCACTTTTTTAATCATAGCCGGTTCACCTGCAGCTGCCTTTGGCTTATGACCATCCCAAGGATTGAAAATCATATATTCTCCAGCCTTTACCACTACCTTTAAGCCTGGATTTTCATTGTCGTAAAATACAACATCTTTTTCATCGTTATAAGGTACCTTTTCTGTCAGTTCATCGATCCGTGCATATGTCATGGTTTCTGAACCGGATATCATATATTGGATATCTGTGTAATTATGGTGAGCTTCGTACTTGGCTTCCTCCCAGGGAACCGTTGTATACTCTGTTACATTAGCAAAAACATTCTTGCCGTCAATTTCATATTTGCCTGGCGCCAGGCTCTCTAAATCAGTATTCTTAAGAAAATCAACTGCCTTTTCGTATCTTCCGTCCACTCCAAGGCTTCTGTAAAAATCAAGGTTTTTTGCTGAGTCAAAAATCATAATCATACTCTCCTTTTATGTATCGTATAGTTTGGCCGCAGATCCCAAGGGCACCTGCCATGCACATATAGTATACACCTAAAGCAGAATATTCTACAATGTTTTTATTTAAAAAATTCATGGTTGCCATGCTGGAACAAATAGGTCAGATGGGAATCAAACCAGCTTATAGCACCTCTCCTGGAGCCTCCCCGATTCATAAAATACAGGGCTCCGTTGGAATAATCCTCTCCTGCCAGCGCACGGTCCACACACTGTTTCGTATCATCTGTCACTTTGACAGAATTAATACTGCCGTTTGATACCGGTGAAAACTGGGAGGGTTCATAGACGACTCCTTTCACCGTGTCGGGAAATTCTCCGCTCTTTACCCGGTTTATAATCACATTGGCCACTAGTATCTTTCCCTTGTCGTCGCAGACTCCGGCTTCCGCCTGCACAATCCGCAGCAAGACCTGATAATCGTCTGAAGACACCGATGAGGCATGGAGGGCCTTTTCTTCCTCTGCCTTCCGGGCTGCCTCTTCCGCCGCTTTTCTTGCTTCTTCCGCCTTCTTGGCAGCTTCCTCTGCCTGCCGTTTTGCCTCTTCTTCCAAAGCGATCCTGACATTGATTCGCTCAATCTCTGCCCTGGACTCTTCTTCCTGTACCTGTTTTTGAACTACCTCTTTTTCCAGTAGATTACCGGCAAGCTGCTGTGCCTGCATCCTGGCTTCCGTAAGTTTTATTTGAGCCTTTTCCTGGGCAACGGTTTCTTCTTTCACTTCTTCTTTATCCTGAGATTCTTCCGATTTCGGCGTTTCTGCAAATGCCGTTAAAGCATTTCTTCCGCCGCTTCCAAATCCTGCTGAGGTAAACGCCACAACAGTAATAATTGCCGCACCCGCCATAAAAACTGCGGAAGAACGATACATCCGCTTTGTGACCTTAAAGGTCATCCCTCTGAAGAATTGACAAATCTGCTGAAGGATAGAGCGCAGTGTAAGCATATATACACCTCTTTCTCTTATATCACTTGCCTGGGCTGGTTACATTTCACAGCCGTTTCCTGGTGACGTCCGTAATTATAGAAGAAGCCAGATAAAAAAGTCAATGCCCATTTAACATTTTTGTGATATTTTAATCTCTAAATTTTCAACTCCTTTTTTATTTTGTATATAATTCACTATCAAATCATAATTTTTTCCGCATTATTTATGCTATTCCTATATTAACATTTTACAATAGTGTTACATTTATGTTAATTATTCAACATCGCCTGGTTGGCTCGTCCCCCATGTTTTCTGTTTTATGTAAACTAATATTGTGTTATAGGAGCAAATTCACCCTTTATATAATTAACGAGGGTCTGGGGAGAGATGACGATTTGCTGCCCTCTTAAGCCTCCGCTTACGACAATTTCCTCATAAGAGCGGGCAGATTCTTCAATAAACGTAAGAAATTGTTTTTTCATGCCGATAGGTGAACAGCCTCCCCGGATGTATCCGGTGATTCCCTGTAAATCCTTCATTGGAACCATCTCCACCTTCTTATCTCCGGCAGCTTTCGCCACTTTTTTTAAATCCAGTTCCCCATCAACTGGAATGCAGCAGACCAGATATCCCATTTTCTCTCCTTTTAATACAAGAGTTTTATATACGCTTCCATGATCCGCCCCCATCATATCCGCTGCGTGGCTGCCGGATAAATCCTGCTCGTCCACTTCATATTCTCTGGTGGTATATTGAATCTTTGCCTTGTCAAGCATTCGCATTGCATTTGTCTTTACCATATAAATCAACTCCTTGAATTTTTTCTTATTATAATACGCATTTCTGCTATTGGCAATGCCGGGAATTCAAATACCCTGCAGCAAGCTGCAGGGTATTTGGCCCGCGGGCAGTCGTCAAAGTCAAACAAGCTTTAACTTGGCTCGTTGCCACCGCGAGAATAAAAGGTCCGTAACTGCCGGATACAATTCCTGACAATTACGGACT
The DNA here is from genome assembly GCF_057543815.1 of Lacrimispora sp. YZC11. NCBI lineage: Bacteria > Bacillati > Bacillota > Clostridia > Lachnospirales > Lachnospiraceae > Lacrimispora > Lacrimispora sp. YZC11. The sequence continues at coordinate 90,000 of NZ_BAAJYQ010000016.1, read as the reverse complement.
TATTTACCATGGAAAAACCATCTATTTCTTCTTATTAATATAGGGGAATAACCCACCCGCTGAAATGATCTCCTGCATAAAGGGAGGAAATGCCTGTCCCTCAAAGGATTCGCCTGTAGTCTTGTTGGTAATGATGCCGCTGTCAAAATCCACCGCAACCTCATCTCCTGCCTGAATGGCCCTGGCAGCTTCCGGACATTCTATAATAGGAAGACCGATATTAATGGCATTCCGGTAGAAAATCCTGGCGAAGGTCTCGGCAATGACGCAGCTTATCCCGGCGCACTTGATTACCAGAGGGGCGTGCTCTCTGGAAGAGCCGCATCCAAAATTTTTATTTGCGACAATTATGTCCGCTTTTTTTACATTGGTTACAAAATTCTTGTCAATATCTTCCATGCAGTGCTTTGCCAGCTCATTCCCATCTGTGATATTCAAATATCTTGCCGGAATGATAACATCCGTATCCACATTATCTCCGTATTTAAAAACAGATCCACATGCCTTCATATTTTACAACCTCCTATAATCCCAGTTCATCCGGCGCAGATATATGGCCGGTAATCGCGCTTGCAGCAGCCACTGCAGGATTGGCCAGATACACCTCAGAGTCCACATGACCCATCCGTCCCACAAAATTACGGTTGGTGGTGGAGATACAACGCTCTCCTGCCGCCAGGATTCCCATATAGCCGCCAAGACAGGGACCGCAGGTTGGGGTGCTTACCACAGCTCCGGCTTCAATAAAGATTTCTAAAAGTCCTTCTCTCATGGACTGCAAATAGATTTCCTGAGTGGCAGGGATCACGATGCAGCGCACATTTTTTGCCACTTTATGTCCTTTCATGACAGCTGCTGCGATTCGCATATCATCAAGCCTGCCATTGGTACAGGAGCCGATCACCGACTGATCCACCTTGATCTCGCCAAAGGAGCCCATGGTTCTGGTATTTTCAGGAAGGTGAGGGAAGGAAATTGTTGGCTTTAATTCGGATAAGTCAATGGTATAAACTTCCTCATACTCTGCATCCTCATCTGCCTCATAAATTTTGTAATCGCGTTTTGAGTGGTCCTTTATGTATTGGATGGAAAGGTCATCCACCGGGAAAATACCGTTCTTTCCGCCGGCTTCAATGGCCATGTTACAAATGGTAAAACGGTCATCCATGGATAAATTCCTGATGCCTTCTCCCGAAAATTCCATGGACTTATATAAAGCTCCGTCCACACCGATCATGCCTATAATATGCAAAATAACATCCTTGCCGCTGACCCATTTGGAGGGTTTCCCCACCAGTTCAAACTTTATTGCGGTCGGCACTTTGAACCAGGCTTTTCCAGTTACCATGCCTGCCGCCATATCCGTGCTGCCCACACCGGTGGAAAAAGCTCCCAGTGCTCCATAGGTGCATGTATGGGAATCCGCTCCAATCACTGCATCTCCTGCAACCACCAGCCCCTTTTCTGGAAGAAGGGCATGTTCGATTCCCATCTGCCCTACATCGAAATAATTGGAAATTTCGTGTTTGCTGGCAAAATCACGGCAGCATTTACAGTTTTCTGCGGATTTGATATCCTTATTAGGAATAAAATGGTCCATAACCAGGGCAATCTTATCTTTATGAAAGATTGTTTCCTTATTAAATTTCTCCATTTCCTTAATGGCAACCGGAGATGTAATATCATTCCCCAATACAAGATCCAGCTCTGCTTCAATCAGCTGTCCTGCCTTTACCTCGGATAGCCCTGCATGGGCTGCCAATATTTTCTGGGTCATCGTCATTCCCATCGACTGCGTCCTCCTGTTAATTGATCACATATCTTTTTCTTGCTTTACATTCTAACATACTTATTGATATAATAGAAATACATAATATGAATATTTAATATAATAGTTAGTTATAAGATAGAAAGAAAAATGAGAGGAAACCTTAACATGGATCATAACCTTTCCCAGTATAAGATATTTTATGAAGTTGCCAAAGCCGGAAATATCTCAAAGGCTGCCAAAGAGCTTTACATCAGCCAGCCTGCCATCAGCAAATCCATCAGCAAGCTGGAAGACAGCTTAGAGGTAGCTTTATTTACGAGAAATTCCAGAGGCGTCCAGCTTACTGATGAAGGAAAGCTTCTATATAATCATACAAAAGCGGCCTTTGAAGAATTAAACCGCGGAGAACTGGAGTTAAAGCGGGTGAAGGATTTTAATATCGGACACTTAAGAATCGGTGTCAGCAATACTCTTTGTAAATATATCCTTCTTCCTTATTTAAAGGGATTCATTGAGAAGTATCCTCATATTAAAATTTCCATTGAAAGCCAGTCCACTTCCCATACGATCACCATGCTGGAACAGCAGCGGATTGATCTGGGTCTGATCGCAGAACCTACCAACCGGCGCCCCCTTTTGTTTCAACCGGTTATGGACATCCATGACATTTTTGTGGCTACAAAATCTTATCTGGATAACCTGTATTTGCGGGAAGGGCCTGATGCAGACCTTTTCCAGACGGGAAATATTCTTCTTTTGGATAAGAACAATATGACCAGAAAGTACATTGATGAATATCTGAATGAAAATCAGATTGTGCCAAATCAGCTTTTGGAGGTCACCACCATGGACATACTGATCGAATTTGCTAAAATCGGACTGGGAATCGGTTGTGTGATCAAGGAATTTGTCCAGGAAGAACTGGACCGGGGAGATTTGATCCAGATTCCCATGGAATCGGCGATCAGTAAGAGAACTGTTGGGTTCTCCTATAATCCCAACGGATTATCCACGGCTATGGAGAACTTTTTTGATGCCATGAGAGGGGCCGGGATCCATACTTAAATTAAGAAAAGCCTGGAAAAAGACTTATTTTTCCGGGCTTTTCTATTTTACAGGCCGCTGCCTGCAGTTATAAAGTTTAGTTATCAATCAGCTTTCCGCCGTCGTTCCAGCTGTAAAGCTTGCGAAGCTCGCTGCCTACCTTTTCTAACTGGTGGGAAGCCTCTTTCTTTCTAACAGCATTAAAGTGAGCACAGCCTACCTGGTTCTCAAGCAGCCAGTCCTTTGCAAAGTTTCCATTTTGAATATCTGCAAGAACCTGCTTCATTGCCTTCTTGGTCTCATCGGTAATGATCTTTGGTCCTGTAATGTAGTCACCATATTCGGCTGTATTGGAAACAGAATATCTCATGCCTGCAAAGCCGCTTTCAAAAATCAGGTCTACAATCAGCTTCATCTCGTGGATACATTCAAAATAAGCATTCTCAGGAGCATATCCTGCTTCTACCAAAGTTTCAAAACCAGCCTTCATCAGTGCGCATACGCCACCGCACAATACGGCTTGTTCACCAAAAAGGTCAGTTTCTGTCTCATCCTTAAAGGTTGTCTCCAGTACGCCCGCTCTTGCGCCGCCCAGAGCCAATGCATAAGCCAGGGCCCTGTCCTTTGCCTTGCCTGTGTAATCCTGATGAACAGCTACCAGACATGGAGTTCCTCTGCCTACCAGATATTCATTTCTTACGGTATGGCCGGGAGCCTTTGGTGCGATCATGGTAACATCAACATTCTTCGGAGGAACGATCTGTCCAAAATGAACGGCAAAGCCATGGGCAAACATCAGCATGTCCCCATCCTTTAAATTAGGCTCTACAGATTCTTTGTACATAGCAGACTGCTTCTCATCGTTGATTAAGATCATGATGATGTCGGCCTTTTTTGCAGCATCTGCTGCTGTATAAACGGATAATCCCTGTGCCTCTGCCTTTGCCCAGGAACTGCTTCCTTCATAAAGTCCTACAATGACATCGCATCCTGATTCCTTTAAATTAAGCGCATGGGCATGGCCCTGGCTGCCGTATCCAATCACTGCAATGGTTTTACCCTCCAATAAGGATAAATTGCAATCTTCCTGATAGTAAATCTTTGCCATCTTTTATTTCCTCCTCATATACTGACTATTGATATATTTTGTTAAAGGAACCATGCCGACGGCTCACTGTCCGCCTCCCACAATACCTCTAGCTTACAATTCCATACTGCCTAGGGCAGATAGCGAATGTCGTCAGAGCCTCTGGAAAGCCCTGTGAGACCGGTTCTCGCAAGCTCTAAAATTTCGTAATCTTCAAGCAGGTTAAGAACTGCATCAAGCTTGGACTGATCTCCTGTCAGCATGACGGTTACGGAATCCCTGCCAACATCCACAATGGTGGCTCTGAAAATATCGGCTATGGCACAGATTGCCTGACGCTCGCTGGCATTGGCATGTACCTTGACCAGAATAAGTTCCCTGTAAACAGATTGGCCTGGCTTTAATTCTTTGATATCCCTCACATCTTCCAGCTTTCTCAGCTGCTTTTCAATCTGGTCTAATATCTCCGGTTCGCCTGTGGACACCACTGTCATTCTGGAATATCTCTCATCCGCAGTCACACCCACCGTAAGGCTTTCGATATTATAGCCACGGCGGCTGAACAGTCCGGCCACACGGCTCAATACACCGGAGGTGTTATCAACCAACAATGATAATACGATTCTTTCCATCCTTATTCCCGCCTTTTTGTATAGTAATTTAAATGATAGCAATCCAGCATCTTTTTGTCAACTAAATAATAGGAATGTGTATTATAATTTAAAGTTATACCTAAAAAAACAGTTAGACGAAGAGCTGCGTCTTTCCACACGCAGCCCTCTTTTCTTCCAACTACTATTCTACATATATAATAGCTTTTTCTTTCCTCGGCTTAGCCTGTGGGTATTCCATATTCCCATACCCCAGAATGCAATGACCGATCCCTTCATAATCGCCCTCGATACCCCATTCCCTTAAAAGCTCTTTTCCTTCTTCGCTGTTAAATACTTCCTTTGCCCGGTGAACCCAGCAGGAATCAACTCCAACTGCATGAGCTCCATTCATCAGATTCCCCATAACCAAAGACCCGTCATAAAGATAGGTAGATACTGTCCGGTCCGCAAGCACCACAATGACCGTAGGAGCCCCATAAAATGGGTCAATGTCCGATCCCATGACCTCTGCATTCAGTCTGGACAGCTTATCACGGACCTCCTGCTTCTGCACGGTCACCATGATCACAGGCTGGCGGTTCATCGCCGAAGGGGCAAAGCTTCCTGCTTCCAAAATGGCATGAAGCTCTTCCTTTGTTATTTGTTTTGAGGAGTAGCTTCGCACGCTTCTCCTCTCTGTGAGATGCTTAATGTTTTCATTCATTTTCCTTTCCCTCCTGTCAAACATAAAATCTTCTTATATTATATCACAGGCCGGAAAACCTACAAGCACTCCGGGTCATTTTTTTGGTTCTCAGTTTCAGGCAATGGATTTACGTGTACCATGCAGTGCTTTACATCTGGAAAATTCTTCTCAATGGATAAATGTACGTTCTCCGCGATTTCATGAGATTCCACAAGAACCAGATTCCCCTTAGCGGCGATCTCAATGTCCACATACACCTTGGCCCCGAACATCCTGGTTTTGATATCATCAATCTGCTTCACTCCCATTACCGCCATGGCGGAATCCATCATTTTCTGGACGGTTTCATCATCGCAGGCTTTATCCACCATCTTATCCAGTGCATCACGAAATACATCAACTGCTGCCTTTCCGATAAAAATACAGATCACTACACTGGCTACCGGGTCCAGAATCGGATAGCCAAGCCTTGCTCCGGCAATGCCGATCATGGCCCCTACAGAAGACAGCGCATCAGAACGATGATGCCAGGCATCTGCCATAACTGCCCCTGAATGTATCTTTTTTGCTGCCGCTTTTGTATACCAGTACATCCACTCCTTTACAACAATGGACAAAACTGCAGCGAACAATGCCAGCAGTCCAGGAACGACCGCTCCTTCCCCTTTTCCTGCCACGATCTTTTGGACTCCGCTTATGCCAATTACTATTCCTGTAGCCATAAGCATGGCTGACAGGATAATAGCAGCCACGCATTCCATGCGGTCATGACCGTAAGGATGCTCCTTATCTGACCTTCTACCGGCTATGTTTACTCCTACCATGACAATAACCGTGCTTAATACATCGGATGCCGAATGTACCGCATCGGAAATCATGGCTCCGGAATGAGCCAGAATCCCTGCCGCCAGCTTAAATATTGAAAGGAGCAGATTGATCACAATGGTGATCAATGATACGTGCATGGCAATGCCTCTGGAGTCCCTTTCCTTTTTCCTTTTTTTAATCCGTTCCATAGCTAGTTACCTCCCATTGAATAAGATAGCCCATGGTACCTGCGGCAAGTTTCCAATCTATGTATTTACATATTTTGTGATACAAAAAATGCACCTATGGAACATTCGAGTAAACTACTGTCCCACAGATGCAATGAAGTTATCCATTGTTAATATTCCTTTTAGGGTTTCATCCATCAGGCCTCTCTTATATTATATGTAACCCATGGCTCATAATGTTACGGATTTCCCGGATAATCAATAATATAATATTCATAGGCATTTACTACCCTTGTGCCGCCATACTGGTCTTCCCTCTTAAAGCTCTTTCCATAATTGGCATGGACATGTCCATGAAGAAAATAACTGGGTGAATACTTGTCCATCAGTGCCTTAAAACAGGTAAATCCCTGATGAGGAAGATCCGGCAAGTCGTTGAGCTGAAATGCCGGAGCATGGGTTACAAGAATATCAAAACCCTTGTTCTTCTTAAGCTTCCACCACATCTTTTTGATTCTCCGCTCCATTCCCCGTTCTGTGTACTGGTTTGGCGAACCTGGAATGTACTGCATGGAACCGCCCAGACCCATGATCCGGATTCCCTGGTAAATAATAATATCATCTTCAATGCAGGTACATCCCTCAGGTGGACACTCCTCATACCTTCCATCGTGATTTCCCCGGACATAAAAGACCGGGGCATGGGAAAATGTTGCAAAAAATGTGAGGTAATTTGCTCTTAAATCACCGCAGGAAATAATTAAATCAATATCCTGTAATTTTTCCGGTGAATAGTATTCATAAAGTGATTTTGACTCATGGTCAGACAGTACCAGGATCTTCACGCTGTTCCTCCATATCCGTGTTCTCGTATATTGTCTGTCCCTGGAGACGTACCAGAGACCGAGCCTCTTCCGTAAGCTCATCAAATGCCGGAATCTGTCCCACCACATTTTCTGTCAGCCAGTTCATGGTGGTTATATCCTCCGGAGTAAGACTTTCGTTTTCCCCGCACTGGATTTGTCCGTCCTGAGAATAAATGGTTCCCTCAAAAGGCTGAAAGCTTCCAGCCCTTATGGAATTCCTTAAAAATGCAATCAGCCGGCTGGTTCCGTGAGGGAGATTGTGAGAGCAAATGACATCGATCACATCTGCCGACATCCCCCACCAGTAATTGATGGCCTGTTTCCCCTTCATTTCTTTCCTGTCGAAATCCCCATGGCATATAATGTTGACAATTCTTTCGTAAAATTTCCCCCAATGCCAGATCGGGCTCGCCAGATTTTTAAGGCCTCCATCGGGATTCTTCTGGTAAAGTCCGTATTCTCTGGTGGGAGTCTGAGGAGTTATCATGTCATCCCCAGAGATAAAGGTAATTTTCTCTTTTTCCAGTTCTGCATGGGCATCACGGTTCTTTACCCGTGACCATTCTAAGTACACCTTTGCATATGGATTGATCATCCTGGCTCCTAAGGCAAATGCATTGATGTTGGCAATGGTGCCGTAGATGGGATAATCAGCGATATATCCGATCTTCTCATTCCGGGACATGGACGCCGCCAAAGCTCCCATAAGGAATTTCGATTCATACATCCTCCCAAAATAGGTGCAAATGGAAGAATAAGACATATTAACGGAACAGTTGAAAACCTTTACCTCCGGATGATCAATTGCGGCTTTCACACTTAGATTGATCATCTGGGAAGCCGTAGTAAATATTACGTTGCACCGGGCTGCAATGGCCAGCTCAATGGCACTGGCGATCTCCGGCTCAGAATCTGCGTTAAAAAATGCCACCGTTTGTATGGCGCCGTTAAATGCCTGCTCCAGATGCATCCTGCCCAGCTCATGTCCATAAGCCCAACTTGAATTTTCTGCTGTCTTCGCATGGATAAATGCTATTTTTAACATCTGCGGTTCAATGGTCTGGAACGGGCGCAGCCAGTTGATGAGCTTAAGGGGATTATTATCCGATGTTTCCGCGATTTCTTCCGGCCGTTCAACCAAAGCGATCTTATTGCCTCTGGAGGAAAGGAGGAGTTCATCCTTTATCCTGACAAGGTCTTTTTTTATCTGCCCCTCGATCCGGTCATTCACCGTTCGATATCCGAACAGCTCCACGTAAACAAGAAACGCATCCGAACATGTCATATCATAATCATCGCCGCCAAAGGCATGGAATGCTTTGGAAAAGCGGTCATAGGCGGACTTGAAGATGATCCTGTCATCCTCGCTCCAAAGTTCTCCCGGATTCTTATTCATGGCCTTTATCAGCTTGTCATAGCTGCCTTCCTTGCTGAACCAGACGTCGCAGTTAAAGGAGACCTGGTAAAAATCCAGGAATTCATAATAAAGCCTGTTATCTAAATCATCGGTCCTTTTTGGAATCAGGCGGGTGACGGAAGCAGAGATGCTGAAAGCACCTACATATTTTAAAACACTGACCCTTTTATTGCCCTCCTGAACGTAATACTGGTTCATAAATTCATAGGCTTCGATAGGATCATGGATCCCCTCTTCAATCTGGTGGTCATATAAATATGCCCATTTCGCTCCAAATTCCGATTTTTCCGATAAAAGGGGCATGAAATTACTTGCAAAGGCGCTGGTACGCCCCTCCGTTTTCGTGCCTACCACCTTTTCCAGAGGAATATCCATAATTCCCAAGTTCACTTCCGAAACAATATCCGTATAGGACAGTATCTCATCTAAGACCGGCAGATACGGATATTCTCCCTTTGATACGGAAGCCTGATATTGCCTGCGCCCCCGCCTTAATGCCCCTACGTAATCGTATAATGCCATCCGTTTTCCCTCCAACATTTTCTAAGGTTATTTTAGCATTAAAACAGCTTTCTGTACAGATTATTCGGGATGCCTAAATAGTAACTCAGTTAAAGATTTCTTACCTTAAAGTCTCTTTCCAGTTCTCTCTTCTGATCCTTTTTGGCAATGTCATCTCTTTTATCATATAGCTTTTTACCTCTGGCAAGGCCGATCTCCACCTTCACCAGGCTGCCTTTAAAATATACCTGCAAAGGGACCAGGGTATATCCCTTCTGGGCGATCTTTGCATCCAGCTTTCCGATCTCGGTCCTGTGAAGCAGCAGCTTTCTGACCCTCAGCGGATCCTTGTTAAAGATATTCCCTTTTTCATAAGGGCTGATATTCATGCCACAAACGTAAACCTCTCCTTTATCGATTCTGACAAAGGATTCCTTGACGCTGCATTTGCCCATGCGGATGGATTTTACTTCTGTTCCGGCAAGTTCGATGCCAGCCTCGTATTTTTCATCAATAAAATAATCGTGATATGCCTTTTTGTTATTGGCAATCAATTTGAAACTCTCTTTCCCCATTTTCATTCCTCCTGTTATTCCTCATCAAGACTCTTCGCCGGAATAAAGTCGATGGTACGCAAAAGCTTATCCGTACCTAATACCATGACCCTGACAGGCTGACCTAGTTTATAGGTTTTCCTAGTCATTTCACCTACCAGTTCATAGTGTTCTTCATCAAAATGATAATAATCATCCTGGAGCTGATTCACATGAATCAGGCCCTCCACGGTGTTGGAAAGCTCCACATAAAGCCCCCAGTTTGTCACACCGGATATCACTCCGTCAAATTCTTCCCCAATGTGTCTAGACATATATTCGCACTTTTTAAGCTTAATTGTCTCCCGTTCCGCTTCATCAGCTCTCCGCTCCATGGCAGAGGACTGGACGGACACCTGCTGAAGGATCTTATCATAATGGCTGATCCTCTTATTCGCTAAGCCTGACCTTAAATTCTCCTTAATGATGCGGTGGATCTGTAAGTCCGGATACCTTCTGATTGGAGAGGTAAAGTGAGTGTAATATTTAGCCGCCAGACCAAAGTGCCCGGTATTAGCAACCGTATATTTGGCCTGCTTCATGGAACGCAGGGCCAGACGGCTGATTAAGGCTTCCTCCGGCGTATCTTCCGCATTGGCAAGCAGTTTCTGGACTTCCTTCGGATAAACCTCACCATTGTGGAAACGGATGGAATATCCGAAATTGTTAATCAAAGTCGCAAGGCTCTTCATCTTTTCCGGATCCGGGTTATCATGGGTCCGGTAAAGGAAGGGAATCTCCTGCCAGAAATAATCCTCCGCAACCGTCTCATTTGCCATCAGCATAAAATCTTCGATGATTTTGGTAGCCGCATTTCTCTCATAGGGTTTGATTTCCAGAGGCTTTCCCCGTTCATCAAGAATCACCTTTGTTTCCGGGAAATCAAAATCAATGGAGCCCCTCTTCTTTCTCTTTTCCCGCAGAATATCAGCCAGCTCCTTCATTTGTTCAAACATGGAAACAAAAGCTTCGTATTCCTTCATAACCGCTTCATCCCGGTCGGTTATAATGGCGTTGACCGCCGTATAAGTCATTCTCCGGTCCACGTTTATGATAGTTTCCGCTATCCGGTGTCCCATTACATTGCCGTTTTCATCAATGTCCATATTGCAGCTTAAAGCCAGCCGGTCCTCTCCCTGGTTTAAGGAACAGATTCCATTTGACAGCTTATGGGGCAGCATGGGGATTACCCGGTCCACAAGATAAACGCTGGTCCCCCGTCTTAAAGCTTCCTCATCCAATGGGCTGTTTTCTGTTACGTAATTTGTAACATCAGCGATGTGAACGCCCAGGGTATAGACTCCACCCTTTTTTGATATGGTAATGGCATCGTCAAGATCCTTCGCATCTTCTCCATCAATGGTAACTGTCTGTAAATCTCTTAAATCCAGACGGCCCTGCATATCTTTGCCGGTAACCGCATCCGGTACTGCTTCCACCTGTTTCAATACGCTGTCCGGAAATTCCTCCGGCAGCCCGTATGCTCTTACAATTGAAAGAATATCCGTGCCAGGATCATTGACGTGACCAATGATTTCCGTTATGATCCCTTCCGGTTTTCGTTCCGGACCGCCGAAATCCGTAACCTGAACCACTACCTTGTGACCGGTCACGGCTCCCATGTCCTTGCCCTGGGGAATGAACACATCCTTTGAAATCTTCTGGTTGTCCGGAATGACGAAACCAAAATTCTTATTTTTCTGGTAAAACCCTATGATCTGCTCATTTGCATGGACCAGCACCTTGATCACATGGCCCTCAGCTCTTTTTCCGTTTCCCGGCTTTGATTCGGCAGATATCAACACGGTATCACCGTGAAGTGCACCGCCTGTCTTATCTTCCGGAATAAAAATATCCTGATCCAGCCCTTCTACCGCGACAAACCCAAAGCCTTTGGAGTGTCCGGAAAAAACTCCGGCAATGGAGCCGATATCCGGCTTTCCGTATTTTCCTTTTTGTGATATGCCAATTTTTCCTTCTGCCAAAAGTGTATCCAGTACTTCCTTTAAATCTTCCCTCTGCTCCTTTGGAATGTCAAAAAAAATGGCTAATTCCTTTAATTTCATAGACGCATAGGCAGGATCATTAAACAACTGGAGAAGCATGGCTTTCCTTTGCGTTAACTGTTCTTCTGTCATTGTCTTCCTCTCTTAACTATCATTTTTATCTATTTTTCTTTTCAATCTTTCCTATATTATCTGCACTTTACCAGTAGGTATTACGAAACTTCCTCATAATGCGAAAAAAAACACCCTTGTTGCCATATCACAAGAGTGTTTAATCTTTACAGTATATTCAGATTCAGTACCAGCGCCAGAATGAAAAACAGGACTGCACCGTATTTTGTGAATTTCTCCAGTTTTCCTTCCATGGAACGGCCTTTATTTCTGCCCCAGTAAGTATCAGCCATACCGCCGATAGAACCCAGGCCCTGACTCTTTCCTTCCTGTAAAAGGATTATTGCTGATAAAGCAACACATATGATAACAAATATGATTGATAAAATAATCCTGATCACGTTTCCCACCTCCTATAGTCAAACAAAGGATATCATACCATAATTTATCTGAAAATACAATATATTTTTATATTTTTATATTCGACAGTTGATGTACCCCGACATCAGGCCCCTGCCCACGGCCTGTAATCAAATGGATTTTTTTTACAACTTTCGCCTGCGTCTTGGGTATAACCATGTTTCACAAGGAAACTCTCCCAGTTTTTCTGACCTTATTATATAGAAGCTTCTTAATCGTTCACTCACCCTTGATAAGCATTCATCTCTTTTCCCTGCAAGATTTATCATAAAATGATTCTCTTCGTATCCACCCTTGTTATATCATTATTATTATTCTTCATCCTTAGACCTCACGCTCCAGGTAAGTTTTTCCATTTTCCCATATTCAGGCGCTTCCGGAAAGTTGCTTCTTCCCTCTTGCTTTAATAAGGAATTTTTCAAAAGCAAAAATATTCTTATATAAGGCGCAAAAAATATACAGGTACCTTATAAAAATTTTCTTGACATTTTCATCAGGTACCATTACAATGTATTTAAGGTACCTGATAAACTTTCAACTTTAGGAGGTTTTTATTATGATGGAAGATAACTTCACAGAACTTTACGAAAAATTCTCAAAGCTGCAATGGCTCTTGCAGCGTCACCATTTACAGAAGCATGCAGAACATGGCCCCATGGCTGATCCAACCCGCGGGCAAGGCAGGGTTTTGGCTATGCTCAAAATGCAATCTGAAATCAGCACAAAAGACCTGTCTTATCTGCTGGGCATTCGGATACAATCCCTTAACGAGCTTCTTAACAAACTGGAGAAAAGCGGTTATATCACCCGTACCCCTTCGGAAGCTGACAGACGAGTCATGCTGGTGCAGCTCACGGAAAAAGGAAAGGATGAGCAGCAGCCCCGCCCGGATTTCGGAGATATTTTCAATTGTCTCAGCGAGGAAGAACAAACCGTTTTCGGTGAGTATCTAGACCGCGTCATTGTGGCACTTGAAGCCCAGCTTGGGGATGATGAAGACGACGAAAGGTTCGAATGGATGCGCTCTGCCCGTGAAAGAATGGGAAATGAAAGGTTTGAAATGATGTTTATGCGCGGCGGCAGGCATCCTTTTGACCGCAGAGAAGACTTTCATGGCTGGCCAGACAGAAGACCGGGAGATGCGCCCGGCGCCGGACATTTTGAACCGGGCCACAATGATCCAAGGTTCAACGGACACGGTTCCAATTACTTTGGCAGACGGGGTGACGGCAGACATACGCCTCCGCAGCCCAAAGCTCCTCACGATGACGAAGAATAAGTAACGATAACCTACAAATAACAGCATTGGCGCTGTCTTTCTGAAAGCCGATTGGCAGCGCCTTTATTTTTTTGCGCCTTTTTTCAGGCAGAAAGGAACTATTATGTCTTTTATTATACTTTTTATTTATGGAATCAACCATCTCATCCGCACCATTTTGGGTCAAAAAGGGGGGACTGCCAATGCTTAGGATTTTGAAACGGCTGCCCCCGGTAAAAACTGCGCTGGCAATTGTGTTCCTGCTTGTTCAAACGGGATGTGCCCTGTATCTCCCTTATCTTACGGCAGGCATTGTTGACAAGGGTATCGTAACCGGAGACATAGGCTATATCTGGCGGCAAGGCGGTCTTATGCTGATCTTTACCGTTTGCAGTCTGGCCGCGGCAATGCTTAACATGTACATTGCCGGAAATATCGCCTTTAAGATAGGTAAGGAATTAAGGAATGAGATTTTTACAAAAGTCCTTAGTTTTTCCAAAACCGAATATGACAAATTCGGCATTTCGGCACTCATCACCCGCAATACCAACGATGTTACGCAGGTGCAGAATGTATTGGAGATGTTCCTTAAATTTCTGATTCTCTCCCCTCTCTATCTTATAGGAGGCATATATCTCACATGGCGGTTAAGCCCCGGACTGGCGATCCCGTTTATGGTCGTCATTCCCTTTATGGCAGCTGCAGCAGTGGTCATCCGCCGCTTTGCCACGCCTCTGTACGGCAAAATGCAGAAACTGCTGGATAAACTGAATCTGCTGTTCCGGGAGGGCTTGACCGGAGTCCGTGTGATCCGCGCTTTTGCCAAGGAAGATGAGGATTACGAGAAGTATGAAGAAATCAATCGGGCTTATACCCAAACCTCTGTCACGGCAGGCACCATCATGAGTATTTTTGTACCTCTAATCACACTAATCCTGAATATGGCTACCCTAGGCATCCTATGGATCGGCGGAAATCGTGCTGTCTCCGGAAATTTAGAGGTGGGGGCAATCATAGCAGCCATTAACTATTCGATGCAAATCCTGTTAGGTTTTGGATTGTTGACCAATGTCATCCTCACCCTTCCCCGCGGCCAGGTATCAGCAAAGCGCGTTTATGAGATTCTGGATACCCCTTTGAGCATTATGGATGCCCCTGAATCACAAACGGCGGCTGACAACTCCACCCTTTCCTTTGAGCAGGTAAGCTTCCGTTATGGGGGCGCGGCGGAAAAGACCCTTTGCGATATCAGCTTTACAGTGAACAAAGGGCAGACCCTGGCCATCATCGGCGGTACCGGCGATGGAAAAACTTCACTTCTCTCATTGATTCCTCGTCTGTATGATGTGGAAGAAGGCAGCGTGAAAATCAACGGCATTGACGTACGTAACATGGCCCAGGCCGATTTACGCAAGCTGGTCAGCTCCACTCCTCAAAAATCTTCACTGATGATGGGTACTATCCGCAGCAATATGCATCTCGCCAAGCCCAACGCAACAGATGAAGAGATTTGGTCAGCGCTAGAGGATGCTTGCGCCGCTGAATTTGTTAAAAAATTACCAGACGGTCTTGACAGCCAGGTGGAAAAAGGCGGCGGCAATTTTTCCGGGGGACAGCGGCAGCGGCTCTGCATTGCCCGGACCTTGCTTAAGAACGCGGCAATCTATTTGTTTGATGATTCCCTCTCTGCCCTGGACTTCAAAACCGATGCTGCCGTGCGGGCAGCCATGAAAATACGGCTTAAAAACAACATTGGAATCGTTGTTACCCAACGGATAAGCAGTGCACGGAATGCGGATATCATCGCAGTTCTGGATAAAGGAAAGCTGGTGGGTCTTGGCACTCATGACGAGCTTGTAAAAGACAGTCTGATCTATCAGGAAATTATACGATCCCAGGGATATAAGGAGGAAGCGGCATGAGCATGGAAATGAATATAAAAGGCAAAGGCCCGGCAGGAAGAAACTTGGGCGTCAATACCACCGGTCCCAAATCCTTATGGAAGTCCATAGTCCGGTTGTTAGGTTATATGAAAAAAAGCGGACTTCTGATCACTGTTACTCTAATTGTGGCTATTGCCGGTACAGTGATGCAGGTCATTACACCTAAAATATTGGGCGGAGCCACTACGATAATATTTGAAGGCATCAAAACAGGCATTGGCATTGACTTTAACGCGCTGCTTACGGTACTTGCCGCGGTAGGCGCCCTGTACCTTGGCGTATTTCTGGCTTCCTTTTTGCAGGAACGCCTGATGACTGTGGTTTCCTTAAAAACCACAGAAACCCTGCGAAACGCCGTCAAGGCTAGATTAAACCAGGTTCCCATATCTTATTTTGACAAACATTCCACAGGAGATTTAATGTCCGTGGCTGTCAACGATATTGATAATGTAGCTTCTAATTTACAGCAAAGCCTGACGCAGCTTATTTCCAGTGTGATCCTGGCTATTGGAACGCTTGCTATTATGCTGACCATCAGCCCGACACTCACCTTAATGGCCTGCGTGATGATTCCGGCCAGCATATTGATTACAAAAGCATTCACCCCAATTGCACAAAAAAACAACAAGAAATATGTAAAGAGCATGGGTGAGCTCAATGGTACAATTGAAGAAACCTATGAGAACTTCACGGTGATTAAAACCTTTGGCAGCGAGCAATCTGTGTTGGACAAATTCCGCAAATCCAATTCTGATCTGTGTGAATCGGGCTGGAAAGCAAAGTTTTTCGGTCAAAGTATGATGCATTTTATGATGTTGGTCCAAAACAGCATTTATGTGCTCACTGCCGCATTTGGCGCCTTCCGGGTTATGGGCGGAAGCTTGATTCTGGGAGACTTACAGGCGTTTTTGCAGTATTCCGGGCAATTCACCTCCCCCATCTCCCATCTCTCAATGGTTTGGTCGAATCTGCTGTCAGCTATGGCATCGGCGGAAAGGGTCTTTGCCCTGCTGGATGCGGAAAAAATGGAGGAATATGACGGGCCCCTTGCCTATGAGCAGGATCCGGCCAAGATCGTTTTTGACAGTGTGCGCTTTGGATACACCAATACGCCTCTTATGACCGATTTCAGCCTGCAGGTAAGGGATGGGCAGATGATTGCCATTGTCGGGCATACAGGTGCCGGAAAAACAACGCTTGTCAATCTGCTGGAACGTTTTTATGAAGTACAGGGCGGTTCGATCCGCATTGACGGATCAGACATCCGCAGTTTTGGCTATGACGGGCTGCGCCGCCGTATCGGCATGGTTTTGCAGGATACATGGCTGTTTTCCGGCACGATTTATGACAATATCAAGTACGGGAACGACAACGCTACGGAAGAACAGGTATACGCAGCCGCCAAAGCCGCATTTGCCGATGATTTCATCAGAAAGCTGCCGGAAGGTTATGATACCGTTCTGGGCGAAGGTGCAGACAATATATCACAGGGGCAAAAGCAGCTGATCACCATCGCCCGCGCCTTTGTTGCTGATCCGGAAATTATTATCCTTGATGAAGCCACTTCCAACGTAGACAGCCGCACCGAAATGGTCATACAAAAGGCCATGTGGCGGTTACTCAAAGGCCGTACCAGTTTTGTGGTGGCACACCGCCTGTCAACCATTTATCACGCCGATAACATTGTGGTAATGCAGAATGGTGACATTGTAGAAACAGGTACTCACAAAGAACTGATTTCCAAAGACGGTGTTTATGCAGATATTTATAACAGCCAGTTTTCAGGCAAAACAGCATGAATCATTCAGGCAGCGGATGTAAAAACAACCGCTGCCTTTTTTCTCAAATTAATCATTTCCCTCACTGCAATTGATAAAAATTCTACTAATAAGAAATTAATTGCGTTAATATCATTGCGCAGGATTCTTTTTTGACACATGATAATGCTGGCTTGACAGATCCAGACTCACCTCACTGTCAGATACCAGATAATTGATTATGGACACGATCCTCCGATTCATCCCAACGCCCTCCAGCGTATTTTAATTCCTTATTTGATTCAATATAACACCTGATATCCCGTCGGTTTAACAGGTTCTTTTTCCCCTGACCGGTCAGGCAAAATGTACTGCCGTCTGTCCGTGTTTCCTGTAAAATTCTTCGATACGCAGAAGTTCATTATATTTTGCGGTGCATTCTCCTCTGCACGGTGCGCCGCTCTTCACATAATCGGCACCGACAGCCGCTGCCATGTCCGCAATGAAAGACTCTTCCGTATCCTTCACATCGCTGGCAACGATCACCTTATGTCCGGCTTTTCTTGCCTTCTCCACCATTTCCAATGCCCCTGATACCGTCCCTGCCTGTTCCAACCGGATGATTGTGGCGTTAGCCGCGGCAAAATCATTGGACACCAGAAGCGTTCGGTGTTCCAGAAGCTTCATCATTTCCTTTCTTCCCTCCAGGTCTTCTTTCCACAGCCCATTCATGACAGCACAGATAGGAAAGCCATCCGACAGCCTCAAATAATAGGCCAGCATATCCTTTTGTGCCCTGTTTATGGAGATTCCGCCTTTCCTGCTTTCCTTTGAAAAACAGTAGGTGCCATTTTCCTTTTCGTACAGCCGGTCAGCATCTGCATTGATGGCCACAAGCACATCTTCCCCCGGTTTATATCCGGTAAGCTTAAAGGAATCCATTAAATAATGCAGTGCTTCCTCTGAGTTTTTCATATCCGGTTCAAAGCCGCCGCCATCTCCTGTGGAGGTGCTAAAGCCACTTATGGATAAAAGCCTTTTTAAGGCCTGGTAAATCTCCACCCCCATACGCAGTCCTTCCGAATAGGAATTTGCTCCCTGAGGTACAATCATGATCTCATGAAAATCAAGACCTTTATCCCCGCCGCCTCCGCTTATCATGCTCATCATGGGAACCGGCATCACAGGAGCCGAAGTGCCCCCCAGATAACGGTAAAGGGGAAGATGAAGTCCTGCACCAGCCGCCCTTGCGACCGCCATGGATATAGCCAGAACTCCCTGATTTCCATCTACTTCTGCCCAGTTTTCATCTCCAGCCTGGGAAAGCATCCGGTCTATTCTTCCCTGATCTGATGCATCCTCAAATAATATGCTTTCCGAAAGCCTGTCATTGACCAGCCTCACCTGCTCCTCTGCACTGCCGTTATTTCCCATGGAAACTGCTGCTCTTCCATGAGCACCGTTTTCCAGGATCACTTCAGCTTCTACTCCCGGATATCCCCAGGAATCCCTGACTATCCTGCCTGTTATTTCTATAATATCAAGGCCGTTTAACATATTTTGCCTCCTTGTCCTTTTTTACATTCTTACCGTAAGGATTGACGGAATTTACCAGATCCATGCAGGTACAGAGAAAAAATGCCAGGATGATTTGCCTCTCATCCTGGCATCTTTTTTATTGATTTACGTGTAAAAGGCTTTTATGCCCGAAGTTCAATTCCCAGTCCCTGTAATCCGTTAAGGATCTTTTTCATCACAGCAAGAACCTCCTGCTCCTCCAGGGTATGATCGCCTGCACGGAAGGTGATAGAATAGGCAACAGACTTATATCCTGATAAAATCTGGGTTCCTTCATATATATCGAAAAGCTCATAGCTTTCCAATATCTTTCCGCCCCGCTGCTCGATGATCTCTTCGATCTGTCCGACCAGAATTTCCTTTGGAACCACCATGCTGATGTCTCTTGTAACAGCCGGATATTTTGCAATTCCGGTGTATTTCCGGTCAAAGCTTGTGAACGGGATCATGGATGGCATATCGATCACCGCCACATAGGCCCGTTCCCCGATCTTATAGTTGTCAGCCACCTCCGGATGGACTTCTCCCAGATATCCGATGGTTACCCCATCATAAACGATATCTGCCTGTCTTCCTGGGTGAAGGAATGTTTTATTGCCCTTTGGATCGTAATGAGGCTTTTTGTGCATTCCCGTTTTATCGAAAAATTCTTCAATAACGCCCTTCATATCAAAGAAATCGCCATCCCCATAAAAACCAAGGGTAAATTGCATTCTTTCATCAGGAAGCTCTGTTAATGGGAGCGCCTTTGGAAGATAAATATTGGCCAGTTCATAAAGGCGGACATTCTTATTCCTGCGGTTGTAGTTGGTGGATAAGGAGTTTAACATTCCATGAAGAGGGGAGGTTCTCATAACACTGAAATCCTCTCCCAACGGATTTAAGATATTCACCGTCACGCGGAGCGGGCTGTCACCTGGAATCAGCAGCCGGTCAAATACCTTGGGGCTTTCAAAGGAATAGGTCATTCCCTGGGAAAATCCGCAGAATTCCGCCACCTCTCTTGCCACCTCTTCTATCCTTAATTTGTAGGACAGTTTTCCGGTGGTTGCTTCACCTGTTGGCAGGGATACGGGGATCTTGTCATATCCAAAGAATCTGGCAACTTCCTCCGCCAAATCCGCCATACAGTTTAAATCCTGCCGGAAGGTTGGAATAAGAACTTCGCCTGCTGGCTCATCATATCCCAAATCCAGCTTTTTAAAGTATCCAAGCATTGTTTCCGGTTCAATCTCAGTTCCCAGAAGCCTGTTCATCTTTTCCGGCTCAAAGGGAAGTCTTTTTCCCTCACGCTTCTCCGGATATATGTCGATCATGCCGCCCACGACTTCTCCTGCGCCCAGCTCCTCGATCAGCTGGCAGGCGCGGTTAATCGCCTCCTCGGCATTGTTTGGGTCAAGTCCTTTTTCAAATTTACCGGAAGCATCGGTCCTTAATCCAACTTTTTTAGAAGAAAGGCGGATATTGGTCCCATCAAAGCAGGCGCTTTCAAACACCATGGTATTCACCTCATCGGTGATCTTGGAGTTCTCTCCTCCCATAATGCCGGCGATTCCTACCGCCTTTTCCCCATCGTTGATCATGAGAATGGTGCTGTCCAGCTTTCTCTCCTGTTCGTCAAGGGTTTGGAAGGTATCGCCTTCTCCCGCGCGTTTTACAATGATTTCATGATTTGCAAGCATGTCATAATCAAAGGCATGCATTGGCTGTCCGTACTCTTCCATTACATAATTCGTAATGTCCACGATATTATTAATGGGTCGGATTCCGCATGCGGCAAGGCGTCTCTGCATCCAGGCCGGGGAAGGAGCAAGCTTGATATTTTTCACCATTCTCGCACAATAGCGGGGACAAAGACAGCTGTCTTCCACGGATACCTTCAGATAGTCATGGATATCCTCGCTGTTGCCTGTTGCAGTTACCACCGGAGGTACAAATGGTTTATGAAAGGTTGCAGCCGCTTCTCTTGCAATTCCTATCACACTATAGCAGTCCACACGGTTTGAGGTGATTTCATATTCAAATACGGAATCACGCAGGCCCAGTACCTCAATGGCGTCAGCACCTACTACTGTATCTTCAGGCAGAATGTAAATTCCGCTTTCCGGAGCATCCGGATACATTTCATTGGAAAATCCCAGTTCTTCAATGGAACACATCATGCCGCAGGATTCGATTCCTCTAAGCTTTCCCTTTTTAATCCGGATTCCTTCTTCCGGAAGGGGACCGCCGTCATGGCCTCCTGCCACCTTTCCTCCATCTAATACCACAGGAATCTTATCTCCTGTCTTTACATTGGATGCGCCTGTGACGATCTGTACGGTTTCTGCACCAACACTAACCTGACAGATGATCAGCTTATCTGCATCCGGATGACGCGTGATGGATAATATCTGTCCAACCACGATTTTCTCTAAATTTTTATCCAGGCATACATAGCCCTCAACTTTTGATCCGGTAAGCGTCATGGCATCTGTATATTCCTGAGCTGTTACGTCTAAATCCGGAACGTATGCTTTAATCCATGATAATGGTGTATTCATTGATCTATCTTCCTTTCCTTAAAACTGCTTTAAGAATCTGATGTCGTTCTCATATAACAATCTCATGTCATCAATTTCATATTTTAACAGGGCAATCCGCTCCAATCCAACGCCGAATGCAAAGCCGGAATATTTATTCGGATCGATTCCGCTCATCGTAAGCACGTTTGGATGAACCATGCCGCAGCCGAGAATCTCAATCCAGCCGGAGCCTTTGCAGAAACGGCAGCCTTTTCCGCCGCATTTAAAGCAGGTAACATCCATTTCCGCACTTGGTTCTGTAAATGGGAAATGGTGAGGACGGAATTTTACTTTCGTCTCTAAGCCAAAAAGCTCTCTTGCAAATTCCGCAAGGGTTCCTTTTAAATCCGCAAATGTGATATTTTTATCAATTACAAGACCTTCAATCTGATGGAAGGAAGGAGAATGGGTCGCATCCACCTCATCAGACCGGAATACACGGCCGGGAGCCAGCATGCGGATGGGCAGATTGCCTTTTTCCATGGTCCTGACCTGAACCGGTGATGTCTGGCTCCTTAATACGATGTTGTCACTGATATAAAAGGTATCCTGTTCGTCTCTTGCCGGATGATTCTTGGGTATATTCAACTTTTCAAAGTTATAGAAGTCGTATTCTACCTCCGGTCCTTCAATGACCTCGTAACCCATGCCAATGAAAATTCTCTCAACCTCTTCCAGTGCAATGTTGTTGGGATGGGTGTGGCCTACTTTATTCCGCCTTCCGGGAAGAGTTACATCAATCACTTCTTTTTTCATCTGCTCTTCTCTGGCTTTCTTTTGCAGGGCGGACATAGCCTCCTCTAATTTCCCCTCAATCAAGGTCCGGGCGTCATTTACCATCTGGCCCACCTTTGGCCTGTCTTCCGGTGCAACGTCCTTCATACTCTTTAATACACTGGTCAGCTCACCCTTTTTTCCAAGATAAGCGACCTTAATGTCGTTCAGTTTTTCCAGCGCATCTGAAGCTTCAATCTGCTTTAATGCTTCCTGTTTGATTTTTTCCAATTGGTCCTTCATCGGCTCTCCTTCTTTTCATGATCAAATTTTATTTACCTGCTTTAACAGAAAATGAACTAAAAAAGCTCCGCCCCAAAAAGGGACGAAGCTATATTCGCGGTACCACCCTGATTCCTGCGTATGACACAGGCACTCGGTATACGTAACGTGTATTGACGTCATGACTTACCCGCCAGACCGGCAGCCAAAGCTGTCACTGGTTTCAATCATGCTGCTTCGGTGGGAAATTCAATCTCTTAGCTGAACTTAAAAGGGCTTACAGCCGATGGCCCCTTCTCTCTGGAAGAAAATAAGGATTTACTTACACCTTCATTGCATTTAATCTTTTTAATTGTAACGTTACGTACCATTGTAATAACGGATGTTCAAAATGTCAAGGATTATTTTTATATGGATTGTATCAGAAGGTAATAAGCCGGGGATCCGGCCTTTTTCCTTTCTTAAATAGCATCTTTATAAGCTTCTTCTAAAATTCTTTTAAATTCAAGGAGTATTTCATAGGTTTCAGCCCGTTTTTCCAGGTGCTCTATAAAAATGTCAATATATTTCTTATCTTCGGCTCTTTTCGTTTTCTCAATCTGAACTCTTTCTTTTTCTTTTTTATAAAAATGGACCAGCAAAATTAAAAGTACACTCTCAGCTATCAGTGCACCCGTCAATATGATATCTAAAAAACTCATTTTTTCCCCCTGTTCTTTTAAACCTTAAAATAAGACCAAGATTTTTAAACTGTCTTTTACAGAATCAATATCTTAATCCGTTCCTGTAATGGAACCATAAAAATCATCCATACCCCCTTCCCTTATCCGTGTACTGCAAAGGAACTATTACAGGCCTGAAAGAGGCCGTCCTCTCAGCCTCCATAATCTCTGACATATTTTTACCGCCTTTGTATTATTTTATAATGAATATCGAACTTTATAAAGTGTTTCATAACAAAAAAATAATAATAGCGCCAGAAAAGCATATCTTGACTCGCTTTCTGGCGCTATTTTTAAGTTTTATGGGAACTAAACAGCAAATTGGCTATTATAAAGCTGCGCGTAAAATCCATTTTGGGAAATCAGGCTGTCATGAGTTCCCTGCTCAATGATGTGACCATCCCGCATTACAAGTATCACATCTGCTTCTTTAATCGTAGAAAGCCGGTGGGCAACGATAAAGCTGGTACGCCCTTCCATCATTTTTCCAAAAGCCTTCTGTATTTTTATCTCGGTTCTGGTATCAATGGAGGAAGTTGCTTCATCGAGGATCAGCATAGGTGGAAGACAGAGCATGACTCTGGCAATGCATAAAAGC
Source organism: Lacrimispora sp. YZC11 (assembly GCF_057543815.1). NCBI lineage: Bacteria > Bacillati > Bacillota > Clostridia > Lachnospirales > Lachnospiraceae > Lacrimispora > Lacrimispora sp. YZC11. Next base: position 66,474 of record NZ_BAAJYQ010000016.1, on the reverse strand, counting down.
TGCTTTTGACCCTGGGATAAGTTTCCGCCGTCTTCCGATATGATGGTATCATATCCTTCCGGCATTCGCCTGATAAAACCATGGGCATGAGCCTCCTTTGCGGCAAGAATGATCTCCTCTTCAGCCGCATCCGGTCTTCCATAAGCGATATTTTCACGAATGGTCCCTGATTTCAGCCAGGTTTCCTGAAGCACCATGCCGTAACTGGTTCTTAAGCTTTGTCTGGTCATATGGCGCACATCTGTCCCATCCACCTGGATAGAACCGGAATCCACATCATAAAAACGCATGAGAAGATTAATCACCGTGCTTTTTCCACAGCCCGTTGGGCCTACAATTGCTACTCTCTGTCCCTGACGTACTTTTAGATTCATATCCTCAATTAAGGCGGTCTCCGGGTTATAGGAAAAGTACACATGTTCCAGGGATACCTCTCCCTTTGCATTGCTAAGCACTGCAGCATCAGGCTTCTCCGGGACTTCAGGCTCTTCGTCAATCAGTTCAAACACACGTGCAGCAGAGGCCAGGGCGTTTTGAAGCTCAGTAATCACACCCGATATTTCATTAAATGGCTTTGTATATTGATTGGCATAACTTAAAAAGCTGGAAAGCTGTCCTACGGATAATAGCCCTTTTACAGCCGCAAAGGCTCCGGCGATTCCAACGCTGGCATAAACCAGGCTGTTCACGAAGCGGGTTGCAGGATTGGTAATGGAGGAAAAGAATGTGGCTTTTAAGCTCCAGACACGCAAATCTTCATTAATATCTTCAAATTTCTCCTGTGCATCGGCTTCATGTGCAAAAGCCTGCACCACCTTCTGATTTCCCAGCATCTCTTCCACAAGAGAAGTCAGCTCCCCTCTGGTCTGTGACTGCATCTTAAACATGCGGAAGGTCCTTCTTGCAATAAAGCTTGCGGCAAACAGGGAAACCGGTGTTACCAGTACCACCACAACCGTTATGGCCGGATTCATGGAAAACATGAAAACCAGTGTTCCCAAAATGGTGAGAACTCCGGTGAACAGCTGGGTAAAGCCCATTAGCAGCCCGTCGGAAAACTGGTCGATATCCGTGATGATCCTGTTTATGATATCTCCGTGAGAATGGGAGTCAATATATTTTAAAGGAAGGATCTCCAGCTTATCAAATGCCTGGGTTCTGATATCCTTTACCACCCGGTAGGTAACCAGATTGTTGATATGGCTCATAAGCCACTGGGCTGCCGCTGTTATTGCTATGATAACTCCGATTTGTTTTAAAATCGTCCACATGCCGGCAAAATCAACAGCTCCTGCTCCCACAATGCAGTCAATAGCCCGGCCTGTGAGGATGGGAACGTACAACGTCAGCAGGACCGTGACAAAGGCACAAGCCAAGGAAGCAGCAACTCCCCATTTATAACGGCCAATGCAGCTAAGGATCCGTTTGACAGTATATCTGTAATTTTTTATGTCCATGCTATTGCACCTCCTCTTTAGACAGCTGGGATAAGCATATTTCCCGGTAAACCTGGCAAGAAGCTAACAGCTCCTCATGAGTTCCCCAGCCTGCCATCTGCCCGTCATCCAGGACCAGGATCCTGTCCGCGTTTTTAATGCTGGAAGCTCTCTGGGATACCAGGAATACAGTCATACTCCCGGTACTTTCCTTAATTGCCTTTCTAAGCCTGGCATCGGTAGCAAAATCCAGGGCAGAGGCGCTGTCATCCATAATGAGAATTTTAGGGTCTTTTACCAATGCCCTGGCAATTGCAAGCCTCTGACGCTGCCCTCCGGAAAGATTCTTTCCTCCCGCCTGGATCGTGAGCTCCAGCCCCTGTCCTTTTTCCTCTACAAAATCTTTTGCCTGGGCAATCGAAAGAGCCTCATAAATCTCCTGATCTGTTGCCTCCTTTTTCCCCCATTTCATATTTTCCCGAAGGGTTCCTTTAAAAAGCACCGCCTTTTGAGGGACAATCCCAACCAGCTCCCTAAGCTGGCCCAAAGGATATTGCTTTACGTCAACTCCTCCCACCTTTACGGATCCTTCTGTGACCTCATAAAACCGGGGAATCAGATTAACCAGCGTAGTCTTACCGGAACCTGTTCCTCCGATGATTCCAATGGTCTCCCCCTTCATGACCTGAAAGGATAAACCGCTTAATGCCGCATCCTTGGCCCCTGTATAGGCAAACGTCATATGCTCAAATTCTACTTTGGGAACATCCTGTTTTTCTTCCACATCCTTATGAGAAACCTCTGTAATGGCTGGTTCCTGTTCAAACACAGCGCTAATCCGGCCTCCGCAGGCTAAGGATTTTGAAATCGTGATGATCAGATTTGCCAGTTTCACAAGCTCCACCAAAATCTGGGACATGTAATTTACCAAAGCAATCACTTCCCCCTGGGTGATGATGCCGCTCTGCACCTGTCTGGCGCCGGTGTTTATAAGAACGATGACACCTAAGTTGATCAGCACATAGGTAAGGGGATTCATTAAGGCTGAAATCTTTCCTACAAAAACCTGGAAGCGTACTAAAAGGCCATTTTCCTCATCAAACCGGCGTATTTCATCATTTTGGCGGTCAAACGCACGGATGACACGGACTCCTTCAAGATTCTCCCTGACAGCCAAAAGCACCTGGTCCAATTGCTTCTGCACCTTTTTATATAATGGGATGCTGATCAGCATAATGCCGAATACAACAAAGGATAGAACAGGGATAAGCACCGCAAAAACAAGAGCTGCCCTGGCATTGATGGTAAACGCCATGATCATAGCGCCGCATACCACAAACGGAGAACGAAGGAACAGACGGAGGAATAAGTTCACTCCAGACTGTACCTGATTGGCATCGCTGGTAATACGGGTAATCAGGGTCGCCGTCCCAATGGAATCAATTTCATGGTACGAGAGCCTGTTGATGTGGGCAAACAAATCATTTCTGAGAGAAGTTCCGAAGCCGGCCGCTGCTTTTGCCGCAAAATACTGAGCCGTAATAGAACAGACAAGGCCTATGACGCCAAGCAGCACCAATAATCCGCCCATCTTAAGTATATAAGGCATATTCTGGGACTTAATCCCTACGTCAATCACCTTTGCCACTACAAGAGGCACCAATAATTCAAAGCAGGCTTCCAGAAGCTTAAATAACGGTCCCATAACGCTTTCTATCTTATAGTCCTTTAAATATTTCAGGAGCTTTTTCATCCTATATTCCTCCGCTTTTAAAAATTAAATACATTTTTGGAATAATACCTTGTAACATTATACCATTTTGGTATAATATTACAATACATAAATATGAAATAGAGGATATCCCAATGAATCCAATTAATTCAAAGCAGCTTTACTATTTTACAACAATTGCAGAAACCGGAGGCTTTACAGCCGCAGCAAAAAAGCTGGGATTATCCCAGCCACCATTAAGTAAGCAGATCATTCTGCTGGAAGAAGAGCTTGGGGTAAAGCTTTTTGATCGCGGCTCCAGAAAAACAGAGCTGACAGAAGCAGGTGCGTTTCTCTATTCCCGGGCCAGGGACATCCTGTCCATGATGGACTCCATTGTGGAAGAACTCGATCATTTTCCAACTGCCTCCAAAGGAATTTTAAAGCTGGGAACCATCTCTTCTTCCGGCAATCTGCTCCACGACTTTTTAAAGATATACTGCTGCACCCATCCAAAGGTACGGTTTGAAGTCACAGAAGGAAATACCTACGAGCTTCTGGAAAAGATGAAAAACGGGATTGTGGAATGCGCCATTATCAGGACTCCATTTAATGCGGAGGGTTTTGAATGTGTGTACGGAAAAGAGGAACCATTAATGGCGGTTGGAAACCCTTCCTTTTTTTCAGGCGTTCCCATGAATAAAATCAGGCTGACAGACCTTTCATGCAAGCCTTTGATCTATTACCGCCGGTTTGATTCCATCATCTCCCTTGCCTTCCAAAACAGCGGTATCATGCCCAATGTTTTTTGCCGCAATGATGATGCCAGAACCTGTCTCCAATGGGCAAGCACTGGTCTGGGAATCGCTCTGGTGCCTGAATCCATCAGCAAAATAGGGGAACACACTGACCTCGTTTTCAGGGAGATCGACTCTGAGGATACTGTTACCAGAATGGCGGCCGTGTATAAAAAAAATGGCTATGTTTCAAACATAGCCAAAGAATTTGTTTCCTATTTCGGAGAGCTGATGTCCCTTTCCTAATCAAAAAGACTTAACTGGGTTACCTCGTAATTCTTTTTGTAACCATGAATGATGTCTTTCATCCGGTATAATATCCCATACCGCTCACATTCCCGGGAAAATACCTGCCACAGCTTTCTTGCACCCGGGCTTGTACATTCATAACTGTTTCCAAAACGCTTGATATATTCTGAAACCAGATCCTGCTGGGGAAACCGTTCCCGGAGACGGTCAAAATACCATTCTCTCTGGTTATTGCGCAAAGTCACCCCAAAAGCAGGATAAATAAAACTGGCTCCGGTATCATGGGCGGCTTTTACGATTGAAAGGATATTTTCCTCATTATCCTCCAGAAACGGAAGGACCGGCATCAATAATATTCCCGTAAATATCCCGTTCTTTCTTAATGCCTCAATCAAGGCCAGCCGCTCCGAGGGGCGGGATACATTGGGTTCGATTTTTTTCGCCAGATCATCGTCTGTCGTGGTGACCGTCACTTTGCACAGAACAGGGGAATGCTCCATGATTCCTTTAAGAACATCTATATCCCGCTTAAGAAGGGCACTTTTCGTAGCCACTGCCGCCCCAAAGCCAAATGCGTCAATAAGCTCAAGGGCATGTCTTGTTAATTCATGCTCCTGTTCAAAGGGATTGTAGGGATCGCTCATAGCTCCAGTCCCCACAATGCCTGTTTTTACCTTGCGCCTTAGATCGTCCCGGATGATCCGAAGGGCATCCTCCTTGATCCGCACCGAATCAAAATTCTCAATCCGGTAACAGTCTGAGCGGCTGTCACAATAAATGCAGCCATGGCAGCACCCTTTATAGATATTCATATTATAGTCAATGCCAAACCACTGGGAGCCTTTTGTTTTGGTCACTATAGTTTTTGCAGGAATATATTCCATCCGCTTTCGTTCCTTTCCTCACTGCCCATTCTGATATTCACTGGCTTCATTCTATGATTTATGACCCGATCTGTCAATCATGTACGTGTTTTTTACCTGTTCATATGCATTCGGGAACATGCTCTGTCCGCCGGATTATGAATGGCACAGTAAAATTGCAGCGTTATTTTGCAATGTCATTTGAAAAAGGGGAATGCCTTGATATTTTTTTTATTACATGGTAATATGCTAATACCAGTGGGGAAAATCATGGCAGGAAAAGGAGATAATATGATTCGATTCTTATTGCGCTGCAAACAAATCTATGACAAATACAGCAGGGATGAAATGACCGTATATGCAGCCCAGGCCTCCTTCTTTACCATCATTGCGGCTTTTCCCTTTATGATGCTTTTATTGGCATTAATACAGCTAATCCCATCCATTACAAAAGCCAATCTGCTTCAGCTCATGGTCACAATCATCCCAAGTACCTTAGAAGTGAACAGCTTAATCGTATCTGTTATCGATGACCTTTATACCAATTCTCCGGTAGCTGTCCTTTCTGCGACCGCAGTGGCCGCCATATGGTCTGCCTCCCGTGGGATGCTTAGCATTGAGCGGGGCTTAAACAGGGTGTTTGGCCAGGAGAAAAAGCGGAATTATATCCTGACCCGGATCATCTGTGCCGGCTATACCATTATCTTTATGGTCATCTGTCTCCTTACCCTTGTTCTGCTGGTCCTTGGAGGGTCCATTCAGAGCTTTATGAACCGCCACTTTCCGCTTCTGGCCGAGATTACCCAGTATGTTCTTACGTTTCGTACCATGCTCGTTTTCATGCTGACGATCTGCTTTGCTGTCCTTTATACCTATGTTCCGGAAAAAAAGCAGCATTTTTACAGCCAGCTGCCCGGAGCCGCCTTTTGTACCTTGGGATGGATCGCTTCTTCTTTTGCGTTTTCCATTTATTTTAATAATTTTGGTAATTACTCGGTCATGTACGGAAGCCTTACCGCCATTGTGCTGTTAATGCTATGGATTTATACCTGTATCTGCATCATGTTTTTCGGAGCCGAAATTAATTATTATTATTCCATAGACTGGAAGGAACATATGCGCTATTAATTAAAAACCAGGGCTTGCAGAATAGATGCAGCCCTGGTTTTTAATTTGCAATTTTTTATTTAGGTAAACAAAGGAGTAGATAAGTATCTGTCCCCTGTATCGGGAAGAATCACAACGATCCTTTTTCCGGAAAATTCCGGTCGCTTTGCCACTTCCTTGGCAGCCCATACGGCCGCAGAGGAGGAAATCCCCACTAAAATCCCTTCCGTTTGTGCGATTTCTTTTCCTGTCTCGTAAGCATCACCATTTTCCACCGGTATAATTTCATCGTAAATATCCGTATTGAGGATTGATGGGACAAATCCGGCTCCGATTCCCTGAATCCCATGAGGCCCAGGCTTTCCTCCGGAAAGAACCGGTGAGGCAGCAGGTTCCACTGCTATCACTTTTATTTCAGGATTTTTACTTTTTAAGTACTCTCCTGCTCCTGTAATGGTACCTCCGGTTCCCACACCAGCGATCAGAACATCAATCTTTCCATCGGTATCCTCCCATATCTCAGGGCCGGTTGTTTCATAATGGGCTTTGGAATTGGATGGATTATCAAACTGTCCAAGAATAACGGAACCGGCAATTTCCATTTGCAGCTCTTTCGCCTTTGCAATGGCACCCGACATCCCCTTTGTACCTTCTGTTAATACAATTTCCGCTCCATAGGCCTTTAAAAGATTACGCCGCTCCACACTCATGGTCTCCGGCATGGTAAGAATGGCCTTATATCCCCTCATGGCAGCTATGCTGGCAATTCCGATTCCTGTGTTACCGGAAGTCGGTTCTATGATCGTGGCGCCCGGCTTTAAGACGCCGGACATTTCCGCATCCTGAATCATATAGAGGGCCGCCCGGTCCTTTACGCTTCCTGCAGGATTAAAATATTCCAGTTTCGCAATAATTGCGGCTGTCACATGGTTCCGTTTCCCATAATTTGACAATTCCACTAGGGGTGTATGACCGATCAGTTCTGATGCACTTTTTTTGATATTTTCCATATTCATCCTCTTTTCAACTGAAAAATATTCTTAGACAGGTTCCCTTTTTATTTTAGCCTTGCCAGAACCAACCGGCACGGCTTAGGCATTATGACAGCTCATAAAGGCTGCGATACTTTTCCTTTAAATACTGTATAAAATAATCCGGAGTAAAATCCTCACCCGTAACATCTTTTAAGATTTCACGGCTGGTTTTAAGCTTTCCAAACTTGTGGACATGTTCCCTTAAATACTCTCTTATAACGTCAAGCTTCCCATTTACAAGTAGCTCGTCAAAATCCATTTCTTTTCTCATATGGTAATAAAGCTGCGCTCCAAAAGCATTACCCAGAGCATAAGACGGAAAATAACCGATCAGTCCCTGGGACCAGTGGATATCCTGCAGGATCCCTTCCGATGGATTTTCCGGGCGTACCCCAAGATATTCCTCATATTTATCCGCCCAGATTTCCGGAAGTTTCTTTAAGTCAACATCTTCTTCCATAATCATTTTCTCTAATTCATAACGAATCATGATATGAAGATTGTAGGTGAGTTCGTCGGCCTCTGTCCGGATAAAGCTAGGCTCCACCTTATTAATTGCATCCATATACTGTTCTATGGAAATTTCCTTTAGTTTTTCAGGATAAAGCTCCTGAAGCTTTTCATAAAGAGGAACCCAGAAAGCCTGGCTGCGGCCGATGATGTTCTCAAAAAAGCGGGACTGTGATTCGTGCATTCCCATGGATGTCCCCTGCCCTACCGGAGTCTGTGTGATCTCGTCACTGATCCCCAGTTCATAAAGTCCATGACCGGCTTCATGAATTACGGAGAACATAGAGTTGTCTACCTTCTCCCGATAGCTGGTAGTGATCCTTACATCATGGTTATGGAGATTTGTCGTAAACGGATGGGCACTTTCTGAAAGGACGCCCTTTGTAAAGTCAAAGCCAACATATTCAGCAAGATAATGTGCCATTTCCCTTTGTTTTTCTTCCGAATAGCCGCCTGATAAAAAGGAATCATCAATGGTTTTTCCATTCTCCTTGATCTCTTTTAAAAGCGGTACGATTTCTTCTTTAAGCCGGCTGAAAAATTCATCTAAGAGTTCTATATTAAACCCTTTTTCAAACTCATCCAATATGACATCATAAAGCTTCTGGCCTTCCTTCTTCCGGTAAGAAGCAAACTTCTTTTTAAAACCGATTACCTTTTCAAGAGTCGGCGCAAAAGAATCAAAATCTTCCTCTTTTTTTGCCTTTGACCAGATTCTGGCTGCCTCTGCTATGAGCTGGGCATTTTCCCGGTACTCATTTGATGGAATGCACACCAGTTCTTCTCTGGCTTCCTTCGCTCCCTTGACAATGGCCCGCTCCACATCGGAAAGGCTTTTATCTTCCTCGCAGTCGGCAATGGCCTTCCCCATCTCTTCTCCAGTCATAACTCTGTAATATTCCTCAGAGAGCGCGCCGATTACCCTGGAAGTATAGGAACCGGCACCTTCCGGTGCAAGAGTTTCATTGTCCCATTCAAAAAGAACAAGAGAAGTTTGAAGTGCCATAGTCTTTTCCAGTAAAGAGGATAAAATTTCATAAGATTTGCTCATAATCTGTTTCTCCTTTATTTCTGCAAATATTGCTCCAGGCTTAGGAATGCCTACATTCCTTCATCCGGCAAGTGCTGCAAGATCAAATATACCCCAGCTTACTGTGGGGTATTAAACTTAAATTCAGGGACGCTAAGTATGAGTGTCCCCAGGCGGAATGAAAAAATACTTTTATAACCATCACTTACTGGAGCCAAAAATGGAAGCTTCTTTTATATCAAGGGTTTTAAGCCATTTTTTAACTTTTTCCTCCTGATATGCTTTTGCCGAAAAATCCTCAAGCTCCATATCAATGGGAATATCCATTTTCATAGTTGCCAGGATTTTGGAAAGCAGGGCTGCTTTTTCTCCGCACAATTCCTCCTCACTGGTCTTTGTCAATGACTTATAAGGGGAACGGGTGATTCCCAGTTCATTTTTCCAGAAATCCTGAAGCGCTTTCAGGCTCTTTTTATCAGACTCGGCCTCATGAATGGAACGGTATATCTCTTCCACAGTACCATATTCCCTGAGAAGCGGAGGAACTGCGCTGCTTACTCCTTTTACTCCCGGGATATTATCCGAAGAATCTCCCTGGATCCCCTTTAAATCTGCAATCTGTTCCGGCCTTACACCCTCTTCATTCAGTACCGTATCAGAGGTATATTCAAAAACCTTTTCAGGAAGATTGACCTCTTCTTTTTTTACACCATAAAAGGAATAATATTTTTTGTACAGCTCGTCCGCTTTCTCCTGCCGGGACTGGACCATCCACGCCCGGACATTGTATTCATCACTTACCAGCTGTAGATAATCGTGGTCCTTTGTGAGAAGGATCATGGAAATCTCCTCCCTGAATTTCATAACCAGGCTTCCGGCATAATCATCAGCTTCATACTGTTCGCTTAAAAGCACTTGAAAACCCACATCTTTTAAGATCTCTTCCATCAGTACAAACTGGCTTTTTAAAGGCTCCGGTGTGGCTCCCCTGGTTCCCTTATAATCCGGGTACAATTCTCTCCGAAATGTGTCCCTGGTTCTGTCAAACACAAAGGCAATGTGATCTGGCTGCTGCTTTTTCATCAGAGAGACCACCATCTTAAGCATTCCGAAAATAGCATTGGTATAAGTGCCGTCCTTTGCATGGAGGATCTTATCATAATGCTTCTGTTTTTCCTCCTCTGTCTTTGCGAACATGATCTCCCTTGGTAAAACTGCATAATAACAGGTCGACAGCATCGAGGAACCGTCAACGACTACAAATTTTCTTTCAGACATGTATTTCTCCATTCCTTTAAAATCTTTGCAGAATCAGGTAAAATAATTCTGCAATTCTGTTTCATTTTTCGCGCCCAAACGTTTCATAACCTCTTTCCGCTCCTGGGCAGATAATCCCTTCCATAGCTTTTGGACGCGAGGGTCCCCAAAACCGACGTATGGTATACCATTCCGCTCGCATTCATAGGATGATAAGTAGTGATTGAGAGCACTCCATTCCACATAAAACGAATTAATGCTGCGGCTTAAAGAGCTTACTTTTACCATGTTCCTTCCTCCCTGATAAATATGTGCTATCCCGTTCAGATATTCCATTCCATTATACTCTGAAATTCCAGTTATTCATAGTCTAATATTGTGTTTTAAAATATAATTTTCCTCAAAAGACGTTGAACTATGTAGCAATAGGCTATATAATACAGATATCAAGAATAAAAAGGGAAGGTACTATCAGAAAATGGAAAAAGAGATCAAATATCCGTATATTTTATTTAAAATTGCCGGTTCCCTCTACTGCATCAACAGTAAATACATATCAACCATTGTTCAACTGCCCAACTACAGCACAATACCGGCTGCCCCGGCCAATGTGACCGGAATGTTCAAATACCGGAATGAGGTCATACAAATGCTTGATTTGCGGGTAACCTTTGGACTTAAATCCATATCCGAAGAGTACAGGGCTTTTGAAGAGATGATTGATGCCAGAAAGCAGGATCACATCAATTGGGTAAAAGAACTGGAGCGTTTCATTGATGAGGGCGGAACCTTCCGTCTGGCAAAGGATCCCCATCAGTGCGCCCTCGGAAGGTGGTATGATAATTTTAAAACCGACAACCTTACCATTGCCAACCATCTCAGCAAAATAGAGGAGCCTCATGCAAGGCTTCATCTGGCAGCCGACGAAGCGGACAACTGTAAAAAAGACTGTGAAAACTGCCAGCAGGAAGAATGCCTTATTAAGATATTAAAACGAGTAAAGGAAGAATCCATGCCAACCATCCTGAATCTTTTGGACCAGACAAAGGAGCTATTCCGTACAACGATTTACAAGGAGATGGTTCTTATACTGGATGGCATCAGATGGGGAATCGTGGTTGACGAGATCGTTGCCGTTGAAGACCTTGATGCCATTGCAGGCAGAGACCAGGATCCCATGGTAAGCCATTGCTCCTATATCAGTCAGGTAATGGAAAGTCCAAAAAGCGAAGGTCTTATCTTTGAGCTGAACACAAAGTCCTTATCAGCCAGATTAAAGGAATTGGAGGCCGCCTTTTAAAGCTGTCTTTCCTATCAGTTCCTGTGAAAAGAGCCGGAAAAGTTTAACCACAACTTTTCCGGCTCTCCCAGTGAATGCCCAGGTACTTCCCTGAACTTACCTTCAGAAATACTTCTTATTACCCCACAAATTACTCTTCTTTAAATCCAGATATTCATTGTAGGCCTTTTCCAATATTTGCTTTTCATTGGAAAACTTCAGAAGATGATACGCTTCATGGAACTTGTAATATCCTGAATCAATAAAATATTCTTCCCGCTGTGGTTTACTGTAATAGCTGTCGGCCATCATTAGATACCAGTGCACATCTTTTTCCACCATATCCTGAGGCGTGTTAAAGGAGTACTGGCTCTTACCAATGTATTTGATTATGGACGCACTTACCCCTGTCTCTTCCTTTACTTCCCGGAGAGCCGTCTCTTTATACTCTTCACCCGCTTCTACTGTTCCCTTTGGCAAAACCCAACCTTCATACTTATTTTTGTAATTCTTATATAAAACCAGAATTTTACCTCGAAAAATAACCACACCGCCACAACTCGTTGCTTCTATCATTGCAATTCCTCCAGAGTGAAACCGTAACTTCCTTTAGAAGCCCGATTTTGGTGTGTCACACAGACTGGCTTTAGTATACCTCTTTTTGGGCTCATATGCAAGTGCGTAATCATTGAAAACAAATGTCATTATTTTTATTATTTGGATAAATATAAATCAAAAAGAGCTCTGGCAATGGGAGCTGCCGTCTGACCGCCGGAGCCGCCCTCTTCTACAATCACGCTTACGACTACTCTTGGATGCTCTGCCGGAGCAAATCCAACAAACCAGGCATGGGTTTCCTTGCCTTTTTCAAATTCCGCAGATCCGGTCTTTCCGGCTACCGTATAAGCATCGGTTCTAAGGGTGGAGCCGGTTCCCTCTGTTACAACAGAACGCATAAACTCGGTTAATTCAGAAGCTTCCACAGCGGTCATAAGGCTCATGTAGGTCTGAGGCATAAATTTCTTAATGACATCTCCCCCTACGTTTTCCACCCGGTCAATGAGGTATGGCTTCATAAGGGTACCGCCGTTGGCAATGGCTGCTACGATCATCGCATTATGAATGGGTGTTATCTGAGTCTGGCCCTGGCCGATGGAGGTCTGAAGAATCTGCCACATATCAGCACCGCTTTCCATGGAATAGGAGCTTTTACTGCTGGCAATGGGCAAGGCCAGATCCGAATTAAACAGAAGCTGGTCCGCAGTATTCTTTAATCCATTTAAGTCCAGTTGTAAACCAAGATTGGAAAAAGCACCGTTGCAGGATTTTGCAAATGCCTGCTCCAGATTTTGATGCCCATGGGCTGTTTCATGGTAGCACCGGATGGTATAATCCCCATTCTTATAAATCCCGTTGCAGTCAAAGGTATAATCATTATAATTGGACGGATTTTCCCTTATATACTCTAAAGCCGTCACAAGCTTAAAGGTTGACCCAGGAGGATAAAGTCCCTGCGTCGCGCGGTTTAATAACTGTCCTGAGGTGTTTTCCTCTGCCACCAGCTGACTCCAGTCCGCAGCCAGGGTGTTGGGATTGTAATCCGGCTTGGAAACCATGGCAAGGATTTTTCCGGTATCCGGCTCCATTACCACCACCGCTCCTTTTCGCTTGCCCAAGGCATCATAAGCTGTCTTCTGTAGGTCCACATCAAGGGTGGAGACAACACTGTCCCCTTGATTTTTTAAGTCAGACATCTCATTTACCACCTGCTCCACAAGATTTACGTGGCTGGTCAGGAGATAGAAATTGGACAGAGCTTCCAGACCGGTCTTCCCATTGGTGGAATATCCCACCACATGGGCAAACAGCGAATCATAGGGATAAACTCTTGTTTCCTTTCCCTCTCCATCCACCTCTGTCCTGGCAAGAGCCCTGCCGTCATTGCTGTAAATCTCCCCTCGTACCACCCGGTCAGCAAAGCTGTCAAGTCTGGCATTATAGGAATTGTTGATCACACTGTCGCTTTTCACAAGCAAAAAGTAGCCAAAATAAACCGCAAGCCCTACAAAAAGTAGTACGACCCCATAGGTAAGTATCAGGATATGGTGATTTGCTTTTGGATTCTGGTTAGCCTTCATATTTTTTCTTCTTCCTCTTCATTGCGTTTGAGTATATAAAGTCCCTGGATAATCCCAAAGATGATAAAGGTGCTTAAAATGGAGCTTCCTCCATAACTGACCAGTGGAAGCGTTACTCCTGTGGATGGAATGAATTTCGTCACTCCTCCTACGGTTAAAAATACCTGAATAATATAAATAGTTCCTAGGCCAAATGCAATCAGCTTATAGAACACCGCCTGCATACGGCTGGCAATCATCATGAACTGTAAAAAGCATCCCAGACAGATAAGAAGGACACAAAGAGCAAAAATGCCTCCCAGCTCCTCCGAAACCGCTGAAAATATAAAGTCCTTTTCTACAACCGGGATCCTTCCTGGCATCCCTCGATATAGTCCCATGCCAAACCAGCCTCCGGTACCAATGGCAAACAAAGACTGGGTGATCTGATATCCCTTTCCTGCAATATCTGACCAGGGATTTAACCATGCCGATACTCTGGTCCTTACATGAGCGAACAGCTGATAGGCCAGCATTGCCGCCAGAGTTCCGCCTCCTGCTCCGGCCAGTAGATAGAGCCATTTTCCCGTTGCCACAAAGAGCATGAAAACATAAGTAACAAAGAAAAGGAGGGCGCTTCCAAGATCTCTGGAAGCTACCAGAATGAGTACATGAAGGGCGGCAGCTGCGGTTACTATAAGGATCGTCTTCATGCTGGTGGACCGGTAAAACATAGTGGCTATAAAAAAGACATAACTGATCTTTACAAATTCCGTGGGCTGGAATGAAATGCCGCCAATCTCCAGAGAAAGTTGGGCGCCATAGCTGCTGGTTCCTGCAAGGCATACGATCCCCAGAAGGAGAAGCCCTCCAATCCCATAGATCCATGGAATCCGGCTCAGCTGCCATACCCTGTCAATGACAAAGGGAATGACAAAGGTCATCAGGGCCGCGCAGGCCACAATGACGAACTGTTTTATGGCCCGGTCAAAAGAAAGCCTGGTCAGCATAATAAAGCCTATAGTAAGAAGCATACACATATTGTTGACCAGCAGCCTGGATACATTGCGGTAAATCAGCCGGTACAGGAAAAGGTAACAGAAAAAGAAGATTACCTGTGCCACGTAAAACACCAGCATCCTTTCATCCTCCGTCTCCAGCCAGATGATTAAATAGGCAAGCAGGTGAATGAGAAACATGGCAAAATTCTGGCGCCCGCTAATTTTCCTTTTCCTGATTTCATCCGGAAAAGAAAAAAAACGAAAATTAAAATATGTGTATAATGCAATCAACAGTATCATCAGATATCTGGAGATATCAATAATCAGATTAATCATATGTCACCTACTCTACGCCGCGTTTGAAATGTCCTCTTGTGAATTCTTCAACCGGCAACTTTGCTTCTCTCCCATAAAGGAATCCATCAGAAAAGCTTTGAATCACCGCTTTTGTCTGTGCTTTGTTCTCTGTGGTGAACTGAAGCCGCAGCATTAAGGGAGATAATCCCTTTACCGCCTCCTCTAATCCAAGAAGGGACACGGCCACCGAATTATAAATGGAGTTGTAGCAGAAAGCACAGTGGTTTTTAACAGGAAATATTTTTCCCATCCGGTCCTTTAATGTCAAAACACCAGTTGTCTTGTCACACTGCTCCATTCCCTGATGAAGGCACTGAGCAGTTACCATCATGGGCAGACGTCCATATACCAAAAGTTCCCCCGGAACTCTTAGTTTTCCCAATTCCCGGCTGTTTAATTCTACCGGCCAGGTGAGCTCATCTGCACCCAGTTCCCTTAACATCTCCTGTGCAGGATTATTCATTCCATACATTCCAAAATCAAATACCAGGCTTCCCTTGATATCCTTCTCTTTTAAATAGCCGGTTTCCTCCAGAGAACGGATCAGGAATCCATCAAATCCCCCGGTTTTCAGTTCTGTTAAATGTTTATCAAAGAACTGTACCGCCTTGGTTCTGAAAATATGAGGCATGGTAAGCATGCATTCCTTACCGGCCCTATGGCATGCTTCCACAGAGGCTTTCCACTGTTCCGGCTTAAATTCTGCAGCATCGATATAAATTCTTTTTACATCAGGGCTGGTCACCGCTTCTTCAAAGCAATCCGGCCGCTCCAGAGAAACCGTAAGCTTTGGGCCTTTTGAAGCTGATTTCGGGCTGAAAGCAGCCTCTTCTGCAGCTTTCAACAGTTCTGTCTGCCTGTTCTCTTTGTATTTCTTAAGGATCTCATATTCTAAGGCTTCCAGCCCGCGCCTGCGTAAGTCATTGAGAGCCTGAACCGGCAGGAATATGTTTCCCTTTATATTAATGTCAAGATTTTCAAAATAAAAAGGAGTATTTCCCGTCTTATCCAGCTGTTTCCTTACCTTTTCCTCTGTTACAGGCTGATTTTGGGCCGTCTGTACGATCTCCCCGGTGACGGCAGCATTATGGCCGCAAGCACTTAGAAGTAAAGAGGCCATTTGTCCTTCTTCCAGAAGCGCGGTTCCAACTACCGGCTCCCTTACCTGTTTTTCTACAAAATTTTTATCAAGGTAATCGAACAACACCTGATTGCCTTCCCGAAAAGCAGGCTTTTCTTTCCAGACCACCATATCCCGCCCATTATGGCGCTTATAGTATCCGTCGGTCTGACCGCCCCGGTCAAACAGATCCAGAAGCATTTTTTTATCCTGCCCTTCGACCCGGTAGCCATCTCTTCCTTTAGCCAGATAAAGGTCCACGTACTTTCGGTAAATGCTTACTACTCCGGCGGTATACCTTGGGCTCTTCATCCTTCCTTCAATTTTCATGGAATAGACTCCGGCTTCTATCATGTCCGGTATGATATCCAGAGTGCTCAAATCCTTAAGGCTGAGGCAATAACGGTCATCTCCTCCTGAAAGAACCTGTCCTTCCCGTTTCACCTCGTAGGGCAGGCGGCAGGTTTGGGCACATCTTCCCCTGTTTCCGCTTCGCCCTCCTATGAGGCTGCTGAATAAGCATTGGCCGGAATAGCAGTAGCACAATGCGCCATGTACAAAACTTTCGATCTCCACATCCACCTGATCACGGATGTTAGCAATTTCCTTTAAGGACAATTCCCTGGCAGTAACAACCCGGTCAGCCCCCAGTTCTTTTAAAATCCTGGCACCATAAGCGCCGGTAATGGTCATCTGCGTGCTTGCATGAATGTGAAGTCCTGGAAAATTCTCCCGGACAAACCGGAAGGTTCCCATATCCTGTACGATGACTGCATCCAGGCCCTGCCTGTAATATGGAACCAGATAATCATAAAGCTCCCGTATCTCCTGCTCCTTCATCAACGTATTAACGGTCATGTACAGCTTTCGCCCATGAAGATGGACATAATCAATGGCCTCCAGCAGCTTGTCCTCCCCGGGATTTTCCGCATAAGCCCTTGCCCCAAACCGGCTGCCACCCATATAGACCGCATCGGCGCCTGCCGCTACCGCTGCTTTCATACTTTCAAATGATCCTGCCGGAGCAAGAATTTCAACTGCTTTCTTCACAAGTTCCTCCTGTTTGCCCTTTATTGATGAAAGAGAGGATGTCACGGCCCTGCCGCCCAACATCCCCTCCTGGCTTATTCTTTCTTACCGGAATCCGCAGATCTCCTGGTTTCCACCAGTTCCAGCTTTGCCGACTCAAGCTTCATCTGAGTGGCCACAAGTTCATGCTTTAAGCTATAGATCTCCTTTTCCATCTCCGCCTTCTGCTGCTCCAGCCTGGCGGACTGTTCTCTGGCCTTGAAGTAATCATCCGCCATATTTAACTGAATCATGATATTCTGATATTCTGCGCTCTGCTTCGTGAACCCTTCCTGATGCTTCAGCGTTATAGTCATCTCATTGATGTAGCTTGCCAGGCGGTGGATATAACTCTCCTCCTCATTTCCGCCCAAAGCATAAATCTTGCCATCTATTAAAACTTCTGTACTGCGTTTGGAATCCATGCTGTTCTCTCCCTGTTTCATATGCTCCTTTTTACTATAACATATTTTGCGCAGATAGAAAAGCCCTGCCTGCATACCTTTATGTCCAAAAAGTACGGCTAAATAACAGGAAAGTTCTAAAATTCAGGCACATTATGATCCTAAGGAGATTCCAAGATGTTCATACGCCCGTTCCGTGGCAACACGCCCTCTGGAGGTGCGGTTTATAAAACCGTTCATCAGAAGATACGGCTCATAAACATCTTCCAGCGTCCCGGCATCCTCTCCCAGAGAAGCAGCCAGGGTATCCAGTCCTACCGGACCGCCGGCAAATTTCTCAATCATTGTGGTCAGGATCGCCCGGTCATTATAATCCAGGCCAAACTTATCCACATCCAGAATGTCCAGGGCAAAATCCGCCACTTCTTTTGTAATGATACCGTTATATTTTACCTGGGCGAAATCCCGGACTCTCTTTAACAGGCGGTTGGCCAGCCTGGGCGTTCCTCTGGATCGCTTGGCAATCTCTGTAGCCCCTTCTTCCTCGATTTCCACCTGTAAGACCCTGGCGGAACGGCAAACAATAATCTTAAGCTCCTGTGGCGTGTAAAATTCCAGCTTCTGAACCACTCCGAACCTGTCTCTTAATGGAGCGGTTAAAAGCCCCGCTCTGGTGGTCGCACCAACCAGAGTGAATTTAGGAAGATCCAGTCTTATGGATCTGGCAGAAGAATCCTTCCCCAGCATAATATCTATGGCAAAATCCTCCATGGCTGGATATAAAACCTCTTCTACCTGACGGTTTAAGCGGTGGATCTCATCCACAAACAGCACATCCCCTTCCTGGAGATTGTTCAGTATAGCGGCCATCTCTCCCGGTTTTTCGATTGCAGGTCCTGATGTGACCTTCATATTGACTCCCATTTCATTGGCAATGATCCCTGAAAGAGTAGTCTTTCCCAGGCCGGGAGGCCCGTAAAATAAAACATGATCCAGGGATTCCCCCCTGGCTTTGGCGGCATCAATGTATACTTTTAAATTGGTACATATCTTTTCCTGTCCAATATACTCATCAAGACACATGGGCCTTAAGTTTGGTTCTATCCTTTTATCTTCTTCCGTTATCTCTGTGGTTATAATTCTACGTTCCATCTCTGTCTTTACCCGTTATTTTATATAAATGCCAAATGTTTTAAGGAAGCCTTAAGCACATCTTCCACCGTCATGGATTCCGTCACTTCCACCTGACGGACCGCCTTACCTGCCTCAACTGCGGAATACCCCAGAGCCGCCAGTGCTTCCATGGCTTCTCCGGCTACCCCTCCGCCGGATAAAACAGGCCCATTCCCCTGTTCCACAAACCCTGAAGGAAGAATTCCAGCTATATCAATTTTATCCTTTAAGTCCAATATAATCCTCTGAGCGGTCTTTGCTCCTACCCCCGGCGCTTTGGATATGGCTTTGGCGTCTCCTGAAACAATGGCCCTTCTTAAATCATCCGGGTCAAGGGCAGAAAGAATTCCCAAGGCTCCTTTGGGGCCAATTCCGTTTACACTTATAAGCTGCTTAAACATCTGCAGATCCTGACGGTTTAAGAAACCGTAGAGGCACATGGCATCCTCTCTTACCTGAAAATATGTATACAACTTTGTCTCTACGCCAATTCCCGGCATATTTTGAATCACGGATATGGGAACATGTATTTCAAATCCCACGTTCCCGCTCTCTATAACAACGGTATCTTCAAATAGTTCAACCAATGGCCCTTTTACGAAAGAAATCACGACCTCTGTCTCCTTTTGTTATGCTGGAAATCTTATCTTTATTATTTATCATAGCATACAGCCTGTTCTTATGCAAGCGGATAGTCGAACAAATATTCTGTTTCCGTTGACGGACCAGCGCCTTTCCGATATAATATTGGGGGAGAGAATACCCTGCGGGTATCCCCATACACCCGGTAAAGCGGGGTTTGCCCTGTTCAAAAAACATGGGCAGTACTAAGGAAAGGGCGGAATCATACATGATCACCTTACAGAAAACCATTGCATTTCATGAGACATATCCCTTTGACCGGATCGGCCGGAAAGAGGATCTGCTGTTCTTTGATATAGAAACTACAGGCTTCTCAGGGGTGTACTCTACCCTTTATCTGATCGGATGTGTTTATTACAGAAACGGCAGCTGGAACCTGGTCCAGTGGTTCGCTGACACCCTGGATTCGGAAAAAGAACTGTTGGAAACCTTTTTTAAATTCTTAAAAAATTTTACTACAGTCATACATTTTAACGGGGATGGTTTTGATATTCCCTATCTTTTGAAACGCTGCCTTGCCCATGGCATGCCTTATAATTTTTCCGGTGTGGAAAGCCTGGACATTTACAAAAAAATACGCCCTTACCGGGGGCTTCTTGGACTTCCCTCGATGAAGCAAAAAGCCATTGAGGAATTTTTAAAAGTAGAGCGTAAGGATCTTTATTCCGGCGGGCAGCTGATCGAAGTTTATAAAGATTATCTTATCTCCCATGATAAATTTTTATTTGATCTTTTAATATTACATAATGAAGATGATTTAAAAGGAATGCCCCTGATCCTCCCCATATTAAATTACCCGGACTTTCTGGAGCAAAGCTTCCACCTTGAACACCAGGACTTTTTATGCCAGAAGGATATCTTTGGCCGGGATTTCCACTCTTTACGGCTTACCTGCAAAAATGGCTTTGCCATTCCCGTTGGATTTTCCAAATCCAACTCCCTGGTCTCCATGGAAGCGGAAGGAGAACACCTGACCGTAACCATTGACCTCTATGAGGGGGAATTGAAATATTTTTATCCTGATTATAAAAATTACTATTATCTGATTTATGAAGACAAAGCAATTCACAAAAGCGTGGCGGAATACGTGGATAAGGAAGCCCGGATAAAAGCTACGGCTAAGACATGCTACACCCGCAAGGGCGGCTGTTACCTTCCCCAGTTTTCCTCTCTGTGGACACCTTGCCTACAAATGGAATTCAAGGATAAGATCACTTATGTTTCCTATGAACCGGACTTCTTTGAGGATGGCGAAAAGCTTCGCCTTTACATAGGACACCTGCTGAATACCTTATGCCGGTAATTTGGAATCGTTTGCCCCCGGTTTCCGGCATTTTCCCGAAAGTTTTCCGGACACGCCTTTTATTTGAGGCTTTTGTTTAAAAACAATGTTGAGAATATGGTTGTTTTAAGGGAAGCTAAATGTCTTTCCTTAATTCTCCTTTTAAGAAAATAACAAACTTAAAGGTTATTATTTTCTATAATTTCTAAATTTTAAAACAAACTTTGTAGTCCCAAATTAACTATGTTCCTACGAATCTGCAATCAATCTACGAAATAACAACTTCATAGGAAACATACTTTGCCTTTACGGCTCTTTTATTACTTCAATTCCTTTTAATAAAAATTTACTCCATATTTTTTTTTACGAATAATCTCCTTTTTCCAACAAATACCTGATATAGGAAAATGTCTTTTCTTCCCCCTGGTTTTTTAACATAAGAAGAAGCTCCTCCAACAAATTTCTCGTCTCAGGGGCAATGACCATGTAGCTTTTCGCGTGCATGTAATATTCCCATGGCGATGCATCGGTGTAATCTTTGCCCTTATAGGTTTTCGATGCAGCGATCCGGTCCATCATCATTTCGATGACATAAATTAAGGGCATCTTATGCCCTACCAGACCTTCCGACATATCCGTGGTAAAGTCGATCCAGTACTCGTAGTGATGCTTGTTTCGGCCTTTATGGTGGAGCCAGGCTCTTGAAAAACCCTTGTCCTCTCTTTCCGCAGCGTTGGGGCTTCTGGTCCCCTGATAATAAAGAACGCCTGGTATGAATTCTTCCAGACTGTATTTTGACAAATCGTGAAGCAGCCCTTGTTTTATAAGGCCCACACGAAAACAGTTTTTCATGACTCTGATCTTATGTATATTGATCGTGCAAAAATGACCCCA
This sequence comes from Lacrimispora sp. YZC11, assembly GCF_057543815.1. Lineage (NCBI taxonomy): Bacteria > Bacillati > Bacillota > Clostridia > Lachnospirales > Lachnospiraceae > Lacrimispora > Lacrimispora sp. YZC11. Next base: position 45,143 of record NZ_BAAJYQ010000016.1, on the reverse strand, counting down.
TAAATTCATAAATTTCATTGCATTCACCTTTTTATCCTTGCAAAAGAATCTTTTCCCATTTTACCACAAATTTCTCCGATTTTACCACTTATTTTCCCTTAAATTTATTCTGGAGATTTCTTAATTTTTAAGACGGAAAACGTTTGACACCTTTCCCTTTTTATGCTATTCTTAGGGAGGTTACAGATATCCTGTAACAGTACAATTTTTTATTCATTTTGGAGGTATCATAATGAAAGGTACAGTTAAGTGGTTTAACAACCAAAAGGGTTACGGATTTATTTCCGACGAACAGGGTAACGATGTATTTGTTCACTACTCAGGTCTTAGCATGGACGGCTTCAAATCCTTAGATGAAGGTGTTGCCGTAGAATTCGATGTTGTAGACGGAGCTAAGGGACCACAGGCTACAAACGTTATCAAAATATAATCATTGACTTATCAGTGTACCTTTTTTCAAAATATAGGAAGAAGTTATATTGTTTCACATGATTACGATTAGAGCCATCCATTGGATGGCTCTTTTTGATGCTCTTGCCTTACGATCTTTCGTGCAGCCTTTTTAGATCTTCTATTGAAAATTCATAATTTTTATTGCAGAAATGGCAATTCACCTCAATGCTCTTTCCTTCGTCAATCATTTCCTGAATTTCTTTCTTTCCAATGCTGATCAAGGCTTTTTCCACCCTGGAATTATCACAGTTGCAATAAAAACGGGTAGGTACCTGCTCCATTATCTCCAAGCCAAACTCTCCAAGAATGTGTTCAAGAATCATTTCCGGTGTATTTCCATGATCCAGTAGATCCGTGATCGAGGTGATTTCACCCAGTTTTTTCTCCAGGCCTTCAATGATCTCCTCAGAGGCTCCCGGAAGGAGTTGGATGATGAAGCCGCCGGACTGCTTCACGGTGTTGTCCTTATTCATTAAAACGCCCAGCGCCACCGATGACGGCGTCTGCTCCGAAGAAGCATAGTAATAAGTAAGATCTTCCGCAATTTCACCGCCCACCAGTATGGTCTGTCCAACGTAAGGCTCCTTCAGGCCGATATCCTTAATTACGCTTAATACTCCCTCTCCTACTGCACCGCCTACGTCCAGCTTTCCGGCCTGATTTGGAGGAAGCATGACGCCGGGATTGTAAACATAACCTTTTACATTTCCTTTTGAGTCTGCAGTCACCGTAAGGCCTTCTATTGGGCCGCTTCCCTGAATTTTCAGGGTCAGTAAATCATCTTCCCCCTTCATCATAATGCCCATCATGCTTCCTGCAGTCAAAAGTCTGCCCAGGGCAGCCGTAGCTACAGGACTTGTATTATGAGCTTGTCTTGCCTGTTCTACCAATTCTCTGGTAGTTGCCGCAAAGGCGCGGATCTGATGATCCCCTGCCGTGGCTCTGACAATATAATCAGCCATATTATAATTCCTTTCCGCGTTCTCTTGCTATGATATAAATTCTTTCACTGGTATCCTTTACGGGAGTTTTGGTAAATGCATCAAAAGCAGCCACAAAATCCATACCTGCTTCTTTTATCGCCATCTTTACTTCATCCAGAGAATATGCCCTCTGGTAATGATTCTCCGTATATTTCCGGTACAGGTTTTCCTCTTGCCTGATAAACAGGGAAAGACCGTATTCATTAATCCTGGTTTCCTTATCGTAATAATTATCCCAGATAAAGCTGCATTCCTCCCGGTCCTCGGAAATGGTGGAATCCCCCATGAGGGTTTCATACTTATATATAGTGTTCAAATCAAATATAAAAATTCCTCCCGGGTCCAGATAATTGTTGACCAGCCGGAAAACTTCCGCCATATCCTCATATTCCAGAATATAATTCATACAGTCACAGATGCTTAATACTGCCCGCACGGTGCCGTAAAGTTCAAATTCCCTCATATCCTGCATAAGATAAAGAATATCTTTTCCTGACTTTTCCCGCTTTTCCATGGCCATCTGCAGCATGTCTTCGGAGTTGTCAACTCCGATCATATCATATCCCTGGTCCACAAGAAGCTCCGTAAGGCTTCCTGTTCCGCAGCCCAGGTCAAGAATCAGGCCATCCCTGATTCCATATTCATTCAGCAGTCCAGTTACGTATTCACACCAGTCCTTATATGGAATATTGTCCATAAACCGGTCATAGACCTCTGCAAAGCTAGTGTACGCTTCCATTCACAATTTCCTCTTTCCTGCCCATGCTTCTTGGGCATTAAGGTATACCCATAGGGTGTTTCCTCTTTCCTGCCCATGCTTTTGGGCATTATATACCCGCAGGATATTTCCTCTCTGCATGAACCTTCCCTCAAGCGTTCTGTTTGTGATTCAAAAACAAAGCAGGTATCTCATAAAGAGGTACCTGCCTTCCTGTCTCTTTACTCTGCTGACAAGGCAGCATTTGATTACAGGTTGGATCCGCAGCACTTTTTATACTTCTTGCCGCTGCCGCATGGACATGGATCATTTCTTCCTACCTTTGCTCCCTTAACAATGGTTCCAGAAGCCTTCTGCTTTTTGTAAAGCTCTTTCTTCTTCTCTTCTGTCAGTATTGTATCCCACTCAGGAAGATTAAACAGCCATTCTGCTTTAGCCTCTACCATATTATAATAAAGCTTATCCGGATCGATCTCTATTTTTACTACGGTCTGCTCGTCCATAGTTTCAATAGGATTCTCATATCCCTTCAAGCTTTCATTGATTCCATCTAAAAAACCGGTCATTGTCTGGACATCTGTTCCGTATCTCTTTGCCAGATCCTCTACTGTTCCCTCAACCACTTCATCTGGCTTGGAAAGAATATGCTCATAGATTCCCTTTTCTACTTTAAAATACTCGGTCCATAATTCTTCTTTTCCTTTATCATCCAACTCATCGCCGTATGCCAGGTTTCTCCAATTTTCTAAAATAGCCATGTTCAAACCATCCTTTTGTCTGTTATTCTCGTGAAGGCAAGAAACCAAGGTCAAGTGAGCTTGACTTTGACGACTGCCCATGAAGTCAAATATCCCATAGTTTGCTGCGGGGTATCTGACTTCTGATAGTACTCCAACAAACAGTATATAACATCTTCATATATTTTGCAAAATGTTTTTTCTTATTTTACGATTCTCTACAGTCAAATCACCGGAAAAGCTTCACTATACGTATTTATTCCCCTACCGCCTGTTCCTGCTTAAACCCAGAAGCTTCATCATTAAATCCACGCTTCCTACATTGTAGCCGCTGCATCCGTAAACTGCCTTTAACCCAGGATCCGTAACAATCAAAAGGGGCAGCTTCTCTGGATCCACATACATTCTCCGGGCAAGAGGTTCTACCGTATCATCAAAACTTATGTAACCAACCTTAATTTGGGGTATTGCATCCAAAACCTTTCTGATCGTCCGGTTCTGTAAAGACATTTCACTTTGCACCAGGAAAATGATCTGGCCATCAAGTACATTTAAGGCATCTTTTTGCTCCAGCATTTCGTTAAGAACGTGCTCGGTGGGTTCCTGACCCTCGGAAAGTATGGCCAGAATATTAGCCTTTCCTTCCGTAAGCACGGAGGCTGGAATCGTCTGCTCTTTCCCGCTCTCATCCTTTACGGCCACTTCAAAATCATCCAGCAAGTTGTCGACCAGCATATCTTCCAGATTTCCGGCCCGTAAACGCATGGTTAAAGATTTTTCTTCATCCTTATTTAATTCAAAGACATACTCGCTGGCATTCTGGTTTCCGCTTGGAAGGCGGACGGAGGTGACCAGCCGGTAAATACCAGGCTCCAGATCCAGCTTTAATACGCCGCCGGAAAATTTCATGCCAGTGTAATCCAGAGTCACAAACTGTCCCTCTTTCAGCCTTCCAATAGTCCATGTCTGATAATAGGTCCACGAGCTGTCTGTTTCCCCATAAAGTACCAGTTTTCCAGACTTTTCAGTCCTGTCTCTTAATATCTCATCAGCTCCCGATACTGATACGAATCTTCCTGCCTCATAAACTTCTGCCTCAAGATTTACCGGGTTCATCCGGGCCGGAATACCCAGAGTCCTGCAGATAGCAACAAACAATATCTTCTGGCTAAGGGAATTGCCTTGTGAAAGCTTAAGGCTTCCTAACGGAGTGGAACAGATCGTCTTATAGTCCAGCTTTGGCTCAAAGCCGATGTGCCGCTTCACATATTCCCAAATAGTTTCAGGGTTCTTACGGAACCCTTCCTTTTCCTGCTCATTGAAGAATTCCTCAATAAAGCCCCGGTAATCTGTCATTTCTTCCAATAAAATTCTTGGGCAGAGAATGTATTTTACATAAATATCCAGATTTCCATTCTCGTCCCATTCCTTACGGTATGGAGAGGCCCCTTTGAGATGGCTTTCCAGAATCTCTGCCATGGCATCCTTATAATCTTTTACGGTCAGGCTGTTAAGCAATGCCTTACGGTCCGGATTTTGATTCTTGGAAAGGAATTTATATATCTCGTCAAAATTACCGGCAGATAACCGGAGGAGCTCTGTTTCATCCGGATATGGGGAAGCCTTTTCTTCCATAAAGTATCCGGCGATTCTGCTTTCCCGCATCTGGTTCGCCTCATGGATCCGTTTCCGGTTTCTTTCCTTTTGTTCCTTTGTAAGTTTCACCGGATTCACGGGATAATCCTTCGGAGCCCTGACGTCCGCATCCACCCAGATATCCATTCCGGGTTTCTCCTCTTCTTTCTTAAGCACCAGAACAGTCCCAGCCCCATCTTCCGGGGATATCCATGCCTCGCAGCACAGCCCATCCTTCATGGCACGGACATGGATATCTCCAAGGCCAATGGTGATGGTAACCCTTCCATTCCTATTTGTATATAGGTTTACTACACTGCAGTATTCCGCCATATTGAGAATTTCGAAAGAAACCTGGACATTCTCTGCCGGATTTTTATCCTCATCAAGCACCTGGATCTCATAAGATTTGGTCAGGGCATAAGTTGCAGTCCCGTTGTAATAAACCAGTAAATCCTCCTGGCCCAGACATTCCGTCTCCGAATCACCCGAATAATCGGAAAATGTTCTGGTATGCACCAGCAATGCCCTTGAGGAAGCATTGGTAAACCACCCCTTATCCAGTACTTCTTCCGGTTCGCAGGCCCCCAGAAAATGCCACTTTCCCTCCACAAACACTTCTACCCATGCATGATTGTCGTCACAATGAGCCCATCTTGGGGTATACACCTGTCTGGCAGGGATTCCCACGCTCCGGAAAGCCGTCACAGCAAAGGTGGATTCCTCGCCGCACCTGCCCTTTCCTGATTTGTACACAGTCACAGGAGATATGGTCCTGTTGTCGGAAGCCTCATAGGTTCCGTTCTCCGCACACCAGTAATTGATTTCCAGCACCGCTTCCCTTACGGAAAGCCCTTTGATCCTGTCAATTAGTTTGTCATAGAAAAATCTGCGGCAGTCTTCGATATTCTCCGTATTGACCCTGTAATATAAAATATGATGGAGAAAAATATCTTCCGGAATCTCCTGACACCACTCCATTTGATCATAAACCATGATGGAATGCCTTACATATCCAAGAAACACTGAAAAGTCATACTCTCCGGCATCCCGTACCGGCATTGTCCCATATAAAAATTTCATGAGAACCTGTTCCCTGGAAGTACAGCTTTCCATAGCTTTTTCAATTTCTTCCTTAAACACCCCCAAAAAGGGAAGTCTGAGCTCATATTTTTCCTGGGCATACCTCTGCAAATGTTCTGAAAACATGACTAAATTCTCCTTTGCGAAATCAATTAATTATTTTCTGATCCAGATGGCCCGTAAGAAGCTATATAATTGTAACTCCAGCGGAGTAAAGCTTCTTGGCTGTGGCCTCATCCGGCATGGAGTCCGTGATGATTCCGTCTATGTCATCAAAATGTGCAAATTTATAGGAATCATTAAAATAAAATTTATCCTTTTCCATTACCAGATATTTATGTCTGCTGCTGGCAATCGCCGCCTTCTTTGTCAAGCCATCCTCCACGCCTAAGGTGGTGATGGAATTGTCCGTAAGGTCCAGACCGCAGGTTCCGATGAAGGCCCTGTCAAAGCTGTACAGTTTGATGATCTCAATAGCAGCCGCTCCCATAAAGCCGTTTACCGTGCGGTACATGATCCCTCCGGTTCCAATGGAAGTGATATCTGGATTTACTGCCAGAGTCTGCATAATATCAATCATGTTCGTCACCACGGTCAACCGTTTGTGGGACTTGGCAAGCTGTTCCGCCACCATGATATTCGTGGTTGAAATATCCAGAAATATGGTTTCATTGCTCCTGATAAGCTCAAAAGCCTTCTGGGCTATTAATTCCTTTTTCTCAATATTCGTATCTCTCCGGTCAATCACATCCCGCTTCAGAGGATAATCCTGGGATAATAAGGCTCCACCATAAGTCCGTTTCAGCTTACCGGCATTTTCCAGATTTTTTAAGTCCTTGCGTATGCAGTCCTCTGTCACCTGAAAAAGGGCGCTTAAATCCTTTACCTTCACCATGCCCTGATCATGAAGAATCTGTAATATCCTGTCTAAACGCTCTTCCGTAAACATGCTTTCTCCTCCATCAGCCTTTTTGCCCGGCGTATCTGTTCCTCTTCCGTACGGAAAATGTCATATTCACCGATTCCCGGTATTCCCATATTTACATTTTCCTTCCGATAGATCATGCCGCTGTCCACGATCGTCTTTCCTGACATGTGAAAACACCGGGCATCTATCTCATCCATCAGGCAGGCAATGGCATCTACATTGACTCCGCTGCCTACCAAAATGTCGATCTGGCCGGCCGCATGTTCCATCAGCTCCCCTAAAAGCTTCTTTCCTTCCATACAGGAATTCTGCTGTCCGGAAGTCAGTATGGTATCCGCCCCTGCCTCAATGGCCTCTTTAAGGCTTCTGTAAGGATCCCGGCATACATCAAAGGCTCTGTGCAGGGTCATATTTCCCGTTCCCGCCTTTTCTCTGAGCACTTTAAGCCGTTCCATGTCAAGATCCCCGTCCGGTTTTAGAATTCCCACGACAATCCCATCCGCACCAAGATCCCGAAACATCTGCGCATCCTCTGAGATCATCTGAAATTCATGATCAGTATACAAAAAATCTCCATACCGGGGCCGTATCAGTACGTTGATTGGAACATCACAGGCTTTGCGAATCTGCTTAAACTGACTCACGCCGGGGGTCGTCCCTCCGATCACCAGATTTGCACAGAGTTCCAGCCTGTCGGCTCCTCCCTGTACCGCTGCTTTAGCGGATTCTACAGAATCCACACAGACCTCCAAGACATAGTCTTTCATTTTTTTCTCCTAACCATATATATTTTGTTGCCAACATCCTACACTGCCTTATGGCAGGCTGCAAAATGCCCTGGCAAGACTTCTTTCATTTCCGGTGTTTTTTCCCGGCACAGCTGCTCTGCATAAGGGCAGCGGGAAGCAAACCGGCATCCTTCCTTCAAATTGACAGGATTTGGAAGACTTCCCTCCAGCATGATCCGGCTGCGGCTCTTTTCCACATCAGGGTCCGGGATTGGAATTGCGGAAAGCAATGCCTGGGTATAGGGATGGAGAGGAGTGTCAAAAAGGCTTTCACTGTCCCCCAGCTCCACCATGGCACCAAGATACATAACGCCGATCCGGTCACTGATGTGCTTAACCATGGAAAGATCATGAGCGATGAACAGATAGGTAAGCCCTCTCTTTTCCTGCAGCTCTTTCAGCAAGTTGATTACCTGGGCCTGAATGGAAACGTCAAGCGCGGAGATGGGTTCGTCACAGATCATAAACTCCGGATCCACGGCCAATGCCCTGGCAATGCCCACCCGCTGACGCTGTCCGCCGGAAAATTCGTGAGGAAAGCGGTTTGCATGCTCCTCGGAAAGCCCTACCGTTTCCAATAGTTCCAGCACTTTCTTACTCCGTTCCTCCCCACTTAAGATTCCATGAGCATCAATTCCTTCCGCAACAATATCAATGACCTTCATCCGCGGATTAAGAGATGCATAAGGGTCCTGAAAGATCATCTGCATCTTTCTGGTAAATCTATGGCGCTCCGCCACAGGCAAACTGCTGTTAATTTCCTGTCCATCATATACGATCCTGCCATCCGTTGGCTCATACAGCTGGATCACGGTACGGCCAAAGGTAGACTTCCCGCAGCCGCTTTCACCCACCAGGCCAAGGGTTTCTCCCTTATATATATCCAGACTCACATCATCCACTGCTTTTAAAACCTGATTTTTTCCCACCTTGAAATATTTCTTCAAATGCTTTACTTCTAATAATGGTTTCTTTTCTGCTGACATCATAATTTCCTCCTATTCCCTAAGAGCCTTTGCCCGCTCATCAAGAAGCCAGCAGCGCGCATGGTGGCTTTCGCCGCAAAGCATATCCTCCGGTGGATACTGTCTGCATACCTCCATGGTCGACCTACATCTTGCTGCAAAGGGGCAGCCTTTTGGCGGATCCATCAGATCTGGCGGCGTCCCCGGAATGGCCGTCAGCTCGCTCCCTTTATGAGAAGCCTTAGGTATAGAGGCCAGAAGCCCCTTTGTATACGGATGTACCGTTTGGTAAAATAGCTCACGCACATCTGCGCTTTCCACCAGCTGACCTCCATACATGACGGCAACCCGGTCCGCAATATTCGCCACGACCCCCAGATTATGAGTGATAATAATAATGGAAGTTTTGATTTTCTTCTGAAGATCTTTCATAAGATCCAGGATCTGTGCCTGTATGGTTACATCAAGAGCCGTAGTCGGCTCATCGGCGATCAAAATCTTGGGATCACAGGCCAGAGCCACCGCTATCACGACTCTTTGTCTCATGCCGCCGGAAAGCTGGTGGGGATACTGGTCAAACCTTGTATCCGGATTGGAAATTCCAACAAGAGAAATCAGCTCAAGAGCCCGTTCCTTCATCTGTGCTTTTGTCATATCCTTCCGATGCTCTTTTAATACCTCCACGATCTGCTTTCCAATAGTCATAGTAGGGTTTAAAGAGGTCATGGGATCCTGGAATATCATGGAAATATCTGACCCCCGTACCGTCTGCATCTGCCGCTCGCTGTATTTTGCAAGGTCCCTGCCTTCCAAGAGAATATTGCCTCCCACGATTTTTCCGTTTTTCGGAAGCAGGCCCATAATGCTTTTTACAGAAATAGATTTGCCGGAGCCGGACTCTCCCACGATTGCCAGAGTTTCCTGCTCATCCAGATAAAAACTTACTCCCCTCACCGCCTGAACTACGCCATGCTGTGTCTTTATATGTACCTGTAACTGATTGACTTCCAATAATCTGCTCACGACGCTTCACCTACTTTCTCATTCTTGGGTCCAGAGCATCCCGCAGGCCGTCTCCAAGAATGCTGAAGCATACCATAATCAGGACGATCACAATTGCCGGAAAGATCAACACATGGGGGAAATTGCGAAGCACCTGGTATCCGTTGTTGATCAAAACGCCCAAAGATGCTTTCGGCTCCTGCATGCCAATGCCGATAAAGCTTAAAAATGCTTCCGTAAATATGGCGGACGGAATGGTAAACATGGCATTGATGACAATGACTCCTACTGTATTGGGGATGAGATGTTTCCATATGATTCCGGTAGTACTGGTTCCCAGTACTCTGGCCGCCAGCACAAATTCCTGATTCTTAAGCTTTAATATGGATCCGCGGACCAGACGTGCCATATTCACCCAGCCGGTAATGGAAAGAGCCACTACAATCGTCCAGATACCTGCCGGCATAACCATCATCAAAAGGATGACGATGATCAGATGGGGAATTCCCACCAGCACTTCAATGATTCGCTGCATAACAGCATCCACTCTGCCGCCGGCCAAAGCGGAAACCGCTCCATAGGTCACTCCCAACGTTAAATCCAAAAGAGCTGCCACAAAAGCAATGAGCAGGGAAATGCGGGTTCCCATCCACGTCCTGACCCAGAGATCACGGCCAAACTGATCCGTTCCGAAGAGATGTTCCATGGAGGGAATTTTATAAATGATGTCATAATTAGTTTCTTTATAAGAATATCTTGAAAATTCCGGCGCCAGTATTGCAAGAAGACCGATTGCAATCAATGTAAACAAGCAAACGACTGCCGCCTTATTTTTTTTCAAACGAAGCCAGCCATCCTGAAGGGCTGTTAAATTGGGTCGGGCAATATGTTCTTTCTCCGATTCATCCACATATGCCTTTACAAATAATTCATCCATGCTTAACCCTCCATGCCGGCTGCCAGACGAATCCTGGGATCGATGAGGGAATAAGCGATATCAACGATCAGCACTACAAAAATATAGAAAGCGCTGTAAAAAATCGTGATTCCCATGATCGTGGAATAGTCATTAGCCTTTATACTGTCTACAAATAAGCTGCCAATTCCAGGGATGGTATAAATATTCTCTACCGCCAGAGAGCCTGTCAGCAGATTTACAACAATGGGCCCCAGAATCGTCACCACAGGAATGATCGAATTCCTTACCGCATGGCGCATGAGCACCTTCATTGGGCTAAGTCCCTTGGCCTTGGCAGTGACGATGTAATCCTGCTCCAACACCTCCAGCATCTCTGTCCGGATAAACCGGGCGATCATGGCCGTCGCAGAAAAGGACAGAGCAATGGATGGAAGAACCGAACATTTCCAGTCAGTCCAGAAACCAACGGGCAGGATTCCCCATTTTAAGGCTACATAATACTGCAAAAGAGCCGCAGCTACAAAATTAGGGACAGAGACCCCAAGGACAGCTAAGATCATAGTGAAATAGTCAATTCCGCTGTTATGCCTCCACGCCGCGATTATTCCCAGTGTCAGGCCAACAGCCAGACCGATCAGTACCGCCTGAAGACCGATCAAAGCGGAGGGACCGATCCTTCCTCCGATTACTGTAGATACCTTCTGTCCGGTATAGGTAAAGGATGTACCGAAATCTCCATGCAGGATATTTCCCATATACTTTACGTATTGCCGGGGCACGGACTCATTCAGCCCATACTGCTCTAAAATGGCCTGCTGCTGCTGAACGGACATCATATTAAAGCGTTCCGCATCAAAAGGAGATCCTGGCAGCTTCTTCATCAGAAAAAAAGTAGCTGTTACAATGACCCATAATGTCAGCGCCAGATATACCAGTCGCTTGCAGATATATTTTATCATGCTGTGTCCTCCTTTGCATTCATATTCTCATAAGATTTTAAAAAGAGCCGCCCTTTTCCAATTTGAAAAGGGAAGGACGGCTCTTCTAATTTTCCGCATTCGTTGGCCAGGTCAAATCCCTGTCCGCTGCGGCTTACTCAAAATAAGCGTATTTAAATTCCACATCCGGCCCGAAAGGATGATTGATCAGTCCTTTCACATTGGATTTTGTAAGGGTTGCAGAACCTCTATGGTACAAAGGTGCAACGATCACATCCTCATCAATTAGAAGATTCTCCGCCTGCAGCAGCATATCCAGACGCTTGGCGTCATCGGTTTCAACTCTTGCGTCATTGATCAGCTTATTATATTTTTCATTCTGATAGGAGCCGCGGTACGGAGTGCCGTTGGTCCATAAATCAAGGTATGTCATGGCATCATCATAATCAGCGCCCCATGCGGTAGATGCAAACATGTAATTATCGTTATCCATTAATTCATTTCTTGCCTGAACCGTCTTGGTATCGATCACAATATCAATGCCTAAATTCTTATTTAATTCACTTTGTATGTAGGTTGCAACCGCTTTTGTCACAGAATCATCTCTTACCAGCAAAGTCAGAGTTGGTGTCTGTCCCAATTCCTTACAGCCCTCTTCCCAGTATTTCTTAGCCTGTTCCGGATCGAATTGACAAATATTTCCGTTTAAATCGCGGAAGCTCTTGCTTTCGTTTCCATACATACCTTCCGCAACCAGACCGGCGCTGGGAGCAGATCCATCGGCAAGAATTGCTTTAACTAAGGTCTCGCGGTCAATGGCCATGGAAACAGCCCTGCGGATATTTTTGTTTGCCATAACCGGATTGCTTAAGGAGAATTGCAGATATTCGGTTCTGAACTCGCTCTTAGAACTGAATTCCGGATTATTCTGATAAGCGGCTACGTTGGCAGAATCAAGAGCCACCTGGCTCAGTTCATTGGCCAGATAAGCGTTAAGGGCTGCAGATGCATCCTTCATTACCCTTACCTGTGCATTTTCAACCTTCACATTTGCAGCATCCCAGTACTTATCATTCTTTTTCAAGGTAGCCCCTACCGCCGGATCATAGCTGGTGATAACGTATGGGCCGCAGTAAATCATATTTTCCGCACTTAATCCATACTGGTCGCCTTTAGAGGTAACATATTCCTCGTTTAATGGGAAGAACTGGCAAAGGACAGTTAATCGGGCGAAATAAGGGGTAGGTGCTTTTAAAGTCACCTGGAAGCTCTTGTCATCAAGGGCCTTTACTCCAACTTCTTCTGCACCGGCTTTGCCTTCATTATACTCGGCGCCGTTTACAATATAGTCTGTCATGATGAAGCTGTAGCCATTGGTGGCTTCCGCACTCATCTGCTTTAACCAGGCAAACACAAAATCCTTTGCTGTCAAAGGAGTTCCGTCACTCCATTGCAGGCCGTCTCTCAAATGAAAGGTGTATGTAAGTTTATCATCGGAAACATCATAGCTTTCCGCAAGTGCAGGCTGCGCATCATGATTCTCATCCAAGCGAAGCAGACCTTCAAATGCGTTATTGTTTACCTTTGATGACTGATTGTCGGAAGCCGCCCATTGTACCAGGGTTTTGATCTCAGCATTTGCATATACGCTAAGCACCTGATCGCCGGCTGCCGGTGCCTCCGTTTTGTCAGAAGCGGCTTCACTTGACGCCGCACTTTGGGTAGATCCTCCGGTGGTGGGGCTGCCGGTAGATCCGGTAAAGCCACAACCTGTCAGGGTTCCAAAAACAAGACAGGCTACAGTGCCTAAAGCTAATACTCTTTTTTTCATCTTTCCCTCTCCTTTTGATATTGTTTTTCTTGTTCTGTCTTAATTCATCGGCATTTCGCCCATGAAATTATTTGAATTATACATAATTTTATTGTTTATGTCAATATTTTTTATTATTTCATCCTGTTTTGAATTGTTTTAATTTTTCATTGCAATTTGTCCATATCCAAAGAGCCATTTCAGCAAGAACTTCCTGAATACAGCAATTTGTTTTTTTCCCTGGAAAAATCCAGGAATGATACACAGGTGGATGCATCTTCCTCTTCCGCCTGCATTGCACGGTTGTATATCTCCAATGCCTTCTCTACGGTGATCTCAACGTCATGATAATAATATAAGGTAGCTTGCGTATGGGAAACTACCCGTTCTATTAACAGCCTTGCATCCTGGTTTTCAAATAATATTTCATTTAAGTTGTTTCTTGTGATCATCATACGCGAGTCTCCTTTCGCATCAGAACAAATGTTCGTTTCATGGTTAAAAATTAAAACCACATCATAGTGGTTCCCGAAAAAATCACGTGTATGTGACTACGTGATGTTCAGGCCGGTTTACAAAACACCGCGTTCCGGCTGCCTGGCTAATACTGTATGAATCTCACAAAAGTCAGGAAGCGAGGTTGCGTGATTCGTCCGCCATCCTATTCATATTATAACACAAGCTAGACGAGAAAGCAAACATATGTTCTTTTTTATTCCCATTCAGCACAAAAAATGAGAGAAGCCAGATAAACATCAGTTTATGCGACTTCTCTCACTAAAAAGGGGAGGATAAGTATTCACTCATCTTTGGTATAATCCTATTATGGCCTGATCCAGATGTTTTATTCACATAAAACAAAAATTATTTTTCTTATACTGATTCCCCATGATGTTTTTCCATTTTCTCTTTTAATCCTTTTAAATAAATCCTGTTAAGAGTAAGCATCGCTTCTCCCTTTTTACCCGGCTCCTCTTTTATCTTTTCCTCCAGAGCGCCGATCTCTTCCTGACATTTGCTGATCTGGTCTCTCAGCAAGGAACGGCTTGGTTTCTTCATCAGAGTCGGTAAATCAAGAGTTCTGATAAGAAAACGAGTCACCGCTTCCTCTTTATTTTCCTCATTCTCATAGATTCTATTAAAAAAATCACATACCGCATGGTAAATATTACGGTGCTGTCTGGTATCTTCTCCGTCTCTGCCGCAAACAAAAAGACTTCCTTCTCTTATTATGAAACAGACTGCATCCGAATCCTCTTTATCCAGGCTGAATTTACTTTTTTCAATTCCATCCTGTTCCATCCCTTCATAGATGATATCAAAAATATACCATTTGAATTCGCTGATTTCAGCCGTTTTTTCAAGCGCATCCAATCCGCTCATTTTCGCATCTTCCATTCCTTCTCCTCTTTCCTGTATCCTGTTATTTTTTGTACCTTTCCTGAGCCGGAATAAGCTGGTAAGCCAAACCAGCATCAGATCAGGGCAGGGCTCAAAGCCGGCTCTTTCATTATATCGAATGTTTTCAATAACCTCAATCATAAAATAAAAACGGACAGCATGAGATATCCATTGTGCTGTCCTTTATATATTTGTAAGCCTTTCAAACAGCGTGTTAACTTCGATCTGCCCATATCCCCAGATATTGTTTGGATATGAAATCCCGGTATTACGCTGCGCTCCGCGAATAAGCAGACGGTTCACGTCGTTTCCGGTGATATTGGTATAATTTCCCCTTGGAATGGCCCATTCAAAAACCATGGCAACAACACCCGCCGCCTGGGCTGCCGCGGAGCCGCTTCCTGTTATGCTTCCATATTGGTTTCCCGGAACCGCACAGGTAATCTCATGCCCCGGTGCCGCTATGTCGGGTTTAACGAATCCGGTTCTTGTATAGCCTCTTCCTGATTCAGGCAGTACGGTGTCATTATATTGATTATAAGCGGTGACGGTCAGAGGATTGGTTGCATTTCCAGGTGATGTTATGGTAGTATCCGGATTGGCATTTATAAAAAAGGTTTCTTCTGAGATTAATTGTCCTGACGGCAGCCAGGTGTGAAAGGAAAATGGTCCATTATCAAGGTTTTGAACCCGAATGTTCCAGATTCCGGGAAGAGGATTCTGAAAACGCATCAATATCAGCTGGTCTCCAGTCTCTTCTTCAAAAATATAATTATTGATCCATACGACGCTTGGGTTAAATACAAAGGCAAATCTTCTGCATTCCCCAAGAGCAGGATAGACCTGCCCTGTTGTCTCTCTGTTTGGAGCGATTATCTCTATAGCCAGCCTTGCCGGAGCAAACGGCCATAGCTCAATGGCAAACAGTTTATCACTTTCGCCAACTCTTAATTCAAAATTATTCAGGAAGGGTTCCGCAGTGGTGCTGTTAAAGTAATGTCTGCGTTTGTTCGCTTCATTACCTGTACTGATCGTTATTCCGATATGGGGCTGCTGAGCCAGGTAATTGGTAATAAAGCTGGTAGCTCCCCGTCCGTCATGGCTTGACTGGTTTGTTCCCATTGCAATGCATATGGCAATGGGACGGTTCAGCCTTTGAGCAACGGTAGTCGCATAACCGATCCCAATGATTAAATCCGACTCCTGATAAGATTCAACGTTTTCAGGAGCAAAAAATATATTTTTCAGATTGTTCTTTGCCGGCTTTAATTTTACCACCAGCAGATCGGATTCCGGGACAACACCGCTAAATGATTGCTCCAAGCTTGGTTTGCCCGCCATTACACTTGCAATTGCGGTTCCGTGACCATTGGTGTCCACAGAAGGAACTATGGATAAGGGGTTTTCCGACTTAAGCGCAACATTGATATGCTCCCTGGTATATTCGGTGCCGTACGTAAATCCCTCCGGCGGCGCGCCCGTCTGTATGGTCTGGTCCCATATGGAAATAATACGGGTCGTTCCGTCATTATATAAAAATGCCTGATGCTGGTAATCGATCCCGGTATCAATGACCGCAACAATCACTCCCCGCCCGAATAAAGCCAAGTAAGGATTTCTCTGGACCGTTCCGATACCGGATTTTTCAAGACTGACGGTGGAGCTAAGGGTCAGTAAGGAAGGAAATGCATTATAAGGATAAATTCCCAAGTCGCAGGGATTCGCTGTACCAACAGGGATATGAGCCAAGGAATGCCTTAAATCCATGGGGGTTATATTATCTCCGGTATCATATGTAGGAATCATAACATTACTAATGATCAAGTCATAATAATTTTCATCCAATATTTTTTGCATCGTCAGGCCTCCCTGTCTAAACTACTGGCGCATATGATATATTTTATGCAACCGGGCTCCTATTATGAGCATAAGAAAAGAAGGCGTACTCAAGCTTCTATGAATTAGAAGAAGCAGCCGCCTGTTTACAGACAACGCTCATATCGGTAACAATGCTGCATAAAATATATCATATGCTCTAAGCAGATCTTGTCAAGGAGATTTAATTATGGAAAAAATATTGGACAATAATTATTACGACTTGATTATAAGTAATTTATTAATTCCTTCCTTTGGAGTTGGGGATGATGTTACATTGCTCAATGACAGGTTTTCCCTGCTGCATGTATTCAAACACAATATGCAGCCATGTAATCTGGGGGAAACTCCTTACCATGTTTTTCCATCCCTTTATACCCTTACTTCTGCCGTTACCCCTTCCGCCCCAGATATGAATGACATAACATCAGAAACGGATTTCACTTTATTTGGACAGGGAGTGATTATCGGCATCGTAGACACTGGTATTGATTACCGGCATCCAGCATTCATGAATAAAGATAAAACAACCCGTATCCTTTCCATATGGGATCAGACACAGCAGGAAGGAACACCTCCCAAGGATTTTACCTTTGGTACGGAATATACAAAAGCTTCCATAAATGACGCGCTGCACTATGAAAATCCTCTTGTCGTTGTTCCTTCAACTGATGCAGTTGGCCACGGCACAGCCATTGCAAGTATCATTGCAGGTTCTCCCGTCAATAACCAATCCTTTCGCGGAGTAGTTCCAAATGCAGAGCTGGCTGTTGTAAAATTAAAAGAAGCCAAGCCGAATCTTAAAATGATATTTTCTGTTCCGGAAGACAAACTATGTTTCCAGGAATCAGACATAATTCTTGGAATACGTTATTTAGTTTCCATAGGCCAGCGATTGAAACGTCCAGTTGTCATATGCATTGCTCTGGGCAGCAGTCAGGGCAGTCACGATGGCAGGGGAGTTTTAAGCAGCTACGTGGAAAGCCTGGTCCAGCAGCCTGATCTGGGTATTTCCATATCCGCCGGAAATGAGGCAAACAGCGGCAGGCACTATTTTAACAAAACAACTTCCGCCCCATATTTTAATGATTTCCAATTAAATATTGCAGAAAGTGACAAGCAGTTCACCATGGAACTCTGGGCACACATTCCTGGAAGGCTTTCTATTGAAATTTCCGCACCAAACAGGGAAACGACCCCGTTTATTAATCCCACCCTCAATGAATGCCAAAAGTTTGCTTTCCAGCTCAGTCAGAGCATCGTTTGGGTAAATAACACGATCTTTGAACGGGAAAGCGGCGACCAACTGATTTTATTACGGTTTGATAACCCCCTTCCCGGAATCTGGCACTTCCGTGTTCAAAGCACGGAAAATGAACCTTTTTCTTTTAATTCCTGGCTGCCCAGCGGAGACTTGATATCAAACGGAACCTTTTTTTTAAATTCCAATCCGGATACAACCATCACCTCTCCCGGAAATTCCAGACGTACCCTGACCGTTGCTGCTTATAATCAGCGGACCTCCAATATCCTGGATGAATCGGGAAGAGGTTTCACAAGAAGCGGCCTTGTTAAACCTGATATTGCGGCTCCCGGATATCAGATCCCCTGTGCGTTTCCGGAAAATCAATACGGAACCTTAACAGGCACCGGCGCTTCTGCCGCCATTGCAGCGGGAGCATCTGCTATAATATTTGAATGGACTCAGGGCAAAGGTAACTTCACTTATATTACAGGTGAACAGGTCAGCCGAATGATTATAAGAGGAGCACAGCGTAACCCTGCTTACAATTATCCCAACAATATATGGGGCTATGGTCAATTGGATGTATACCATGTATTAGAACGCGTTTCCATGATCCTATAATAAATAAAAGAAACCAACTCATAAACATTGGTTTCTTTCAATCGATACTTAGGTTCTCTTTAATCTTCCTGCATTGTTTCCGGCTGTATATCCAACTGGCTTGTACAATTGGGGCAGCGGGTGGCATTTACATTGATCCGGGTAAAACAATATGGACACTCCTTATCCGCTGAAGCAGCCGGCTCCGCCTGCTGCTTCTTTCCGCGCAGGGAATTAATCACCTTTATCATCATGAAAATAACAGAAGCCATGATTAAAAAGTTTATAACAGCCGTGATAAAGGTTCCATAAGCAAATACCGGCCCAAGAGACTGTGCGGCCTGAAGCGTGGAAACATCTGCGCCTTCCGGAGCAGTAAACAGAAGCACGAATTTATTGGAGAAATCTACTCCTCCGGTAATCACTCCGATCAGGGGAGATATGATATCCTTTACCAGGGAATTGACAATCGTCTGGAAAGCAGCACCGATAATAACACCAACTGCCAGGTCCACCACATTCCCACGTAAAACAAATTCTTTAAACTCAGCTATAATACCCTTTTTATCTCCCATTGACATCCATCCTCTCTTACAGATTTATGAAACCTGTTGGTAAACTATGGTATTATAATATCACAAAACAGCAGATTCTGCAATTCATGGAACTAAAAACGGCCGACAGAACGCTTGTCCATTAACCGCCCATAGCAACAGTAGATCAATTATGGATTAATTATAAAAAAGCGGGTCCGGAATACCGGATACCCGCTCATCCTTTTATCAGCCTTGCCTATCTTTTGATGCCTCTGCAGCATGGATCATTGCATCCATCTCTGAAACCGGCGCAATATGCCTCTCTTTTTGCTTCTGCACAAGGATCAACGTTACTTTTATTACAGCATCTATTTTCGCATCTATTTTCGCATCTATTGTCACAATTATTGTTGCGGTTACAACCACAAGAACAAGAATTAGAACATCCCATATCATACACCTCATCTCATAATTATACCTTATTGTATGGGATTACCAGACAAGATGTGAATCAAATTTTAATGCAGTTTTTGCAAAGATCCGATTGAAAGAACTCAGGCAAACAATCCATATGTCTCACTTATAATTCCCTGATAATATTGATTTTACGGCATTCTCTATTTCCTCATAACCGGTACACCTGCATAGATTGGATTGTAACCATTCCTCTATGACAGGATCATCTGCATTGGGCTTGTGCATAGCCAGTGCATGGCAAACCATCAGAAACCCGGAAGTACAGTAACCACATTGAAATCCCCAGTTTCTTATAAATGCATCTTGTATCGGAGCGTTTTTCAATCCCTCCACTGTGGTTATTTTATGTCCGACTGCCTCTGCCGCCAGCATTAAGCAGGATTTGACAGGCATGTCATCAACCAATACCGTGCAGGCTCCGCAATCTCCGTTCTCACAGCCGCTTTTGGCTCCGGTTAAAGATAATTCCTCACGAAGGACATGAAGCAGAGTGTGAGATGGCTTAACCATAACGGTTTTATCTTCACCATTTACATTAAGAACAATGATACTGTTTCCTGATAAATGCATACAATCCCTCAATTCCTGAAAGGATCATCCGATCTTTTCAAAATTAATAAACATTTCCTGAAGCATATTTTCCAATACGAATTCCCTATACTCCCTGCTTCCTGATAAATCACTTTTACAATCACTGCGGGCCAAATTTATGACTTTTTTAATTTTTTGTTCCACGTTATATAATTTATGGTTTATGATCCTCTCCGATAAAATGATAGGATTATCACCATACCCGGCAATCGCCGCTTTTACGGCTTTCTTATTTTTTAATGCCACCATAGTAATCAATGGATAATCTATTTTCTCCTGTTTGGTTCTTTTTACATGATTGTAAGGTATATTCAAATCACTCTCTTCTATCAATATGGAGACCAGAAATTCTCCTTCTTTTAGCTGCAGTTTTCCATTGAATGCCTTTGAAAATGGCAATTCAGTCAATCCTCCCCGTGTCATTACCTGCAAGGTACAATCACTTATCATCAGCGGTAAGGATGCCTCCCGGTACTTGATTGTGCCGGCCAGATTGCCGCCTATGGTAATTTTCCCTTGGATCGTATGATCTGCAATTCTTTTTATGGTTTTAGACAAAAGAGGATATGCATTACATTCCGCAATGTTTGTAAGGGTTTGCGCAGCTCCAATCCTGAATTTCCCGCCGCCTACCTCAAGTTGGCTGCATTCCGGTATTCCTTTTAAATCAATGACCGAATCGAATTTTATGCTATTTACCCTGGCCATACTGATAATTTCAGTACCGCCGCCATAATAAAGAGGTTTTTTGTTATTTGAAAGCAAGTCATGATAGCAATCAAATGCTTCCTCCATGCTTCCCGGTTTATAATAATCAAAATCAAAAGGAATCATAGTTTAGACCTTTCCCTCCATATGAATTCAGGCGTAATTGGAAGCCGGCTTACATCGATCTGAGCTGCCAAAGAGATGGCATTAGCCAGTGCGGCAGGTATTCCAATAATACCATGCTCTGCAATGCCTCTGGCTCCATAGGGCGCATCAATCTGAGGAGTCTCTATAAAATCAACCAGATATTCCGGATTTTCTCCGTAGCGGATCATCTTATAGGTGCGGAAGCTTGTATCTTCTACAATTCCCTCTTCATTATAGACGAAATCCTCACTGGTACCAAGTCCCAGCCCCATGCACATGCCGCCCATGACCACCCCTCTTGCAGTCTTGGGATTTATAACCTTGCCCGCATCAATCACAGTAGCAGCCTTTAGCAGCCGGTAGGTATGCTGTCTGGTATCATATTCAATTTCAACCGCCTGAGCACCTACCGTCCAGCTACGGCCGGGCTTACCCCGTCCCGTAGCCTCATTGAGGGGCGTAAGATGATTCATGACGTAGCTGCCACGTCCAATAACCGGCCCCTTGAGGGAATTTCCATTGGGAAACTTGTAGCCTTTTACCAGATCCTCGAACATGATATAAAGCTCTGGATCATGCTTTACAAAAATCATCTTATTCTCAAAATCCAGTTCTTCAACAGGGCACCGCAGGGCAATTGATGCCAGATCTAACAGCTGGGATATGGCATCATCAGCCGCATTTAATACGGCCCGCCCTACCAGATAAGTTGTCATGCTGGCAACGGTTTTCCATAAATACGGGGTTGACTGGGTATTTACATCCAGCTTTACATAAACGTCATTGACACTTATTCTCATTTTTTCTGCCAATATCTGTGCTGCCGTTGTTTTCATTCCCGGCCCTATCTCAGCAGCACCACAATCCAGATTCACGCTCCCATCTGAATTAAAGGATAAAACAGCGCTTGCGCCTGCATCTGTGGGAGTATCGGAGGTCTTTATCAGACAACTGATTCCTTTCGCTCTGATCAAACCATTCTCTTCTACTATGCGTGCGCCTTCCTTCCAGTTAATGATCGTTTTTAGTCTCTCAAGGCATTCTGCCGCATTCCCAGTATTGCTGGCGGTGACTTTGACCTGGGTGGGGGTTAAATCGCCGGCATGAACCAGGTTTATAAGCCTCAGCTGGAAAGGATCCATCCCTATTTCGTATGCCAGCTTATCCATCATTCTTTCCAGGCAAAAGGTACGTCCCTCATGTCCGAAACCGCGGAAAGAAGTTATATAAGGATGGTTTGTATATACGCTGTAGCAATCACATTGGATATTTGGTATCCGATATGGCCCGGCGCAATCAACAGCAATTGCTTTTGTTATTTTAGGGGAAATATCAGAGTATGCTCCGGTATCTATCTGGAATGTCATTTCAGCCGCCATGATCTGTCCACTCTTTTTTGCTCCGATCCTTATGGTTCCTTCCAGCCCTAAATGACATGGGGAGGTGACCATATCTTCCTCTCTTGTATTTGCCAGGTTGACCCATTTTCCTTTTACATTCATTGCCGCGATCACTGCCAGAACCTCTGGCTGCACACAGGCTTTTCCTCCAAATGCACCGCCAACCAGGGGAACCTGGACTACAATCTTTCCCTCAGGAATATTTAGGTATTTGCTGACCGATTCCTTGACCTCATAGGGAGATTGGGATGATGTCTTGATCCTTACACTGTCATCCGGCATGACCATGCAGTGAACTGCCCTGGTTTCCATGGCCGCATGATCAGACTGAGGCAGGGAAAAGCTGCCCTCTACTACAATTTCACTTTCCAGCCAGCCTTTTTTCATATCGCCTTTTCTGATTTTTTGATGATGGCAGATATTGGTCCCTTTTACGGGGTAAACCTCCTCAGTTGCTTTTGTATATAGCATGAGAGCTTCATGTATCATAACAGGATTCCTTTTGAAAGCTTCTTTCACGGAATTTACAACCGGTAAGGGCTTATACTCTACAAGTATCTTTCCCGCGGCCGCCTTTGCCTGCATTTCATCATCTGCTACAACGATGGCAACCGGTTCGCCGTAGTAACGTACTTTTTCTCTGGCCAAGGGAGGCCTGTCCTGAAGCATGGACCCGCATATCACCTGATGGTCTTTTGCAGTGATTACCGCTTTTACCCCCGGCATTACAGAGGCTTCCCTGGTATCTATGGATACGATCTGGGCATGAGCATGAACACTTGTTAATAATCTGGCGTAAAGCATAGGAGAATCTGTGAAATCATTTGTATATTTAGCCACGCCTGTTACTTTATCTTTTGCCTCTTTTCTAACCGTATCTTTTCCCAGCTGGGTTTCCATTGGACGCCTCCTAAAAATATTCTACCTGCTGATTAATACATGATCACCGTTTTTCAGTTGCACCACATCGGCTCGAAGTGCCTTTCCCAAATCAGTCAGACATATTTCGCGCTCCTCTGAGTCTGGGATATAAAGGGTCAAAGGGTCACCTGATATGATTCTTTCTTTGTTATCTGTTATATAAACTAATATCTCCGGACTACTCTGCCCCATTGATATCCCCTCCTATATTAATATCCATAATTGTATTGATTTTCCTGCTGTTTTCCAATACGGGTGTTTTCTTAATTACGTCTATTATGGCATCAGGATCACGAATAATTGGTACAAAAGCCAATAGCAGTTTCCCTCTTTTATAACTTTTTCTGGTAAAACTGTACCGCTTCACGCCAAAAGTTCTGGTAGCCTCAAAAAGCATGGCCTGCCTCTGCCCATAATTCTCAATCGTGATTCTGAATTTATCACTTTTCGGTTCTATGACAATACCGATTCCCTCTTTTAAAAATAATTCTCTGATCCTCTCAGTTCCCAGCACATTGGTAACATACATGCCATCCACAAATAAATCCGAATGGTCTATGGTTATTTTTCCTTCTTTTATATTGCAGATATCACCGATGCATTTGCCTTTTGTTATTCTTGTCAGGAAATAAATCATACAAAAGCCGCTGACTGCGGCAATCATTAAGTTTATAGCCAGATTTTTTACGGATAAAATACTTAAAACCAATACAACAAACAGGGAGGTAAGCATGGATAAATAATTTCTGGATTCATAGGTTTTAGCAATGCCGTCAATATAAGCGGCCCCTCTTTTTGAATATTCCGTTTTTTCCAGATCCTCAAGACTGTCTTTTTCTGTTTTTCTCACTTCCCGGAAATGCTGGATGGCTAAAGCAATAAAAGTAACTGCCGTGAATTCTTTATTTAACAGAGCCGGTATCGCAACAGAACCCAAAGCAGAAGCCAGAATTCCTATCACCAGGCTAATGAAACCTCCGGTAGGATAACTGGGATTTTGACGTGTATCAATACGAAGGGTGACGATACGCGCAATCGTTCCCATCACGATACCGCACAAGATGATTACAAGATCGTGAAATGCTAATGTTTTCTCCATATCTTTATAATGGCGTCACTTGTGAAACCATAATTCTCCAATCTTAATTTTAAATTATTATCTCCTTTTCGTGTCACAATATGCAGAAAATAGTAGTACTCTCAGACTACGGCTTTAAAAAAACCAGGGGTGGCTTTTGAATTCAAAGCTGCCCCTGGCACTTTTTATTTTTACTGCAAGCTATTTTAAATGAGACTGTTTGACAATGGTTTCCACCGTAATATTCATCTTTTTCTTCCGGACTTCATCCTTTAAAAGAATCAGGCAGAGAAGATCGATCATATAAAGAGTCGACAACTGACTGTTTACAAATCTTTCCTGATCAACAAACAAAGGGTTTACTACGGGAAAACAAAAATCAGCGCACTGTGCGATCGTGCTGTCAGTAAAGCTGGTAAGGCAGATAAGTTTTGCTCCATTTTGTTTCGCCGCTCTGACAGCATTGACAACTTCCACGGTTTCACCGGATATGGAAATTGCGATTACCAGATCTCCGGGTCCCAAAATCGAACTGTAAATCACCATTAAATGAGAATCGGTCACACTTTGTACATGAAATCCCATACGGGACAAACGGAGCATGGTTTCACAAGCAGTCAGCCCTGAAGACCCCACTCCGAAAATATAGATATTTCCTGCCGTGGCAATCTGGTCTGCCAAATACTCCAATGCATTTTTATCCATCATCTGATTGGAATGTTCGATCACGGTCTTGTAAAAATCATAAACCTGAGTCACAAGATCGTCCGAATGGGCAATCTTATTTCCTGCTCCTGCGCTTCCAAGCTGAATTTTCAGCTCTGCAAAAGATTTTCCTCCTACCTTTTTACAGAAGCGTGTGATAGTGCCGTCAGAAACTCCCACAGTAGCTGCCAGAACAGAGATATTCATATTCCGGATATTATTGCCTTCCTTCAAAATGTAATCAGCGATACTTCGTTCTTTATCTGTAAACGTACTATATTTCTTTTGAATTGATGAAAGAATGTCCATATTGGTACCTCTTGTGCTTTCGTCTTTAATTTGTGAATAACTGAACCCATATTTTATAAAGTGTTCTTATTATATCACTTTTTAATTAAAACGAAAAGATTTCAGAGGAAACAGAAGGAAGGCGTTAATTTATTTATTAACCTTTGACACTGCCTCGGCAAATCCACGGGTAATGCATTGGGGACGCGTAATGGCGGTTCCTACAACGACTGCGTAAGCTCCTGATTCTATAGCCCTTGCAGCCTGTTCCGGTGTGTTGAAATTTCCTTCTGCAATCACAGGATGCGTACATTTCGCAATCAAAGACTGAAGCACCTTAAATTTATCCAGTCCTTGCGACTGAGGCGTATATCCCAGCAGGGTTAGACCCACAAAGTCAAAACCAATCTCGTCTGCGCGCAGTCCCTCTTCTTCCGTTGAAATATCTGCCATAAATTTTTGATTAGGATATTTCTCATGAAGCTTATAAAGAAAATTCACATCCTGACTTATGGTGGCATCTACCGCGACTACATCAACACCTGTCCGAACCAGCGCGTCCACCTCTGCAAATGTGGGAGTGATATAAGGCTTGCCTTCCTCATATACTTTTTTAATAATTCCGATAATCGGAAGATCCACATTTTTCTTGATTTCTTCAATATCTTCTACGCTGTTAGCACGAATACCGACTGCGCCTCCCTCTTTTGCCGCCAGAGCCATACGCCCCATGATAAATGAACTGTGCAGGGGTTCCTCCGGAAGCGCCTGACAAGATACAACCAAACCTCTATTCATAAGTATCACATCTCCCTATTCTTCGCCGATTATGTCGTTTATTTTTGATTTTATCAGATCTGCTTTAGCTCCGAATATTGCCTGTATGCCGCCCTTAACTTCCAGTACGGCCGCTGCGCCTTCCCGTTTAATGGCATCTTTGTCAACCTTGCTAATATCCTTTACCGCTACACGCAGACGGGTAATACAAGCATCGCAATCTTCGATATTCTCCTTGCCGCCCAAAGCCGCAAGCACGCGAAGAGCCGTTTCAGCGATTGTACCCTTTGTTTCCACATTTACCTCATCATCTTCTCCTTCCTCGCGGCCTGGAGTCGGAATATTAAACTTTGTGATCAGGAAACGGAATAATACATAATACAGAATTGCCCAGAATACTCCCACCACTACTACATAGATCCAGTGAGTCTTTGCATTGCCCTGCAGGACTCCAAATAAGGTAAAGTCAATGATTCCGCCGGAAAATGTATTTCCGATGCGAACGCTTAAAAGATCGGCAATCGCAAAAGAGAGACCATCCAAAAATGCATGAATCACATACAGCCATGGAGCTACAAACAGAAACATGAATTCAATGGGTTCCGTAATACCTGTTAAAAATGATGTCAGAGCCGCCGAGAAAAACAAACCGAATACCAATTTACGGCGTTTTTGAGGTACACAGTGATACATTGCAAGACATGCAGCCGGTAAACCGAAAATCATCGTATCAAAACGGCCTGCGAAAAATCGTGTACCTTCGGTATACATTCCTGTAAAATTAGGATCAGCCAACTGAGCAAAGAATATTTTCTGTGCACCTGCAATCTCCTGTCCTCCTACAGTTGCAACTCCGCCTAACTCTGTATACCAGAACATGGGATAAATCATATGATGAAGGCCCACCGCTCCGCAAAGCCTCATCAAAAATCCATACAGAAATGTTCCAAAAACTCCCATACTTGCAATGGTCTGGCCGCTGGAAATCAATAATGACTGAAAAGGAGGCCAAATCAGGAAGAATATTGCGCCCACAAAAATTGCCGCAAATGAGGATATGATCGGTATAAAACGTGAACCTCCGAAAAATCCCAGAAACGAGGGCAATTGTATATTGCGGTACCGGTTATGGAAATAGGTAACCATACAGCCAATAACAATAGAGCCCACAACACCGGTATCAATTGTGTTACCATCCGGTTTAAAGACTGACAGCAATGCGCCGATTGACGCATTCATGACCAGAAAAGCAACCGCAGCTGCCAGGCCCGCCGTTCCTTTATCCTTTTTTGCAAGCCCTACTGCCAGACCAATACACATAATGAGCGCCAGATTCCCAAACACCACTTCTCCCGCTTTACTCATGACAGTAAATAATGCCTGCAGAGCAAAGATGTTCAAAAATGGATAAGCTGCAATAGTGTTTGGATTGGACATTGCCCCGCCGATTCCTAACAGAAGACCTGCTGCCGGAAGAATGGCAATTGGTAACATAAATGCCTTACCTAATTTTTGAAGCTGCTTAAACATAACTATATACCTCCTCCTAAGGCGCATATTGTACAAGTGCTGTTTCAATATGCCATTTTTTTTAGTTACTTTTATTATATTTTATAAAATTATTTTAGTCAATGCTTTTTTAATAATAATTATTTTAATCAAGTGTTATTAGTGATTTAAGTAATATAAGTGATCTAACAGGTACTGCAGCTGTTAAAAAGAATTAAAACGATTGGTCCAATAAAGGGGATTTTGCCGGCAGCTATAGTAGTTCCTTTGCAGAGAATAAGATAACTATTTCAGACAGCTAATTCATTTGCAAACATGATTGTATAAGTATTTGAGATAACAAAAAATGATGTTTATTTATTATGGAATCGAATATATGTTCTTTCAAGGATGTTTTTTACCGGGGCCAACGCCCCGGCTGTTAATAAGCATATGAATTCATGTAAATCTATTGCCTGATTTTACCTTCTTTAAAGTGTTTACGGCACAATGAAATGTATTTATCATTTGCACCCATTAATATTTGCTGCCCTTCCCTAACTATGTTTCCATCTTTATCAATCCTTGCATTCATATTGGCACTTCTACCGCACCAGCAGATTGTTTTTAGTTCCTCAATTTCATCTGCCAGTTCCATCAAGCGCTGGGATCCCGGAAAAAGGTGGGATGTAAAATCCGTTCTTAGACCGTAACAGAAAACTGAAATATCGTATTCATCTACAATATTAGAAAGTTGTTCAATATCATTTTCTGTAAGAAATTGTACTTCATCCACAATAATAGCATCTAATTCCATGATTGAATTATAATCGTAACCTTTGAATTCAGACCATAAAATACAATCTGCTTCCAATCCGATCCTTGATCTGATTTTCGTTTTTTCATCCCTGGTTTCTTTATCAGGTTTTATTAATAAAACATTTTTTCCCTTTTCTATAAAATTATATCTGGTCATTAGTGCGTTAGCCGTCTTAGAACTCCCCATTGCGCCATATCTGAAAAATAATTTAGCCATTTATTTCTCCTCATCTTTAAATATAATATGTCCATGTTCCATGTTTATTTAACATGAAATCACGAGAACTATAATAAAGTAAAAAAATCCTTTTTACAATAGCCATAACTTTAAATTGGCTAATTGAGCATATCTGATCTGTCCTTGGCTGTTATCCCTCAGATGCCCGACTGTCTCTCTCCCACTCTTAGTTAAGAACAATTTACCCGAACCATGTAATCACACTGACTAATAAATAGCAAATTAGCAGCTTTTATCAGCATTCACGGCAGAGTTTAGATTTGACGGATTACTGCTTTTTGGAAACTTATATTGATAGTTGGCAATTAAAGAAGTATTATACTTATATAGTTCATTTTTAAAGGAGAAAAAGGTATGATCATATTAACATCTCGTTTACAATTGCGTCCTTTTACAGAACAAGATTTAAACGATGTTTTTGAATATTGCAACCAAGTAGGGGTTGGAGAGATGGCAGGCTGGCCTGTTCACGAATCAATAGTGCAAACGAGGTCAATCCTTTCTGAATGGATACTGCAAGGACGGAAATTGGCAATAGTATGGCGTGAGAATGGAAAAGTAATTGGACATATTTCTATTGATGAGGATTCAGAAGAAGGGCGTGAGGATACAAGAGAACTTGGCTGTGCCTTAAATCGTGCTTATCAACGGCAAGGTATTATGTCGGAGGCAATAATTGCAATTCTGGATTATCTTTTTGATCATGGTATTTCATACGTTTGGGCATGTTGCTTTCAAGAAAACTTAGCTTCAAAGAATATGATTGAGAAATGTGGTTTTCTATTCCAACAGGAAGGAATTTATCATTCTAAAGAACTCAATAAAATATATCATTCTTTTGAGTATCGCCTTACAAAAAAAGAGTGGAGAGAACCGGAAACAAGATTCGAAAGTCCTGACAATCAAATTAAATACAGGAGTAACTCATGGTAAAAAAAGAATAGGGATATTTCTCCCTACTCTTAGATATTACGAGCTGTCTACCACGAGGTAGTATATTTTTTTCACTGACTCTATTCTTAGAGTTCGCTAGATTAGCTTTCTATATTGCAGCCAACATTTTCGATACAAGATTTAATTGAATTTTCGTCCGTTGATTGATTGTATCCGACTTCAATTGAACCTCTTGCTGCATCAATATTGACCATAGAAATTCCTTCTAATTTATCTAACGCATTTTTTAGCTGAGTTTTAATCTCCGAATTTTGTATGCCTGATATATTATAATGAATTTTGTTCATAAGATAACTCCTTTCTAGTTCAATTTATATTTTATGGACATTTAAAGCACATAAACCTTTATCATCTTGTTTAACGTCAAAATTAACAGACTCACCCTCGTGTAAATCTTTATTATGAGTTTTTTCTTTGACTTGTGAATGATGTACGAAAACATCCTGACCTTCGTTGGTTGAGATAAAACCGTAACCTTTTTCGTTATCAAACCATTTAACTACTCCAGTATAATTAGACATGTTGAGAACCTCCTTGCAAATCATCTCTCATACTAAGATTCTTTATCTTTCGAATTATCTGCCTTTAACCCGAATACAGCTCGAGCGCTTTCTGCTTGTGGATTATGATTAATATGTTTTGAATGAAAAGTACCATCTTCTTTTTTATGATTACTTGTACTTTTTTTTGAATTATTTTTGCTCATAGTTTGCCTCCTTTTATTATATAACTATTTTTTAGTATACCAATCATTTAAAAATTTCATTCTATGATCGGTTTCCACTTTAAACCAGGAAATTGTATTGTGTATGGGTAGTTAGAGAACTAGACAAGACTTTATATAAACATTACTGAATAAACTTAATATTAATTAGTTGGGCAATTAGACAATCATTTACGGAGAAAATTTCTAGATAGAATCATGAGATATAAAGAAAAATGCCCCCAAATTAATTTGGGGGACATCTTTCTAACCAAGGTTTAAGCTGTTAACAATCCTTCGCTAACAGCTAAACTGTTATTTCCGCATTGCCATCCATAGCTTGACACCTCCGTTTTATAATAATGTGTTATTGAACACAATATTATTATGGTCATAATCTAAAAAAATATTATAGGAATAAATAGGAAAAATTTATTAAAAGCGATTACTGTTATGTGTAGCCTTTTTAATGAATTAGATTCGATTCAAAATTTCTTTCTAATGTTTTTAATGATAAATCCACTTTTGGGCAAAGTGGGAATTCTTGAAATACTATAACTCAAATCTTGTTCCGGAACTTCAAAATCAACTTTGTTAACAAGAAAATCCAAACTTGCTTTCATGATTTCAATAGTAATACCTTCTCCAGGGCAACGATGTCCCTTTTTAGGATCACCGCCGCCTTGAGGGATAAAACAAAATGTCCTGTCTTTTTGTTCCATAAAGCGCTCAGGCCGAAATTCATCATAATTCCATATTAGGGAATCATGATTCATCCCATAAACGTCAAGCATTACAAGCATTCCTTTTTTGAAATCATACTGATTCCAGGCAAAATCCTTGTGTACTCTTGCTCCTAAAAATGGAGTAAACGGATAGTAACGGCGGACTTCCTGTACAAACATTTCAATATAATTATTATTTCCGCGCATCAGTTCTTCCTTGCACTCAGGATGCTCATACATTGCCAACGCTGTAAAAGTAATGTATGTTGAAATAGCGACAATTGGTCTTATTACGTTTATAAGCTCTTTTGCGGCCATTTGCAACTCCAATTGATTGCCATCAGGCTCCGTGTGAAAAGCCATCAAATTAAGTGCCGAATCATCTTCTACTAACAGCTTCCCTTGTCTCACTTCCTCTATTATTCCTCTTATCCATTCTTCTGTTCTATTTCGTGCCGCTTTTCCTTTCCAGTATCTAGACCCAACTCCGCCTAAACCATCAACCATTGAATAAAAATCATCTGCCCTGCTTTCTATATCAGATTCTTTCAATGGTACTCCGGTCCAAAAGCATGCTACCTTACATATAATATTTTTAGCCTCATGAGAAAGTATTATTTCATTTTTATTTATCCATTCATTAACAGAATCTTTCATTTCTTTCTCAAAGAGCTCCGCAAGTTTCTTTTGATGAGCTTCAGTCATTAATGACATAAAAAATAGTTTTCGCTGAATATGTGCATTATTATCCATACCCTGAATAGCATTAACTCCAAACAGAGTTTTTTGTATTCTTTTGGGCATTGCACCTTTTCGTTGAAATAACTCTTCATCGTAAAAAATTTTACAAGCCTCTTCTCCGCTTATACAAATTACTTTTTCTCCCATTATATGAGTTTCAAACATATTACATTGATAAAGATCCATTCTATTTTTGATAAATAGATATCCTTCTTCCAATAATTTAAGAGTATTATCTAAACCTTTATCATAAGCAATTCTTTCTTTAACTTCCATTTCTTTTCTTCTTTCTGTTTTCATTATGATTTTGCATTGAAAATTTCCTTTTAATTTATTATCTCTGTATTATAAATAGTTATACTCAGATCAATTGACCTTAATAAAGATAAGCCCTTTATAGGGGCTTATTGGTGATTTTATGGATCTCGAACCTGCTCTTATTCGTTTGTTCCCTCTATAAAAAAGTCCACCCGCCTGTTCTTCCTTTTGCCTTCATTGGTAGAGTTATCATCGACAGGATAATATTCGCTGTAGCCGATGGCAGAAAACTTTTTTGCTTCGATTCCGGAGGTCTCCAACAACCACCTAAGAACATTAACGGCACGGCTTGTTGAAAGCTCCCAGTTGCTGTCATAGATATGGGTATTAATTGGGCGGTTATCCGTATGGCCTTCTATCCTTACCATTCTAAAGGAGTCCTGGTAGGTGACCAATATTTCGGAAATTTTCTGTAGCACAGGTTCCGCAGCATCATCGATTTCGGCTCTTCCCGAATCAAAAAATACGGAAGCCGCAACACGTAGCAGAATCTGATCGTTCCCCAGTTTTGTAACGCTTAATTCGTCGGTAAGCTGTTCTTCCTCTATGTATGCTTTAATGTATTCGTAAAGCTTGTTAAACTCTTCCGCATTCGATTCAAGGTTGTTTTGCTGCTGTACCGCAGCCTGGCTGGCCGCAGCTGCTTCTTTTTCCCGTTTATTTTCCTGAATCGTAAGCGCTTGATTCATCATTGCAAAGGCGAACAAAATTACGAAAATAGCAAGCAAATCAGTCATTAAGTCACTGTAACTGTCTTGCCAACTTGCCTCATCCTCCTCATATTCCTCTTCGATCCTATGGAATCTGCCCATAACTAATCAGTCACCTCCTTGATTTAAAACGAGATTTCGGCCTTCCATCCTTTTCCCCATCCGTATCCAGACTTATATTTGCAAACGCCTGCAATTCTTCTCTGATAAGCCTTGGGTTTTTCCCCTGCTGTATGCCTGACAGACCCTCGATCAGGAGCTCTCTTCTTGTTTCTTCCTCTTTATTCATAAATTTAAGCCTCTTAGCCAGAGGAGAAAAAATGACGTAAGCGAGAAAAGCCCCGTAAAAAGAAGAGACCAGTTCCAGCGCCATCATTGGGCCCAAAGTGCTTGCATCATCCAGATTATTCAGCATTGGGATAAGGCCTACATAGGTTCCAAGAAGCCCCAGAGCAGGAGCCGTAGCCGCTATCATATCCAGCATTGCGGCACCCTTCTGATGACGCTGTTTCATGAAGTAGGTTGAACCTTCCAATAAATTTCTCAGCTGCTCTTCATCCGCACCATCAATGATAAATTGAATTCCCTGCTTCAGGAATGCATCATCAGTTAAATCATCAAGGTAGTTTTCAAGAGCCAGCAGGCCATCCTTACGTGATATTTCTGCGCATCTGACTAACGTAGCAATATCCGTTCTTAAATTAAACTGTGCTTTCGAAAATGCCTTTTTAATGACGGTTCCAATGGTTTTAAGCCTTTGTGGAGGAAAAGCCATTATGGTAGCTCCTATGGTTCCACCGAAAATAATAAATGCCGAGGGTATGTTCCAAAATAGATCTGCATGTCCGGATACAAATACAGATCCGACAATCAGAGAAGCACCAAATACAAGTCCGATCAATGTTGAGCTTATAAATTTAAACATTGAAAACCTCCTAACAGTAATTTTCAGAAGCGTAAACCTCTTAAGTATTTTGCATGACAATTTAATATCGGTTGATTCAGCATAGGATTTAATGGCAGTTAAGAGACCAAATGTTTTCTTTATATTTTCTTTATATCACTTCAAGAATGCCTGTTGGCTTTCATAGACGCAGATAAAAGCAATCTCAATGATTGGCTTGTCCGAGAACACCAACAGCTTCGACGCTTCGTTAAGCTGCTGCCGCCCTACATAACCATGGATTGCCATGCACACCGTATCAGTAAACATTCGGTGCAAATGATATTTTGAATACTGTACAGCGATTGCAACCGTTTCAAGCTCCAGCTTGTCATCAAGATGATTTTCGATAAAGTCGATAACCGTTTTAATTACTATTTGATTTTCTCGGTAAAACCTATACCGATTATTTTAATCGCAGTGCTTGGTCATGGTGGAAATAGTCTAAAGTGATTGTATCCTGTAATTAAATAATTGTAATCCAGTTATATTTCCAGTCAATAAGCCATCAGCTCCGGCATATGATATCGATAGAACAATAAAGGAGATTTCTATGATTACTGAACAGCAATATGTAATCCTCTCACTTGAGCTAAATATGTTTTTTGGTCGCATTATGAAAGAACATTCCTTATTCTTGGAGGCTGGCT
Source organism: Lacrimispora sp. YZC11 (assembly GCF_057543815.1). Lineage (NCBI taxonomy): Bacteria > Bacillati > Bacillota > Clostridia > Lachnospirales > Lachnospiraceae > Lacrimispora > Lacrimispora sp. YZC11. The sequence goes on along the minus strand of NZ_BAAJYQ010000016.1, from coordinate 11,145 downwards.
TTACTCCGGCCAATCCTGACTTTTCCAATGTTGCTGATCAATACAAGCAGCAGTTCGAGGCTATTTTACATAATGCCGTAGTATTGGGGAATGGCATTATCAGCCCTATTGTGGCGTCCTCCGGTGAAATCGTCACGGATTACACCCTTGGCAGCGAACAAAAAACACAATACTTTACCGGCATAGCCATCAATCAGGAGATCACAAAGCTGGAAGAAGCACTTTATGGCGCGGTCAATCCCTTGATTACCCCTGCATTGATACAGCAGGTAAGCCAGCTTAATGCCCTCGTCAAACCAATGCTGGAGGGACTTATCGATTTCAAGACAGGAATATTGAATGAGGTATTGTCCTGTCGCATGTTCACAGCAAACTACCCACTGCTCATTGACCATATCCTGCGTGAGGCAAAAATGTATTATAGCCATTTAGTCGCGCTGGAAAACCAGCAGAATCCGGAGGAAACCCTAAAAGAAACCGAGCTGTTTTGGGATCAAATTATGATGGAACATGCATTATTTATCCGAGGTTTGCTTGATCCAACCGAATGCGATCTCATAAATACTGCGAATAATTTTGCTGGGGAATATTCTGATTTAATACAAGCGGCAAGAGCGGCTACTGATATGACGATTGGCAGCGTAACGGGTACAACCTTACAACAAACTGAAAAGTACCGCGATTTCAAAGAAGCGGGTACAAAGGGGCTCAATGAATGCAAAATACGCAGTATTATTTTACCTTTGTTGGCGGATCATGTGCTGCGTGAATCAAACCATTATATCCGATTGCTTCGACAATTGCCTTAACGCTCTTCTTAAAAAGGTTCTACTCTATAGGTCTAAAATCAAGGAGTTCATCTGCGGCCATTCTTGTATTTTTGTTGCTTAGGGGCAGTGCTATGCACCGCCCCTTAAACTTTTTAATTGCAACCTTTTAATCGTATTCAAATTGAAATACGGCTGTATTCTATGTTCCATAAAACTGCTTTCCTATTCAATCAAATTCAGTTTATCTGCCTGAATAACTGGACAAAAAAGAACTACCCGCTTAATATCATAGCTGATAGTTCTTTACGAATTTAATTCATTTATATTTCTTCCTGTTCGGTTATTAATCTTCATATATCGTCATCACTTAAGTCTAAAACTTTTTCAAAAATCAGGCTATCAGCCCAACCATCACCTTTCAAAATATACTGGCTATACTTTCCGACAAATTGAAAACCATTTTTTATTAGAACAATTTGAGAGCCTACATTATGAGGTGAGGTTCCAGCTTCAATTCTGTGTAACTTATGCACCAGGCTTGCTTGCTTAATAATTAGCTTTACAGCTGCGGTTGCAAATCCTTTCCCTTGATGTTTTTCACCGATACGGTATCCTAACTCAGCTTTACATAAAGGTTCCTTTATAACGTCAGTAAGGTTAGCTCTGCCAATAACATCACCTTGAGCATTCACCACCAGATACATATAGTGAATATCTTTTTCTTGTTCAGCTACTAAATTTTCTACTATTCCTTGAAACGAGGTGCGATTATAATAAGCGTCACTTCGAGACAAACCAATAGTATCAAAATAGGAACGGTTTTCCACTTCAAATTCAAAAAGACTGTCTGCATCATCCAAAGACAATAGCTTAACTGAAACTTTATTCACGAGATACCCCCTTTAATTATATAAATAATCCTTTTGAATATACTATCACCCAATTTATTTATTATCAATATTAAGTTTTCATAAGGGAGAGATCCTGGCAGTACGGAATCCGCTGTTGGAAGAAAAAGGATTTCAGATGAGAGAAAATACAGCGACATGTAGGCAATTGACATCGGATACATTTCCATGCTATACTACCAATACAACAGAATAGCTCATGAGGGAGTAGTTAGCGCGGACTGTTCCGCGTGTCAAGTCAACATACTGACCATTATGGTCTGGCTTGTCTTAAAAAACGAGACTCATGTATAGCCCAGGCTATACATAGGTCTTTTACTTTATATTGACTCAAGTATAACCTAACAGGGTTGTACGGGAGTCTTTTTTTGTTGAACAAACGATATGGTACGGAGGAAGTAAAATGAATTTAATCGAACTCTTTATTCTCGCAGTAGGGCTATCTATGGACGCCTTTGCCGTGGCGATCTGCACAGGGCTGACAATGCCGAAAGCTACAGTAAAAAAGGCAATGATTGTCGGGCTGTACTTTGGCTTATTTCAAGCTGTTATGCCGCTTATAGGGTATTTTGTAGCCACATGGTTTGCAGACAAGATTATCTCGTATGACCATTGGATCGCATTTGCACTGCTCTGCTTTCTAGGCGGTAGAATGATTTTGGAAAGTTTCAAAGAAGGGGGCTGCCCTGACAGAGTCTGTCCACTTGAAACATGCAAAGACAGAACTTGCCCCGGGGGGAAACGGCCTGACAACAGTGAAGCCTCTCTAAAGCCCGACGAGATGCTGCCCCTTGCCCTTGCCACGAGTATAGACGCTCTGGCTGTGGGAGTGTCCTTCGCCTTTCTACAGGTCAACATCGCTCCGGCGGTTTCTCTTATCGGGATTACAACATTTGCCTTATCCATACTCGGTGTTAAAATAGGTAACATATTCGGCACAAGGTTCAAATCAAAAGCGGAGTTGGCCGGAGGTATTATATTAGTTTTAATTGGTTTAAAAATTTTACTTGAGCATTTGGGGATTATTCGTTTTTAAAATATAGCTGGGATATGCATGGAGAATACTTAGCCTTCGTCCCTGCAACCGTTTAGTTTCGTCACCGCTAACTTATAGAAATAGCAATTTGTTAATGATAATGGAGTAAATGCTGACGAAATTGAAGCATTTTGCTTTATAGAGCCAGGGACTTTGAAAGAAAAAACCGTAAATATGTAATAAAACTAAGAGACAGCAGAATAAATGGAAGCGTATAGATATACTTTCTTGTTATCAAAAGATCATCTGACGCCTACCTATAATCTATGCTGCAATCACTCTTATCTTTCTGCAAAGATTTTAAAATAAATGCATGTACTTGTAATATTTTAAACAGTAGGTATAATATAATAAAGAAAGGCAATCGCCACAGGGTGGTTGGCTAATTAGAAAAGCAAAAACCTTCCCAACCGGCCAAAGTACAGGGAAGGCTTTTTGCATTTAGTGACATGTCATAAAGACGAATGTCAGCAGTGCCAGAAGGAACATACCAAAAGACATTAGGTCCTTAAAGTCATAATACTTCATGAGCAACACCTCCATTCTATGTAGAATCGAGGCCTACCACCCTATACACGATTGCCAGCAGTTTGTACCTGCCAGTATAATTATATGTACCAACTTGAAAATATACCAATAAAAAACGAAAATATCTGAAAAATCCCTCTAGGACAAAGTCATTGTCTGAGAGGGATTTTTAGTAAATGGATTGGTTCCAGTGGAACTCCGGCAAGATCGGTTACTGCTTATCTTAGTACGCCGTTTTCATCGGGAGTAAATGCTTTGGATGATGTAAGCATTCGGCCATCTTTTTGCAGATAGTATGTATTGTCCTCCAGGGTGAGGAACCCTGTTCTCATAATTCCACTTTCTGGATCCAGGTAATACCAGTCACCGTTATCATTTAGCCATCCTGTATATAGCAAGCCATTTATATCATAGAAATACCAGGAAGCGTCTTTTTTAATCCAGCCGGTTTGCAAATCCGATTTGCCAGAATTGGGGAATACCATAATCTTTGAAACAGTATTATCCTTCGACCATACCAGACAATTGCGGCCTTTTGACAGGTCATGGACCGTAACAATGTTACGGGTTAAATATGGAAATAGTTTGCTTTGATCTGTTATGCTGTATTGTTTCCCTGTATCAGAGGTAAGGATACCGGTCTGCCCGTCTGAGTTTATATTCATAGACGCTACAGTTATGTATTCCGGAACCTGGTAATCAGCCGGGACTTTACAAAGCACTGTAATGGCATTTGACATAGGCGGCAGGCTAAGGGTCATAACCGGGCTAATGTCAGCATAGATAAATTCCCCCTTCTGTATTTGTTCGGCTGTTACAGGATCTCCGCTGACGGAATTTAGAATCCTTGACTCAGTGGAAAGGTTCAGGATGATTTCCTGGTCTGCGCTTGCACCGTCTTTCCGTATCATACGGAGTCTGTTATCGGAAACCTCGGTTACATTTCCGTAGATACGTATGGAACTGGGTAATGAAGCTGGTTCCTCTGCCTGTGTTATAAACGCACTCCCTGACAGGACCAGTGCTAGGGAGCTAATGCCGGTTAACAATAATTTTAAATATTTATTCATGTTCGTACCTCCTGTTTTTTATAAGATAAGTATAACAGCAGATCCCAGATTTTGGCATTACAATATATTTACAATTTACTTAATGAAAATTTCATCTGAATGATATGGGGACTTTTTTCAGTCTCCTCTTCTCCCGGTTCTGTATATTCATCATCTGTATCATCTGTAAAATCACGAAGAATTGGCTTTAGAATATAATAGACTATAAAGGTTAAGACAGAAATGTAAAATCAGGATAAGGAGGACTTTTTATGAATGCGAATGAATACAGTGATGGATACGAAGATAGAGATACCTGTTATGATTGTGACCATAAATGCAGTGAGTGTGATTGCGTTTGTAAATTTGAGAGGATCCCAAAGCCTTTAAAGCCTAATAGAACACGCTTAAAATGTGGTACGTCATCAGGGACTCTGGTATTTCCTGTTGAGACCCCTGCCGGAGTTACATTTACATTAGCTACTGTAAATGTAGACACCAAAAGGATGAAACAGCCATGTATCCAATTAGAGTTTGCAAATAATATCATTACTACCGATGCAACTATAATTCTTAACTTCCAGGTTTTTAAACAATGCAGAAATCAATTGACACCTATTCCCGTAGGGCCAATTTGGACGTTTTCACCCTCTACTGAAGAAACGGAAGGTAATACCATTGGTAATACCTTCTCATTTTATGTATGCGATTGTGATACAACCTGTGATGAATGCTGTATCTATAGTGTAGTAGTTACTCAAGCTGGCATTACTACTACCGGTATAACAACTATTATCAATTCATCTCTTGCTGCTGTCATTGTTGATGGTTCATGTAATTACTAAGGTTAAAGATTTCAGTTTACTCCATGAACTTTGGCTGCAGAAAGGCGAGTTCCTACAACTATGGGATACTCGCCTTTTATTTACATATTTTTTAACTGATTTGCAACGATTTCTTAATCAATTTCATTCTCTAACTGCTGTTCCATACGAAAAAGCTTCATATATTCTTCCAGAATCAATTCTGTCACCAGATAAAAACCAATCCTTGATGTAATATCGGCATCCCTGTAGCTCAGTTTCCTAAAATAGGCATACAGGCTTACCACACTGCTGCCGGAAATAGGGTTCTGACTCATTCCTGTAAGCGTCACGATAGGAACTCCCCTTGTCTGGGCAATGTAGGAAAGCTTGCATATGATATCAGTACTTCCAGAATAACTGATGAAAAAAGCGATCTGCCCCTGTGTTAAGTTATTGGCATACAAGATGCAGTTATCACGGTCATCAGGGACAATAATGATCTTATTTAAATGCTCAAGCTTTTTTGCCAGATCCAAGGCCACGATCCTGGAAAGACCCAGTGCAAAAAATATTACCTGGCGGCTTTCATAAATCAGCCTTGCCGTTTTCTCAATGTTCTGCCGTGAATTGATGGCCAGTGTCTGTTTTAAGCTGTCCATAACAGAGGTCTGCTGCTCAGCGGCCTCTATTCCATACTGTTTCCGGTCATGTATGATCTGGTATTTCAACTCACTGAACCCGTGATAGCCCAGTTTTTTACAAAGTCTCACAATGGAGTTGGGTGACAGATATAACTCTTCCGCCACCTTGGCAATCTTTAAATCTTGCAATATGCCGTAATGTTCCAGTAAATAATTAACAATTCTTTCTTCTGTAGGATTCAGCTTTATTCCCCTGTTTGACAGCTGGTCAAAAAAATTCATCTTTCACCCTCCGGAGCCCTTTTCTCATGATGTGAAATAATACACATTTTGTGTTTATTTATACTTCTCGTATATAAATAATAATATACTTCCAAACACTTGTAAATCAAAATAAATCCTATATTATAAAGCTATAATTTCATACCGGTATTGAAATCATTACATTAAGGAGACGGAGGGTCTTAAATGAAAGAGTTTTGGCAAAAATTCGGAAAATCGCTGCTTCTGCCTATTTCTACCATAGCAGTCGCCGGTATATTCAGCGGTCTTGCAGCAGCAATGCAGAACAGTGCAATTGTAGGGGAAACATTTGTAAATCTTGTTTACGTTCAGAATTTTATTGGTTTTATCCGTAAGCTGGCCGGACTGGTATTCGGAAACCTGCCTTTATTTTTCTGTATGTCCATCGCTATCGGCATGGCAAAGGATGAAAAACCGACCGCGGCATTTTCCGCTGTCCTGGGCTTCCTTGTATTTCATTACACTTTAAATTACATTCTGGGGCTGAACGGTATTACCGCTGAATCCACAAGCATCAGCAAGCTTATGGAACAGGGGATGTCACAGGTGGACGCAACCATTGTAAATGCTAAATATGAGACCATGCTGGGATATTTCACACTCCGCATGAATGTATTCGGAGGCATTCTGGTAGGACTTCTTGTAAACGCTTTACATAACCGGTTCTACACGATCACTCTTCCAAGCGCCGTTAATTTTTTCGGTGGAAAACGCTTTGTCCCGCTGATTACCATTATCACCATCCCACTGGCTGGGATCGCATCTTACTTTATCTGGCCGTTCTTTAACACATTCATCGGACTGATCGGTAACTGGATCAACTCCATTGGAGTATTCGGACCATTTGTATACGGTGCTGCCAACAGGCTTTTGATTCCTACCGGACTTCATCATATTCTAAACCAGGTTGTACGCTTTACACCGGTAGGCGGAACAGCGACCATTGATGGTCAGACTGTCATGGGCGCATTAAATATTTTTAATACTGCTATTGCGTCAAACAGCCAGGTCCCAAATGATGTATTCCAGATGGGCGCCCGCTACGTAGGCCAGGGGCACTCCCTTATCGTCATCTTCGGCCTTCCGGCTGCTGCCTTTGCTATGTACCGGTCTGCAGATGATCAAAACAAAAAAAGAGTCAAGGCACTGCTCTCCGCAAGCGTTACCGCGTCAATTCTTACGGGTGTTACGGAGCCGCTGGAATTTTCCTTTATGTTTATCTCACCGGTGCTCTTCCTGTTCCATGTAATCATGACTGGGATCGGCTATATGACGGCCGCTTTGTTCCATTGCAGCGTTGGGGGCGTACAGGCAGGACTGATTGATTTTACAATTTTCGGTATCTTCCGGGGAGCACAGAGCAAATGGTACCTTGTGGTACTGATCGGCATGGGTATGGCGGTTATCTACTACTACGGCTTTACCTACCTGATCCGAAAGTTTAATATTTCAACTCCCGGAAGAAATGAAGGGGCTGATACAGAAGACGAAATAACGCCACTTGTGAATTCCGGAAGCGGCACAAAGATGGCGGAACAGATCCTGGAATACTTAGGCGGCAGAGAAAACATCGATGAAATCAACAACTGCTTTACCAGACTGCGTGTTACCATCAAGGACATGTCCCTGGTTCAAGAGCACAATTTAAAATCAACCGGCGCAACAGGTATTGTCTGTCCTTCTGCCAATCAAATACAGGTCATCTACGGTTTGAAAGTTGAAAGCATTGCAAGAGATGTGAAAGCATTGTATCACGCGAAGCATACTGGAAAGGATTAAAATAAAATGAAACATAAGTTAAAGATTACGATCGTGGGAGGCGGTTCCACATGGACCCCCGGAATATTGAATGCATTTATCCGCCACATGGATTCTCTCCCGGTCACAGAATTGGTTCTTTATGATATTAACGCAGAACGTCAGGCTCCTATTGGAGAATATGCGCAGCTGCTATTCCGCCTGCACGCTCCTAAAGTAAAAGTCACTTATACAACAAGCAAAGACGCTGCCTATGACTCCGTCGATTTTGTTATGGTTCAGATCCGTACAGGCGGATATCCTATGCGGGAAAAGGATGAAAAGATCCCCATGGAATTCGGAGTGCTTGGCCAGGAAACCTGCGGACCCGGCGGTTTTGCCTACGGGATCCGTTCCTTAAAAGACATGATCGAAATTGTAAAGGATGTGCGTAAACACAGTCAAAATGCCTGGATCCTGAATTATACCAATCCAGCCGCCATTGTAGCTTATGGCCTGCAGCGAGAGTTTCCAGATGACAAAAGGATTCTCAATATCTGTGACCAGCCGATCAACCTGATTCATTCTTTCGCAAAGCTGCTCGATGTACCGGCCGAATCCCTGGAACCCACCTATTTCGGACTAAACCATTTCGGATGGTTTACCCATCTTTACAATCAGAACGGCCAGGATCTGCTTCCCCATCTAAAGGAGCGGATAAAGGATAAGGGATTTCTGCCAGCCGATGCCGCCGAGCGCGACCCTTCCTGGCTCGATACTTATGCACTGGTACAGGATATGGTTAATGATTTTGATGAGTATGTGCCTTCCACCTACCTCCAATACTATATCTATCCTGAGTACAAGGCTTCCAAGTTAAACCCGGATTATACCAGAGCAAACGAAGTCATGGATGGTCGTGAAAAACAGGTGTTTTCCGAATGCCGCCGTGCAGTCAGTCAAAACAGTCTGGATGGGATCCATGTAGTAAAAAATGAAGCGCACGGTGATATGATCCTGTCCATAGCGGAAGCTATCTACTTAAATAAAAATGCGTACTATGTTATAATGGTTAAAAATGAAGGGATCATCGAGAACCTTCCGGATGATGCAGTTGTGGAAGTGACCTGCCTGCTGGGCAGCCGCGGGCCCAAACCGTTCCACACCGGACCTGTCTCTGTTTTTTATAAGGCATTGCTGGAAAACCAGTACGCCTACGAACGCCTGACCTGCGAAGCTTATTTTGAAGGCAATTACACAAAAGCATTGCAGGCACTGACGTTAAACCGCACCGTTACAGACGCCAAGAAAGCGAGAAAGATCCTGGACCGCCTGATTGAAGAAAACAAAGGCTATTGGCCCAAACTGACCTGAAAGAAAGGATTGTATCTATGTGTAAAATGATTATAAATGCAGATGACTTCGGTTATTGCCGGGCTGTCAATTATGGGATCATAGATGCTCATCTGCAAGGGGTACTTACATCAACAACACTTATAACCAATACTCCTGGCCTTCAGCACGCTGCCGCCCTTGCAAAAGAATGCCCCTCTCTGGGAGTCGGCCTGCATTTAAACATCGCCCTTGGGCAGCCTCTTACCAAAGGCAGCACTCTGACCGGAAAAGACGGATCTTTTATTAAGCCACGAAATCTATCATCCTCCCACAATTATCTGCCGGAAGATATCCTGGCAGAACTAGAGGCTCAATACCAGCGGTTTGTAGAGGTAATGGATAAAAAACCGACCCATCTTGACTCCCACTTATTCACAACAGACAGCAATCCTGCTATGGCTGCTGCAGCCAGGACACTCGCAGAAAAATACCGGCTTCCGCTGAGAAACCACGATATAACAGGCTTTCCGCACGTGGATTTTATACAATTCCGCACGTACCACGGGGAACCGGGGCTGTCTTATGTATACGATCATATGGACGATATCTCTTCCAGGCCATTTGTGGAACTGATGAGCCACCCGGCCTATGTGGACTCATATCTGCTCCAATCCTCCTCTTACAATCTGCAGCGCCTTGCAGAACTGGATTTTCTGGTTAACAGTAAAACAAAAGATATGCTACAAAAATATTCGGTCGAATTGATTAATTACAGTCAGCTGTGATTAGTAACACAGAGGCATCCGGGAATAAAATCCGGATGCCTCTGTGTCTTTCTACATTCTTGTATCGTGTTGTATAGTTTGCTGCGTAGTACGTTACTATCAATCTCCTTTTTCATAGTATAAACCTCATAATTATTCAATAATAATAAGCAATATCTCAGAATAGGCCTGGGTAATCAGCTCCGAACCCGGTTGGCTCAACGGGACTGTGGGGCTTATGGGTCCCGTACCCTGTAATTTAAGAAAAACGGGGCCTTTTAATGGCTGCATAAGGAAAACGGGGCGTCTGCGAACAGACGCCCCGCTCCAATACTGAATCATTCGAAGCTGCTTTATTGTTTTAAAAACACAAAATTGTAAGGGTTGCTTTTTGTACCTCTTAGGAAATACCAAGGCCAGCACTGGCATAGCCTGCGATGGTGGCTGCCAGATCGAGACCAGCCGTGACCTCTGCGGAGAATACCAAAAGCAACCTGGTTCCTACGGTAACAGGAATGTTCAATCCAGTAGTTACACCGCTGCTGATACTCCCGATAGAAATCAATCCCGTGAGGGGAGGCGACAGCGTAACCACTGCGCCCGGCACCGCAACGAAGGTGTTGTTAGGTGTGGCGGATTGGAACAACTGAGCGGTTACTGTTACAGTCGAGCCAATCAGGCTAACCGCAGCGCTAATGCTCAAATAACCGGCCAATGAGGTAATAATCCCAGCCCTGGGCATGGAAAACGCCAAGTTCGTCAGCCCCAGCAGATTGATTGTTCCGCTGGAAGCGGAGATGCCGGGAAGGTTGCTCCCGAATCCAACTGCGCTGGAGGTGTTAAGCAATCCTCCGAGCACTGTGGTCAAATTAACAGGTGTACCGGACGCAAACGGAATAATTGCTCCATTGCCCGCCAAGCCGATAGCGCCAGTAGGACCGGTGGGACCAGTGGGTCCAGTAGGCCCTGTTGCTCCAATAGGCCCTGTAGGTCCCGTGGGGCCTATTGGACCCGTAGGTCCCGTGGGGCCTATTGGACCCGTAGGCCCTGTATCACCAGTAAGTCCTATTGGTCCTGTGGGGCCTGTTACACCAGTAGGTCCTGTAGGTCCTGTGGGGCCTGTTGCACCAATAGGTCCTGTAGGTCCTGTTGCTCCAATAGGTCCTATTGCACCGGTAGGTCCGGTGGGTCCTGTTGCTCCAATAGGTCCTATTGCACCGGTAGGTCCGGTGGGCCCTGTTGCTCCAATAAGTCCTATTGCACCGGTA